>NZ_JBIGHZ010000009.1:0-7149 GCF_043555845.1 Roseateles rivi | reverse complement strand
ACCCCCACCGCCGCACCACCCAGCAACCCCGCCACAAAGCTGCCCCGCCCCTCCAGCTCAAGCTGCAGGCTCACCTCCTTGCCCACCAGCTCCTTGAACGGCACGTTGGCCGCCATCAGCTCGCTGACGAGCGGGTTGTCCGGCGTCGCCAGCTCCACCGTGTAGCGGTAGAGCTGCCCCAGGCTTTCGTGGCCGTGCAGCCGCCGCGGCAACAGTGCCGCCGCCCCCAGCAGGCTGGGCATCGCGGGGCTTTGTAGGGTGAGGGTGCGATTCATCGTGTACCTCCTGGGGCAGAGCCCTCTCGTCCGGCGTGGGGTTGGTCTTGTTCATTGCAGCTGGGCGCGCTGGCCAAGTCGTAGCCCAACGCCACGTGCCACCGCCGCAGCGGGGCCAGCCCTTGCCGTTGAAGCAGCTGCACGCCTTCTTGGCCCGTGCACAGCCACGCACGCGAGGCGCTGGCATCACGCGCAAGCAAATAGGGCTCTTGCTGTGTGGCCGCCCCGGCGGCGGCCAAGCCAAGCCAACCGATGCCGCTGCGCAGGCTCGGCGCCTTCAACAGCACGCGATAGGCCCGGGCGGGGCGAGGCGCCTCTGCATCGGTGTCAACACTGACTTGCTGCGCTGGGCCGATGAAACGCAGCTGGCGCCATGAGACGCGCTGGCAGCAGTGCAACTGCCCCTGGGCATCGGGCCACTGCAGCTCAAACACGCCACCGTGGATGGCTTGCGCCCAGTACAGGGTGACTGTGCCGTCTGCTGCGCCATTGACCACACCCAAACGCTGCGCGTCCGCCCAGGTCTGTGGGGACAGCAGCAATGTCAACAGTCCGAGCCCAAGCCATCGAAGCATGCGCATGCCCTTTCAGTGCCCATCAGAAGACCAATGCGGCCAGTCCCTGCGCCACCGCCCGGCAGTGCGCCAATGAACTGTCTGAGCGCCGCTTGAAAAGTCGCTTGGAGATCCTCCAGCGCTGTGCTGGTCGGGAATCGGCTGACCCATTGCGCTTCGCTGAGTTACGCCATGGCATGCACCAGATTCAAGGCGAACATCCGCCGTCATGGCGAGGGTGTCGCCCTGCCCCATCCCAAAGCCTTGCGCGCCAGCACCCATGTGCTGGCGCAGCAGCCCCAAGCCCACCATCCCGACCATGTGCTCACTCCCTGCGTGCGGCGGCGAAGGTCAGTGCGACACATCGCTCACCCACTTGCGCGCCCACAGCACCCAGCGCTGGCTGGCCTTGGGGGCGCGTTCTTTGTTCTGTAGTGCAGCTGAAGATATCGGGCCCGCCCGCTGTGGGGTACTCCCTGAGGTCGGGGTTGACACCGCGGCCGCACAAGCCATTTGGCGTCGGCTCATGAGGGCAAAGTCCCTTCCCTGGCTGGGCTGGCCCCGCCAGCCGCACCCCGCGTGCCCCGGCTGCTTGGGCGCAATGCCTTGGCGGCGTTGATCAACGACTCGGGCTTGCCATCCCACGGCGGCAGCTTGGCCGGAGGCAGCGGCAACACGCGGTCCAGGTTGGGGAAGCGGAGGTCGGGGTTGGTGAAGAGGGCGTCGGCAAGGCTGTGGTAGCGCTCAGCTCTGGCAATGTCTATGTGCCCATCGGCAAGTGCTTTGCCTGCCTTGAAGGCCACAAACAACGTTCCAGCCGCATCCTCACTCCCGTTTTTGGTGGCGTCATGCAGGATTTGCAGCGCGGCGCGGAACTGGGTGGGCAGGTCTGGGTAGGGGGCAAGCAGATCCCCACCCCGAGCATCTGAATCCAAATCACGCCCCAACTCAATGCCTGCCGCCCCATAGCCCTGGGCATGGGCGCAGCGCAGCAGCGCAGCAGCGCGTAGCGCAGCGGGATGTTGGCCCATTGGCCCGGGTGGTCAGGCTCCATGTCTTTGAATCCCAACCCCAGCACGGTTGCAATCTGGGTCTGCGCCTTGGCGCTGCCCAGGTCCGCCGCCAGCTCCCAGAAGGCCCAGGCGCGGTCGGCGCTGAACTTGACGCCATAGCCCTGCTTGTGGAATTCCCCCATCCAGAAGAAGGCGTCGGCCACGCCCTGGCGCATGAGCTGTTCGGTGTAGGCCACCACGGTTTCCTGCGGGGCAGGCGGCACGCGGAAGTCCCCGTTGGGGCCCTGCACCCCGGCGCCGGTGTAAGACGTTTGCAGCCACATCAGCGCTGCCTTCCAGTGGCCCTGGTCGGCCGCCTGGCGCCACAGCTGCAGGGCGCGCGGCCAGTTGCGCTGGTTGGGCCACAGGGCGGGGCTGGTGAGGGCCAGGCCCTCCTCGTGCAGGGCCTGCAGCGCGGGGCTCTCAGGCAGCGGGCGCTGGGCCGCCTGGCGGCAGCTGAAGGCGCTGGGCTCGCGGCGCGGGTTGAAGGCGTTGAGGTTGATGTTGCGCGGCAGCGGCTTGGGCTGGCTGAGCAGGGCCAGGTCCGAGAGAGCTGTAAACGGCGGCGTGGGGCGGGACAAGTGCAGGCGCTCCAGGAGCGTGCCCGCGAAGGCGCTGCCTGCCATCGACAAAGCGGCCAGCACGGCCCAGCGCACAGCGGGGGTGCGGACTGGCAAGCTCTTGCTGGGCATGTGCGCACTCATGCGGTGTTCATGCTTGAGACGGGCTGGCGGCAAAGCTCAGCTCAAACCCGCGCTCGCACGCCCACAGCAGGCGCCAGCAGCGCTCAGGTGCGTCGCTCACGTCCAGCCCCGCTTCGACCCAGGGCGCCAGCGGGTCGGGCAGCGGGTCGCCCCCGGCCACAAAGGTTTGGGCGCGCCAGGCCTGGCCGGTGAAGCGCGCATCCAGCAGTGCGGCCAGCGGGTGGTCTGATGCGGCGTGAGCCGGGTCGCGCCACTGCGGCTGCCAGACGCCGGACTGCGGGCAAACGGCGCTCGGCGCGCAGGTGCGGGTGGCCGGTTGCGCCAGGCTGTGGGCCAGGCCCGCGCGGCTGAGGTGGTCCGGCGGCACATAGGCCGGGCGAGCTTGGCCGAGGTAGTGCCACTGCACTTCGTCGTGCTCGGCATCGGCCTGCACGGTGGTGAGCACGGAGCTCACGCGCAGGGGCTCGTCGGCGTCAAAGTACAGCGGTGGCAGGCGGGCAATGTGATGGCGCAGGGGCGAATCTGCAAAGCGCGGGCTGGCCTGGTAGTAGCCGCTCACGGCGGCGCGCTGGATGCCCATGGCCTCAGACCCCAGCGCCAGCACGCTGCCGTAGCCCGGCAAGGCCCTGGCCGCGTAGGCCTGGTACTGCGGGGGCAGCACCAGCACATGCCCGGCGGGAATGCGGGCGCGGCCTGGTGCCGCACTGGCGGGCTGCGCCGGGGGCTGGGGCGCAGGGCGCAAGGCCTTGGCGGCGTTGATCAACGACTCGGGCTTGCCATCCCACGGCGGCAGCTTGGCCGGGGGCAGCGGCAACACGCGGTCCAGGTTGGGGAAGCGCAGGTCGGGGTTGGTGAAGAGGGCGTCACCGAGCCGGTTGTAGCGTTCAGCTCGTGCGGCATCGATATGCGCCGCAACCAAGGGCTCGCCAGCGCTAAACGACGAAAACAAATAATTCGCAGCCTCCTCGTTTCCATTTTTGGTGGCGTCATGCAGGATTTGCAGCGCGGCGCGGAACTGGGTGGGCAGGTCTGGGTAAGGGGCGATGAGGTCGCCCCCCTGAGCATCCAGGTCCAAAGACCGACCCAACTGAATGCCCGCTGCGCCATAGCCCTGGGCGTGGGCGCAACGTAACAGCGCGTAGTGCAAAGGGCGATTGGCCCACTCTCCAGGGAATTGCGCTTCCAGCTCACGATTTCCGATCAAGAGCACCGACGCAAGCTTGGTCTGCGCCTTGGCGCTGCCCAGGTCCGCCGCCAGCTCCCAGAAGGCCCAGGCACGGTCGGTGCTGAACTTGACGCCATAGCCCTGCTTGTGGAACTGGCCCATCCAGAAGAAGGCGTCGGCCACGCCCTGGCGCATGAGCTGCTCGGCGTAGGCCACCACGGTCTCCTGCGGGGCAGGCGGCACGCGGAAGTCCCCGTTGGGGCCCTGCACCCCGGCGCCGGTGTAAGACGTTTGCAGCCACATCAGCGCGGCCTTCCAGTGGCCCTGGTCGGCCGCCTGGCGCCACAGCTGCAGGGCGCGCGGCCAGTTGCGCTGGTTGGGCCACAGGGCCGGGCTGGTAAGGGCCAGGCCCTCCTCGTGCAGGGCCTGCAGCGCGGGGTTGGCGGGCAGCGGGCGCAGCGCCGCCTGGCGGCAGCTGAAGGCGCCGGGCTCGCGGCGCGGGTTGAAGGCATTGAGGTTGATGTTGCGCGGCAGGGGCTTGGGCTGGCTGAGCAGGGCCAGGTCCGAGCCGGCGGTGAATGGGGGCGTGGGGTGCGACAAGTGCAGGCGCTCCAGGATAGAGGTGGCGGTGCTGTTGCTGGCGCTAAGCAGGGCAGACAGCAGCAGGGCGGCAAGGATGGCGAGGCGGGTCATGGCGATCACCCCACCCGGTCCGAGGCCACGCGTTCGTCTACGAATTTGACGAGGTGACCGGTGATCGCCTTACCTGCACGTATCAAATCAAAATTCCCCGCCGCCAGCTTTGAAAAATTTTTGAACGCATCCGCCACCTCCTGCGGCGTCCCTGCCCCGCCGTTGATGGTCTGTCCCGAGAGCTGCCCCCAGATGGTTCGCCGCAGCTCACGGGCGTGGTCTTGGTGGGAGGTGGCCACGCAGATTTCGCTGTCGGCGGCCATGCTGCGCTGGTTCATGTTGGCGCTGCCGAGGAGGAGGTATTCGTCGTCGATGAGCATGAGTTTGGAGTGGATGTAGATGTCGCGTGCGGCGCCCAGGGCTTTAGGGCTGGCCCGGTTGGCCGTGGCCAGTTTGCAGACGATGACTTTGAGCGCGAGGTCTTTGCCGTCTTGCACCAGCTCGCCGTCGACCTTATGCGTGGGGGCCTGAATTTTTTGGGCGCTTTGGGCAATGTCGCTCGGGCCGATGAACTTTAGGAATTTGGTCTTCTGACTCTGCAGCTCTTTTTCAATCTTTTCGTGTTGATTGCGCATGGAGTTGGCTTCGCCCAGGCTTTTGAGGGTGTCGTAGGTGCGGGGCACCATGCCCACGTTTTCAGGCTGGGGCGTGACCACGATGAGGTGCAGCATGCGCGCCTCGCTGCTGGCGGCGGGTGCTGTTTGCACGCCATTCAAGAAACTCAGTCGGGCGGCTTTGAGGTGGCGGGCCCACTCTTCGTAGAAGAAGTACTGGTTCTCCAGGTAGAGGTAGTTGCGCGCCTCGCCTGTGGCGTGGAAGTAGGCGCGCTTGATGCTTTTGTCAAAGGCCTGGCGCGTTTGGCCGTCCGCATAGGGCTCCTCGGGCTGGGTGCGCAGCACTTGCAGGGGCACGATGGGGCCTTTTGCATTGCACGCGGCCATGAGCTTGGCGGGCGCGGCGCGGCGCCCGCTGAGAGCGGAACGGGGCACCTTGGTTTGTGGGTCCATGCCCGCCAGGTTTTCCACCACGGGTGGCGACACTTTCGAGATGGAATTGCCACCGTCACCCTTGAGTTCAGGAAGGCGCCGGGCGCGGTCCCAGGCGCGCACGAAGTTGAGGTTGACGTCCACCAGCACCTCGCCAGTCAGGCGCGCGGCGTAGTCCCGGTAGGGGCGGCGGCTGATGGGAAGCCCCAGGCGCAAGGCGGTGGGCAGGACGGCATCGACCAACGCGCCGGCTTCTTGCGCTTTGCTCAGGTCAGCGGCCGTGGCCCCACTGGGCTCGCGCAACGGGCTGTCGAACTCGTGCTGGCTGGTGTCCCAGTAGTCGGTCACGCTGTTGAGACCCATGATGTAGCCCACGGCGGTGGCGCCCTCGTTGTGGTCGAAGTCAATCAGGATGGGCTTTTGGTGGTGGGTGGCGTAGGCTTCAACGAGCTTTTGTTCGTCGAACCAGCCTTTCAATTGGCCCCCCTCTGAGCTGGGCTTATCGGCCTCATCGGCCAGGCTGGCCTTGACGGCGTCTTTCACGCCATCGCGGCAGCGCACCTCCAGGTTGCCGATGTGCCCCTTCGTGGCGCGGCGCCACCACAGGGTGCAGTAATCTTGGCGCTGCTCGGCCAGCGGGTAAGCCGCGCCTATCCTTCCCCGGTTACGTTCGGCCCAGGTTTCAGCCACCACCCCGCCGGGGTAGTGGTCATACGCCGGCTGCGCATAGCCCACCAGGTTGTTTTGCACGCAGGAGCCGGCATCGTTGTACCAAACCAGCAGGCGCACTTGCACGCCCTGGGCGGCTTTGCGCTCCAACAGTGCGCCATAGGTTTCGCCACTCGTCCATGGGCTCTCGGGCCGCCGGGGCTTGCTGCGGTCCAGCGCCATGGCGGGGTCAAAGCCCCAGCAGATGAGTTCGATGCTTTTGTGTGCGGCCTCGATGTCCGCCGCTATGGCCTGGAAAGCCTCTTGACCGCAGACGTAGGTATGAATGGAGCCCTTGCGCACCGGGTGGCTGTCGCTGGCGGGGCGACCATCGCTCAAAAACCATTGCCGGCTGGCCTGGACGGAGGGGCTGGAGCGCGCGGTGGGCGTGGTCGCGGCCTGGTGGGTTTTCAGGGCATTGGGGTCGCTGCTGCTCATGGTTGGCTTGCTGAGTAGTCGGCCGGGTGGGCCAGGGCATCGGTCTGGGGGCGTGCGCCGCGGCGGGCGCGTTGCTCGCGCGCGGTGGTGAGCTCACGCGCCAGCAGTTCGATGTGGTGCACCGCGCCGTTGCTCAGGCGCAGCTGGTAGGTGCCTGGGCCTTCGGGCAGGTTTTTGAGGTGGAGCTGCCCGTTGTGGTCGGTCAAGCCGCGCTGCACCACGGCGCCGTCGCGCAGCAGCTCGTAGGGCTCGCCCGCACGCGGCACACCTTGTTGATCGGCGCTTTGGGTGAGCAGGGTCACCCAGAGCTCGTCTTTGGGCGTGGCCTGCGGCGGCGGGGGCAGGGTCACGGGTTGGTTGTCCGGGCCCACAAAAGCATGGCTGGCAGCCTTGGCGGTCCAGCTGCCCTGCGTGCCCTGTTCAATGCCCTGGGCACCCCAGTGCATATAGCTCCCTGCCCCGTTGATCACCACCTCCTGCTGGGCCGTGATGTGTATCCGGTTGGCCTGTTGCGTGATGTCCAGCTTGGCCAGCAGCCTCAGGTTCTGCTCCAGCGCCTGCACATCAATGTCCG
>NZ_JBIGHZ010000008.1:0-11653 GCF_043555845.1 Roseateles rivi | reverse complement strand
CCCAAAAGCAAAACGCCCGATCGTATTAGACCGGGCGTTTGGGGATATTAGCCTGACGATGACCTACTTTCACACGGGAATCCGCACTATCATCGGCGCTGAGTCGTTTCACGGTCCTGTTCGGGATGGGAAGGGGTGGTGCCAACTCGCTATAGTCGTCAGGCTTAAACTTTTTGGCGCTCTCTTGGCTTTGAAGAGAGTGCCCAATCTGTAGAGTCTGCCCTACTCGGGCTTTGAATCAGCTTTTGCTATTGACTGCGTCGCGCTTCGCTTGAAGAACGCGTCATACACGCTAGACCTCTTTCGGTCCTCTGACAGTGAATGTCAAAGTTATAGGGTCAAGCCTCACGGGCAATTAGTACTGGTTAGCTTAAACGCTTACACGTCTTCCACACCCAGCCTATCAACGTCCTGGTCTCGAACGACCCTTCAGGGGGCTCTAGGCCCCGGCAAGACTCATCTTGAGACGAGTTTCCCGCTTAGATGCTTTCAGCGGTTATCTCTTCCGCACTTAGCTACCCGGCGATGCCACTGGCGTGACAACCGGTACACCAGAGGTGCGTCCACTCCGGTCCTCTCGTACTAGGAGCAGGCTCTCTCAATCTTGCAGCGCCCACGGAAGATAGGGACCAAACTGTCTCACGACGTTTTAAACCCAGCTCACGTACCTCTTTAAATGGCGAACAGCCATACCCTTGGGACCGGCTACAGCCCCAGGATGAGATGAGCCGACATCGAGGTGCCAAACACCGCCGTCGATATGAACTCTTGGGCGGTATCAGCCTGTTATCCCCAGAGTACCTTTTATCCGTTGAGCGATGGCCCTTCCATACAGAACCACCGGATCACTTTGTCCTACTTTCGTACCTGCTCGACTTGTCAGTCTCGCAGTCAAGCACGCTTATGCCAATGCACTATCGTCACGATTTCCGACCGTAACTAGCGTACCTTCGAACTCCTCCGTTACGCTTTGGGAGGAGACCGCCCCAGTCAAACTGCCCACCATACACTGTCCCCAACCCGGATCACGGGCCAAGGTTAGAACCTCAAACACACCAGGGTGGTATTTCAACGTCGGCTCCATGAGAACTAGCGTCCTCACTTCAAAGCCTCCCACCTATCCTACACAGATCTGTTCAAAGTCCAATGTAAAGCTACAGTAAAGGTTCATGGGGTCTTTCCGTCTTTCCGCGGGGAGATTGCATCATCACAAACATTTCAACTTCGCTGAGTCTCTGGAGGAGACAGTGTGGCCATCGTTACGCCATTCGTGCAGGTCGGAACTTACCCGACAAGGAATTTCGCTACCTTAGGACCGTTATAGTTACGGCCGCCGTTTACTGGGACTTCAGTCAAGAGCTTGCACCCCATCATTTAATCTTCCAGCACCGGGCAGGCGTCACACCCTATACGTCGACTTTCGTCTTTGCAGAGTGCTGTGTTTTTAATAAACAGTCGCAGCCACCGATTCTCTGCGGCCTCTTTGGGCTCCACTCGCGAAGAGCTTCACCTACTCAAGGCACACCTTCTTCCGAAGTTACGGTGTTAATTTGCCGAGTTCCTTCTCCAGAGTTCTCTCAAGCGCCTTAGAATACTCATCTCGCGCACCAGTGTCGGTTTGCGGTACGGTCGTCAATAGCTGAAGCTTAGTGGCTTTTCCTGGAAGCAGGGTATCACTCACTTCGTCTGCAAGCAGACTCGTTATCACCCCTCATCTAAGCCTGGCGGATTTGCCTACCAGGCACGACTACAGGCTTGAACCGGGACTTCCAACACCCGGCTGAGCTAACCTTCTCCGTCCCCACATCGCACTATTGATCGGTACAGGAATATTGACCTGTTTCCCATCAGCTACGCATCTCTGCCTCGCCTTAGGGGCCGACTCACCCTACGCCGATGAACGTTGCGTAGGAAACCTTGCGCTTTCGGCGAGGGGGCTTTTCACCCCCTTTAACGCTACTCATGTCAGCATTCGCACTTCTGATACCTCCAGCAGGCTTCACAACCCACCTTCTCAGGCTTACAGAACGCTCTCCTACCACGTGCAATAAATTGCACATCCGCAGCTTCGGTAACTGGCTTAGCCCCGTTACATCTTCCGCGCAGGACGACTCGATCAGTGAGCTATTACGCTTTCTTTAAATGATGGCTGCTTCTAAGCCAACATCCTGACTGTCTTAGCCTTCCCACTTCGTTTCCCACTTAGCCAATTTTAGGGACCTTAGCTGGCGGTCTGGGTTGTTTCCCTCTTGAGTCCGGACGTTAGCACCCGGTGCTCTGTCTCCCAAGCTCTACTCTTCGGTATTCGGAGTTTGCTAAGGTTTGGTAAGTCGCCATGACCCCCTAGCCTATACAGTGCTCTACCCCCGAAGGTAATACTTGAGGCACTACCTAAATAGTTTTCGGAGAGAACCAGCTATCTCCAGGTTTGTTTAGCCTTTCACCCCTATCCACAGCTCATCCGCTAGTTTTGCAACACTAGTCGGTTCGGACCTCCAGCACCTGTTACGGTGCCTTCATCCTGGCCATGGATAGATCACCTGGTTTCGGGTCTACACCCAGCGACTAATTCGCCCTATTCGGACTCGGTTTCCCTGCGGCTACCCTATTCGGTTAACCTCGCCACTGAATGTAAGTCGCTGACCCATTATACAAAAGGTACGCCGTCACCTTGCGGCTCCGACTTTTTGTATGCATACGGTTTCAGGATCTATTTCACTCCCCTCCCGGGGTTCTTTTCGCCTTTCCCTCACGGTACTTGTTCACTATCGGTCGATTACGAGTATTTAGCCTTGGAGGATGGTCCCCCCATATTCAGACAGGATTTCACGTGTCCCGCCCTACTCTTTTCGTGCTTAGTTCCACAATCAACATTTCTCATACGGGGCTATCACCCGCTTTGGCCGGACTTTCCATTCCGTTCTGATATGCCAACTGCTAAATCACGAGGGCTACTCCGATTTCGCTCGCCACTACTTTCGGAATCTCGGTTGATGTCTGTTCCTCGAGCTACTGAGATGTTTCAGTTCACCCGGTTCGCCACGTACCCCTATGTATTCAGAGTACGTTACCTCTTGCGAGGTGGGTTTCCCCATTCGGAAATCTCCGGATCAAAGCTTATTTGCCAGCTCCCCGAAGCTTATCGCAGGCTATCACGTCCTTCGTCGCCTGTAATCGCCAAGGCATCCACCATATGCACTTAGTCACTTGACCCTATAACTTTGACATCTCTGCCATCGTCGTCAAGGACCGATTCACCTCACACTCTCGTGAGTGAATTTTTTGAGTATCTCGCGTTATGCCGTTCTTCAAATCATTGAAGTTTGTTGACGCAATCAATATGTCGTGTGTCGCTTGGCATTCAAAAACACCAACGCACACAACGCTGATTCGACTCTACAAATTGTTAAAGAACAACAGCCAACCAGTCGCCCAGTCGCTGACAAACCCAAACACCCCACACCGCTCAGCACACACCAGGTGCACCGCTCGGCGCCGGACGCTCGGGTTTGTCAACCCTTTCGCTTCCCGTCTCGCGCTTTTTCGTTCAGCAGTCTTGGTGGAGGATGACGGGATCGAACCGACGACCCCCTGCTTGCAAAGCAGGTGCTCTCCCAGCTGAGCTAATCCCCCGTGTCTCTTCTCGCGTGGTGGGTCTGGCTGGATTCGAACCAGCGACCCCCGCCTTATCAAGACGGTGCTCTAACCGACTGAGCTACAGACCCACGAGTGCTTGTGCCCCACAGCGCATGCGCCCTCTTCGCGGCCGCAGGCCTTCCAGGCTCACACGTGTCTTGCAACTCTTTATCGCTCTCTCTTGCTGAACTTCTTGCGTGTTGTCTTCTCTACAACCGATAAGCGTGAGCGCGCTGAACTTCAGGCTTTTGTCGTGTGCAGCTCTCCACCGCAGCAACCTCAGTCACTGCGCAGCTCGCTGCCACTTTTCTCTAGAAAGGAGGTGATCCAGCCGCACCTTCCGATACGGCTACCTTGTTACGACTTCACCCCAGTCACGAACCCTGCCGTGGTAATCGCCCCCCTTGCGGTTAGGCTAACTACTTCTGGCAGAACCCGCTCCCATGGTGTGACGGGCGGTGTGTACAAGACCCGGGAACGTATTCACCGCGACATGCTGATCCGCGATTACTAGCGATTCCGACTTCACGCAGTCGAGTTGCAGACTGCGATCCGGACTACGACCGGGTTTATGGGATTAGCTCCAGCTCGCGCTTTGGCAGCCCTCTGTCCCGGCCATTGTATGACGTGTGTAGCCCTACCCATAAGGGCCATGATGACCTGACGTCATCCCCACCTTCCTCCGGTTTGTCACCGGCAGTCTCATTAGAGTGCCCAACTAAATGTAGCAACTAATGACAAGGGTTGCGCTCGTTGCGGGACTTAACCCAACATCTCACGACACGAGCTGACGACGGCCATGCAGCACCTGTGTTCTGGCTCTCTTTCGAGCACTCCCAAATCTCTTCAGGATTCCAGACATGTCAAGGGTAGGTAAGGTTTTTCGCGTTGCATCGAATTAAACCACATCATCCACCGCTTGTGCGGGTCCCCGTCAATTCCTTTGAGTTTCAACCTTGCGGCCGTACTCCCCAGGCGGTCAACTTCACGCGTTAGCTACGTTACTGAGAAGAAACCCTCCCAACAACCAGTTGACATCGTTTAGGGCGTGGACTACCAGGGTATCTAATCCTGTTTGCTCCCCACGCTTTCGTGCATGAGCGTCAGTACAGGCCCAGGGGATTGCCTTCGCCATCGGTGTTCCTCCACATATCTACGCATTTCACTGCTACACGTGGAATTCCATCCCCCTCTGCCGTACTCTAGCCATGCAGTCACAAAGGCAGTTCCCAGGTTGAGCCCGGGGATTTCACCTCTGTCTTGCATCGCCGCCTGCGCACGCTTTACGCCCAGTAATTCCGATTAACGCTTGCACCCTACGTATTACCGCGGCTGCTGGCACGTAGTTAGCCGGTGCTTATTCTTCAGGTACCGTCAGCAGCTCCAGGTATTAACTAGAGCCTTTTCTTCCCTGACAAAAGCGGTTTACAACCCGAAGGCCTTCTTCCCGCACGCGGCATGGCTGGATCAGGCTTGCGCCCATTGTCCAAAATTCCCCACTGCTGCCTCCCGTAGGAGTCTGGGCCGTGTCTCAGTCCCAGTGTGGCTGGTCGTCCTCTCAGACCAGCTACAGATCGTCGGCTTGGTAGGCCTTTACCCCACCAACTACCTAATCTGATATCGGCCGCTCCAATCGCGCGAGGTCTTGCGATCCCCCGCTTTCACCCTCAGGTCTCATGCGGTATTAGCTGCTCTTTCGAGCAGTTATCCCCCACGACTGGGCACGTTCCGATACATTACTCACCCGTTCGCCACTCGCCACCAGGATTGCTCCCGTGCTGCCGTTCGACTTGCATGTGTAAGGCATGCCGCCAGCGTTCAATCTGAGCCAGGATCAAACTCTACAGTTCGATCTTGATTGCTCTCAACGGAATCGAACAAGAACTTTCTTGCAAAAGCTCTCAATTCTTAACTTCCGTGAGCGCCTAAAGTTTTTAAAGCCCCAGTGAACTCTCATCCACCCAGGCTCGCCTTCCATTCAGACGCCCACGCTTATCGGCTGTAAATTATTAAAGAACACGCAAACCCCTCTTCAGGGCCGCCGCCAATCAACTCAGTGATCAGCGAAGAGGCGAGATTTTGTCTCACCATCAACTTCTTGTCAAGCACTTTCGAGATAAATTTCTTTACCCGCCGCGCTCAACCTTCAGATGTCAGAGCTCTGCAATCAAAGCACTCACATCTAAAGGTGCTCACACCTTTAGAGAAACAAACGCCCGATCGTATTAGACCGGGCGTTTGGGGATATTAGCCTGACGATGACCTACTTTCACACGGGAATCCGCACTATCATCGGCGCTGAGTCGTTTCACGGTCCTGTTCGGGATGGGAAGGGGTGGTGCCAACTCGCTATAGTCGTCAGGCTTAAACTTTTTGGCGCTCTCTTGGCTTTGAAGAGAGTGCCCAATCTGTAGAGTCTGCCCTACTCGGGCTTTGAATCAGCTTTTGCTATTGACTGCGTCGCGCTTCGCTTGAAGAACGCGTCATACACGCTAGACCTCTTTCGGTCCTCTGACAGTGAATGTCAAAGTTATAGGGTCAAGCCTCACGGGCAATTAGTACTGGTTAGCTTAAACGCTTACACGTCTTCCACACCCAGCCTATCAACGTCCTGGTCTCGAACGACCCTTCAGGGGGCTCTAGGCCCCGGCAAGACTCATCTTGAGACGAGTTTCCCGCTTAGATGCTTTCAGCGGTTATCTCTTCCGCACTTAGCTACCCGGCGATGCCACTGGCGTGACAACCGGTACACCAGAGGTGCGTCCACTCCGGTCCTCTCGTACTAGGAGCAGGCTCTCTCAATCTTGCAGCGCCCACGGAAGATAGGGACCAAACTGTCTCACGACGTTTTAAACCCAGCTCACGTACCTCTTTAAATGGCGAACAGCCATACCCTTGGGACCGGCTACAGCCCCAGGATGAGATGAGCCGACATCGAGGTGCCAAACACCGCCGTCGATATGAACTCTTGGGCGGTATCAGCCTGTTATCCCCAGAGTACCTTTTATCCGTTGAGCGATGGCCCTTCCATACAGAACCACCGGATCACTTTGTCCTACTTTCGTACCTGCTCGACTTGTCAGTCTCGCAGTCAAGCACGCTTATGCCAATGCACTATCGTCACGATTTCCGACCGTAACTAGCGTACCTTCGAACTCCTCCGTTACGCTTTGGGAGGAGACCGCCCCAGTCAAACTGCCCACCATACACTGTCCCCAACCCGGATCACGGGCCAAGGTTAGAACCTCAAACACACCAGGGTGGTATTTCAACGTCGGCTCCATGAGAACTAGCGTCCTCACTTCAAAGCCTCCCACCTATCCTACACAGATCTGTTCAAAGTCCAATGTAAAGCTACAGTAAAGGTTCATGGGGTCTTTCCGTCTTTCCGCGGGGAGATTGCATCATCACAAACATTTCAACTTCGCTGAGTCTCTGGAGGAGACAGTGTGGCCATCGTTACGCCATTCGTGCAGGTCGGAACTTACCCGACAAGGAATTTCGCTACCTTAGGACCGTTATAGTTACGGCCGCCGTTTACTGGGACTTCAGTCAAGAGCTTGCACCCCATCATTTAATCTTCCAGCACCGGGCAGGCGTCACACCCTATACGTCGACTTTCGTCTTTGCAGAGTGCTGTGTTTTTAATAAACAGTCGCAGCCACCGATTCTCTGCGGCCTCTTTGGGCTCCACTCGCGAAGAGCTTCACCTACTCAAGGCACACCTTCTTCCGAAGTTACGGTGTTAATTTGCCGAGTTCCTTCTCCAGAGTTCTCTCAAGCGCCTTAGAATACTCATCTCGCGCACCAGTGTCGGTTTGCGGTACGGTCGTCAATAGCTGAAGCTTAGTGGCTTTTCCTGGAAGCAGGGTATCACTCACTTCGTCTGCAAGCAGACTCGTTATCACCCCTCATCTAAGCCTGGCGGATTTGCCTACCAGGCACGACTACAGGCTTGAACCGGGACTTCCAACACCCGGCTGAGCTAACCTTCTCCGTCCCCACATCGCACTATTGATCGGTACAGGAATATTGACCTGTTTCCCATCAGCTACGCATCTCTGCCTCGCCTTAGGGGCCGACTCACCCTACGCCGATGAACGTTGCGTAGGAAACCTTGCGCTTTCGGCGAGGGGGCTTTTCACCCCCTTTAACGCTACTCATGTCAGCATTCGCACTTCTGATACCTCCAGCAGGCTTCACAACCCACCTTCTCAGGCTTACAGAACGCTCTCCTACCACGTGCAATAAATTGCACATCCGCAGCTTCGGTAACTGGCTTAGCCCCGTTACATCTTCCGCGCAGGACGACTCGATCAGTGAGCTATTACGCTTTCTTTAAATGATGGCTGCTTCTAAGCCAACATCCTGACTGTCTTAGCCTTCCCACTTCGTTTCCCACTTAGCCAATTTTAGGGACCTTAGCTGGCGGTCTGGGTTGTTTCCCTCTTGAGTCCGGACGTTAGCACCCGGTGCTCTGTCTCCCAAGCTCTACTCTTCGGTATTCGGAGTTTGCTAAGGTTTGGTAAGTCGCCATGACCCCCTAGCCTATACAGTGCTCTACCCCCGAAGGTAATACTTGAGGCACTACCTAAATAGTTTTCGGAGAGAACCAGCTATCTCCAGGTTTGTTTAGCCTTTCACCCCTATCCACAGCTCATCCGCTAGTTTTGCAACACTAGTCGGTTCGGACCTCCAGCACCTGTTACGGTGCCTTCATCCTGGCCATGGATAGATCACCTGGTTTCGGGTCTACACCCAGCGACTAATTCGCCCTATTCGGACTCGGTTTCCCTGCGGCTACCCTATTCGGTTAACCTCGCCACTGAATGTAAGTCGCTGACCCATTATACAAAAGGTACGCCGTCACCTTGCGGCTCCGACTTTTTGTATGCATACGGTTTCAGGATCTATTTCACTCCCCTCCCGGGGTTCTTTTCGCCTTTCCCTCACGGTACTTGTTCACTATCGGTCGATTACGAGTATTTAGCCTTGGAGGATGGTCCCCCCATATTCAGACAGGATTTCACGTGTCCCGCCCTACTCTTTTCGTGCTTAGTTCCACAATCAACATTTCTCATACGGGGCTATCACCCGCTTTGGCCGGACTTTCCATTCCGTTCTGATATGCCAACTGCTAAATCACGAGGGCTACTCCGATTTCGCTCGCCACTACTTTCGGAATCTCGGTTGATGTCTGTTCCTCGAGCTACTGAGATGTTTCAGTTCACCCGGTTCGCCACGTACCCCTATGTATTCAGAGTACGTTACCTCTTGCGAGGTGGGTTTCCCCATTCGGAAATCTCCGGATCAAAGCTTATTTGCCAGCTCCCCGAAGCTTATCGCAGGCTATCACGTCCTTCGTCGCCTGTAATCGCCAAGGCATCCACCATATGCACTTAGTCACTTGACCCTATAACTTTGACATCTCTGCCATCGTCGTCAAGGACCGATTCACCTCACACTCTCGTGAGTGAATTTTTTGAGTATCTCGCGTTATGCCGTTCTTCAAATCATTGAAGTTTGTTGACGCAATCAATATGTCGTGTGTCGCTTGGCATTCAAAAACACCAACGCACACAACGCTGATTCGACTCTACAAATTGTTAAAGAACAACAGCCAACCAGTCGCCCAGTCGCTGACAAACCCAAACACCCCACACCGCTCAGCACACACCAGGTGCACCGCTCGGCGCCGGACGCTCGGGTTTGTCAACCCTTTCGCTTCCCGTCTCGCGCTTTTTCGTTCAGCAGTCTTGGTGGAGGATGACGGGATCGAACCGACGACCCCCTGCTTGCAAAGCAGGTGCTCTCCCAGCTGAGCTAATCCCCCGTGTCTCTTCTCGCGTGGTGGGTCTGGCTGGATTCGAACCAGCGACCCCCGCCTTATCAAGACGGTGCTCTAACCGACTGAGCTACAGACCCACGAGTGCTTGTGCCCCACAGCGCATGCGCCCTCTTCGCGGCCGCAGGCCTTCCAGGCTCACACGTGTCTTGCAACTCTTTATCGCTCTCTCTTGCTGAACTTCTTGCGTGTTGTCTTCTCTACAACCGATAAGCGTGAGCGCGCTGAACTTCAGGCTTTTGTCGTGTGCAGCTCTCCACCGCAGCAACCTCAGTCACTGCGCAGCTCGCTGCCACTTTTCTCTAGAAAGGAGGTGATCCAGCCGCACCTTCCGATACGGCTACCTTGTTACGACTTCACCCCAGTCACGAACCCTGCCGTGGTAATCGCCCCCCTTGCGGTTAGGCTAACTACTTCTGGCAGAACCCGCTCCCATGGTGTGACGGGCGGTGTGTACAAGACCCGGGAACGTATTCACCGCGACATGCTGATCCGCGATTACTAGCGATTCCGACTTCACGCAGTCGAGTTGCAGACTGCGATCCGGACTACGACCGGGTTTATGGGATTAGCTCCAGCTCGCGCTTTGGCAGCCCTCTGTCCCGGCCATTGTATGACGTGTGTAGCCCTACCCATAAGGGCCATGATGACCTGACGTCATCCCCACCTTCCTCCGGTTTGTCACCGGCAGTCTCATTAGAGTGCCCAACTAAATGTAGCAACTAATGACAAGGGTTGCGCTCGTTGCGGGACTTAACCCAACATCTCACGACACGAGCTGACGACGGCCATGCAGCACCTGTGTTCTGGCTCTCTTTCGAGCACTCCCAAATCTCTTCAGGATTCCAGACATGTCAAGGGTAGGTAAGGTTTTTCGCGTTGCATCGAATTAAACCACATCATCCACCGCTTGTGCGGGTCCCCGTCAATTCCTTTGAGTTTCAACCTTGCGGCCGTACTCCCCAGGCGGTCAACTTCACGCGTTAGCTACGTTACTGAGAAGAAACCCTCCCAACAACCAGTTGACATCGTTTAGGGCGTGGACTACCAGGGTATCTAATCCTGTTTGCTCCCCACGCTTTCGTGCATGAGCGTCAGTACAGGCCCAGGGGATTGCCTTCGCCATCGGTGTTCCTCCACATATCTACGCATTTCACTGCTACACGTGGAATTCCATCCCCCTCTGCCGTACTCTAGCCATGCAGTCACAAAGGCAGTTCCCAGGTTGAGCCCGGGGATTTCACCTCTGTCTTGCATCGCCGCCTGCGCACGCTTTACGCCCAGTAATTCCGATTAACGCTTGCACCCTACGTATTACCGCGGCTGCTGGCACGTAGTTAGCCGGTGCTTATTCTTCAGGTACCGTCAGCAGCTCCAGGTATTAACTAGAGCCTTTTCTTCCCTGACAAAAGCGGTTTACAACCCGAAGGCCTTCTTCCCGCACGCGGCATGGCTGGATCAGGCTTGCGCCCATTGTCCAAAATTCCCCACTGCTGCCTCCCGTAGGAGTCTGGGCCGTGTCTCAGTCCCAGTGTGGCTGGTCGTCCTCTCAGACCAGCTACAGATCGTCGGCTTGGTAGGCCTTTACCCCACCAACTACCTAATCTGATATCGGCCGCTCCAATCGCGCGAGGTCTTGCGATCCCCCGCTTTCACCCTCAGGTCTCATGCGGTATTAGCTGCTCTTTCGAGCAGTTATCCCCCACGACTGGGCACGTTCCGATACATTACTCACCCGTTCGCCACTCGCCACCAGGATTGCTCCCGTGCTGCCGTTCGACTTGCATGTGTAAGGCATGCCGCCAGCGTTCAATCTGAGCCAGGATCAAACTCTACAGTTCGATCTTGATTGCTCTCAACGGAATCGAACAAGAACTTTCTTGCAAAAGCTCTCAATTCTTAACTTCCGTGAGCGCCTAAAGTTTTTAAAGCCCCAGTGAACTCTCATCCACCCAGGCTCGCCTTCCATTCAGACGCCCACGCTTATCGGCTGTAAATTATTAAAGAACACGCAAACCCCTCTTCAGGGCCGCCGCCAATCAACTCAGTGATCAGCGAAGAGGCGAGATTTTGTCTCACCATCAACTTCTTGTCAAGCACTTTTTGAAAATTCTTTTTCAAAACTCGGCAGCTCTTGCAAACCACCTCTCGCCTGACCTTCCGTCAGCCGCC
>NZ_JBIGHZ010000007.1:0-17711 GCF_043555845.1 Roseateles rivi | reverse complement strand
CGTGCTGCCCGCGCTGCCGCAGAACGCCAATGGCAAACTGGATCGCGCGGCGCTGCCGCGGCCGGAGTTCGACGATGCTACGGCGTACGAGGCGCCGCGCGGTGCGCTCGAGCGAACGCTGGCGGCGTTGTGGGCCGAAGTCCTGAAGCTGCCTCGCGTCGGGCGGCTCGACAACTTCTTCTCTCTGGGCGGCCATTCGCTGCTGGCCATGCAGATGCTGGAGCGCCTGCGCCGCGCCGGGCACCCGGCCGCCGTCCGCCAGCTGTTCCAGCATCCGCAACTGGCGGCGTTCGCTCGCGCCATCGAGGGCCGCTCGGACGAGGTCCGGATTCCACCCAACCTGATACCGCTGGGCTGTGCCGAGATCCAGCCTGAGATGCTGTCTCTGGTCGAGCTCGACGATGAACAGATCGCCCGGATCGTCGCCGACGTGCCCGGCGGCGCCCCGAACATCCAGGACATCTATCCGCTCGCTCCGCTGCAAGAGGGCATCCTGTTCCATCACCGGCTCGACGCGAATGCCGATCCCTACATCACGCCTTGTCTGCTGAGCTTTGACAGCCGGTCACGGCTCGAGCATTTCATCGACAGCGTCAACGCGGGGATCGCGCGCCACGATATCCTGCGCACCGCCACGCTGTGGGAGGGCATACCTGAACCCGTACAGGTCGTCGCCCGCAGTGCGCGTCTTGAAGTCGAATGGCTCGAGCCGCCGATCACGGGCATCGATCCACGCGTACGACTTGCCGCACATGCCGCGCGCCATCGGATCGATGTGCGTCGGGCGCCGATGCTGGCCGCGATCGCCGTGCAGGAGGGTGATCGCTGGCTGATGCAACTGCTGAGCCATCACCTCGTGCTCGACCATGTGACACAGCAATTGCTGGTCGAAGAGGTCGCGCTGATCGAGCAAGGGCGCGCCGATGCCTTGCCCGCCCCCGTGCCGTTCCGCGACTTCGTCGCCCGCGCGCGGTTGGGTACGAGCCGCGAAGCGCACGAGGCATTCTTCCGAACCATGCTCGGCGATGTGGACGAGCCGACCGCACCGTTCGGCATCGTCGAGACGCAGGGCGATGGCGTGTCGATTTCGGAGACGGTACTGCCGCTCGAACTCGAGCTTGGTCATCGCATAAGGACACAGGCACGTGCCCACGGCGTCGGCGCTGCAGCGGTGTTCCATCTTGCATGGGCTCAGGTGCTGGCGCGCACGAGCGGCAGAGACGACGTCGTCTTCGGCACGGTGCTGTTCGGCCGCATGCAGGGCGGCTCCTCGGTCGATCGCGCGATGGGCATGTTCATCAATACCTTGCCTGTGCGCATCGACCTCCGCGAAGCCGCGGCCGCCGCAGGATTGGCTCGGATGCAGGACGCGTTGAGCGAGCTGTTGCGCCATGAGCACGCGAGCCTTGCGCTGGCCCAGCGCTGCAGCGGGATCCAAGGCAGCACCCCGCTGTTCACGGCGCTGATCAACTACCGCTACAGCGAGCCCGATGAGGGACCGCTTGCATGGGAGGGCGTCGAGGTCGAGGAAGGCCAAGAGAGAACCAACTACCCGTTCACCTTGTCTGTCGACGACCTCGGCGAGAGCTTCGGCCTCGTCGTGCAGGTTGCCGAGCCGGTCGGTGCAGAGCGGATCGGGGCCCTCATGGTTCGTGCGCTGCATTCGCTGGTCGAATCGCTCGAGCAACGATCCGACCGCAGGCTCGCCGGTCAGCCTTTGCTGGCCGAGGACGATCTGGCCCGGCTCGAATCGTGGGACACGAACGCCGAGCAGTACGCCGACGAGCAGCCGGTACACCGCCTCATCGAGGCGCAGGTGCGCCGCACGCCCGATGCTGTCGCGCTGCTGTTCGGCGATGCGCAGCTGAGCTACGCCGAGCTTAACTCGCGCGCCAACCGTCTCGCCCATCGCCTCATCGCGTTGGGCGTACGCCCGGAAGTCCGCGTGGGCCTGGCGCTGGAGCGCTCGGTCGAGATGGTCGTGGCCCTGCTGGCCGTGCTCAAGGCCGGCGGCGCCTATGTGCCGCTGGACCCCGAGTACCCGGCCGAGCGGCTGAGCTACATGCTCGAGGATTCGCAAGTCGCGCTGCTGCTGACGCAGAGCCATCTGCAAGGAGCTCTGGACTCCAACCTGCCGACGCTGGTGCTGGATCGGCTGTCCCTGGAGGGGGGACCATCTCACGACCCTTCGGTTGCCTTGCACGGCGAGCATCCGGTCTATGTGATCTACACCTCCGGCTCGACCGGTCGACCCAAGGGCGCCGTCAACCGCCACCGCTCGCTGCACAACCGGCTCGCCTGGATGCAGCAGGCCTACGACCTGAGCCCGACCGACACGGTGCTGCACAAGACCCCGTTCGGCTTCGACGTGTCGGTGTGGGAGTTCTTCTGGCCGCTGATGTTCGGCGCGCGGCTGGCCGTGGCCGGCCCAGGCGAGCACCGGGAGCCGGCTCGGTTGGTGGCGCAGATCCGCCGCCACGGCGTGACGACCTTGCACTTCGTGCCGTCGATGCTGCAGGCCTTCCTCGCCCACGAGGGCATCGAGGCCTGCTCGAGCCTGAGCCGCATCGTGTGCAGCGGCGAAGCGCTGCCGGCGGCGGCGCAGCAGCAGGTGTTCGAGCGGCTGCCGCAGGCTCGGCTGTACAACCTGTACGGCCCGACCGAGGCGGCGATCGACGTCACGCACTGGACCTGCCGCGATGACGGCCAGAGCCAGGTGGCGATCGGGCGGCCGATTGCGAACACGCGCGCGGTGGTGCTCGATGCGCAGCTGCATCGCGTGGCGCAGGGCGTGGCCGGGGAGCTGTACCTCGGGGGCATCGGACTGGCGCGGGGCTATCTCAATCGCCCGGGGCTGACGGCCGAGCGCTTCGTGGCCGATCCGCTGGGCACGGCCGGCGAGCGGCTGTATCGCACGGGAGACCTCGTGCGTTGGCGTGCGGACGGGCAGCTCGAGTACCTCGGGCGCATCGACCACCAAGTCAAGCTGCGAGGATTGCGCATCGAGCTCGGCGAGATCGAAGCCCAGCTGCTGGCGCAGCCGGGCATTCAGCACGCAGTGGTGGTGGCGCGGGAGCAGCGGCTCGTCGCCTACGTGGCGAGCGCGACTGAGCAGTTCGACGACGCAGGCCTGAAGCAGGCGCTGGCGCGACAGCTGCCCGAGTACATGGTGCCGGCGCTGATCGTGAGGCTCGACGGGCTGCCGCTGAACGCCAACGGCAAGGTGGATCGCAAGGCGCTGCCGCAGCCGCAGGGGATCGAGCGGGCGTACGAGGCGCCGCAGGGAGAGGTCGAGGAGCAGCTCGCGGCGATCTGGGCCGAGGTGCTCGGCATCGAGCGGGTCGGACGCCACGACAACTTCTTCGAGATCGGTGGGCATTCGCTGGCCGTGATGGAAGTCGCGGCGCTGGTGCGTCAGCGCCTGGGCATGGAGCTGGCACTGAACCTGTTCTTCGAAGCTCCGACGGTCTTTCTGCTGGCCCAGGCCGTCCCGCAGCGCGTACCTCGCAACGAGCAACTGGCCGCGATCGACGCGCTGCTCGCCGAACTCGAATAAGCAAGAAAGACTTTATGCAACAAGAGGCGCATCGACTCGCCGAACGCCTGGCCGCGTTGCCGCGCGCGCAACGACTGACCCTGCTACAGCGCATGGCCGCGCAGGGTATCGAGCCCGGCACCTTGCCCATCGTGCCCTTCGGGCGCAATGAGCCCGTCCCGGCCACGGCGGCGCAGCGCGGACTGTGGATGACCTGGCGCCTGGCGCCCGACAGCGCGAGCTACAAAATGGGCGGGACGCTCGAGCTTGGGGGCGACCTCGATGCGAAGGCGCTGTCCGCGGCGGTGGCCGATCTCGAACGACGTCATGAAGTGCTGCGGACTGTCTACCGTCTCGACTCGAATGGCGACTTGAACCAGATGCTCACTGCCGTGCAGGCGGGGTTGGTCGAGGAAGACCTTCGACATCAACCGGAATCCTCAGCCATCGCGCGCGCGCAGCATCATGCGCAGCAACCGTTCGACCTCGAGCAGGGGCCGGTGTGGCGCTGCGCGCTGCTGCGACTCGATGAACGACGTCACTGGCTCGTCATCGCCGTTCACCATATCGCGGCGGACGGATGGTCAGAATCGGTGCTCGTGCAGGACCTGGCGGCTTTCTACGCTGTCCATTCGCAGGGCGCGGGGCCCGCCGCCGTGCCGGCGCCGCTGCCGATCCAGTTCGCCGACTACGCGATCTGGCAGAACGAATCGGAACAGGTCGGCAATGCGAGCCGTCAGGCCGATCACTGGGCCGCACGCCTGGCAAATGCGCCGACACTGGCCTTGCCTTTGGATCGACCGCGACCCGTGCGCCGCGACGAAGCCGGCGCGCGCCACGCATTCAAGCTCGACGCCCGGACGACCGCCGGACTGCGGCGTCTCGCCGAAGGGCAGGGCGCAACGCCGTTCATGGCGATGCTCGCGCTGCTCAAGCTGGCCCTCGCGCATCTGAGCGGTGATGCCGACATCTGCGTCGGCACGCCGATCGCTCGACGCGATCGGGCGGAGACCCATGGTCTCGTCGGCTACCTGACCAATGTCCTGGTATTGCGAACGACGGTCGACATCGGGTCGGACTTCGACGCATTGCTCGGTGCCGTGCGTGCCACCGTGCTCGACGCCCATGCCCACGCGGACCATCCCTTCGATGCGCTGGTGTCTGCGCTCAAGCTCGATCGCGTGCCGGGGCTGAACCCGCTGTTCCAAGTCAAATGCGCCGAGCAGCATGACACCGAGGGACTCGACCGCTTCGGTACCCTGACCGTCGCGCCGGTGGCGCACGGCGGCGAGCACGCGCACTTCGACTTGAGCTTCGACTTCACTTGGCGCCAGCATGAAGTTGCCTGCGAATTCGTCTATCCGCTCGACATCCTCGACGCGGCCACCGTCGAAGGCATCGCCGATCTGTTGACGCACCTCGCGCAGGCCGTATGCGCCGCGCCGCGGCAGGCGCTGGCCGAACTTCTGCCGGCCACCGTGCCATCGCAGGCGCGCGGCGAAGTGCATGGCGAACCGGTCGAGGACTTTCTGATCCGCTGGGATCGCAATGTCGCGGCAGATGCGGGCGCCGTCGCCGTGCAATGCGGAGCTGCGCGAATGTCCCGCGGCGAATTCGATTCGCGCGCGCAAGCGCTGGCCGCCGAGTTGCGCGCGCGCGGCATCGGCGCCGAGGTCCGCGTCGGCGTGTACGCACCTCGCTCGATCGAGCTCGTGCTGGGCCTGCTCGCCGTGCTGAAGGCCGGCGGCGTCTACGTGCCGCTCGATCCTGCGCTCCCGGCAGAACGGCTCGAGTTCCAGGCGCGCGACAGCGGTCTGGCGCTGTTGCTGACCATTGCTGGCGGCGCGGCGCCAGCCTGGGCTGCGGAGACGCCCGTGCTGACGCTCGACACCTCAGCGCCGGCCACGGCCACGCTTCCCCGGGCACCGGCTGCCGTGGATCCACGCCAGGCGGCCTATCTGATCTACACCTCCGGCTCGACCGGACGACCCAAGGGTGTCGCCATCGAACGCGGCAATCTGGCGAATTACGTCGACGGTGTGCTTGGCCGCATGGCGTTGCCGTCGTCCGCGGGCGCGATGGCCATGGTGTCTACCGTTGCCGCCGATCTCGGCCATACCGTGCTGTTCGGCGCGCTGGCCGCCGGACGGCCGCTGCATCTGGTTCCCGCCGAACTCGCGTTCGATCCGGATGGATTCGCCGCCTATATGCGCGAGCACGGCGTCGAGGTCCTGAAGATCGTGCCGAGCCATCTGCAGGCGCTGCTGAATGCGGGAATGCCGGCCGACGTGCTGCCGCAGGACCTACTGATCCTGGGGGGCGAGGCCACTTCGTGGACCTTGCTCGCGCGACTGGCCGAACTGCGCCCGAGCATGCGCGTGCTCAACCACTACGGTCCGACGGAGACGACGGTCGGCGTACTGACCCAGGGCGCGGCCACTGCATCGCGTCGTGCCGCGACCCTCCCGCTGGGCCGTCCCTTGCCCGCGGCCGATGCCTATGTGCTCGATGCCGACCTCGCGCCGGTACCGCGCGGGCGAGCGGGCGAGCTCTATCTTGGCGGCGCCGGGCTCGCCCGCGGCTATGGCGGCCGTCCCGGCCAGACCGCCGAGCGCTTCGTCGCCAGCCCGTTCGATGCCGGCGCGCGGCTCTACCGCAGTGGCGATCGCGTGCGCATGCTCGACGACGGCAGCCTTGAGTTCCTCGGTCGCGTCGACGACCAGGTCAAGATCCGTGGCTACCGGGTCGAGCTGCGCGAGGTCGCGCAGGCCTTGCAGGGCTGCACAGGCGTTCGCGCCGCCGAGGTCATCGCCCGCGACGGTGCCGATGGCCGGCTGCAGCTGCTTGCCTATGCCGTTCCGGTTGACGGGGCGCAGCTGGACGAAGCCGCGCTGCGCGAAGCGTTGTCCGCTTCGCTGCCCGACTACATGGTGCCGGCGGCGATCGTCGTGATGCAGGCGCTGCCGCTCAATGCGAACGGAAAGGTCGACCGCAAGGCATTGCCCGATCCGGACACTGCGTCGACGCGCGGCGAGCATGACGAACCACGCGAAGGAACGGAACGCATCCTGGCCGAGGTCTGGGCCGACGTGCTCGGTCTTGAGCGCGTGGGCCGAGCCGACAACTTCTTCCAGCTCGGCGGCGACTCGATCTTGAGCCTGAAGGTCGTTGCCCGCGCGCGCAAGCGCGGCGTGCCGATCGCGCCGCGCCAGCTGTTCGATGCCGCCGATCTAGCCGCGCTGGCGGGTCTGGTCGAGGCTGCGCGTGGAGGCTCGCCCGTGGCGTCGACCCAGCAGGCCGCAATCCCCGTGCTCGATGCATCCCGTCGCCGCGCCGGCGTCGCCGCCTCCCATGCGCAGGCGCGGCAATGGTTCCTCTGGCAGCTCGACCCTCGGAGCAGCGCTTATCACGTCGGCGGCGCACTGCGCCTGACAGGACAACTCGACGAGCTGGCACTGCGCGACAGCTTCGCCGCGCTGGTCGCTCGACACGAGGCGCTCCGCACCGTGTTCCGCGCCGATCCGCAGGGTCAGGTCTTGCAGTGCGTCGGTGATCCCGGCGAGCTGGAGGTGCCAACGCTCGATCTGCGCGAGCTGCCGGCTTCATCCCGCGAGGGCAGGGCTCGTCATGAGATCGCTCGTCTGCTCGATACGCCGTTCGATCTCGAGGCCGGACCTCTTCTGCGCGTCGCGCTGCTCCGCATGTCTGGGAACGAGCGCGTGCTGGTCGTCGCGATGCATCACATCGTCTCGGACGGCTGGTCGATGCAGATCATCGTCGACGAGTTCATCGCCATCTATCGGTCGCGGATCGAAGGTTCGGTGGCGCCATTGCCGGCGCTGCCCATCCAGTACGCGGACTATGCGGCGTGGCACCGCGACTGGCTGAGACAGGGCGAGCAGCAGCGACAGCTCGGCTACTGGACGGAGCGGCTCGGCCGCCAGCATCCCGTGCTGCAGTTGGCGACGGACCACCCGCGGCGGGGGGACGGCCAGCTCCATCTGGCGCATTGCACCGTGGATCTGCCGGCATCGCTCGGCGGCGCTTTGCTGCAACGAGCGCAAGCCGCCGGGGTGACGCCGTTCATGCTGATGCTGGCAGCCTGGCAGGCCTTGCTGCATCGCTATACGGGTCAGGAGGACATCCGCGTCGGTGCGCCGATCGCGAACCGCCAGCGCGCCGAGACAGAAGGCGTCGTCGGCCTCTTCGTCAACACGCAGGTGCTGCGCAACCGGGTCGAAGCGCAAATGACCTTGCAGTCCCTGCTGACCCAGGTGCGCGAAACCGTAGTCGGCGCGCAGTCGCACGCGGACCTGCCGTTCGAGCAACTGGTCGAGGCGCTTCAGCCCGAGCGGCGTCTCGGCACGAGCCCGCTGTTCCAGGTGATGCACAACCATCAGCGCGAAGACGACCGCGCATTGCGGCAGATCGCGGGGCTCTCGATCGAGACCTATCCGCTCGGCGAAACGGCGGCGCAGTTCGATCTGACCCTGCACACGACGGAGCGGACGGGCGGCCGCATCGAGGCGACGATCGCCTATGGACGCGAGCTGTTCGAGCCCGCCACGATCGCGCAGCTGGGCGGCCACTATCGCGCCATGCTGCAGGCATTGATCGAGCAACCGCAGCAAGCCGTCGGCGCCGTCTCCCTGCTCGACGACGGCGAGCTGCAGCGCCTGCAAGCCTGGGGCGTCAACGACGCGCAGCTCGACGCCGAGCGTCCCGTGCATCGCATGATCGCGGCCCAGGCCCGGCGGAATCCCGAAGCAATCGCGATCGTTTCTGGCGAGCAGATGCTGAGCTACACGGAACTCGACACGCGTGCAAACCGGCTGGCGCATCGTCTGATCGCGCTCGGAGTCCGCTCCGAGGTGAAGGTCGCGGTGGTCCTCGACCGTTCGCCGGAGCTGCTGATCGGGCTGCTCGGCGTGCTCAAGGCCGGCGGCGCCTATGTTCCGCTGGATCCCGAGCTTCCAAGCGAACGCCTGGCTTTCATGCTCGCCGACAGCGGCGCCGCCTGCGTGGTGACCAGCGAGGCGATTCGCGCGGCGCTGCCCGACACCGGCGTTCCGGGCGTCTTGCTCGACGGTCTGGAGGCCTGGCCCGCTCACGACCCGGCGGTTCCGCTTCACGCCGAGAGCCTCGCCTATGCGATCTATACGTCGGGCTCGACCGGCCGACCCAAGAGCGTCATGGTGCGACACTGCGCGCTGAGCCACTTCCTGCTGAGCATGCGTGAATCGCCGGGGCTCGACGTCGACGACGTGCTGGTGTCGGTGACGGCTTCGACCTTTGACATCGCAGCGCTCGAGTTGTTCCTCCCGTTGCTGGTCGGTGCCCGCATCGTGCTGGCAGGGCGAGACACGGTCCGCGACGGCGCCGCGCTGGCAGCGCTGGTCGAGGGCTGCGCTGGGACAGCGTTGCAGGCGACTCCCTCGGGCTGGCGCCTGCTGCGCGCGGGGGGCTGGCCGCGCCTTCCGGTGAGGCGATTCAAGGGACTTTGCGGCGGCGAAGCGCTGCCGCCCGATCTGGCCGACGAACTGCGCTCGGTCGGCGTCGAACTGTGGAACATGTACGGCCCCACCGAGACGACGATCTGGTCGGCAGCGGCTCAGGTTGGAGCGGCTTCGCCTCGCATCTCCGGACCGATCGCCGCGACGTCACTGCGGGTGCTCGACGCGCAGCTACTCCCGGTGCCGGCGGGCGTGCCCGGCGAGCTTCATATCGGCGGTGAAGGCCTCGCGCGCGGCTACGTCGGTCGCCCGGGACTCAGCGCCGAGCGCTTCGTTGCCGATCCGCTGGGCGAGCCAGGCGCGCGGCTCTATCGCACCGGTGACCTCGTGCGCTGGAACCGCGACGGTTCGCTCGAGTTCCTCGGCCGCATCGACCACCAGGTCAAGATTCGCGGCTGGCGCATCGAGCTTGGCGAGATCGAAGCCCGCCTGATCGAGCAAGCCGGTGTCGAGCAGGCTGTCGTCGTCGCACGCGATGACGGGGCCGGCGCGCGTCTGGTCGCTTATGTGGTCGGAGCCAGTGGACTCGAGATAGACGCACTGAAGGCCGTGCTCGCCCGGCATCTGCCCGAGTACATGGTGCCGGCGCAGATCGTGCTGCTCGATTGCCTGCCTCTCAACAGCAACGGCAAGATCGATCGCAAGGCCTTGCCGGAGCCAACGATCGATACCTCGACCGGCTTCGAAGCACCGCAGGGCATGCGCGAAGAGACCCTCGCGTCGCTGTGGACCGAACTGCTCGGCGTCGAGCGCGTCGGCCGCGGCGACGATTTCTTCGCGTTGGGCGGGCATTCGCTGCTCGCCACGCGCATGGTCGCCCGGCTTCGCGACGATTTCGGGTTCGCACTGCCGCTGCGACGCGTGTTCGAGCGCCCCGTGCTGCACGATATGGCTGTCGCACTGCCGGCGCGAGATATCGCCGCCCTTGAACCCGCCGTGGCGATCGATCGGTCGGGACCGACGCCGCTCTCCGATGCGCAGCAACGACTCTGGTTCCTTTGGCGGCTCGACCCGCAGGGATCGGCATTCAACGTGCCGATCGTCTTCGATCTGCACGGACGGCTTGACGACGGCGCGCTGCGCGGCGCATTCGCCTGGCTCGTCGAGCGGCATGCGGTGCTGAGGACCGTGTTCGGCGAGCACGACGGCCTCGGCTGGCAGCGCGTGCTGCCGGCCAGTGCGCCGACCCTGAGGGTCTTGGCGGTCGAGGAGCGGTCACAAGCGGTCGACGCGGAGACCGCGGCATTCATCCGGGAACCCTTCGATCTGACTCGGGACCCGATGCTGAGGATCGCGCTGCTGCGGTACGGGACCGAACAGCATCGGCTCGTCGTCGTGCTGCACCATATCGCGGCCGACGGCTGGTCGCTGCGCATGCTGATGAACGAGTTCGCCGAGTGCTATGCGGCCCTGCACGGGCAACGTTCGCCGGCGCTCGCGCCCCTGTCCATTCAGTATGTCGACTATGCGCAGGCGCAGCGGCAGCGCCTCGAGGGCCCGCAGCTCGAACGCCTGCAGGCCTACTGGAAGGCGACGCTCGCCGGCATCGCGCCGCTGGTCCTGCCGGCCGACAAGGCCATGCCCGCGGAACGCAGGCATCCAGGCGGCCATGTCTCGCATGTCTTCGACGCCCAGGTGTCGGCGGGCATAGCGCAGCTCGCGGCCCGGCACGGCGCGACGCCGTTCATGGTGCTGCTGGCCGCGTTCGCGATCGTCGCATCGGAACGATCCGGGCAGGCGCGCTTCCACGTCGGCACCGACATGGCCAACCGGCAGGGAGGTCGCGAGGTCGAGGCGCTGGTCGGCTTCTTCGTCAACCAGGTCGCGCTGCCGATCGACTGCGCGGCGCCGGCCACGATGGCGGAACTGCTGGAACAGCTGCGCGACACGGTCGTCGATGCGTCGGAACACCAGGAGTTGCCGTTCGACCGCCTCGTCGAGGCGATCCAGAGCGGGCGGCGCGACGCGCGGGCGCCACTCTTCCAGGTCAAGGTGATCCACCAGATGGATGTGCAGATGCAGGTCGCCTTGCCCGGACTGACAGTCGAGGAGGTCGCGCTGGACGCCAAGGACGCGGAGCTCGACCTGATCGTCAGCTTCGTCACCGGGCAGGACCGCACCGAGATGACGATCAAGTACGACCGCGAGGTCTACGACCACGAAACGATGGAGGACCTCGGCGCGGCGATCGCGGAGGTTCTGCAGCTTGCCATCGAGCAGACGGATGCGGCGATGGGCGCACTGCGGGATCGCGCACTGGCGGCGCGCCGCGCGGCGTCCGAACGCCGCGCAGGCGAGCGCGATCGGCGGCTTGCCGGCATGCGCGGCGCGCTCAAGCGGCGCGGTTTGCCCTCGCAGGCATGAACAAGACAAGGAGCGATTGAAATGAGTAATCCAATGGCGCCCATGGCGCGGCCCACTATCGGCACGGCTCGCCGTCGCAGCGCCGCGATCGAGAGCGGTTCGCTCGTGCGCTGGCAGGCGATGTTCGACGGTCAGGAGCTGCCCGTGGTCTGCGAACCCAATGTCGCTGGCGTGCGTCTTCCCGAATGGGCCCGAGAACATCGCAAAGAGATCGGACGACGTCTGCTCGACCACGGCGCGATCCTGTTCCGCGGTTTTTCCGTGGCGAACGCCGAAGAGTTCAACCGGTGCATCGACGGTGTCTCTGCCGGCGCCCTCGAATACAAGTTCCGCGCATCGCCGCGCACGCAGATCCAGCAGGACCTGAACGTCTACACCTCGACCGACTATCCGGCCGAAGAGAGTATCTTTCCGCACAACGAACACTCGTACTCGCCGGTCTTTCCGCTGCACCTGTTCCTCTACTGCGACCTGCCGGCGCAGACCGGCGGCGAAACGCCCATCGGCAGCACGCGCGCTTTGGCGCGCCGCATCCGTCCCGAGGTCCGCGAGGCCTTCGCTCGCAAGGGCATCATGTACGTTCGCAACTACGGTGATGGATTTGGTCTGCCCTGGCAGACCGTCTTCCAGACCTCGGACCGTGCCACGGTCGAGGCCTATTGCAACAGCATCGGCATCGCGGCCGAGTGGAAGAGCGGTGACCGCTTGCGGACGCGCCAGATCGGGGCCGCCCTGATGCGGCATCCGACCACGGGCGAAGCGCTGTGGTTCAACCATGGCACCTTCTTCCACGAGCTGACGCTTCCCCCCACGGTCCGCACCCAACTGCGCAGCGAGTACGCGCCCGAGGACCTGCCGCAGAACACGTTCTATGGCGATGGCAGCTCGATCGAACCGGATTACGTCGAGCACCTGCAATCCTGCTACCGCGAGGTCATGGTCGGCTTCCCCTGGCAGAAGGGCGACGTGCTGATGCTCGACAACATGCTGGCCCTGCATGGCCGCGGCCCGTTCACGGGTCCGCGTCGCGTCATGGTCGCGATGGCCCAGGCCTGCCGCGGCGTCGATCTCGCGCTGAAGGAGACGGCATGAACGCCCAGGAAACCTATCGACTGTCTTCGCAGCAGAGCGCCGTGCTGGCGCCGCATTGGACGGACGAGGTCGCGGCCACCGTGGTGATCGCGAGCGGCCCGGGCGACGCCGCGACGTTGGACGCACTGCGTTCGGCGCTGCATGGCAGCGTCGCCCGCCACGAGATCCTGCGGACTCGATACCGCGCGGTGCCGGGTCTGCGCGATCCGGTGCAGGTCATCGAGGATGAACTCGCTCCCGCATTCGCGCTGCTCGAGGGCGCGGACGATGAACGCTTGCTCGACGCGGCCCGTGATGCGATCGACTTGCAACGAGGTGCCGTCGTCGCGATCACCGCCACGCTGATCAAGCCCGGGCGCATTCGGCTCGCATTGGCCGCGCCCAGCCTGGCGCTCGATGTGCAGGCCGTTCAGGAGCTCCTGGCGGAATGCCTGACCGGCGGTGCGGCGACCGAGGTGCTGCAATACGCCGACTACGTCGCATGGCAGCAGGACCTGCTGGCCGGCGAGCTCGGGCGCGATGGCGCGCGCTTCTGGCGCGGGCAGGAAGCCTCGGCGCCGAGACTGCCGTTCGAAACCGTCGGCACAGGCCGGCGCGGGCCGGCGGAGAGCCGAATGCTCGGTGCGGAAGCCCTTGAAGGGCTGCGTGCCTTGGCCACGCGCACCGTGCAACCCGAACAGACCGTGCTCGCGAGCCTTTGGGCGGGTTGGCTGGCGCTCATCACGGGGCAGGGTGATTTCGGCGTGGAATGGCGCTGCGGCAAGCGAGCCGAAGAGCTGGCCGGCTCGCTCGGCTGCTTCGACGGGCTGCTGCCGCTCGCCCTGTCGCTCGATCTCGACGCATCGGCCGATCGTCTCGTGCGCCATGTCGCGGAACGACTCGAGGCCGCCGCGGCCTGGCACGAGTGTTTCGACGCGCCGGCTTTCCTCGATGCGCAGGCTCTCGCGGGCCGCTCCCGCCCGGGCATTGCCATTTCGTGCACGGACGCGCTCACCTTGCCCAAGGGCTGGGCCGTTGATCAGCTCGCCATCGATCCGGGGCCGCAGCGGCTGCGCTGCGACGCACTCGCGATCGACGGCGGCTGGCGCCTGCGCCTAGCAGCGGACGATCGCTCCGATGCCTCGACGCTGCGGACTTGGCTGGCGCAGTTCGAGGTATTGCTGTCCGGTCTGGGCCATGAGGCGGCGCAACCGTGGCGGCAGCGATCGCTGCTAGGACCAACTGAGCGCGCGCGTATCGTCGCGGCCGCGGCAACGCCGCGGCCGGAGGGACTCGAACCGTCGCCGACCTTGCATGCGCTGTTCGAAGCCGAGGCGCGTCGCGTGCCGCAGGCGCTGGCCCTGGTCTGCGGGACCCGGGCGCTGACCTATGGCGAGCTCGACGCGAGGGCCAGCCGTCTGGCGCAGCGACTGCTTGCGCTGGGAGCCGGACCCGAGCGGACCGTGGGCGTGCATCTGGGGCGTTCGGTCGACGCGATCGTCGCGATGATCGGCGTGATGAAGAGCGGGGCGGCCTATGTGCCGCTGGATCCCTCATATCCGGCCGAGCGGATCGCGCTCATGATCGAGGACGCAGGACTCTCGGCGGTTGTCGTCGATCGCGGCCGCGCGGCATCTTCGGGCGAGCAAGCGATTCCGCGGATCGAGATCGATGACGCGGACGAACCTGTCTCGGCGGGCCCCGTGCCGGCCTGCGAAGCAGCCGGCGATCACCTCGCCTATCTGATCTACACCTCTGGATCGACGGGGCGCCCGAAGGGCGTCATGGTGAGTCACGCCAATGCCGTCGCGTCGACGACGGCGCGCTTTGCCTTCTATGGCGAGCCGGTCGATCGCTTCCTGCTGCTGTCCTCGTTCTCGTTCGACAGCTCGGTCGCCGGCATTTTCTGGACGCTCGGACAGGGCGGTACGCTTTGCCTGCCGACCGACGACGCGCATCGCGATCCGTTAACGGTGGCGGCCCTCGTGGCCGATCTGAAGATCTCGCACCTGCTGGCGCTGCCGTCGTTCTACAAGCAGATCGCGGCGCGGCTCGCGCCGGACGCGCCCCTGCGCTGCGCAATCGTCGCCGGAGAGGCTTGCCATGCCGACGTCGTCGACCTGCATCGCCGTCATGCCCCTCAGGCCGCGCTCGTCAACGAATACGGACCGACCGAAGGGACGGTTTGGTCGAACGCATTGCGCATCGAGGCGCCGACGGCCGCGGGACAGTCGCTGCCGATCGGCCGCGCGATCCCAGGCATGCGCAGCATCGTGCTTGACGACGCACTGGAACCTTGCGCTACCGGAGTAGCCGGCGAGCTCTACATCGGCGGTGCCGGCATCACCCGAGGGTATTGCGAGCGACCCGGACTGACGGCGGAGCGATTCGTCGCCGATCCGTTCGAGCCGGGCTCGCGTCTCTATCGCACCTCGGACCTCGCGCGCTTGCGCCCCGACGGCTCGATCGAGTACCTCGGACGCGCCGATCAGCAGGTCAAGCTGCGGGGCCATCGGATCGAGCTCGGCGAGATCGAAGCAGCGCTGAAGGCGCATGCTCGCGTGAGCGACGCCGTTGCGCTCGTGCACGACGATGCCGAAATCGGCCAAAGGCTGATCGCCTATGTCGCGGCAGAGGATGCCGGAGCTGCGCTGCAGGACGAGCTCGAAACCGGTTTGCGCGCGCGCTTGCCCGCCTTCATGGTGCCATCCGCGATCGTCGTGATGGCGGCGTTGCCGCAAATGCCCAACGGCAAGGTCGATCGGCAGACTCTGCTGGCGCTTGGGGCGACGGCTCAGCGTCCGGTCTATGTGGCGCCCGTCAGTGACATCGAACGCGGACTGGCCGCCATCTGGGGCTCGGTGTTGAAGATCGACGAGGTCGGGCTCGATGACGACTTCTTCGATCTCGGCGGGCATTCGCTGCTCGGTACACAGGTCACGGCGCGCATCCTTCAACAGTTCGCCGTCGAACTGCCGCTGCGAGAGCTGTTCGAAGCGGGCACGCTGCGCGACCTGGCGGCGAAAGTCGAGGCGCGTCGGGAATCAGGCCGTGACGAGATCGCGTTGCTCGATGATCTGCTGGCCGAGGCGGAGGCCGGACAATGAATGCGCCAATGCCGCGCGAACTCGAGGCGATCGCGCGCAGGTTGGCGGCGCTCGAACCGCAAGCGCGTGGTGCCGTGCTGCGCAAGATGGCGGCACAAGGCATTGCGCCGACAAAGCTGCCCATCGTCGCGCAGCGCCGGAATGCCTCGGCTGAGGACGGCGTCTCGCCGTCCTATGCCCAACTGCGCCAATGGTTCCTGTGGCAGCTGAACCCGCGGAGTTCCGCGTATCACCTGGCTGGCGCGCTGCGCTTGGTCGGATCGCTCGATGAGGATGCGCTACGGGCGGCCTTCGATGCGCTCGTGCAGCGCCACGAGGCGCTGCGGACGGTGTTTCGCGCCAACGCTCGCGGAGACATCGTCCAGGTCGTGCTCGAGCGGGGGGCTTTCGCATTCAACAGCTGCGATCTGCGTACTGAAGCAGACCGGGAGAGACGCGCCCAATCGGAAGCGCAGCGGATCGTCCAGGAACCGTTCGACCTGTCGGCCGGGCCTCTGCTGAGGATCCGCCTGATCCGATTGGACGACAACGAGCAGGTGCTGGTCGTCGTCATGCATCACATCGTGTCGGACGGCTGGTCGATCCAGTTGATCGTGGAGGAATTCGCCGAGCTCTATGCCGCACGCCTCGAGTCGCGCGCGCCGACGCTGCGGCCGCTCGACATCCAGTACGCCGACTATGCGCTGTGGCAGCGCGATCTTCTCGCCGCCGGAGAACGGGACCGGCAGCTCGCCTATTGGACCGAGCATCTCGGCGGGACCGCGCCGGCGCTGCAACTGCCTGTCGATCATCCGCGCCATCCTGATGGCGCGCATCTCGCCGCGCGCTTGGTCTTCGACCTGCCGACAGGATTGGCACAAGCTCTGCGCCGCCAGTCGCAGTCATTCGGTGCAACGCCGTTCATGCTGCTGCTGGCGGCTTGGCAAGGCCTGCTGTATCGCTGGGCCGGACAGGACGACATCCGCGTCGGCGTGCCGATCGCGAACCGGCATCGCGCCGAGACCGAAGGAGTCATCGGGTTCTTCGCCAACACGCAGGTGCTGCGCGCGCAGGTCGATCCGCGCATGAACCTCGCACAGCTGCTTGCGCAGACGCGTGAAGCCGCGCTTGGCGCCCAGGCACATCAGGATCTCCCGTTCGAGCAGCTCGTCGAGGCGCTGCAACCCGAACGCGTCACGGGCCAGCATCCGCTGTTCCAGGTGATGTTCAGCCACCAGGTCGGCGAGCATCGCTCGCTCGATGGACTGCCGGGGCTTTCGGTTCACGACTTCGATGTCGGAGACAGGCATGCTCAGTTCGATCTGAGCATCACCACGGCCGAGAACGGAAAGGGAGAGGTCGGCGTCACCCTGGTCTATGCGAAGGAGTTGTTCGAGCCGTCGACGATCGAGCGCCTGGGTCGGCACTACGTGACGATGCTCCAGGCGCTGATCGAGCAGCCGTTGCAGACCGTGGGCGCGGTGCCGCTGATGGACGCGGCAGAGCAGGCTCAGCTGGCCTCGTGGGACACGAGCGCTGAGCAGTACGCCGACGAGCAGCCGGTGCACCGGCTCATCGAGGCGCAGGTGCGCCGCACGCCCGAGGCGGTTGCGCTGCTGTTTGGCGATGTCCAGCTGAGCTATGCCGAGCTGAACTCGCGTGCCAACCGTCTCGCCCATCGCCTCATCGCGCTGGGCGTGCGCCCTGAAGTCCGCGTGGGCTTGGCGCTGGAGCGCTCGGTCGAGATGGTCGTGGCCCTGCTGGCCGTGCTCAAGGCCGGCGGCGCCTATGTGCCGCTGGACCCCGAGTACCCGGCCGAGCGGCTGAGCTACATGCTCGAGGACTCGCAGGTCGCGCTGCTGCTGACGCAGAGTCACCTCGACATCGTGGCCGAGGGCCTGCCGACGCTGGCGCTGGACCGGCTGTCGCTCGACGACGGGCCTGCGCATGATCCGGTTGTCGCGCTGCACGGCGAGCATCCGGCCTATGTGATCTACACCTCCGGCTCGACCGGTCGACCCAAGGGCGCCGTCAACCGCCACCGCTCGCTGCACAACCGGCTCGCCTGGATGCAGCAGGCCTACGACCTGAGCCCGACCGACACGGTGCTGCACAAGACCCCGTTCGGCTTCGACGTGTCGG
>NZ_JBIGHZ010000006.1:0-297660 GCF_043555845.1 Roseateles rivi | reverse complement strand
GCGCTGGCGCGACAGCTGCCCGAGTACATGGTGCCGGCGCTGATCGTGAGGCTCGACGGGCTGCCGCTGAACGCCAACGGCAAGGTGGATCGCAAGGCGCTGCCGCAGCCGCAGGGGATCGAGCGGGTGTACGAGGCGCCGCAGGGAGAGGTCGAGGAGCAGCTCGCGGCGATCTGGGCCGAGGTGCTCGGCATCGAGCGGGTCGGACGCCACGACAACTTCTTCGAGATCGGCGGGCATTCGCTGGCCGCGCTTCGGATCGTCGCTGCGTGCGATGCGCGCTTCGGCTCCGGCACGCTGTCGGTGGGGGAGGCGATCCAGAACTCCGTCCTGCGCGAGCAGGCTCAAATGATCGCAACGCCTGACCCTTGCGGAACACGCGAACAAGATGACCTCCGAGCCGCCCGTCGTGGCGGCGTAGCTCGTGGCGTACCGCTGTTCTGCTTCCCGGGGCTTCATGTCAATCGGACCGAGTACGACGGCATCGTGAAAGCCGTCGCTGGCGACCGAGCCGTGTACACATTCGACTGCTATACGCTGTCGCGCGCGCGGTGGAAGGCCTGGCGCTTCGAAGAGCTCGCTGCTCGCTACGCGGAGCAGGTGCTCGAACTTGGCGAGAGAGGACCTGTGGCCTTGCTCGGCTGGTCATCCGGCGGCGACTTGGCCTACGAAGTGGGACGACAGCTGAAGGACCGGATCCCGGTAGCGTTCGTCGGCATGCTCGATGTCTGCCATCCGGTCGGCGCTTACGCCGCGACGGAGGGGGGCGAAGCCCTGCGCTTCGACGAAGCGTTCGCGACATGGCGCGAGCAGTCGCGTATGGCCCCGCATTGGCGACGCTTGCTCGATCCGCTCGAACCGGGCGAGAAGGCACTCATACAGGACTTGGTTCGGAAACAATGGAGCCCGTTGCCGCTCGACGGGCCGGCGCTCGGCTCCGAGGAATTCGCGGCCTTCGCTGGCATCGGTCATTCGATCATGATGCGCCGCTACTGTTGGGAACCCTGCGAGCTGCCGATCCATGCTTGGCACGCCGACGACACTCTGACACGAAAGTCGGCCGAGGTAAGGGACTGGTCCGAGCTTTCCAAGCTGCTTCTCGACCGTGTCGTGGATGCCTGTGATCACCGTTCGCTGCTGGTCAATCCGGGCTTTCTTGCCGAGCTGCGAGAGTGTCTGGAGGCAAGCGAAAGGTGCTACGGGAAGGAGCTCTATGGGCGAATCGGCTGACATTGCCGAGCTGGCAAAGGTGTCCGCTTCGCTCGAGGAATGGGAACGGCGCTGTACCGCTTTGATGGACCTGCTCGGCACCGGCAGAAGCATGCCGCCGGCAATCCGAGTTAGGGCAGCACACCTTTACGCTGAACTGAAAACCGATCTGAGAATCGCGACTAAGGGTCGACAGATTGATTGCAAGTCCGGCGCACAGGCCGTACTCGAGCGCTGCTACTACGAACCCGCGCTTCAGCGGGCTGCCGCGGTCCTGCGGCCGCCCCCGTACTCGCACCCGATCAGATCGCGCTGGTCGAGGGCCGTGTCCGACGCGCGTTCGGCGTTTTCGCACTATCGACAGGCGCTCGAGTTGAGCGAGCCTCGCGATGCAAGCGGGCTTCAATGCTTGCCAACGTGGAATGGCTAGTCGGTTGTGCTACAGCAACAATAGGGATGCAAATACGAGTTGTTCGCATTACAGTGCCCATCCTTCCGGATCGGCACCGATGCCGCTCCGTCCTGATCGCATCTCCACACCCATGAACAAGAACCTCCTTTGCGGAGCCGTACTGGCTGCGCTCGCCCTCGTCCAGCCCGCGCACGCCGACGAGAACCTGCTCGGTTATGTGCGTGGCGCCGAAGTCCTGCCCAAGGGCGCGCTCGAGGCCTACCAGTGGTTCACGCAGCGTTCGGACAAAGGCTCCGGCAAGTACCGCGCGATGGACACCAAGACCGAGCTCGAGTACGGCGTGACCGATCGCTTCCAGGTGTCGGCCGAGCTCAACATGATGAGCATCAACACCTCGGGCCTGATCATCGACGGCTATCTGCCGCAGGAGCGCAAGCGCGGCCTGCGCCCGCAGAGCATCGAAGTCGGCGTCAAGTACAACTTCCTGAGCCCGGCCAAGGACGACTTCGGCCTGTCGGGCATCGCCTCGTTCGAATACGGCATGCTCGACCGCCACTCGGGTCAGAAGAAAAAGGAATACGAGATCGAGACCGAGTTGCAGGCGCAGAAGTACTTCCTCGAAGGCCAGCTGACCTGGGTCGCCAACATCGGCCTGCGCGCCGCCTACGAGAAGCGCAAGGCGATCGCCAACCTGCCCGAGGGCTTCGACTGGCCGACCGAGCCCGAGATGGAGATCTCGACCAAGCTCGGCACCGGCCTGTCCTACCGCTTCGCGCCGAGCTGGTATGTCGGCGCCGAGCTGCTGCGCGAATCGGAATACGAGACCGAGGTCGGCCTCGAGCGCTGGTCGCTGTTCGGCGGCCCGTCGATCCACTACGGCGGCCCCAAGTGGTGGGGCACGCTGACGCTGTTCCGCCAGATCCGCGGCGGTGGCGAGAAGTACGAGGGCCAGACCCAGCGCCACCTGCACCTGATCGAGAAGACGCGCAACGAGGTGCGTCTGAAGATCGGCTACAACTTCTGAGCGGGGTCTCCGTCATGGCGTCACGCGGACTGCGGGCCTTCCTGCTGCCGGTCGCGGCGATCGCGCTGCCCGCCCATGCGACCGACTATCTGACGGTCGCCCAGGCGCAGACGCTGCTGTTCCCGGCCGCGAAGAATTTCGAGGCGCGCCCGCTGAAGCTCGGCGAGGCTCAGCGCGACCGCATCAAGGCGGCCAGCGGCGTGCGCCAGCGCTGGGACGAGCAGAAGATCTGGCGCGCCGAGCGCGACGGCAAGCTGGTCGGCTGGTTCATCGTCGACGAGGTGATCGGCAAGCACGAGTTCATCACCTATGCGACCGGCATCGCGCCCGACGGGTCGGTGCTCGGCGTCGAGGTGATCAGCTATCGGGAGACGCACGGCGGCCAGATCCGCGACGCCGCCTGGCGCAAGCGCTTCGCCGGCAAGACGCTCGCCGATCCGTTCAAGCTCGACGAGGACGTGCCGAACATCAGCGGCGCGACGCTGTCCTGCCGCAACGTGACCGACGGCGTGAAGCGTCTGCTCGCGATTCACAAGCTGTTCCTCGTCGAAGCCGGCTGACCGGACCGGGACCGATGAAGATGCTGCTGCGCCGCATGCGCCCGCTCATGGGCTGCTATATCGAGGTCGCCATCGAGGCAAGACCTGACCCCGAGGCGGCGTTCGCCTGCGCTTTCGCGAGTCTCGCCCGCAGTGCCGCCCTGTGGAGCTTTCAGGATCCGCAGAGCCTGCTGACGCGGCTGAACACCGGCGCGACGGTTGCGCTCGATCGCGACTCCGAGCGATTGCTGCGCCTGGCCCGAGCGCTGACGCGCACGAGCCGCGGTCTCTTCGATTGCACGGTCGGCGGCGCGCTCGTCGCTGCCGGCCGTCTGCCCGATCACGGCGGGCCGGCACCGCTGCCGCGCGGCCGCGCGGACGACATCGAGATCCGGGACGGCGCGGCCCGACTCGCGCGGCCGATCCGGCTGACGCTGGACGGCATCGCCAAGGGCTTTGCCGTCGACCTGGCGGTCGAGGCACTGCGCCGCCACGGCGTCGCTGCCGGTCTGGTCAACGCGGGCGGCGATCTGCGCGCCTTCGGATCGCTGGAAGCGCCGATCGACCGCCGCGAGCTCGATGGCCGGCGCACCGCGCTCGGTTCGCTGTGCGGCGCGGCGATCGCGAGCTCGCGCGTCGAACCGGGCGAGCACGATCGCGACGCGTTCCCGGCGCTCGTGCTCGGTCCGACCGAACGGCCGGCTCGGCCGGGCATCTGGACGGTGCTCGCGCGGCGCGCGTGGCGAGCCGACGCGTTGACCAAGGTCGCGGCCTGCGCGCCCGACGGATCTCGCGCCGAACTGGTCGCCGCGCTGGGCGGCCTGCTGGTCGATCCCGCCCAGGTCCCGGAGGCTGCATGAAGGGTTATCCGCGCTGGTTCCCGCGCCTGCTCGGTGCGGCTTCGGTCGTGCTCGGTGTGACCGGGCTCCTGCTGGCGACGACGACGCTCGAAATGCGCGCCGAGCTCGAGCTCGGCTGGCACGCCGCGGGCGCCGTCCGGACCTGGGGCAGCGCCTGCCATGCGCTGGCCGGCTTCATGCTGATGTTGTTTTGCGGGGCGCTCTGGAGCATCCACATGCGCGCCGGCTGGCGCCGCCGACAGCATCGGCGCAGCGGCCTCGCGCTCGCGCTGCTGCTCTGCGCGCTGGCCGGTACCGCCGTCGGCATCTACTACAGCGGCGATGCCGAGCTCGGCAACTGGTTTGGCTACGGCCACCTGGCCGGCGGAGCGCTGCTGCTGGTGACGCTCGCCTGGCATTGGGTGCGCGGACGACGGCTGCGCCGACGGTACGGGACCGCCAAGCGCTGAGCTCACCAAGAATTGGGAATTGTGCCCACAGCAAGAAACGCGCATCTCGGTCGAGGGACGCTGCGCCATCGGCGCGCGTAGGCCGCCAGCTAAGCCAGCACCTGCGCGCTACGATGCGCCTGGTGCTGGCGCGCTCGGCGCTTGCGTGCCCAGATAACGATGCCGGTGATCGACAGCATGCATACGGCCAGGCCCAGCAGGCAGACGACGATGCGTCCGGCCAGACCTCCGATCTGCCCGCTGTGCAGGGGGTACTGCCACGCGAGGAACTTGTCCGCGGCCGTGCTGTCGTCATAGCTCCGGTGGGCCACGCGCTCACCGGTGTTGCCGTCGATGAAGAAGCGTTCGCGCCCCAGCCGCAGAGCTGTGTCGTGGTCGCCAGGTTCGATCAGCGTGACTTCGTAGACCCGCTGCTCGGCGGCGAAGTAGATGCTGTGGACCGACCAGTCCGATGCATGCGCCGGCGCGTTCCGACGCGCCTCCACGACGGCCGCATCCCATCCGATCGGGGGCTGCTCGACAGGAGCGGCTTCGGGCTTGTGCTCGGGCTCCGTGAGCGCCGCGAGTGGGCTAGGCGTCACAACGCCGAAGAGTTCGACGGCAGGAACGAACACTTCCCGACCGAGGTTCATCGCGATGCTGGTTAGCGCCATCGCAATGAGCAGTCCCCACAGCCAGAGCCCGCCTGCGCGATGAAGATCGAAGTTCAAGCGCACAGCGCCCGCCGCTCGCTTGATCTGCCAGGAGGGCTTCCAACGCTGCCACCAGGATCGGCTGGTGCTTAGCGATCGCACCGGAAGGGTCAGCCAGAAGCCGATGACGCTGTCGAACAGCCACACGACCGCGACGATGCCGAGCAGCAGATCGCCCCAGCGGTCCGGTATGTGCAGCGAGTAGTGCAGCACGACGATGAACGGAAGCAGATGCTGGGTGTCGAAGCGCCAAGCCCCGTAGAGCCTGGCGCCTAGCACGGTTCCCGTCGCGGGGTCGACGAAGACCTGGTTGTACCGGGCGGGATACGGCGAGCCGGTCGCGGGATCGATGCGCGGCTCCACCGTGACCAGCGTCGAACTGCCCGGCCTCTGCGCGGGCATGATGAAGGTCGCCATGACCGTCGGGTCTGCGCGTTCGACTTCGGCCGCCAACCGCTCGATCGACAACGACGGACGCGCCGCGTCGACGCGAAAGAGTTGCGGATTGAGCCACGCATCGAGCTCCGGCTGGAACGCGATCAGGCTGCCGGTCAGCCCGGCGAAGGCAAGAAAGATTGCCGTCGCCAAGCCGAGCCAGCGATGCAGCCGGACCAACAGCAGTCGCATCACGACCGGCGTGCCGCGCTCGCCCGGACGCGCAGGATCACCACTGGTAGCGCAGACCCGCAGCGACACTGCGTTCGATGCCGTAGAGGCAATTGCCGTAGAAGCAGGTCAGGTAGGTCTTGTCGGTCAGGTTCTTGACGTTCAGATAGGCTTGCGTGCCCTTGAGGCTGCCGTTCAGCTTGCCGAGGTCGTAACGCAGTGCCAGGTCGACCAGCGTGTAGCCTGGCACCCGCAACGTATTGACGTCGTCGCCCCATGTCGCGCCGACATATCGAACCCCTGCGCCGATGCTGAGACCTGCGACGTCGCTCGGCGCGTAGTCCAGCCACAACGATCCGGCATGGCGGGGCGACTGCATCAGCTCCTTGCCGCGATCGGCCTGGTCGCTCTTCGTGACCTCGGTCTTTGTGTACGCGTAGCTGCCGATCAGGCTGAGCTCACGCGAGAGCTCTCCGCGCGCTTCGAACTCGAAGCCGCGCGAGGCAACCTCGCCGCGCTGCAAGCGGTTGTTCGGGTTGGCGGGATCAGGACCGAGCACGTTCTGGCGGAGGATGTCGAAGACCGCAGCCGTGACCGACAGCCTGCCGTTAACCGGCTGGTACTTGAGCCCGGCCTCATACTGCCGACCCGTTTCCGGCTTCAGGAACTGGCCCGTCAGATTCGTGCCGAGCGTCGGCACATAGGACTCCGCATAGCTGAGGTAGGGCGTCAGGCCGCCATCGAACACGTAAGCCGCGCCTGTTTGCCATGTCAGCGCGTCATCCTTCTGGGTCGGGCCGTCGGACACGGCGGCGCCCGGGTCGCCGGACAAGGTCCAGTTCTTCGCCCAGTCCTTGCGACCGCCGATCGAGACGATCCAGCGCTTGTCGATCTTCAGCTGGTCCTGCACATAGAGGCCCAACTGCTGGTCATTCGCGGTGCGCTCCCATACCGGCGTACGCAGGTAGGTCACGGGCGTGTAGACCGGGTTGAAGAGATCGAGCGGCGCCGCCGTCCCATCGCCAAGCTGCCAGCCGTCCTTCTGCCTTGCGTAGTCGAGGCCGGCCAGGACCAGATGCTCGACGGATCCCGTCGAAAAGCGCGCCTGCACGTTGTTGTCTAGCGTGACGTTGTAGTTGCCGCCCAGCGACCAGTAGTTCGTGACGCTGCGTTGCGCGGTGCGCTTGTCATCACCGAGTCCAATGAACTTCGCTGCTTCGCGCCGACCGGTCGTTTGGTTCATGCGCATGACCGAACGCATGGTCCAGACATCGTCGAGCCTGTGTTCGAACTCCCAGCCGAGATTCTTACTGTCATAGTGGGCGTCGTTGTTCGCGTTGATGGCGCGATGACGCGGAATCTTGCCGTTCGGATTGGCGAGCAAGGTACCCTCGGCCGGCAGATTGTTGTTCGGCTCGCCCTCGTTGCGCTGAACGCTCGCTCGCAGGATCAGCTCGGTCTTTGCCGAGGGACGCCAGGCAAGTGCCGCAGCCAGGAACAGGCGGTTGTCCTGGGCATGCTCGATCTGCGTTCCGCCGTCGCGCGCGAGAGCGGTCACGCGGTAGCTCCAGATGCCGGCATCGTCCAATGCACCGCTGACATCGGCCGTCAGCTTCTTCTGCGAGAAGCTTCCAACTTCCGCGCCGAGTTCGCGCAACGCGGACGTTGTGGGTCGTTTCGAGACCATGTTGATCGTGCCGTTGGGCTGGCCCTGTCCATACAGGATCGAGGCCGGTCCGCGCAGCACCTCGATGCGCTCGAACGCATAGGGCTCGTAGCCGTTGTAGCTCCACCATCCGGAGAACTTGGCACGCGTTCCGTCCTGGAAGAACACCTCGCCGTCGCTGGCGCGGAAGCCGCGGACCGAAAAGCTCGAGGTCGAATCGACCGACGAGGTCGCCAGCGGCGGCGCGAAGACGCCGGGCGTATAGCCGAGCGCTTCATGCATCGTCAGCGGGTTCTGCGCCTCGATCTGTTCGCGCGTGATCACCGAGATCGAGCGTGGCGTTTCGGACAGCAGCGTATCGGTCTTGGTCGCGGTCGCGCTGCGACGGGCTGCAAGACCGCCGACCGCACCGGAGGCGGTTTCATCATCGCGACCAGCCCGAACCTTCACCAGCGGCAATGAACTTTCGGTGGCTGGCTCGGGGGTCTGTGCTTGCGCCGCGGTCAACAGGGTTCCACCACAGAGTGCCGCCTGGGCGGCCATGGCGACGATGGAATGTCGCGAGAGGGTGGGGCGGGTGCGAGGATTCTTCGGGGACATGGAAGACCGTGCCTGGGGGCAACTCAGGAAGTGGAGGAAAGGATGGGCGCCGCGCGCGGCGCGCCGCGATGCTCGGAATCAGCGCGCGTTCGCAGGGCCGCGGCGACCGCGGCAGCGAAGATCTCGACGACATGGTCGATCTGAGCCGCTTCGATGATCAGGGGCGGGAGGAATCGCACGACGCTGCCGTGACGGCCGCCGAGCTCGATGATCAGGCCGCGCTTCAGGCACTCGGCTTGGATCGCCGATGCCAGCGCCGGCGCGGCGGGGAGGGGCGCGGCGGAGGTGTCGTCGCGCTCCACGACCTCGACACCGACCATCAGGCCACGCCCGCGCACGTCGCCAAGCTGCGGGAAGTCCGTCTGCAACTGCGTCAGCTGCCGCATGAGCCGCTCGCCCATGCGGGCGGCGTGTTCATGCAGCGCTTCGGCCTTGATGAATCCGAGCGTGGCCGAGCCGGCAGCCATCGCCATCTGGTTGCCCCGGAAGGTGCCCGCATGCGCACCGGGCTTCCACAGGTCGAGTTCTTCGCGATACACGACGACGGACAGCGGCAGGCTGCCGCCGATCGCCTTGGACAAGACAATGACGTCGGGCGTGATGCCCGCGTGCTCGAAAGCGAACCACTTGCCCGTGCGGCCAAAGCCGGTCTGCACCTCGTCGATGATCAGCGGCACGCCGGCGGCCGTGGTCAGGTCCCGCATGCCTTGCACCCACGCATCGGGCGCGGGAATGACGCCGCCTTCGCCCTGCACGGCTTCGAAGATCATGCCGGCCGGCGCGGGCACGCCGCCTTCGGGATCGGTCAGCACCGTCTCGATGTAGCGCATGCCGGCCTGCACGCCGGCGTCGCCGCCGAGGCCGAACGGGCATCGGTAGTCATAGGGGTAGGGCAGGAACTGGACGCCTTGCAGCGAGCCATTGAGCGGCCGCTTCGGGCCGAGGCTGCCCATGAGGTTCAGCGCACCTTGCGTCATGCCGTGATAGGCGCCCTGGAACGCGAGCATGGTGCCGCGGCCGGTGGCGATCTTGACGAGCTTCAGCGCGGCTTCGACCGCGTCGGCGCCGCTGGGGCCGCAGAATTGGATCTTGGCCTGGCGCGAGAAGTCAGGCGGCAGGATGTCGAACAGGTCCTGAACGAACCGATCCTTGACCGGCGTCGTCAGATCGAGCGTGTGCAGCGGCAGGCCCTCGTCGAGGACGTCACGGATCGCCGCGATGACGACGGGGTGGTTGTGGCCGAGCGCCAGCGTGCCGGCACCGGCCAGGCAATCGATGAAGACGCGGCCTTCGACGTCCTCGACATAGATCCCGTGCGCCCGCTTGAGCGCCAGGGGTAACCGGCGGGGGTAGCTGCGAGCGTTCGATTCGCGCGCCTCCTGCCGGATCAGCAGCGGATTCTTCTCGAGGACGTACGGTTGGGCCAGCGCGTTGTGGCGCCTGGAAAGCGCTTCGGAGGCCAGCTTGTGATCACGAGTAACGGGTTGGGTCGACATGACAACTCCTCAGACTGCAAGCGAATCAGAACGAGTCGCCATGACGGATAGACGTCTGAGTGAAGGAAATGTTCAAAGTCGAAGTGACGCGGGCTTTGAACAATCTCCGCGCAGGTTCGTCTGCTTCATTGACTCATTCGATCGTGGAGCAGACATGCACAGAAGAGACTTTGGGCGGGCTCGCGGAGCCCTGGCGATTGCGGCGGCCGCGGCCTGCCTGGGCGGCACTCAGGCCCAGGCGAACGCCGATGAACGTGGTCACGGTGTCGAGGTGCGACGCACGACCGATGGGCTGCCGCACATCAAGGCGCAGGACTGGCGCGGACTCGGCATCGGAGTGGGCTATGCGCAGGCCGAAGATGCGCTGTGCACGCTTGCGGAAGCGTTCGTCACCTTCGAGGGACGACGCTCGCGCTACTTCGGCGCGGACGAACGAGCTTCGCGAGCTTCGACGTTCGGGCTGCAGAAGAACATCGACCTCGACGTCTTCTTCCGCGTAACGGCGGATCAGGACGCGGTCGAGAAGTACCGTGCGCAGCAACCCGCCGACTTCAAGGCGCTGATCGACGGCTTCGCCGCAGGCTACAACCGCTATCTCGGTGCCGCTCGACGCGCCTCTTCGGCACAACGTCCGGCCTGCGTGAACGAGCCCTGGGTTCGCGAGATCGAGCCGACCGACCTTTACCGACGCATGATCGCGGCCGGGCTCGCCGGCGGCTACATGAACTTCATCCCCGAGCTGGTCAACGCACGTCCGCCGGGCACCGGCGGTGCACAACCCAGGGCCGCCGCATCGACGCAGAGTGGACGCGACGCGATGCGTTCGCTGTTCGCGCATCGGGTAGGCGACCAGGCCGGCGTGGGCAGCAATATGCTTGCCTTCGGCAAGCAGGCGACCGGCGGCGAGAGCAGCGTCCTGCTGGGCAATCCTCACTGGTACTGGGGCGGGCCGGATCGCTTCTACCAGATGCACCTGACCATCCCCGGGAAGCTCAATGTCGCGGGGGCGGCCTTCCTCGGCATTCCCGTCGTCATGATGGGCTTCAACGAGCAGGTCGCCTGGAGCCACACGGTGTCCGAGGCGCGTCGCTTCGGACTGTTCGATCTGTCGCTGGTGGCCGGCGAGCCGACGAGCTATCGCGTCGGCGACAAGATCGAGCGGATGCAGCCCGTGCCCGTGTCCATCGACGTCGTCGGCACCGACGGCAAGCTGACGCAGCAAAGTCGCACCGTCTATCGGACGCGCTTCGGCTACGTCGCCGACTTCGGCGCCAAGGATCCCGCATTCGGCTGGGGCGAGACCAATGCGATCGCGGTCAGGGACGTCAACGCGGAGAACGCGCGCGTTTTCCGCAACTACTTCTTCTGGAACCAGGCGAAATCGCTCGACGACTTCATCGCGATTCAGCGCCGCGAGGTGGCGGTGCCATGGGTCTACACCGCGGCGATCGGCCGCGACGACGGGCGCGTCTGGTACGCGGACATCGGCACCGTGCCCAATGTGCCGGATGCCTTGCGCGCCCGCTGCACGACGCCGCTGACCGAGGGTTTCGCCCAGATCGACTCGATCACGCCGTTCCTCGACGGAAGCCGGGCCGAGTGCGATTGGCAGCACGATCCCGCGGCCGTTCAAGCGGGCACCATTCCCGCCGACGGGCTGCCCAGCCTTCTGCGCGAAGACTATGTGGCGAACATGAACGACAGCTATTGGCTGACGAATCCGGCCAAGCCGCTCGAGGGCTTCCCGATGGTGCTCGGCGGAGAGCGCGAGCACCAGTCCGTGCGTTCGCGCCTCGGCCATCGCCTGGCCCTGCAATTGGCCACGCTCGACGATCCTTCGTCGCAGCAGGTGGGTCGGCGCCTGATGCGCGAGTCTCTGCATCCTCGCGTGCATTCCGCCGAGCTCTACAAGGTCGAACTGCTCGCTCCCGTCTGCGACGCGGCGCGCAAGGCCGATGTCATCGCCGCCTGCCGGATCCTTCGCCGCTGGGCCAACAGCGGTGACGCGCAGGACCGCGGCGCGCTGCTCTGGGAAGCGTTCTGGGCCAAGGTCCAGGCGATCCCGGCACCGGAGCTGTACAAGGAGCCGTTCTCGAGCCAGGCGCCACTCGATACGCCGGCGCGCCCCAAGGGCGCGGACCCGCGCGTCGCTCAGGCGCTGCTCGACACGATCGCGACCTTCCGAAAGGACAAGCGGGCCCTCGACGCGCCCCTCGGCTCGCGGCGCTTCGTGCGCGTCGGCAGTGACCGCCTGCCCCTGTACGGCGGCTGCCACGATGCCGGCTACTTCACCGTGATCTGCAACGACGACGGCAGCGACGAGATGGGGCCGAACTCGGTCGCCAACAGCTATCTGCAGGTCGTGCGCTTCACGCGTGCCGGTGTGGAGGCTCACACGATGCTGGCTCACGGCCAGCGCGAAACGGCGCTGGAGAGCGGACAGGGAAGTGGCCCGGTGCGCCGCTATGCACGCAAGGAATGGCTGCGCTTCCCATTCAGCGAAGAAGAGATCGCACGTGATCCGGCGACTCGCCTGACCGAGCTTCGTCCCTGATGGTAGGCGTACTTCCCCATCTGGTGCAGCGCTCGCGGCGGCTGCTGATCGCGGCCGCCGCAACGAGCTCCCTGGCAGGCGTGTTTAGCGTGTTGCTGCTGACGCAGATCAACGCGGCGCTCACCGCCTCACAGGGCGACGCGCGGACCGAGTCGGCGCTGCGCTTCGCGATCTTCGCGGTGATCGCGATGGCGACCCAGATGGTGGCGTCGGTCATGTTCGAACGGCTCAGCCAGAGCGCGCACGCGAGCTTGCGCGGATTCATCTCTGGGCGGGTGCTGACGGCCGACTTCCGGCGACTTGAGGAGGTCGGCAGCCCCAAGGTACTTTCGGCACTGTCCGATCACAGCGCCAAGGTTGCCGAGTTCTTCACGAGCGTACCGACCATCCTCACGAACGCGATCATCGTCATCGGTTGTCTCGTCTATATGGCCTGGCTCTCGTGGCCGGTGTTCCTGCTGGGCGTGCTGGTGATCGCGCTCGGTTCATTGGGCTATCACCTGGCGCACCTGAAGGCGATCCGGCATCTGGACGAGGCCTCGCGGGAGCAGGACCGGCTGTTCGATCACTTCCGTTCGCTGGTCGAAGGTGCGAAGGAGCTTCGGCTCAATCACCCCAAGAGTCAGCGCTTTTCCGCGGACGTGCTCGGCGCCTCCGTGGAAGCCGTCAGGCGCGAGCGCGCGCATGGCATGTCGATCTTTGTCGCGTCGGCCAGCTGGGGCAACTTCCTGATCTATGCCTTCATCGGACTGGTGCTCTTCGTCCTCGTGGGAGACGCGCCCGATCGGGCAAAGGTCATGACCGGCTTCGCGCTTGTCTTTGTCTACATGGTGGCCCCGCTCGAGATGCTGCTGGTCAACCTGCCCAAGGCCAATCTGGCGCGCTCCTCAGCGCAACGCATCGACGACGTCATCCATGGACTGCCTGGCGCCGATTCGAGGGTTCCAGCCGAGCCGCCCCGAGCCGTGACGGTCGCCCTCGAGGGGGTGCAGCATCGTTACTACCACGAAGCCTCGGACGAGGTCTTCACGCTCGGACCCATCGACCTGCGCTTCGAGCCGGGCCAGTTGACCTTCCTCGTCGGCGGGAATGGCAGCGGCAAGACCACCTTGGCGAAGCTGATCGTGGGCTTGTACCAGCCCGAAGCAGGGCGCATCGTGGTCAACGGCAATCCGGTCGACGATGAGGACCGTATCGCCTACAGGCAATGCTTCTCGGCGATCTTTTCCGACTTCCACCTGTTCGATCGGCTGCTCGCCGCGCCGGGCACCGAGGTCGACACCATCGGCAATCGTCTGCTCGAGAAGCTGCACCTTCGGAACAAGGTCCAGGTGCGCGATGGTGCCTTCACGACGCGGGCGCTGTCGCAGGGGCAGCGCAAGCGCCTCGCGCTGGTGGTCTCGTATCTCGAGGACCGCCCATTCCTCGTGTTCGACGAATGGGCAGCGGACCAGGACCCAGTGTTCAAGGACGTTTTTTATCGGGAGCTATTACCCGAGCTCCGTGCGCAAGGGAAGACGGTACTCGTGATCAGCCATGATGATCGCTACTTCGATCTTGCCGACCAGGTGATCCGCATGGAGAACGGCAAGGTCGTGAATGTGGGGTAGAGGAGGGCGAGTTCGGTCGACGTCGGGCGGGCGACCTATGAGCATTCGAGCCTCGCCATTCACTCCGCGGAGAAGTCGCCGGGTGATGCTCGCGTCGCATCGGGCGAAAGTCGGAAGAGGCATTCGATGAATGGCCGGACCTCTTCCCACGGCGCCTGCCGGCCGTAGAACTCGGCCAGCGAACGACCGACCTCGACGGCCGTCGGTTTTCCCGAGGATCTCCGAAAGATGCTTTGCGAAGCACGCAGTACCGAGGCCATCGCGCTCGAATCCTTGGGGCAGTTACTGGAAGCGGTCAGGGAGCTCAACACTTTTGTCGAGCAAATGTCGATAGACACAAGCCACGAGACATCAGTTTGCCAACCGAGCCCGCCCGATATCCGCGCCGCATGATGTGCCGATGTGGTGATCCCTTGCGATCCGGCACTGGGCCTGTCTATCCCGGCACCGATAGGGCGCCACGGGAGTGGCTGGCCGCGTGGCCAACGAGGACCCGACGGGAGGTGGGCGAATTGGCCCCGTCGCCAATAACGCGTGAACGCGCGCCACTCCCCGAGATGTGATCCTGGCAACGCGCAGCCGGGGTACGAACTTGGACCGCGACATACTGACCAAGATCCAACGATTTCGTCAACATGTCGAGCTTGGTCTGCAGAGTGCGCACGGGAGGACAGCCATCACTCGAGAAGCCTGGCGCCTTTGGGCTCCGTTTGAACTGCTCGGAAGTATCCCGTGACCGAAGCGATCGACCGGTGTCCGGTCATGGCCATCGTCTCGCCTAGCGGCACACCTTGGCGTCCAGCTTCCGTCACGAAGCCCGACCGTAGCGAGTGAGCAGAAAACTTCTCGCTCAACCCCGCGAGCGCGCAGCGCTTCTTGACGATGTCGTTGACCGCTGCAGCGGCCAGCGGCTCGCCGATCTTGTCGCCGCGCCGCACGCGCCGGAAGAGGGCGCCCTCGCTGATCTGCGCGGCGGCCAGCCAGGCTGCGAGCGTGTGCGCTGCGCGACCGACGATGAGCTTGTCGTTCTCCGCGCGATCCTCGCCTGATTGGTTTGTCTTCGAGAACTGCAAAGTGAAAACGAAGCGATCGTCGGCTTCTCGCACCGTGTTCTCGATTGTCGCGCTCGTCACTTCAGAGCGCCGGCGACCGCCGCTCGAGAACGCAAACAGCAGCAGCGCGCGATCACGCAACCCCGTCAGCGAGTCATCGCAGGTCTCGAGCAACGCCTCGAGCGGCTCCTTGGTCAGCGCCGGTTTCTTGCGGGGAAGGGCGCCGCGCTTCGCATAGGCCCTTCTGGCTTTGGAGAGGAGTTCACGCACGCGCGGCTGTTCGCAAGGATTGGCCACGTCGCGTAACTGATGGACCTTTGACAGCACGGCCACGCGGTGGATCACGGTCGCCAGTGCCGGCGCACCGAGCTTCGCTTTGAAGCCCCCGTCGACCAGCGCTTGATCGAGGTCATCCGGTAGTTCATGGGCCAGCGCGCCGTTGCCATCCTGTCGCTGCGCATGGTCCACGACGAACTGGACGACCGTCGGCACGGACACGGGCAGGGCGATCGGGGTTCCATAGCGCAGCTGAAACCAGGCCGCCCAGTACCGCAGCGCCGTCCGGTAGCTGCGCAGCGTGTTTTCGCTTTCTCCCTCGCGCAGCAGCGCGGCTTCGGCGGCTTCGGCGACCTCGTCCAAAGCGGCTGGGTCCAGGGCTGCACGCCGCGCGGCGAGCTCGAGCGGATCCATTGTGGCGGGAAGGATTTCAGCAATTTGCATACATTGAATGTACGATATATAACGCAAATTAGAAACTAGTCTCGGTAAGCATCATTTATCGTGACTAGTCTACACCCGGGGCAGGGTTGAAATCAAGGAGTGCCAATATGCCGCGCGGAATCAGCCAAGAAGACGTCTGGAAGGCCTGTGACGCTCTGTTGCTCGAGGGCGCTCGGCCCACGATCGAGCGCGTGCGCCAGAAGGTCGGCAGCGGCTCGCCGAACACGGTGGGGCCGTTTCTGGATACCTGGTTCAAGCACCTCGGCGGCCGACTCAAAGATCCCGGATCGTTCTCGCCACCGCCGGAAGTCCCGGATCCCGTCATGCAGGCGGCCTCGCATTTCTGGGAGGTCGCCCAGGCTGAGGCCAGACGCGACGTCGAGATCCAGGTGCGGGAAGGGTTGGCCGCCGCAACGGCCAACGTCGAAGCCGGAATGGCGCGGGCAGCTGAGGCGGAAGCCGCGGCGCTCGCCGCCAACTTGAAGGTCTCCCACCTCCAGACGCAGCTGAGCGAACTGCAGGCGACGCTGGAAGCCGAACGCGTTCGGCATGCCGCCACGACGGCGCGTGCGGAAGCGGCGGACCGGCAATGCACTGAACTGCATGCCGCGGTCACGGAGGCCCGTCAAACCGCCGGCGCCGAGCGGGCGCGCGCAGACAACGCCATCACCATGGCGGACGAGCGCGCCCATGGTGCCGAGCGGCGCGCAGCGCTTGAGATCGATCGTGAGCGCGGGCTGCGCGCCAAGGCAGAAAAGGCCGTCGAGTCCATCGCGAAGCGCTTCGAGGCCTCGCTCAAGGCAGAGATCAGCGCGAATGAACAGCTGAACGCTGTGCAAGCCAAGCTCGGAGCGCAGCGGGCCGAGTCGGCGCAGCGTGAACAGGAGCTGCAGACGCGCCTGGCCCAACAGGAGGTGAAGTTGCAGGAACTGGAAGTCGCCCTGGCTCAAGCTCAACAGGCGGTCGCGCAAGCGACGGCTCAGGAGGCGCTGGTGAAGAAGATCGTTTCAGAATTGGGTCCCGCGCGCCGACAGCCGAGAAACCGCGCTGCGGCAGTCGCTTCCGACAAGGGGAAGCCTTAGGCTGACCGACACCGCCTATATCCGCACACTCGATCCGCAGACCCGGCTGCTTCAGATGTACAGCCTGCGCGCTTGAAGCATTCGCTTCAGTTGTAGAGCGGGCGCGCCTCAGACATGGGAAATGTTCAGCCTGTGCGCTGGAATCCAGCCAATTGTTCAGCCGATGCGCTCATTCTGTTACGGCGCACACGCTGAACATTCAGGCGGACGTGCTCGGAGGTCTCTCCGAACTGCCAGATGTACAACATATGCGCTGCAGTCCTGCCGACTCAGCCGATGAGCCTCAACACCGCCTCCGGGCTGATTCGCGAGATGACGAAGTCCTGGCTGGAGGAAGTCGGCGCCGCAGCCCCGCCATCTCCCGGCCCCTAATTCTCCAACCTGATAATTTTTTCACCGCTTAGATCAACACGGCTTAACGTACAGAATTTTCCGTTTCTTGTGGCCACCCCTTGTCGAGAGCCACAAAGCGTTCGGTGTAGATGCATGACAATGTGTATTATGTAAACCTTCGCTTTTCGCACGCCAAAGCCAGCCAATGATGAGGATTGACGTACAGGCCACCGAAATGGCCTGTCGCGGCGCCAGCATGACTCAGCGCGCGGTGCGCAGCGCGTGAGTCTGGCGAGCCAGCTGCCCAATGCGGGCCCAATCCCCCGCGTCCAAGGCGTCTTGCGGTGTCAGCCAGGAGCCGCCGCAGACCCGCACATTGGGCAGCGCCAGGAACTCGGGCGCGCTTTGCGGTGTGATGCCGCCCGTGGGGCAAAAGCTCACGTCTGGGAACGGGCCTTGCAGGGCTTTGAGCAAGGCGGTGCCGCCCACTGCCGTGGCGGGAAAGAGCTTGAGGAAGCGGTAGCCCGCCGCGTTGGCGCGCAGCACATCGCTGGGGGTAGCCACGCCGGGCAGCAGCGGCAGCTCGTGCATGCGAGCTGCCTCGCCCAGGGCCTCGGTAAAGCCAGGGCTCACGCCGAACTGGCAGCCCGCGTCGCGTGCGGACACCACGTCGGCCACGCTGCGCAGCGTGCCTGCACCGACGATAGCCTCGGGCACGGCGCGGGCAATGGCCTCCATGGCGCGCAGCGCCACGGGTGTGCGCAGCGTGACTTCGAGCACGCGCACACCACCGGCCACCAAGGCCTGTGCCAGCGGCACGGCGTGCTCCAGGCGGTTCACCACGATGACAGGAATCACCGGGCCGTGTTCAGCCAGGGTTTGGGTATCGAGAAGCATGTCGGTCCTTCACCAAGTTACCAAAGGTCTTGCTGTAAAAGGGGCGCACGTCACAGCCAGCTGACGGCGCCCTCTTCCGCGCTGCGCACATTGCGGCGCATGCCACTGAAGAGTTCGCGCCCCAGCCCGGCGGCGTTGTCGGCCACGGCTTCGGGGCGAATGGTTTGAACCTCGCGCTGCGCCCACTGGGCCGCATCCACGAGCGCCAGCAGCTGCCCGCTCTTGCCGTCCACGCGCACGATGTCGCCGTCACGCAGCCGCGCCAGCGGTCCTCCGGCCAAGGCCTCGGGGCTGACGTGGATGGCTGCGGGCACCTTGCCCGATGCGCCACTCATGCGCCCATCGGTGACCAAAGCCACGCGGTAGCCCTGCCCTTGCAGCACGGCCAGCGGCGGGGTGAGCTTGTGCAGCTCGGGCATGCCGTTGGCCTGCGGGCCTTGGAAGCGCACCACCACCACCACGTCCTGCGCCAGCTCGCCAGCCTTGAAAGCGGCTTGCATGGCTTCTTGGCTGTCGAACACGCGCGCTGGCGCTTCCACCACGTGCCTATCCTCAGGAACGGCGGAGATTTTGATCACCGCGCGGCCCAGATTGCCTTCCAGCAATTTGAGCCCACCTGTGGCCGAGAAGGGCTCTGCCGCGGTGCGCACCACGCTGGTGTCGCTGCTCTGCGCAGGCCAATCCTCCCAGCGCAAAGCCTCCTTGCCCCCGCCCGCGAGGCGCTGCCCATACGTCTGCAAGCTGGGCCCGGCGATGGTCAGCACATCCTCGTGCATCAGCCCTGCTCCCAGCAGCTCGCGAATCACAAAACTCGGGCCGCCTGCCTCTTGGAACTGGTTCACATCGGCGCTGCCGTTGGGGTAGACCCGCGCCAGCAGCGGCACGACGCTGGAGAGTTCGGCAAAGTCGCTCCAGTCGATCAAATGGCCCGCCGAACGCGCCACGGCCACCCAGTGGATGAGGTGGTTGGTCGAGCCCCCCGTGGCCAGCAAGGCCACCATGGCGTTGACGATACAGCGCTCGTCCACCACCTGCCCAATGGGCGCGCTTTGGGCTGAGCGTGCATGAATGCGCAGGGCCTGGCGCACGGCCTCGCGGGTGAGTTGCTCGCGCACATCGGTATTGGGCGGCACAAAGGCCGCGCCGGGCACGTGCAGGCCCATGGCTTCCAGCAGCATCTGGTTGCTGTTGGCTGTGCCGTAAAAGGTACAAGTGCCCGCGCCGTGGTAGGCCGCACTCTCGGCCTCCAACAACTCCTGGCGCCCTACTTTGCCTTGGGCATAGAGCTCGCGCACACGGGCTTTGTCGGAGTTGGACAGGCCCGACCCCATGGGCCCGGCGGGTACAAACACGCAGGGCAGATGGCCGAAGTGCAAAGCGCCAATCAAGAGCCCGGGCACGATCTTGTCGCAAATGCCCAGCAGCAGCGCGGCGTCAAACACATCGTGGCTCAGCGCGATGGCCGTGCTCATGGCAATCGTGTCGCGCGAGAACAGGCTCAACTCCATGCCCGGCGTACCTTGGGTGACGCCATCGCACATGGCCGGCACGCCGCCAGCCACCTGTACCGTGGCGCCCAGTGCGCGGGCTTGCTCCCGAATCAAGGCCGGGTAGCTTTCATAGGGCTGGTGGGCTGACAGCACATCGTTGTAGGCCGTGACCACCGCCAGGTGCGGGGCCTTTTCAGCAACCACGCGGAATTTGTCTTGCCCTGGCAAGGCAGCAAAGGCGTGTGCCACATTGGCGCAGCCCAGGCGCTGGGCCCCGGGCGGGCGCTGCGCGTGGTGCTGGAGTTGCTCCAGATACCGCGCGCGCAGCGCGGCACTGCGTGCGCGAATCCGCTCGGTGACGGTTTGGAGGGTCGTGTTCATGCTTGCTTCTGATGTAACTCAGCATGGTTAAAGTTGGTAACCATATTACATGACCCGAGGGAAAACGCGGTTACCAAAGGGGTACAGAAAGCCCCTCCGCTGGACGCGCGGGCGGTCTGCGCTCAGGTGCGGTTTTTGGGGCGCCCAAGGGCGCCGGGCATCAGGCGGCTGAAATGGTGCGTGCGGCTACGGGCAGCGTTTCAAATTCGCTGTGGCCAGACTCAGCAGCGGGGACTTGCTCGCTCAGCAGCGCGCGAACACGGGTGAGGTCGTCCAGGGTGTCAATGTCCAGCAGCACGCCGGGGTCGTCCAACTCCACGGCCTGCGCGGGGTAGCGCGCCAGCAAGCGCCGGGCGCCCAGGTCGCCGCGCAGAGCTGTCAGCTCGGAGTAGAGCTCAGTGCCAAACCCCACGGGGTGCCCCTGCCGACCGCGGTGCTGTGCATAGGCAATGGGATGGTGCAGCAGCGCGTCCGCCACGGCGTGCAGGCTGGACAAGCGCACCAGGGGCATGTCGGCGGGCAAGATGAGCCAGCCGTCGGCGTCACCCGTGGCGGCGACGCCGGCTGCGATGGAGTCGCCCATGCCAGGCCCGTTTGCGGACTCTCCAGACGGGCTTTGCGCCTCAGGCAGCAGCACCACGTCGCGCGCGGCAATGTGCTGGGTCACGACATCCGCCAAATCGACCGACGTCACCACCACCACCCTGGACTGCATGCCGATGGCCGTGCCCAGCACGCGCTCAATCACCGTGCTGTCACCAAGGCTTTGCGTGAGTTTGTGCCCCGTGCCCGCAAACCGATGCCCTCGCCCCGCCGCCAACACCACGACGGCAGGTCGCCGCTTGTCCATGTGTACCCCCGTGCCTTGCCAGTGACTCAGCCGCACCGGCTCCGTCTGGCCTGATTTTGGCGGCAGAATGCCTAAGCGACAGAGCCCGGCCTACCCGGACCTTCACTAACCGGGCAAGTGCCTAGGGCGAAACCTGTCGGGCACATTGATGACTTGGGGAGGTTGTATGAGTGAGCTGTCGCATCTGCGAAAGAGTTATGAGTTAGGCGAGTTGGAGGAAACCCAAGCGCTCAGTGAGCCCGTGCAACAGTTCCAGCAGTGGCTTCAGCAAGCCATGGATGCTGGTGTGCATGAGCCCAACGCCATGACCCTGGCCACCGTGGGGCCCAACGGCCGCCCGTCGACACGCATTGTGCTGATCAAGGGACTGGACGAGCGTGGCCTTGTTTGGTTCACGAACTACCACAGCCGCAAAGGGCAAGAGTTGGCCCAAAACCCCTGGGCCGCTCTGCAATTTCACTGGGTGGATATGGAGCGGGTGGTGCGTATCGAAGGCCGCGTGGAGCCCATCAGCGAGGCTGAATCAGACGCCTACTACCACTCGCGCCCCCTGGATTCGCGCCTGGGAGCCTGGGCCTCACCTCAGAGCGAGGTCATCCATTCCCGGGCCGTGCTGGTGGCGCAGGCCGCCAAGGCGGCTGCGCAGCATGGTCTGAATCCGCCGCGCCCACCGCACTGGGGCGGCTACCGCCTGCGGGCCGATTGCTGGGAGTTCTGGCAGGGTCGCCGCTCGCGCCTGCACGACCGGCTGCGCTACCGCCTGCAAGAAGACGGGCAGTGGTTGCGCGAGCGCCTGGCGCCCTGAGCTGCCGCGACAGCCCAAGTGCTCGTCAACGCACTTTGATTTCTTTGGCTTCGCCCATGCGGTAGAAAAGCCCGTAGGGGTCGTCCGGCAAAACGGCCAGCACCCCTTCGACCACCACAGGCTCCAAGGTGTAACGCACGGCGTTGAGGCTGCGCACTTCTACCAGCCCTTCGGGCCCGGCGGGAACACAAAAATTGCAGCTCGTGGGCACGGCAGAGAGCAGAAAGTGCCGCTGCTTGTCGCCCGGCTCCAGGGGCATCATGAAGCCCTGCACCCGCACCACCTTTTGGTGCAGCGCCTGTACCGCTGTGGGGAATTTGGGCGTCACGCGGGTTTTGTCCGCGATGGTGGTCACCGAAGAGAGCAGCTTCCAGCTCAACACGCCCTCGCGCTCCTGCAGTGGCTTGAAGGGGCTGCGCGGGTCGTGGTAGCCCGGTCCCTGCCCCAGCACGGGAGCCTGTGCCCACGCGGGCATTCCCCCCAAGACCCCGAGCAAGGCCAACAGACTCAGCTTGGGCCCGATACGCCGCCAAGAAGTATGGGTTCGCGTCAGGTCTGAAAGTTTCAAAAACATGGGCTTTGCCCTGGAACCGTTGACGGGTTGCGATTGTCTTGCAAACGGCCGTATGGCGTGCACCGCCTCACCGCGGCGCTTGCAGCAGTTCGGTCACGTCGAGTCTGTAGGCGCGCCATGCGGGCCATGCGCTGCTCAGCAGGGCCAGACCCAGCGCCAGCAGCGGCACACTCAGCTCCCAGGGGCTGAACCAAAGCCCCACCACACTCAGAGACTGCTGCTGCGCCAGAGCCCAGCCCAGCACGGCCGTCAAGCCGTGGCCCAGGGCCAAGCCCAGGGTGCTGGCCAGCAAAGCCAGCCACAGCGCCTCGGCGGCGATGAGCCCGGCCAAACGCTGCGGTGGGGCGCCGAGCATGCGTAGCATGGCCAAATCGGTCTGGCGTTCGCGCACAGCATGCAGCAGGGCCACGAAGACGGAGAGCGCAGCTGCCAGCAGCAACACCACGCCAAAGCCGCGCAGCACTTCGGTGCCCGCGCCCACCATGCGCAGCAGTCTGGCAGTCTCGAGGGCTGGGGACGCGGCCTGCAGCCCGTCCTGGGCATTGACCCAGCGTGGCAGGCTGACCGCCGCCAAGGGGCTGCGGTAGCGCACCAGCGCCAGGGTGATCTGGCGCGGAGTGGCCTCAGCATCATGGGCGTGGTGGTCGTCCTCCTCATGGCCATGCATGTCTTCGTGCACTGCCCATATGGAGGCCAGATCGGTGAGCACCAGCCGGTCCAGCACACTGCCGCTGCCCGCCAGCACGCCCACCACGCGATAGCGCTGCTCCTCATGCTCATGGCCGCCCTCGCCCAGGCCATGGCTGCCGGCAAAGGTGTCGCCCAGGCCCAGGCCGCTGGCGCGGGCCACTTCGGCGCCCAGCACGGCTTCCAGTGGCGCTTGCCACAGCCGACCTTGGGTCAGGCGAGCTTGGTAGAGCGCCGGGTAGTCATGGGTGCTGCCAACGATGCGGTAGCCCTTGAAGCTATCCCCCAGCGACAGCGGCACGGCGCTGGCCACCAGGGGCTGAGCGCGCAGCTGCTCGAGCGCCGCCAGAGGAATGTTGCCGGTGGGCGTGTCCAGATGGAACAAACCGGCCAGCATGATTTGCATGGGGCTGCCCTTGGCGCCCACCACGAGGTCGACCCCAGCCAAGTCGCGACGCACCCCGGATTCAATCTGCTCGCTGACCAGCAGCACAAAGCTCATGGCTGCCAGCCCCAGGCTGAGCAACAAGAGATTCAGACCCGACACCAACGGGTTGGCCCACAGATAGCGCCAAGCCAGGCGCCACAGGCTGGTTTTCATGGCGCGTACTCCAGCTTTGCCAAGCTGAGGCTGGGCAGCACGGCGCCCAGGCGCTGCATCACGCGGCTGTCGTGCGTGGCCAGCACCAGCACGGCACCGTGTTGGGCGGCGGCTTGCTGCAGCAAGTCCAGAGTGGCCGCGGCATGGTCGTCGTCCAGACTGGCGGTGGGCTCGTCAGCCAGCAGCAGGCGTGGGCGGCGCAGCAGCGCACGGGCCAGGGCCACGCGCTGGGCTTGGCCTTGGCTGAGCTGGTGGGGCCGCCGCGCCGCCAGGCTCTGCAAACCCAGGGTGCTCAGTAGTTCCTCCACGCGCGCGCCGTCCACCGCCAAGCCTGCGGCCAGATAGGGCAGGCACAGGTTGTCACGCACGCTCAGGGCCGCGCTGAGGTGTAGGCGTTGCGGCACAAAGCCCAGGTTGGCACCGCGCCAGGCATCGCGCTGGCGCGGGTTCATGGCAGACAAGTCGCTGCCGGCCATGCGCAGTACACCGCCCGTGGCGCTGAGCAGCCCTGCCATGAGGGCCAGCAAGGTGGACTTGCCACTGCCCGACGCGCCGCGCAGCAGCACGCCGGGAGCCGGGCCGAGTTGAAAGTCGGGGAAGTGGAGGTTCGGGCCTTGCGCGTAGCGGTAGTGCAGCCCCTGCAGTTCGATCATGGGGCCTAGCGGGATTGCGACTCGCGCATCAGGCGCTGAAAGGCGGCCTCGAATTTCTTGACCTTGGCCGCCACCACGAACACGCAATAGCCCTGCTCCGGGTTGCGGGCGAAGTAGTGCCGGTGGTAGGCCTCGGCGGGGTGGTAGTTGCGCTCGGGCAGCAGCTCGGTGACCACGCGGCCGCCCAGCGCGCTCTGCGCTTGGGCCAGCACCTCACGTGCCAGCGCCTCTTGTTCGGGGCTGTGGGTGTAAATGCCTGAACGGTATTGCGTGCCCACATCGGCCCCCTGGCGGTTCAGCGAGGTGGGGTCGTGGATGGCGAAAAACACCGCCAGCAGCTCCTGCAGGCTGACTTGTGCCGGGTCAAAGCGCACGCGCACCACTTCGGCGTGGCCGGTCTGGCCTGAGCACACTTGCTCGTAACTGGGCGACGGGGTTTGCCCGTTGCAGTAGCCGGACTCCACATCCAGCACGCCCCGAACCCGTTCGAACACGGCCTCAAGACACCAGAAACAACCGCCCCCCAGTGTGATGAGGGCTTCTGTGCTGGGGGCTGTGGCGGGCAGCCCAATGGGCGTGGCCGAGGGGGAGTTTTCGTTCATGTGCTGGGCCTGCAGAGGCTGGGGTGGCCTGATTATGGGCCGGGCTTCAGCAAAGCCCATTGCGCCACCCGCACATGAGAAACCCCCAGGGTGGTTTGCAGTCCCTCCCTGGGGGCGGCTGCGGCACTGGGGCCCGCAGCGGCGCCGGATCCGGCCCTGCCGGGATCAGGCGGCTTGCGCAGCGACTGCGCAATCGAGTGTGCCTGTAGAGGCAATGAAAGAATAGGCGCTCAGCCGCTGCGAATCAAGCTCCGAGCTCAAGCATCAAGCACCAAAAATGCGTTCATACAGCGCTTGTGTGCGGGCTTTCACATCGGCGGGCATGTCGATCACTCGGCCCCACTCGCGCTGCGTCTCGCCGGGCCATTTGTTGGTGGCATCCAAGCCCATCTTGCCTCCCAGACCGCTCACGGGCGAGGCAAAGTCCAGGTAGTCGATGGGCGTGTTTTCCACCAAGGTGGTGTCGCGCACGGGGTCCATGCGCGTGGTGATGGCCCAGATCACTTCTTGCCAGTCGCGCACATTCACATCCTCGTCCACGACCACGATGAACTTGGTGTACATGAACTGCCGCAAATAGCTCCACAGCCCAAACATCAAACGCTTGGCGTGGCCGGGGTAGGCCTTCTTGATGGAGATCACCGCCATGCGGTAGCTGCAGCCTTCGGGAGGCAGGTAGAAGTCGACGATCTCGGGGAACTGCTTTTGCAGAATGGGGATGAAGACTTCGTTCAGCGCCACGCCCAGCACGGCGGGCTCGTCCGGTGGTTTGCCCGTGTAGGTGGAGTGGTAGATGGCGTTGCGCCGCTGGGTCAGGCGTTGCACCTCGAAGACCGGGAACCAGTCTTGCTCGTTGTAGTAGCCCGTGTGGTCGCCATAGGGGCCTTCGAGGGCGTGCAAATAGCCGCCCTTCTCTTTGAGCGGCACGCCGTCTTCGCTCAAGCCCTCGAACCCGGGCGCGGCGGGCGGAATATGGCCTTCCAGCACCATCTCTGCCGAGGCCGGTACTTGCAGCAGCACACCGCCCTCGCCCACCTGGGTGTCTACCACCTCGGTGCGTGAGCCGCGCAGCAAGCCCGCGAATTGGTATTCCGAGAGGCTGTCGGGCACGGGTGTGACGGCGCCAAGAATGGTGGCTGGGTCGGCCCCCAGCGCCACGGCAATGGGGAAAGGCTGACCCGGGTTGGCCAGGGCGAAGTCTCTGAAGTCCAAGGCCCCGCCACGGTGCGCCAGCCAGCGCATGATGAGCTGGCGCTTGCCGATGAGCTGCTGGCGGTAAATCCCCAGGTTCTGGCGCGCACGCGGTGCGGCCACGCTCTGCGGTCCGCGTGTGACCACCAGACCCCATGTGAGCAGCGGCGCCACATCGCCCGGCCAGCAGTGCTGAATGGGCAAGGCGTGCAGGTCGACCTCGTTGCCATTCAAGACCTCTTCCTGGCAAGGGGCTGAGCGCACCTTGGCAGGCTTCATGTCCCACAGAGCCTTGGCCATGTGCAGCAAGCGGCCGGTGTCTTTGAGCCCGCGCGGCGGCTCGGGCTCTTTGAGGCTGGCCAGCAGCCGCCCTACATCGCGCAGCTCGCCCACCGACTCGGCGCCCATGCCCAGCGCCACACGGCGCGGTGTACCGAATAGATTGGCCAGTACAGGCCGTTGCTGCGGCATGGGGCGCTCAAACAGCAGCGCCGGGCCCTGTGCCCGCAACACCTTGTCGGACAAAGCGGTCATGTCCAAGACCACGGAGACGGGTTCGCTGATGCGTCGCAGCTCGCCCTGTGCTTCCAGCCCGCTGATGAACTCGCGCAAGTCCCTGTATTTCATAACTTGAAGTAATTTGCCAGCCAGGCTATCAGCTTGACTGGTTATTTTTGATCCCTAGAATGCCGGATTTGCCGCGCCCCCCAAGAGCTAGGGCGCTGGCTCAAAAACACTCATCTGTGCGGCCGCGGGCACCAAGACCCGACCGACCGCCGGTTCCTTGCAGGACGCTGGCCCAAAGAGGACCCAGCCTGAAGCAGCGCCGCAAACCTCTGCCTTGCTGAAGGCTTGTTGGAACTGCACAGAGCATTATCGACGCCAGGCTTCGCCCCCGCTGCAATTGGCAGCCCGCGGCCAAGCCTGCGCATGAAAGGAGTTGGATGACTGCACGTCAGAACCTGCGCTCCCTGGTTGAGCACACGCATCGCGTTGTATTGCTGGTGGGGCGCGATATTGCGCACGGTCTGCTGATCGTGAGCCACAACACCCTGGCCCTGGTGGGTTTGGCTGTGTTGGGCTTGGCCCTTTTGGTGGTGAGCCAAGCCTCACTGCGCCAGGAGGTGGAGCGCGAAGTGCTGGGCTGGTTGAACCAGCGCCATGAAGCCCGTGCCGAAGTGACTGGGGACTTCCTGGGCGTGCTGGCGGAACCCGAGGCCGTGTCCCGCGCCACGGCAGCCGACCCCAAGGCACTCACGCGCCAGCAGTCCTTGCTGACGCAATACATCTCGCGCAAATACCGCGTGGCGCCAGAGCCTGTGGCCCGCTTGGTCAAAGAGGCCTGGGATGTGGGGCAGCGCGCACGCCTGGAGCCTTCGCTGATTCTGGCCATCATGGCCATCGAGTCGGGCTTCAACCCCTTTGCACAAAGTCCTGTGGGTGCACAGGGGCTCATGCAGGTGATGACGCGTGTGCATGACGATAAATACCAGGCCTTTGGCGGACAGCTGGCTGCTTTTGACCCTGTGACGAATTTGCGCGTGGGCGTGCAGGTGCTCAAGGAGTGCATTCAGCGCGCGGGCAGCCTGGAAGAGGGGCTGCGCTACTACGTGGGAGCCGCCAATTTGCCCGACGACGCGGGCTATACCGCCAAGGTGCTGGCCGAGCAGGAGCTGTTCCGCGCAGCAGCGGCTGGTTTGAATCCCCCGCTGACCTCGCCCACCCCCGCTGCGGCGCCTGCAGCCACGCCGCCGGCCAATGCAGCGTCGCCGGCCAACCCCGGCACGCCTGCCTCCATGCCCACAGCCGCCCTGCCCTCGACCACACAAGCGGCAGGCACCGAGCAAATCGCCTCGATTCGCTGAAACCGTCCGTCTCCCGCACGCCCTGCCACGGTTGGGCCTCAGGCAGCCGCTACACTGGCTTGGTTGCGCAACTGGCGATCAGGGCTGACGTTCTCAGCTCAAGGTGGGCCACCACCGGGAAGCGCAACCGGGCCCGCCTACCGCAGGTTCGAACCTTGCCGTTCGCCTGGGCCGCCGACATCTGCTCGACTTTTGTTGGGACGGCAGCGGCCCGGCGTCACTTGAGTGCTGACACATCATGTTTGACCGCAACACCTCTATCCTTGCCAACGTCGACCCCGAACTGTGGACTGCCATCCAGTCAGAAAACCAGCGGCAGGAAGATCACATCGAGCTGATCGCCTCTGAAAACTACACCTCGCCCGCTGTGATGCAGGCCCAAGGCAGCCAGCTCACCAACAAATACGCCGAAGGCTACCCCGGCAAGCGCTATTACGGCGGCTGTGAAAACGTCGACGTGGTAGAGCAGCTGGCCATCGACCGCCTCAAGCAGCTCTACGGCGCCCAGTTCGCCAACGTGCAGCCCAACAGCGGCTCGCAAGCCAACCAGGGTGTGTTCTTCGCCCTGCTGCAGCCCGGCGACACCATCATGGGCATGAGCCTGGCCGAAGGCGGCCACCTCACCCACGGCATGGCGCTGAACATGTCGGGCAAGTGGTTCAAGGTCGTCTCCTACGGCCTGAACGAGAAGGAAGAAATCGATTACGACGCGATGGAGCGCATCGCTCGTGAGCACAAGCCCAAGCTCATCATCGCGGGTGCTTCGGCCTACTCGCTGCACATTGATTTCGAGCGTTTTGCCAAGGTGGCCAAGGAAATCGGTGCCTACTTCATGGTGGACATGGCCCACTACGCGGGCCTGATTGCCGCGGGCGTCTACCCCAACCCGGTGCCCCACGCCGATGTGGTGACTTCCACCACGCACAAGAGCCTGCGCGGCCCGCGTGGCGGCATCATCTTGACGAACAACGAAGACATCGCCAAGAAGGTCAACTCCGCCATCTTCCCGGGCATCCAGGGCGGCCCGCTGATGCACGTCATCGCGGGCAAGGCCGTGGCCTTCAAAGAAGCGCTGAGCCCCGAGTTCAAGGCTTACCAAACCCAGGTGGTGAAGAACGCCAAGGTGCTGGCTGAGACGCTCATCGAGCGCGGCCTGCGCATCGTCTCGGGCGGCTCGCAAAGCCATGTGATGTTGGTTGATCTGCGCCCCAAGGGCCTGACCGGTAAGGAAGCCGAGGCGATTCTGGGTGCAGCCCACATGACCTGCAACAAGAACGGCATTCCCAACGACCCGCAAAAGCCCATGGTCACCAGCGGCATCCGTCTGGGCACACCGGCCATGACGACGCGTGGTTTCAAGGAAGAGGAAGTGCGGGCCACCGCGCACCTGATTGCCGACGTGCTGGACAAGCCTCATGACGAGGCCAACTTGGCCACCGTGCGCGAGAAGGTGGCGGCGCTGACCCGCCGCTTCCCGGTCTACCGCTGATCAGGCCCAGCCCCAGCCCTTATGCGCTGCCCGTTTTGCGCCCACCACGAAACCCAGGTTGTCGAAACTCGCGAGTCCGACGAGGGGGACGTGGTGCGGCGGCGGCGGCGCTGCCAGGGCTGCGACAAGCGCTTCACCACGTACGAGCGCTCTGACATCGCACTGCCTGCGGTGGTGAAAAAAGACGGCACGCGTGCCGAGATGGACCTGAGCAAGCTGCGCGCGTCCATGACGCTGGCGCTGCGCAAGCGGCCCGTGTCCATCGAGCAAGTCGATGGCGCCATGGAGCGCATCCAGGAAAAGCTGCTCAACAGCGGCGAGCGCGAAGTGGCCACCACCAAGCTCGGCGAGCTGGTGATGCGCGAGCTCAAGCGCATCGACAAAGTGGCCTATGTGCGCTTTGCCTCGGTCTACCGCAGCTTTGAAGACGTGGATGAGTTCCGAAAACTCATCCGCGACATCTGACCCAGACGACTAGCGGGCTAAATGCCCACAAAGTAGCGCTTGAGGCCGGCGAGCACCATCTCGCAGGCAATGGCCGTCAGCACCAGGCCCATGAGCTTTTCAAGCGCAGAGACCACCGAGTCCCCGAGCAGCTTGCGGATGCGGTCAGCCATGACCAGCACCACACCTGAGATCACCATGGCTGCCAGCAGCGCGCCAATCCAGTCCCAGATGCGTTCGGGCTGGCGCGAGGACAGCAGCAGCACCGTGGCCATGGCCGATGGGCCCGCCAGCAGGGGCACGGCCAAGGGGAAGATGAGCGGTTCTTTGCCGGGCTCAGCACCATAGGCGCTATCGCTGCTCGTGGAGAAGATCATGCGGATGGCGATGATGAGCAGAATCACCCCACCTGCGACTTCGAGCGAGCGCTCTGACAGGTGCATGGTCTCCAGGAATACGTCGCCCAGGAACATAAAGGCCAGCAGCACAAAGAAAGCAATGCTGACTTCGCGCAGGGCCACACGGGCGCGGCGCTCCTTGGGCACACCGCGCATGATGGGAATGAAGATGGGAAGACTGCCCAGCGGGTCTAAGACCAAGAGCAGCAGGATGAGTGCGGAAACAAAGGTGTGATCCATACCGGGCATTTTGCCGGTATAGGCTCATGCGCGGGGGTGATGCTGCTCATGCAGTTGGCGTAAACGTTCACGTGCCACATGGGTGTAGATCTGCGTGGTCGACAAATCAGCGTGCCCCAGCAGCAGCTGCACCACGCGCAAATCGGCGCCGTGGTTGAGCAAATGCGTGGCAAAGGCGTGACGCAGCGTGTGCGGCGACAGCGGTGCGCTCACGCCGGCAAGCTGCGCGTACTTCTTGACCAGCTTCCAAAACATCTGGCGTGACATGGCCGCTCCGGCGCGCGTCAGGAACAGCGCTTCGGGCGAGCGCCCACCTGCCAGTTCGCTGCGCGCTTGTTGGATGTAGCGCCCCAGCCACTCGCGCGCGGCTTCGCCAAAAGGCACCAGGCGTTGTTTATCGCCCTTGCCGGTGATGTTGAGCACGCCCTCGTTCCAGCCCAGCTGCACGCTGCGCAGCTCGACGAGCTCGCTCACCCGCAACCCACTGGCGTACATGAGCTCCAGCATGGCGCGGTCGCGCAGGCCCAGCGCGGTGAGCACATCGGGGGCATTGAGCAAGGCTTCGACTTGCGCTTCGGTCAGTGTCTTGGGGTGGCGCAGGGCTTGGCGGCCGGCCACCATGCGCAGCGTGGGGTCGGCCTGCACGCGGCGCTCGCGCAGCGCCCAGCGGAAGTAGCGCTTGAAGACCGACAGCCGCCGGTTGGCGCTGGTGGCTTTGCTGCTGGCATGGCGGTGGCTGGCGTAGGCCATGAGCTGCGTTTCGCTGCAGGCATCCAGCACGCTGGGCGCTTGCTGGCAGGCCAGCCAGTGGGCCAGCAGCGTGAGGTCACGGCCATAGGCTTGCTGGGTGTTGCGGCTGAGGCCCTCCTCCACCCACAGGGACTGCACGAAGAGCGCAATGCCCTCGCGGCTGCGCTGCAAGGTGTTTTGGCAGGGCTGGGGCGGCTGCGGTGGAGCTGTTGGTGCGGTCATGGATTAGCGATTGTCAGCACTGCGCGCTGCGGGCCCGCCGTGCTGTGCCAAGGCCCAGCTGATGTGCTCGGCCAGCAGGGCCTCGGCGCTGGGCAGGCGCTGCTCTAGGGCGCAGACGATGCGCGCTTGCTCTGCCGCACTCAAAGCCGCAGCCCCCTTAGCGGCCAGGGCATTGCCCATGGCCACGGCCAGATTGCGTTGCCAGCGGGCATGGCCAATACGCCGGATGGCGGAGCCCTCAGTGCGGCGCAAAAACTCGGCCTCGTCCCAGGTCCAAAGGGACAGCAAGTGGGCCTGACCCAGCGGCGCTCGCTCGTCAAAATCAGGCAGGCGGCTGACTTTTGCAAACTTGTTCCAGGGGCAGGCCAGCTGGCAGTCGTCGCAGCCATAGATGCGGTTGCCCAGGGCCGGGCGCAGCGCTTCGGGGATGGGCCCGTCGTGCTCGATGGTCAGGTAGGAGATGCAGCGCCGGGCGTCGAGTCGGTACGGCGCCACGATGGCTTGCGTGGGGCAGACGTCCACACAGGCGCGGCACTGCCCGCAGTGGGCCGGTGCTGCGGGTGTGGGTGGAAGCGGGAGATCAAGGTAAATCTCGCCCAGAAAGAACATGGAGCCACCCTCGCGTGAGAGGGTCAGCGTGTGTTTACCCCGCCAGCCCTGGCCGCTGCGGCTGGCCAGTTCGACTTCCAGCACCGGCGCTGAATCTGTGAATACGCGAAACCCCAGCGGCCCCACGGTCTGGGCCAGACGCTCGGCCAGCTGTTGCAGGCGCTGGCGCAGCACCTTGTGATAGTCCCGCCCCCGGGCGTAGAGCGAGATCTGCGCCCGCGCTGGGTCGTCCAGCGCGGCCCACTCGCGCGCTTGCCAGTCAGCGGGGGTGTTGCTGGGCAGGTAGTCCATGCGTGCGGTCAGCACGCTGACGGTGCCTGGCACCAGCTCGGCGGGCCGCGCGCGCTTCATGCCATGCGCAGCCATGTAGTGCATCTGACCGTGGAAACCCGCTTCCAGCCAGGCCTGCAAGCCGGGTTCTGCGCTGCTGAGGTCAATATCCGCCACGCCAATCTGAGAAAATCCCAGCTCGTGTGCCCAGCGCTGCACCTCGCGCAGCAAGGCGCTCGCGTCCAAAGGGGCAGGTGCGGACGGCGTGGCGGTGCTGGCGGACGAAGCAGGTTGTTTGTTGGAAAGATTCACATTGACGATTTTAGAAACCCAACACCATCTCTGGCCCGATGAAGAGGCTTGCGCGCACTTTGCGCAGGCTCTGGCACAGTGCCCGCAGCTGCAGAACCTCAGCATAGAGCTGCATGGCGAGCTGGGTGCCGGTAAAACAACTTTTGTGCGCCACCTCTTGCGCGCCCTGGGCGTGCAAGGCCGCATCAAAAGCCCCAGCTACGCGGTGGTGGAGCCCTACCAGCCGCCGCTGCTGCAGGGCTTGAGCGCCCACCACTTTGACTTCTACCGCTTCAGCGACCCGCGCGAGTGGGAAGACGCCGGCTTTCGCGACATCTTCGCCGCCCCGGGCCTGAAGCTGTGCGAGTGGCCGCAAAAAGCTGCCGGTGTGCTGCCCACGCCAGACCTGAAGCTCGTGCTCACGCTGGACCTCAACGATGCCCGCCTCGTGCGCCTGCAAGCCCACAGCGCCCAGGGCCAGCAGGTGCTGGCGCAGCTGGAGGCTTTGCTCAGCCGCTACGCCACACCCCCCTCAGACCCACAGGAGCCCCCGTTATGAGCGGCAACGCACCGCGCCCGCCCGCCACGCCCGATGTGGACACTGACCCGACCCGCGCACGCCGCCGCGCGCTGCTGCGCATGGGCGCACTCGTGCTCACGCTGCCGGTGCTGCGCCCGGGCTGGGCGGGCGTGAGCATCGTCGCTGTGCGGGTCTGGCCCGCGGCGGACTACACGCGGGTGACGCTGGAGTCCGATCAGCCTCTGCAGGCGCGCCATCAAATGGTGCCCGCGCCGCAGCGCTTGGTCATCGACATCGACAACCTAGAGCTGAGCCCGGGCTTGCGCGAGCTGCTGGCCAAGATCAAGCCCGACGACCCCTATATTGCCGGCGTGCGCGTGGGCCAGTACCAACCGCGCGTGGTGCGCATCGTGCTGGACCTCAAGCAGGAAGTGGCGCCGCAAATCTTCACCATTGCCCCGGTGGCCAGCTACAAAAACCGGCTGGTGTTTGACCTCTACCCTGCCCAGGCGCGGGACCCCTTGCTGGAACTGCTGCGCGAGAAAGAAGCGGCCGAACAAGCCGCCGCGCAGTCGGTGCAGGACGCGCTGGGCGAGCTCATCGGCAAGATCGAGCGCCCCACCAGCGTGATCGCTCCTGCTGCTGCCTCTGGCGCCGCGGTGGTGGCCAGCACCGCGGCCAGCGCGGCACCTCTGCCGCCAGCGCAAACACCCGCGCCGCCGCCGCCTAAGCCCGCACCGCACACCAGTGCAAATGCGCTCAACCGGCTCATCGTCATTGCCATCGACCCCGGTCATGGCGGAGAAGACCCCGGTGCCATCGGGCCCACGGGCTTGAGGGAAAAAGACGTGGTGCTGGAGATCGGCCTCAAGCTGCGGGAGCGGCTCAACGCCAACCCCAATATCCGTGTGCTCATGACCCGCGATGGCGACTACTTCGTGCCCCTGCACGAGCGCGTGCGCAAGGCACAGCGCGTGCAGGCGGACTTGCTGGTGTCCATCCACGCCGATGCCTTCACCAACCCGCAGGCGCGGGGTGGTTCGGTTTATGCGCTGTCCACCTCTGGGGCCAGTTCAGCGGCGGCGCGTTGGATGGCGCAAAAGGAAAACGACGCCGATGCCATTGGTGGCGTGAACCTGGCCAAGGTCGGGGACGCACAAGTGATGCGTGCCATGCTGGAGATGAGCACCGCGGCGCAAATCAAAGACAGCCTCAAGCTCGGAAGCGAAGTGTTGCAGCAAATCGGCCGTGTCGGGCGATTGCACAAACGCCAGGTGGAGCAAGCGGGCTTTGCCGTGCTCAAAGCGCCGGACATCCCTTCCATCCTGGTGGAGACGGCCTTCATCTCCAACCCCGACGAAGAAGCCAAGCTGCGCGACGACGACTTCCAAGACCGCCTGGTGCAGGCCGTGGCCACGGGCATTGCCCGCTACTTCGCCAAAAACCCGCCGCTGGCTCAGCGCAGCCGCACGCTTTGAGCGCGTGCCGGGCTGCGCCTTGGCCGGGCCTCAGCCCGCTGCGTTGAGGTCTGCGCTTTGGCGCGAGGCGCGCCAGCCGCCATACAAGGCCACCAAGCCGGGCAAGATGATCATGGCCCAGATGATCTTGCTCAGGTGGGTTTGCACCCAGGGGATGTTGCCAAACAGATAGCCCGCACCCGTCACGCCCACCACCCACAGCAGCGCACCGCCCACGTTGTAAGCCGTGAAGCGCGAGCGCGACATGGCCGCCACACCCGCCACAAAGGGCGCGAAGGTGCGGATGAAGGGCATGAAGCGCGCAATCACGATGGTGATGCCGCCATGGCGCTCGTAAAAGGTGTGGGCTGAGTCAAACGCGGCTTTGTTGAAAAAGCGCGAGTTCTCCCAGCGAAACACCTTGGGTCCAAAGTAGCGACCAATGCTGTAGTTGCTCTGGTCGCCCAAGATGGCCGCCACCACGAGCACGACCAAAGCCAGGGGCAGGTTCATGACCTGTGCGCCGCACAGCGCGCCCACCACGAACAGCAGCGAGTCGCCGGGCAGAAAAGGCATCACCACCAAACCTGTTTCCACGAAGACGATGGCGAACAAAAGCGCATACACCCACAAGCCATAGAGGGCCACGAACTCGGCAATGTGCCGGTCCACGTGCAGGATGAAGTCGATCAAGAAGCTAAGGATTTCCATGGCGCACGATTATGCGGGCAGCCCATCCACGCGCTCTTGCCGCTGGCACAGCCTCAGCACCAGCGGCAGCAAGACCAGCCCGACCGCAATCACCAAGCTTGAAGCCATGTAGAGCGCCAGAGTGCCGTGCTGGCTGAACACCCAGGCACCCGCAAACGGCCCCAGCAGCAGGCAGCTGTTTTGCGTGGCCTGCACGGCTGCGCTGGCCCGCCCCAGCTGCGGCGCGTGATGCTGCACCATGAAGCGGTTTTGAGCGATGAGATAGGTCGCCATACCCATGGAGCTCAAGACCGCCCAAAACAGCAAGCCCCAGCGCATGTGGGGGCTGTCCCAAGTGAACATGGCGCCATAGCCCAGCGTGCAAACGCCGACCCAAGCCGCGGGCAAGGCCAGCGACATCCAGCCCTGGGCCACTTTGCGCCGCCGCACCATCCAGGCGCTGGCCAGCACATTGCCCAGCCCCGAGACACCGGCCACGATGCCCAGCCAATGCGAGCCCAGCCCCGCCTTGTGCAGCACTGCGGGACTGAGGTTGTTGTAAACCGCCGCTGCCATCCACTCCGTGCCCACCATCCACAGCAGGGCCAGCAAGCTGCCCGAGGCCAGCACCGGCTTGGCGCTGCCACTTTGCTGCGCCGTGGCTATGGCGGGCGCTGTGGGGTGTGGCTGTGATTGGGCAGGCGCGGGCTCAGCCTCCTGCTGCGGCACGCTGCGCAGGGCCAGCAGCGCCATGCCGCTGGCAAGCGCGGCCAAGAGCAAGGCCCAGCGCTCGCCCCACAGGGCCGCACAGGCCGCACCGAGCAAGGGCGCCAAAACCTTGGCTGTGCTCATCACCAGCGTGAGCTGGGCCTGAAAGCGGTCGCGCAGCGCCACAGGCACGGTGCGCACCCCCATCACTTGAATGGCGGGCTGGTAGACCGAAAACAGCAGCGAGCGCAGGGCCAGCAGCACCAGGAACACATCAAACTGCGTGCAGACCAGCAAGCCCAGCGTCATGGCCCCGCGCAGCCACAGCGAAGTGCGCAGCAGTGCGCGGGCGTGCCCGGCGTCGCACCAACGCCCCACCCAGCGCGACGCCACGATGCCTGGCAGCAGCATGCACACGGAAATCATCACCAGCCCTTGCGCACCGGCTTGGAACTGCCACACGGCCAGCCCCAGAATGGCCAAAAAATCAATCCAGCCCCCCAGCGCCGCCCAAGCTTCCACATGCAGGAGTTGACGCAGTGGCGTGGGTGGCAAATGGGCGCGCAGGCGCTGGGCAACAGGGCTCATGGTTTGGCAGTGGTGGCGGTGTGCGGGCACGGTAGCACGGCACTGCGTCACGCCCGCGACACATGCGACAAAGCACGCTGGGCGGGGAATCAATGGCCGAGCCCCCGCGCTGGCAGCCCCGTCACTACAATCGAGGGCGTATGTCCTCCCCCTCGCCCTCCTCCTTCCCTGACGTTTCGGGGCAGACGCGCCGCAGCATTCAAGAGCTGCCTGATGAGCTGATCAGCCAAATTGCCGCAGGCGAGGTGGTGGAGCGCCCAGCCTCGGCCGTGCGCGAGCTGGTGGACAACGCGCTGGACGCCGGTGCCACGCAAATTCAACTCAAGCTCACCGCAGGCGGCGTGCGTGCCCTGGTGGTGGAGGACGACGGCTGCGGCATTCCCAAGGAAGAGCTGCCGCTGGCTCTCAAGCGCCACGCCACCAGCAAGATTCGCAACCTCGACGAGCTGGAGTCCGTGGCCACCATGGGCTTTCGAGGTGAGGCGCTGGCCGCGCTGAGTGCTGTGGCCGAATTGAGCCTGGCCTCGCGCCTGGGCGACGCACCCCACGCCTGGCGGCTCGATGCGCGCAGCGGCGAACTCGTGCCCGCAGCACGCGCTCGCGGCACCAGCGTGGAAGTGCGCGAACTCTTTTTCAACACCCCCGCGCGCCGCAAATTTCTGAAGACTGAGGCCACCGAGCTGGCGCACTGCCTTGAGGCCTTGCGCCGCCATGCCCTGGCTCGGCCCGATGTGGGCTTTGCCGTGTGGCACGAGGGCAAGCTGCTGGAGCAATGGCGCGCGGCCAGCAGCAGCCAGCGCATGGCCGAGGTGCTGGGTGAGGACTTCATTGCCCACAGCCGCGCGCTGGAACACAGCGCTGGCCCGCTGCGCATCCACGGCCGCGTGGGCCTGCCCGAAGCCGCACGCAGCCGCGCGGACATGCAGTACGTCTACGTCAATGGCCGCTATGTGCGCGACAAGCTCATCGCCCACGCCATACGCAGCGCTTTTGACGACCAGCTCCACGGCAGCCGCCAGCCCAGCTATGTGCTGTTCATCGACATCGCGCCGGAGCTGGTGGATGTCAACGTTCACCCCACCAAGATTGAGGTGCGCTTTCGCGATGGGCGCGAGGTGCACCAGCAAGTGCGCCGCGGCGTGCAGCAGGCGCTGGCCGCCTCGCGCGTGCAGCCCGACGAGGCCCGGGACACGAGTGCCGAGGACGCACTGCAAGCCCCCGCCCGCGTGGCACCGCACAAGCTGGAGCGCCACGGCCTGCCGGCCTGGGAGCACCCCGTCGCCCAGCGCGCACCCGAACCCACCTGGCACGCCGCCGAAGCGGCCGCCCCCAGCAGCTGGCGGCCGCCCACGCCCAACAGCGCCCAGGTCGGTCTGGCGCTGGAACAGGCTCGCGTGCTCTACACCCCGGCTGAAGCCACCCAGCCCCGCACAGCGCCCGTGGCGAGCGAGGACCCCGGCCAGTGGCCGCTGGGCCGCGCCCTGGCCCAGGTGCAAGGCGTTTACATCCTGGCGGAGAACCGCCACGGGCTGATCATCGTGGACATGCACGCGGCCCATGAGCGCGTGGTCTACGAGCGGCTCAAAACCGCGCTGGCGCAGCGCGCTGCTGCGGGTGGTCCGGGTTTGATTGAGGCCCAGCCCCTGCTCATTCCCGTGACCTTTGCGGCCACGCCCACCGAAATCGCCACGGCTGAAGCCCACACCGACACCCTGCGCCGGCTGGGGCTGGACATTGCGCCGCTGTCGGCCAAGGTCTTGGCCGTACGCGAGCGCCCGGCGCTGCTCAGCGGCGGCGACGTCACCGCGCTGGCACGCAGCGTGCTGGCCGAGCTGGCCCAATACGACGCCAGCCACGCGGTGGAGCGCGCTCAGCATGAAATCCTGGCCACCATGGCCTGCCACGGCGCGGTGCGCGCCAACCGCCAACTCACCCTGGACGAAATGAACGCGCTGCTGCGCGACATGGAACGCACGGAACGCGCCGACCAGTGCAACCATGGCCGCCCCACCTGGCGTCAGCTCACCATGCGTGAGCTGGACCAACTCTTTTTGCGCGGCCGCTAAAGCCTCTCGCGCCGCCCTCGCCCCTTGCCGGATTCATTGCTGTATGGCCACCATCACCCTCAAAAACAAAGCGCCTGCCGCACGCAAGAGCAGCTCCGACCGAGCGCCGCTGCGTGGCAAAGGCGTGGCTCGCCCCCGCCAGACGCTGGAGCAAGCCCAAGCCGAGCGGGCTGAACGCGCCCAGCGCCTGCAGCGCGAAGCGCAAGGGCCAGCGCCGCGCTACCGTGACGATGCGCCACCTCGCGGCGGCGGCCGCCCGGGAGATCGACGCTCAGACCGTCCCATGGATCGCCCCCTGGATCGTCCCTTTGACCGATCAGCAGACCACTCCCATGGGCGCGACACAGGCCGCGCCCAGCCGCAACGCTTTGACCCACGCGGCGAAGCGCCCCGGCGCAGGGACGACAACGCCGCCCCCTGGCGGGAGCAGCGCGGACCGCAGGATCGGCAAGAGCGCTATGAGCCGCGCGGCGCACGCCCTCAAGGACCTGGCAATGGGTCGGGGCCGGGGCCGCGCCACCCCGCCAACCCCACACGCGAGCCCGCTGGCTGGAGCGAGCGCGCGCCCCAGCAGCGCCCCGCCGCGGCGCCCAGCGCCCAGGGCGAGCGCCTCTCCAAGCGCATGAGCGAGTTGGGCTTGGCCTCACGGCGTGAGGCGGATGAATGGATTGCCGCGGGCTGGGTGCGTGTGAACGGGCGCATGGCCGAGCTGGGCCAGCGCGTGCTGCCCGATGTGCGCATTGACATCGACCCCGCTGCGCGCCAACAGCAGGCGCAGCGCGTCACCATCTTGCTGCACAAGCCCATTGGCTATGTCTCCGGCCAGGCTGAAGACGGCTACGAGCCTGCTTCAGTGCTGGTGCAAGCCGCCAACCACTGGGGCGAAGACGCCTCGGGTCTGCAATGGGCGCCTGGCCATGGGCGCGGTCTGGCGCCTGCGGGGCGCCTTGATATCGACTCCACGGGCCTGCTCGTGCTCACGCAAGACGGGCGCGTGGCCAAGGCCTTGATCGGCGAAGACTCGCCGGTTGAAAAAGAGTATTTGGTGCGTGTGGCCCCGGCGCACAACGACGACGGCAGCCCGGCTCAACACCAAATGCCGCCGCAAACCCTGCGCCTGCTCAACCACGGGCTGGAACTGGACGGCGTGAAGCTGCGCCCCGCCAAAGTCTCCTGGGCCAATGAAGACCAGCTGCGCTTTGTGCTGCGCGAGGGGCGCAAGCGACAGATCCGCCGCATGTGCGAGCTGGTGGGGCTGAAGGTGCTGGCGCTCAAGCGCGTGCGCATCGGCCGCATTCCCTTGGGGGCCTTGCCGCCAGGCCAGTGGCGCTACCTGGCGCCGTGGGAGCGTTTCGATTGAGCACGGCAGACCTCGCCGCGCTGCAACCTCTGTGTCTGGTGGGCCCCACGGGCTGCGGCAAAACCGCCGCGGCCCTGGCGCTGGCGCAGCACTGCCGCGTGGAGATCATCAGCGTCGACTCCGCCCTGGTCTACCGCGGCATGGACATCGGCACGGCCAAGCCCAGTGCCGTTGAGCTGGCCGCCGTGCCGCACCACCTCATCGACATCATCGAGCCCACCGAGGCCTACAGCGCCGCACAGCTGCTGCGCGATGTGGCCGCGCTGGTGCCCGCCATTCAGGCGCGCGGTGCGCGCCCGCTGCTCGTGGGCGGCACCATGCTCTACATCAAGGCGCTCCGAGAAGGGCTCTCGCCCCTGCCGCAGGCCGACCCCGAGTTGCGCCAGGAGTTGGACGCCCGCGCCGCGCGTGAGGGCTGGCCAGCCATGCACGCTTGGCTGGCCACGCTGGACCCCGCCACGGCTGCGCGCTTGGCGCCCCTGGATGCGCAGCGCGTTCAGCGCGCGCTGGAGGTTTGCCTGCTGGCGCAGCGCCCCATGTCTGAACTGCTGGCCGAGCAGCCGGCGCTGGAAGGCCCCGGTGCGCACTGGCCGCTGTGGTCTCTGGAGCCGCCCGACACCCCTGCGGGCCGCGCTTGGCTGCATGCTCGCTTGGCCCAGCGTTTTGATCAGATGCTGGAAGCCGGTTTGCTGGACGAAGTGCGCACCCTGCGCGCGCGTGGCGACTTGCGGCCCGAGCTGCCGGCCATGCGCTGCGTAGGCTACCGCCAGGCTTGGGAGGCGCTGGAGACCGAGCCGTTGCATCTGGCGCAGCTGCGCGAGCGCGGCATTGCCGCAACGCGCCAGCTGGCCAAGCGTCAAATCACCTGGCTGCGCAGCATGCCGCAGCGTCAAGTGCTCAATGCCCAAGACCCGCAGAGTTGGCGCGCGCTGCTGGCGCAGGTGTAAAGCGCGACTAGCGCCCGCGGCTGCCTGCGCGCGTGCTGCTGATGGCGCGCACGCAGTTGCGCCCGGCAGCTCGCGCCAGCACCAGGGACTGCTGCACCCGCGCCCACAGCTGCTGGGCCGCCACTTGGTCTTCCACATCGGTGCTGGGGCCGCTGCGCCCTGCATCGGACTGGGCCAGCGCCGGATAGCCGCGCTCTGACCAAATCGCCACACCCACGCTGGCACTGAGCTGCAGCGGGCTGGCTTCGAGCTGTGCCACCGCGTCGCGCAAACGGTCGGCCGCGTCAATGGCGCCCAGCGCGTCGGTCTGCGGCAAATAACAGGCGTATTGGTCAGCCGCCAGCACGCAGCATTGGTCTGCCCCGCGCAACTGGCGCTGCAACAAACCCGGGATCAAGGCCGCCGTGCGCGCCCAGGTCTCGGGGTGCTCATGGCGCGAGGCATGCATGTCCAACTCCAGCAGCAGCAAGGCGCCACCACCGCCATAGCGCGAGGCGCGCGCGGCTTCCCGCGCCAGCAAGGCCAGCAGCTGCGCTGGGCTGAGGTCCAGCACCGCAGGCTCTTGGGCCAGCGGCACCGCTGAAGACGAGCCCAAAGCCTGGTCCTGCATCCCGCCACGCTTGGGCAGGCATGCGGCAAGGCCATGTCGCAAAGCCCGCCAAAGTTTGGCGACCCAACCGATGTGAGTGCTCTGCGCCACCCCAAGTTCAGGCGCCAGAGCATCTGGCCCCGGCGTCGAACCCAAGGCGCCAGCCTTGCCCTGCGCTGCCAAGGCGTCACCCGCCGAAGGCTCAGAGGCTGTGGTCATGGAATGGACCGAGGAGGGTCTGGCGGAGGCAGACATGGTGCAAGGAATTGAGGCTGGTGCTGCGAAATGCAGACAGATTGCAGCACAGAAGACCGCCGGTGGCTCCCCCTTATCCGGGTTGCGGTGTGACACATGCCCTGGGTGCGCGACGCCAGTCACACTGTGCGCCCTCGTGCAGGGGCATCAAGCGCTGGTGAGCGCCGTCAAGGGGGCGACGCCCCCACCTAGAATGGGCAGCTTATGTGCAGTTTTGCACTGCCGCCACACGTTCATCCGCCCTGCCCATGACCACCCCACAACGCCCTGTGCGCCACCAATTCGAAGACTTCATGCGCCACGTCTACGAGCAGGGCGTGAACAAAACCGACCGCACGGGCACAGGCACGCGCTCGGTGTTTGGGCACCAAATGCGTTTTGACTTGAGCGAGGGCTTTCCTCTGGTCACCACCAAAAAGGTGCACCTCAAGTCCATCGTCCTGGAGCTGCTGTGGTTTTTGCGCGGCGACAGCAACGTGAAGTGGCTGCAAGAGCGCGGCTGCACCATCTGGGACGAATGGGCCCGCAGCGACGGCAGCCTGGGCCCGGTCTACGGCGTGCAATGGCGCTCCTGGCCTAAGGCCGATGGCACGCACATCGACCAGATCGCGCAAGTGGTGCAGCAGCTGCGCGAGCAGCCCGATTCGCGGCGCATCATCGTCTCGGCCTGGAATGTGGCCGAGCTCGACCAGATGGCCCTCATGCCCTGCCACGCTTTCTTCCAGTTCTATGTGGCCCAGGGCCGCTTGTCCTGCCAGCTCTACCAGCGCAGCGCCGACATCTTTTTGGGCGTGCCCTTCAACATCGCCAGCTACGCGCTGCTGACCCTGATGTTGGCTCAGCAATGCGATCTGGAGCCGGGCGAATTCATCTGGACCGGCGGCGACTGCCACATCTACAGCAACCACCTTGAGCAGGTGCAAACCCAGCTCTCGCGCCAGCCCTACCCCTACCCCACCATGACACTGGCACGCCGTCCGGCCTCCATCTTCGACTACGAGCTGGAAGACTTTGTGCTGCAGGACTACCAACATCACCCGCTCATCAAAGCGCCGGTGGCGGTGTGAGGGGGCAGCCGTGAGCATCCTGACCCTGATTGCTGCGCTGGACCGCGCCCGCGGCATTGGCCGCGACAACGAGCTGCTGGTGCGCCTGCCCGAAGACATGGCGCGCTTCAAAGCCCTGACCCTGGGGCACACCGTCATCATGGGGCGGCGCACCTGGGACTCGCTGCCCGAGCGTTTTCGCCCCTTGCCGCAGCGGCGCAATGTGGTGCTGTCACGTCAAACAGGCCTGAGCCTGCCTGGTGCAGAGGTGTTTACCTCGCTGGACGAAGCGCTGGCCGCCTGCGAGGACGATGCACAGGTCTTTGTGATCGGCGGCGCACAGATCTATGCTCAGGCGATGGAGCTGGCGCAAGTGCTGGAACTGACCGAGATTGACGCTGAGTTCCCGGCTGATGCGCACTTCCCGGCCGTAGACCCTCAGCAGTGGCGCGAGGTCAGCCGTCAACGCCAGCACAGCCCCGCAGACCGGGGGCACGGCTGGGGCTACGATTTTGTACGCTACCACCGCAAAGTCTGAAATCGCGCAGCCCCCTTCTGTCTTTGCCTCAAGCCTTGTCCGGTCCTGCCGCAAAACCCTTCCAAATCTGCGATGACGATCTCTAACCCTCCCCGCATGATTGGCTGCCCGCGTTGCGGAACCAGCACTGCTTGGCCTGCCCAACAGTGTGCCCAATGTGGCGCACCCGTGCTTGCGCTGCGCCAGGCGCCCAATGTCGGCGCGCAAGCGGCTGAGCCCAATGCCTGGGCCGACACCATGGCTGTGCTACCGCTGGCGGGCTCCAACGCAGCGCTGCTCATGCAGCAGGCTGCCAAGGCCAGAGCCGCTGCGGCTCAGACACTGGAATTTGACGTGCAGGCCTGGCGTGCGTTGGTTGGCTCGCAAAATACGGAGTCCTACCTGCAAGCCATGCGCAGCTTCCACGAGAGGCAAAGCGCTTGGCGTTGGCATTGGCCAGCGAGTTTGGCCACCTTGCCCTGGCTGCTCTACCGCAAGCTGTGGTGGCAGGCTTTGGCCTATGCGCTGATGCTTGTGGTGGTATTGGGAGGCTTGGCATGGTGGTGGAGCCACCATCAGGGTCAGACGGCGGTGCTGGGTGTGGGCTTGGCGCTGGGTTTGGCCACCGTGGTGCTGCCTGGTCTGCTGGCCTACCGCTGCTACTACTGGCATGGTCGCGCTTGCATACGGGCCGAGGAACAGCGCCAGCTGCGCCGCCATGGCGCCATCAATGCGCTGGCACGGCGCGGCGGTACGAACATTGGTGTAGCGGTGGGAGTCTGCCTCTCGCTGTGCGTGTTGGTGGGGGTCGCGGCGGAATGGCACAGCGCACAGCTGCGCCACAAGGACCGCGACGACTTGACCGCAGCGCGTGCCTTGGCGCCGGCACTACTGAGCAAGGCCTTGCTGGATGCCAAGGCGCTGGCCGCACCCGGGGCCCTGGATCAACTGCCGCTGCCGACAGGTTGGCCCAAAGAGGTACGCGTGCGGCGCCTAGATCCTTACAGCGGCGAGTTGACGCTGGAGCTGCCCGGCCGCGGGCACCTGTATGTGCAGCCCGTGCCGGGTGGCCCCAACACCGCGCTGCTGTGCCACTCACCGGATATTGAAGAGTCGCTGCTGCCCGCGGCCTGCCGCTGAAGCAAGCTCACGCCAGCAAGGGCGCCAGCGCAGGCATGAGGGTGGCGAGTTGAGCTTCGTCCAGCCAGGGCGTGGGTTCATCCAGCCACTGCGGCATGGCCAGCGCGCCGTCGTGCAGCCGCTCGTCCAGCGAATCTGCCACCAAGATGCGCAGCACCGGCAAGCCGCGCTGTGCACCAGCAGCGGCCTCGGCGCGCTGCTCCAGCTGCGCGGCAGACCAAGGCTGATCGGCGTGCACCAGCGCGAGGGCTGCCCCCATGGCACCCACACCCACGGCACGCACGGCCTGAGCATGGCGCTGCAAGGCTGCGTCGCTGAGCAAGAGCGGGCGCTTGGGCTGGGCGCGCCAGAGCTGCAGCAGCTCTTCCAGCTGGGCGGCGCTGGCGCCAGGGGCCAGGCGCAGCGGCGCACAAGCACGCAGCGCAGCCGCGGCAGCCAGGCTGTCGAGCAGCGTTTCAGAGCGGGCGCAGACCAGCAGCCGCGCGGCCATGGGCACGGGGCTGTTGAAGCACTCGCCGTGCAGCTCGGCCAGGGCTTGAGCCTTGGCGGCCAGCACTTGGCGTGAGGACGGTGGCAGCAGCGAGAGCGCATCGAGCAACTGGCGCTGTTGGGCGCTGTCCAGCCAGCCGCTTTGCTGCCAGCGTGCGGCCAGCAGGCGCAGCTGTGCCAGGGCCGCTGCTGGCATTTCCACATGCTTGGCCGGGAGCTTGAGCCAGCGCTGCTGGGTGATTTGCGCGGGCAGCTGCGCCACCAACTCGCGCCGGGGGCGGGTCAGCAGCACGGTCTCCAGCGCCTCGCGCTGAGCTCGCTTGCCAGCGTTGGCCTCCAGCGCCTGCAAGCGTGCCCAGGGGCCGCGCTTGGCGTGGTCCAGCCACTGCACCCAATCGGCCAGCTCGGGCTTGCCCAGCGGGTCCTGCGCGGCCAGCAGCATGAGGTGGGGCACCTCCAGCTGGCGCAGGGCCTCGCGCTGTGCGGGTGCGAACAACTCGGGACTGTCCACAATCAGCAGCATCGGTGCCTCAGCCGTGCCAGCAGCGGGCAGTTCGCTCAGCAGCTGGTGGGTGGGCGCTTGGTCGCCCCACCAGCGCTGCATGTCGCGCTGCCATGCGGCATGAGCAGCAGCGGGAGCCACGATCCAAATGCCCTCCAGACCGAAGAGCCGCGTCCACAGCGTGGCGGCCGCCAGGGCTGCGGGGCGTTGGCCCAGGCCCAAATCGTCGGCCAGCAAGGCGCGCCCTGCGGCCACGGCAAACTGCGCGGCTTCCCACTGGTAGACGGGCACGGCGTCTTGCAAGCCATGCAAAGGGGCTTGCCACTGCGGGTCTTGCTCCAAGGCTTGTTCAAGCTTGGCGGCACGCGCAGCGGTGTCGCGCGACCAGGCCAGCTGCGCCCACACCGCGGGCTCGACGCGCACCAGCACGCCCAGCGCATGGGCTGTTTGCAGCAGCTCCTGCAGCCAGGGGAAGGCCCATTCGGCGTCGCAGCGCTGCGCTTCATCCAAGGCCGCTTGGGCTTGGGCTTGCAGCGCTTCGGGCAGGTCGCGCCCAGCCACCCATTGCAACTGGCGCACTGGGCCGGGGCGCAGCCACAGCTCGGCCGCGGCGCCGGGCCAGCCCTCGTCCAGGGTGGTTTGCTCGTCGGGGCTGAGCAAGGCCAGCAAAGCAGCACCATGCTCGCACTGGCCTTGGGCTTGGAAGTCAGCGCAGTCGCAGCGCCAGGCGTGCTGTCCCATCAGCTGTACCGTCACCACGCCAGCCGCCGCAGCACCCAGGGCGCGCAAGCGGTGGCTGGTGAACACGCGCTCGGGCAGGCTCAAGCTCTGGTCTTCTTCCGAGAGCAAGCGTTCAAAGCGCGGGGCCTCTGGCAGCGGCAAGGCTTCGCGGGGGGCTGCTGCTTCGGCCTGGTCATTGCTTGGTGCGGCAAGGGGGCTGGGCTCGGGGGCACCATCGGTTTGAGCTTGGGCTTTCGCCAAGGCTTCGGCTTGAGCGGCCTGGGCCGCAGCCACCATGGCCGCGGCCTCACCCGCCAGAGCCGCTAACACGGCCTGCGTGGCTTCGCTGCGGGCACGGCGCTTTTGGCGTGCGCTGGGGGCTGCGGGCGCAGGCGCTGCATCTTGGGGCGCAGCGCTATCAGGGTTTGGTTCGGCAGCTGTGGCCGGGTCCGCTGACTTGCGGCGGCGGCGTGCGGGCGCTTTGGCTGCTTCAGCAGGCTGGGCCTCAGCATGGGGTTCAGGCGCGGTTTCAACAGCTTGCGCGGCTTCAACGCTTTGGGTCGGGCGTTTGCGCCGGGGCTTGGGCGGCACGGCGGGTGCAGCGTCGGCTGCCACTTCCTGCACGGGCGCGGCTTGGGCAGGCTTGGGCTTGCTACTGCTGCGGCGGCGTTTGGTGGGCGCGGGCGCTGCGGCGGCTTCGTCGCCCTCAGCCAGTGCTGAGGCGGAATTTTTGGAGGTTTGACTCATGGGTAAATGCGGTCGGGGTCGCAGCACGCACGTACCGGCATGGGGCTCCTGCACAAGGCAAAGCGCCGGTGGGCGGCTGGGTGGAAATGGGTGTCAGCGGCTTGGGCCGCTTGCTGGGGAATTCTGGGTTGGTGCTGTGTCAACAAGCTGCGCCTTGCACCAGCCGCGCACGCTGTTGAAAACAGCCATCGCGCTGGCGCGCTGCAAGTCCTGGGGGCGTAAGACCTGTTCGAGGATGCGCCCTTGTTCCAGCAGCTCTTGCCGCATCACACCGGCCAGCAGGCCAGCGCTCAGTGGCGGGGTGAGCCATTGTCCGTCAATACAGAGGGCAAGATTGGTCAAACAGCCCTCGGTCAACTCGCCTTGCGCGTTGACCAGCAGCACATCCAGCGCTTGCGCGGGCTTGTGCTGCAAGCGCTGCTCGTAATGCTCGCGCCGCGTGGTCTTGTGGCGCACAAATTCAGCGGCCGCGCCCTGGGTGTCCAGGCGCTGATCGCACAGGGCCACGGGCACGGTCTCGGGCCACTCCTGCAGTGCTGTGGCCTGGCTGGACCAGAGGCCCTGGGCGTTGAGCGTCAAGCGCACGCGCCAGGCCCCTTGCGGGTGCGCTGCGACCAGCGACTGCAGCTGGCTGCGCCAGGCAGTGTCTGACCAGGGCAGACCGAACTGACGCGCGCAGCGCTGCATGCGTGCGCGGTGGCGGGCCTCGCGTTGAAACACGCCGTCTTGCAGGCGCAGGGTTTCCAGCGCCGCCACCGGGGCTTGGGCGCGCCACAAAAAGCGCGCTTTGGCGCGCCATTCCGCCAGCTCCGCGCTGGGTTCGGAGTCAAGCGTGATGCCGCTGCCAATGCCGCACAGCGCCGCTTGTTCGGGCTGTGCTTGCACGGTGCGTATAGGCACGTTGAAGGTGAGCGCGCCGCCGGGCTGCATCAGACCTAGAGCGCCACAGTACCAGCCCCGCGCTTGGGTTTCGAGTTCGGTGATGACTTGCATGGCGCGGCGCTTGGGTGCGCCCGTCACCGAGCCGCAGGGAAAGAGCGCGGCCATCACCTCGTCCAAGCCCAGACCTGGGCGCGACAAGGCCGTGACGGTGGAGGTCATCTGCCACACAGTGCTCAGGGCGTGCAGCTCAAACAGGCGCGGCACCCGCACCGTGCCTGTGCGCGCCACGCGCGACAAGTCGTTGCGCAGCAAGTCCACGATCATGAGGTTCTCGGCCCGCTCTTTCGCGCTGGTGTGCAGGTATTGCTGCGCGGCCTCGTCGGCGGCGGCATCAGCGCCACGCGGCGCCGTGCCCTTCATGGGCTGCGCGGCCAGCAACCAGGGAGTGTCGCCCGCCGTGGTTTGTGCGGGCAGCGGTCGCCAGTCGAAAAAGAGCTCGGGCGAGACGCTGGCCACATCGCCCGAGCGCATGCCCCGCAGGTAGAGCGCAAACCCGCCGGGCTGGGCCGCACGCAGCGCCCAAAACAGGGCATCCAGCGCCTCAACCGGTTGCTGGGCCTGCAGCCGCGTGGTGAGGTTGATTTGGTAGCAGTCGCCCGCGCGGATGTAGTCGCGAATGCGCTCTATCGCGCTGGCGGACTGGGCCTCAGGCTCCGTGGGCAGCCAGTCGCCGCAGCCCGGCGCAGGCGTGGGGCCAGGCTCGGGCCAGGGCGCCGGGGCCTCAGTCCAGATGTGAAATTCCGCCAGCGGCACGGTGGCCGGCGCGGGATGGGTGCTCAGGCTTGGGTCCAGCGCCGCGGCGGCCTCGTAGCGCAGCCCTCCCAGCACCCAGGCCCCGGCCAGCGCCGCGGCATGGGCTTGCTGCAGCACGGTGCGCAGACTCTGCGCATCCCAGGCGCACAGCTGCTGGGCCGCAGGCTGCCAGAAGGTGCCGCGCAGACGCTGACCATCTTCCCGCGACAGCGGGTGCAGCGGGAAATCAAACGCCGCCCACAGCGTGGGCGAAACAGGCAATGCGCCCACGACCACGCGCCCCGTTCAGTCCAGCTTCAGGAAATGCTCGCGGTAGTGCAGCAATTCGTCGATGGACTCATGGATATCGGCCAGCGCGGTGTGCTTTTGCGCTTTCTTGAAACCCTCCATGGCCGCGGGCTTCCAGCGCCGCGCCAGCTCCTTGAGGGTCGAGACATCGAGGTTGCGGTAGTGAAAGAAGGCCTCCAGCTCGGGCATGTAGTTGACCAGGAAGCGGCGGTCCTGACCGATGGAGTTGCCGCACATGGGCGACTTGCCCGCGGGCACATAGCGCTTGAGAAAGGCGATGACTTCGGCCTGCGCATGGGCTTCGTCGATGGTCGAGGCTTTGACACGGTCGATCAGGCCGCTCTTGCCATGCGTGCCCTTGTTCCAGGCGTCCATGGCGTCGAGCTGTGCGTCGCTTTGGTGCACGGCAAACACAGGGCCTTCCACACGCACGGTGAGCTGCGGGTCGGTCACCACCACGGCGATCTCGATGATGCGATCGCGGTCCGGGTACAAGCCAGTCATTTCCAGATCGATCCAGATCAGATTGCTTTCGTGGCAGGCCAGCTGGGGCGCTGCGCTGGAGGTGTCCGTGCTCATGCGGTGGGTCCTTGGAGGGGGATGTCGGCAGCGGGTGCAAACCCGCCTTCGAGTGTTGGATCGCGATTGTCGCCCACCTACACTTGCACCCCATGCAAACACCCCACATCGCGGCGCCCCAAGGCGCCCTGCCCCACGCTCAGTGGCTGTTGGATGCCACCCCCAGCGGCTTTGAGCCTTTGACGCTGAGCCTGTGCTTCGCGGCCGCTGTGCTGCTGTCTTTCGTGCTGAAGCTCTGGCTGGCGGGCCGCCAGGTGCGCCATGTGGTGCAGCACCGTGCGGCCGTGCCAGAGGCTTTTGCGCACAAAGTGCCGCTGGCCGCACACCAAAAGGCCGCCGATTACACCGTGGCCAAGCACCGCGTGGGCCTGTGGCACCTGATGTGGGACACCGGCTTGCTGTTGGGCTGGACGCTGCTGGGCGGCCTGCACCTGCTCAACCAAGCGGTGCTGGAGCTGGTGCCGCACTGGGGGCCCATGGCCTACCAGTTGACGCTGCTGGGCGGTTTTGCCCTGCTGTCCGGGCTGCTGGATTTGCCCTGGTCGCTCTACCAGACTTTTGTGGTGGAGGAGCGCTTTGGCTTCAACCGCAGCACGCTCAAGCTCTTCGTCATGGACAGTCTCAAAGGCCTCTTGGTGGGCGCCTTGCTGGGCCTACCCCTGGCTGCGCTGGTGCTGTGGTTGATGGCCAGCGCTGGTGGGCTGTGGTGGCTGTGGGCCTGGGGCGTGTGGATGGGTTTTAACGTGCTCATGCTGGTGCTCTACCCCACGCTCATTGCCCCCTTGTTCAACCGCTTTGAGCCGCTGTCAGACACCGCGCTGCAAGCGCGTGTGCAGGCCCTCATGCAACGCTGCGGTTTTGCCGCGCGGGGCCTGTTTGTGATGGACGGCAGCCGCCGCTCGGCCCATGGCAACGCCTACTTCACGGGCATGGGCAGCGCCAAGCGGGTGGTGTTTTTCGACACCTTGCTGCAGCGCCTCAACGCCGAGGAGGTGGAGGCCGTGCTGGCGCATGAGCTGGGGCATTTCAAGCGCCGCCATGTGACGCAGCGCCTGGTGCTGGGCTGCCTCATGAGCTTGGCGGGCTTTGCCCTGCTGGGCTGGCTGAGCCAGCAAATGTCCTTCTACCTGGGCCTGGGCGTGCGCCCTGCGCTCGGTGCCCCCAACGACGCACTGGCCTTGCTGCTGTTTGTGCTGGCCCTGCCGCCCTTTACCTTTTTGCTGACCCCGCTGATGGCGCATTGGTCGCGCAAGCATGAGTTCGAGGCTGACGCCTTTGCCTGCGCCCACGCCAGTGGCGCAGACCTGAGCCAGGCGCTTTTGAAGCTGCACGAAGACAACGCCGGCACGCTCACGCCCGACCCCTTGTTTGCGCGCTTTTACTACTCCCACCCACCCGCTAGCGAGCGGCTGGGTGCCATTGCCCTGCTCAGCGCACGGCCAGCCCGTTGAAAGAGGCGCACAGCATGAGCAGTGAAGTACATATCGGTTTGGTGGTTCGTGGTCATGGCCGCCACTACGTGGTCGAACGCGAAGACGGCACGCGCCTGAATTGCCTGACACGCGGCAAGAAAAGCGAAGCCGTGGTGGGCGACCGGGTGCGCTGGGCGCGCAGCAGTGAGCATGAAGGGGTGATCGAAGGTCTGCAGCCCCGGCGCAACCTGCTCTACCGCCAGGATGAATGGAAGACCAAGAGCTTTGCCGCCAACCTGGACCAGCTGCTGATTCTGGTGGCGGCCGACCCGGTGTTCAGCGAGTCGCAGCTCACACGCGCCCTCATTGCCGCGGACAGCGCCGGCATTGACGCGCGCATCGTGCTGAACAAAACCGACCTGCCCGGTGCCGCCGCAGCGCGCCAGCGCCTTGAGCCCTATCGCGACATGGGGCATGAGGTGTTGGAGCTCAGCTTGAAAGCGCAGCCCCAGGCCTCGCGCGATGTGCTGCAGCCCTATTTGCAAGACCGCGCCACGCTGGTGCTGGGGCCCAGCGGAACGGGCAAGAGCACGCTCATCAACCTCTTGATCCCGGACGCGCAGGCCCAGGTGGGTGAAATCTCGGTGGCCCTGAACTCAGGCCGCCACACCACCACGACCACGCAGTGGTACTGGCTCGACGCCGCGCGGCGCAGCGCCTTGATCGACTCACCAGGGTTTCAGGAATTTGGCATTCGGCAAATCGGGGCTGCCGAGCTGGCCAGCCGCATGGCGGACTTTCGCCCGCTGCTGGGGCAATGCCGCTTTGCCAACTGCAGCCACCGCCATGAGCCGGGCTGCCGCGTACTGGACGCCGTGCAAAGCGGCGTCATCAGCGCCTCGCGCTACCGCATCTACGACGAGCTCTGGCAAGAGCTCAACAGCACCCCGCACTGGTGAGTGCGGGTGGGCGCTCAGCCCTCCAGCCGGTGCCCGCCGGGTGGGGGCGTGTGACGGGGTGAAGGCTGCTGGGTGCCGACTTCACGGAAGTCGGCGTCTTGCACATCGGCCGCGGGCGCGGGGCGGCTCCAGCCCTTGGCCCCAAAGGCGCGGGCTTGTTGCCAGGCGCGAATATTCAGGTTCGGACGACGGCGGCGCAGCAGGCTCCACACCAGCACGCCGCAGAGCACGGCAAAGCCCACGCCCAGCAGCACCAGCACGCCCAATAAAGACACCACGATCAGCAGCAGGCGCTTGAGCAGCAAACCCACCGCACTCAACACAGAAGCAAACAAAACAGTCCCCTCAAAGACCCATGCCAGCCGCATTTGGGGGCGCTGACAGACATTTCAAGCGTACGCAGCTTCTTTGCTCAAAACAACACTGAGGTGGCAGCACGTCTCAGAGCTGCGCAAACAGGCTGGGCTTGCTGGAATCTGCGGCCGGTGCGGCGCTGGCTTGCGCGCGCAGGCGCTCGCCTTCCAGCGTGGCTTGGCTCTTGCCCACCAGGTAGACCGTGGGCAGATGTTTGGCGGCGGCCTCGCGCGCCTGTGTGGCCTGGCTCTTGCCCACCACATAGACCACAGGCAGATGCTGGGGCTGTGCGCCATCGTGCGCCGCAAGGGTTTGTGAGGAAGGCAGACTCAGCGCAACCGCCGCTGCCAACCCGACCAAGGCTGCGGCCAAGCCCAGGCTTTTGCCAAGACCCTGGTCACGGGTGGTGCTTGTGGTGCGGATGGTGGTCGAAGTGTTCACGTTCATCTCCTTGCTGCCGAAACTCGGCATGGAGACAACTGTGCCGGGTCATCCCGGTGCCAGCCAGCGCCGTGCGATCAAACGTCAGCCCGCGCGCTTGAGCTGCAAGCAGGGCCGATCAACGCCGTGTGAGCGTTGTCGGCCCCGAGGGACGCTCAGCCCCTCAGCACAGGCCCCGCCCGCGCAGCATGGGGGTGACTTCGGCGTCACGGCCCCGGAAGGCGCGGTAGGTGGCCGCTGGCTCGCGGCTGTTGCCCACAGCCAGCACATGCTCGACCAAGCGCGCGGCGGTGGTCGGGTCAAACACATCACCCGCTTCGACAAAGGCTTCGAAGGCGTCGCAGTCCAGCACTTCGGCCCACAGATAGACGTAGTAGCCCGAGGCGTAGCTGCTGCCAGAGAAAAGGTGCTGGAAGTGCACCAGGCGGTGGTTCATGCCCACTTCCGCAGGCAGGCCCAGGGCCGCCAGGGTTTGCGCTTCAAAAGCCACGGGGTCTGGGGCTTGGGCGTCGGTGCGGGCGTGCACGGCCAAGTCCACCAGGGCCGAGGCGCAGTAGCGCAGGGTTTCGTAGCCCTGGTTGAAGTGGGCAGCAGCCTTGAGCTTGGCCAGCAGCGCGTCGCTGATGGGCTCACCCGTTTGCGCATGGCGCGCGTGGCGGCGCAGTACCTCGGGCTCGGCCATCCAGTGCTCCATGAGCTGCGAGGGCAGCTCGACAAAATCGCGCAGCACCTGGGTGCCGGAGAGCCGCTCGAACGCCACGTCCGACAACAGGCCGTGCAGCGCGTGGCCAAACTCATGGAACAGCGTGCGCACGTCGTCGAAGGACAGGAGCGTGCCCTCGCCCGTCGCGCCTTTGGCGAAGTTGTTGTTGTTCAGGATGATGGGCAAGGCATCGATGCCGTTGCGCGCTTGCCAGCGCAGTGCGTTCATCCAGGCACCGCTGCGCTTGTTGGGGCGGGCAAAGTTGTCATGCAAAAACAGCCCGCGCAGCCGGCCTTGGGCGTCTTGCACCTCGTAGACCTGCACGTCCGGGTGGTAAGCCGCCACCGTGGGCTGGTGCACAAAACGCAGGCCGTAGAGGCGCTGCGCGCAATCAAAGGCGGCTTGCACCATCGCGCCCAGTGCAAAGTGAGGCTTGATCTGTGCCTCGTCCAGCGCGTAGTGCTGCTGGCGCACTTTCTCGGCGTAATAGCGCCAGTCCCAGGCCTGCAGGGGGTGCGTGTCACCGCACTGGCGCTGTGCGGCCAGCAGTTGTTCGCGCTCGCGCTGCACGGCTTGTTGGGCAGGCGCCCACACCTGCTGCAGCAGCGCTTGCACGGCGCCTTGCGAGCCCGCCATGGTGTCGGCCAACGCGTAGTCGGCATAGCAGGCGTAGCCCAGCAGCTGCGCTTGTTCGTGGCGCAGGGTCAGGATGTCTTGCACGATGGCGCGGTTGTCTGTCTCGCCCGCATGCTCGCCGCGCGCCACCCAGGCCTCGTAGGCCTGCTGGCGCAAGTCGCGGCGCTGCGAAAAGGTCAGAAAAGGCACGATGAGCGAGCGCGACAGCGTCACGATGTGGCTGCCCTCAGGCAGGCCCCGCTGCGCGGCCGCCTGGCGTGCGGAGGCACGCAGGTAGTCGGGCAGCCCGGCCATATCGGCCTCGCCCTGCAGCAGCAGCTGGTAGCTGCATTCGTCGGCCAGCACGTTTTGCGCAAACTGCGTGTGCAGCTGCGCCAGGCGCTCCATGATGTGGGCGTAGCGCTGCCTTGCCTCGCCTTGGAGCTGAGCGCCCGCGCGCACAAAGTCCAGCTGGATGCGCTCGAGCAAGCGCAGCTGCTCGGCCGTCAATCCGAGCTGTGCGCGCTGCGCATGCAGGGCGTCGACGCGCGCAAACAAAGCGGCGTCCAGGTAGATGGCGTTGCTGTGCGCGGCCAGCGGTGCGGCCATGGCGCGTTGCACGGCTTGCAGCGGCTCGGAGCTGACCGAGGCGTTGAGCGTGTCAAAGAGCTGGCGCAGGGCTTTGAGCCGCCGCCCGCTGCGGTCTAGCGCGGCAATGGTGTTGTCAAAGCTCGGGGCTGCTGGGTTGTGGGCCAGGGCTTGCAGCTCGGCACGGTGCTCGGCCAGGGCTTGCTCAAAGGCTGGCATGAAGTGCTCAGCGGCAATGGCTTCAAAAGGCGGCAGGCCATAGGGGCCGTCCCAGGTTTGCAGCAAGGGGTTGGTGGCAGTCATGATGGATGGGGCGCCGGGCTCAGGCCCGCGTCAACAGGGGCAGCACAAACAACAATGCGCCGGCACTCGGGGTGGAGGGCTCGGCGCATACAAATGACCAGGGCGACGACTGCCGCCCCCAAGGGTCTAGGGCTTACTTGCCCGCAGCTTTGGCAGCGGCGAGTTCCTTCTTGATGGCGATCTCGTCGGCCTCGTCGTAGTCCTTGTTGGAGCACTCGAGCTTCCACTCGTTGAGCTTATCGGTGTGCTCTTCCAGGCGGGTGCTCAGGCCGTCTTTGCGCTTGTTGTAAGCCTCGGCCTTGGCGTCAAAGCCCTTGGAGGCTTCAAAGTAGGCGTCTTTGACTTTGTTGAAGGCGTCAATGCGGGCGTCCAGCGCCGTGGCACGGGCCTGGTAAGTCTCCTGCATGGCCTTGACTTCGCTGCGGCTGAGTTCCTTGGCCTTGGCTTTGACTTCTTCGCCGTACTTCAGGATGTCGTCGCGCTCGGCCTTGATGCCGTCGGCCGTGGCGGTGAGCTCAGCGCCTTGCTTGGTCAGGCGGTCTTTTTCGGCGGCAAGCTCGGTGCGCTCGCTATTGAGCTTGGCGTCTTCGGCCTTGATGGCCAAGCCTTCGGCTTCGTTGGCGTCCACCGCGGTCATGCAGTGGCGCAGCTGGTCACGCGTGAGCAGCACTTTCTTGGGCTTTTCCACCACGGGGCGGCTGACCTTGTTGTTCTTTGGGTCAACCTTGGCCTTGGGGTTGACCGTCTGGGCCTGTACCAAACCGGCAAGCAACACGCCCACCGCTACCAGAGCAACACACTTCTTCATCGTCAGGACCTCCGCATCACAGCTGGGATGCGTCTTGGGGGATCAAACAGAAGCGGCCATGCGAGCCGCCAACTCAAGGCGCCATCATGCCATGACCGGGATAATCCGAGCTTTTGCACCCCGCACACTGCGTCGCTCTTATGGCCCTCAAGGCAAGCATTCACAAAGCCCTGCTCAACGTCGCTGACATGGACCGCCATGTCTACGGCGAGCACAACCTCACCATTGCCAGACACCCCTCCGAAACCGAAGAGCGCATGATGCTGCGGGTGCTGGCCTACGCGCTGCTGCAGCCCTCTGACGACGTGCGCGGCAAGCTGGAATTCACCAAGGGGCTCTCAGACGTTGACGAACCCGACCTGTGGCAGCTGGACCTGACCGGCGAGGTGGTGCACTGGGTCGACTTGGGCCAACCCGACGAGCGCCGCATCATGAAAGCCCATGGCCGTGCCGAACGCATGACCGTGTTGAGCTACGCCGCCAGCACCCCGATCTGGTGGGCAGGCCTGGAGAACAAGCTCACGCGCACCCCCAAGCTGGAGGTGCTGCAAATCCCGGCCGAGCAGTCCCAAGCCCTGGCACGCCTGTGCGACCGCTCCATGGTCTTGCAAATCAGCATCCAGGACGGGCACATCTACGTCAGCAGCAACCAAGACCCTGTGGAAATCACACCCCTGGTGCTGAGGGCCCGCAAGAGCTGAAGCACTGGCCCCGAGTCTCTCTACACTGCGCCTACCGCAAATCTTTCAAATTTAAGATGACGCCGCCCTTTGCCCTGAACCGCCGCATGTTCACTGCCACTGCCCTCGGAGCCTGCGCTGCCGGTGTGCCTGCCTGGGCAACCCAGGCGCCCGCTGAAGACCCCCACTTGTGGCTGGAAGAGGTGCAAAGCCCGCAGGCGCTGGCCTGGGTGGCGCAGCGCAACAAGGCCACTTTGTCTGAGCTGCAGGCCGACCCGCTCTACACACCCTTGCGCGAACAGGCCCTGGAACTGCTGACCACACAGGACCGCATTCCAGGCGTATCCCGCGTGGGCCAAGACCTCTACAACCTCTGGACCGATGAGGCCAACCCCAGAGGGCTGTGGCGGCGCACCACGCTGGAGCAGTTCCGCCAAGACAAGCCGCAGTGGGAAGTGGTGCTGGACATCGACGCACTGGGCCGCGCAGAGGGCAAGAGCTGGGTGTTCCACGGCGCCAGTTTTGCCGGGCCCGACAACCGACGGGCCCTGTTGTGGCTCTCGCCCGGGGGCTCGGATGCGAGCGTCATGCGCGAGTTCGACTGCGTGGACAAGCAGTTCGTCAAAGCAGGTTTTGAGCTGCCTGAAGCCAAGAGCCAAGCCAGCTGGGTGGATGCCGACACGTTGCTGGTGGGCACGGACACCGGCGTGGGCAGCCTCACCGACTCGGGCTACCCCCGCACCGTGCGCCTGTGGCGCCGAGGCACACCGCTGAGCGAGGCCCCTGTTGTTTACGAGGGCCAGGCCAGCGATGTCTCGGCCGGCGCTTCGGTTGAAGAACGCCACGGCCACGCCCCGCGCATCTCGTTTTACCGGGCGCTGGACTTCTACAACAGCGAGCTCTGCGTGTGGCAGGGCACGGTGCAAGAGCTGCACGCGCTGCGCCCCGCACAGCTCAAGCCGCTGGAGATCCCCAGCGATGTGCAGGTCAGTTTGTGGGGCGACTGGCTGCTGCTGCGCCCGCGCAAGGACTGGAAGCTGCCCGGGCAGACGCTGCGCTCGGGCAGCTTGGCCAGCATTGGGCTGAAGGCCTTTGAGCGCGGTGAGCGCCGCTTTACGCGCTTGTTCGAGCCCAGCGCCACGCGCTCACTCGAAGCCCTGGCGCTGACTGCCAGCTGCGTGCTGCTGCAGCTCAACGACATGGTGGCCAGCCGGGTTCAGGAATGGCGCTTTGGCCCCAAAGGGCCGTTGCGCCGCCGCGAGGTCAAACTCCCCTACCCCGGCAGCCTGAGCCTGCAAGCGCTGCACGACCCCGCGCTGGCCCAAGACCCGTTGGCCGAGCACTACGTGGTGTATTACAACGACTTCCTCACCCCAGCATCCCTGATGCTGTGCCGCACGGGCAGCGACCAGCGCGAGCTGCTCAAGCGCCGCGCGCCGCAGTTCGACAGCAGCGGCATGCAAGTGCGCCAATACCTGGCGCGCAGCAAAGACGGCACCCGCGTGCCCTACTTCGTGGTGAGCGCCAAGCAGATGCAGCGCGACGGGAAAAACCCCTGCCTGCTCTACGGCTACGGCGGTTTTGAAGCCTCCATGCTGCCGGGCTACTCGGGCGTCTTGGGTCGCGGCTGGCTGGCGCGCGGTGGTGTGTATGTGCTGGCCAATATCCGTGGCGGTGGCGAGTTCGGTCCGGCCTGGCACCGCGCAGCGCTCAGGGAAAACCGTCAGCGCGCCTATGACGACTTCATCGCCGTGGCCGAAGACCTCATCCAGCGGCGCATCACCAGTGCGCGCCACCTGGGCATCCAGGGTGGCAGCAACGGTGGGCTGCTGACAGGGGCTACCTTTGTGCAGCGCCCCGAGCTCTTCAATGCCGTGCTGTGCCAGGTGCCGCTCTTGGACATGAAGCGCTACCACCGCTTGCTGGCGGGGGCCTCGTGGATGGCCGAGTACGGCGACCCGGATCAGCCCGAAGACTGGGCCTATTTGCAGCGCTACAGCCCCTATCACAACGTGAAGAAGGGCAAGCACTACCCGCGCGTGTTCTTCACCACCTCCACCAAGGACGACCGCGTCCACCCCGGTCATGCCCGCAAGATGGTGGCGCGCATGACCGAGCAAGGCCACGAGGTGCTGTACTACGAAAACACCGAAGGCGGGCACGGCGGCGCTGCGGACAACGACCAGCGCGCCACCTTGCTGGCCCTGGAATACACCTATCTCTGGCGACAGCTGGGCCGCTGAAGCAGCGCCGACGCAACGGCACAATGGCCGCCTTCGGAGGAGGACGGCATGAAGCAGCTCAAGCCTGGGCGGCCGCTTTGGCGGCAATGGATGGTGGCCGGCGCGGCGCTCGGCGCCGTGGCGCTGGGCTGGGCGCAAAGCGCCCCTCAGCCGCCCATCAACGGCCTGCGTGAACAGCCCCAGCAATGGCACGCGCTGACCCAGGCGCGCGTGGTGGTGGCGCCGGGCCAGGTGCTGGACAACGCCACGGTGCTCTTGCGCGACGGGCGCATCAGCGCCGTCGGCACGCAGCTGGCCATCCCGCCGGGTGCGCGCGTGTGGGCCTTGCCCGGGCGTACCGTCTACGCGGGCTTTATCGAACTCAACAGCCACGCTGGGCAGACCACGCCGGACAAAGACGCCGCCCTGCCCAGCCAGCACGCCTTGGTGCGGCCCGAGCGCTCGGCCGCTGCCCAAGGGTCCGGCGCAGCCGATGCCCTGCAAGGCTTGCGTGAGCTGGGCTTTACCGCTGTGCTCAGCAGCCCGGCGCAAGGCCTGTTTCGCGGCCAGGGTGTGTTGCTGGCCACTGGTGGCGACGCCGATGCGCGCCAGCGCGTGCTGGTCGCTGACGTGAGCCAGCACCTGGGCCTGCAGTGGTACCGCGGGCACAACGCCACCGCCTACCCGAATTCCCTCATGGGCGCGGTAGCGCTGACGCGCCAAACCCTGTGGGACGCCCGCTGGTGGGGCCGTGCTGGGGCAGATGCTGCCCCCAATGCCGCGCTGGCCGCCCTGCAAGCACCGCTGCAGGGGCGCCAAGCCGTGTTCATGGCCCTCAACGATGAGCAAGACATCGGGCGCGCCACACGGCTGCGCGACGAGTTCAAGCTGCGCATGACGCTGCTGGGCCAGGGGCATGAGTACCGCCAGCTCGCCCAACTCAAAGCCAGCGCCATGGGCGTGGTGCTGCCGCTGAACTTCCCTGCGGCGCCCGAAGTCGAAGACCCCGATTTGGCGCAAGACATCCCCCTGCAGCAGCTGCAGCACTGGCAGCTTGCGCCCTCCAACCCCGCTTTGGTGGCGCAGCAAGGCATTGCGCTGGCGCTCACCAGCCAGGGCACTGCGGCGCGTGACTTCTGGCCCCATCTGCGCCTGGCTGTGCGCCGTGGCCTCAAACCCGAAGCCGCCTTGGCGGCGCTGACCACCACGCCCGCCGCCTGGCTGGGGCAGGACAAACGCCTGGGCCGCATTGCGCCGGGGCAGCTGGCGCATTTGGTGGTGGCGCGTGGCGATTTGTTCGTGGACGAGCAAGCCGACATCGAGCTGACTTTTGTGGCCGGCATCGCCCACAGCACGGAGGCCTGGCAGCGGCCCGACGCGCGCGGGCGCTGGCAGCTGCAAGCCGGGGGTGAACTCATCATCAGCGGCAGCCCGCGCCAGCCCCAGGCACGCTTGGCCCAGGGCGGGCGCTGCGAGCTGGTGCAGCGCGGAGATCTGCTGCAGCTGCGCTGGCCCTGTGCCGCCGCCGAACCCGGCGCGGGCAGCGACAAGGCGGCTGACAAAATCATGTCTTGGCTGGCCCTGCGCCTGCAAGGGGACGGCCTGCACAGCGCGGCAGAACCCGACGCCCCGCGCTGGGCGCAGCGTCTGGGTGCCGCCTCAGCCACTGAGGCGCAGACGGCCAAAACCGAGGCCAAAACCGAGGCCAAAACCGATAGCGCCCCCGACCTCAGCGTCCTCAAGCGCTACCCGGCTGGCGCCTATGGCTCGGCGGAATTCAGCGCCGCGCCCCCTACCGTGCTCTTGCGCGGCGCCACGCTGTGGACCAGCACCACGGCAGGTCGCCTGCCAGAGCACGACCTGCTGCTGCGCGACGGCAAGATTGCCGCCATCGGCAAAAACCTGCCCGCCCCCAACGGTGCGCAGGTGGTGGACGCACGCGGGCTGCACATCACGCCGGGCTTGATTGACGCGCACAGCCATGTGGCCATCAACGGCGGCGTGAACGAGGCCTCCAACAGCGTCACGGCCGAGGTCCGTATTGGCGACGTGATCGACGCCACCGACGTCAACCTCTACCGCCAGCTCGCGGGCGGGCTGACCACCGCCAACGTGCTGCACGGCTCGGCCAACACCATTGGCGGGCAAAGCCAAGTCATCAAGCTGCGGTGGGGCCAAGATGCCGAAGGCCTGAAATTTGTTGGCGCCGAGCCCGGCATCAAGTTCGCCCTGGGTGAAAACGTCAAACAGTCGAACTGGGGTGACAACAGCAAGCGCTACCCCAAGAGCCGCATGGGCGTGGAGCAGCTGCTGCGCGACGCCTTCCGCCAGGCCGAGCAATACCGCAGCCAATGGGCCGAATGGCGCCAGGGCAAGCGCAAGGTCGAGCCGCGCAAAGACCTGCAACTCGACACCCTGGTGGAGCTGCTGGAGCGCCGCCGCGCCATCCACATCCACGCCTATCGCGCTGACGAGATGCTGATGTTCATCCGCCTGGCGCAAGAGTTCGGGCTCAAGGTCGCGGCCTTCCAGCACGTGCTCGAGGGCTACAAAGTGGCGCCCGAAATCGCGCAGCTCGGCGCGGGCGCTTCGACCTTCTCGGATTGGTGGGCCTATAAGATGGAAGTCAAAGACGCCATCCCCTACAACGCCGCCATGATGAGCCGTGCAGGCGTGCTGACGAGCTTCAACTCCGACAGCAACGAGCTGGCTCGGCGCCTCAACACCGAGGCCGCCAAGGCCGTGCGCTGGGGCGGCATGGCCGAGGAAGACGCGCTGGCGCTGGTCACCATCAACCCCGCACGGCAACTGGGTGTGGCGCTGCGCACCGGTTCGCTGGAAGTGGGCAAAGACGCCGACGTGGTGCTGTGGAGCGGCCACCCCCTGGCCACCTCCAGCAAGACCCTGCAAACCTGGGTGGATGGCCGCAAGCTCTACGACCATGAGACCGACCAGCGCCTGCAGCAACAAGCCAAGGCGCAGCGCAGCGCCCTGCTGGCTCAAGCCCTGCCCGCCCGCTTGGCCGCCCTGGGCCGCGACGCCGGGGCCGCTGATGGCCAGAAAAACGCCAACCCACGCGGCAGCGCCAAGGCGCCTGGCGCGGACGACGACAACGCCTTGGCGCTGGCGCTGGCCGAGCTGCGCTTGCGGCAATGGCTGCATGAGCAAGCACGCTGGCGCAGCAGCTACAGCGACGCTGAAGGACACCAATGCACCGCGGAGCTCCAGCCATGAGTCTGCCCACCGTCCCATCCGTAACCCGCTCGCGCCGTGCGCTGCTCAAACAGCTCGGGGCGCTCGGCGGCAGCGCCTGGCTTGGGTCCTTGGCCACGAGTCCAGCCGCAGCCGCGCCCACGCTGATGTTGAGCAATGCGCTGCTGCATCCGCTGGTGCAAGCGCCCATACCGAACGGTCGGCTGCTGATTGAAAACGGCCGCATTGCCGCCATTGGCGGGCCGCAGCTGCAAGCCCCAAGCCATGCCAAGCTGCTGGACCTGCAGGGGCAGCATGTTTATCCGGGCTTGATTTCCCCCATCAGCGCGTTGGGATTGGTGGAAATCAATGCCGTGCAGGCCACGGTGGACAGCAGCGAGGTGGGTGAACTCAACCCCAATGCGCGGGCCGTGGTGGCCGTCAACGCCGACAGCGAGCTGATTGCCGTGGCCCGCAGCGGCGGCGTGCTGACGGTTCACACCGCACCGCGCACCGCGCCTGGCGGGCTGATGGCGGGCACCTCAGCGCTGTTGCAGCTCGACGGCTGGCACTGGGAGCAAATGGCTCTGGTGCCCGAGCTGGCGCTGCACATTCACATGCCGGCGGCGCGCACGCCCGAGAGCATGTTTGGCGACAACAGCGCGCCGCGCGCCCAGCAGCAGCGTGTGGCGCAGCAGCGCCTGCGCCAGCTCGACGAAGCCTTTGCCCTGGCCCGGGCCTACGCACAGGCGCGCGCAGTCGACCCCAAGCTGCCCATAGACAGCCGCTGGGAAGCCCTGCGCAGCTGCTTTGCGGCCGACCCCCAAGCGCGCCGCCCCGTGTGGGCGCGGGCCGACGACAGGCTGCAAATCCGTCATGCGCTGGAACTGGCGCAGCGCCACGAGCTGCGTTTGGTGCTGGTGGGTGGGGCGGAGGCCGCGCTCTTTGCCAGCACGCTGCGCACGCGCCAAATTCCCGTGGTGGTGGCCCAGGTCAACCGCCTGCCCTTGCGCCGGGACGACCCGGTCGACACCCTCTGGCGCCTGCCCGCCAGTCTGGCCGAGGCTGGGGTGTCGTTCTGCATTGGCATGAGTGGCAGCGAAGGCCATGCGGCCAACGAACGCAATCTGGCCTTTGAAGCCGGTCGCGCCACGGCCCATGGGCTCAGTGCCGACGAGGCGCTCAAGGCCATCACGCTCTACCCCGCACAAATCCTGGGCGTGAGCGACCGCCTGGGCAGCTTGCAAGTCGGGTGCCTGGCCAGCTTGTTTGTCAGCAGTGGCAGCCCGCTGGACATCCGCTCCGAGGTGCTGCGCACCTTTGTGCAAGGGCGCGAGTTGCCCATGGACAACCGCCACACCCGGCTGCGCGATCGCTACGAGGAGCGGCTGCGGCGCTAGCGCGTCTGATGCCGCTGGGGTTCAAACCACCAGCGGCTCGGGCTCCAGGCGAATGCCAAAACGGCCGTAAACGCTTTCCTGAATGGCCCGCGCCAGCGTCACCACCTCGGCGCCTGTGGCCCCGCCGCGGTTGACCAGCACCAGCGCCTGCTTGTCGTACACCGCCGCACCGCCCACGGCTTTGCCCTTCCAGCCGCAGGCGTCAATCAGCCAACCTGCAGCCAGTTTGAAGCTGCCATCGGGCATGGGGTAGTGCACCACATGCGGGTCGCGGGCAATGATGTCGCGGCACTGTTCGGGCGTGACCACCGGGTTTTTGAAAAAGCTGCCCGCATTGCCTAGCACGGCTGGGTCGGGCAGCTTGGCGCGCCGAATGGCGCAGACCCAATCGAACACCTGGCGCGCATCCGGCGAGTGGATGCCGGTTTGCTCCATCTTGCGCTCCAAGTCGTAGTAGCCCAGCTGCGGCTGCCAGGGCTTGGGGCAGCGCAGGCGCACATGGGTGATGACGCACTTGCCCGCCAGCCCGCCCTCAGTGCTGCTGCGCTTGAAGACGCTGTCGCGGTAGCCAAAAGCACAGGTGCGGGCGTCCAGCGTGACGGCGCGGCCAGTCACCAAGTCCACCACATCCAGGCTTTCAAAGCGGTCTTTGAGCTCCACGCCATAGGCCCCGATGTTTTGCACCGGTGCGGCCCCCACGGTGCCGGGAATCAGCGCCATGTTCTCCAGCCCCGGAATGCCTTGGTCGAGCGTCCAGGCCACCACCTCGTGCCAGAGCACGCCTGCACCAGCTTCGACAATCCAGGCATCCTCACGCTCGGCCACCAAGCGTATGCCAGGGATTTCCACCTTCAGCACCACGGCTTCAATGTCTTTGGTCAGCACCAAATTGGAGCCACCACCCAGCACAAACTTGGGCGCGCGGCCCCATTGCGGGTGGTCCACCACGCGGCGCACATCGGCTTGAGAGCGCACGCGCAAGAGCACGCGGCCTTGCGCGGGCAGGCCAAAGCTGTTGTAGTCCTTCAGCTTGACGTCGTGCTCCGGCACAATGCCGCCCTGGCCTGTCGAGGCCTGATCCAATTTTTCCTGCATGGCAGGAATTCTCCCTGAAACGGCGGCCGCACACGGCGCCCTCACCGAACCCGAGCACACCCATGGCCAGTTTTGACGCCAAACTCGAACCCGATATGGTCAAGCTTCGCAACAGTGTCGAAGCCAGCGCCAAAGAAATTGCCACACGCTTTGACTTCAAAGGCACCAGCGCCGCCATTGAGTTCAAGCCCAAGGAAAACGAGATCCACAGCGTCGGCGACGCAGAGTTCCAGCTCGAGCAAATCGAAGCCGTGCTCTACGCCAAGCTGAGCAAGCAAGGCGTGGTGCTGGGCTTTATCGACAAGCAAGAAAAGATTGAAAAGCTCGGCGGCGACCGCGTGCGCCAGGTCTACAAGGTCAAGGCCGGCTTGGAATCGGCCGAAGCCAAGAAGCTGGTGGCCGCCATCAAGAACAGCAAGCTCAAAGTCACCGCAGCCATTGAGGGCGATGTGGTGCGCATCACTGGCAAGGCGCTGGACGACTTGCAAGCCGCGCAGGCCGTGTTGCGCAAAGACTTGCCTGATCTGCCCCTGACCTTCGACAACTACCGCAAATGACCCGCCGCGGCCTGGCGCTGTTGCTGTGGGGAACACTGAGCCTCTGCTGTGCGTCAGCCTGGCCTCAAGCTGCCGCATTGGGCGGGCCGCACATCACCTTCAACGGCAGTCTGGGCAAACACGCAGCGCTGCTGCTCATCGATGGCCAAGCATTGACTTTGCAGCTGGGGCAAAGCGCCCGGGGCGTGCGCCTCTTGGCCATTCAAGATGATCACGCTGAGGTGGAAGTGTTGGGGCAGCGGCGCCGCTTGCAGCTGGGCGAATCGCCCGCGCAGCTAGGCGTGGAGCCCAAGGGCACGCTCACGGCCCAGGGGCAAAACGGTCACTTCTATTTGGATGGCAGCATCAACGGCACCGCCACCCGATTTTTGGTGGATACCGGCGCCTCATTGTTGACCCTGGGCTTACCTGAGGCACAGCGCCTGGGCCTGGCGCTGCATGCGGCACGCAAGGTCACGGCGCAAACCGCCAACGGTGCGGTTGAAGGTCAGCTGGTGACGATCAAGAGCCTGCGCTTGGGTGGCATAGAGCTCACGCAGGTGGAGGCCATGGTGCTGCCAGCCGCCATGCCCCATGTTTTGCTGGGTAACAGCGTGTTGAGCCGTTTCCAGATGCGGCGCGATGCCGATCAAATGGTGCTGACGCACCGCAACTGAGCAGTTATGAAACCAGCCAAGTCCGAGGCCTTGCCCCTGGGGCAGATCCTCTTTTCCCAAGGCTTTGGCACACGGCGCCAATGTCAGGCCCTCCTCACCAAAGGCGGCGTGGCCTACCAAGGCCAAATCTTGCGTGATGCCGACCACGTCCTGCCCCTGGCAGGCTTGGTGCTGCATGTGAATGGTGAGCCCTGGCCCTACCACGCCCAGGCGCTCATCATGCTGCACAAGCCCTCGGGCTACGAGTGCTCGCGCCAGCCGCTGCACCACCCCAGCGTGCTGAGCCTGCTGCCCGAGCCGCTGCGCCAGCGCGGCGTGCAGCCTGTGGGGCGCCTGGACGAAGACACCACGGGGCTGCTGCTGCTGACCGACGACGGCCAGCTGCTACACCAGCTCACCAGCCCACGTCATCACGTGCCCAAGGTCTACCACGTGCAGTGCAAACACCCGCTGGCCGAGAGCGCACTGCAGCAGTTGTGCGAGGGCGTGCTGCTGCAAGAGCGCGACCCGCGCCTGGCCGAACGCCCGGCGCGTGCCGACGCCGCGCATTTGCTCGATTCCGGTCTCTTGAGTCTGACCTTGACCGAGGGCCGCTACCACCAGGTCAAGCGCATGATTGCCGCGGTGGGCAACCGGGTGTCAGGCCTGCACCGTGCGCAAGTGGGTCGGCTTGTCCTGCCCCCCGATCTGGCGCCCGGTCAATGGTGTTGGGTCGAGCAAGGGCGCCAGGCCGTGCTGAATTGACGCCAAGGTCGGTTAGACGCAACACTCGACGCCTCGCAGGGTAGATACCCAGTTATTCTGTCATCAACTTTGTGTACAAAGATTGCTGGATTCGCGTGACTCAAGGCCAAACACGCAGTAGGGCCAGCCTTGGATGGTTCGCTGCCTTGATGGGAATGCATGCCAAATAGCGTCGCGTCAGCACTGGGAACGACACACCGATACTGGGCGGGAACCATTCCCTTGTTGGGGCTGGGCTGCGCGGGCCTGATTGGCATGGGGTGGTGGGCTGACCATCAAACAGCGGTGCTGATCGGTTGGCTGCTCACAGTCGTCTTGGCCTTGCTGGCCACCTACAGCCAACATCGGCTGCACCGCATCAGCCGCGAGCTGCAGCTCAGCTTGGCCCAGCAGCGCGAGCGCCAACGTGTCGCGTTGCAAACGGTGGAGCTCAACAGCCGCTCCCGCAGCCATTTTGTGGCCATGATGAGCCACGAGATCCGCACCCCACTCAGCGGCATTCTGGGCATGACCCAGCTGCTGTCGCAGACGGAGATGAACCCCCAGCAGCGCGAACACCTGGAGCTGGTGCGCCGCTGCGGACGCCACTTGCTGACGGTGGTGAACGACATCCTGGAGCTGGCCCGCATTGAGTCCGGGCGCCTGCACATTGATCACGTGCCCCTTGTGCTGCGGGATGTGGTGGACGATGTCTGCCGACTGCTGGGGGACAGCGCGCAGCGCAAAGGCTTGCGCCTGCACTACGACATTGCCCACGACCTGCCCACCACGGTATTGGGCGACCCTTCGCGCCTGCAGCAGGTGCTGCACAACCTGATCGGCAACGCCATCAAATTTACGCAGCGTGGTGAAGTGCATTTGCAGCTCTTGTGCCAAGTCGATAGGGGTCAGGGCGCGCGCTTGGTCTTCCAGGTGCGTGACACTGGTCCGGGGCTGGCTGCCGACCAAATTGAGCGCATCTTTGTGCCTTTTGAGCGCCTACACAGTGAGCAAGGGCAGTCTGAGGGCTCAGGCCTTGGGCTGACGATTGCACGCGAACTCGTTCACGCCATGGGCGGCCAACTCAGCTGCCGCTCTGAAGTGGGCATGGGCTCGACCTTTTCTGTCCATCTGCCCTTAGCACCCGCGCACATGGTACGTAGCGACCCGGCCACGCCAACTGCCACGGTACGCGCCAAGCTCCCCCGCTTGCAGGGCACCGTGCTGCTGGTGGACGACAACCCGGTCAACCTGCTGGTGGCATGCAGCGCGCTGGAGCGCTGCGGGCTGCAAGTGCTGCAAGCCACCAATGGACTGCAGGCCCTGCAAATGCTGCAGGAGCGCCGTTTCGATTTGGTGTTGATGGACTGCGTGATGCCGCAGCTCGACGGCTTTGAAACCACGCGGCTGTGGCGCGAACGCGAACAGGCCGAGGGTCTGGCGCGCACACCGGTTGTGGCCTTGACGGCCAGCGCCGTCAACGGCGATCGGGGCCGCTGCCTGGAGGCCGGCATGGATGACTACCTGGTCAAGCCCTTTGAGCTGGAGGAGCTCATGCGCTTGGTAGAGCGCCACTTGCCCCCTCAAGCGCAGGTCACCGTCCCCGGTCAACTCCTGAGCGTCAGCGTGCAGCGCGGATAATCCGCGTCCATGCAGGTCTTTCGCGGCTTTAACCACCCCGGTATTGCGCCCGCCACGGCGCTGACCATTGGGAACTTCGACGGCGTTCACCGCGGCCATCAGGCCATGCTGGCGTTGCTCAAATCGGAAGCAAGCCACCGCGGCTTGCCCGCCACAGTGCTCACGTTCGAGCCGCACCCGCGGGACTACTTCTCGCAAGTGCTGCAGCGCCCCGAGCTGGCCCCACGGCGTATTGCCACGCTGCGCGACAAGCTCGGCGAGTTGCAGCGCTGCGGCATCGACCAGGTCGTGGTGCTGCGCTTCGACGCCGCCCTGGCAGCGCTCTCCCCTCAAGGCTTTATCGAGCAAGTGCTCAACCAAGGCCTGGGCGCGCGCTACGTGCTGGTGGGCGACGACTTCCGCTTCGGCGCCAAGCGCTTGGGCGACTACGCCACGCTGGACGCCGCCGGGCAGCGCGACGGCTTTGATGTGGCACGCATGATGAGCTACGAGGTGCACGGCTTGCGCGTCTCCAGCTCGGCCGTGCGCGAAGCCCTGGCCAGCGGTGATATGGCGCGCACCGAGCGGCTGCTCGGGCGGCCCTACGCCATCAGCGGGCGCGTGGTGCATGGTCTCAAGCTGGGGCGGGAGTTGTCCGCCTCGCGTCCTGGCGCGGGCGATGGCTTTCGCACCCTGAACCTGCGCTTCACCCACCCCAAACCGGCCGCGCAGGGCATATTTGTCGTGCGCACCTGGGGGCTGGGCGAGGCGCCGCTAGACGGTGTGGCCTCGCTGGGCAGCCGCCCCACGGTGGACGATTCCGGGCGCGTGCTCTTGGAAGTGCACTGTCTGGAGTGGCCGCAGACCCTGCAAGCGCAGCTGGGTCCCAAGGAGGCCTACGGTAAACTCGTGCGCGTGGAACTCCTGCACAAACTGCGTGACGAGGCGCATTTCGACAGCCTCAGCGCCCTGACCCAAGCCATTGCCTGCGATGTCGCCCAGGCTCGTGCATGGCTGGCGGCCCACGCTGCGGTGCGCCGTCAAACCACCCGCGACCGAATTTGACCCCGGCGCTCGCACCACAGCCGGCTGCGGTGCCGACCCCGAACCCCCACCCTGTTTCGACTTTTTGCCACCCGACTTGTGCCCGCCACACATCGGGTTCATTCACCCGATTGCCGCCATGACCGACGCCACCGACACCCCAGGCCGCGACTACCGCGCCACCCTGAATCTGCCCGACACCCCCTTCCCCATGCGCGGCGACCTGCCCAAGCGCGAACCGGGCTGGGTGAAGGAGTGGGAAGAGCAAGGCATCTACCAAAAGCTGCGCGCTGCGCGCTGCGGAGCGCCCAAGTTCGTGCTGCACGACGGCCCGCCCTACGCCAATGGCCAGATCCACATGGGCCATGCGGTGAACAAGATCTTGAAAGACATGATCGTCAAAGCCCGCCAGCTCGCGGGCTTTGACGCGGCCTACATCCCAGGCTGGGACTGCCACGGCTTGCCCATCGAAAACCAAATCGAGAAGACCTTTGGCCGTGGCCTGCCGCGCGACGAGGTGCAGGCCAAGAGCCGGGCCTATGCGGGCGAGCAAATCGACCAGCAGCGCGCCGACTTCAAGCGCCTGGGCGTGCTGGGCGACTGGGACCGCCCCTACCGCACCATGGACTTCAAGAACGAGGCTGGCGAGATCCGCGTTCTGAAGCGCCTGTTCGAGCGCGGCTTTGTCTACCGAGGCTTGAAGCCCGTGTACTGGTGCTTTGACTGCGGCAGCTCGCTGGCCGAGTTCGAAATCGAATACGCCGACAAGCAAAGTCCGGCTGTGGATGTGGCATTTTTGTGCGCCGAGCCCGCCAAGCTGGCCGCGGCCTTTGGCCTGCCTGGGCTGGACGCCGAGGCCTTCACCGTCATCTGGACCACCACGCCCTGGACCATCCCGGCCAACCAGGCTTTGAACCTCAACCCCGAGCTGCCCTACGCCCTGGTCAAGACCGAGCGCGGCTACTTCCTCGTGGCCGAGGCCTTGGTGGAGAAATGCCTGGCCCGCTGGGGGCTGGAAGGCCAGACCGTGGCTGTGACCCAAGGCCGCAAGCTGGAGCTGCTCAAGTTCAAGCACCCGCTGGCCCATGTGGACGCGGGCTATGACCGCGAAAGCCCGGTCTATCTTGCCGATTACGCCACCGCCGACGACGGCACGGGCGTGGTGCACTCGGCCCCGGCCTATGGCCTGGACGACTTCCAAAGCTGCGTGGCTCACGGCCTGGCCTTCAAGGACATCCTGAACCCGGTGCAAGGCAATGGCACGTATGAGGCCAGCCTGCCCCTGTTCGGCGGCATGCACATCTGGAAGGCCAACCCGGTCATTGCCGAGACTCTGCAAAACGCCGGCCGCCTGCTGGCCCACAGCAAGATCACCCACAGCTACCCGCACTGCTGGCGCCACAAGAGCCCGGTGATCTACCGCGCCGCAGCGCAGTGGTTTGTGCGCATGGACGAAGGCGATGGCGTCTTCACCGTGGACAAGGCCGAACAGACGCTGCGCCAGACCGCGCTGCAAGCCATTGAGCAAACCAGCTTCTACCCCGAGAACGGCCAGGCGCGGCTGCGCGACATGATTGCCGGGCGCCCGGACTGGTGCATCTCGCGCCAGCGCAGCTGGGGCGTGCCGCTGCCCATCTTCCTGCACAAGGACACGGGCCAGCCCCACCCCAACACGCTCGAGTTCATTGAACGCGCCGCACAGCTGGTGGAGGCCCGGGGCATCGAAGCCTGGGCCAAGCTGGACCCGGCCGAGTGGCTGGGCGCCGAAGCTGAGTTCTACAGCAAAGGCCAAGACATTCTGGACGTGTGGTTCGATTCCGGCTCCACCTTTGAGCATGTGCTCAAGGGCAGCCACGCCGGTGCTGCCCACGACAGCGGCCCCGAAGCCGACCTCTATCTGGAAGGCCACGACCAGCACCGCGGCTGGTTCCACTCCTCGCTGCTGATTTCCTGCGCGCTCAACGGCCGTGCGCCCTACAAGGGACTCTTGACCCACGGCTTCACCGTGGACAGCAAGGGCCACAAGATGAGCAAGTCCAAGGGCAATGGCGTGGACCCGCAGGACACCAGCAAAAAGCTCGGTGCCGAGATCATCCGCCTGTGGGTGGCAGCCTCGGACTACTCGGGCGATATCGCGGGCGACGACAAAATTCTGGCGCGCGTGGTGGACGGCTACCGCCGCATCCGCAACACCTTGCGCTTTCTGCTGGCCAACACCTCGGACTTTGACGCTGCCAGCGACGCCGTGCCGCTGGATCAGCTGCTCGAAGCCGACCGCTACGCGCTGGCGCGTGCGGCCCAGTTCCAGGCCGATGTGCTGGCCCATTACGAGCGCTACGAGTTCCACCCCGTGGTGGCCAAGCTGCAGGTGTATTGCTCCGAGGACCTGGGCGCCTTCTACCTGGATGTGCTCAAAGACCGCCTCTACACCACCGCGCCCAAGAGCCTGGCGCGCCGCTCGGCCCAAACCGCGCTGTGGCACATCACGAACGCCATGCTGCGCTGGATGGCGCCTTTCCTGAGCTTCACGGCAGAGGAAGCGTGGAAGGTGTTTGCGAACAAGAGCGCCGCTGACACCCTCTTCACCGAAACCTTCTGGGCCCTGCCCGAGGCCGATGGCGCGCTCATCGCCAAGTGGGAGCGCATCCACGAGATCCGCGACGCGGTGAACAAGGCCATTGAAGCGGTGCGCGTCACGGGCGCCATCGGTTCCTCGCTGCAGGCCGAAGTGGCGCTGGGCGTCAACGCCGAGGACTTGGCCCTGCTGCAAAGCCTGGGCGAGGACTTGAAGTTTGTGCTCATCACCTCCGCGGCCAGCATCAGTGCGGCCGAAGCTTTCAGCGTGCAGGTCAGCCCCTCCAGCCACGCCAAGTGCGAGCGCTGCTGGCACTACCGCGCTGACGTGGGCGCCAACGCCGAGCACCCGGGTCTGTGCGGTCGCTGCGACAGCAATCTGCATGGGGCCGGTGAAACCCGGAAGGTGGCCTGATGGCACGCGCGCGCAACAACGGCGGCTCCCGCCTGGGCTTGTGGCTGGGCATTGCTCTGCTCATCGTGCTGGCTGACCAGCTCACCAAGACGCTGATCATCAAGACCTTTGCCTACGGCGACAGCCACACGGTGACGAGCTTTTTCAACATCGTGCGCATGCACAACACCGGCGCGGCCTTCAACTTTTTGGCGGGCGCTTCCGGGTGGCAGCGCTGGTTCTTCACCGCCATTGGCCTGGCGGCAACGGTGTTCATCACCTGGATGCTCAAGCGCCACGGCCACCAAACGCTGTTCTCCTGGGCGCTGACGCTGATCCTGGGTGGCGCGGTGGGCAATGTGGTGGACCGCCTCATGCACGGCTATGTGGTGGACTTCATCCAGGTGCATTGGGCCGGCTGGTACTTCCCCTCCTTCAACATCGCGGACTCGGCCATCACTCTGGGCGCAGCGCTGCTGATTTGGGACGAACTGCGCCGCGTGCGCAAGGGCTGAGCGTTTGTCTGTCGCCGCCGCACGGTGTCGCTACAGGCAAACACCGAAACCATGCAGGCCCGGGCTGACTTAGCCTAGGCCTCCATGGACACAGCCACCGACACCCCACCTCCCGGCGGCGCTCCCCGTCCGCTCACAGAAACCCCACCGAACCCCGCGCCAACGCCGCAAGCCGCTGCCGAGCAGGAGCTGCGCGCGCTCACCCCAGAGTTGGCGCAGCTGCGCTGGTCCTCGCCCTTTCGCTGGTTGCGCCTGGGCTGGCAGGACTTCCGGCGCGAGCCCGGCATTGGCTTGTTCTTCGGCGCCTGCTTTGTGCTGATGGGCTGGTTGCTGCTGGTGGTGTTTCGCCATGCGCCGGCTTACACGCTGGCTTTATCGGCGGGCTTTTTGCTGATGGGCCCGTTTCTGTGCCTGGGCCTTTACGAAGTGAGCCGCCAGCTGCAGTTTGGCCGCTCACCGCGCATTGAAGACGCGCTGGGGGCGTGGACGTCCCACCGCGGACAGCTGGCCATATTTGGCGGCGCTTTGCTGGTGCTGGAACTCATTTGGGGACGGGCCTCGCTGGTGGTGTTTGCCGTCAGCTTTGAAGGCGTGCCCGATTTCTCAGGCTCGCCGCTGGCCCTCTTCAGCGAAGAGAACTTGGGCTTTTTGGTGGCCTATTCCCTGGTGGGTTCGGTGTTTGCAAGCCTGATCTTTGCCAGCTGCGTGATCTCCATTCCCATGATGCTCGACCGCGAGGTCGACGCCATCACTGCGGCCCTCACCAGCATCAAGCTCACCTTGACGCAAACCGGTGTGATGCTGCTGTGGGGCGGCATCGTGGCCTTGCTGGTGGCCCTCGCCATGCTGCCCTTCTTTCTGGGCCTGCTGTTGATTGGGCCGCTGTTGGGTCACGCCAGCTGGCATGCGTATCAAGAGGCCGTTGGGTCTGCTGAGTAAATCGCCACAGTCAGCGGCAGCTCTAAGGGAGAGAATACGCAGCGCCATGCTTGACTTTTCCTGCCTCACCCACTACGAGTGGTTGGACGTGCCCATGTGGGTTTACGACCAAGAAAACCGCCGCAATCTCTGGGCCAATGCCGCGGCCCTGCAGTTTTGGAGAGCCGAAAGCGCCGAGGAGTTTCTCGGGCAGCACGATGAATTGAACGGCGCCGTGAGCGAGCGCTTGGCCGTGGCCACGGCCGATCACGCGCAGGGCAAGGTGGTGCGCGAGCAGTGGACGCTCTACCCCAAGGGCCAGCCCGTCACGGTGATGCTGGCCTCGCGCGGGCTGCTCACCCCAGACAAGCGCCAGGTCACGCTGTTTGCGGCCGATGCCATCGTCAACGGCCTGGACAAAGACCTGCTGCGCGGTGTTGAGGCGTTGCAGCACACCTCCGTGCGCATCGCTATTTTTTCCCTGCGCGACGGCAGCACCATCATGCGCAACGCCGCTGCGGCGCTGTGTTTTGGCGGCCTGCGCCACACCCATGGCGGCAGTGATTTTTCAGCACTCTTTGCTGAACCCGATCTGGCGCGGCGTGTGCAGTCCCAGGTGCAGCGCGGCCAGACCTTCGCCGCCGAGGTGGAACTCAACACCACCGCTGGCACGCGCTGGCACGCGCTGGATGCCCGGCCCATGCGTGACCCCGTTAGCGGCCAGGTGGTGCTGCAGTTCAACGCCCGCGACGTCAGCGATTTCAAAGCCACGCAGGCGCAGCTGGAAGCCGCCAAGCTCGAGGCCGAAGCGGCCAGCCAAGCCAAGAGCGCTTTTCTGGCCAATATGAGCCACGAAATCCGCACGCCCATGAATGGCGTGCTGGGCCTCACCCAGCTGGTGCTGCAGACGGAGCTCAATGAGCGGCAGCGCAAATTCGTGGAGCTCGCGCACAACTCGGCCAAGGGTTTGATGGTCATCATCAACGACTTGCTGGACGTGGCCAAGATCGAGGCCGGGCGCGTGGTCATCGAGCTGGCCCCCTTCACGCTCAACACCGTCTTGCGCGAGGCCCTGCACCCGCTGCTGCTGCAAGCCCACGAAAAGGGCTTGTCGCTCAACGCGCGCATCCAGCCCGGCGTGCCGCAGCACCTGCTGGGCGATGCGCTGCGCCTGCGTCAGGTGCTGGTGAATTTGGTGGGCAATGCGCTGAAATTCACCGAGACGGGTGAAGTGCGCGTGGAGGTCCACAGCGTCAGCGAGGCCGAGGCGCAAGACGCTCCGCTGCGCCTGCGCTTTTCCGTGCACGACACAGGCATTGGCATGACGCGCGACCAGATCGACCACATCTTCAACCCCTTCTCGCAAGCCGACACCAGCATCACGCGGCGCTACGGCGGCACGGGCCTGGGCCTAACCATCGTCAAGCGACTGGTGGAGTTGATGGAGGGCACGGTGCTGGTCGAGAGCACGCCCGGTGTGGGTTCGTGCTTCAGCTTCGAGCTGCAGCTCACGCGCGCGCGCGGCGCCGCGCCAGAGCCCACACCCCCGGCAGTGAGCGCTGGCAGCGAGCAACCCAGCGCCGCACCCAGCTCAGACGAGCAGCACGCCTGAGCCCGTGGTGGCCCTGGCTTCCATGTCACGGTGGGCTTGCTGCACATCGGCCAGTGCATAGCGCTGGCCCATGGGAATGCGCACACTGCCAGAGAGCACCATGCTGAACAAATCCTCAGCCATGGCTGCTGCGGCGCCCGCTTGGTTCAAATGGGTGAACAAGGTCGGGCGGGTCAGGTAGACCGAGCCCGCGGCTGCCAGCTGGCCCAAGGCCACGGGCGGCACAGGCCCTGAGGCATTGCCAAAGCTCACCAACAAGCCCAGCGGTGCAAGGCTGCGCAGCGAGCCCTCCCAGGTGCTGGCCCCTACGGAGTCGTACACCACCTTCACGCCACGGCCGTCGGTGAGTTCGCGCACGCGCTGGGCGAAGTCTTGCTGGCTGTAGAGAATCATCTCGCTGGCGCCGTGCTCCAGGGCCAGCGCGCATTTGGCCTCGGTGCTGGCCGTGCCAATCAGGCGCAGACCCATGGCTTTGGCCCATTGGCAGGCCATCAAACCCACGCCTCCTGCCGCCGCGTGGAACAACACCGCGTCCCCGGCTTGCAGCCCGCCTTGGGGCTGGGTGCGGCGCAGCAGGTACTGCACGGTCAAGCCTTTGAGCATCATGGCCGCACCTTGCTCAAAGCTCAGCGCATCAGGCAGGCGCACCAGCTCGCGCGCGGCCAACACGCGCGCCGTGGCATAGGCCCCGGTGGCAGCGCTGACATAGGCCACGCGGTCGCCCACCTTCAGGTGCGTCACGCCCTCGCCCACGGTTTCCACCACGCCGGCTGCTTCCAAACCCAGCCCGCTGGGCAGCGGCAGGGGGTACAAGCCACTGCGGTGGTAGATGTCGATGTAGTTCAGGCCACACGCGTGCTGGCGCACCCTCACCTGCCCAGCTCCGGGAGCTTCCAGGCTGATGGAGTTCAGCGTCATCACCTCAACACCACCCACTTCTGACATGCGCACCGCTTGCTCGCTCATGGCTCCATCCTCTGGCTCTGATCGATGTGACGGGTGAGTCTACTGGCGCATGCGCACCGGTGCTTGACTGGGGCTTGTGCAGTTGCGGCATGTGAATTTCTGCCCAGCTTCCAGGCCTGCATTGCCTCACCCCTCATTCAAGCGGGTTCGCCCTCAGTCCTGAAGGCCGAACTAGCTGACAGGACTGCGAGGAGGAGCCCAGCGCCGCCCCAGCAAGAGGGCGGCGCTGTGGGCCGAAAGGGGGATAGAGATGACTTACGAACACACCATTGCACAAACCGCGCAGTACTTGCGCGAGGCCTTGCCGCTGATGTCGCGCCAACAAGCAGGCTTGCACCCGTGGAGCTACGCCATTTGGTACGAGCATGTGGCGGGCTGCAATTCGGCCTTGAGCCGAGACTTGGCTGAACACACGCGCGACGGGGCGCGGCTGGACGAGGCAGCGACTCAGAAGCTCTACCGCAAGCACATTGCAGAATTGGATGTCGATCAGTCCCAGCGCCTGCACGACGGCTTGGTTCAAACGTTGGAAACGCTGGGCGAAGGCAGCCAGTGCGCCACCACCGAGGCCAGTCAGTTCGAACGCTCGCTGGGGCGCTGGCAACAAGAGCTGACGCAGGCTGCGCCGGGCGAGCATGCCAAAGTGCTCAGCGCCATGGAGCAAGGGGCCAAAGCGATGCAGCACAGCATGCAGGCGCTCAGCCACAAGCTTGCGCATTGCCGTCAAACGCTCGCCGCCTTGCATGATGAAGTCAACCGCGCACGCGCCGACACCCTGCAAGACGCCTTGACCGGGCTGCTCAACCGGCGTGGCTTCGAACAGGCGCTGGGCCAATGCCTGGCCAGCAACCCCATAGGCACGCCAGTCAGCCCTTGCTTGCTGTTGGGGAATCTCGATGAATTCGAATCCTTGCGCGAGCACCTTGGTGCAGCGGGTTTGAGTGATTTGATCAGCATGCTTGGCAATGCCCTGCGCCAAGTGGCTCAAAGCCACCACGTCACTGCACGGCTGAACGACCACGAATTTGCTCTGCTCATGCCCGAAGCAGGTTTGCATGAGGCCAATATGGTGGCCGAGCAATTGCGCATGAGTGCAGCCTCACTGGCCCCGGCAAACATGGGCTGGAGTTTGTCGATTGGCGTCACCCAGGCCGGTATCAGCGACAACCCAGCCGCACTGCTCATGCGCGCCAATCAAGCCCTGCTGGCCTCGCGGCGCCAGGGGCGCAACAGGGTCACTGTGCTGGCTGCAGATGACGCCGCAGCGTAAAGCGCTAGACATGCAAAACACCACCCGCGCGATCCGAATGCTCCCATAATCACCGCCAGTGCTCGGCCCAGCTGCTGCGCCTCAGTTGCGCCCGCCTTTGGGCGGCCGCTGTGTCGCAATCCCAGCCCATCAAGCGGTACGGTGTTGGTTCAACGATCCCTACGCTATGCAGTTGTCACAGCCCTCACCGTAGGGCTGGCACTGCCTACGTCGGTAGCTCTGGTGCTGGACTGGAGCAACAGCCGACGCGAAGCCATGGCGGACTTGCGTGCCGAGCTCGACCGCACCAGCGAGGTCATGGCCTATTCCCTGGCTGAGCCCATCTGGCTGTATGCGCCCGAGTTGGCTGCCCCACTGATCAAGGCGCAGGTCAAAGACCCCCGTTTCATTGCGGTGCGCATCGTCGAAGAGGCTCAAAACCAGCTGTTCTTCGAGTTCAAACGCCCCGACCCTAACCCTCAGTGGACGCTGACGCGAACCCGTGTGGTGCAGCGCGATGGCCGCGACATCGCCAAGCTCGAGGTGATGATGAGCGCCGAGCCTCATCTGCAGCGCAAACGCGACGAGCTGCTCGCCAGCGTGTGGCGCAGCCTGGCCACGCTGACGGTGTCGCTGGTGCTGATTTTGTTCGTGCTGCGCAGGCGCATCTTGCAGCCCATGGAGCAGCTCAGCCGTACAGCGGCCAAGTTGGCTGACGGCGATCTGATCCACCCACTGACGCCCAGCGGAGATGACGAAATCGCCCATGTGGGCCAAGCCATGGAACATATGCGCCGCGCGCTGCTCAAAGCCTTTGACGAATTGCGCAGCCATGCCCAGATGCTGGAGCATCAAGTCGGTGCGCGCACCCAGCAGCTCACCGATACCAACCAGGAACTCAGCCAAACGCTGGACCGCCTACGACTCGCACAACGTGAGTTGGTTGAGTCAGAAAAGCTAGCTTCGCTGGGACGGCTGGTTGCGGGCGTAGCCCATGAGCTCAACACACCGCTGGGCAACGCCATGACGGTGGTGACGGCGTTGGATGACCGATGGCGTGACCTCGACCGCATGTTGCGAGACAACATCCCCATGCGCCGCAGCATGCTCGACGAGTTGGTGCGCGATACGCGGCGCGGCCAAGACATTTTGCTGCGCAATGTGCAAAAGGCAGCCAATCTGGTGCGGGACTTCAAGCAAGTCGCCATTGATCAAACCAACGATGTGCGGCGCGACTTTGACTTGGCCCATGTGATTGAAGACGTACTGGTCATGGTCGAACCCAGCTTCAAGCACAGCCCTTACCGCATCGACACTGAGCTAGAACCTGGCCTTGCCATGAACAGCTTTCCCGGTGCACTGGGTCAGGTGCTGACGAATCTGCTCATGAACTGCTTGCTCCACGCCTTTGACGGGCGCGACCACGGCGTGGTGAACCTGCGCTGCGCACGCACTGGCGCGGATTGGGTTCACCTCAAAGTCAGCGACGACGGCTGCGGCATGGACCCGGGCGTGGTGAAGCACATTTTTGACCCCTTCTTCACCACCAAGCTGGGCAAGGGCGGTTCGGGACTGGGCTTGCACATCGTGCACAACATCGTGTGCAATGTGCTGGGTGGCCAAATCGAAGTGGCCAGTGAGCCCGGCCGCGGCACCACCATGCTGCTGCTGCTGCCTTGCCATGCACCTGAGCGGGCCGTCAACGCGGCCAGTGAAGCCCTGGCGGGCTGAAGCCTAGGCGGTAGCTTAAGACTCATCCGTTGGCTGCAACGACAAGGGGCGCATGGCGCCCCTTGTCCGCCCACCGTGCATTGGTGCTTATTGCGATGCGCCTGACGCTGCCGCCGAAGCCGGTGCTGTGAGCACAGCGGCCGAGGCCGCCGGTGCTTCTGTGGCAGCGGCACTGGCAGCTTCGGTATGCCCGCCACTGACGTCGTGCTTCTCACCGCCTATGTCAACGGCCACATCGCTGCGCGACATCACATACAAAACCACAGCCGCGAAGGCCACAAAAGCTACCGCAAGTTTCCACATGATTGACTCCCTCTCTCCAAGGTCGAATGACGAACAGATGCCCGCATTCTCTTCAAGCTCGCTGACAGCGGCCTGATCAGATACGCGCATAAAAAAGGGCCCCGACTTGTGCAGGGCCCCTGGGCTCCAGGCTCGAACTGCCACAGGCAGTCCGAGGCCTAGCGGTTTCAGTCGTTCCCGTAGATGTCGGTGTCTTTGGTTTCTTTGACGAACAGCAGTCCGATCACCAAAGTTACACCCGCCACGATGATGGGATACCACAGGCCGTTGTACATATTGCCGGTCTGGGCCACGATGGCGAAGGCCGTGGTGGGCAGCAAGCCCCCAAACCAGCCGTTGCCAATGTGATAGGGCAAGCTCATCGAGGTGTAGCGAATGCGCGTGGGGAACATCTCCACCAGCATGGCGGCAATGGGACCATAGACCATGGTCACATAGATCACCAACACCGTCAGGATGGCAATGATCACCGGCTTGTTGATCTTGGCCGGGTCAGCCTTCTCCGGATAGCCCGCGGCCTTCAGGGCAGCCTTGAGCTTGGCAGTGAAGACGGCGTCCTTGGCCTTCTTCTCGTCGTTCAAAGCCTTGAGCTGATCCTCAGTGGCTTTGATGGCCTTGGCGTCGGGCGTTGCCGCAGCCTTCAGGCCCGCCAGCTTGGCTTCCGCAGCCACCTTGGCCGCAGCGATGTCCTCAGGCGTCACCGTCACGGGGATCACCGTCTCGCCCACCTTCACCGTTGCGGGCTGGCCTGGCGTGGCTTCGTTGTCGTAGCTCACCGAGGAAGACGACAGCTTTTGCTTGGCAATGTCGCAAGTGGTGGTGAACTTCGCAGTGCCCGTGGGGTTGAACTGGAAGGAGCACTCTTTCGGATCAGCCGTCACCACCACACTGGCGTTGGCTTGCGCCTTGGCCAAGTCGGGGTTGGCCGCCTGCGTAAGTGCCTTGAACAGAGGGAAGTAGGTGAGGATGGCCAGCAGCAGGCCGACCATGATGATGGGCTTGCGGCCAATCTTGTCGGACAGCGTGCCAAACACCACGAAGAACGGCGTGCCAATCAGCAGCGAAGCTGCCACCAGCAGGTTGGCCGTGGTGCCATCCACCTTGAGCTGCTGTGTCAGGAAGAACAGCGCGTAGAACTGCCCCGTGTACCAGACCACCGCCTGACCGGCGACCACGCCGACCAGGGCCAGGATGACGATCTTGAGGTTCTTCCATTGACCGAAAGACTCCGACAGCGGTGCCTTGGAGGTCTTGCCCTCGGACTTCATCTTCTGGAAGGCTGGCGACTCATTCATCGCCAAGCGAATCCACACGCTGATGGCCAGCAGGGCGATGGAGACGATGAAGGGAATACGCCATCCCCACTCAGCAAATGCCTCTTCGCCGGTGGCGGTGCGCACGCCCAGAATCACCAACAACGACAGGAACAAGCCCAAGGTTGCGGTGGTCTGAATCCAGGCCGTGTAAGCGCCGCGACGCCCTGCCGGTGCGTGCTCTGCCACATAGGTGGCCGCACCGCCGTACTCGCCGCCCAGCGCCAAGCCTTGCAAGAGGCGCAGGCCGATCAAGATCACCGGAGCCGCAACACCAATGCTGGCGTAGCCCGGAAGCAAGCCGACGATGAAGGTCGACAAGCCCATGATCAGGATAGTCACCAAGAAGGTGTACTTGCGCCCGATCATGTCGCCCAAGCGACCAAACACCAATGCGCCAAAAGGCCGCACGATGAAGCCTGCGGCAAACGCCAGCAGCGAGAAGATCATCTGCGACGCAGGGTCCAGCGCCGAGAAGAAGTGTTTGCCAATGAATACAGCCAAAGAGCCGTAGAGGTAAAAGTCGTACCACTCGAACACCGTGCCCAGGGAAGAGGCGAAGATCACCTTCTTCTCTTCCCGGGTCATCGGGGTGTTGGTGGCCACAGCCTGTGCAGTTGCCATGGGGTTGTCTCCGTGCAAGGTCTAAAAGAAACATCGACCGATGCTCCTTGGCCGCGACTATCTGCCCCCCCTCTGACCGTGTTCTGACGCCCAGCTTTCGCCGGACTGACGGAATCGAAAGCAACCCTTGCTCGGTATTTCATGAAGTGAAATTTGGGCAGGATCTGCCCCTAACAGCGGGTAACTCCTGACGGCCCCGAAGTGAAATAGGCCACCGTTTGCTGGAGCGTCTGCGCCTGGTCTGACAAGGCTTGGGCGGCAGCTGCGGACTGCTCCACCATGGCAACGTTGTTTTGCGTACCCTCGTCCAGGCTACCAATGGTGCTGTGCATGCCTTCGATGTCACTGCGAACTTGCTGGGCGTTTTCAGTCAACGACTGCACCAGCGACAGCACCTCGCGCATATTGCCAATCAGGTCTTGCATGCCCGCACCGGCTTTGTTGGCCTGGTCCGTACCGGTGCGCACATGTTGGGCGCTGACGGTGATCAAGTCGCGGATCTGATCCGAGGCCTGTGCGGCACGCTGGGCAAGCCCCCTGACCTCACCGGCCACCACAGCAAAACCACGCCCTTGTTCGCCAGCACGGGCTGCCTCGACCGCCGCATTCAAAGCCAGCAAATTGGTTTGAAACGCAATGGAATTGATCAAGGAAGTGATCTCGCCGATGCGCTCGCTGGACTTGAGAATGTCGCTCATGGAGCGCACCACCTCCTGCACCTGCTGGGCGTTGATCTCGACGCTTTGCTCCACGCTGCGCGCTCTGCTACGGGCCTGATCGGTGAGCGAGCTGTTGTGCGCCACCAGCTGAACCACTCTTTGCACCGCAGCGGTGGACTGCTGGAGCTGATCGGCCTGCTGCTCAGTACGCACGCTCAAATCCTGATTCCCGCGGGCAATTTCTGAGGCCGCGCCGGCCACCATGCCAGCGGCTTGGCTGATTGTGCCGATAACCTCGCGCAACTTGCCTTGCATGCGCTGCATGACGGCCATGACGCTTTGCTCAGCCATGGGCTTTGCGCTGTGTGCGGTGTCCAGGCGGCCTTGTGCTACCTCTGCGGCATGCCTTGCCACTACCTCGGGCTCGTCACCCAAAGTCCGCACCAACCAACGCACAATCCATTCCGCACAAGCGATGCCGCACAGCACGGCCAGCACCATCAACACCAGCTGCTGCTGTGACGCGCGCGCAAAGCTGTCACTGCCGCGTTGGTACTCCTGCTTGGCCACCCGCAGCTGCAAGGTCACGAGCTTGTCGATCTCATTTGACAAGGGATCGATGCGTGGGTAGAGCTCGGTGGCACGAAAGGCGTTGAGCGCGTTCATGTCCTGCGACTTCATCAGCCGCTCTAGCACTGTCAGCGCCACATCTGCGGTCTTCATGGCTTGTTCAACGCGGGTAGCCTGGGCAAGCTCTTGGTCATCCATGGCTGTGGCCCGGTAGGCCTGCCAGTTGTTTTGCACATCACGCCTTGCCTGCTCAATATCGCGCAAGTTCTCTGACGCCGACTTGGTGCCCAATGCCACTTTGTGCGCGCCATCGACCACGCGCACAGAATAGGCGTCCGCCACACTCTTGAGCTGTTGCAGGGGCACGACCCGGTCGTCGTAGACCGTTCGCAAAGCGTCTCGCAAATGGCTCATGTGCAACCAGCCCACCACCATCAAGGCTACGGTCAGGCTTGTCAGTAAGGCCACCAGGGAGCGCATACGTGCTCTCATTCCGAATTGCCGCATAGGTCCTCGCTGTGCTGGTAGTTCCAATCTGGACGCTGATCTTGATTCAAGTCAGCGCCAGCTGGTCGGCGCAAAAGCTCAGACCCAGACAGGCAAATACATGAATGATTTGGCTTGGCAAGACATGGCGCCAATGGCGCTCATGGCCAACAGCAACCTCAGCCCAGGCGAACCAGAGCCTGTCTTGCCAACAAGTCGTCCAAAATGGCTTGGCGTTGCGCGCTGGAGGCCGTGCGCCACACGGCGATTTCGTCGAGCGTGCGCACGCAGCCCTCACACCAGCCGGTGCAGGGGTCGATCCGGCACACACCGGTGCAGGGTGAAGCCACTTCTGCAGGTTCCGGTGCACGCAGCGCTGCTGTGCTCAGATCAGCACAAGAAGCAGGGGGTACAGCATGCAAGTTGCTCATGGTGGGCCGATTATGCTGTGTACCTGCGCCCAGCTATTTGCAGTTCGGAGTTCCGTCCATGCCGTTTCGCCCACTCGCTCTGCCCGATACCTGCCCCGGCCACTTGTGGTTGCACGCCATGCCTGCGCGCCTGGAATCGTGGAGTGCGTTTCTGGACTTGGCCCGTGAGTACGCGCTGGTGCGTGTAGTCTGCCTCAACCCCTTGGAAGAAGTCGCGCGCATCTCACCGGCCTATCACAAAGCCATTTGTGAAGGACGGCTGCCCTTTCGTTGGCAGCATTTGCCCATGCGCGACTACGGCGTGGGCACGGACCCGCTAGTGTTTCGCCAGGGGGTCGAGCACATCGTCGACGGGCTGCGTCTGGGTGAGTCCATCTTGCTGCACTGTGCCCATGGCATGGGGCGCACAGGCACGGTGGCGGCCTGCGTGCTCAAAGCGCTGGGGCGAAGCAGCGAGGCCGCGCTGCAGGCGGTGCGCGCTGCGGGCTCCAACCCGCAATCCGCCGTGCAGTCGGGCTGGATCGAACAGTTTTGAGGTTAAACGACCTCAGGCCACGATGCCCAGTGGCTTGGTGGTTTTCCAGGCGCCGCGGGTGAAATCCGGGAAGTCCTTGGCATTGCCACGATCGGCCACCGAGTCGCAGGACAGCGGGAACACCGCCGACCAGGACGCTGCGTCGTAAACGTCCTGGTCCATGGCCTCGCCGTGAATCAGGCTGTAGACCACGCGCCACATCATCACGTAGTCCATGCCACCGTGGCCACCGTTGCGCTGCGCTTCCTGGGCCAAACGCTTCCATAGCGGGTGGTCGTAACGGTCAAACCAAGGCTGCATATTGCCATCCCAGTGGTGGAAGGCTTCTTGCTTGCCGCTGGCATCCATCAAGGTCTTGCCGTCCAGGGTCTCCAGCGCAATGCGGTTGGGAAAGCCGCCAAAACTGCCGTTGGTGCCCACCACCGTGTTGAGCCGCGAATAGGGTCGCGGTGTGTTGGTGTCGTGCTGGACCATGATGGTGCGGCCGCTGGCGCACTTGATCAGGCTGGTGTTGATGTCGCCGTTGATGTAGCGCAGCTGGTTGCGTGGATGGTCCGCCGGGAAGTTCTTCCGCGAGTACTCCGCAAAAGTACGGGCGGGCGAGCTTTGCGAGTTGATGTAGTCAAAGCGGTCACCGCGGTTGATGCCGAAGTACTGGGCGATGGGCCCCAGGCCATGGGTGGGGTAGAGGTTGCCGTCCCGCCGTGCATGCCACAGCGTGCGCCACGAACCCGTGGAGCGGGTCAGCTCCTTGATTTGCCAACGCAAATCGTGGATGTAAGCCCCTTCAGCATGCAGCAGCTCGCCAAACAGCCCCAGGCGCACCATGTGCAGCACCATCAGCTCTTCGCGGCCATAACAGCAGTTCTCCAGCATCATGCAATGGCGCTGCGTGGCCTCGGCGGTATCCACCAGCTGCCAGGCTTCGTCCACGCTCACTGCTGCGGGAATTTCCACAAACGCATGCTTGCCCGCGCGCATGGCGGCCACAGCCATGGGCGTATGCAACTCCCAGGGCGTGACGATGAGCACGGCGTCGATGTCGTCGCGGTCAAGCATGCGCTGCCAGGCACCGCTGGAACCTGTGATGACATCGGGCTTGGGTCGACCGGCTTTGGCAATCAGACCCAGGGTCTTGTCAATGGCCTGGGCATCAGTGTCAGCAATGGCCACCACGCGCGCGCCTTCAATTTGACACAGCGTCTTGGTCAGAAAGCTGCCGCGCTGGCCCACCCCAATCACGCCAAAACGCGCCACGTCCAAGGGCCGAGAGCGCAGTCCCATGACCGACTTGGCCGTGCTGGCACGCTCCAACACACCCGAGCCACTGGCGCAGCCTGCCAGCCCCGCCAGCGCGCCGCCAAGCAGTGACCCCAATACAGTGCGCCTTGCTGTCAGGGGCAAGGTGTCTTGTGTTTTTGACGTGTCGAAGTTGTCGTCGCTACTCATACGCTGGTTATTCAGTGGTCTAAGCAATGGGGCCAAGCCGATTCGCGCTGCGCGCGTGCAAGCGGTGAATCATAAGAAGGGATTGGCTCGTTCGGCAGGTTGTGCGAGCAGGGAAAATGCGGGGCGACCTCGCGCTTGCCGAACACCCCCACATGCCTGCCCTGCCCTCACCACCTCACCAGCCCCTGCAGTTGGTGCATGCCGACGAACGGCTGTTGGTGCTCAACAAGCCGCCGGGCCTGCTGGCCGTGCCGGGGCGTGGTGCAGACAAGCAAGATTGTTTATGGCACCGGGTGCTGGCTCAGTACCCTGATGCACTGGTGGTGCACCGGCTCGATCAAGCCACATCAGGGCTGTTGCTATTCGCACGTGGCGCGCAAGCCCAGCGTGAACTCAGTGCCTGTTTCGCTCAGCGGCGCGTGCGCAAACACTATGTAGCCGAACTCAGCGGGCGCTTCGCCCACCCGGGCGCCACGGGCAGCGTTGACCTGCCATTGCGGGCAGACTGGCCCAACAGACCTCGCCAGATGGTCGATGTGGACGCAGGCAAACCGGCGCTGACCCATTGGGAGGTGCTGAGCCAAAGCTGCGATCGCACACGCGTGAAACTCGAACCCCACACCGGGCGCAGCCATCAGCTGCGCGTGCATATGCTCAGTCTGGGCCACCCCATCGTGGGTGACGCGCTCTATGCTCCGCCATCAGCCAGCAGCGCCAGCCCGCGCCTCTTGCTGCATGCTTGCGCGCTGGAGCTGCTCGACACGCAACAGCGCTGGCAATGCCCCGCCGATTTCTAAACCCGCCTCAGGCTCGACATGAAACGCCATCTCTACGTCATCACCGGCTCCTCCCGTGGCCTGGGCCATGCCCTGGCACAGCAGCTGCTGGCGCCACAGAACCTGGTGCTGGGTATCGCTCGCCAGGCTTGCCAAGCTCTGCAGGAAGAAGCCCAAACCAAAGGCACCGAGCTGCTGCAGTGGCGACTTGATTTGAGCCAACCCGTGGCTGCCGCGCAGGCCTTGCAGCAATGGCTTACGGCGCAAAATGCCGACGACTGGCTCAGCGCATCGCTCATCAACAACGCTGCTTTGCTCACACCGCCTGGCCCTATGGAATCTGTCCCCTTGGAATCACTCTCGAGCGCCATGCGCGTGGGTTTGGAGGCCCCGGCACTGCTGAGTGCCGCGTTTTTGCAGGCCACTCAAAGCTGGGCCGCACCGCGCAAGGTGTTGAACATTTCATCGGGCCTGGGGCGTTACGCCATGGCGGGCAGTGCGCCCTACTGTGCTGTCAAAGCCGGCCTCGACAACCTGAGCCGCGCCATGGCCCTGGACGAGGCCCACAAGCTGACGCAAGGCCGCAGCAGCGCAGGCGTGGTGTCGCTGGCCCCAGGCATCATCGATACCGACATGCAGCAACAATTGCGCGGCGGCAACCCACAACACTTTCCCGACCAAGCGCGCTTTGCCGAATTCAAGCAGCAGGGCCAGCTGGCTAGCGCTGAGCAAACTGCCAGCCGGGTGTTGGCCTTCTTGGCTCGAAAAGATTTCGGCCAGCAGGTGCTGGCCGATGTCAGAGAGGCGTGAGGCCCTCAGGGCTGGGTCTTCTCAACCCACCAAATTCGCCAAGGTCAGCAGCGCCAGCAGCAGCATCCAAAGCACCATAGAGCGCCAGACCAGCCCCACAATGCTTTGCAGATGCGCCAGCTGCGGCTCATCCCCATCGGTGGAACCCTGGGCGCTGAGCTGCTGGGCCGCGTCGCCAGAGTCAAAGGTCTTGCTGCGGTCTGGGGTCACGCCTGGCGCGGCACTACCGCCCAACTGCACGCCCACGGCCCCAGCCGCAGCCGCCAGAATCACGCCCTCGTTGCTATGCGCCCAGAGCGTTGAGAAGCGCCGCCAGCTGCTCACTGCCTCTTCAAAGTTGCCCACGATGGCAAAGCCTGCGGCCGTCAGCCGCGCTGGGAGATGGTCAATCCAGCCGAAGAAGTCGCGCGAAATCTGCATCAAGCGCTGGTTCGTCGGCGCGTCCAGGGTGTGGCTCTTGTAGGCCCAATAGCGCGCCGCGAACTCAGCCATGCGGTAAACCACGGCACCCGCGGGTCCCAAGCCTAGGGTGGACAAGACCACAAACCAAAAGAACACGCCAAACACATGGCGGTGTGCGGCCAGCAGCGAGTGTTCCACCACATGCCGCAGCAGCTCAGTGCGGGGCAGCTCGCTGGCGTCTAGGTGGCGCCACTCTGCCAACAGGCTGCGTGCCTGCATTTCGTCCCCACGCTCCAGCGTGTCGCGGATATCGGTGAAGTAGTGACTGAACTGCCGAAAGCCCAGCGTCAGATACAAGATCAGCACGTCCAGCGCCAGCGCCAACAGCACGCTGAACTGACGCAAGCCCAAGTAAATCAGGGCCACCAAAAGCCCTGGCCCCAGCACCGTGATGAGCCACACGACCAGGGCATGGTGTTCACGCCCTGCATCGAAATTGCGCCCCGTCCAGCGCACCCAGTGGATCATGCCCTGATGCACAGGGTTGGGGTGGCGCAAAGGCTTGAGCTGCTCACACAGCAGGGCGAACAAGACCGCAAAGAAGTTCATGGCTCGGGATGATAGCCCGCTACTGGGCCAGTCCTCATTGGCTGAGCACTTCGTAGAGGTTGCGCAGCATGGCTGCCGTTGCGCCCCAGATGAAATAGCGCCCCGCATTGCCATCTTCAGGTCGGGACTCCACGTCAGTATCGACCCATGGCATGGCCAAAAAGCGCCGCTCCCAACCCTGCACCGTGATGGCACGCTGCTCATGGTGCGCCGGGTTCATCAAATAGGCCAGCGGCACTTCAAAAGCCTCTTGGACCTCACTGGGCTGTGTCTGCCAAATGGCAGGAGGCTGAGCCACCAGCGCCAGCACGGGTGTCACCTCATAGTCGGTCACCGTTCGGTAGCTCGGCAAGCAGCCCAGCACTTCTCCCACAGAGGGGTCCAAGCCCACTTCTTCTTGTGCCTCTCGCAGCGCGGTGTGGATGGCACTGGCATCTGTCGCGTCTTGGCGTCCGCCGGGAAAACTGATTTGCCCGCCATGCGATCGCAGGCCCTGGGCGCGCCGTGTCAGCAGCACTGTCAGTCCTTGTGAACGCTGGACCAGCGCAATCAATACCGCTGCGGCGGTGAGTGTGGGCTGAGGCAAATCGGCTGCATCACCACGGTGAGACACCGGCATGGTCGCCGCCACGGCCAAGCGTTGGCGCAAAAATGCGGGCGCCAGGCGATGTGCCTCCAGGGCAGGCAGATGCCGATCCACAGCAAGCACCGTGGCCGCTGTGGGGTTCGTGATGGCTGGGGCTCTGATCGCCATAAATTCACTCGATTGATACCGCTTGGCGCGGCTCGCCACTTGATTTCAATCAGACAAGAAAAAACCGCCTGGGCGCGAGCCGGCAGGCGGTTTTCTTGAGCGGGCACAACAAAGCACCCGCCGCGACAGCGGCGCCCAGAGGGGCCGCTGTGGACCTGAACATCAGGCCAGCTTTTCCTTGATGCGAGCCGACTTGCCCGAGCGCGAGCGCAGGTAGTACAGCTTGGCACGACGCACATCACCGCGACGCTTGACTTCGATCGAAGCGATCAGCGGGCTGTACAGCTGGAACGTACGCTCCACGCCTTCGCCGTTGGAAATCTTGCGCACGATGAAACCGCTGTTCAGACCACGGTTACGGCGGGCAATGACCACGCCTTCGTAGGCCTGCACGCGCTTGCGGGTGCCTTCCACCACGTTGACGCTCACGATGACCGTGTCGCCAGGTGCGAATTCAGGAATGGTCTTGTTCAGGCGAGCAATTTCTTCTTGCTCAAGGGTACGGATCAAATCCACGAGTTTCTCCTTGTGATCATGCCGACGCTCGGGCACGAATTGCCCCGCCCAGTAGAGGATCGAAAAGCCGACTATTGTAGCTCAGATTTCGCGCCAACCAATGCGGCCAGGTGTTTTTCGTCTGCGCGACTGAGCAGGCCTTTGGCGCGAGCTGCGGCAATGAGGTCAGGCCGCCGCCGCCAAGTCAGCGCCAACGACTGTTCACGCCGCCAGCGCGCAATGTCCGCATGGTGACCGGACAACAGCACTCCCGGCACGGGCAAGGCTTGCCCATCAAGCTCCAGAAGCTCCGGACGGCTGTAATGTGGGCAATCCAGCAGCCCATCGGAAAAGCTGTCTTGCTGGTGTGAGGCTGCGTCATTGAGCACCCCCTCTTGCAGGCGCGTCACCGCGTCCAACAGCGCCAAGGCGGGCAATTCGCCGCCTGAGAGCACAAAGTCACCCAAGCTGACTTCCATCGTGACATGGCGATCTAAAAATCGCTGATCAACGCCCTCATAGCGACCACACAACAAAACTGCGCCCTCAGACTGCGCCAACTCCTGCACCAAGGCTTGATCAAGGCGCCGCCCGGTGGGCGAGAAGTGGATCAGCGGAGCAGGCGCGCCCTGCCCTTCCGCGCTGCGCTGCGCATGAACTGCCGCCAATGCGCGCTCCAATGGCTGCACCAGCATCACCATGCCGGGCCCGCCACCATAGGGCCTGTCGTCGACGCGACGGTAGTTGTCCAGCGCATGCTCGCGCAAGGGCCAGAGCCGCACATCAACCTGGCGGCTTTCATAGGCGCGGCGCGTCACGCCCACCTTCAAAAAGGGCTCGAAGAGTTCGGGAAAGAGGGTGATGACATCAAATCGCACGCGTGGCCTCCCTACCCTCTGCGCCCAGGCTCCAGCAAAGGCTGCAGCACTCAGTAGTCGAGTCCCCAATCCACCGTGATGCGCTTGTCTGGCAAGCTGACATCCAGCACGAATTGCGACACGAAGGGAATCAAGCGCTCTTGCTCAGGCTTGATGGGGGCCACCAAGCCAGGCGGGCAGATGCGCAAAACGCAGTGCGGCCCGGTATCGATGAGGTCAAGCACCTCACCCAAGGGCTCACCTGCGCGATTGACCACAACAAGACCAATCAAATCAACCCAGTAGAACTCATCATCGGAGACGGGTTGAGGGAATTCTGCGCGGGATACAAAGATGCGGGCGCCTTTGAGGGCCTCTGCACCATTGCGATCTACAACCCCATCGATATGCGCCACGATGCCGTCACCGTGATCGCGGATGGAGAGGATGTTCAGCACCGGCGGCACGGCCGCGGGCTTGCCCGGCAGCGCACGCTCACTGGGCTTCAAATACCAGCGGCGCGCAGCAAACAGGGCCTCGGCATCCGTAGAGTGGGACAAAACCTTGACCCAACCCTTGATACCCCAGGCATCCAGCACCCGACCGACCTCAATCGCATCCTCCGGCCAAGCCGCAGCCTGCGGGGCAGCTCGATTCAAGTCAGTCGGTACTGTCATACGTGTTCCAAGCTCAGGCAGCAGCCTTCTTGGCAGTCTCGACCAGACGAGCCACGGCGTCCGAGGGTTGTGCGCCCACGCCCACCCAGTAGCTCACGCGGTCTTGTGCCACGCGCAGCGTCTCAGCAGCGCCGGAAGCCACGGGGTTGTAGAAGCCCACGCGCTCGATGAAGCGGCCGTCACGGCGCTCACGGCTGTCAGCCACAACGATGTTGTAAAAGGGGCGCTTCTTGGAGCCGCCACGTGCAAGTCGAATCACGACCATGATCAATTCCTTCAGGGTTCTCTAGCGTTCCACCGCACCAGGGACACGACAGGTCAGCAGATCGTCATTTCGGCAGCGCCAAGACATGGCTCCACCGGCGGCTTGGCGCTGTAGATACGCCGCCCCAAAGGCACTTCCTTTGCGTCTTGCCACGGCTCAGACCGCTAACAGACGCACTCGAAAACCTCTAAGGCGACCAGCACCAAAACCGGGCATTATAGACCGATATGCGGGAGCGCTGGCGTTATCGCCAAAGAGGCGAATTTGCGCTCCCTTCGCTACACATGAAATGTTGCATCACCCCCATGAGCACGACCCGCATGAAATCAAAAACTATCGCCACCTGGTTGGCTCTTGGCGGGGGCGCACTGGGGGCGCACCGCTTCTATCTCTATGGCTGGCGAGATGCCTTGGCTTGGATGCATTGGCCCATTGCTATTGCCGGCCTGCTGGGCCTGGCGCGCGCTCACAGCCTAGGGCAGGACGACAGGGTTGCCTGGGCACTTCTCCCTTTGTTAGGCCTGATGCTGACCCAAGGCATGCTATGCGGCATTGTGTACGGCCTTCGCCCCAATGATCGCTGGGATGCGCAGCACAATCCTGGCCGGACCAGCCCAAGCACCCATTGGGGGACGGTGGCGGGCGTGATTCTGTGCCTCATGCTGGGGGCTGGTTTCCTGATGAGCACTCTGGCCTTTTGTGCGCAGCGGTATTTTGAGTTGCAAGCAAGCTAGGGCCACTGCATCAACGCAAAACTACCGCGATGACCTTCCTCAACCGAAGACTCCGCTATCACGCCAATCACCCCGCAACCCCCACCAAAGGGGTGAGTGAATTCGCTATTCGCACAAAAGATGTAAGTAAATCCCTCAACTCGGGGGTTCATGGGAGGTGAAAAGTTAAACTAGGCGAAAACCCTCAGGGAGGGGGTGCCACACATGACGCCCAGTTCACTTGCCGCGCTGCAGCGGCAGCGCCGCGTATTGCTGCTGCAAGGCCCAATGGGGCCATTTTTTTCAAAGCTTGCGGACTTCCTGCGAGGCAACGGCGCGGACGTTTTCAAGCTTAACTTCAACGGCGGCGACCGGCTCTATTACCCTGCCGGCGAAGATTTTGTGGATGACCCGCGGGCGTTGACCGCTGAGTTGCATCGACGTGTCGATAGAGATCGCATCGACGCGATTGCGCTCTTCGGACAAAGCCGACCCATTCACAAAGTTGCGATTGAAGCCGCGAAAGAACTGGGCATAGAGATTTACGTCTTCGAAGAGGGTTACTTGCGCCCGAACTTCATCACCTTAGAGCGAGGCGGTGTCAACGCGCTCTCGCTGATGCCAAGAGACGATGCCTACTACCGTGCAAGGGTAGGAGAACACCTGCCCAAAACCCATAGTGCTGGGCAAACGTTTTGGCGCACAGCTGCGATCGCCATGCTTTACGCGATCGCCCGACATCTGCACCGCAGCCGCTATCCCAAAGAACAGTTCCATCGGGATTTGCATCCCCTTCGCGAAGGCCTGCGTTGGCTGCGCGGCGGGCTGAGAAAAGTTCTGCACTCAGTGACGGAGCGCAACGTGCTTTGGCGCTTGTGCCGCAGCGAGCAACGCTTTTTTCTATTGGCTCTGCAAGTTCATAACGACGCGCAAATTCAGCACCACTCGCCCTTTGACGATGTGCACGACGTGATTGCACACACCATCGAGTCGTTTGCAACATGCGCGCCCAAGGATGCTGCGCTGGTCATCAAGCACCATCCAATGGATAGGGCCTATCGACACTACGGCGCCTACATCCAGGAGCAAGCCCGCAAGCACGGCGTTGCCGACCGCGTTATTTCTCTGCACGACGTGCACCTCCCCACCCTGCTGCGACTGTCTCGGGGCTTGGTCACGGTCAACAGCACCACCGGGCTGCAAAGCCTGCACCATGGCACGCCCGTCTTCCTCCTTGGTGAAGCTCACTACAACATTCCCGGACTGGTGCATCAGGGCGATCTTCCAAGCTTTTGGTTGCACCCTGATCCGGTAGATCCGGGCCTGTACCGGGCTTACCGCAAGATCCTGATGCGCACCAGCCAGATCAACGCCAGCTTCTATGCCGACACGCCCGCCTTGAACAAGGCTGGCGCAAGCAGAACGCTGCAGTTGCATACCACAGCACCAAAGCCTGCCCGTCCGGCAGCAACTCAGACTAACGAACGGTTGCGTGCATGACCGCTTTGCCCACACGACCGCGGGCAAAGCGCAGTTCCTGGCAAATCCAAAAGGCTGTGCTGTTTGCCCTGTTTTTACGTGAACTCAAGACGCGGCTTGACGGCCGCTGGCTTGGAGTCCTTTGGCTGTTTTTCGAACCCTGTGCCATGCTTGGCTTGCAGATCTTGATGTTCTCAGCCTGGCATCAAGTCAGTTTGCCCTCCATCGAGTACCCCGTGTTCCTGATTACAGGGATGCTGCCCTACTTCATTTTCCAAAGCGTGGCACTCAAGCTGATGGACGCGATTGATGCCAACCGCGGCCTGTTCGGCTACCGGCAAGTCAAGCCCATCGACCCCTTGATTGCACGCGCGGCACTGGAGGTGACGATCAAGCTGGGGGTGTTTGCCATCTGCATGGCCTTGATGTCTGCCTTGTTTGGCCTGCATGCGGCGCCGTCACGCCCGCTGGAACTGCTGGGCACGCTCACCGTGCTGCTGTTGCTGTGCTTTGGCCTGGGCCTGCTGTTGGCTGTGGCCACGGCGCGGCTGCCGAAATCGCGTGTGTTTGTGCGCTTGCTGAGTTTTCCGCTATACCTGATTTCGGGTGTCATGTTTCCCCTGCAAATGGTGCCCCCGGCCTACCAGGAATGGCTGCTACTGAACCCCCTGCTTCACAGCGTGGAGTTGACCCGCTCGGCTTTTTTCCCAGGCTATGTCTTGCACAGCGGCATCAGCGCGGCCTATTTGGCCTTGTGGGCCTTGGTGGTGTTGACCGTGGCCATGGCGCTTTACCGGGTGCGGCGCGAGCGCCTCATCACCGTGATGTGAGGCGCGCATGATCCGCCTAGAACGTCTCACCAAGTCCTACCCCACACCACGCGGGCGACGCTATGTCTTTCGCGACTTGGACTTCACCTTCCCCAGCGGCAAGAGCATTGCCCTGCTGGGCCACAACGGCGCGGGCAAAAGCACGCTCATGCGATTGCTCGGGGGGATTGACACCCCCGACAGCGGCCGCGTGGTCACCCAATCCAGCATTTCCTGGCCCATGGGCCTCTCAGGAGGCTTTCAAGGTTCTCTCACTGCACGCGAAAACGTGCAATTTGTCTGCCGCATCTATGGCAGCAGCAATGAAGACACCAAAGCGCGCGTGCGCTATGTGCAGTACTTTGCGGAGATTGGCGACTACTTCGACCTGCCCATGAAGACCTTGTCCTCGGGCATGCGCTCGCGCGTGAGTTTTGGCCTGTCCCTGGCCTTTGACTTTGACTACTACCTCATCGACGAAGTCATGTCCACGGGCGACCCCAGCTTCAAAGCCAAAGCCAAAGAGCACTTCAAAGCCCGCATGGCCCAGTCCCAAATGATTCTTGTGAGTCATTCCATGCCCGATGTCCGGGAGTACTGCCAGCTCGTGGTGCACCTGCACCAGGGGCAGGCCACCCCCTACGAAGACATCGAGCAAGGCATCGCCGCCTACCAACAAGCCAAGCGCTCATGAAAAGTATTTTGAAATTTCTCAAACGAAGTCGTTCAGCCCTGTTGGTGTTGGTGCTGCCCTTGCTCGTGGTGCTCATCTACAACCTGGGCATGGCCCGCGACCGTTTCACCAGCGAATCGGTGGTCACCATCAAACAGGCCGCGCACTTTGGCGGTGAACGCTCGGGCATGGCCGCCATGCTCATGCCGGGCGTAAGCCCCCTGCTGCGCGAAGACGTTTTGTACCTGCGCACCTTCATCCATTCGCAAGGCTTGCTGGGCACCTTGGACCGCGAACTGAAGCTGCGCGAGCACTTCTCGAGCTCCATGCGAGACCCGCTGCACTACCTGCCCACCAGCGCAAGCCGTGAGGACTTTCTGGAGTTCTACCGCAAGCGTGTCGAGATCGTGCTGGACGACATTTCGGGACTGCTGACGCTGCGCACACAGGGCTTCGAGCCCGAGTACGCGCGCCGCCTCAATGCGACCATCCTTCGCGAATGCGAGGCCTTCGTCAACCGCATGTCTCAAAACCTGGCCGCGGAGCAGCTGCGCTTCACAGACGCTGAGGTGGGCAAAACCACCGCGCGTCTGGAAGACGCGCAAGCACGCCTGGTGCAGTTCCAGGCACAGCACCGCGTGCTGGACGCCGCCGCTCAAGCCAGCGCCGCGGGTGCCATCACCAACGAGCTGCAAGCCCAACTCAGCAAGCTCGAGGCCGAGCACAAAACCCTGCTGGGCTACCTGCACCCTTCGGCACACCAGGTGCAGGCGCTGCAAAACCAGATCGCTGCCATCAAGAGCCAGCTGCAGAGCGAGCAAAACCGCGGCACCCAAGCCGCAGACGCCAGCAAAAAGCTCGGTGCCATCGCCCTGCAATTCGAGCAGCTCAAGCAACAAGTAGGCCTCGCCCAAGAGTCGCACAAAGCCGCGCTGGCTGCGGCTGAAGCCATGCGGCTTGAGGCCACGCGCAAGCTCAAAAGCCTGGTGGTGGTGGAGGCCCCGACCCTGGCTGAAACCGCCGAATACCCCCGCCGCCTCTACAACCTGTTCGCAGCCCTGGTTGTGCTGCTCTTGTTGTACGCCGTTGCTCAGCTGACGCTGGCCACCATTGCCGAACACCGCGACTGACCCACCATGCTGACTACACACCGCTCACCATTCAAGCTCTCCCTGTGCGCATTGGCTTTGGCGTCAGTGACGGCTCTGCACGGCCCGTTGAACGCCCAAACGGCACCGCAAGTCGTGCCAGCAAGCGGCTCAGCAACGCCTGCTGGCGCGCCCCCCACACAACAGGCTTCCAGCACTGAGCCACGCAGCATGGTTTTTGGTGCCCACCTCTTTCAAGGGCATTTCGCCAAAGAGAGTTTTGCGGGCTTCAATCCCATGCACCAAATCACCCCAGGTGACCGCTTGACGGTGCGCTTGTGGGGTGCATTCACGCACGACGGGGTCGTCACCGTCGATGCTCAAGGCAATGTTTTTCTGCCCCAGGTCGGGCCCGTGCGCGTGGCCGGTGTTCGCAACGGCGAGCTCAACGCACATGTCGAAGCGCAGGTGAAACGCACCTTCCGCGCCAATGTCGGTGTTTACGCCTCGCTGGAAGCGGCGCAACCCGTGCGCATTTACGTGACCGGCTATGTGCGCGCGCCCGGCCTCTATGGTGGTGTTTCCTCAGATTCCGTGCTCGCCTATCTGGACAAGGCCGGAGGCATCGACCCTGAACGCGGCAGCTTTCTGAATTTGGACGTCATGCGCGGCGGCCAAACCCGTGCGCAAATCAACCTCTACGACTTTTTGCTGCACGGCCAAATGCCCGCGCTGCAGCTGCAAGACGGCGACACGCTGGTGGTCAAACCCAGGCAACACAGCGTGCAGGTCTCGGGGGCGGCCTTCAATGCCTACACCTTTGAGTTCAGCAAAGCCACCCTGAGTGCCGCAGAGCTGATCGCCGTGGCCCGCCCTCGCCCCGAGGCCACTCACATGGCCATTGTGCGCAAGACCGGCAGTCAGCGGCGCAGCGAATACCACGCCCTCAGCAGCGTCGGCCAAAGCCCTAAAGTCGAAATTCAAGACGGCGACGAAGTCACTTTCTCTGCCGACAAATACCCCGGCACCGTGCTGGTTCGCATTGAGGGCGCGCACCTGGGTGAGCGCACCCTCGTCATGCCCTACGGCAGCACTTTGGCTGACGCCATCAAGCGCATTCGACCTGCCCCACAGGCGCAAATGCAAGCCATGCAGCTCATGCGCCGCTCGGTGGCGGTGCGCCAAAAAGAGTTGCTCGAAACCTCGCTGCGCAGCATGGAAGCCTACGCGCTGACGGCTCGCTCCAGCACCAGCGAAGAGTCTGCGCTGCGGGTGCGTGAGGCGGAGCTGATCACCCAATACATTGCGCGCGCGCGAAGCGTCCAGCCCACCGGTCAAGTGGTGCTGGCGCAGTCAGAAGCCTCAGGCGCCATGCTGCTGGAAGACGGCGATGTGCTGCGCGTGCCTGAGCGCACGCACCTGGTCACCATCAGCGGCGAGGTCAACATGCCCAGCGCGCTGGTTCACGAGCCTGGTATGAACGCCAGCGCCTATATCGCCCGCGCCGGAGGCCACACCCAAAGCAGCGATGGCGCGCGCATTCTGGTCCTGCGCCAAGACGGCAGCGTCAGCGAGAACCCACGCGGCGCGCTGCAACCCGGCGACGAAGTGCTGGTGCTGCCACGCATCGACACCAAGAACATCGAAGTGGCTCGGGGCCTGACGCAAATCATTTACCAGGTTGCAGTCGCTGCGCGAGCTTTGCTGGCGCTCTAAGTCCTGTCTCTGATTTTCTTTTCCAGCCCCTTGCCGGGGCTGGTGCCCATCTAAATGCCCCAATCACCCCAAGCAAGTTCCCTCATCGGCGACGCCCGCGACGCCCTGGCCGTGCTGCATGCCCACCTCAAGGGCAGCGTGGATTTGAGTCACTTTGAAATCGCCCACGACCTGCAAGCCACGGACACACCGGGCCACTACCTCAGCACCGGCGCTGACCCCCAGCTGCGCTGCCGCCGCAGCGTCCCCGCTGGCTGGTACATGCTGGAGCTGCAATGCGAGCTGCCCGCAGGCGCAGCCATGGCCCGGCTCTTTCACAACACCGGCCAGGGCTATACCGACCAGCAATGCCACCTGCTGCCGCTGCGCAACCGACGCATGGCCAAACGCCTGGTCTACCTGCCCCAGGCCGCCAAGCTGCGCCTGGACCCCATGGAATGCGAGGGCGCGCTGCACGTCAAGCACCTGCGCCTGCAGCGCCTGTCGCAATCGTTCGCCCTCAAGCGCCTGCACGACAAGCTGCGCCGCGCCCATGCTGCGTACAAGGGCGCCACGTCCTTCGAACTCACGCTGCTCACTGAGCACTGGAGCCACTACAACGAGTTGTTTGCCTCTCTGCACCTGCTGCAGTTGACTTACAGCGCCTGGATGGAATGGGTGGAGCAACCCGCCATCCCGAGCACAGAGGACCAGCAGACGCTGCATGCCATGTGGGCCCAACCGCCCCAGCTGGGCCTGGTGCTACCGGTGGATGCAGGCACCGACACCGCCGCGCTGGCCACCACGCTGGACAGCCTGCAGCAACAGCACTACCTGCACTGGGCCTTAGCCCTGCTGGTGCCCGCCGCCCAAGCCGCCAGCGTGGAGCCTCTGCTGGCGGCTTTGCGCTCCGTCGGACGCACGGTGCGCGTCATCCCCCACGAGCAGCCTCACAGCGCCGATGCCTACAACCTAGCTTTGGAACTCCTGCCCGTACAGCACCTTGCTGAGGTGGGTGCGGGCGACCGCCTGGCCCCCCACGCCCTGCACACCGTGGCCGCCGAATTGCACTCCCACCCGGCCTGCACCGTGTTGTATGCCGACGAAGACGAGTTCAGCCCTGAAGGCCAGCGCTGTGAACCCTACTTCAAGCCCGCCTGCTCCCCCGACCTGCTTTACGCCCAGCCCTATTTCGGGCCCTTCACTTTTATTCAGCGCCAATTGGCGCAAAGCGTCGGTGGCCAGCGCGATGACCACGCTCCCGCACAAGGCTTTGACCTTCTGCTGCGCTGCTTGGCCCGCACCCCCATGAGCCAAGTGCGGCACATTGCCCAAGTCCTTTACCACGCTGCCCAGGGCCAAGCCCGCAGCGCCAGTGCCCGGCTAGGTGATGAAGCTGCCTGCACCGCCGCCCGACACGCCCTGCAGCACTACTTTGGTAGCTTGAACCGCCACGTGCGCGTCAGTACCGTGGAGCCCGGCTTGTACCGCGCCCATTGGCCACTGCCCAGCAACCCGCCCTTGGTCAGCCTCATCATCCCGACGCGTGACCGCATGGACGTGCTGCGCCCTTGCGTCGAATCCATCCTGCAACGAAGCAGCTACCGGCACTTTGAAATCCTCATCGTCGACAACGGCAGCTCCAGTTCCGACACCCTGACTTACTTGCAGGTGCTGCAAGTCAGCCACCCCGAGCGTATTCGCGTGTTGCGCGACGACCTGCCTTTCAATTTCAGCCGCCTCAACAACCTGGCCGCGCGCCAGGCCCGGGGCGATTTGATCGGGCTCATCAACAACGACATCAAAGTCATCAGCCCCGACTGGCTTGAAGAAATGGTCAGCCTGGCGCTGCGCCCTGAAGTGGGCTGCGTCGGCGCCACGCTCTACTACCCCGACGACACCATCCAGCACGCCGGCGTGGGCGTCGGCATGGGCGATGCGGGCGGCCACCTTTACCGCTACGCCGCTCGGGGCGACACAGGCCACCACCGAGCGCTGCGCTGCACGCGTGAGGTCAGCGCTGTCACCGCCGCCGCCCTGCTGGTGCGGGCCGATGTCTACGCCGCCGTGGGCGGTCTGGATGAAGGCCTGGCCGTGGCCTACAACGACGTGGACTTTTGCCTGCGCGTGCGCGACGCTGGCTACCGCAACCTCGTCACCCCCTGGGCCGAGCTGTACCACCACGAGTCCAAATCTCGCGGCATGGACGACACGCCCGAGAAAGCCCAGCGCTACCGCGCCGAAGTGGCCTTCATGGCAGCGCGCTGGGGTGCGCCAGCGGCAGACCCCTACCTGAACCCGAATTGGAGCCGCCACCGCGAAACCCTGACTTTCCGCGCCGAGGCAACCCACGCATAGTCGCCAACACATTTGTCACCACGGCCACCCGCATAGCTGCGGATTTCCTTCTGCACTTGGCGATCGCCTCTCTACGCGCCGCCACCTTGACCGTTGCCACCGTATCGGCACGGTGTGGCAATTGGCGGGCTGCGCAGCTGATTCCATTCGAGTCGTATTGGTTCATCCCTCCGATCCTGGCTGTAGTTACAGGCGCTGTTCCCTTCTACGTCGAGTCTGGAAGCTGGGTGTGTAAGGCAGCGAAGTTCGGGCGGCCGATATTGCAGTGCATCAATGCTGACAGTCAGACGTTCAGATGTCTGAGTTGAGGTATCCAGACGCAATGGCGTTGCACTTGAGCTTTGAAACCACTAGGTAAACTTCACCAACCATCACATGAAGTGCAATGGACGCGGACTTTCAAGCCGCTCAGTTAGTGCACTTCTGGCTAAACACCAAATTCGGAAGATTTATCCCACCATGACCATCCTCATCACCGGCGGCGCCGGCTTCATCGGCAGTAACTTCGTTCTGGATTGGTTCAAGCACAGCGACGAGCCTGTGGTGAACCTGGATGCCCTGACGTACGCGGGGAATCTGGAGAACCTGGCATCGCTCAAGGGCAACACCCGGCACACGTTTGTGCAGGGGGACATTTGTGACCGCGCCTTGCTGGACCAGTTGCTGGCGCAGCACAAGCCGCGCGCCATCGTGCACTTTGCGGCGGAGAGCCATGTGGACCGCTCCATCCATGGCCCTGGCGCCTTCATGCGCACCAATGTGGAGGGCACGTTCGCGCTGCTAGAGGCTGCGCGGGCGTATTGGGTGGGGCTGGAGGCTGAGGCCAAGGCGGCGTTTCGCTTTCACCATGTGTCCACGGACGAGGTGTACGGCTCGCTCAAGCCGACCGACCCGCCGTTTGCCGAGACCAACCCCTACGAGCCCAACAGCCCCTATTCGGCCTCCAAGGCGGCCAGCGACCACTTGGTGCGCGCGTGGCACCACACCTATGGCTTGCCGGTGGTGACGACGAATTGCTCGAACAACTACGGGCCCTATCACTTCCCGGAGAAGTTGATCCCGCTGATGATCGTCAACGCCCTGGCGGGCAAGCCGCTGCCGGTGTATGGCGATGGGCAGCAGATTCGCGACTGGCTGTACGTCACCGACCACTGCAGCGGCATTCGCGCGGTGCTGGCTGGCGGCCGCTTGGGCGAGACTTACAACATCGGCGGCTGGAACGAGAAGGCCAATATCGACATCGTGCGCACGGTGTGCGCTTTGCTCGACGAACTGCGCCCCAGCAGCGAAGGCTCTTACAGCCGCTTGATCACCTACGTGGCTGACCGCCCTGGGCATGACCGCCGCTACGCCATTGACGCCCGCAAGATCGAGCGCGAGCTGGGCTGGCGCCCTGCCGAGACGTTTGAGACGGGCATTCGCAAAACCGTGCAGTGGTATCTGGACAACCCCGAGTGGGTGGCGCGCGTGCAGTCTGGCGCCTACCGTGAGTGGCTGGACACGCAATACGGCGCGAAGGCTTAAGGCGCAGCATGAAGATTGTTCTGCTGGGCAAAAACGGCCAGGTGGGTTGGGAGCTGCAGCGCGCCTTGGCGCCGCTGGGCGAGGTGGTGGCGCTGGATCGGCGTGACGCCGGGGGCGATGTGGGCGACTTGGCCGCGCTGCGGCTGCGCCTGCAGCAGGAGCAAGCGCAGGTGATCGTCAACGCCACGGCCTGGACGGCAGTGGACGCGGCCGAGCAGCAGGCTGAAGCCGCGCGGCGCATCAACGCCGAAGCCGTGGGCGTGATGGCCGAGGTGGCCCAGGCCAGCGGCGCGCTGCTGGTCCATTACTCCACAGACTATGTGTTTGACGGCAGCGGCAGTGCGCCCTGGGTGGAAGACGCGCCCATCGCCCCGCTGTCGGTGTACGGGCAAACCAAGGCGGAGGGCGAGGCGCTCATCCGCGCCAGCGGCTGCCAGCACCTGATTCTGCGCACCAGCTGGGTGTATGCCGCGCGCGGTGGCAACTTCGCCAAAACCATGTTGCGCTTAGCGCGCGAGCGCGATCAGCTGCGGGTGATTGCCGACCAGTTCGGCGCCCCCACAGGCGCGGAACTGCTGGCCGATGTGGCGGCGCAAATCATCCCCGCCACGCGTGCGCGGCCCGAGCTGGCCGGCACCTACCACCTGGCCGCAGCCGGCGAGGTGAGCTGGCACGGCTACGCCCAGCATGTGCTGGCCTTTGCCCAGCCCTTGCTGCAAGCACGTGGCGAGGCGCTGAAGGTGCAGCCCGAAGCGGTGGAGGCCATCCCCACCACGGCCTACCCCACGCCTGCGCAGCGCCCGCTCAATTCGCGGCTCGATTGCAGCAAGCTGCAGGCGGCTTTTGGCCTGCGCCTGCCGCCCTGGCAACACGGCGTGCAGCGCATGCTGACGGAAGCCTTGGGCTGAAGCAAGAATTTGCCACGCTGGCTGAACAACAATGCCTGCATCTATCAGGCTGACCGAGGGACACCATGACCACTCAACGCAAAGGCATCATCCTGGCCGGGGGCTCCGGCACGCGGCTGCACCCGGCCACGCTGGCGCTGTCCAAGCAGCTGCTGCCGGTGTACGACAAGCCCATGATTTACTACCCGCTGGCCACGCTGATGCTGGCGGGCATGCGCGACATCCTCATCATCTCCACCCCCCAAGACCTGCCGCGCTTTGAGGCCCTGCTGGGCGACGGCGCGCGCTGGGGCTTGAACCTGAGCTACTGCGTGCAACCCAGCCCGGATGGTCTGGCGCAGGCCTTCATCTTGGGCAAGAACTTCATTGGCGGCGCACCCTCGGCCCTGGTGCTGGGTGACAACATCTTCTACGGCCACGACTTCCAGCCCCTGCTGCAGCGTGCCGATGAGCGCACCGAAGGCGCCAGCGTGTTTGCCTACCACGTGCACGACCCCGAGCGCTATGGCGTGGTGGCGTTTGACGCACAACAACGTGCGCTCTCCATCGAAGAGAAGCCCGTTGCACCCAAGAGCAGTTACGCGGTGACAGGTTTGTACTTTTACGACCAGCAAGTCTGCGACATTGCGGCCTCCATCAAACCCAGCCCGCGCGGCGAGCTGGAAATCACCGATGTCAACGCGCGCTACCTGGAGCAAGGCCAGCTCAGCGTTGAGATCATGGGCCGCGGCTACGCCTGGCTGGACACGGGCACGCACGACAGCCTGCTCGAAGCCGGTCAGTTCATCGCCACGCTGGAAAAGCGCCAGGGCCTGAAGGTGGCCTGCCCCGAGGAGATCGCCTTCCGCCAGGGCTGGATTGGTGCCGAGCAGCTGGAGCGCCTGGCGCAGCCGCTGCTGAAAAACGGCTACGGCCAATACCTCAAAAAGTTGCTCAACGAGCGCGTGTACTGAAACGCCCCAAGGCCCCGCCCATGCAAGTCACCCCCACCCGCCTGCCTGAAGTCATGATCATCGAGCCCCGCGTCTTTGGCGACGCGCGCGGCTTCTTCATGGAGAGCTGGAACCAGCAAGCCTTCAATGCCGCCACCGGCAACACCCTGCCCTTTGTGCAGGACAACCACTCGCGCTCGGCGCGCGGTGTGCTGCGTGGGCTGCACTTCCAACTGCCCCCGCATGCCCAGGGCAAGCTGGTGCGCTGCACCGCTGGGCGTGTGTTTGACGTGGCCGTGGACATGCGCGCAAGCAGCCCACGCTTTGGGCAATGGGTGGGTGTGGAGCTCAGCGGCGAGAACCACCGCCAGCTGTGGATTCCGCCGGGCTTTGCGCACGGCTTTTTGGTGCTGTCAGCGTCGGCCGACTTCCTCTACAAAACCACCGACTACTACGCCCCGCAGGCCGAAGGCTCGGTGCGCTGGGACGATCCGAGCATCGGCATCGAGTGGCCGCTGGCCGACATCGGTGGCCTAGCCCCCCAACTCGCGGGCAAAGATGCCGCGGCACCGCTGCTGGCACAGGCCCAACGTTTTGACTGAACCCGCCGTGCAGCCCCCCACGCCACCGTGCGCGCCGCTCTTGTTGTGCGCCATTGCCAAAAACGAACGCAGCGCCGTGCTGGAATGGGCCGCTTGGCATTTGATGCAGGGCTTTGACCAGCTGCTGGTGGCGGACAACGGCAGCAGCGACGGCACGGCCGAGTTTTTCGAGGCCATGAGCCAGCTTCAGCTGGCCACGGTGCTGCACCGGGGGGACGAAGCCCAGTTTCAAACCAGAGCCTACGCCGCCATGCTGGCCCAGCCCGTGGCCAAAGACGCGCTGCTGTGCTTTGTGGACCTGGACGAGTTTCTGGTGGGCCAGCCAGACCAGCCGCGCGCGGGCGATGTCTTGCGCACGGCCTTTGCCCCGGCCGATGTGGGTGCCGTGGCCTTGAACTGGCGCTGTTTTGGCAGCGCGGGCCAGCGCCAGGCGCTGGAGCTGCCCGTTACCCAGCGCTTTGTGCAGGCCTGCGATGACCACAAACGCGGCTTCAACCGCCACATCAAAACGGTGGTGCGCCAAAGCGCGGTTGAGGTCATGCACATCCACCACGCCACGCTGGGCACGGCCTGGCGCTATGTGGATGCCGATGGGCAAGCCGTGCGCTTCAGCAGTTCGCTCACCCAACCCGCCGCCACCGAAGGCTCCAGCCCCTTCACGCTGCAGCCCACGGGCTCGCTGCGCGTGCACCATTACGTGCTGAAATCCGCCCAGGAATTCCAGGACAAAGTGGCGCGCCGCCAGCCCAAGGGCGCCAACCCATTGCCGCTGGACGCGCAGAAGTACTTCAGCATCCACGACACCAACGACCTGCCCTGCACGCACGCGCAGGCGCAAGGTGCTGCCCTGCTGCAGGCCATGCAGGGGCTGCAGCAGCGGCTCAGCACCGAAACCGATTGGGACAAACCCATTCGCGGCGTGGTGGATGCCATCACGCCCACCCACACCTTTGGCTGGGTGGCCGACCTCTCGCCGCGTGCGCAGTGCCTGCGGGTGAAGGTCTATGTCAACGGGCAGCTGCGCGCCATCACCGAAGCGCAGCGCCACCGCCCTGATTTGCAGGCCGCAGGTATTTGTGCCCACGGCAAGGCGGGCTTTCGCCATGACTTTGACCCACCACTGAACCCCGGCGACACCGTGCAAGTGCGCGTGTTCGCCAACCCCACGGAACTGGCCAACGCCACCCAGCGCGTGAAGCACCCTGCCCAAGCACGGTGGCGCAAAGTCTTGCGCCGTTTGACGACTTGATCCTTTGAATTCAGACACACCATGACCCCCACCGTGCTGCTGACCGGCGCTACCGGCTACATCGCTTCTCACACCTGGCTGGCCTTGCAGGCCGCAGGTTTTCGCGTGGTTGGCGTTGACAACTTCGCCAACAGCTCGCCCCAAGTCTTGCAGCGCCTGCGTGAACTCAGCGGCCAAGAGCCCGTGTTTGAGCAGGCCGATGTGACCGACCTGGCCGCCATGCAGGCGGTGTTTGAGCGCCACCAGCCGCAGGCCGTGGTGCACTTTGCGGCGTACAAGGCGGTGGGCGAATCCACCGCACAGCCCCTGGCCTACTACCGCAACAACATCGGCGGCTTGCTCACCATCTGCCAGGTCATGCAGCAGCAGGGTTGCAAGCGCATCGTGTTTTCCTCCAGCGCCACCGTTTATGGCGCGCCCAAGACCCTGCCTATCGTGGAGAGCTCTCCCACCCAGGCCACCAATCCCTACGGTGAGACCAAGCTCATGGGCGAGGCCATTCTGCGCGACCTCGGCGCGGCCGACGCGCAATGGCAAACCGCCTGCCTGCGCTACTTCAACCCAGTGGGCGCCCACCCCAGCGGACGCATCGGTGAGGACCCGCGCGGCACGCCCAACAACCTCATGCCCTATGTCGCTCAAGTGGCGGTGGGGCGGCGCGCGCGGCTGTCGGTCTTCGGCAACGACTACCCCACGCCAGACGGCACGGGCGTGCGCGACTACATCCACGTGGTGGACTTGGCCGAAGGCCACGCCGCAGCCCTGCGCCGCTTGTTTGCCCACGAGGGCTCGTTCACGGTGAACCTGGGCACGGGGCAAGGCTATAGCGTGCTGGATTTGGTGCGTGCTTACGAACAGGCCTCGGGACGCCCCATTCCCTACGACATCGTGCCCCGCCGCCCCGGCGATGTGGCCGCCTGCTACGCCGACCCCTCCGCTGCCCTGACCCTGCTGGGCTGGCGCGCCAATTTGGGCTTGGCGCGCATGTGTGAGGACTCCTGGCGCTGGCAGTCCATGAACCCCCACGGGTTCGAGATCTGAAGGAATCCATGCTACGAGCATTGATGCATTGGCTCACGCCAATCGCTGAGTCAGAGGCAGCACATCGCGCTGAGGCCACGCGGGCCTACTTCAGGTCGGTCCTGGGAGCGGGCACTTGGCGCGACGGTGCCTGGGTGTCTGAGGGGCGCGCCGTCTTGGTGCGCTACGCCGACCCCGCCGCCCGCCGGTGCTGGGCGCGCGAGAAGCGCGGCCCCGTGCATCTGGTGTACTTCATGGACGACGACCTGCTCGACGAGCAGTCCCTAGGCACCCTGCCACCGCGCTATGCCGCCAAGATCAAGCGCTTTGCAACTGATCAGAAGCAATGGCTGCGTACCCATGTGGACGAGTTCTGGGTGGCCACGCCCGCCTTGGCGCGCAAGTACGCTGACCTCAAGCCCTGGGTGCCCCCCCTGGCCCCCACGCCCGATCTGCGCCAGGGCGCACAGGCCAGCGCGGTGCGGCTGGTCTACCACGGCAGCGCCTCACACGCAGCCGAGCACGCCTGGCTCAAGCCCATCTTGGCCGAAGTGCTGACTCAATGCCCCCAAGCGGCCTTGGAGGTGATTGGCGATGCCCAGCTGAACCGGCTCTGGCGCGATGTGCCGCGCACACGCGTGATGCACCCCATGCGCTGGCCGCAGTATCTGGACCACACCAAAACCAGCACCGCAGATATCGGCCTCGCACCGCTGCTGCCCACCCCATTCAACGCCGGGCGCGGGCCTGTCAAGTTCTACGACTACGCACGCATGGGCGCCTTTGTGGTGGCCAGCGACGTGCCGCCTTTCCAGGGGTTTATCGAACACGACCAGGACGGCCTGCTGCTGCCCAACGACCCAGCCCTGTGGGTGCAGCGCCTGGTGGCCTTGGTGCACGACAGCGTTCAACGCCGAAGGCTGCAAAGCGCGGCACAGGGCCGGATTGCGTTTACTGAGGCAAAACCTGCCCCTACGCCAGCCAAAACCACCTCAGTAGCCCAATTCAAAGTACACGCGCTGGCGCGGGTTGGTGGCGAAGGCGGTTGGCGCTGGGCTTTTGACTGCCCCAGCCCCAGCACAGAACGCTCGCCAAGCAATACGCTGGAGATTCAAGCCTGGGCGCTGCCCCCCCAGGCTGACGCCAACACGGTGGAAAAGCTGGAGCTTTGGCTCAAGCCCACAGGGAGCGCACAGGTGGCGCTCAAAGTGCCATTCAACCGTGATCGGCCCGACGTCATCCAACGTGTGCTGCAAGCCCAAGCCCCTGGACATGCGCTACTGCGCTGCGGCGTGGGCGTGCACCTGCCGCTGGCAGGTGGGCACTGGGATGTGGGTTTTGCCTTGGCTGGACAGTGCTTCTGGGTGGCCAGTTGGGAGCTGCCAGACAGTGCCCAGCAGGCGACTGAGCCCAGCACGACTGAGCAGCCCGAGCTCAGCACCGCCCCCCCGGTCAAGCCAGCGGCTGCAGCCACATCCAAAGTGATTGTTGGCCAAGAGGGTTGGCTGTTTTTGGACAACGACACCAACCGCAGCGTGGATCAATTCACCGGCCAGTTGAAGCTCGACGCAGCAGGGCTCAAACAGTGGCGGGATTACCTGGCTCAAGCCGCCGCCCTGTGCGCATCGGGGCGCCCCCGCTGCGCGCTGGTGATTGCGCCCTCCAAAGAATTTGTGCTGCCGCATCTCTACCCCCACACGCGAGGGGCAGTGACCACGGTCGACCAGGTGCTGGGCCTGCCAGGACCACGCCCCGTCACGGTGGACGGAGGTGCCGTGCTGCGCGCCCAGCCCGACCCGCGCCTGGGCTTTATGCAGACCGACACGCACTGGAGCAACCGCGGTGCGATGTGGACCGTGCTGGCCACACTCGAAGCGCTGGGTTTGGACGCCCAGGCTGCGCAAGCGCACTTCGCGCAAGACCGCTACGCGGCACACAAAATCGCCGGGGACTTGGGCAGCAAGCTCAACCCGCCACAAATCGCCGCCACGGACTTTCTCTGCGGCACCGACCCCGAAAAGCTCACCGTCTTTGACAACCTGCTGCCCAATATCGGGCGCGTGCAAATCTTCGAAAGCCCAGGCGCCCTGTGGCCACAGAAGCTGCTGGTGTTTGGTGCGTCCTCCAGCTACCCCATGCTGCGCTACTGGCACCGGCTGTTTGCCCGCTGCGTATTTGTGCACAGCGCTGCGCATGTGGACCCAGCGCTGCTGGACATTGAGCAAGCCGATGTGCTGGTGCTGCAGTCCAACGGGCGCTTCCTGATCGAGCCGCCCAACTTCGAGTTTGATTTGGCCCGTCAGGTTCAAACCAAGTACGCCCAGTGCCCGCCCGAACGCCGGCGCCAGGTCTGGGCACAGGGCCAGCGCGAGGACTGGCGCAGCTCCGTAGCCCCCTATGCCGCCATGCTCAGCGCCTTGCCGCCACCGCCAGCAGCGGACTGAAGTTTTTTACCCCCCTCGTATCACCCTTCTATCTCCGTCATGAGCAGTACCTTGTTTGCACCCTTGAGCCGTTTGGTCTCACTCCGTGGTCGCGCGCTGGCGGCGGCTGGCGTTTTGGCGCTGTGTGCAGCTTGCGGCGGCGGCGGTGCTGAAGGGAGCGGTAGCGAGGCCGCAGCCCCCGGCCCCAGCCAGCCAGCCAGGTTGGCCAGCGGTGATTGGGTGTTGATGGGCTCCTCCACGGCCGCAGGTGCAGGCGCCAGCAGTGGGCGCAGCTTTGCCGCCTTGTTGGCGCAAGGCATGGGCAGCGGCGGCATGTTGGCAGCGCAGCAAGGCCGCTTGCAAAACATTGCCCTGGGCGGCACCACCACTTACCAGGGCTTGCCTGCGCTAAGTCCACGCGCAGTCGACCGCCCGGCCTCATTGCCCAACAACAATCTCGACAAGGCGCTGAGCCTCAAGCCCGCGCTGCTCATCATTGCCTACCCCAGCAACGACACCGCCATGCGCTACACGGTGCAGGAGACGGTGAGCAACATCTTGCTCATGGTGCAAACCGCCAAACAGCAAGGCGTGCCCAGCATCGTGCTCTCCACCCAACCTCGCGACATGCTGCCCGCCTTGCAAGAGCAGCTGGTGCAAATCGACGCGCAGCTCGAGGCCGCGTTGGGCGCTTGCCTGGTGCGGGTGCGCGAGGCTCTGGCCGGCCCGGACGGGCGCATTGCCCCGGCTTACGCCTTTGGTGACGGCGTGCACCTGAACGACGCCGGTCACGCCCTGCTGCACGGGGCCTTGCTCAAACGACTGCAGCAAGGCAGCTGCGTGCGCCTAGCCCAGTGAGCCCCAGCCGGTCACCCATGCCGCAGCTGCCCGACAGCTTTGCGCTGACCAGCCGCGGCCTGCAAACCCTCAGCACCCTGCCCGCCCTGTTGGACCACCGCCCGCTGCTGGCGGGCTGGCGCGCACGGCAGGCACAGGCCGTTTTGGCCTGGGGGCGCAAGCCCACAGCCGCCCGTGCCGAGCGGCTGGCCCAGCGGCATGGCCTGCCGCTGTGGCGCGCTGAGGATGCATTTGTACGATCCATCGGCCTGGGGCATGCTTGCCCGCCTTGGGGCATCGTGCTGGATGACTTGGGCATCTACTACGACGCGCACACGCCCTCGCGCCTGGAATTGCTCATTCAAGAACCGCTGCAGGCCGAGCAGCTCAGCCGCGCCCAAGCCCTGCTGCAGCTGTGGCGCAGCAGCGGGGTCTCGAAATACAACGGCGCACGCGATGCGCTACCTGCGCAGTGGGCGGCCGGTGCACAGGCGCCCGTGCTGTTGATCGACCAAACGGCCGGCGACGCCTCCATCGCCTTTGGCCAGGCCGATGCCAGCGCTTTTGCCCGCATGCTTGAAGCCGCCCTGGATGAGCACCCTGAGCGCACGCTGTGGCTGAAGGTTCACCCCGATGTGCTGGCGGGCAAAAAGCGTGGGCACTTCAGCACCCTCAGCCCCGGCCAGGCCAGCCGCGTGCAGGTGCTGGCACACGACACACACCTCAGCGCCCTGCTGGCACGCGCCCACGCACTCTATGCCGTGACCTCGCAAGCCGGTTTTGAAGCGCTGCTGTGGGGCCTGCCAGTGCGAGCCTTTGGCATGCCGTTTTGGGCAGGTTGGGGCTTGAGTCAAGACGAACTGCCTCCGCCCACGCGGCGCAGCCCAGCCACGCTCGAACAACTGGCTCATGCCGCCTTGCTGCGCTACGCGCGCTATATCGACCCGCTCACGCAGCAGCGCTGCGAGCTCGAGCCCCTGCTCGCTTGGTTGGCCCTGCAGCGCCGCGAACGCCAGCGCTACCCCGAACACATCCACGCTCTGCAGTTCTCGCGCTGGAAGAAGCCCATTGCGCGCGCATTTTTTGGCGGCAGCACCGTGCAGTTTCACCGCCACCCCCACACCGTGCCTGAGGGCGCTTGCGTGGCCGTTTGGGGACGGCGCGCAGCCCCTGCGCAGGCCGGCTCGGTGCTACGCCTGGAAGATGGTTTTTTGCGCTCTGTCGGCCTGGGCGCTGACCTGGTACGGCCGCTGTCTTGGGTGGTGGATGACATGGGGCTTTACTACGACGCCACGGCGCCCAGCCGCCTGGAACACTTGCTTCAACACCACCAGTTCAGCGCCGACGAACTGGCTCAGGCTGAGGTCTTGCGTCAGTCGCTGGTGAACAGCGGCATCACCAAATACAACGTGGGTTCGGCCGCTGTCTGGCGCAGCCGACAAGCGGCCAATTGCAACCGCCCCCCCGTGCTGGTGGTGGGCCAGGTCGAGACCGATGCGGCCATTGCCCTGGGCACTACCGAAATCCGCGGCAATCTGGCCTTGCTACGCGCAGCGCGCCATGCCGAGCCAGAGGCTTGGCTGATCTACAAACCACACCCCGACGTGGTGGCGGGCTTGCGCAAGGCCGGAGCCCAGGAAGACGAGGCGCAGCGCTGGTGCGATGAAATCGTCACCGACGCCCCCATCAACACGCTGCTGGCGCAGGTGCAGCGCGTGCATGTGATGAGCTCCCTGGCTGGTTTTGAGGCGCTCATGCGCGGGCTGCAAGTGGTGTGCTGGGGCCAGCCTTTCTACGCAGGCTGGGGGCTCACGCAAGACAAGCACCTGCCGCCTGCCGTGCGCCAGCGCCGCCAACGCCGCTTGAGTTTGGACGAGCTTTGCGCTGCCACGCTGATGCATTACCCGCGCTATATCGACCGCATGGGTCTTGGCTTTGCCGATGCAGGCAGCACGCTCAAAACACTGCAGCAGTGGCGCACCCAGGGCACCACCCGCATGCCGGTTTGGCGCCAGATGCTGCGCCGTGTGCTGGGGACTTGGGCGCGCCTGACCAGGCGTTGAGCTCCACCCGGCCGCCTGCTGGCGCGAACTGACCCCCAGTTCGCCGCTTCATCCAACGATCGCTGAACAGGCCTCCAACCAAGAATTCAGTCACCCCCTTGGTGTACTGAAAGGTTGGAAATGTCGAGCAGTTTTCAGGCATTTGCCCGCGCAGCAGCGCGTCGCGCAACCCCACGCACCTGGGCGGCGTTAGCTGCAAGTGCGCTCGCAGGATCCTATGCAAACCCTGTGCAAGCCCTCCCCCCGTTGCAAGAGCTGATCGCCTCGTCAAGTGACGAATCTCCTGGCACCTGGCTGTTGGTAGGCCCCAGCGTCACCCACCACCAGCAGCGCACGCATGCCAAACGCCCTTACAACGAAAACAACCCGGGCTTGGGCATTGAATACCGCCGTCCCCTGAGCGACCCTGCTTGGCGTGCCTGGGATTGGGGCGTTCAAACCTATGCCGTTAAAGACAGCTTTGCGCAGCCGGCGCTGTTTGTCATGGGCAGCCTCACCCGCGAAGTGGTGCGTATCGGCCCGCTGCAATTTCGGCTCGGCGCACAGGCCGGACTGGCCTACAAGCATGTGGACTGGCAGAGAGCGAACTTGGTTCCTGTGGCTGCTTTGCTCGCCAGCATGAAATGGCGCGATGGCTTGACACTCAACCTCAGCTACGCCCATGCCACCAATGCCACCACTGGCCGCGCCAAAGGCGTGACCGCCTTGCAACTGGCCTACCAGTTCAAGTAGGCCGAGGGCTGATCAGTCCTCAGCCCCACCCACGGCCTTGATGTCGTGAGTGTGCGCAAGCGCCGCGCGCAGTGCGGCGCGCGTGCCCTGCACCATCAGCGCCAATGGCATGCTGGGTTTGCCAGGAAGGCGCACAGCTTGTTCAGGCAGCAGCGGGATGTGCATGAACCCGCTGCGCACACCGCTCGCGACACAGCGATGCTGCAAGCCATAAAACACGTGGTTGCATACATAGGTGCCTGCCGTCTGAGAGATGCCCGCAGGAATGCCCTCAGCCTGCACCGCAGCGGCCATGGCTTTGATGGGCAGCGTCGTGAAATAGGCCGCGGGGCCCGCCGTAAGAATGGGCTCGTCGACGGGGCTTTGGCCCGCGTTGTCCGGGATGCGGGCGTCGTCGACGTTGATGGCAACGCGCTCCAGCGACAACTCACTGCGCCCGGCGGCCTGCCCAATGGCCAACACCATATCGGGTTTGAACTGCGCCAAGGCCAAATCCAGCATTTGCAAAGAGCGCCCAAACACACAGGGCAGCTGTACCGCATGCACCGCTGCCGTGAAGTATTCCTCGCTCCAGTGAGATGTCGCCAAGGCCTGCGCCAGTTCCCAGGACGGATTGATGGGTTCCCCGCCAAAGGGTTCAAAGCCAGTGAGCAAAATTTTTGTCTTCATAGACGCATGCCAAATGCCGAATAGGGGGCATTGTCGTTGTGCCGAAGCCGCCAGCAGCGCACACCGCATTGCGGCAGGATCGTGGCGAGCAACACCCAAATGCAGGGACTCTATTCCTTCAGCCATACTCAATCCCGCCCTGCGCGCCAGCTAGCATGCGGGGCGCGCCCGGCAATCTCAACAGTGCAGCCGGGCCCTATGCCGTTTTGCAGCCCACCAGGTTCGCCCTATGTCAGACCCTTCAGCCCGTTTTGCACCCAAAAGTTCGACGCAGCTGCACTCCACCGCGACACTTTTTCGCTGGCCTGTTCCGCCGTTCCCTGATTACGCCGAGTCTCTGCCGCAGCTCAGCGTCTATCCCTGCGAAATTCTGGGGCTCAATGGCAGCCGCATGTCGGGCACATTGCTCAAGACCTCGGCCGAAGAGCGCACGCTGCAAGTGTTGGTGCCCCCGGCGCGCAGCCCGCTGGTGCTGCGCTTTGCACAGTTCAAAGCGCTCAAGCTGCTCACGCCAATCCCCGCGCGCAAGGCCACTGAGCCGCCCAAAAACGACCCCTTCGCCACCAATCCACGGCCGCGCACACGCTTTCAGGTCGCCTTGCCTGGCAAGGACGTGTTTGAGGGCGAGACCATCGGCCATCATCAAACCAGCCTGGGCCTGTTTTTCTTTGAACCCCTGGGTGAGCAAGACGACACGGTGCAGTGCGTGTTCATCCCCCACGAGTCGGTGGTGGACTTTGACGTGGGCGAGCGCATCGGCGACTTGCTGATCAAAGACCTTGCGGCCACGGCAGACCAGATTGAGGCTGCAGTTCGAGAGCAGACGGAGCTGCGCAATCGACGCGTTGGCGACATTTTGCGGCTGCGTCAGATCGTCACGGCCGAGCAGCTCATGGTGGCGATCGAACAGCAAATCAAGATGCCCATGGTGCGCATCGGCGAGGCACTGCTGGCCATGGAGCTGGTAACGGTCGAGCAGCTCGAAGAATCCCTGCTGCAGCAAAAACAAGACCGCACCTTGCCGCTGGGTGAGTTGCTGGTGCGCAAGGGCGTGGTCACGCGCGCACAGCTGCAGTCGGCCCTGGCTCGCAAGATGGGCTACCCCGTGGTGGATGTCGACAAATTCGACGTGGACGCCGAAGCCCTGCGCAAGCTGCCCCTGAGCGTGGCGCGCCGCTTAGAGGTGCTGCCGCTGGTGCTGCGCGAAGGCCGCGTGGTGGTGGCCATGGAAGACCCCAGTCGGCGCGACTGCATTGACGAAATCGAGTTCGTCACGCAGCTCAAGGTCTCGCCCGTGCTGGCCCGCGTGGGGGTGTTGAAGTTCGCCATTCCTGCGGTGTATGACCGCATGGGGCTGACCCATGCAGAGCTCAACCCGGCCTCGGGCTCCGACAGCGAAGCCCCCATGAGTGCGGACAAGCTCATTCAGACGCTGGAGCGCGAAGAACTCGAGCTGGTGGGCATGGACGGCGGCCCGCCCGAAGAAAACGCGGTCGAGCAGTCAGACAACTCGCTGGTGCGCCTGATCAACTCCATGATCAGCGAAGCCTATGCGCAAGGCGTCTCCGACATCCACGTCGAGTCCTACCCCGGCCGCGAGAAGGTCAAGATCCGCTTTCGCAAAGACGGGCAGCTGCAGCCCTATCTGGAACTGCCCCACACCTACCGCTCGGCCCTGGTGGCACGTATCAAGGTGATGTGCGATCTGGACATCTCCGAGCGCCGCAAGCCCCAAGACGGCAAGATCAACTTCGCCCGCTTCATGTCCAGCATCAAACTGGAGCTGCGGGTGGCCACCATTCCCACCTCCAACGGTTTGGAGGACGTGGTGCTGCGCTTGCTGGCCTCTGCCAAGCCCCTGCCCATGGACAAACTGGGGCTGTCGCCCTACAACTTCAAAGAGCTGCAAAAAGCCGTGGGGCGCCCCTATGGCATGGTGCTGTGTGTGGGCCCCACGGGTTCGGGCAAGACCACCACGCTGCACTCCGTGCTGGCCCACATCAATACCCCAGACCGCAAGATTTGGACGGCCGAAGACCCGGTAGAAATCACCCAGGCCGGGCTGCGCCAGGTGCAGGTCAATCCCAAAATTGACTGGACCTTTGCGCGTGCGCTGCGCGCGTTTTTGCGCGCCGACCCCGACGTGATCATGGTGGGCGAAATTCGCGACCAGGAAACCGCCGAAATTGCCGTGGAAGCTTCGCTCACCGGCCACTTGGTGATGTCCACACTGCACACCAACAGCGCGCCGGAGACCATCACGCGCTTGCTGGACATGGGCATGGACCCCTTCAACTTTGCCGACTCGCTGCTGGCCGTGCTGGCCCAGCGCTTGGTGCGGCGCCTCTGTAGCGACTGCGTCAGCGCCAGCCCCATGGACAAAGAAACGCTGGAGGAGCTCGCGGGGGACTACCGGCACATCTTCCCCGAAGCGCTGCGCCCCAGCATGGAGAGCATCGTGGCCGATTGGCGCAAAGCCTATGGCAAGCCCGGTTTGATGCACTACCACAGCAGCGGCTGCGCCAAGTGCGAGCACACGGGCTACCGCGGCCGGGCGGGTTTGCATGAGCTGCTGGTGGTCTCCAAAGACCTGCGCCGCATGATTCAAACCGGCGGCCGCGCCGAGCAAATCCAGCACCAGGCCATGAGCGAGGGCATGCGCACGCTGCGCCAGGACGGCATCACCAAGGTGCTACAGGGCATCACCTCGCTGGCCGAGGTGCGCGCCACCAGCAACCAGTAGCGGCGCAGCAGCCACAACACAGGCCCTCTGACACAGTGGCCTTGCCGCGCTGCCTACAATCCCGAGCAGCCCCGTTTTGGGGCTGTTCTTGTTTGTGAAATCACCCATGCAGCTGGCCCCCATCACCCCTGGCAAAAAACACACTTGTGCCCGCCCCCTGGGCTCAGCCGACGCCTTGCTGCTGGCGCAGTTTGTGCAGCAGCAGCGCGAGGCCGGACGGCTCAGCGCCGTGATCTGCGCCGAACCGGCCGATGTGCAGCGGCTCGAAGACGAGCTGCGCTTCTTCGCCCCCGAGCTGCGCGTGGCCGTCTTCCCCGACTGGGAAACCCTGCCCTACGACAGCTTCAGCCCGCACCAGGACTTGATCTCTGAGCGGCTGGCCACGCTGTGGCGCCTGCAGCAAGCGCGCGGGCAAACCGCGGCGCAGCGCGATGTGGACGTGGTGCTCATGCCCGCCACCACCGCGCTGACCCGCCTGGCGCCGCCGAGCTTTCTGGCCGCCACCACCTTTAACTTCAAGCAAAAGCAGCGCCTCGACGAAGCCGCGCTCAAAGCCCAGCTGGTGCTGGGCGGCTATAGCGCTGTCAGCCAGGTGGTGCAGCCCGGTGAATTCGCCGTACGCGGAGGCCTGATCGACCTCTTCCCCATGGGCTCCCTGGTGCCCTACCGCGTGGATTTGTTTGGCGACGAGGTGGATTCCATCCGCACCTTCGACCCCGACAGCCAGCGCAGCCTCTACCCCGTGCCCGAGGTGCGCTTGCTGCCCGGGCGCGAGTTCCCCATGGACGAAGCCGCGCGCAAAGCCGCGCGTGCGCGCTGGCGCGAGAAGATGGAGGGTGACCCCTCGCGCTCGCGCATCTACAAAGACCTCGACAGCGGCATTGCCACGGCCGGTATTGAGTACTACCTGCCGCTGTTCTTCGACCAGCTCGCCAGCGTGTTCGACTACCTGCCCGAGGCCGCCGCCCTGGTGCTGCATGGTGAGGTGGACGAGGCGCTGACGCGCTTTTGGACCGAGACGCGCGAGCGCCACCGCTTCTTGCAGCACGACCCCGAGCGCCCCATCCTGCCGCCCGAAGAAGTGTTTTTGCGCACCGAAGACTTCTTCACCGCCACGCGGCCCCACGCCGTACTAGCCGTGCGGGGGCAAGAAAGCGTGGCCTGGGCGCGGCCCCTGCCGGACGTGAGCGTGGAGCGCGGCGCCCAGCAGCCGCTGGCACGCCTGGCGCAGCACCTGCAAAGCACACCGCACCGCGTGCTGCTTCTGGCCGAAAGCGAAGGCCGGCGCGAAAGCCTGCTGGAGCTGCTGCGCGACAACCAGATCGACCCGCCCTCGGTGGCGTCGCTGGCCGAGTTCTTGGCCGGCACCGAACCCTTTGCCATGGCCGCCGCGCCCCTGGCCCAGGGCTTTTTCTGGCACGAGCCTGAAGCCAACATCCAGCTGCAGCTGCTCACCGAAACCGAGCTTTTTGCCACCGCACCGGCCACCCGCCGGCGCCGCAAGCAAGAGCAGGTCTCGGACGTCAACGCGCTCATCAAAGACCTCTCCGAGCTCAAGGTGGGCGACCCCGTGGTGCACACCAACCACGGCATCGGCCGCTACCTGGGGCTCATCCACATCGACCTGGGCGATGGCCCCTCCGAGTTCCTGCACTTGGAATACGCTGACAAGGCCACGCTCTACGTGCCCGTGGCGCAGCTGCACCTCATCGGCCGCTACATGGGCGTGAGCGCCGAAGAAGCCCCGCTGCACAAGCTGGGCTCGGCGCAGTGGGACAAAGCCAAGCGCAAGGCCGCCGAGCAAGTGCGCGACACCGCCGCCGAACTGCTCAACCTCTACGCACGGCGTGCCGCACGCGAAGGCCATGCCTTCCGCTACTCCCCCCACGACTACGAGGCCTTTGCCGCCAGCTTTGGCTTTGAGGAAACGCCGGACCAGCGCGCCGCCATCCACGCTGTCATTCAAGACATGATCAGCCCCCAGCCCATGGACCGCCTGGTCTGCGGCGATGTGGGCTTTGGCAAAACCGAAGTGGCCATGCGTGCGGCCTTTGTGGCAGTGATGGGCGGCAAGCAAGTGGCCCTGCTGGCCCCCACCACGCTGCTGGCCGAGCAGCACTATCAAAACATTGCCGACCGCTTCGGCAAGTGGCCGGTGAAGGTGGCGGAGATAAGCCGCTTTCGCTCGACCAAGGAAATCAAGGCCGCCATGGAAGGCCTGGCCGACGGCAGCATCGACATCGTCATCGGCACGCACAAGCTCCTGTCCTCAGACGTTCAATTCAAACGCCTGGGCCTCTTGGTCATTGACGAAGAACACCGCTTTGGCGTGCGCCACAAAGAGGCCATGAAGGCGCTGCGCGCCGAAGTCGATGTGCTCACGCTCACCGCCACGCCCATCCCCCGCACCCTGGGTATGGCGCTGGAAGGCCTGCGCGATTTGAGCGTCATCGCCACCGCGCCACAGCGCCGCCTGGCCATCAAGACCTTTGTGCGCAACGAGCACAGCAGCACCATCCGCGAGGCCGTGCTGCGCGAGTTGAAGCGCGGCGGCCAGGTCTACTTCCTGCACAACGAAGTCGAGACCATCGAAAACCGCCGCCAAAAGCTCGAAGAGCTGGTGCCCGAAGCACGCATCGTCGTGGCCCACGGCCAGATGCCCGAGCGCGAGCTTGAGCGCGTGATGCGCGAGTTCGTGGCCGGGCGGCACAACGTGCTGCTGTGCTCCACCATCATCGAGACGGGCATTGACGTGCCCAGCGCCAACACCATCGTCATCAGCCGCGCCGACAAATTCGGCCTGGCCCAGCTGCACCAGCTGCGCGGGCGCGTGGGCCGCAGTCACCACCAAGCCTATGCCTACCTCATGGTGCCCGATGTGCAAGGCCTCACCAAACAAGCGGCACAGCGGCTGGAGGCCATCCAGGCCATGGAAGAGCTGGGCTCCGGCTTCTACCTGGCCATGCACGATTTGGAGATTCGCGGCGCGGGCGAGGTGCTGGGCGAAAACCAAAGCGGCAACATGATGGAAGTCGGCTTTCAGCTCTACAACGAGATGTTGGCTGAGGCCGTGCGCTCCCTCAAAGCCGGGCGCGAACCCGACCTGCTCTCACCGCTGGCAGCCACCACCGAAATCAATCTGCACGCCCCGGCCCTGCTGCCCAACGACTACTGCGGCGACGTGCACACACGGCTCTCGCTCTACAAGCGCCTGGCCACGGCGGACAAGAGCGAGCACATCGACACCCTGCTCGAAGAAATCACCGACCGCTTTGGCAAGCTGCCCGCGCAAGGCCAAACCCTTTTCGACACGCACCGCCTGCGCGTGCTGGCCAAGCCCTACGGCGTGCTCAAAATTGACGCCGCCGCCTCCGTCATCAACATCCACTTCCGCGCCAACGCCCCCATTGACGGCATGCGCGTGATCGAGCTGGTGCAGAAGAACAAAAACATCAAACTCGTGGGCAACGAAAAGCTGCGCATCGACAAACAGCTCAGCGACCCCAAAGATCGCGCCCACGCCGTGCGCGAGGTCCTGCGCCTGCTGGGGCAGCCGCTCAAGCAGGACTAGGGTTAGCGTTCAGTGACCAGGACACGGTGGAGCGCACGGCGACGGCAGGTTTTTTGATTGCAGCGCTGCACCACGCGGGCTTGGCCACCCTCACCCACACGCCCAGCCCGATGAATTTCCTCAACGAGCTGTTGGGCCGCCCTGCGCACGAAAAGCCCTATATCCTGCTTGTGGTGGGCCATCCTGCCCCAGGCTGCCAGGTACCCAATATCAGCAAGAAAACTTTGGCCGAAATGAGCAGCTTCATCTGAATCAGAAGCACCGAGGCACGAACCACATCGACACCGTGGTCATGGCCGCCGGTAAGCCCCCGCGGCTGCTTAGGGCCGCGGGGTGTTGGGACTTTAGAAGCTGTAGCCCACAGACAGGCTGTAGCTCCAGGGGTCCAGCGCAATGTCCATGTGCTGGCCCGTGGAGAGCTGGGTGCGGGTTTTGAGCTTGGTCTTGAGCACCGAGACGTCCAGGGACCAGCGCGGCGCCAGCTGCACGCTGGCCCCGAGTTCACCGGTCAGACCCCAATGCGACTGCACTCGCAGCGTGGTGGGCGTGGTCGGCGAACCGCCGGTCACGCCCGTCAGCGCCATGGTGCTGCGTTCGCCGTAGAAGCGCGCATAGGTAGGCCCCACGCCCACGTAGGGGCGCACGCGGGCATCTGCCGCCCCAAAGCGGTACTGCACCAGCAAAGTCGCAGGTAGCACCTTGGCCGTGCCGAGCTTGCCCATGCCCGCAATGGCGCCGTCGCCCGTCAGCTCGTGCTCAAAGCCCAAGGCCAGGGGCAGGTCCAGCGAGATGTTGTCGCGCCAAAACCAAGTCACACCCGCGGTGGGGCGGGTGCTGGCGCCCACGGCGGCTTTGGTGCCAGTGAACGCGGGCGCGCTGAGATCGCCGCTGTTCACATCGGGCTTGATTTGCGTCACGCCCAGGCGCACGACCAAGTCGCCTGCGTGTTGCGCCGAGGCCAGGCCTGCGGCCAGACAACAGGCCGACAGCACGCTGCAGGCACGGATGGTTTGAAAGTTCATGGCAATGCCTCCTCGTCCTTGACTCACAGCCAGGCCGCCTGTGCCAGGCGACGGGAAATCAGCTGATAGACCAGCTTGTGCCCGTAACCCGTGGGGTGAAAGCTGTCAGAGAAGGCCCAGGTCTTGTACCAATCCGGCCCCGCGCCGCTGGGTGCTGCTGCAGCCAGGGCGGCCTCGGTGCAGGTGGCGAAGGTGTAGGTCGGCAGTCCGTCAGCGCCCTTGCCAGTGACCGGGCAGGCCGGGGTTTTGACGTTGCTCAGCCCGAACTGCTCAGGGGTGGCCACCTGGTCGTTGAAGGCCGTGTAAAAGTCCACCAAGGCCACGCGTGACTCACCAGCAAAGCGCGTTTGCAGTTGCGCGTTAAAGGCTTCCATCCAACCCTTGAACAAGGCTTCGCTTTGGGTGCGCGCCGCCGCACCTGCACTGCCACCGCCAGAGGCTGCGGCGATGCCGTCGAGCACCATCTGGAAGCGCGGCGTGTTGGTAATGCCCGGCATATTGAGCAACACCACGCGCTGCGCGCCTTTGGCCAGCGCCTGCGTTTGCACCAGATCAGCCATCTGGTTGGCCAGTGCCGTCATGTAGGTGGCGCCAGCCTGGGCCAACCCTGCGGCGCCGCCCGCTGCGGCAGCCTGCACTTGTTGAGCGCTGAGCAAGGTGCCCAGCAAGGTGGTGTAGGCCACACCGCCGTCCCGCGCCGCCAGCAGGTAGTCGCCCACCAGCTTGGCTGCGTCATTGCCACCGCCGTCGACGATGAGCAAATCGCCCGCTGCGAAGTTCCCCCCTGCCGTAGCGGCTGCAAACTGTGCTGCCAAACCACGTGGGTCTTGCGCCACATAGCCACTGCCTGCAGCGTTGATCACACCACCACCCACCGCAAAGTTGCCGCAACCGGCCTTGGCATTGGGGGCAAAGCCGCTGCCAGTAAAGGCAAAGAAGTTGCAGCCTTTGTCCAGCCCATAGGCTTGGCTCACCAGCTCAGGGTACATGTCGTTGCCCTGGATGGTGGCGCGCACACCACCGAAGGTGCCCACATCTGCCAGGCTGTCGCCCATCACTTTGACCGCACTGATGTGGGCACGGGGCGTGGTGTCCGCCTCGCCCCCGCCCCCACAAGCGGCCAGCATGGCCAGCATGGCCAGCGCCAGCGTGTTGCGTCTGTTCATTCCCATTGACGTCTCCGATGAAAACCGAACGACCGTTCGATTTATTCAACGTCAATGTAAGACCTCACCAGCATCAACAGTAGTATGGAAATACCCTGACAGGGAGAGCGCGGCTTGCCTTGCGGCAATTCTTCACGCAGCCGTGCCCTTCACTGGCGGGGCGCCAGATAGGTTTGGCGGACGTCCATGCTTCCGCGCCGCCCCACCTGGGCTGCGTCATCGGCCAACCAGCGCTGAGCTGCGGCTCGGCCCAAGTTGAAGAGCTGCTCCAGCAGCCGCGCGTCATTGTTGAGTTTGCTAGAGGCATCCAGCGGCGCCAGCCCCGCCTCGTCGGCCACGCGGTGCAGACGCACGGCGGTGTACTGCTGGGGGTCTAATTGGCCGGCCTCGAGCAAGCGCCGCACAAAGTCGATGGCGCGCAGCTCCGCCACCAAGCTGGCGTTGAAGGTGATTTCGTTGACCCGGTCGGCAATCTCCGCGGCCGTGGTGGGAATGCCAGGCTGCTCGCGCGGGTTGATTTGCACCAGCAGCACGTCAGCACAGTCGGTGCCGTAAATCAGCGGCCACAGCGCCGGGTTGCCGGAGAAGCCGCCGTCCCAGTAGGGCTCACCGTCAATCACCACCGTTTGCGCTTGTTGCGGCAAGCAGGCCGAGGCCATCAAGGCGTCATGGCTCAAGGCTGCCGCGCTGAACACCCGGGGCTGCCCGGTGCGCACCGAGGTGGCGGTGATGAAGAGCTGCAGCGGCCCTTCGCGCAGCGCCTGCTCGCTCACATGCTTGCGCACGAGCTCGCGCAGCGGGTCCACATTGAAGGGGTTGAGCTGATAGGGACTCCACTGCTGCAGCCAGGACTGCCACAGGGTGAAGCCCGGCCACAGGTCGCGGTTGAACATCCAGCCCGGCCAGTGCCCACCCGTGGGCAAGCCCCAGCCGCCAAAGCACTCAGGCGTACCGCTGACTTCGTGCCAAAACTCGCTCAGTGCCTCGCGCGCGGCAGGGGCACCACCGCGGGCCCAGCCGCTGGCCAGCACGGCGGCGTTCATGGCCCCGGCACTGGTGCCGCTCACGCCCACCCACTCAAAGCGGCCATCTTCGAGCAGCGCATCCAGCGCTCCCCAGGTGAAGGCCCCGTGCGAGCCCCCGCCTTGCAGTGCCAGATTGAGCCGCTGCGGGCTGCGTTTTTTGGCCATACACCCTCCCCCGAAACATGTCAGTCAGCGAGTCCGGGCTCTCCTTCAGCGCGTGTGGACAGTGCGGCTTGGGCCTGGGGCCGTCGCTCTCTGACCAAGTAGGAGTAAATCACCGGCACCACCACCAGTGTGAGCACCGTGGAGGTGATCACACCGCCGATGATGGCACGGCCCATGGGCGCTTGCAGCTCGCCGCCATCATTCAGGGCCAAAGCCAGAGGCAGCATGCCAAACACCATGGCAGCGGTGGTCATGATGATGGGCCGCATGCGCGTGAGCCCGGCCTGGCGCAGCGCCTCGTGCACGCTGGCACCGGCGCGGCGCATCTGGTTGGCATAGTCCACCAGCAAGATGGCGTTTTTGGTGACCAGGCCCATCAACATCACCAGGCCAATCATGGAAAACACGTTCAGCGTGGTGCGCCACAGCAGCAGGGCCAGCATCACGCCGATGAGCGCCAAGGGCAGCGAAGCCATGATGGCAATGGGCTGTACAAAGCTGCCGAACTGGCTGGCCAACACGATGTAGATGAACACCACCGCCAAGCCCATGGCCCACAGCAAACCAGCGAAGGCCTCGGCCTGCTGCTTGCCCGCGCCGTCCACCACCACGCTCACGCCCGGGGGCAGCTCTATGGACTTGAGGAGCTTTTTCACATCGTCATTGACCTCACCGGCGCTGCGGTCCTTCACGCCGGCAAACACGGTCTCGCGGCGCTGCAGGTTTTGGCGGCGAATCACCTCGGGGTTGAACACCGGCTCGAGCGTGGCCACGTCCTCCAAAGCAATGGGGGTGCCGTCTTTGGCAAAGGCCACCGGCAAGCGGCGCATTTGCTGCACGTGCTGGCGCTGCTCCTGCGGCAGGCGCAGCAAGACCTCCACCTGGTTGCCCTCGGGGGCCGTCCAATAGGTGGCCACTTCACCGTTGACATAGGCGCGCAGCGTGGAGGCCAGCTGCGGCCCGGACAGGCCCAGCTCACGCGCCGCCGATGTTTTGACGCGCACGGCATAGGCAGGCAGCCCCTGTTTGACGGAGGTGTCCACATCCACCGTGCCGGGGATTTTGCGGATGCGCGCGGCCAGGTCTTGAGCCGCACGGGCCAGGGCCTCGGGTTCGCTGCCGCGCAGCGTGATCCACACCGGGCGGTTGCCACCGCCCACCGTCAGCTCAATGCCGGGAATGCGCGAGAGGTCTTCGCGGATGGCATCTTCGATTTGCTTTTGGCTGCGCTTGCGCTCTTTGCTGGGCACCAGCGCCAGCGCCAGCGTGGCCTGGTTGCGCCCGGTGGCGTCGCTGTCGCCCAGCCCAATGACGGTAGAGACGCTGCGGATTTCTGGGTAGCCCTTCAGAACTTCTTCCACCTGCGCCACTTTGGCGTCACCGCGCGCCAAGCTGGTGGCCACGGGCAGGCGCAGCTGAATTTGCGTGAAGCCCTGGTCGGTTTGCGGCACAAACTCACTGCCCACCAAAGTCGACAGCCCCAGCGCCAGCACAAAGCTGCCCAGGCCGCCGGCGAGCACCACGCCGCGCGGTGTGAGCGTGGTCAGCCGCCAGGTGCGAGGCTGGCTGCGGTCGCGCTGGCCCTGCGCATCAAATGGACGCGCATAGACAGCCAGGGGCAACCACAGGCGGTAACGGCGCGGCGAAAACACCCAGTCAATGGTGCGCTCGTAGACGCGGTGCAGCCCATCCATGGCGCGGTCGGTGCCGCGCAGCAGTGCGCCGAGCACGGGCAGCCGCTGCAGGCGTTGGCTGGGTGGGTCGTGCCAGACGCTGGAGAGCATGGGGTCCAGCGTGAAGCTCACAAACAGCGACACCAGCACCGCCACCGCCACCGTAATGCCAAAGGGGTAGAAGAACTTGCCGATGATGCCGCCCATGAAGGAGATGGGCACAAACACCGCGCAAATGGCAAAGGTGGTGGCCATCACCGCCAGGCCAATTTCCTGCGTGCCTTCCAGCGATGCCTGTTGGTGGCTCTTGCCCATGGCGACGTGGCGCACGATGTTCTCGCGCACCACGATGGCGTCGTCAATCAAAAGCCCGATGCACAGGCTCAGCGCCATCATGGTCATGAAGTTCAGCGTGAACCCAAAGGCATAGACCGCGATAAAGCTGGCAATCACGGCAATGGGCAGGGTCAGCCCCGTGATGATGGTGGAGCGCCAGCTGTGCAGGAACAGAAACACAATGGCCACCGTCAGCAGCGCCCCTTCGACCAAGGTGTTGCGCAGGCCGTCGAGTGAGCCGCGCACCCAGTCGCTGTTGGCGTACATCAGCTCCAGCTTCACATCGGGCGGCAGTTGCTTGCGCAACTCCTCCATCGCCTCCTTGACGGCATCACCAGCGGCCACGATGTTGGCGTCTTGCTGCTTGTGCACATAGATGCTGATGGCCGGCTTGCCGTTGATGCGGGCAATCGAGTCGGGCTCACGCTCACGCTGGCTGAGAGTGCCCAGATCACCCAGGGTAAGCGCCAGGTCGCCCCGGCGGGCCACCACCACTTGCGCGAATTCGCGCGGATCGCGCACCCGGCCTTCCACGCGCAGCATGGCGTCGCTTTGCGGGTCGGACAGCAGGCCCACGGGCTGGTCACTGTTGCTGGCGCGCAGGGCTTCGGCAATTTGCGCCGGCGTCACGTTGTAGGCGCGCAGCCGGTTCACATCCAGGTCGATGCGCACCTCACGGCTGCTCAAGCCCCCCAAATCCACACGCGCCACGCCTTCCACACGTGTCAAGCGCTTGGAGACCACCTGCTCAGCCAGCACCGACAGATCGCGCGGGCTGCGCTGCTCGCTCAGCAGCGAGGCCACCACCATGGCTTGCGAGTTCTCCTGTGCCCGCATCACCAGGGGCGCGCGCACCTCGCGGGGGAAGCCGGACTGTGCCTGCGCCACGCGGTCGCGCACCTCCTGCATGGCGCGGTTCATGTCGGCGTTGAGCCCAAACTCCACATAGGCTTGCAGCCGGCCCTCAAAGCTGCGGGAGTTGATCTTCTCCACCCCGGCAATGCCATTGAGCACTTCTTCAAGCGGCTTGGCCAGCTCGCGCTCCACCGCGTCTGGCGATGCGCCGGGGTAGCTGACTTGAATGTAGGCACCAGGCAGGCTGACGTCGGGCAGCTCCTCCACGCCCAGCTTGCTGTAGGAAAACAGCCCCAGCACACACAAGGCCACCATCATCATGGTGGCGAAGACCGGGTTTTTGATCGATATGCGCGTGATCAACATCTGCAGCTCCTGGCGCTTTAGCGCGTGCTGTTGGCGGCCGAGGCGCCAGCCACTTGGGCCGAGGCAGACGCAGCCTTGCGCTGCACGATTTGCACAGGGTCGCCCTCGCGCAGGTTGTCAAAGCGTTGGGCCAGCACTTGCTGCCCGGGCTGCAAGCCCGAGAGGATTTCAATGCGGCCGTTGACCGCGTCATGCCGCCCGGTGGTGACGCTGCGGCGCTGCAGGCGTTGCTGCTCAATCACCCAGACCTGATCTTGCCCACCGGCGCTGAGCACAGCAGCGCTGGGCAAAGTCTGGCGCTCAGTGGTGTCTGCCAGTTCGATGCGGGCCACCGCGTACTGGCCCGCACGCAGCCGCTCGCCGGGGTTGTCCAAGGCCAGGGCCACACCAATCGAGCGCGTGCCAGGTTCGGCCGCCGGCGCAATGCGCACCAAGCGAGCGGGCACGCGCTCGTCCACACCTTCAACGCGCAGTTGCACCTTCATGCCAGCTTGCAGGCGGCCCACCTCATGCGTGCCCACCTGGGCCAGCAATTCCAGCTGCGCCAAATCGACGATGGTGAGCACGGCTTGCTCGGCAGCCAATTTCTCGCCGGGTAAGGCATGGCGTTTGGCCACCAGACCGCGTATGGGCGACACCAGCGCGGCCTGACGCACCTGCACCTGCGTGCTGCCCAGCTGAGCCTGGGCTTGGCGCAGCTGCGCCCGCGCGGCCTCCAGGGTCGAGCGCGAGTTGTCCAGTGCCGTGCTGGCAATGAAGTTTTGCGCCGCCAGTTCTTCATTGGCGCGGTGCTGGCGCTCGAGCTGCGCCAAATGCGCTTGCGCCGACGCCACGGCGGCCTGGCGCTCGTCCACGCGGTGGCGCAAGTCCTCCATGTCCACCTGACCCAAGGCTTGGCCTGGCGTCACGCGACCACCCTCGCCCACGGCCAGACTCAGCAAAGTGCCTGGCGCTTTGGAGCGCACCACCACGGTGTTGGGTGCCACCAAGGCCCCGGAGATTTCCACCGTCATGGGCATGGTCGCCGCCCGGGGCTGCACCACTTCGCTGCTGAGGAACTCCAGCGTGGGTCGCTTGTCCCCTTCGCTCTTTGTCGCGCTTTGGGCCGATTTGCTGCCACTGGCCACCACCGCAGCCACTGCCACCAGCAATACCAAGGCCCCTCCGACCAAGACCCAACGGCCCCGTCCATGCTTCAGTTGGATGTGCACGATCTGCCCTCTTTTGCGCTTGTTGTCTGGGGGCAGTGTAGACAGCGCCCAAGACAAACCTCTGCGTCTGCGATGAAACGCAAAAGCGAGGTAATGAGCTGCACTCTGCCCAGGTCGGGCAGCGTGCGGGGCTTCAGGCCCGTGCGCCGGGGATGGGGGGCTGATCCAGCTGCACGTCACCGCACTGCGCGCGGTGGCGCAGCACATGGTCCATCACCACCAGGGCCAGCATGGCCTCGGCAATGGGTGTGGCGCGTATGCCCACGCAGGGGTCGTGGCGGCCAAAGGTTTCCACGGCATTGGGCTGGCCCGCGCGGTCGATGGAGGGCTTGGGCACGCGGATGGAGCTGGTGGGTTTGATGGCGATTTCGGCCACCAAATCCTGCCCGGTGGAAATACCGCCGAGCACGCCACCGGCGTTGTTGCTGGCAAAGCCCTCGGGCGTGAGTGCGTCGCCATGCTCGCTGCCGCGCTGGGTGACGCAGCCAAAGCCCGCGCCAATTTCCACGCCTTTGACGGCGTTGATGCCCATCAGCGCGTAGGCAATGTCGGCGTCGAGCTTGTCAAACAGCGGCTCGCCCAAGCCCACGGGCACGCCCGTGGCCTCGACGCGGATGCGCGCGCCGATGGAGTCACCGTCGCGCCGCAGCTGGTCCATATAGGCCTCCAGCTCGGCAATCTGGCTGGTGTTGGCGGCAAAGAAGGGGTTGTGGTGAACATGCTCCCAACCCTCAAAGGCAATGGCAACAGGCCCGAGCTGCGTCATGCAGCCCCGGAATTGCGTGCCGTGGTGCTCGCGCAGCCATTTGCGCGCCACCGCACCGGCGGCCACCATGGGCGCGGTCAGGCGCGCCGAGGAGCGGCCACCGCCGCGCGGGTCGCGCAGGCCGTATTTGCGCCAGTAGCTGTAGTCGGCATGGCCGGGACGGAAGGTGTCGAGCAGATTGCCGTAGTCTTTGCTGCGCTGGTCGGTGTTTTCGATCAGCAAGCAGATCGGGGTGCCGGTGGTCAGGCCCTCATAGACGCCGCTGAGGATGCGCACCTGATCGGGCTCGTTGCGCTGTGTGACGTGGCGGCTGGTGCCGGGGCGGCGGCGGTCCAGCTCGGGCTGGATATCGGCCTCACTCAGCGCCAAGCCCGGCGGGCAGCCGTCGATGACGCAGCCAATGGCCGGCCCGTGGCTCTCACCGAAATTCGTGACTTGGAACAAAGAACCGAAACTGCTGCCAGCCATGTCGACCTGCTCTGTTGACCCCCGCGCTGCGCCAACACAGCCAGCGCGGTGTGCGCGGCTGCTGCGCCCGAGGAAAGTGCCGATTTTATGAGGGCAGCAAGCCCGCACCCCTGGGCCAACACCACCCGCTTCCGGGGTGGCTGTGCGGCATAACCAGCGCTCAGTTGCCCGGTGCGCCGTCGGCGCTGGGCCAATCGCGGATGTAGGCCTTGAGCATGCGGTTTTCGAAGTCTTGCGCGTCCACCACGGTCTTGGCCACGTCGTAGAAAGAAATCACGCCCATGAGGTTGCGGCCGTCGAGCACGGGCATGTAGCGCGCGTGGCGACCCAGCATCATGCGGCGCACTTCGTCGATTTCGGTGCCGGGCGTGCAAGTCAGCGGGTGGTCGTCCATCACGCTGCGAACCAGCGTGGTGCCCACCGCACCGCCGTTTTTCACCACGGCCGCAATGACTTCGCGGAAGGTGAGCATGCCCACGAGCTCGCCGAACTCCATCACCACCAGCGAGCCGATGTCGTGCGCAGCCATGGTCTGAACCGCATCCCACAGCGGCTGATCGGGTGAGGATGCAAACAGCGTGCTGCCTTTGATACGCAGGATGTCAGAGACTTTCATAGGGGAGGATTGGCCGAGGCCGAGCGTGGCAATGTATAGCGTCCAACATAGCACACAATGCCCTGAGCGACGCCGGGATGACCGTGGCAAACGCCCCCCAGAATGCGGCTTTGACACCAACTCGCCACAGCGCTGAACTTCCCCTGCACCGTCACAACAGCGCGCCCAGAGTCGCGCACGCCCTCATGTCCAAACCCACAACGCCCGAGGCCAGCAGCACCCCGCTCGCCCCACCTGCCCCCCTGCTTCTGACAGTACAAGGCCGCGCCAGCTTTGCACTGGCTACGCCAGAGGCCCAAGCCCCCTTGCACCTGCTGCTGCACGGCGCAGGGCACGACCACGCCGTTTGGGCCGACGTGCAGGCGGGCATGGCGCAGCAGGGCATGAGTTGCGCGGCGCTGGACCTGCCGGGCCATGGCCGCAGCGAAGGCCCGCCCCTGCCCAGCATCGAGGCGCTGGCGCATTGGGTGCTGGCGTGGCTGGAGGCCGCAGAGGTGCGCCAGCCGGTGTGTTTGATTGGCCACTCCATGGGCTCCTTGGTGGCGCTCTCTGCCGCGGCCCTGCTGGGCTCGCGCTGCCAGGCCTTGTGGCTGGTGGGCACGGCCTACCCCATGCGGGTGTCGGGCAAGCTGCTGGCCCTGGCGCACGACACCCCCGCAGAAGCCATGGCCCTGGTCAACCGCTATTCCCACCACGCGGACTTGCCGGGGCTGGCCGAGCGCCTGGAGCGCAATATGGCCATGATGCAGCGCAACGAAGCACTGGCCCCCTCACTGCCCCTGCTGCACCACGACCTGAGCCTGTGCAAACACTATGAAGCCGCGCCTGCGGCCATGCCCCTGGTGAGTGCGCCCAGCGCCGTGGTGCTGGGCGAGTTTGACCAGATGACCCCGCCAGAAGCCGCACAAGCCCTGGTGGACGGCCTGGGAGCCGCCCGCCACGTGCTGCCCTGCGGGCACGCCCTGCCCGACGAAATGAGCCAAGCCCTGGTGGGCTTGCTGGCCCGTGGGCTGCCCCGCACGCAGGCTCAGTAGCGGTAACCCAGTCCCATGCTGACGCTCCAGCTGCTGGGGCGCTCCACCATAGGGCTGTTGGCCGCGGGGCCCAGCAGGCGCGTCACACCCGCACCGGTGGTGAGCACCACATCCGGGCGCAGCAGCACCAGCCAGCCAACACCGGCGTTGGCTTGGCGCAGGCCCGCGCCGGGCTGGTAGGTCGCCCAGCGTGCATGCCCCTCAGGCACGCCGAAATAGCTGTTCATGTAGGTGGCATTGCCCGCACTGAGGCCTGCCCCCAGGCTGACTTCCTGCGTGGCGGTGCGCAGCAGCAGGCGCGAGATGTCCGTGCTGAACTGCATGCCGCCGCGGCGACCGAGGATGTCGGTGCTCACAGCACTGGTCCAGTTCCACTGCGGGCTCAGCGCCCAGCTGCCGTAGAGACGCAGGCGTGCGGTGGAGCGCACATCCGACAGGCCCGCTGTGTTGGCACTGTCGGCGCTCTTGCGCCCGGAATCCATGCGCAGGCCCAGACCCAGGCGTACGTTGTCGCGCCGGAAAAGTTCGGTGCTGGCGCCAGGACCCGCCTCACCGCGGCCAAAGCCCAACATCCCACCCGCTGACGAGGACGAGATGCGCCAGCGCCCCCAGCGCAGCGCCACCAGGGGTTTGAGGGAGCCAGAGTTGGCCTCGGCGCCCGGCGCAGTGGGGCCAAAGCGCCAAACCGCGCCCACCAGGAACTGCAGCTTGAGCGTGGATTCGGGGTCAGCTGGGGCAGCCGTGTCTGTGCTCGAGCTGGCTTGCACCGGATCGGGCGCAGAGCTTTCAGCAACAGGACTCTGTACCGCTTGCGCAGCAAGGGGCAACAAGGCCAGCAAAGCCAGGGGACGCAGCAGCATGGAGCCATCCTTTTCGCCAACGGGCGTCTTGGTTGACGCAAGACTAGCACCGTCGACGAGACACGCTGCGCACAAACGAGGCGCGTTTAGGCGCCAATCAAATATCGACCCCACTGGCCATGCGGCCCGGCCCGGAATTCAGGTCTTGAGCAGCGGGCGCAGGTTTTGCAGCATGTCCTGCACCATGGCGCTGAGGTCGTACTGCGGCTTCCAGCCCCAGTCGCGCGCGGCCACGCTGTCGTCGATGGACTGGGGCCAGCTGGCCGCGATGCTCTGGCGGAAATCCGGCGCGTAGCTGATTTCAAACTCAGGGATGTGCTTGCGGATCTCGGCCGCGATTTCTGCGGGCGTGAAGCTGCAGCCCGCCAGGTTGTAGGAGCCGCGCTCAGCAATGTGCTGGGCCGGTGCGTGCATGAGCTCCACCGTAGCACGGATGGCGTCTGGCATGTACATCATGGGCAGACCTTGGTCCTGCTCCAGGAAGCAGCTGTAGCGGCCTTCCTTGATGGCGCCATAGAAGATGTCCACGGCGTAGTCGGTGGTGCCGCCGCCCGGGGGCGTTTTCCAGCTGATGAGGCCGGGGTAGCGCAGGCTGCGCACGTCCACGCCGTGCTTGGCGTGGTACCAGGCACACCAGCGCTCGCCCGCCTGCTTGGAGATGCCGTAGATGGTGCTGGGGTCCATCACCGTGTCTTGCGGCGTGTGGTGTTTGGGCGTGGTGGGGCCAAACGCAGCAATGGAGCTGGGCCAGAACACGCGCTCGAGCTTGTGCGTGCGCGCCAGCTCCAGCACATGGAGCAGGCCCTTCATGTTCAAGTCCCAAGCCCACATCGGGTGCTTCTCGCCCGTGGCCGACAGCGCTGCGGCCAGCAAGTAGATCTGCGTCACGCCGTGGCGCTCCACACAGGCCGTGAGTGCGGCCGCGTCCGTCACGTCCAGCGACTCGTGGCGCAGCTGGGGCACGCGGCCTTCGGGTGCCAGGTCGGAGGTGATGACGTTGTGGTCGCCGTGCAGGCGCGCCAGCTCGGTGGCCAGCTCGGTGCCGATCTGGCCATTGGCGCCGATGATGAGGATCTTGGGGCTGCTCATGGGGAGGTACTGCAAAAGATAGAGAGAAAGCGGCTCGTGCTCAGGCCGGAATCAAGCCCAGCTCGCGGCCGGCTTGGGTGAAGGCGGCCACGGCTTGTTCGAGGTGGTGGCGCTCATGCACGGCAGAAATCTGCGTGCGAATGCGCGCCTGGCCCTTGGGCACCACGGGGTAGAAGAAGCCCACGGCGTAAACGCCCAGCTCCAGCAAGCGCGCGCTGAGCTGCTGGGCCTTGACGGCGTCATACACCATCACCGGGGTGATGGGGTGGGTGCCGGGCTTGATCTCGAAACCCGCGGCCTGGATGGCCTCACGGAAATAGGCGGTGTTGGCTTCGAGCTTGTCGCGCAGCTGCGTGGAGCCTTCCAGGATGTCGAGCACCGCCAGCGAGCCGCCCACGATGCTGGGCGCGACGGTGTTGCTGAAGAGATAGGGGCGCGAGCGCTGGCGCAGCAGCTCGATCACCTCGCGCTTGCCCGTGGTGAAGCCGCCCGAGGCGCCGCCCAGCGCCTTGCCCAGCGTGCCGGTGATGATGTCAATCTTGCCGAACACGCCGCGGTGCTCATGCGTGCCGCGGCCGGTCGCGCCCAAAAAGCCGCTGGCGTGGCACTCGTCAATGCCCAGCAGCGCGCCGTAGCGATCGCACAGCGCGCGGATTTTGTCGAGCTGCGCAATCGTGCCGTCCATGGAGAACACGCCGTCGGTGAACACCAGCTTGAAGCGTGCGCCTGCGGCCTCAGCAGCCTGCAGCTGGGCTTCAAGGTCAGCCAGGTCGTTGTGCTTGTAGCGAAAGCGCTTGGCCTTGCACAGGCGGATGCCGTCGATGATGGAGGCGTGGTTGAGCTCGTCGCTGATGATGGCGTCGGCCTCGCCCAGCAGCGGCTCGAAAAGCCCGCCGTTGGCGTCAAAGGCTGCGGCGTAAAGGATGGTGTCTTCGGTGCCCAGAAAGCGCGCGATGCGGGCTTCGAGTTCTTTGTGAATGTCTTGCGTGCCGCAGATGAAGCGCACACTGGAGAGGCCATAGCCATGCGTGCGCAGGGCTTCGTGAGCGGCTTCAATGACTTGCGGATGCGAGGACAGGCCCAGGTAGTTGTTGGCGCACAGATTGATCACTTCGCGCCCATCACGGGTGCGCACCACCGCACCTTGAGGGCTGGTGATGATGCGCTCGCCCTTGAAGAGGCCGGCCTCGCGGATACCGTCTAGCTCTTGGCGGACATGCTGGTAGAAATCTTGAATATTGGCCATGCTGCACTCCGTGGGGCACAATCCGTTAAATCGAACTTGTTCACTATATCGAACAGGCGTGCAGTATTCAGCAAGTACCGAGGCAGGTCAAGCAGCATGACGGTTACCACCCCCGAAAGCCTGGAGCCCCCGCGCGTGGGCGCCACCTTGCAGAGCCTGCGGCAAAGCCAAGGGCTGTCGCTGGACGAATTGTCGCGCCGCGCCGGGGTTTCCAAGTCCATGCTCAGCCAAATTGAGCGCAATCAGGCCAACCCGACGGTGGCCGTGGTGTGGCGCTTGGCCAATGCCCTGGGGGTGGAGCTGGCCGAGCTGCTGGGCGGCGAGCGCGCACCCAAGGCCGCCATCGAGCACGTGCCCTCGCACGGCACACCCGCGCTGAGCAGCCCCGACGGGCTGTGCCAACTGCGCATCCTGGGGCCCATCGACCTGGCGGGGCAATTCGAGTGGTATGAGCTGGAGATGCAGCCCGGCGGCGCGCTGGAGTCTGATGCGCACGAACCCGGCTCGCGCGAACACCTGAGCGTGCTCAGCGGCGCGCTGGAAGTGCACGCCGCTGGCCTGAGCCGCAAAGTCAAAGCGGGTGAAACCGCGCGCTACGGCGCCGACGGGCCACACGCCATTCGCAATGGCGGCAAAGGCGTGGCCACGGCGCTGCTGGTGGTGCTGCGCAGCTGAAGGCGCGCAGAGCCCACCGCAGCGCTTCAGCGAGGGCTGTCGGGCAGGATTTCGGCCAGCGTCAACGCGGCCATGCGTGTGGAGCGCCACAAGGGCTCCAGCGCCCCGCGCGGTGCCACCAGCAGCTGCGCCAGCAGCGGTCGCGCCAGGGTGTTGTGCGGGTCCACCAGCAACACCAGGCGCTGCGAACCCGATTCGTCCAGCCGCCCCACCCAGTCCAGCGCCAACAGCGTCTCTAAAGTAGGCTCCAGCTGCAGAGGGTTGACATGCAGCCTGCGCGCCAGCGCGTGCTGCCCCAGCCCGGCTTGACCGTCGCGCTGCGTGCGCGCCAACACCGACAGGCACTGCAGCGCCAGCTCCAGCGGCTGCCCTGCCCCGCCCGCGCTGGCGCGCGCCAGCAGGCGCGAGGCGCTGCCCAATGCCGGCGCATTGGCCGCCAGAATGGCCCCCAGCAGCACGATGGTCCAGCCCATGTACATCCAAATCAAAAAGATGGGCACGGTGGCGAAAGCGCCGTAGAGCGTGGAAAAGGTGGTGACTTGGCGCACATACCAAGCCAGCCCCATCTTGGCCAGTTCAAAGGCCAAGGCTACAAAGGCCGCGCCAAAGAGCGCATGGCGCCAGCGCACCTCGGTGTTGGGCACAAAGCGAAACAGTGCAGCCATGCCCGCGCCCAGCAACAGCAGGTCCACCACACTCCACAGCGCCAGTGGCGGGCGGGTGCTGGGCTCGCCCAGCCAGCTGGCTCCGGCCGTGAGCACACCGCTGGTGAAGGCCAGGCTCGCGCCCAGCAGCAGCGGCCCCAGCGTGAGGGCCGCCCAATACACCAGCACGCGCTGCGCCACCGGGCGGGGGCGGCGCACGCGCCAGATCTGGTTGAGCGTCTGGTCTATGGTCAGCATCAGCAGCAGGGCCGAGGCCCCCAGCGCCACCAAGCCCACTGCACCCAAGCCCTTGGCCTTGGCGGAGAACTGGGTCAAAGACCCCAGCACCGGCTTGGCGATATTGGGAGGCACCAGGCTCTTCAAAAAGTACTGCTCCAGCGCGCGCTGGAAGTCCGAAAAAATCGGAAATGCCGTGAACAGGGCCAGGGCCACAGTCAGCAGTGGCACCAGGGAAATCAAGGTCGTCAGCGTCAAACCGGCGGCATTGAGACCCAGGTGCTCTTCGGCAAAGCGCTTGCGAAACACCGCAAAGGTTTCACCCCAAGGCCAATGCAATAACTGACCCCCCGCATATGCGGGCCATTCTTTCCATCCCCGAGGCTCGGGCGTCTGCGTCAAACTCATGCTCGCTATGATGCCAGCATGTCTCGAACCCCCTCTGTGCAGTCGACAGCGCGTTCGACCCCGGATTTCCCTGCCCCCCACACCCCAACACCTGAGGCCCAAGCTGTGCGCACCGCCCCCAGCAGCGCCGAGCGCTTGACCCGCAATATCGCCCTGGGCGGCACGCTGGCCCTGGCCCTGCTGTGCCTGGGCTGGGAACTGTGGTGGGCGCCCATAGGCCGGGGCACGCTGGCCATCAAGGCCCTGCCGCTGTTTGTGCCCCTGCTGGGGCTGTGGCGCTACCGGCTCTACACCTTTCGCTGGCTGAGCCTGCTGGTGTGGGTTTATGTGGCCGAGGGTGCCGTGCGCGGTAGCTCTGACAGCGGGCTTTCGGCCTGGCTGGGCTGGGCCGAACTGCTGCTGGCCGTGGCCATATTTGCCGCCTGCGCGGCCCATGTGCGCCAGCGCTTGGCCGCGGCACGCAAGGCCGCTCTTTAGCGCCAGCGGCGCGCAGGCCGCGCCACGCTTGAAATCTCAATGTTGTCCAGGAACATCCCATGAGTGATTCTTTGCTGCAGGCCCTGCGGGGCATCGTGGGCGATGCGCATGTGCTGCGCCCGCAAGATCAAGACCTCAGCGCCTATGAGCAAGACTGGCGCCGCCGCTACCACGGCCGCTCGCTGGCGGTGGTGCGCCCGGCCAGCACGGCTGAGGTGGCGGCCGTGATGCGCCTGGCTCACGAGCAAGGCGTGCCCGTGGTCACGCAAGGCGGCAACACCGGCTTGGTGGGTGGCAGCGTGCCCGACGCCAGCGGCACGCAAATCTTGCTCAGCCTGCAGCGCATGAACCGCCTGCGCGGCGTGGACCCGGCCAACCTCACCCTCACGGCCGAGGCGGGCATGGTGCTGCAACTGGTGCAGCAGGCTGCGGCACAGGCCGAGCTGCTCTTCCCCCTGAGCCTGGCCGCTGAAGGCAGCTGCACCCTGGGCGGCGTGCTGGCCACCAACGCTGGCGGCACGCAAGTGCTGCGCTACGGCAATGCGCGCGACCTGTGCCTGGGCTTGGAAGTGGTGACGGCCGATGGCCAGATCTGGGAGGGACTGTCAGGCCTTCGCAAAGACAACACCGGCTACGACTTGCGCCACCTCTTTGTGGGCTCGGAGGGCACGCTGGGCGTCATCACCGCCGCCACCATGAAGCTCTACCCACGCCCGCGCGCCCGCATGACGGCGCTGGCGGCTTGCGCCAGCCTGCAAGCAGCGGTGGATTTGCTCAGCCTCGCGCAGCAGCACTGCGCCTCGGCCCTCACGGGGTTTGAGGTGATGAACGAGCTCTCGCTGCAGCTGGTGGCGCGCCACTTCCCTCACCTCACCCAACCCTTGAGCGGCCATGCCTGGACGGTGTTGCTGGAGCTCTCGGACGCTGAAAACGAGGCCCATGCCCGCGCCCAGTTCGAAGGCATGCTGGAGCAAGCCCTGGAGCAAGGCTTGATTGACGACGCCGCCATTGCCGAGAACCTCACGCAAAGCCACGCCATGTGGCACTTGCGCGAGTCCATTCCGCTGGCGCAGGCCGAAGAGGGGCTCAACATCAAGCACGATATTTCGCTGCCGGTGTCGCGCATTCCTGAGTTCGTGACGCAGTGCGACGCCGCCCTGGCCCAGGCCTTCCCCGGCGCGCGGCTGGTGAACTTCGGCCATCTGGGCGATGGCAATTTGCACTACAACCTGCAGGCCCCCGAGGGGGTGAGCGCCGCCGAGTTCCTGGGCACGCACGAGCACGCCGTCAACCAGCTGGTGTTCGACCACGTGCAGACCCATGGCGGCAGCTTCTCGGCTGAGCACGGCATTGGCGCACTCAAGCGCGATGAGCTGGCCCAGCGCAAGAGCCCTGTGGCTTTGCAATTGATGCGCGCCATCAAGCAGGCGCTGGACCCCAAAGGGCTGCTCAATCCGGGTCGGATGTTGTGAGCGCCGCAGCGCGCAGCCCCTGCAGCAGCTCGGCCACGCCGGTGCGCTGTTGAGCGCTGCGCCGCCACACCAGGTGGTAGGTCTGGCGCTGCGCCGCCACCGGCGGGCAGGCCAGCACCAAGCGGCCTTGCTGCAAGTCTTGCCCCACCAGTGCGCGCGGCGCCAGCGCCACGCCCAGGCCTTGGCACGCCGCTTCCAGCGCCATGAGGCCGTTGGCAAAGCTCAGCGCGGGCTGGCGCTCCAGGTCTTGCTCCACACCCAAGGCCTGCAGCATGGCCAGCCAGTGCGGGTAGTCGGCCACGCCTTGCAGCGGGCGGTCGTGCAGCAGGCGCAAGAGGCGCCAGTCCGCCGCAGCATCCAGCGCTTGGGCTGACAGGCCCAGCCCCGCCAGATAGGCTGGCGCGGCCACCACCACCACGCTGCTGGTGAACAGCGGCTCGCTGCAGAGGTCTTCGCCCTGTGCGGGCAGGTAGTCCAGCCACACGGTGTGGCGCTGGGGGTCGCGGTCCAGCTCGGTTTCCAGCTCCACATGGCAGTGCGGTAGCGGTGCGAGCAAGGCGTTGAGGCGCGGCAGCAACCAGCGCTGCGCCAACAGCGGGCGTGCTGCGAGGTGGATGGTGTCGAGCTGGCGCCCGCGCAGCCCCTGCGTGGCCTGGCGCAGCCGCGCAAAGGCCTCGGCCACCAGCGGCAGGTAGCGCTCGCCCTCGGCGGTGAGGCGCAGGCCCTTGCTCTCGCGCACGAAGAGGCGCACTTCCAGATAGTCCTCCAGCTGCTTGACGTGCAAGCTCACCGCACCGGGGGTGACGAAGAGCTCGCGCGCGGCAGCGGCAAAGGAGCGCTGGCGTGCTGCCACCTCAAAAGCGCGCAAGGCGTTGAGCGGAGGCAGGCGTTCTTTCAGGGCTGGGCGCAGGGGCTCCAACGGGGCACGGGGCGTGGACATGGGCGGCAAAGCCAGAGGGCAACTTGCGAAGGCCTGATTGTCGGATCAGACCCCCGCCGCTGCGCTGGCCGCGTGGCCTTGTGTGTGCGCTAGCGCGCTGCTTCGTAAGGCGTCTGGCTCAGGGGCCGTGCCGCAGGTGCTTGGCCCCAGTCGGTGTTGGCGTGCTCGCCCATCACAAAGAGCAGCTCGCCCCCGGCGGCCAGGTCGGCGTGGCGCAGCACTGGCCCGGGCAGCGGCACGCCGTTCAGGCGGGCTTCTTGCACGTAGATGGCGCGCTCGCTCAGGCCTTCGGTGCGCACATGAAAGCGCTGGCCGTTGGGCAGGTTCAAAGTGGCGCTCTCCACAAAGGGCCGGCCGATGACGTACTCGCCGCTGGCCGGGGCCACGGGGTAAAAGCCCAGGGCGGTGAAGACCAGCCAGGCCGACATCTGGCCCAGATCGTCGTTGCCCGCCAAGCCTGCGGGCCCGCACTGGTACTGGCGCGGCACGATGGCCGAGAGGCGCTGCTGCGTCTTCCACGGCGCACCGGCGTGGGCGTAGAGGTAGGCAATGTGGTGGCTGGGCTCGTTGCCGTGGGCGTAATGGCCCATGAGGCCGGAGATGTCCTCCATATGCCCGTACATCTTGGCGTTGGTGTCGGCCTCGAAGATGGCATCAAGGCGCGCCACCAAACCCGCGTCGCCCCCCAGCATGCCCACCAGCGCAGCGCCGTCATGCGGCATGTACCAGCTGTACTGCCAGGCGCTGCCCTCGGTGTAGTCGCTGCCATAGCCCGCGGCGGTGGGGTTGAAGGGCTCGCGGAAGCGGCCGTCGCTGCCCTTGCCGCGCGCAAAGCCCGTGGCGGGGTCCAGCAGGGCGCGAAAGCCCTGGGCGCGCTGCTCGTACTGGGCGGCGATATCGGCCTGCCCCATGGCCTTGGCCATGCGCGCCAGCGTCCAGTCGTCGAAGCAATATTCCAGGGTTTTGGAGACGCCCTCGCCCTCGCGGTCCCAGGGCACATAGCCGTGCTCCATATAGGCCTGCACGCCAGCGTAAGCGCCGTACTGGCTGCTGGCCAGCATGGCTTGCAGCGCGGCTTGTTCGTCAAAGCCGCGCACGCCTTTGAGGTAGGCGTCGGCAATCACCGGCAGCGCGTGGTAGCCGATCATGCACCAGGTCTCCAGCCCATGGAAACTCCACACCGGCAAGATGCCGTGCGGGCTGTGCTGCTGGCTGGCCAGCAGGCTGTTGACGAAGTCGGCGTTCTTCTTCTCGGGCTGCACCAGCAGCAGCAGCGGGTGCAGGGCGCGGTAGGTGTCCCACAGCGAGAAGGTGGAGTGGAATTCAAAGCCCTCGGCGCGGTGCACCTCGCCGTCGGGGCCGCGGTACTGGCCGTCGCGGTCCATGCACAGGCTGGGCGCTTGCAGCGCGTGGTAGAGCGCGGTGTAGAGGCTTTGGCGCATGGCCGGCTCGGCCTGCAGCTCCAGCGCGCCCAGGGCCTGTTGCCACTGCGCGCGCGCCGCTTGGTGGGTGGCCTCAAAGTCCCAGCCCTCGATGTCCTGGAGGTTGTCCAGCGCACCTTGCTCGCTCACGGTGGACAGCGCCACCTTGAACTGCAGCTGGCCCACGGCGCCAAATTCAAAAGCCGCCACCAGGGCGCGGCCCTCCAGCGCCTTGCGGCCCACGGGGTTGGCGTGGCCCGGCGCGCGAAAGCCGCGGTAGGGCACGTCGGTCTCGGTGTTGTGCAGCTCGTGCAGCGTGGGTGCTTGCTGGAACTCAATGGCGAAATAGAGCTGGCGGGCTGGAGCCCAGCCGCGCGTCAGGCGCATGCCGGTGAAACGGTGGGCGCTGCGCTGGCGCAGCTTGCTCCAGAGCACTTTGCCGTTGTGGTCGTAAATGCTGCTGCGCAGGTCCAGGATGAGCTTGGCGTTTTCGCCCGCGGCGTAGCGGTAGCGATGCAGGCCCACGCGTGTGCTGCAGGTCAGCTCCACATCCACCTCGTGGTCCAGCACACGCACGGCGTAATAGCCCGGCGAGGCGCGCTCTTGCTCGTGCGAAAAACGCGAGCGGTAGCCGCTGAAGGGGCGCTCGGGGTAGCCCGGTTCCAGCCGCGTGGCGCCGGTGATGGGCATGAAGAGCACATCGCCCAAATCGCCATGGCCCGTGCCCGAGAAATGCGTGTGCGAGAAGCCCAGCAGCGAGTCGTCCTCCCAGCGGTAGCCCGCGCACCAGGGGTAGGCCTGGCGGTGGCTGCGGTGCTGGGTGTCAGGGCCCAGCTGCACCATGCCAAAAGGCAGCGTGGCCGCCGGGGTGCAGTGGCCATCGCCCCCGGTACCGATGAAGACGTCGACGGCATCCAGCGCGCTGGAGTCTGCGGGGCGAGGCGGGGTTGAGGTCATGGCGTGAAAGAGGGGCAAATGCAAAACACAAAGAAGTCGGCCAAGCGTGGCGGCTGCCGCGATGCTAGCCAGCACCGCGCGCTGCGGCGCGCGAGCAAAGCTGGGGCTGCGCTGCAGCTTTTCTCCATGGTTGGCGCTGCTGGGGTGTCAAACAATGCCGCCCAGATTCACACCCCCTGCCCCATCAACCAGACCTCGCCCCCCCCCGGATATGCCCTTGCGCCAGACTTTGCTTCTTTGGGCCGCCCTGCTCGGCCCCCTGCCCAGCCTTGCACAAAGCCCCGCGGCCACGCCCGCCGCATGGGCCGCGGTGAGCACGCCCGAGGTCGTTTACAAAAACGACGGATCGCCCGGTGCGGAGTTGTTCAAGCAGCTCGTGCCCGATGCGCAGGCCTACATCCTGGCCATTGGCAGCCAGGTGGTGCAAACGCTCTACCGCCACCCCTCGGAGGTACCGGCCTTTGGCCGCATGGAGCTGCGCATTGAGCGCTGGCAGGACGAACCCAAGGGCATTGCCTGGAAAGCAGGCAGCCCGGCTGAGGGCATTGTGGTCAACGTCAACGCCTTCTACCTGGAGCGCTACGCCGCCAAAGGCGGCAATGTGGCGCAAGAGGTGCGCGGCATCCTCTTTCACGAGATGACCCACGCCTACCAGCACTACGAAGGCATGGCCGGTGCGGCGCTGGAGGGCGTGGCGGATTGGGTGCGCTTCAAAGCGGGCTACCAGCCCGAGAGCCTGCGCAAGCCCGGCGGCCACTGGACGGACGGCTACAAAACCACCTCCTTCTTTTTTGCCTGGCTGGAGACGCACCGAGGCCACGCGGACTTTGCCCCATGCTTTAACGCCACGGCCAAGCCCAGTGGGGCACGGCAAGTCAGCCCCTGGAGCTGGGAAGCCGCCGTGGCCGCCTGCACGGGCGGCGCCGCACTGGGCACGCTGTGGCAGGACTACCAAGCCTGGCTGGCCGCCAACGCCGCCGGGGCCCAGCGCTGATGCGCCGCCGCCAATGGCTGTGCAGCCCGGCCCTGGGTCTGGGGTTGGGCAGCATGGACGCTGCGGCCGCGGCTGCGCCGGACAAAACCCTGCGCATCGCCTTCAAAGCCGCTGAGACGGGCTTTGACCCCGCGCGCATCTCGGACGGTTACTCGCGCGCAGTCACGGCCCATATCTTTGAGGCCCTCTACGACTACGACCCGCTGGCGCGCCCGGTGCGCATTCGCCCGCTCACCGCAGCGGCCCTGCCCGAGGTGCGGGACAACTTCCGCCACTACACCATCGAGCTGCGCCGGGGCATTTTCTTCACCCCCGACCCGGCCTTTGGCGGCCGTGCGCGCGAGCTGGTGGCGGCGGACTACGTCTACAGCTTCAAGCGGCTGATGGACCCGGCCCTGCGCTCGCCCATGATGCCCTTTGTGCAAACCGCGGGCATGCTGGGGCTGGACGCGCTGCGTGAGGAGGCGCTGCGCAGCGGCCACTTCGACTATGAGCGCGAGATCCCGGGCCTGCGCGCCACCGGGCGCTACACGCTGGAAATCCGCCTGGCGCAGCCGCGCCCGCGCCTGATCGAGCGCCTGGCAGGCAACGACATTTTTGGCGCCGTGGCGCACGAGGTGGTGCAGCACTGGGGCGAGGCCATAGATGCCCACCCCGTGGGCACCGGGCCTTTTGTGCTGGCGCGCTGGAGCCGCGGCTCGCGCATCCTGCTGCAGCGCAACCCGCACTACCGCGAGCGCTACCTCGACGCCCAAGCCGCCAGCGACGACGCCGAGGGCCAGGCCCTGGCCCGCCAGCTGCAGGGCCGCCGCCTGCCGCTGCTCGACGCCGTGGACATTCGCATCATTGAAGAGAACCAGCCGCGCTGGCTGGCCTTCTTGAAGGGCGAGCTGGACCTGCTGGGCCCACCGGGCGACGGCATTCCGGCGGACTTCATCAGCCAGGCCGTGCAGCACGGCGAGCTGAGCGCGCCGCTGCGCGCCCAGGGCCTGCAGCTCAAACGCCAGCTCAACGCCGACAGCGAACTCATCTTCTTCACCATGAGCCACCCCGTGGTGGGCGGCCTGCAGCCCGAACGCGTGGCCCTGCGCCGCGCCATCTCGCTGGGCATGGACGTGCCGCGCCACCTCGCGCTGGTGCGCAAAGGCCAGGGCGTGCCCGCGCACTCGCCCCTGGTGCCGCACACCAGCGGCTACGACCCCCACTTCAAAAGCGAGATGGGCCAGTTCGACCCGGCCCGCGCCCGCGCCCTGCTGGACGCCTGGGGCTGGCGCGACCGCGACGGTGACGGCTGGCGCGAGCAACCCGACGGCCGCCCCCTGGTCCTGGAAGTGGCCACCACCCCCACCCAAAGCGCCCGCCAGACCGACGAGCTCTGGCGCATCAACATGAAGCGCATCGGGCTCAATGTGCGCTTCAAAACCGCCAACTTTGGCGACCACCTCAAAGCCGCGCGCGCCGGACAGCTCATGATCTGGGGCTTTTCGGTCAGCAGCGATGTGCCCGACGGCCTGGCCGCGCTGGCGCGCTACCACGGCCCGCAGGCGGGCTCGCAAAACGTCGCCCGCGTGGCCCTGCCCGAGCTCGACGCCCTGTACGAGCAGCTCCAGGCCCTGCCCGACGGCCCCCAGCGCAACGCCCTCTTCCACGAGGCCAAGCGCCTGGCCGTGGCCTGGGTGCCCTACAAAATCGTCAGCCACTCGGTGAGCAACGACCTGGCCCAACCCTGGGTGCGGGGGTTCCGCCGCCCCTTGTTCGGCAGCGACTACTGGCAGTACCTGGACATGGTGCCTCGGGCTTGATTTGATGCCGATTTATTCGTGAGCCATAATTATGGAAATCACATAAATCCAGCCAAACCATGCCCCACAGCACCGAGCTCTTCCAGCGCAGCGCCTACGCCGCCGACATGGCCCAGCAGCTGCTGCGCCCCAGCGCGCTGCAGCTCAATCTGCGCTCGGGCGTCTTCCTCTCGGGCATACGGCGCGTGGGCAAAACCACTTTTTTGCGCCAGGATCTGGTGCCCGCGCTGGAAGCCCTGGGGGCGCTGGTCATCTATGTGGACCTCTGGAGCGACCGCAGCAAAAACCCCAGCGCCCTGGTGCTGGAGGCCGTGCGCCAAACCCTGGTGGAGCTGCAAAGCCCGGGCTCAGGCCTGCTGCAGCGCCTCAAAGGCTTGAGCCTGGGCGCGGTGGGCTTGAGCTTCAGCTTTCAGGTTGACGGCCTGGGCAGTCCCGGCGGTGCCACCTTGGCGCAGGCCGTGGTGGAACTGGTGGAGTTGGCCAAGGTGGATGTGGTGCTCATGGTCGACGAGGTGCAGCACGCCACCTTCAGCGACGACGGCATCCACCTGCTGCACGCCATCAAGGCCGCGCGCGACGCCGTCAACCCCCGGCCCGACATGCCCGGGCACTTCATCTTCTTGGGCACGGGTTCGCACAAATCACTGGTGACGGAAATGGCCTCGCGCCGCACCCAACCCTTTAGCGGCGCGGTGGCGGCGGACTACCAGGTGCTGGGTGAGGACTTTGTGAGCTGGCAGCTCGAGCGCATACGCGCCAGCACCCCCGGCGCACGCCTGCCCAGCCTGGCCTGCGCCAGCCGCGGCTTTCACAGCCTGGGCCACCGGCCCGAAGAGCTGCTCAAAGCCCTGGTGCAGCTGCAAAACACCAGCATGGCGCCCGACCCCGCTTTTGAACTCATCTGCCAGACCCTGGCCTCCACCGTGGCCGATGTGGAACTGCGCCAGCTCGACGAACTCGGCCCGCTGGCGCGCCTGCTGTTTGACCGCATTGCCGCCGCCCCCGAGCGCGGCGCCACCGGCCTGTTCCGCACCCAAGCCCTGGCGGACTACAGCGGCGCCATGCACGCCCGCGTGGACGCCCCGCAGGTGCAAGGCACGGTGGACAAACTCGTCTCCGCCCACCTCATCATGCGCGCCGGGCATGGTCTCTACCAAATCGCCGACCCGTTTTTGCGCCAGGTCTGGCGCGAACACAAAGCCTTGAGCAGCCACAAGGCCGCACCGTAGTTGGAGGCTCAGCCCCCATCGCCCAGCAGGGCCGCGATGTCCTGGCGGTCAAAGAGCAAACGCACCACATCCAGGTGGTCTGCAGCCTCGAAATACAGCCACTGCAGGGGGAAGCCGGTCAGGCGCCAAGCGCGCAGCCCGGGAATCTCGCAAAGCTGCCCCAGGCGCGGAGAGCCCATGGCGGGCATGCGTTCGAGAGGCTCAAGGGCTGCCAGCGCAGCGTCAAAAAACCGCTCGCCCAGGGCCACACCGCCCTCTGCCGCGTAATGCTCAGTGGCAGAGATCAGATCGGCCTCAGCCAGGGGGCGCAGCCGGGCGGCCTTCAACGCCGTGAACCCAAGGCCTGCGCTTTCAATTGCGCCCGAACCTGGGGGGTGAGCGGACGCGCCTCGCCGGATTCCAAGCCTTCGGCAATGAGCTCACGCAGGCGCTTCTTGGCTTGCTCTTCCTGGTCGCGCCGGATCAGTTCACGCAGGTATTCGCTGGTGTTGCCGTACTGGCCAGAACGCACGCGGTGGTCCACGTAATCGCGCAGGGCCTGCGGCAACGCAAAACTCATGGTGTTGGTGCTCATGCCCGGCATGATCCGGCAGACTATCAATAGTTGTCAACCGAAGCACGGCCACCCTGCAGCCCTTCAACGCAGCGGCGTCAACACACCGCGGCCTTGGGACCAGATCAGGGCAATGATTTGCTGGGCGTCGAACAGCGCGTTGACGTGGCTGACGCGGGTGCTGTAGTAGTCGCCCTCAGAGGCCATGACGTCAAACAGCGAGCGGCGGCCCAGCTGCTGCCATTGCTGCAAGGTCGAAGCGCGCACGCGGTCGCTGTTGCGCAGGATTTCAACGCTGCGCCGCGCACGGTCCAGCGCACTGGCGGCGGATTCGTGCATTTCCATCACGCGGTAGCGCTTGGCTTCCACGGTTTCATCACGCTGCAGCAGGGCCGCTTGGTAGCGGCGCTGCGCCGAGGTGAGCGCGGCATCGGCACCGGGCTGCAGCAGCGGCACGTTCAGGTGCACGGTGGCACCCACATCGCGCTGGCGCTGCGTGCCGCCGATCAAGGTGCTGTTGAAGCTCACGCTCACGCTGGGACGCTGCCCGGCCTGGACCGATTCGGCGTAGTGGCGCTGGGCTTGTGCGTTGGCGCTGGCCTGAGCCACTTCGGCGGAGCTGGCCACATCGGCCTGGGCTTGCGCCAAATCAGGCAGCTGGGTGAGCACAGCGCTCATGGACACGGGCGGCGGCAGCTCGTCGCCCACAAAGCGGCGCAGCTTGACCTCGGTTTGGCGCAGGGCCGACTGCGTCATCTCCAGCTGCAGCTCGGCTTGCTGCAAGCTTTTTTGCGCCTGCACGAGTTCGCTGGCGCGGCCTTTGTCGGCGCGCGTGATGCTCTCCAGCGCGTCAACCAAACAAGCCATCTTGCGTGCGTATTGCTGGTAGACCTGCCCTTGCAGCTGGTAGCGGCTGCGATCCAGGGCCAGAGACACGGTCTGCAGCGCCAGCTGCTCCTCGGCATTGCTGTGGCCCAGCCTTGCGGATTCGGCCAGTTGGCTGCGCCATTCGGTGAGCTTGGCCATGCGACCAAAGTCCCACAGCGAGGCGCTGGCTTGCAGCCCTACCTGGTGCTGTAAGCCCTTTTGCGTGGTGATGCCGTTTTGCTGCTGCCCCACCAAGCCCGTGCTGGCTTGCAAGTTGACGGTAGGCAGGCGCTGCTGGGCCTGGGCCTCGGCCACATCAGCCTGGGCCGCGAGATTGAGCAGCTGCAGCGCACCCAGTGTGCGACTGCGCCGCGCGCTGAGGTCCACCAGCTGCAGCAACTGGCTGCGCGGGTCTTGCGCTTGGGCCTCGGTTGCTCCTGCTTTGGGCGCGCTGGCGGCTGCTGGGCTGGCGGTGCTGTCGTCCGCGCAACGTGTGGCCACTTGAGCACCCACAGCCAGAGGGGCCGCGGTCAAACAGAGGGCCAAGGTCCAGCCTGAACCCGAGGGCACAGAGCGCCAAACCGCACGGCGCAAAGCGGTGGAATGAGCACGAGACATAGGGGGCAATGCGTTCGATGAGGACAGGCTTCATCTGAGCATGGACCCGCCTGGCGGGATGGGCCGAAAAGCCCGGGCTTGGCGGCCTTGTGTGAGCTTTGCGGGCCTAGCGCTCGCGCAGCGCTTCGCGCGACTTGAGCACTGGGCGCAGCAGGTAGTTCAGCACCGAGCGCTCGCCGGTGCGTATCTCCACCTGGGCCGTCATGCCCGGGATGACGGGCAGCGGCTTGCCATTGCGCACGATGGTGCTGACCTCGGTGGCGATGACGGCGCGGTAGTACTGCGCGTCCGGCCCGCGGTCGGCCTCGCCCAAGGCATCGGGGCTGATGTACTCGACCTTGCCTTCCAGCCCGCCGTTGACGTTGTAGTCGTAGCCCGCGAGCTTGACCACCGCGTGCTGCCCGAGCTGCACAAAGCCGATGTCGCGCGGCTTGATGCGGGCCTCCACCAGCACCCGCGGGCCCAGGGGCACGATTTCCATGATGGCTGCCCCGCTGGGCACCACGCCGCCAACGGTGTTCATGCGGATGTTTTTCACCAGCCCGCGCACGGGAGACTTGATGACGGTGTGTTTGAGTGCGTCCTGGCGCACCACCATTTGCTCGTCCATCTGTGCCAGCTCGGTTTGGGCGCGCGCCAACTCGCTGCTGGCTTCTTGGCGAAAGCGCGTCACGCGCTCGTTGCGCTGCTGCTCCAGCTCGTTGACCTGGCGGTTCAGGCGCATGACTTCCACGTCAGACATCAAGCCCTTGGCAGCCATATCCCGCGCCAGCTTGAGCTCGCGCCCGAGCAGGCCAATGCTGCGGTTGATGCTGGCGGCGGCTTCGTCCAGCACGCGGCGGCGCGCTTCATAGACTTCGATTTCAGTCTGGGTGAGGCGGGCGTTGGCCCGCACCTCGGGCGGGAAGGTCGGCGCCCTGCCCTGGGTTTCGGCCTGCAGCCGTGCCACCGTGGCGCGCAGCGCCAGATGGCGGGCTTCGCTTTCGTTTTGTGCGGCCTCGGCGCGTGTGGGGTCCAGCTCCACCAGCGCCGTGCCGGCTTCCACTTCCTGGCCTTCGCGCACCAGCAGCTTGCTCAGTGTGCCGGTCTCCAGCGAGGCAATGATTTGCTCTTTGCCATCGGGCACGATGCGCCCGTCGCTGCGCGTGACTTCGTCCACTTTGGCCACCGCGGCCCAGCTCAGGGCCACCACCAGCACGATGAAGAGCAGGTACAGCCCCCAGACGACACGCGGCAGCGGCTCGTCCAGCAGCGCCTGGTTGACGCTGGACAGCAGCCGCCCTTCGCTGGGTTTGATGGCAGAGGATGAGTTCATATCGCTTCTTGCTGCGGCCGGCGGGTCGGCGGCTTAGACCGAGGCCGAGCGCTGCACAGGCTGCGTGGCCGGGTGCATGTGCACGTCTGCCGCGCTGTCCGTGGGGGTGGCGGGTGCCGCGGCCTGGGCCGGGCGCACGCCCGAGAGTGCGGCCAGCACCTGGTCGCGCGGGCCGTCCATGACGAGCTTGCCCGAATCCACCACCACGATGCGGCGCACCAGCTCCAGCACCGCCGGGCGGTGTGTCACCACCACCAGCGTGCACTGCGAGGCAGCGTCTTTGAGCTGGCGCAAAAAGGCCATTTCTGACTGCGCGTCCATGGAGCTGGTGGGTTCGTCCATCAAGAGCACCTGGGGCTTGTCCACCAGGGCGCGGGCCAGGGCCACCAGCTGGCGCTGGCCGCCTGAGAGCAAGCCGCCCATCTCGCCCACGGGCAAATCCCAGCCCATGGGGTGCTGGGCCACCACGCGGTCCAGCCCCGTGAGTTGGGCCACTTCCACCAAACGCTGTGCGTCCACATGGCGGCCCATGAGCACGTTGTCGCGCAGCGTGCCCTGGAACAGGCGCGGCTCTTGCGAGACAAAGCCCACGCTAGCGCGGTATTCGGCCGGGTCGATCTGGCGCAGGTCTATGCCCTCCACCTCCACCATGCCCTCGGTGGGCTGGTAGAGGCCCGCCAGCAGGCGCAGCACGGTGGACTTGCCGCTGCCGATGCGGCCCAGAATGGCCAAGCGCTCGCCGCCTTGAATGCGCAGATTCACGCCCTTGAGCACCTTGGGCGATTGCTGGCCCGCTGCGGCCGGGTAGGCAAAGCCCACGTCGTTGAGCCCGATGCGGCCGCTGAACTGCTGCAGCGGCACATAGGCGCGCTGGGTGTCGCGTTCGTTGGGGGCATTCATGGCCTGGTCCAGCGAGCGCATGGCCGCACGCGCAGCCTGGTAGCGCGTGGCCAGCCCCACGATGCCTGAGAGCGGCATGGTGGCGCGCCCAGCGAACATCACCGCGCCCAGCAAGCCACCGGCGGTGAGCAGCCCGTCTTGAATGAGGTAGACGCCCCACACCAGCATCACCAGGTTGATGAGCTGCTGCATGGTCATGGCCACGTTGTTGCTCCAGCTCGCGTAATGGCGCGAGCGCAGGCCGGCCTCAGCCGCCATGGCGCTGGCGCGCTCGTAGCGGCGCACAAAGCGACCCTCGGCGCCCGAGGTCTTCACGTCTTCCAGGCCTTCGAGCACTTCCACCAGCGTGCCGTGCAAATCGGCGGTTTCGGCCAGCTGCATGTGCGTGGCGCGGCGCAGCTGGCCTTGAATGAGCACGCTCAGGCCCAGAATCAGCGGGATGGCCAGCACCAACACCCAGCCCAGTTGCCCGCCCACCATGAAAGTCATGGCCACGAACAGCACAACAAAGGGCAGATCGGTCAGCACCGACATGGTGGCCGAGGTGAAGAAGTCGCGCACGATCTCCACCTGAGCCAGGTAGTGCGCATAGGCCCCGGCTGAGGCGGGCTTGTGCTCCATGCGCACGCCCAGGGTCTGGCGAAACAGCTTGGCCGAGATGATGAGGTCGGCCTTGCGCCCGGCCAGGTCAATGAGGTGGGCGCGCAACTGGCGCGCAAACAAATCGAACACCAGCGCCAGCACGGCGGCCACGGCCAGGGTCCACAAGGTCACCAGGGCCTGGTGGGGGATGACCTTGTCGTAAATGATGGAGGTCACCAGGCCGGACACCAGCATCAGCACATTGCTGATGAGCGCGGCCAGCATGGCTGAGCGGTAGTAAGGCGTGAAGCGCTTGAGCGTGCCCCACAACCAGTGCTCGCCGTCTTGGGCCAGCAGCGCGCTGGGGTCGTTGGCGCCGCGCGCCTGGGGCTGTGCGCGGGGCGTGGCGGCCAGCAGGTAGCCGCTGTATTCGCCGTCGAGTTCAGCTGGCGAAGCCAAACAGGCCGCGGCCTCGGGGCCGGGGAAGACGACTTCAAAGCGCGCCTGGCCCGCGTCGTTCACCCGCCGCTGCAGCACGCAGGCGTCGCCGCCATTGAGCAGCAGCACCGCGGGCAGCAGCATGTCGTTGATCTCGTGCAGGCCTTTGCGCAGCAGTCCGGCGTTGTAGCCCGCCTCGCGCATGAGCTGCACCCCCTGTTGCGGGCTTATGGGGCCTGCCTCCAGCGGCGCACCGGCACGCAGCGACTGGGCCGAGCGCCCACGCCCGTGGTGCTGGGTCAGCCAGGCCAAGCAGGCCAGCAGCGGGTCGCCCGGCGGTGGCGCATCGGCGGTGGCCTCAGCGCTGGCTTGAGCCAGGGCCGGATCGGCAATCTGACCGTTTTGTGCGGCCAAGCGCAGACCCGCGCTCCCTGGGGGGGCGCTGGCGCTGCCTTCAAAGAAATCGTCGTGCCGCCGGGTCATGAGGAACTATGGGTCTGTTTATGAGGCAACTCCACGCGCCGCGAGCGCCAGGCGCTCGAATTCCTGCTCCATGGCGTGAACGATTTGGGGAATGTCGAACAAGGCGCTGCTGCGACCGTGCTCGCGCAAATAGCGCTTGTAGGACGCCGCCCGCGCGGGCGTGAGCCCGATCTGGATGGCGCGCTGCTCGTACTCGGCCAGGCTGTGCGTGATCAAGTCCGGCAAGCCCACGGCTGTGAGCAAGCTGCCGCACATGCGCGAGATGTAGCTGCGCCCGCTGCGCGTGAGGATGGGCGTGCCCATCCACAAGCAGTCGCTGGCGGTGGTGCCCGCGTTGTAGGGGAAGGTGTCCAGCACCAGGTCTGGCAGAGCAAAGCGCGCCAGATAGTCGGGCGGCGCCACGCGCGGCGCAAAGATCAGCCGCTGCGCATCCACCCCGGCAGCCTGGGCTTGCTGGCGCAGGTTCTCGCGCGCCCAATCGTTGTCCGCCAACAGCCACAGCACCGAGCCCGGCACAGCGGCCAGGATGCGCATCCAGCTGCCAAAGACCTCGGGCGTCATCTTGTGGTTGTTGTTGAAGGAGCAGTAAACAAAGGCGTCCTCGGGCAGGCCGTACTGGGCGCGTGTGGGCTCGGCACCCACTTCGCGCTGGCGGTCGCTGACCTGGTAGCAATGTGGCAGGTAGATGGGCTTTTCGGAGCAATACGGCAGGTATTGCTCGGGCATGACGTAGCGGTCGGCAATGATCCAGTCCACGCCCGGCAGCAGCGAGGTGGCAGGCAGGCCCAGATAGCTCACCTGCACCGGTGCGGGGCGGTAGGCCAGGATGTTGGGGCGCGCGCCGTTGGTGAGGCCCTGCAGGTCCACCAGCACATCAATGCCCGCGCGGGCGATCTGCTCGGCCGCCTGGCGGTCGTCCAGCGCGCCAATGCGCCAGACCTTGTCAAAAGACTGCAGCAAGCGCGCGCGCAGCGGCGTGCCGTCTTCCTTGCTCCAGCAAAAAGCGTGGACTTCAAAGCGCTCGCGGTCGTGCAGCGCGTAGAGCTCGGCAGTGAGCAAGCCCACGGCGTGCATGCACAAATCGCCCGACAAATAGCCGATGCGAATGCGGCCTGTGCGCGGCTGCAGCACCGAGGCCACCTCGTGCAGCGCCGGGCCTTTGTAGGCCAGCACTTTTTCATACACAAAACGCTGCGCGGCCAGCAGCTGCACGGCCGGGTCGTCGCTGGCCGAGAGTGTGGCCAGGAGCGAGGTGTTGACCAGCATCTGGTTGGGGGTGACCGCACCCACGCTTTGGTACACCGGCCACTCGCACTGCTTTTGGCGGATGTGCACATAGTGCTGCAGCACATCGCCCTGAGCCGCCTTGAGCTGCAGGCTTTGCACCATGCGCGCTTCGGCCTCGGGGTAGCGGCGTTGCTGCTCCAGCAGCCGCGCCATGTTGTTGATGGCATGCAGGCGCAGCTCCAGCGCGTCTGAACCCATCGGGTCTTGGGGGGAGCGCTCGTCGGCCACCTCGCCCCACTCCTGCAAAGCCTGCTCGGGCCGCTTGAGGTTTTCAAGCTGGTGACCGAGGTTGAGCCGCGCCTGTGCGAAATCAGGTTTGAGCGCCAGCGCTTCGCGGTACACCGCCTCAGCGCGCTCGGCCTGGTGCAGCTGGCCCAGCACCGTGCCCAGGTTGTAGAGCGCCACCACGCGTGCGGGGCTGCTGTGCGTGAGCAGCCAGGCCTCGTAGAGCTGCACCGCCGCGTCGAGCAAGCCGCGCAGCTGCAGCTCCTGGGCTGCACCCATGAGTTCACCCAGCGACATGCCGCCACTGCGGGCCTGCCCCAGCCATTGCTCCAGCATGGCCGACTGCGCTGCGGGAACGCTGAGTGTTTGTGGGCTTGGCGTTGCGATGTCCATAGGCACTTTGCACCTGTGTTTGATGTTGACGCGCTGCAAGGCGCGCGCAGCGGCAAGCACGCCGCCCGCTTTGGGCCAAGCGTGGTCTGTGACTGATGTTAGGAGCGCCCCCGCCCCCGCCATGGCCTCAAGTACAGGGCAAACACCGGGTTAATTGAAGTTTGCATTCGTGCGCCCCAGCACCTATGCCCAGCCCCTGCCAACTCTTCACGCCTTTGGCCACGCGCAGCGTCAAGCCATGCCCTTGCGTGCCGAATTAGCCGTTGGATGTGCCAGTTTTCACGGCTTTGCCACCCTCGGGTGGACTTGAAGATTCCGCCTCATGGAGCACCACAGCGAGTGCAACGGGTCCATGCAGCACAAGAGGCCCGTCCTGGTTAGCAGTCTGCCGCCATCCCGGTTGTCACAACCCCGAGGTCGAGAAGCGCCATGGAGCACATGAGGAACGCAGGATCACCCAGCCAAAGCGGCCCCGCCAGTTTGTGGGAGGGCAGCACCTTGATCGACGCCCTGCCCGAAGTCAGCAGCGTCTACGACACCGACCACGCCCTGGCCGAGGCCGCTGGCGCCGCCAAAGCCGGCTGGGCCGCGCCGTCCACGCCCCTGGGCATGGGCAGCAAGCGCCGCAGCGGCGACACCATCATCAGCAGCCTGCTGCGCTGGTTGCCCAGCGAACGGCGCAAAGCCTCAGGCACGGATGCCGCTGCTCAGAACCAGCACCTGATGGCGCTCAAGCAAGCCTGTCGTGACGCCCTGCAGGATGTGCCCCCGCATGAATACGGCAGCGTGCAAACCCTGCGCTGCAACATCACCCGTGCGCGTACAGCACAGGACTTGTGGCACTTGCGCACAGCGCTATACACCGAAATTGCGCGCGCCCACAGCCAGGGCGAAGCGCAGCGCCGCCTCAAGCAACTGCCGCGGGAACTCCAGCGCACCAGCCCACCCAACTGAGGGTGAAGGCGGCCAGCTTGTGGCGCCCGCACGGCAAGGCCTAGCACAAACCGCCAACACCAGGGGCACAGGCACCCAAGTGCGAGCACCGGGCTCGGGCACAATCTGGCCCGACGCCATGAACATCATCATCCTCGACGACTATCAGGATGCCGTGCGCAAGCTCGACTGCGCCCGCAAGCTGGAGTCCCTCAACGCCAAGGTCTACACCAACACCGTCAAGGGCATAGGCCAGTTGTCGGTGCGGCTGCGCGATGCCGACATCATCGTCGCCATCCGTGAGCGCACCCAATTCAGCCGCCAGTTGTTGGACAAGCTCCCCCGGCTCAAACTCATTGCACAAACCGGCCGTGTCGGCAGCCACATCGACCTGGAAGCCTGCACGCGCCTGGGCATTGCGGTGGCCGAGGGCAAGGGTTCACCGGCCGCACCGGCCGAGCTCACCTGGGCGCTGATCATGGCCGCCGCGCGCCGCCTGCCCCAGTACATCGGCAACCTCAAACACGGCGCCTGGCAGCAAAGCGGGCTCAAAGCCGCCTCCATGCCACCCAACTTCGGACTGGGCGTGGTGCTGCGCGGCAAGCGCCTGGGGGTGTGGGGCTATGGCCGCATCGGCCAGCTGGTGGCGGGCTACGGCCGTGCATTCGGCATGGAGGTGCAGGTGTGGGGTAGCGAGAGCTCACGCCTGCGCGCCCTGACTGACGGCTACCAAGTGGCCGAATCCCGCGAGGCCTTTTTTGCCGACAGCGATGTGCTGAGCCTGCACCTGCGCCTGTGCGAGGCCACCCAAGGCTGTGTCACCCAAGAAGACCTGGTGCGTATGAAGCCCACCGCCATCTTCGTCAACACCTCGCGCGCTGAGCTGCTGACTGAGGGCGCCTTGGTCAGCGCGCTCAACCGCGGTCGCCCGGGGCTGGCTGCCATCGACGTCTTCGAGGCCGAGCCCATCTTGCAAGGCCACCCGCTGCTGCGGCTGGAAAACGCCATTTGCACGCCCCACATCGGCTATGTGGAACGCGACAGCTACGAGCTCTACTTTGACGCCGCCTTCGACAATGTGCGGGCCTATATGCAAGGCCAGCCCAGCAACATCGTCAACCCCGACGCCCTGAAGGTCCTGCGCTGAACCCACCCGCCCCAGCCCCACAGCTACCGCGCCGCCCGGTCGATTTGTTCTGGGCCTGCACGCGGCTGGCGCTGCAGGGGTTTGGAGGCGTCATCGCCATCGCGCAGCGCGAGCTGGTGGAACGCCTGGGCTGGCTGACGCAGCAAGAGTTTGTCGAGCTGCTGGCTGTAGCTCAGGTGCTGCCCGGCCCCAACATCGTCAACCTGGCCATGATGATTGGCGACCGCTTCTTTGGCTGGCGCGGTGCCGCTGCCGCCCTGGGCGGCATGCTGGCCATCCCCTCCGTGGTGGTGCTGAGCTTGGCTGCCCTGGTGGGCCATGGCCTGCAGCACGGCGACAACGCCTGGCTGGCCGGTGCCCTGCGCGGCATGGGCTTGGTGGCTGCGGGCCTGGTGCTGGCCACCGGGCTCAAGCTGCTGCCCACGCTGCGCCGTCACCCGCTGGGCTGGGGCTATGCGCTGGCCCTGGGTGCTTGGGTGCTGCCGGCTACGCTACTTTGGCATGTGCCGCTGGTGCTGGTGCTGCTGGGTCTGGGCGGCCTGGGCATGGCGCTGACCTGGCGCGCCCTGGCCACGACCGGGGAGCCGCCGCCGTGAACGAACTGCTGCACACCCTGGGCCTGATTCAGCCCGACGGCGCCCAGCTGCAAGCGCTGTGGCTGCACTATCTGATGCTGTCCTTCCTCTCCATCGGCGGGGCCATCACCACGGCGCCAGAGATGCACCGCTTTTTGGTGCAAGAACGCGGCTGGCTCACCGACACCCAGTTCAGCGGCGGCATTGCCCTGGCCCAGGCCGCGCCGGGGCCCAATATCTTGTTCGTGGCGGTGCTGGGTTTTCAGGTGGCGGGCCTGCCCGGCGCACTGGCCACCATGAGCGGCATCATGCTGCCCTCGGCCACCCTGGTGCTCGTGGCCACGCGCTGGGCGCGCGAGCACCAGCAGCACATCGGCGTGCGCGCTTTCACGCTGGGCTTGCAACCCCTCACCCTGGGTTTGATGCTAACCACCGGCTTGGTGATGGCGCGGCCCTATTTCGCGGCGCATGGCCAAGCCCTGCTGACCCAAGGCAGCGCCGCACTGCGCCAGCCGCAGCTGTGGTGCGCGCTGGCCCTGCTGCTCGCTACCGTGGTGCTGGCGCTGCGCACACGGCTGAGCCTGCTATGGCTCATCGCCGTGGGTGGCGTAGTGGGAGCGCTGGGCTGGGTGTAGGCCGCGCGCGCTTCAGGCGTCTTTGGTGCCGAAGATTTTGTCGCCTGCATCACCCAGGCCCGGGATGATGTAGCCGTGCTCGTTGAGGTGCGAGTCAATCGCAGCCGTCCAGCAGCGCACATCCGGGTGCGCGCGCTCCAGCGCCGCCACGCCCTCGGGGGCGGCCACCAGCACCAAGGCGCGGATGTCTTGGCAGCCGCGCTTCTTGAGCAAGTCGATGGTGGCGATCATGGAGCCCGCCGTGGCCAGCATGGGATCGATGATGAGCGCAGTGCGCTCTTCGAGCTGACCAACAAACTTTTCGAAGTAGTTCACCGGCTGCAGGGTTTCGTGGTCGCGCGCCAGGCCCACCACGCTGACCTTGGCGTTGGGCATCATGTCCAGCACGCCGTCGAGCATGCCCAGCCCCGCGCGCAAGATGGGCACCACCGTGACCTTGCGCCCCGCAATCTGCTGCACCTCTACCGGCCCGCACCAGCCCTGCAGGCGCACGCCCTCCAGCGGGAAGTCGGCCGTGGCCTCGTAGGCCAAGAGCCGGGCCACCTCGCCGGTGAGCTCGCGGAACTTTTTGGTTGAAATGTCGGCCTCGCGCATGAGGCCGATCTTGTGTTGCACCAAAGGGTGCAGGACTTGGATGACAGGCATGGTTCAGAAAATAGACAAGACTCGCTGCCCTGGCAAGCGAAAATTCAGCAGCCCCGTTGGCGCCGCGCCTCGTACAAGCACACCGCCGCAGCCACCGAGACATTGAGACTCTCCACCGCGCCCTGCATGGGAATGCGCACCAGCTCGTCACAGGTCTTGGCCGTGAGCTGGCGCAACCCCGCCCCTTCAGCCCCCAGCACCAGGGCCACCGGGCCCTTGAGGTCCAGTTCGTAGAGCGTCTTCTCAGCCTGGTCTGAAGTGCCAACCACCCAGATGTCGCGCTCCTTGAGCTCGCCCAGCGTGCGCGCCAGATTGGTCACCATCAGGTAAGGCACAGTCTCGGCCGCACCGCTGGCCACCTTGGCCACGGTGGCGTTGAGGCCCACGGCATGGTCTTTGGGCGCCACCACCGCGTTCGCACCAGCCCCATCGGCCACGCGCAAGCAAGCGCCGAGGTTGTGCGGATCGGTCACACCATCGAGCACCAGCACCAGCGGCGGACCTTCCACGCCGTCCAGCACATCGTCCAGCGAATGCTGCTGCACCAGCGCCTTGCAGCGCGCCACCACGCCCTGGTGGCGCGGCGCCCCAGCCAGCTTGGTCAGCCGCGCGTCGTCAGACTCCACCAGCTTCACCCCAGCCTCACGGGCCTTGTCCAAAAAGCTGCGCATGCGCTGGTCGCGCCGCGTGGCATCCACATGCAACTCCAACACGGACTGCGGGGCGGTCTTGAGCCGCACGGTGACGGCATGAAAGCCGAAAAGAATCTGTTGAGCACTCATGGGGCGCGATTGTCGCAGCCAGGGCAGTCGCGCCCGGCTTGTTTTTTGGCTTGCCCCTGAGGCTACAGCGGCTCAGGGCCGCGCGCCCAGCTGCAACACCAGCCACAGCAAGCCCATGAGCAGCGGCTGGTGCAGCAGGTAGTAGCTCAGCGACCAACGCCCCAGCCCCGCCAGGGCGTGGCCAGCACGCGGCAGCGGTGCCGCCAGCCATGCCCGCACCCGGCCCTGGCGCGCCAGCACAAAGCCCAGCAGCAGCACAGACAGCCACGGCAGCACGGGCACGTAGTCCTCAGTCACGGGTTTGCGGCTGATGAGCCCCAGCGCATTCAGCCCCCGCCCGTCCAGGGCGGTAGTGCCCCAAGCCGCCCACAGCGGCGGTGCGAGCAGCGCGGCCAGCGCCAGCGCCAGCAGCACCGGTGTGGGCAGACGCAGCAGCCCCAGGCGCAACAACAGCAACATGGCCGCCATGCCATGCAGCACGCCGAAGTAGATGTAGGACTGCGGGAACACCCACCACGAGCCCACACTCACCAACAGCGCCGCTGCCGCAACCTGCGCCCAGCGCCGCGCAAAACGCGTCAGCGACTGCCCCTGCGCGACCGCAACGCCCTGCCCCAACCCGGCGCACAGCAAGAAGCTGCTGACAATGGCCACGCGCTGCCAAGTCCACAGCGGGTCTCGGTAAAAGTCCTGCCGCCACAACCCGAAGTGCACCAGGTCAAAGCAGAAGTGAAACCCCGTCATCCAAAGCATGGCCAGCCCACGCAAAGCATCCAACCGCTCAAAGCGCTGCCCCTGCATGCTCCCCTCCTTGATCGTTGCTGCCTTTGTAAGCGATATTCAAGCCGCAGCTCACGGCCACTCCACTGCCTCGCCACACCGCCGGGCAAAGCGCTGCGCCAGAAATGAAAAAACCCGCACTGGGCGGGTTTTGATGGCCTTGGTTCACAAGGCGCTTTTTGGCGGAGAGGGAGGGATTCGAACCCTCGGTACGTTATTCACGTACGCCTGATTTCGAGTCAGGTACATTCAACCACTCTGCCACCTCTCCTGATTCGGTGCTCGCGGCGGTTGCTTGCGAGTAAGCCCGCTAGTATAGCGGAACTTTTGAGGTCGCCAGCGAATTTGCGCGCAATGCGCCCAGTTCGCACTGAGCGCTGCTGCGCTTAGGCCTGCAAGCGCTCCACACCGCCCATATAGGGACGCAGCGCTTCCGGCACAGTGATGCTGCCGTCGGCGTTTTGGTAGTTCTCCAGCACCGCCACCAGCGTGCGCCCCACCGCAAGACCTGAGCCGTTGAGGGTGTGCACCAGCTCGTTTTTGCCCGCAGCGTTTTTGAAGCGCGCCTGCATGCGGCGGGCCTGGAAGTCGCCCATGCTGGAGCAGGAGCTGATTTCGCGGTAGGTGTTTTGAGCCGGCACCCAGACTTCCAGATCGTAGGTTTTGGTGGCGCCAAAGCCCATATCGCCGCTGCACAGCGCCATGACGCGGTATGGCAGGCCGAGTTTTTGCAGAATGGCTTCGGCGTGCTGGGTCATGTCCTCCAGGGCCTGCTGGCTGTGCTCGGGGTGGACGATTTGCACCATTTCCACCTTGTCGAACTGGTGCTGGCGGATCAGCCCGCGCGTGTCGCGCCCGGCGCTGCCGGCTTCAGAGCGGAAGCACGGGCTGTGCGCCGTGAGCTTGATGGGCAGCGCAGCGGCGTCCAGCACGCGCTCGCGCACAGTGTTGGTGAGCGAGATTTCGCTGGTGGAGATGAGGTATTGCTCGGCCGCGGCCTCGTCACCACCGCGCAGCACCCAGAACATGTCTTCCTTGAACTTGGGCAGCTGGCCCGTGCCTTCAAGGATTTCGCGGTTCACGATATAGGGCGAATAGCACTCGGTATAGCCGTGCTCGGTGGTGTGCACGTCCAGCATGAACTGCGCCAGCGCGCGGTGCAGGCGTGCCACGGGGCCCCTCATGAAGGTGAAGCGCGAACCGCTGAGCAGCGCGCCGGTTTCAAAGTCCAAGCCCAGCGGTGCACCCAGATCGACGTGGTCTTTGAGCGCGAAATCAAAGCTGGGCGGCGTGCCCCAGCGGCGCACCTCGACATTGCCGGTTTCATCAGAGCCCAGTGGCACGCTGTCGTGGGGCAGATTGGGCACGCTCATGAGCATGACGCTGAGTTCAGCCTGAATGGCCTCGAGCCGTTCTGCACCGGCTTTGAGCGCGTCGCCAATGCCCGTCACTTCGGCCATTTCGGCGCTGGCGTCTTCTTTCTTGCCCTTCTTCATGCCGATGAGCTTGGAGAGGCTGTTGCGGCGGGCTTGCAGCTCCTCGGTGCGGGTCTGCACGTCCTTGCGCTCGGCTTCCAGAGCTTGGTAGCGGGCCACATCCAAAAAGGCTTGCGGAGATTTGCGAGCGTTGAGGCGGGCAACGACGGCGTCCAGGTCTTTGCGCAGCAGCGTGATGTCCAACATGGCGTGGGGTCCTCAGATGTTCTTGGAGTCTTTTGGGGGGCGAACGTCAGGCTTGGCGTTCAGCCCGCGGGCAGTCAGGAAGTTGCACGGGCCATCAGGCCCGCGCCCAGCACTGGGAGGGCTCAAGATCGGTCGCTGGTGACCTCGGCCATGGACTTGTCGCCCAGCCCCAGCGGCAGCGGAAAGCGCACATGCTCTTCCACGCCGGGCAGTGTGCGCACGCTGGTGGCGCCGAGTTCGCGCAGCCGCGCAATCACAGCCTGCACCAGCACATCGGGCGCCGAAGCACCGGCGGTCAGGCCCACGCGTGCGCGGCCCTCAAGCCACTCGGGGCGCAAATCGTCAGCGGCGTCCACCATGTGCGCGGGCGTGCCCAGGCGCTGGGCCAGTTCGCGCAGGCGGTTGCTGTTGGAGCTGGTGGGGCTGCCGACCACGATGACCACATCCACCTGCGGCGCCAGCACCTTCACGGCGTCCTGGCGGTTTTGCGTGGCGTAGCAAATGTCTTGCTTTTTGGGCTCGCGAATCAGCGGGAAACGCTGGCGCACGGCCTGGATGATTTGCGCCGTGTCGTCCACGCTGAGCGTGGTTTGCGTGACGACGGCGAGCTTGCTGGGGTCATTCACGCGCACATGGGCAACGTCGGAGACCTCTTCGACCAGATAAATGCCATCACTGAGCTGCCCCATGGTGCCTTCCACCTCGGGGTGGCCCTTGTGGCCGATCATGATGAACTCGTAGCCCTCTTTGCGCAGCTTGGCCACTTCCACATGCACTTTGGTGACCAAGGGGCAGGTGGCGTCAAAGATTTGAAAGCCGCGCGCGGCCGCTTCCTGGCGCACGGCCTGGCTCACGCCGTGGGCCGAGAAGATGAGCGTGGCACCGGCGGGCACTTCGGCCAGGTCTTCGATAAAAATCGCGCCCTTGGCTTTGAGGTCGTTCACCACATAGGTGTTGTGCACGATTTCGTGGCGCACATAAATGGGCGCGCCGAACTTCGTGAGCGCGCGCTCCACGATTTCGATGGCGCGGTCCACCCCGGCGCAAAACCCACGCGGCTCGGCCAGCAAGATGTCTTTGTCAGGGGCCGTCATCACAGCACTCCGATCAGCTGCACTTCAAAGCGCAGCGCCTGCCCGGCCAGCGGGTGGTTGAAGTCAAACAGCAGGTCCTCGGCTTCCAGGCCGCACACCACACCGGCGTAGTGCCCCTGCCCGTCTGGCGTGGGGAACTGCACCACGTCGCCGAGCTGGTAGTCCTCGTCGGGGTCGCCCAGCTGGCGCAGCAAGCTGCGCGCCACGCGCTGCAGCATCTCGGGGTTGCGCGGGCCAAAGGCCTCGCCGGGCGCCAGATCGAAGTGGCAATGCGCACCTTCGGCCAAACCCAGCAGGCGCTGCTCCAGCGCTGGCGCAAGCTCACCACAGCCCAAGGAGAGCGTGGCGGGCTTGTCGCCAAAGGTGTTGATCACATCGGCACCGCCGGGCCCGCTGAGCCGGTAGTGCAGGGTTAGAAAGGAGCCTGGTTGAACGAGATTCACAAAAAGCATTCCCCGCTCAAAAGAGCGGCTGTCTGGGTTGAGGGCCGATTTTAGGCGGTGTCGCCCCACCCCGAACGCGGCAAACAGGAGGAGTTCCTTGCCATGCCCATCAGCCACATCCCCGAAGACGCGCGTCCGCGCGAAAAACTGCTGGCGCGCGGTCCCTCGGCCCTGGCCGATGCGGAGTTGCTGGCGCTGATTTTGCGCACTGGCATGGCCGGCCAGCCGGTGCTGCAGTTCGCGCAGGCACTGCTGGAGCGCTTTGGCGGCTGGAGCGGCTTGCTGCGCGCGGAGCACGAAGAGCTGGGGCGGGTCAAAGGCCTGGGCCCGGCCAAACGTGCCGAGATTGCCGCCGTGCTGGAAATCGCGCGCCGCGCGCTGCGCGAGCCCTTGACGCAGCGCACGGTGTTTGACTCGCCACAGACGGTTCAGCACTACCTGCAACTGCACCTCGATGCGCTGGACCACGAGGTGTTTGCGGTGATGTTTTTGGACGCCCAGCACCGCCTCATTGCCATGGAGCCCATGTTCCGCGGCACCCTCACCCAAACCAGCGTGTACCCGCGCGAGGTGGTCAAGCGCGCCCTGGCGCTGAGCGCTGCGGCGGTGATCTTGGCGCACAATCACCCCTCGGGCGTGGCCGAACCGTCGCGAGCCGACGAGGCCCTGACCCAGGCATTGCGCCAAGCACTGGCGCTGGTGGATGTGCGCGTGCTGGACCACTTTGTGGTGGGCTCAGGCGTGGTCACCTCCATGGCCGAACGAGGATTGTTGTGACCACCCCCGCCCCCAAGCACCGCTCCACCGCGATCAAAAGCCTGCAGGACCTGCGCCCGCTCAAGCAAGAACTGGCCACACGCCAGCGCTTGGCCCAGGAACGAGAGGCCGCCCTAGCTCGCGAGCGCGCGGCAGCTCTGCGCGAAGCGCGTTTGTTTGAGCACACGGTAGGGCCGGTGCAAGCCTTGGCGGTGAGCGCGCGCGTGCTGCACCGGCCCGAGCCGCCAGCGCCGCTGCCGCTGCAGCGCGAGGCGGATGAAAAGCAGGCTTGGCTGCAGGCGCTGTCTGACGACTTTGACGTGGACAGCCTGCTGGAGACGGACGACACCCTGTCTTACCGCCGCCCCGAGATCAGCGAGGAGACGCTGCGCAAGCTGCGCCGCGGCCACTGGACACGCCAGGCGCAGCTGGATTTGCACGGCATGCGCCGCGATCAAGCGCGCGAAGCACTGGGGCATTTCATCCAGGCCGCTACGCGCCAGGGCTTGCGCTGCGTGCGGGTGGTGCATGGCAAGGGCTTGGGCTCACCCGGGCGCCAACCTGTGCTCAAAAGCAAGGTGCAGCGCTGGTTGGTGCAAAAAGAAGAGGTGCTCGCTTTTGTGCAGGCCCAGGCCAGCGAAGGTGGCGCTGGCGCGCTGGTGGTCTTGCTGCAACTGCCCCCAGGGCGCAGCACCGGTGCACCACAGGCCGCACCTTAAGCCTCAAGCGTCGATCTTGGCCGCCAGTGCGTTGATGGCCTGAGCCGCCGCGCTGCCGGGGTACTGTTCCAGCAAGAGCTGGCGCTTGAGCACGGCTTGTTTGACCGAGGCGTCAGACGGCACTTCCCCCACCAGTTCCAGACGGAAATCAAAACCCGGTGTGCTGCCCACAAAGCGTTGCAGCACTTGCTGGAGCTGCCCACAAATCAAGCGGCCCTCGCCCGCACGCCCGGCCTGGTTGATGACCAAACGCACATGGTGGCGCTCTTGCTGTGTGGTCAGCACCTTGATGGTGGCGTAGGCGTCTGTCAGCGAGGTGGGTTCGGGTGTGGCCACCACCAGCACATCCGTAGCCAGGGAGATGGCGTAGAGCACCACATCCGAGATGCCCGCGCCGGTGTCGAGCAAGACCCAGTCATAGCGTGGCTTGACTTGGTCCAGCACGCTCAGCAGCCGGTCTCTGAGTTCAGGCGTGAGCCGTGAATACTCCACCATGCCCGAGCCCGCCAGCATCACCGAGAAGCCGCCGGGCGCTGGCAAGATGGCCTGATCCAGGGTGCACTTGTCGGTGAACACGTCATGCAGCGTGAGCTTGGGGTGCAAGTTCAACACCACGTCAAGATTGGCCAAGCCCAAGTCAGCATCGACCACCAGCACGCGGTGACCCCGCGCCGCCAGTGAGGCTGCCAAATTGGCCGTGACAAAGGTTTTGCCCACGCCCCCCTTGCCGCTGGTCACCGCCAGCGTTCGGGCAACGTTTGTTTTGGCCGCACGCACCGTCGTCATACTTGCTCGCTATCCTGAGGCAAAACTGCCAACAACATGCCTTTTTCCTCGGCGCTCACCAGAGTCTCGTGATGAACTTCCAGACATACGCGATTGCGTCCATCAGTCTTGGCGCGGTAGAGCTGGCGATCTGCACGCTCCATCCAGAGCAAGGGTGACGATCTCACCCACTGGGGTGCAAAAGCACCGCCCAAGCTGATGGTGACCGACAACTCGTCCTGAAATTGGCCGGTGGGGATGCGCAGCCGCGCCACACGCTCGCGCACGCGCTCGGCCACCGTCAGGGCAAAGCCGGCTTGGCAGTTGGGCAACATGATGCCGAACTCCTCACCACCGATACGCGCCACCGTGTCCATGGGGCGAACGGCTTGATTGAGCGCTGCGCCCACGGCCTGGATGACCAAGTCACCCACGCCGTGGCCATAGGTGTCGTTGACCGATTTGAAGTGGTCGATATCCAGCATCAGGAGCAGCGCTGACTCGCCCGTACGAGCCACGCGGTCGACCTCACGCGCCATGACCATTTCAAATGAGCGGCGGTTGGACAGCCCGGTCAGCGCATCGCGGCTGGAGAGGTCGCACAGTGCATCAACGATGCCTTGGAGCCAGGCCACGCTGCCGGGTTCGGCCTCGGGCAGCATGGCTCCCGCCTGCTGCAGCAGGTGCAGCGCGCGCTCCAGATGAAGCTGCTCAGCAGAAGATGGCATGCAAGGGATGTCCAAAGTTTGCGGTTCGCGAAATTTGGCCGCAGTCTACCGGCTGGCGAAGCCACCTAGATCGAGATATTTGCTGCGCCGAACGCAGCTTGTTCACACGATGGGTGTGCACGCGCTGTCTGCACACTTGCACTGACTGATCAAGCCGGGCAGTGTTCGCTCTTGCACATTTGCAATCGACGCACCTCCCGCCCCTTTCTGGCCTACAACCCTAAGAAACAGCTCCATGTCAGCACTTGCGCCGCCTCCCACGGAAACGCTGGATCATGAATTCAGCTTTAGCAAGAACGATTTCGACAAGGTCCGCCAACTCATCTACCAGCATGCTGGCATCAGCCTGCATGAGGGCAAGCGGGCCATGGTGTACAGCCGCCTGTCGCGCCGTCTGCGCGAGACCGGACACCGCTCGTTTGCCGACTACCTGAGCTGGTTGCAATCCATCAGCGGCGCCCAAGGGGAGCAGGAGTGGCAAGAGTTCGTCAACTGCCTAACCACCAATCTGACCTCCTTCTTCCGTGAAGAGCACCACTTCCATGCCCTCACGGAAGACTTGCGCGGCTTCAAAGACCGCCCCGTGCGCATCTGGTGCTCGGCCTCTTCCACCGGCGAGGAGCCCTATTCCATTTTGATGACCTGCCACGAGGCCATGGGGGGGCTCAACCAAGTCCAGATTGTGGCCAGCGACATCGACACCAATGTCTTGAATACCGCACGCCGCGGCGTCTACAACGCCGATGCACGCGGCCTGTCGGCGCAGCGACTCAAGCAGTACTTCATGCGCGGCACCGGCGCCAATGAAGGGCGCATCCGCATCAAACCGGAATTGGCCAAGGTGATTGACTTTCGCTCGCTCAACCTCATGCATGAGCAGTGGTCCTTGGGCGAGCCCTTTCATGTCGTGTTTTGTCGCAACGTCATGATCTATTTCGATGCACCCACCCAGCGCAAAGTGTTGGAGCGTATTCATCGCGTCATGAAGCCTCATGGCTTGCTGTATGTGGGTCACTCGGAGAACTTCACCGAATCCAAAGACCTCTTCAAGCTGCGCGGCAAGACCATTTACGAACGCGTCTGACGCCCGTCTCCACTGCGAACTGCCAAAACACCGCCACACATCATGAGCATTTCAACCGCGACGACGTCAGGCTCCTTGCTCAACGGAGGCGCAGGGGCTGCCCGCGTAGCGCAACTCAAGACCATTGCGCGCAAAACCGGCGAAGCCTCCTTCTTCTTCTACGACGCTCACTTCAAAAATGCTGCCGTCAAGGTCTTGCCGGGTGAGTACTTCGTGGACTCCGAAGACCTGTTGGTGATGACCACGCTGGGCTCCTGCATTGCAGCGTGCTTGTGGGATCGTCACGTCATGGTGGGTGGCATGAACCACTTCATGTTGCCCGACGGTCAGGGCGACTCCGGCCGCTACGGCACCTTTGCCATGGAATTGCTGATCAACGAGATGATGAAGCGCGGCGCCCACAAGTCGCGCATGGAAGCCAAAGTCTTTGGCGGCGGCGCCGTGATTGCGGGCATGAACAGCATCAATGTGGGCGAGCGCAACACCAACTTTGTGATGGACTTCCTCAAGACCGAACGCATCCCGGTCGTGTCCAAAGACGTGATGGACGTCTACCCGCGCAAAGTGTGCTTTTTGCCGCACAGCGGCAAGGCCATGGTCAAGCGCTTGGCGCCGACCAACACGGACGCTCTGGTGATGCAGGACAAGGTTGCGGCGCAAAAGGCTCAACCGGTGGCCAATTCCGGCGGTTCAGTGGAGCTCTTTTGAGCCGAAAACAATCAAAGCCTGGAGAACAAGATGGCCAAAACAAGCGTGGTGGTGGTGGACGACTCAGCGCTGGTGCGCAGCATCCTGACTGAGATCATCAATCGCCAATCCGATATGCACTGCATTGGCGCTGCCGCCGACCCACTGGCGGCGCGCGAGATGATTCGCGCCCTCAACCCCGACGTGATCACGCTGGACGTTGAGATGCCCAAAATGGACGGGTTGGACTTCCTCTCGCGACTCATGCGGCTGCGCCCCATGCCGGTGGTGATGGTCTCCACACTGACCGAGCGCGGCGCGGAAGTCACTCTCAAAGCGCTGGAACTGGGCGCCGTGGACTTTGTGGCCAAGCCCAAGATTGGTGTGGCCGACGGCATCCGCGCGCTGGCGCAGGACATCACCGACAAAATCCGCATCGCCTCGCGGGCCCACATCCGCCGCAGCCCCACGCCCGCAGCGGGCGGCACGGCTGCGCCACGGCCTGCCGTGAACATCCCAAGCCTGGGTCGACTCTCGACCGAGAAGATCATCTTCATCGGCGCCTCCACGGGCGGCACCGAGGCCACCAAAGACGTGCTGGTGAACCTGCCCGCCGACTGCCCGGCGGTGTGCATCACCCAGCACATGCCACCGGGCTTCACGCGCAGCTATGCCGCGCGCCTGGACGGGCTGTGCAAGATCAAGGTCAAAGAAGCACAAGACGGCGAGCGCATCCTGCCCGGCCACGGCTACATCGCCCCGGGCGGCATGCACTTCAGCATTGAACGCTCAGGCGCCAACTACATTGCCCGAGTGCAAGACGGCGACCCGGTCAACCGACACAAGCCCTCGGTGGAGGTGCTGTTCAATTCAGCGGCCCGCGTGGTGGGGCAAAACGCGCTGGCCATCATGCTCACGGGCATGGGCGCCGATGGGGCGCGGGCCATGAAGACCATGAAGGACGCGGGCTCCTACAACCTCGTGCAGGACGAAGCCACTTGCGTGGTGTTTGGCATGCCGCGCGAAGCCATTGCTGCCGGCGCCGCCGACGAAATACTGCCGCTGCAAAGCATTGCCCCGCGCCTGCTCGAGCGCCTGCGCAGCACTGCAGGCATGTCGCACAACCGCGTCTGACGGCCGCACAACAACCCAAACGAAAAGCCGCCTATTGCGGCGTTTCGTGCTGCGCAGCACCCGGTGTGGCGGTGAACAGGGCCGCCACGTCCACCGCGTCAAAGCGGTAGGTGGCACCGCAGAACTCGCAGCCCACCTCGACAGCACCCTGCTCGGCCACCACCTCTGTGGCTTCTTGCTCACCCAGGCCTTGAATCATGCGGCTCACGCGCTGGCGCGAGCAGCTGCAGGCAAAGCGGGGCTGCTGGGGCTCAAACACGCGCACCTGTTCCTGCCAGAAGAGCCGGCGCAGCACCTCCTGCGGCGCCAGGCCCAGCAGCTCCTCGGGCTTGAGCGTGGCCGCCAGCATGCTGATGCGGTTGAAGGCATCAAGACGCTCGATTTGTTCCGCTTCGCTCAGCCCCAGCCCTTCCAAATTGCCCTCACCCTGCAGCGGAATGCGCTGAATCAATAGCCCAGCGGCCACGCTGTCGTTGGCCGCCAGCACCAAGCGGGTCTCGAGCTGCTCGGACTTGAGCATGTAGTGCTCCAGCGCGCTGGCGATGTCAGTAAGAGGCTGACCTTCGTCGCTGCGCAGCGGCACGATGCCTTGGTAGGGCTGCTGCCCGGGCAGGCGGTCTTGTGGGTCCAGCGTGATGGCGCAGCGGCCCTGGCCGTGGGGGTTGATGAGCGCCGTCAGGTCTGAACCCGGCACCACAGCGCCCACCAGCGTGGCCGTGGCGCGAAAGCTCAAATCCGGCTGCACTTCGGCCACCGCCAGCTTGAGCGGCCCGTCCCCGGCCATTTGCAGCAGCAGCGAGCCCTTGAACTTGATATTGGCTTGCATCAGCGTGCTGGCCGCACTCATCTGGCCCAGCAGCTCGCGCACCTCAGGGGGGAATTCCTTCCCGGCACTGCGGCGCGACAGCAGCTCGTGCCAGCTCTGCTCCAGGCGCACCAACATCCCGCGCACCGGCAGGCCTTCAAACAAAAACTTGTGCAGCTCACTCATCTCACATCACTTCTTCTTGGCATCACAGGGGTCGATTCTTTGCAGTTCGGCTGCATAGCGTCGGGCGTTTTCTACGTAGTGCTGGGCACTGGTTTGCAGCGCGCTGATTTGCTCGGGGCTCAGCGGGCGCACCACCTTGGCCGGGCTGCCCATGATGAGGCTGCCGTCGGGGAATTCTTTGCCTTCGGTCACCAGCGAACCGGCGCCCACCAGGCAATGTTTGCCGATGCGCGCACCATTGAGTACCACCGCGCCGATGCCAATGAGAGAGTGGTCCCCCACCGTGCAGCCATGCAGCATGACTTTGTGACCCACCGTCACGCCCCGCCCCAAGCGCAGCGGGTAGCCGTCGTCCGAGTGCAGCACGCTGCCGTCTTGGATGTTGGTGTCAGCACCAATGTGCAGCTCATCGCTGTCGCCACGCAGCACGGCACCAAACCACACGCTGGCGCCCTGCTCCAGAGTCACCCGACCCACGACTTGGGCGCTCTCGGCCACCCAGACGTCGTCTGCCAGTTGGGGCTCATGCGCGCCCAGTCGAAACACTGCCATATCAGCTCCTGACCGCGCGCGCGGCTGCTTGTGTAAGGGGGATGGTGGGTCAAGCCCAAGGGGATAATTGTAGGGATGGAACTTCGCTCTGAGGCCCTGGCGGTGCTGCTGGTGGCCGACCCCGCCACCAAAGCCCATCAAGCCCGCTCTCTGTTCAAGCAGCGCCAAGCCTACACGCTGGAGCCGCAGGCGCCATTGCGCGCTCCGGCCGAAACCCCGCTGCCCGGGCGCCCCGTGCGCCCACGCCTGGTGGCGGCCTTGCAAGTGCCCTCACGCTCGCCCTTCACGCCTGAGGGCCGCGTGGCCTTGCTGCACGCCATTGCGCACATCGAGTTCAACGCCATCAATCTGGCGCTGGACGCGCTGTGGCGCTTTCCTGGCATGCCGCCGCGCTTTTATGAAGACTGGCTGCAGGTCGCGGCCGAGGAAGCCGAGCACTTCATGCTGCTGCGCGAACACCTGCAAAGCCTGGGCGCCGACTACGGCGACCACGACGCGCACGACGGCCTGTGGGCCATGGCCGAACGCACGCGGGATGACGTGCTCGCACGCATGGCCCTGGTGCCACGCACGCTCGAAGCCCGGGGGCTGGACGCCACACCGCCGCTGCAGGCCAAGTTCGCCAAGGCCGGCGATGCGCGCGCCGTGGCCATCTTGGACGTGATCCTGCAGGAGGAAATCGGCCACGTCGAGATCGGCAACCGCTGGTACCGCCACCTCTGCTTGGAGCGCGGGCTCGATCCGGTGGCCCTCTACCCCGAGTTGGTGCAGCGCTACCAAGCCCCCAAACCACGCCCACCGCTGAACGAGGCGGCACGCCAGGCCGCAGGGTTTACCGAGGCTGAACTGGCCTACCTGCGGGACGGTTTTTAGCCCCGCCACCACCACGGCCTCGCGCCGCACGCTGTCTTTGCGCCCCGCCCAAGCACCGAAAGCACACCTTGACCCGCATTCAAGCCAATCTCTTGCTCGTCTTCATTGCCTTCATCTGGGGCTCGGCCTTTGTGGCGCAAAGCCATGGCATGGACCACATCGGGCCCATGATGTTCACGGGCGTGCGCTTTCTCATCGGCGCCATGGTGGTGCTGCCGCTGGCCTTGCGCGAGCACACTGCTTTGAGCCGCCGGGGCGCTGCCCCCACGGCCAGCGACTGGCGCCACATCGTGTTGCTGGGTGGGCTGATGCTGATGGGCGCGGCGCTGCAGCAAATCGGCATTGTCTCGACCTCCATCACCAACGCAGGCTTTTTGACGGCGCTCTACGTGCCCTTGGTGCCGCTGCTGGGCTGGCTGATGCTGCGCCAGCTGCCGCACTGGTCGGTGTGGCCGGGTGCTGTGGCCTGCGTGGTCGGGGCATTTTTGTTGTCGGGCGCCCACGAACTGCGCCTGAGCCTGGGGGATGCCTGGGTGCTGGCCTCCACCCTGCCCTGGGCCCTGCATGTGTTGTTTGTAGGCCGCTGGGCTGACCGCATGAATGCGCCCTTCACCGTGGCCTGCGGCCAGTTCTTCGTCTGCGGCGTGCTGGCGCTGGCCTGGGCACTGTGGGCCGAGCCCTGGAGCTGGGCTGGGCTGCAGGCGGCCAGCGGCGCCATCTTGTACGCAGGGGTGTTGTCGGTGGGCGTGGCCTTCACCGCGCAGGTGCTTGCACAGCGCCATGCACAAGCATCCGACGCGGCCATCATCCTGTCCTCCGAGATGGTGTTTGCTGCCGTCTTTGGCTATGTGCTGATGGGCGACCGCCTCAGCCCCATGGGCTGGTTGGGCTGCGGCCTGATTCTGGTGAGCCTGCTGGCCGTACAGCTGCTGCCCGCAAGGCGCGTGGCCACCCCACCTCCTACAGGCCACCCCTGAGGCGGCCTTACACAGGCAGGGACGTGGTGCGCTTGATGGTACGCAGCACCAGCATGGAGTTGGAGCGCGCCACCTCGGGCAGCTGCATCAACACCTCGGTGTGGAAGCGCTCCAGATCCTGCGCGTCACGATAGGCGTAGCGGATGAGGTAGTCGTTGCTGCCCGCCACGTAAAAGCAATCCAGGATCTCGGGGTTGTCGCGCACGGCTTGCTCAAAACCGAGCAAGGCGTTGGTGGTCATGCGCTCGAGATTGATGATGGAAAAGCATGTGCCTGACTTGCCCACAGCCGCTGGATTGAGCAAAGCTGTGTAGCCCGCGATCACGCCACCGTCCTCCAGCATCTTGACGCGGCGCAAGCAGGCCGAGGGCGAGAGATGAATGCGCTGCGCCAGCTCCACATTGCTGAGCCGACCTTGACGCTGCAGCGTGTCCAGGATGGCTCGATCGATAGCATCGAGTTGCATGGTTTTTCCCAACATTGATTGTTTATGCGGTCAACATCCTATGGCGTCGCATAAGGTTTCATAAATGGGGGTTTCTCACGGTCAAGGCTGAAAGCACATTGCGCAAGAGCCTGACTAGACTGGCTGCATCAAAGGAGACGCAATCCATGAGCAGCACCCCCGACGCCAAGCCATCGACCAGTGCGTACTGGATGCCTTTCACGGCCAACCGGCAGTTCAAGAAGGCGCCGCGCCTCTTGACCCAGGCCGATGGCATGTACTTCCGGGACGAGCAAGGTCGGCAGGTGCTCGACGGCATTGCAGGGCTGTGGTGCGTCAACGCTGGTCACAACCGCCCGCGCATCGTGCAAGCCATCCAGCAACAAGCCGCGGAGCTGGACTTTGCCCCGCCCTTCCAGATGAGTCACCCCAAGGCCTTTGAGCTGGCCGAGCGCCTGGTACAGCTCACCCCGGCGGGGCTCAACAAGGTGTTTTTCACCAACTCGGGCTCAGAGTCCGTGGACACGGCGCTGAAGATGGCGCTGGCCTACCACCGCGCCCGCGGCGAAGGGCACCGCACACGGCTGATTGGGCGCGAACGCGGCTACCACGGCGTGAACTTTGGCGGCATCTCTGTGGGGGGCATGGTGGCCAACCGCAAGATGTTCGGCACCATGCTCTCAGGCGTGGACCACCTGCGCCACACCCACGACCCCGCACGCAACGCCTTCAGCGTGGGCCAGCCCCAACACGGCGCGGAGTTGGCCGACGACCTCGAGCGCTTGGTGGCGCTGCATGACGCCAGCACCATTGCTGCCGTCATCGTCGAGCCCGTGGCGGGCTCCACCGGCGTGCTGCTGCCGCCCCAGGGCTATTTGCAGCGCTTGCGCGAGATCTGCGATCGCCACGGCATCTTGCTCATCTTCGACGAAGTCATCACCGGCTTTGGCCGCACTGGCCAGCCCTTTGCGGCGCAGACCTTTGGCGTCACGCCCGACCTGATGACCGTGGCCAAGGGCATGAGCAATGGCTGCGTGCCCATGGGCGCGGTGTTTGCGCACCAGCGCATCCACGACACCTTCATGACCGGGCCCGAGCACCTCATCGAGTTCTTCCACGGCTACACCTACTCCGGGCACCCGCTGGCCTGCGCCGCGGCGCTGGGTACGCTGGACACCTATGCCGAAGATGGGCTGCTCACCCGCGCCAGCACGCTGCAGAGCGCCTTTGCCGAGGCCGTGCATTCGCTGCGCGACGAGCCGCATGTGATTGACATCCGCAACATCGGCCTGGTGGCCGGCATTGAGCTGGCACCGCGCGCCCAAGAGCCAGGCAAGCGTGCGTTCGATGTCTTCCTCGACTGCTGGGAGCAAGGCGTGCTGGTGCGCACCACGGGCGACACGGTGGCGCTCTCCCCCCCGCTGATCATCGAGCCCGAGCACATCGATCGCCTCGTCAACACCCTGCGCCAAGCCCTGCGCCGCGTGGCCTGAAGCCCTTCACAAAACCAAGCCTGCCTATGCGTTTGCTGCAACTGGACCAGGAACTGCAACGCGGCAGCTACTACGCCGCCACGGCAGCGCGCGAGGCGGCACAGCCACCGCTGCAGGGCCTGCACGAAGCCGATGTGGCCGTGGTGGGCGGTGGGCTAGCTGGTCTCAACGCAGCCCTTGAGCTGGCCGAACGCGGCATGGATGTGGCGTTGCTCGAAGCCGATTTAGTGGGCAGCGGCGCCTCAGGGCGCAACGGCGGGCAGGCGCTACATGGCCTGGCCTGCGACCACAGCGTGATCGAAGGCCAGCTCGGGCCGGAGGGCGCGCGCCAGGTGTGGGACATGAGCTTGGAGGCGCTCGCGCTCATCCAGGAGCGCTGCGCGCGCCACCACATCGACGCCGAGTGGCGCAGCGGCTACCTCTGCTTAGCCACCTCGCCACGCAAGGCCCAAGCGCTCAAGCTATGGACCGAGCACATGAACCAGCGCTACGACAGCCAGCTGCGCTGGATCTACCCCGCAGAGCTGGACCAGTGGATCGACAGCCCGCGCTACCACGCTGGCTTGCACGACCCGCGCAGCGGCCACCTGCACCCGCTCAAATACTGCCTGGGGCTGGCGCGTGCTGCGCAGGCCGCTGGTGTGCGCGTGTTCGAGCACAGCCCCGTTACCGCGCTGGAGCACGGCCGCAGCGTGCTGCTGCGCACGGCCTTTGGGCAGCTGCGCGCACGCCAAGTGCTGCTGGCGGGCAACGCCTACCTGCCGGCCTTTGCGCCGCAGCTGGCGCCCGAGCTCAGCGCCCGCATCATGCCCGTGGGCACCTACATCGTCTGCACCGAGCCGCTGCAGCCCCAGCGCCTGCAAGCGCTCATGCCCAGCGGCAGTGCAGTGTGCGACAGCAACTTTGTGCTGGACTACTTCCGCCCCACGGCGGACCACCGGCTGCTCTACGGCGGGCGCGTGAGCTACTCCACCGCCACCCCGCGCCGCCTGGTGGCCAGCATGCGCCAGCGCCTGGTGCAGAGCTTTCCCTCGCTGTGCGATGTGGAGCTGCCCTACGCATGGGGCGGCTTTGTGGACATCACCATGAACCGCGCGCCGGACTTCGGGCGCCTGGGTCAGGCCCAAAACGTTTACTACCTGCAAGGCTTCAGCGGCCACGGCGTGGCGCTGACCGGTCTGGCAGGGCGCGTGGTGGCCGAAGCCATGCATGGCGACGCCGCGCGCTTTGACACCTTTGCCCGGCTGCGCCACCGCGCCTTTCCTGGTGGCGCGCTGCTGCGCACCCCAGCCTTGGTGCTGGGCATGACCTACTACCGTTTGAAGGATTTGCTGTGAAGTTGCCGGAAGCCTCCGCCCCCACCGAGCGCAAGCCCGTGGTGTTGATCCCCAGTTGCAACCGCATGGTGGGCGAGCACCCCTTTCACATCGCCGGGCAAAAGTATGTGCAGGCGGTGCGCCTGGCCGGCTGCCTGCCACTGATCGCCCCGCCCACCGACGCACACAGCCTGCCCGAGCTGCTGGCACTGGCCGACGGCGTGCTGCTCAGCGGCTCGCCCTCCAATGTGCACCCCGACCATTTCGGTGAGGCGGTGCTGGACCCCACACTGCCGCTGGACCCCGAGCGCGACGCCCTGACCCTGCCCCTGGTGCGCGCCGCCGTGGCCATGGGCCTGCCGCTGCTGGCCATCTGCCGCGGCTTGCAAGAAACCAATGTGGCCCTGGGCGGCAGCTTGCACCAGGCCGTTCAAGAGCAAGAGGGCATGGCCGACCACCGTGCCCCGCCCGGGCAGCCGCCGCAGGTGGCCTATGCCGAGCAGCACGAGGTGGAAATTCAAGCCGGCGGCCGCTTGGCAGCGCTCTTCGGGGCCGGACAGCGCGTGGCGGTGAATTCGCTGCACGGCCAGGGCGTCAAAACCTTGGCGCCGGGCTTGCATATCGAAGCGCTGGCGCCCGACGGCTTGGTGGAAGCCTTCTCGGTGCGCAACGCCAGCGGCTACACGCTGTGCCTGCAATGGCACCCCGAGTGGCTGGCCGAGCAAAACCCAGTCTCCATGGCCATGCTGCGCGACTTCGGCGCGGCATGCCAGGCCTACCGCGCACGCCGTGCGCTGGGGCTCTCCCCCCTTTCCAACCCTAAGGTGATGCATGCTCAACCGCAATGAACTGACGTTTGCCGAGCTGATTCAATGGTTTCGTGAGCAGCGCGTGACCGAGGTCGAATGCCTGGTGCCTGACCTCACCGGCGTGGCCCGCGGCAAGATCCTGCCGCGCGAGCGCTTCACCGAAGACCGTGGCATGCGCCTGCCCGAGGCCGTGGTGGCCATGGGCGTGACGGGCGAATTCCCGTCCGAGGGCCCCTACTACGATGTCATCAGCCCCACCGACACCGACATGCACCTGCGCCCCGACCCCAGCTCGGTGCGCCTGGTGCCTTGGGCGGTGGACCCCACGGCGCAAATCATCCACGACTGTTTTGACCGCGATGGCCGTCTGGTGCCTTTCGCACCGCGCTCGGTGCTGCGCCGGGTGTGCGACTTGTTCGCCGCCAAAGGCTGGGAGCCCGTGGTGGCCCCGGAGCTGGAGTTCTACCTGGTGGCGCGCAACACCGATCCGGACATGCCGCTCAAGCCGCCCATTGGCCGCAGCGGCCGCGCCGAGACCTCGCGCCAGGCCTACTCCATCGACGCCGTCAACGAGTTCGACCCGCTCTTTGAAGACATCTACGACTACTGCGAGAAGATGGAACTCAACGTGGACACCCTGATCCACGAAATCGGCGCGGGCCAGATGGAGATCAACTTCTTCCACGGTCACCCCCTGGCCCTGGCCGACGAGGTGTTCTTCTTCAAGCGCACCGTGCGCGAAGCGGCGCTGCGCCACGACATGTTTGCCACCTTCATGGCCAAGCCCATTGCGGGCGAGCCCGGCAGCGCCATGCACATCCACCAAAGCGTGGTGGACAAGCGCACGGGCCGAAACATCTTCTCCAACGAAGACGGCTCGCCCAGCAAGGAATTCCACTGGTATATCGGCGGGCTGCAGCGCTACATCCCCGCCGCCATGGCGCTGTTCGCGCCCTATGTGAACAGCTACCGGCGCCTGGTGCGCTTTGCCGCAGCGCCCATCAACATCCAGTGGGGTACGGACAACCGCACCGTGGGCATTCGCTCGCCCATCGCCCCGCCTCAGGCGCGACGGCTGGAAAACCGCGTCATCGGCGCCGACGCCAACCCCTATGTGGCCTTGGCTGCCACGCTGGCCTGCGGGTATCTGGGCATCGTCAACCGCATCGAGCCCACGCCCGAGTGCAAGGGCGACGCCTACCTGGGCGACTTCCAACTGCCGCGCAGCCTGGGCGAGGCGCTGGAGCTGCTGCGCGCCGAGGCTGACCTTGCTGAGGTGCTGGGCAAGTCTTTCATCACCGTCTACAGCGAGGTCAAAGAGATCGAGTACGCGGAGTTCATGAAGGTCATCTCCCCCTGGGAGCGCGAGCACCTGCTGCTGCACGTCTGATCCCCGACACCCCGCCGCCACGACCCCATTTATCGGAGCGCCCCCCATGAGTCAGCTCACCCCCACACCAGCCGCCGCCTATGCGGCATCACGCGCCCAGTCGCGCAGCACGCGGCAATGGCAGCAGGCCGACAGCGCGCACTTTCTGCACCCCTTCACCGACCACGCTGCGCTGGCGCGCAAGGGCGCGCGCATCATCACGCGCGCCGAAGGCATCTACCTCTGGGACAGCGAGGGCCACAAAATCCTCGACGCCATGAGCGGGCTGTGGTGCGTCAACACCGGCTATGGGCAACAAGGCCTGGTGGACGCAGCCACGCGCCAGATGCAGGAGCTGCCCTTCTACAACGCCTTCTTCCAGACCAGCACGCCCCCGGCCATCGAGCTGGCCGAGTTGCTGGCGGAAGTGACACCGCCGCAGTTCGACAAGGTGTTCTTCACCTGCTCGGGCTCTGAGGGCAACGACACCGTGGTGCGCATGGTGCGCCACTACTGGGCCAGCCTGGGCCAGCCGCAGCGGCGCATCCTCATCAGCCGCCACAACGGCTACCACGGCTCCACCATGGCCGGGGCTTCGCTGGGCGGCATGAGCGGCATGCATGCCCAGGGCGGCCTGCCCATCCCCGACATCCACCACATCCAGCAGCCGCATTGGTTTGAGCACGGCCAAGGGCAAAGCCGCGAGGACTTTGGCCTCACCGCCGCACACTGGCTGGAGGACAAGATTCTGGAGCTGGGCCCCGAGCGCGTGGCCGCCTTTATCGGCGAGCCCGTGCAGGGTGCGGGTGGCGTCATCGTGCCGCCCAGCACCTACTGGCCCGAGATCCAGCGCATCTGCGACAAGTACGGCATCTTGCTCGTCAGCGACGAGGTGATCTGCGGCTTTGGCCGCACCGGCCAGTGGTTTGGCTGCGAGACCATGGGCACGCGCCCGGACCTCATGACCTTTGCCAAGGGCGTGACCTCGGGCTATGTGCCGCTGGGCGGCGTGATGGTGTCGCAGCGCGTGAGCGATGTGCTGGCCAGCCACGGCGAGTTCAACCACGGCTTCACCTACAGCGGCCACCCCGTGGCCTGCGCCGTGGCCACGGCCAATATCCGGCTCATCCAGCAGATGAACCTGGTGGCCCATGTGCGGCAAAACATCGGGCCCTATTTGGCACAGCGCCTGCAAGACGTGGCAGCCCACCCGCTGGTGGGCGAGGTGCAGAGCTGCGCCATGATGGCCGCGGTGCAGCTGGTGCAAGACAAAGCCAAGCTGCAGTGCTTCAAGCCCGAGCTGGAAGTGGGCATGCTTTGCCGCGCCCACTGCTTTGGCAACGGGCTGATCATGCGCGCCGTGGGCGACCGCATGATCATCGCGCCGCCGCTGGTGATGTCGCGCGCGCAGGTCGACGAGATGGTGAACCTGATCCTGCACTGCCTGGACTTGAGCCTGCAAGAGCTGCAGCAAAAGGGCTGGGTCTGATGCGTCGCCACCTTGCCACTGGGGTTCATGGGTATGCCCCCACCGCGCCCCCACTTCTAGACTGAACCTCAACAGCAGTGCCTTGTAGTGACCCCGTCGACATTCGCCATGGAGAGCCTCGCATGACCACCACTCTGTCTCACCGCATCGGAAGCACCCTGGCGGTGCTGGCCCTGGCCACCTCGGCCCTGTGGAGCCCGCCCGCACGAGCGCAGGAAGAAGACAAGGTACTGAACATCTACAACTGGTCCGACTACATCGCCGAAGACACGCTGCGCAACTTCGAGAAAGAAACCGGCATCAAGGTCCGCTACGACAACTTCGACAACAACGAAATCGTCCATGCCAAGCTCGTGGCGGGCAAAACGGGCTATGACATCGTGGTGCCCTCCTCCTACTGGGCCAAGCTGCAAGCCGATGGCGGGCTGCTGCGCAAAATCGACAAGTCCCTCATCCCCAATTACAAAAACCTAGACCCCAGTCTGCAGGCTCAACTCGCCAAGCTGGACCCGGGCAACGAGTTCATGGTGAACTGGCTCTGGGGCTTCACCACCGTGGGCATCAATGTGGACAAGGTCAAGGCCGCGCTGGGCAGCCTGCCCATGCCCGACAACGCCTGGGACCTGGTGTTCAAGCCGGAGTACATCTCCAAGCTCAAGGGCTGCGGCGTGAGCTTTTTGGACTCAGCCACCGAAATCGTGCCCGCTGCGCTGCACTACCTGGGCAAGCCCGCCTACAGCCGCAACCAGGGCGACTACAGCGCCGTGCCTGGCCTGCTCAAGAGCATCCGCCCCTATGTGACGCTGTTCAGCTCCTCGGGCTATATCAACGACTTGGCCAACGGCAGCCTGTGCGTGGCACTGGGCTGGTCGGGTGACATCAACATCGCGCGCCAGCGCGCCATTGACGGCAAGACCGGGCAAAAAATCCAGGCCTTGATCCCCAGGACCGGCGGCATTGTGTTCATGGACGTGATGGTCATCCCCGCCGATGCGCCGCACCCCGGCAACGCGCACAAGTTCATCAACTACATCCTGCGCCCCGAGATTCATGCCGGCCTGAGCAACAAGGTCTTCTACGCCAACCCCAACAAAGAGTCGCGCCCCTTCGTCAAGCCTGAAGTGGCCAGCAACCCCTCGGTGTTCCTGAGCGACGCGGACATGCGCCGCATGGCCACGCCAGACGCCATCAACAACGACATGCGCCGCAACATGACGCGCATGTACACCGCCTTCAAGACGGGCCTCTGAGCGCGCACACACACAGCCCGCACACAAAAACTCTGGAGGGGTGAGCCATGCAAACACCGCAGGCGGCAGCGCCATTTCTGCAAATTCAAGATGTGGTGAAGGACTTCGGTGCCGGCGCTGTGGCGGTGGACCATGTCAGCCTGGACATTGCGCAAGGCGAAATCTTTGCGCTGCTGGGCTCCTCGGGCTGTGGCAAGACCACCTTGCTGCGCATGCTGGCGGGCTTTGAAACCCCCAGCAGCGGGCGCATTGTGCTGGGCGGGCAAAACCTGGTGGGCGTGCCGCCGCACCAGCGCCCCATCAACATGATGTTCCAGAGCTATGCGCTCTTCCCCCACCTCAGCGTGTGGGACAACATCGCGTTTGGCCTGCGCCGCGAGGGCCTGCCGCGCGACGCGGTGAACGAGCGCGTGCAAGCCATGCTGGCGCTGGTGCAGCTGGGCAGCTACGCCAAGCGCAAGCCCCACCAGCTCTCGGGCGGGCAACAGCAGCGCGTGGCGCTGGCTCGCAGCCTGGCCAAGCGCCCCAAGCTTCTGCTGCTGGACGAACCCCTGGGAGCCCTGGACAAAAAGCTGCGCGAGCGCACGCAGATCGAGCTGGTCAACATCATCCAGGAGGTCGGCGTGACCTGCGTGATGGTGACTCACGACCAGGAAGAAGCCATGACCATGGCCAACCGCATTGCCGTCATGAGCGAGGGGCGGCTGCTGCAAGTGGGAGCCCCCGCGGAGATTTACGAAACCCCGGCCAACCGCTTTGTGGCGGACTTCATCGGCAGCGTCAACCTCATGGAGGGGCGCCTGAGCTGCGACAACCCCGACCACGTCATCATCGACTGCGCCGACTGCCAGCACTATGTGGGCCACGGCATCAGCGGCAGCGAGGGCATGAGTTTGGCCGTGGGCCTGCGGCCCGAAAAAATCCAGCTCAGCAACACCGAGCCCGAAGGCGCTTACAACAAGGCGCAGGGCGTGGTGCAAGAGCTGTCTTACTTCGGTGCCTACACGCTCTACCACCTGCGCTTGGCCAGCGGGCAGATGCTGCGCGTCTCGCAGGCCAATGCCCAGCGCCACCGCGACGGCGAGCTGCGCTGGGGCGATTCGGCCTGGGCGCACTGGAGCGACTCGGCCCAAGTGGTGCTCACCCATTGAGGCCGCCCACCATGAGTGCCACCACCCGACTTCAAAGCGCCGCAGCACGCCTGCGCCCCAGCGGGCGCAGCTGGGTCATCGGTCTGCCCTATGTGTGGCTGCTGGTTTTCTTCGCGCTGCCTTTTGCCATCGTGCTCAAGATCAGCGTCTCCGAAATGGAGACGGTGCACTTCAAAGACCTGCTGCGCTACGCCGACGGCGTGGTGCTCTTGGCGCTGAAGCTCAGCAACTACGAGTTCATCGCCCAAGACCCGCTCTACCTGCAGGCCTACCTCAACAGCCTGAAATACGCCGCAGCCACCACGCTGGGCTGCTTGTTCATTGGCTACCCCTTTGCCTACTTCATGGCGCGCTCGCGCGCCAGCTTGCAGCCCGCACTGGTGATGCTGGTCATGCTGCCGTTTTGGACCTCCTTCCTGCTGCGGGTCTACGCCTGGAAGGGGCTGCTGACTGAGCAGGGCTGGGTGGCTCAGGCGCTGACAGGGCTGGGTGTGGACAGGCTTTTGGCCAGCGCCGGGTTGATCGAGACCGCAGGCAAGTTCATGAACACCCCCTTCTCGCTGTGGGTGGGCATGGTCTACACCTACCTGCCCTTTATGGTGCTGCCGCTCTACGCCAACCTGTCCAAGCTCGACGGCCGCTTGCTGGAGGCCGCCGCCGATTTGGGCGCCACACCCTGGGTGGCGTTTTGGCGCATCACCGTGCCGCTGTCCAAGGCCGGGGTGATTGCGGGCTCCATGCTGGTGTTCATTCCCTGCGTGGGCGAGTTCGTCATCCCCGAACTGCTGGGCGGGCCGCAGACGCTGATGATCGGCCGCGTGCTGTGGGATGAGTTCTTCAGCAACAACGACTGGCCCATGGCCTGCGCGGTGGCGGTGTTGATGATTCTGCTCATCCTCGTGCCGCTGGCCTTGTTCAACAAATACCAAAGCCAACAGCGCGACGCGCGGGGGAGCCACTGATGCAGGCCAGCACCACTGCCACCACGGGCGCGCGGTTGCTGGGCCGCAGCTGGTTGGCGCTCTCCTTCGCCTTTCTCTACCTGCCGATTTTTTCGCTGGTGCTGTACTCCTTCAACGCCGCGCCCTCGGGTGTGGCCTGGGGCGGCTTTTCAATGCGCTGGTATGCCGCGCTGGGGCAAGACCATGAGCTGCTCTCAGGGCTGTGGCTGTCGCTGCGCATTGCGCTGTTGACGGCCTGCGGCTCCGTGCTGCTGGGCACGCTGGCGGCACTGGCCTTGGTGAAATACCGGCGCTTTCGCGGACGCACCTTGTTTGCCGGCATGATCAACGCGCCCCTGGTCATGCCCGAGGTCATCATCGGCCTGTCGCTGCTCTTGATGCTGGTGTCCATGCAGCGTGCGCTGGGCTACCCCGAGCGCGGTTGGCTCACCATCTGGCTGGGTCATTTGCTGCTGGGCATGGCCTATGCCACGGTGGTGATTCAGGCGCGGCTGACCGAACTCAACCCGCAGCTGGAAGAGGCCGCGCTGGACTTGGGGGCGCAGCCGCACCAGGTGTTCGCGCTCATCACCCTGCCCCTGATTGCGCCGTCCATGGCCTCGGCCTGGCTCTTGACCTTCACGTTGTCGCTGGACGATGTGGTGCTCTCGGCCTTTTTGTCAGGCCCCGGCGCCACCACCATGCCGCTGGTGATTTTTTCGCGCGCCCGGCTGGGCATTTCACCCGGCATCAACGCCGTGGCCACGCTGATGGTGGCCGTTGTGAGCATTGGCGTGGTGCTGGCCAGCTGGGCATTGGCCCGCGCCGAGCGCCGTCGCACCCAAGAGCTGGCCGCAGCCCAGCGCAATCCGTAGTCCCGCTGCCCCGACCACCCACGACACGAGGACCCGATGAACAAGCCCCCACACCGTCTTGCAAAGCGCCTAGCGCTGACCCTCACCCTGGCCGCGGCCCTGGCCCCCGCCCAGGCCCAAAGCAATGAAGAGCTGCTCAAAGAGCTGCGCGCGCTCAAAGCCCGCATCAACCAGCTCGAAGAGCGGCTCAAAGCCAATGAGCAATCGGCGGCCGAGAAGCCCGCGGGCATGACCGCCCAGCAGCAGCAAGACTTCAACCGCATTGCCATCAAAACCGAGGCGCTGGAGGACAACCAGGAGTCTGCCGGCTTCAAGGGCCTCAAGATCAGCGGCTATATGGAGCCCGCCTACGTGGCCAACCGTGCGCAAAACCGCGCGGGCTTTCAGTTCATCAACAACGTCTCGTCGGACGGCTACAACTACGACAACTCCTACCTCGGCACCGCCGTGCTGGACTTCCTGAAGGAAACAGACTCCGGCACGCGCTACCACCTGGTGCTCTCCCCCAACCGCGGCACCGACTCGGTGATCGGCAATGGCGGCATCGTGCAAGAGGCCACCGTCTCCATTCCCCTGGGCGATCTGCAAACCCGCTTCATCGCGGGCCACACGCCGGACTGGTCGGGCTACGAGATGCTGCAGCCCACGCTCAACAAGCTGCTCACGCACAACCTGCTGTTTGACTTCACGCTGCCCACGGCCTACACCGGCGCGGGGCTGGAGCTCACACGCGGCAAGTGGCTCACCAAGGTGATGCTGGCCAATATGAACGCCTCAGAGCTGGCGCCAGGGCAAAAGTCCCCCGTGCTGGCCTACCGCGTGGACTATGCCAAGGGCGAATTCCAGGGCTTTGGCTTTGCGGGGGTGCATGGCAAGGCCGCCAACCCCGTGGGCGGCACAGCGGCCACCACGCTGCACTTGCTGGAGGCCGATGCCTACTTCATTCGCGGCGACCTGACCTTGCAAGGGCAAGTCAGCTATGGCCGTCAGGCCAAGGCCTCCATCACGCCTGACCCCGACACTGGCGCGCTGCGCACCGCACAGTGGTGGGGCGTGTCGGCCCTGGGCGCGTACAAGCTCACGCCGCGCTTTGAAGTGGTGGCCCGCGCAGACTATCTGAACAACCACAAAAACGGCGGTGGCCTGCTGGGCTATGGCAGCGATGCGCGCAACGGCATTGGCCCTGCATTGCTTGGGCGCGACGCACAAGGCGGGCTGGTTCTGGGCGACAACCCCAGCCGCGGCGCCAACCGCATGGCCCTGGCCTTGGGGGCCAACTACGCCTACAACTTGGCCACCACCTTCAAGCTGGAATATCGCTTGGACCGTGCCGACCAGACCGTGTTCGAATACGTCACCGACGGCAGCATGCGCAAGCAAAACAGCGTGCTGGGCACATCTGTGGTCGTGAAGTTCTGAGGTTTAACCATGTCCCAAGCATCTGCATCCCCTTCTTGGCACGAACGTGCCGCCCAGCTGCGCCCCGATGGCCGACTGCTCATCAACGGCCAGCGCCGCGCCGCGCATGATGCAGCCGTGTTCACCAACACCTCGCCCATCGACGGCCGGGTGCTGGGCGAAGTGGCGCGCGCCACCGCGCCAGATGTGGATGCTGCTGTGGCCAGCGCACGCGCCGCCTTTGCCGATGGGCGCTGGGCAGCACGCGCACCGGCGCAGCGCAAGCGCGTGCTGCTGCGCTGGGCCGAGCTCATCCTGGCCGCCAAGGAAGAGCTGGCGCTGCTCGAGACCTTGGACATGGGCAAGCCCATTCAATATGCACTGAGCGTGGACGTGCCCGCCACCGCGCGCTGCATCCAGTGGTATGCCGAAGCCGTGGACAAGGTCTACGACGAAATCGCCCCCACAGCACCGGGTGCACTGGCCCTGATTCAGCGCGAGGCCATGGGCGTCATCGGCGCCATCGTGCCCTGGAACTACCCCATGATCATGGCCGCCTGGAAGCTCGGGCCCGCCCTGGCCATGGGCAACTCCGTGGTCTTGAAACCCAGCGAAAAATCCCCGCTGACGGCCCTGCGCCTGGCCGAGCTGGCACTGCAAGCCGGCCTGCCCGAGGGCGTGCTCAACGTCGTGCCCGGCTATGGCCACGAAGCCGGTGAGGCTCTGGCCCTGCACATGGACGTGGACGCCGTGGGCTTTACCGGCTCCACGCGCGTGGGCCGCAAGATGCTGGAGTACGCGGGCCAATCCAATCTCAAGCGCGTCTACAACGAACTCGGTGGCAAGAGCGCTTTTGTCGTCTTCCCCGACTTCAAAGACCTGGGGCTGGCCGCGCGCACCGTGGCCGCCAGCATGTTCTTCAATCAGGGCCAGAGCTGCAATGCCCCCTCGCGCGTGCTGGTGCACGAGAGCATTGCCGAAGACTTCGCCCGCGCCGTGGCCGCTGAGGCGCCCAAATACCCCTGTGCCGACCCGCTGCACCCCAGCACCGTGATGGGGGCCGTGGTGGACCAGCAGCAGCTCAGCACCGTGCTGCGCTACATCGATGCAGGCAAAAGTGACGGCGCGCAGCTGCTGTGCGGCGGGGCACAGGCCCGCGCAGACAGCGGCGGCTGCTATGTCGAGCCCACGGTGTTTGCTGGCGTCAGCAACGGCATGCGCATTGCGCGCGAAGAAATCTTCGGCCCCGTGCTCTCGCTGCTGCGCTTCGAGGACGAAGCCCAAGCCCTGCAAATCGCCAACGACAGCAGCTATGGCCTGGCCGCCAGCGTCTGGAGCTCAGACCTGGACCGCGCCCACCGTGTGGCGCGCCAGCTGCGCGCGGGCACCGTGCATGTGAACCAGTACGACGAGGACGACATCACCGTGCCCTTTGGCGGCTTCAAGCAATCGGGCAACGGGCGCGACAAATCCCTGCACGCGCTGGATAAATACAGCGAGCTCAAAACCACCTGGATCAAGATCCGCCCGAACTGAGGCGCGCCCCGCACCCGTCGTCAACCCGCACCAAGCCCGGCTGCAGCCTCGTGCCCACAGCCGGGCACTGCAGCGGCTGCGACAATGCGCGGCTATGTTCAAGAACCTCATCGTCTACCGCATTGCGCCCACGTGGCAGCCCGACCCCAAAGCCCTTGAAGAAGCCCTGCTGGCCGAGTGTTTCGTGCCCTGCAGCGCCACGCAGGAAAGTGCCTTGGGCTGGGTGGCTCCGCGCGGCGAAGACGGCGCCCCGCTGCTGGAACAAGTCGACCACCACTGGCTGCTGTGCCTGCGCCACGAGCGCCGCGTGCTGCCCGGCGCCGTGCTGCGCCGCCATGTCGAAGACATGGCCCAGCGCATCGAGCAAGAAAGCGGCCGCAAACCCGGCAAAAAACAGCTGCGCGACCTCAAAGAGCAAGCCCAGCACGAGCTGCTGCCACGCTGCTTCACCACTCAAGGCCACCAACGCGTGTGGATTGCCCCGCGCCTGGGCCTGCTGATGGTGGATGCGGGCTCGATTTCCAAGGCCGACGGCGTCATCTCGCTCTTGACCAAGGCCGACAGCACCCTGCAGCTGCACCTGGTGCAGTCCGCCGAGTCACCCGCCAGCTGCATGGCCGCGTGGCTGATGGACGGCGTGCCGCCCGAGCACTTCACCATCGACCGCGAATGCGAACTCAAGGCCAGCGACGAGATGAAGGCCACGGTGCGCTACGCCCGCCACAACCTGGACATCGACGAAGTCCGCACCCATCTCACCAGCGGCAAGCTGCCCACCCGCTTGGCGCTGACCTGGCGCGAACGCGTCAGCCTCACGCTCACGGACACGCTGCAGATCAAAAAAATCAGCTTCCTGGACGTGGTCTTCGAGGGTCGTGACAAGCCCGCCAAAGACGAGGCCTTCGACGTTGACGCCGCCCTGGCTACCGGAGAGCTGGCCCGCCTCATCCCCGACCTCATCCAAGGTCTGGGCGGCGAGCTGGACTTTGCCCAAGCTGCCCTGGAAGGCACCCACCCCGCCCTGCCCCAGGCGACACCACCGGCAGCGACAACGGCAAGCACTGCCAGCGCTGCGGCAGGCAACGAGCCCCCGCCCTGGGAGTGAGCTGTTGCGCTCAGCCCGGTGGCAACTGGGCTTGGCGCCGGGCGTCGGTTTCCTGCTGGCGCCGCACCTGCTCCAGCCGCGCCGCCAGGGCCTGCTGGGCCACCTCAGCCGGAGGTAGTGTTTTGAGCTGGTGGTCGCTCCACACCTGGCGCCACCGGCGCGCACCGGGCAAGCCGTTGTAGAGCCCCAGCGCATGGCGCATGGCCTGCGGCCAGCTGTGGCCCGCCGCACAGTGGCGCTCCAGATAGGCCAGCCACTGGGCCTCCAGAGCCTCGCGGCTGACAGCAGGACCCACCTGGCCGAAAAAGCGCTCGTCCCACAGCGCCATTTGCCAAGGCTCGTGGTAGGCCTGACGACCCACCATCACACCGTCCACGTGTTGCAGCTGCTCGGCAATCTGCTCATCGGTCTGAATGCCGCCGTTGATGACGATGGTCAGCTGCGGGAATTCGCGCTTGAGCCGGTGCACCAGCTCGTAGCGCAGCGGCGGGATGTCGCGGTTTTCTTTCGGGCTCAAGCCCTGCAACCAGGCGTTGCGGGCATGCACGATAAAGACCTCGCAGCCGGCCTCAGCCACCCGTCCGACAAAATCGCGCACAAAGTCGTAGCTCTCGATTTTGTCGATGCCAATGCGGTGCTTGACGGTCACGTCGATGTCCACCGCATCACGCATGGCTTTCACGCCATCGGCCACCAGCTGCGGCTCAGCCATCAGGCAAGCGCCAAAAGCGCCGCGCTGCACACGCTCGCTCGGGCAGCCGCAGTTGAGGTTCACCTCGTCGTAGCCCCAGCGCTGAGCCAGGCGTGCGCAGGCAGCCAGGTCTGCGGGCTCGCTGCCGCCGAGCTGCAGCGCCACGGGGTGCTCTTCGGGGTTGAAGTCAAGGTGCCGGGCTTGGTCGCCATGCAAGAGCGCACCGGTGGTCACCATCTCGGTGTAGAGCCGTGTGTGGCGCGTCAGCAGACGGTGGAAATAGCGGCAGTGCCGATCCGTCCAGTCCAGCATGGGCGCCACAGACAGGCGCCAAGGGTTGGCGGGCTGGGCACTGGCGTGCTGCACCGCGCTGTGTTCAACATCCATTCAAAGCGCTCGTTGCCACTGCAGCGGCCAGCGCCCCTGGCGCCAGCGGTCCAGCCACAGCAGGCCAATCAGGGTCTTGGCGTCGGTGAGTTCGCCGCGCTGGGCCATGTCGTTGAGCTCAGGCTCGCTGTGCTCGACCAACTCCAAAAACTCACCCTCGTCCAGTTGTTGCCGCCCACGCGTGAGGCCACGGGCGAAGAAGATGTGAATGCCTTCGTCCGAGTAGGCAATGGCGTTGTGCAGCACACCGGCATAGGCCCACTCTGCAGCGCTGTAGCCGGTCTCTTCGAGCAGCTCGCGCTGAGCGCAGCTCAGCGGGCTTTCATGGGGGTCAAGCTTGCCGGCCGGAAACTCCAGCATGACGCGGTCCATGGGGTAGCGGAACTGGCGTTCCATCACCAAACGGCCGTCGTCCAGCATGGGCAGCACCATCACGGCGCCGGGGTGGCGTACAAACTCGCGCGTGGCGGTCTTGCCGTCGGGCAGGCGCACTGTGTCGCGGTCTACCTTCAGAAAGTGGCCGCCAAACACCCGCTCGCTTTGCAGCTGGGTCTCACGCAAGTGGGCGTCTTCGTGCTGGGGATTGTTCATCTCAGTGCTTCTTGGTCTCACCACTTGGGCTGGACCGCGCGGGTTCCCCAAATCCCAGCCCAGCTTCTCAAACGCCTTCGGCTTGTTGATCCGGACCGGATGCACCACGGCGCAGATAGCGCCACACAAAGCCGGGGAAGCCCAAGGTCAGAAAGAGACAAAGAGCCGCGACGTAAAACTCCCAACCCTGCTCATGGCGCTGCCCCTGGGAGGCTTCCAAGACCCAGCCCAAGACCAGAGTCGCCAGGGCCAGCAGCAGCAGCTCAGCCACCACCACCCAGCCTGACTTGGGGCTGCGACGCGGCCCCACGAGAAAGAGGCGAGAACTCAGGTAAGGCGCATTCGCCGCAGCCAGCGCGAGCGCCAGCACCAACCAAACCGACAGTTCCACGCCTCGTCCCTCTTCAGTTACGCAGCAAGGTTTGCATCACGGCCTGCTTGCACAAGTCGAGCAAACCACCGGGCAGCAAGCCCAGAGCCACGACCGCGATACCGTTGATCGACATCACCACCTTGGCGTCCAGCGCAATGACTGGGGCGTTGCTGTCAGTCGCATCGTCAAAGAACATCACCTTGACCACGCGCAGGTAGTAGAAAGCGCCCACCAGGGACAGCAGGACGGCCACCACCGCCAAGCCAATGTAGAAGGACGAACCCGTACCCACCATGGCTTGCAGAATGGCCAGCTTGCCGTAGAAACCCACCGTCGGCGGAATACCTGCCAGCGAGAACATGAACATGGCCATCACCAGCGCAAACCAGGGGCTGCGCTTGAACAGGCCGGACAGATCGCTGATTTGCTCAGACTCGAAGCCTTGGCGCGCCAGCAGCATGATCAGGCCGAAGGTACCCAGCGTCGTGAGCACATAGGTCACGGCGTAGAACATGGCCGAGCTGTAGGCGTTCAGCGCAGGGGCAGTGCTGTTGTTGATCACGCCAGAGGCCAGACCCAGCAACATGAAACCCATTTGCGCAATGGCCGAGTAAGCCAGCATGCGCTTCAGATTGGTCTGCGCAATCGCCGCCACGTTGCCCACCACCAGCGAGGCCACGGCCAGCACGATCAGCATCTGCTGCCAATCCACCGCCAAGCCCAGCATGCCTTCCACCAGCAGGCGAATGGTCATGCCAAAAGCTGCGAGCTTAGGCGCACCGCCGATGAGCAGGGTCGCCGCCGTAGGCGCGCCGTGGTAGACGTCTGGCACCCACATATGAAATGGCGCCGCGCCTAGCTTGAACGCCAGCCCCGCCACCACAAACACCGTGCCCAGAATCAGCACGCCCTTGTTGGCTTGGCCCTGCATGACCACTTCAAAGACCTGTGCGATATCCAAGGAGCCCGTGGCGCCATACATCATGGACAAGCCATAGAGCAGGAAGCCGCTGGCCAAGGCGCCCAGCACAAAGTACTTCATGGCCGCCTCGGTGGCCAACGCATGGTCCCGGCGCAGTGCCACGAGGGCGTACAGCGACAGGCTCATCAGCTCCAGGCCGAGGTAAATCATGAGGAAGTTGGCCGACGCGATCATCACCGCCACGCCCAGCAGCATGAAGAGGCTCAGCGTGAACAACTCGCCCTTGAGCAGGTCACGCGTGCCCGCATAAGGGCGCGCATAGACCAGCGTCACTGCCAGTGCGATGGCCGCGAAGGCCACCAGCAGGTGCCCCATGGGGTCTGACACCAGCATGCCTTGCATGGTGAGTTCAACTTTGCCCTCACCAAAGGCACAGAAGTGCATGGCGGCAAAAACACCCAGCGTCAGCTGCGTCAACCAATAGGTTGGCGTGCGGCGAGGATCAGTCACAAACAGATCGACCAGCGCGATCACGCAGGCCATGCCCAACAGGAAGATTTCTGGCAGGACCGCGACCCAGTTCATCTCATTCATGGCATCGAGCCCTTATTGAATCTGCGGAATCTTGGTAACAGCAATGTGCTGCAACAACTCGGTGACGGACTGGTGCATCACGTCGGTAAACGGCTTGGGATAGAGGCCCATCCACAACACGGCCACAGCCATGACACCCAACATGAGGAACTCACGCGTGTTCAGGTCGGCCAGCTCACGCACGTTGTCATTGGCCGGTGCGCCGAAGTAGACACGCTTGACCATCCAGAGGCTGTAGGCCGCGCCGAAGATCAGCGAAGTGGCTGCCAAGGCGCCCACCCAGAAGTCGAACTTGACGGCGCCCAGGATGACCATCCACTCGCCAACAAAACCTGCCGTGGCCGGCAAGCCGCAGTTGGCCATGGCGAACAACACCGCAAAAGCTGCAAACTTGGGCATGGTGTTGACCACCCCACCATATGCCGCAATCTCGCGTGAATGCACGCGGTCGTAGAGCACACCAATGCACAGGAACATGGCGCCCGAGACAAAGCCGTGGGCAATCATCTGCACCAGACCGCCGGACACGCCCAACTCATTGAAGAGGAAGAAGCCCAGCGTCACAAAGCCCATGTGCGCCACCGACGAGTAGGCCACCAGCTTTTTCATGTCGTTCTGAACCAGCGCCACCACACCGATGTAGAGCACCGCGATCAGCGACAGCACGATGATGAACCATGCGTACTCACGCGCCGCATCGGGAGCGATGGGCATGGAAAAACGCAGGAAGCCATAGGCACCGAGCTTCAGCATGATGGCCGCCAGCACCACCGAGCCTCCCGTAGGGGCCTCCACGTGTGCATCGGGCAACCACGTGTGCACCGGCCACATCGGCACCTTCACCGCAAACGCTGCGAAGAAGGCAAAGAACAGCAGGGTCTGCGGGTTCAAAGCCAGCGGCAGGTGGTGCCAGGTTTGGATGTCAAAGCTGCCACCGGACTTCACGTACAGGTACAGCAGTGCAATCAGCATCAACAGCGAGCCTGCCAGCGTGTATAGGAAGAACTTGAAGGCCGCATACACGCGACGGGGTCCGCCCCAGACGCCGATGATGATGTACATCGGGATCAGCGTGGCCTCGAAGAACACATAGAACAGCATGCCGTCCAGCGCCGAGAACACGCCAATCATCATGCCCGACAAGATCAGGAACGCACCCATGTACTGGTGCACGCGGTTCTCAATCACCTCCCAGGCGGACACCACCACGATGATGGTGATGAAGGCCGTGAGGGGCACAAACCACATCGAAATCCCATCCACGCCCAGGTGGTAGTGGATGTTGAAGCGTTCGATCCAGACCAGCTTCTCCACGAACTGCATGGCTGCAGTCGCGGTATTGAACTCGGTGATCAGTGGCAGCGTGACCAACAACCCGAGCACAGCCCCCAGCAGGGCGAACCAGCGCGCCATGCGCGCGTTGTCGTCGCGTCCAAACGCCAGGAGCAAACCGCCCCAGACGATGGGCAACCAAATGGCAAGACTAAGCAACATTCTTGTTCTCCGCCCCCGTGATCAGCCCAGCAGGGCTTGGAATTGAGGGCCCAGGTAAGGCCACAGCTGCCAGGTCATCAGACCCACGACGCCCAAAATCATGGCCAGCGCATACCAGTAGAGGTGACCGGTTTGCACGCGTCGGATCAGTCCGGCAAAGCTACCGATGGCCTGTGCCGACCCGTTGATCATCACGCCATCAATAATCGCCTGATCACCCACTTTCCAGAAGCCGCGGCCCAATGCACGGGCGCCAGCGGCCAGGACGTGTTCGTTGAACCAGTCCATGAAGTACTTGTTCTCCAGCACCACCACCAGCGGGCGCAGCACGCGAGCCAGCGTCGCGGGAATTTGCGGAGCCACCATGTAGAACACATAGGCCGTGGCCACGCCGGCCACCGCCAGCCAGAACGGCAGGGTCACGAAGGCATGCATGCCCATGGCCACAGCACCGTGATGCACATGCTCCAGCACGTTGTCGATGCCAGCGTGCAAGGCCGTGTTGATATGGATGGCGTCCTTGAAGAAGTCACCCGCCAGCATGGGATAAAGAGACAGGCCGCCGATCACAACCGAGGGAATCGCCAACAAAAGCAGCGGCACCGTCACCACAGCCGGAGACTCATGCGGCACATGCACGTGGTCATGGTCGTCGTGATGGTCGTGCTCACCCGGGAAAGGTTTGTGGCGGAAGTTTTCCTTGCCGTGAAAGACCAGGAAATACATGCGGAAGCTGTAGAACGCCGTCACAAACACACCCGCCACCACCGCAGCGTAGGCGAACGAGGCGCCCGGCAGCTGGCTGGCTTGCACGGCCAGGATGATGGAATCCTTGGAGTAGAAGCCGGAGAAGAACGGTGTACCGATCAAGGCCAAAGAACCCAGCAAGGACGTGATCCAGGTGATGCGCATGTACTTGCGCAGACCACCCATGTTTCGGATGTCCTGGTCATGGTGCATGCCGATGATCACCGAGCCGGCCGCCAAGAACAGCAGCGCCTTGAAGAAGGCATGTGTCATCAGGTGGAACACAGCCACCGAGTAGGCCGAAGCACCCAGCGCCACGGTCATATAACCCAGCTGCGACAGCGTCGAGTAGGCCACCACGCGCTTGATGTCGTTTTGGATGATGCCCAAAAAGCCCATGAACAGCGCCGTGATCGCGCCGATGACGAGCACGAAGTTCAGTGCCGTGTCGCTCAACTCGAACAGGGGGCTGAAGCGCGCGACCATGAAAATGCCTGCCGTCACCATGGTGGCGGCGTGGATCAGCGCGGAAATTGGCGTCGGACCTTCCATGGAGTCAGGCAACCACACATGCAGTGGGAACTGCGCAGACTTGCCCATGGCGCCAATGAACAGGCAAATGCAGGCCACGGTCAGCATCATCCAGTCGCCGCCCCACAGCGGGGTTGGGAACTTGATCTGAGCCAGTTCGCCAGCCTTGGCAAAGGTCTCGGTGTAGTTGAGCGAACCGCCGTAGGCCACCAGCAAACCGATGCCCAGAATGAAGCCGAAGTCACCCACGCGGTTGACCAAGAAGGCTTTCATATTGGCGAAGATGGCCGTGGGCTTTGTGTACCAGAAGCCGATCAGCAAATACGACACCAAGCCCACCGCTTCCCAGCCAAAGAACAGCTGCAGCATGTTGTTGCTCATCACAAGCATCAACATGGAGAAGGTGAACAGCGAGATGTAGCTGAAGAAGCGCTGATAGCCAGGGTCCTCTTCCATGTAGCCGATGGTGTAGATGTGCACCATCAGGGACACAAAAGTCACCACGACCATCATCATGGCCGACAGGCCGTCGACCAGGAAGCCGACCTCCATCTTCAGGCCGCCCAACACCATCCATTCGTAGATGGTCTGGTTGAACCGGGCGCCCTCCATCGCCACGCTGTAGAGCGTGATGGCGGACAAGATAAAGGACACCAGCACGCCCAAGATGGTCACGGTATGAGCACCGCGCCGCCCCACTTGTTTTCCAAACAGGCCAGCCACCACGGCGCCCACCAGCGGGGCCAGAGGCACCGCCAGCAGCATGTTCTGAGAGAGTTGTGCAGACATTATGGGTACTCGCCTCTCATCAGCCCTTCAAGGCATCCAGTTCTTGCACGTCAATGCTGCTGCGATTACGGAACAGCACCACCAATATGGCCAAGCCGATTGCGGATTCAGCGGCTGCCACCGTCAAGATGAAAAACACAAACACCTGACCAGCCATATCACCCAAATAGTGGGAGAAGGCCACGAAATTCAGGTTGACCGCCAAGAGCATCAACTCGATCGCCATCAGGAGCACGATCAAATTTTTGCGATTCATAAAAATGCCGACCACCGACATCGCAAACAGAATGGCCCCGAGAGTCAGGAAATGGCCGAGTGTCAGGCTCGTATTCAACGCTTCCATCAGACAGCTCCTTGATTCTTATCGTCTGCGGCCGCTGGCGCTGCTTCTTCAACGCTGGGAGCCATCTTGACAATACGCAGCCGGTCGGCTTTCTTGACCTTCACCTGCTCGCCCGGGTCTTGCGAGCGCGAGTCTTTGCGCTGACGCAGCGTCAATGCAATGGCCGCGATGATGGCCACCAGCAGGAGCACCGCCGCGATTTGCAAGGGGAAGAGGTAATCGGTGTAAATGGCAATACCAAGCATCTTGGCGTTGCCCAGCTTGGCGTCAGCTTCGCTGAGTGCCGGCGCATCCGCCACACGGAAGCCACCCAGCAACACAGCAGCCATTTCAAGCGCGATAAAGGCGCCCACCAGGCCAGCCAGCGGCATGTGCTTCCAAAACCCTTGTCGAACACTGTCGGTATTGAAATCCAACATCATCACGACAAAGAGGAACAACACCATCACAGCGCCGATATACACCAGCACCAAGGTGATCGCCAGGAACTCCGCCTTCAGAAGCATCCAAATGCAAGACGCGTTGAAGAAGGCCAAGATAAGGAAGAGCGCCGAATGCACAGTAGAGCGCGCCGTGATGACACGAAACGCTGAACCCAGCAAAACCAGCGAGAACAAAAAGAAAAGCGCGGTAGTGATTTCCATGCGACGTCCTTGCAAGCTTGCCGAAGCAGTTGAATTGCAGGGCCTCAACGGCCCTGCCCTGCCTCAGCGGTACTTGGCATCGGCCTCCTTGCAAGCGGCGATTTCCGTCTCGTAGCGATCGCCAACAGCCAAGAGCATGTCCTTGGTGAAGTACAGATCACCACGCTTCTCGCCGTGGTATTCAAAAATATTGGTCTCAACAATGGAGTCCACCGGGCAGCTTTCCTCACAAAAGCCGCAAAAAATGCACTTGGTCAGATCGATGTCATAGCGCGTGGTCCGGCGGCTGCCATCGGCACGCACATCTGACTCAATCGTGATCGCCATTGCCGGGCAAACCGCTTCACACAGCTTGCAGGCAATGCAGCGCTCTTCACCGTTTTCATAACGGCGCAGCGCATGCAAACCACGGAATCGCGGCGACAGCGGCGTTCTTTCCTCAGGGAATTGAACCGTGATATTGCGCGACAAAAAATGCCGACCTGTCAGGGCCAAGCCCTTGAACAGTTCGATGAGCATGAAGCTCTTGAGTAGGTCCTTGATGGAGCTCACAGCGATCACCTCGGATTACTTCCAGATATTGAATGGCGACTGAATCCACAGACCCACAACCACCAGCCACACCAGTGTGACGGGGATGAAGATCTTCCAACCCAGACGCATGATCTGGTCATAGCGGTAGCGGGGGAACGACGCACGAACCCACAAGAACATCGTCACCACCACAAAGGTTTTGGCAAACAACCAGAACCAATTCCAGAACGGCATGGTGTTCTTGAAAAACTCTGGCGTCTCCATGCCAAACAGATGGAAGGAAACAGGTGCAGCCCATCCGCCGAGGAACATCACCACGGTGAGTGCCGACACCAAAATCATGTTGGCGTATTCAGCCAAGAAGAACATGGCGAAGGACATGCCAGAGTACTCGATCATGTGCCCGGCAACAATTTCCGATTCACCTTCAACCACGTCAAAGGGGTGACGGTTTGTCTCTGCCAAGCCTGCAATGAAGTACACGACAAAGATAGGCAGCAGGGGCAACCAGTTCCAGGAGAGGAAATTCAAACCGAAATCGGCAAACATCCCCTTGGTCTGGCCCAGAACGATGTCCGTCATGTACATCGAACCGGTCACCATCAGCACGATCACCAGGGCAAAGCCCATCGCGATCTCGTAAGAGACCATTTGCGCCGAAGCGCGCAGCGCGCCCAAGAACGCGTACTTCGAATTGGAGGCCCAGCCCGCGATGATGACGCCATAGACCTCCATCGAGGTGATGGCCATCAAAAGCAGAAGACCCGCGTTGACGTTAGCAACGGCCGCATCCGGCCCAAAGGGAATGACAGCCCATGCGGCCAAGGCCGGCATGATGGTCATGATCGGCCCCAGGAAGAACAGCCCTTTGTTGGCGGCCGATGGCGTGATGATTTCCTTGAAAATCAGCTTCACCGCATCGGCAATCGGGGTCAGCAGGCCCAAGGGACCCACCCGATTGGGGCCGGGTCGAATTTGCGACCAACCGATCGCCTTACGTTCCCACAAAGTGAGATAGGCGACGCACAGCAGCAAGGGGAGCACGACTGCAACAATCTTCAGCAGGCTCCAGATGACAGGCCAAATCAATGGCGAAATGCCATTGAACAGCTCAGCACCAGCGTTGTAGAAGTTATCCATGGTGTTGTCTCTTACGCCTTGGCAACGTTGATGGCACCAAACATCGGGCCCAGCGCCGAGGTCTCAGGCAGGGCTGCATTGACTCGCACCACATTGGCCGCCAGCGTGGTGTCCAAACGCGCGCTCAGCACCACTTCCCCGGCGCCCTCTTGGCTCACGCGAACCATGCCACCCTCGCCCAAGCCCAACTGGTTCCACACGGCCGGGGGCAGTTGCACATGTGCAGCCTCGCGGCCGTCTCGGGTTTGCTGCAGCGCAGCCGAGCGGCGCACCAGAGCATCTGCGGCATAGATGGGCACAGCGGCCAAGCGCTCCAAACCTTGCACCGACCACTCTTGCGCTGCAACGGCCTGGGCAGGTGCATTGCTCAAACGGGGTGCCAGGTCTTCGTGGCCCAAAGCTGCGGCACGAACTTGGTCAGAGCTGTCAAAGGCAAAACCGTCGAGCTCCAACAAATTGCCCAACACGCGAAGCACCTTCCAGCCGGGACGCGTTTCACCCAAAGCCTTGGCAACACCCACAAAGCTCTGCAGGCGCCCTTCGGCATTGATGAAACTGCCAGAGCCTTCCGTGAAGGGGGCTATGGGCAGCAGCACGTCGGCGTAGTCCAGCCCGCTCTTGAAGGGGCTCATCACCACGACCAACTCTGCAGCGTGCAGCGCGCGGCTTGCGGCCGCCGCGTTGGCGCTATCGAGCACGGGGTCGCAGTTCAACAGCAGCAGCGCCTTGGCGCTGTCAGAACTCAGCACCTGGGCAGCGCTTTGCCCCTTGGCACCAGGACGCGCCTGAACCAACTGGGCGCCAACGCTGTTCGCAGCTTCACCAAAGAAGCCCACCGTGGCACCCGTGTGCTCGGCAATCCAAGCTGCCAGCGCATGCAAAGCTGCGGCTTGAGGGTGATGCAGCACAGCGTTACCGAGCAGCACAGCCTTTTGTTCGCCACCCAGCAAAGCCTCTGCCAGAGCCTGTGCGGCCTCGGTAGCCTCGCCAGCAGCGGGGGCTTGAACGCCCGTGCGCTGCGCCACAGCAGCTGCCACATTGGCGAGTTGTTGCCACCACTGCGAGGGCACAGCCGTGATGCGGGCACTGACAGGCATCAGCCAATCTTCTTCCACCGCATGCAGGCCCACAATTTGCGCGCCACGGCGAGCGGCCTGGCGCAAACGCTGGGCCAGCAGTGGGTGATCCTTGCGCAGGAAGGAGCCGACGATGAAGGCGCTGTCGAGCTGCGACAGGGACGCGATGCTGCGGCCCAGCCAATGCGCCTTGCCTTCAGCAGCGCGCAAGCCGGAGTCGGTCTGACGCAGTGCGGTGTCGATGTTCTCGCTGCCAATGCCTCGGGCCAGCTTGGCCAGCAAGTGCAGCTCTTCCACAGTGCTGTGCTCGGACGCCAGTGCTGCGATGCTGGACGCGCCATGCGCACCCTTGATCTGCTTGAGCCCGCTGGCCACATAGTCCAGCGCCGTGGCCCAGTCCACCGTCTTCCAGCCGCCACCTTGCTTGATCATGGGCGAGGTCAGGCGGTCCTCGCTGTTGAGCGCCTCGTAGGAGAAGCGATCACGGTCAGCAATCCAGCACTCGTTGACGTCTTCGTTCTCCAACGGCACGACACGCAAGACCTTGCCGTTCTTGACCTGAACAATCAGGTTCGCACCCGTGGAGTCATGCGGGCTCACGCTCTTGCGTCGAGCCAGCTCCCACGTCCGCGCGCTGTAGCGGAAGGGTTTGCTGGTCAGGGCGCCCACGGGGCAGATGTCGATCATGTTGCCCGAGAGCTCCGAATCGACCGAGCGACCCACGAAAGTTTGAATTTCGCTGTGCTCACCGCGGTGCGCCATGCCCAGTTCCATCTGGCCGGCAATTTCCTGGCCAAAGCGCACGCACCGGGTGCAGTGGATGCAGCGGCTCATTTCCTCCATGGAAATCAGCGGCCCCACGTTCTTATGGAACACAACTCGCTTCTCTTCCGAGTAGCGCGATGAGGTAGCGCCGTAGCCCACAGCCAAATCTTGCAGCTGGCACTCACCACCCTGGTCACAAATGGGGCAGTCCAGAGGGTGATTGATGAGCAAAAACTCCATCACGCCTTGCTGCGCCTTGAGTGCGCGTTCGCTCTTGGTGCGAACGACCATGCCTTGCGTCACTGGGGTGGCGCAAGCAGGCAGAGGCTTGGGTGCCTTTTCCACCTCAACCAAGCACATCCGGCAGTTGGCCGCGATGGAGAGCTTTTTGTGATAGCAGAAGTGCGGAATGTAGGTGCCGGCCTTTTCAGCTGCATGCATGACCATGCTGCCTTCAGCGACTTCGACCTTTTTGCCATCGAGATCAATTTCTACCATAGCTTGTCCTCACCAACCTACGCGTCAAGCGATGGCCGATTTCTGAGCCTCTTGAGTCTGCTGCGCTTGTTCGATCATGGCGATGAACTCGTGCTTGAAATGCTTCAGCATCGCGCGCACAGGCATGGCTGCGGCGTCGCCCAGCGCACAAATGGTGCGCCCTTGGATGTTGTCGGCCACCGAGTTCAGCAACTCGATGTCTTCCATACGCCCTTGCCCATTGGCAATGCGCTCGATCACGCGGTGCATCCAGCCCGTACCTTCACGGCAAGGCGTGCATTGGCCGCAGGACTCGTGAGCGTAGAAGTAGGACAGACGCAAGAGGCTGCGCACCATGCAGCGGCTGTCATCCATCACGATCACCGCGCCAGAGCCGAGCATGGAACCTGCCTTGGCGATCGAGTCGTAATCCATGGTGCAGGCCATCATGACGTCTGCCGGCAAGACAGGCGACGAAGAGCCACCAGGAATCACCGCCTTGAGCTTGCGACCCGTGCGAACGCCACCTGCGAGTTCCAGCAACTTCTCGAACGAAGTACCTAGCGGAACCTCGAAATTCCCGGGCTGATTCACATCGCCAGACACCGAGAAAATCTTGGTGCCACCGTTATTCGGCTTACCAATTTCCAGGTAGGGCTGGCCACCGTTGCGGATGATCCAGGGAACGGCCGCAAAGGTTTCGGTGTTGTTGATGGTTGTCGGCCGTCCGTACAGACCAAAGCTTGCCGGGAAGGGAGGCTTGAACCGGGGTTGGCCCTTCTTGCCTTCCAGAGACTCCAGCAGCGCAGTTTCCTCGCCGCAGATGTAGGCGCCAAAACCATGGTGGGCGTGCAGCTGGAAGCTGAAGCCCGAACCCATGATGTTGTCACCCAGATAGCCAGCAGCGCGCGCCTCTTCGAGCGCGGCCTCAAACCGCTCGTAAACCTCAAAGATTTCGCCGTGGATGTAGTTGTAGCCCACACCAATGCCCATGGCATAAGCAGCGATGGCCATACCCTCAATCACGATATGAGGGTTGAACATCAAGATATCGCGGTCTTTGCAGGTACCTGGCTCGCCTTCATCCGAATTGCAAACCAAATACTTTTGGCCAGGGAATTGGCGCGGCATGAAGCTCCACTTCAAGCCAGTCGGAAAGCCCGCACCACCACGACCACGCAAACCAGACGCCTTGACCTCGGCGATCACCTGATCCTGCGTCAGGCCTTCGCCGCCATCCTTGCCCAGAATTTTGCGCAAAGCAGCGTAACCGCCACGGGCCTCATAGTCCTTGATCGACCAATTCTTGCCATTCAAGTCGGCGTAGATTTGCGCGCCGATATGCCGGTCGTGAAAACAGGTTTCTGCGCCGGTGCTTTGAAACTTAGAGAGATCCAGCATGCTTACCCTCAGTTCTTTGCCTCGACCGTGCCCGCGTTTTCACGCAGCACAGTGACCAGCTCGTCAAGCCGGTCATGGCTCATGAAACTGCACATTTGCCTGTCGTTGACCAACATCACAGGCGCATCTGCGCAAGCACCCAGGCATTCGCACTTTTGAACCGTGAAAAGGCCGTCAGGCGTCGTGCCGCCCTCTTCAACGCCCAGCTTTTGCAGCAAATGGTCCAAGGCGCCTTGCCCATTGCGCAACAGGCAGGGCAAATTGGTGCAGACGTTCAGCTTGAACTTCCCCACCGGGCGCTGGTTGTACATGTTGTAGAAGGTCGTCACCTCATACACAGCAATCGCCGGCATGCCCAGGTATTGAGCAATCGCGTCTTCAGCAGCGCGGGACACATGCCCCTCTTCCTGCTGAACAATGGACAAACAGGCCATCACCGCAGATTGCTTCTGCTGTGCTGGGTACTTCGCCACTTCACGGGCAAAACGGGCGCGAGTGGCTTCGCTCAAAACATATTCAGTGCTGCTCATAGCCTTCACTCACCGGTCAATTTCACCGAACACGATATCCATCGTGCCAATCACGGCTACTGCATCGGCAATCATGTGGCCGCGCGACATTTCGTCCAAAGCCGCAAGATGCGCAAAACCTGGAGCGCGAATCTTCAGCCGGTAGGGCTTGTTCGCACCGTCGCTGACGATGTAAATCCCGAACTCGCCCTTGGGATGCTCCACCGCTGCATAGGCCTCACCTTCCGGCACTCGGAAACCTTCCGAGAACAGCTTGAAGTGGTGGATCAGTTCTTCCATGGAGGATTTCATGGCGACCCGTGAAGGAGGCGCAACCTTGTGGTTGTCCGTGATCACGGGGCCAGGATTCTTACGCAGCCAGTCCACACACTGCTTGATGATGCGGTTGGATTGGCGCATTTCCTCAACGCGCACCAAATAGCGATCGTAGGTATCGCCATTGGTCCCAACGGGAACATCAAAGTCCATGTCGGCGTAGACGTCGTAAGGCTGGGTCTTGCGCAAATCCCATGCAATACCAGAGCCACGCAGCATCGCGCCGGTCAACCCCAGATTCAGAGCTCGCTCAGGCGTGACCACACCGATACCGACCGTGCGCTGCTTCCAGATGCGGTTGTCCGTCAGCAGGGTTTCGTAGTCGTCGACGTTTTTCGGGAATCGATTGCAGAAGTCCTCAATGAAATCCAGCAAGCTGCCTTGCCGATTTTCGTTGAGCTGCGCCATGGCTTTGGCGTTGCGGATCTTGCTGAACTTGTATTGGGGCATGCTGTCGGGCAGATCCCGATACACGCCACCAGGACGGAAATACGCCGCGTGCATCCGAGCACCGGACACGGCTTCGTACATATCAAACAGGTCTTCGCGCTCACGGAAGCAATAAATACAGATATTCATTGCACCGCAATCGAGCCCGTGACAGCCCAACCACAGCAGGTGGTTCAGCAGACGGGTGATTTCCGCAAACATCACACGGATGTATTGGGCGCGAATGGGCACATCAATGCCCAACATCTTTTCAATGGCCAAGCAATAGGCGTGCTCATTGGCCATCATGGACACGTAATCCAACCGATCCATATAGGGGAGCGATTGAATGTATGTCTTGCTTTCAGCCAGCTTTTCCGTGGCGCGGTGCAGCAAGCCGATGTGAGGGTCAGCGCGCTGGATGACCTCGCCGTCAAGCTCCAGCACCAAACGCAAAACGCCGTGCGCTGCCGGGTGTTGAGGACCGAAATTGAGCGTGTAGTTCTTGATTTCAGCTGCCATCACAGACCACCGTAGTTTTCTTCACGGATCACACGCGGAGTGATCTCACGCGGCTCAATGGTCACGGGCTGATAGACGACTCGCTTTTGCTCGGCGTCGTAACGCATTTCTACGTGACCGGAAAGCGGGAAGTCTTTGCGCATGGGGTGACCGATAAATCCGTAGTCGGTCAAGATACGGCGCAAATCCTCATGCCCATTGAAAAGGATGCCGTACATATCGAAGGTTTCGCGCTCGTACCAGTTGGCAGCACTCCACAGCGCTGTCACCGAAGCGACCTGAGGAAGCTCGTCATCCGGGCAAAACACCTTCAAGCGCAGACGCCAGTTCTTGTTGACCGACAGCAAGTGAGACACAACGGCAAAACGCGGACCGTCCTGCCCTATGTCTTTGTAGGCACTGTAGTCCACGCCGCTCAAATCGATGAGCTGCTCAAAACGCAAGGCCGAATGGTCGCGCAAGAGTTTTGCAACCTTGATGTAGTCCTGATGGCCCACCGTCAGGGTGAGCTCATCAAACTGGTTGCGAATCTCAACAACGGCGTCGCCCAGCACAGACTCCAAGGCCGCCTTCAGGGTATCGAGTTTACTCATGGCTTAACGTGCGATGGTGTTTTCGCGGCGGATCTTGGCCTGCAGCTGCATAACCCCGTAGAGCAACGCCTCAGCTGTGGGAGGACAGCCGGGGACGTAAACATCAACGGGCACGATGCGATCGCAGCCACGCACCACCGAATAGCTGTAGTGGTAGTAGCCGCCGCCGTTGGCACAGGAACCCATAGACATGACCCAACGCGGCTCGGCCATTTGGTCGTACACCTTGCGCAGGGCGGGCGCCATCTTGTTGCACAGCGTTCCGGCCACGATCATCAAGTCAGACTGGCGGGGGCTGGGGCGAAACAGCATGCCGAAGCGGTCGATGTCATAGCGTGCTGCGCCAGCGTGGATCATCTCCACCGCACAACAAGCCAGGCCAAAAGTCATTGGCCACAGCGACCCGGTCTTGGACCAGTTGATCAGCTTGTCAACAGACGTCGTGACAAAGCCTTCTTTCAATACGCCTTCGATTCCCATACCGAGCTTCCATTCTTGTGAGGTCTGAGGCGGAGCACTGATCAGCACCCACTACGCCCGCAACCAGAGCTCCAGCACCCCGCCAAGCGGCGAGGCCACGCCATCATTCCCAATCCAGGGCGCCCTTTTTCCATTCGTAGACAAAGCCCACGACCAGAATGCCCAAAAAGACCATCATTGCCCAAAAACCGACAGGCCCAATCTCATTGAGCGAGACAGCCCAAGGGAAGAGGAATGCAATTTCGAGGTCAAAGAGAATGAACAGAATGGCCACGAGGTAGTAGCGCACGTCAAATTTCATGCGCGCGTCATCAAAGGCCTCGAAGCCACATTCGTATGGGGAGTTTTTGGCGGCGTCAGGACGACGCGGCCCGAGCAAAAAGCCCAAAACCTGGGGCGCGACACCAACCGCGACGCCGACCAGAATAAAGAGGATCACGGGGAGGTATTGTTCCAGGCTCACAATGTGCTCTTCATGTTTGGCTAGCCACCCGAAGGCGCTGGCGATTCGAAAAAGCAACGGGCGCGTCGATGGCGATTTTCATCGCACACGGACCGCGCCCGTCTTGACCCTTCTGCTCAGAACCCACCGAGGCTCATTCACTTCAGGGCGCCTGCCCCACCGAACCCCACTGAGCATTCAGCAGGATCGACAGTGCTATTTATTTTTGGTGCCGACGGCGAGACTCGAACTCGCACAGCTTTCGCCACTACCCCCTCAAGATAGCGTGTCTACCAATTTCACCACGTCGGCTTTTTTGCTTGACGTCTAGCGCGCTAGACAGCCTCGAATTCTATACTGGTTTTTGAGCCCTCCGAAGAAATCAAGCGACTTTCTTGACAGGAAGGGCTCAAAATTTCTGTCACTTCGAAGCAGCTGCGGACGCAGGCGTTGCAATTGGCGCAACACCCGGCACTGCAGCAGCGCCAGAAGCCGCAGGAGCAGGCGCCACAGCACGCTCCAACAACTGCTCACCGGCCGAAGTGCCGGAGGTATTGTTCACCTTGTGGTTGGCCATATAGGCCAGCGCCAGTGTGCACACAAAAAAGATCGTTGCGCATACCGCCGTGGAACGCGACATGAAGTTTGCACTTCCTGTGGCACCAAACAAGGAACCCGAAGCGCCGCTGCCAAAGGACGCACCCATATCGGCACCCTTGCCATGCTGAACCAGAACGAGACCGATCATGGTGATGGCTGCCAACAGCTGAACCACCAGCACAAGATTCATCAAAACTTGCATTTGCCAATTCTCCAAAAATTTTTCAGTACCAGCGGCTGGCGCTGGTCAACGACACAACTCTTGCGACTTCAGGAGGCTGCGCGGCAGATTGCCGCGAAGTCAGCCGCTTTCAATGCCGCACCACCCACCAGCCCGCCGTCGATATCAGGCTGCTGGAACAACACTGCGGCGTTATCGGGTTTGACGCTGCCGCCATAGAGGATCTGCATGGCATCAGCCTTGTGTGTCGCGGCGCGCAGTTGCTGGCGCAGCAGCGCGTGGACAGCCTGTGCCTGCTCAGGCGTGGCGGTTTTGCCCGTGCCGATGGCCCACACGGGCTCATAAGCCACCACGATCTCGCCGATGCAATGCGACAGGGTGTGAATCACGGCCGCCAACTGACGCTTGACCACTTCTTCCGTACGCCCCTCCTCCCGCTCTTGCAGGGTTTCGCCCACGCAAACAATGGGCGTCACGCCGTGCGCCAAGGCGGCCTTGGCCTTGTCTGCAACGAGTTGGTCAGATTCGTGGTGGTAAGCACGGCGCTCGGAGTGACCCACGATGGCGTAGCGGCAGCCCAGGTCAGCCAGCATGGCTGAGGACACCTCGCCCGTGTAAGCCCCCTGCTCGTGCGCCGAGCAGTCTTGTGCGCCATAGGCCACAGCAGTGCCCGTGACGGCGAGTGCTGTTTCTGTGATGTAGGGGAACGGCACACACACGGCAACTTGCGCGTTCCAGGGGCCCAGTTCCTTGAGTCCTGCAAGCAACACGGCATTGGCTGCACGCGTGCCGTGCATTTTCCAGTTACCAACTACCAGCTTCTTGCGCATGTCATGCACTCCATTCATTGAATATTCCAAGTCAGCACAATCTTGCCGATGTGTTCACCGGCTTCCATCAGAGCATGAGCATCGGCCGCCTGCTCAGCGGGGAATTCACAAAAGACCACAGGGCGAATGCGCCGCTGCGCCAGCAAGGGCCAGACACGCGACCGCAAAGCCGCGGCCACAGACGCCTTGAAAGCGTGATTGCGAGGGCGCAGGGTTGAACCCGTGATGGTGAGTCGCCTGCGCAAGACCTGACCGGCGTCAATCTGCGCCTGCACGCCGCCCTGCACGGCGATGATGACCAGACGTCCATCATCAGCCAAACATTGCAGATTGCGTGCCACGTAGGGTCCAGCCACCATGTCCAGCACCACATCGACGCCGCGTCCGGAAGTTGCTGAGAGCACAGCCTCCACAAAATCCTGGGCTTTGTAGTTGATGGCCAGGTCGGCACCCAAATCCAGGCAGGCCTGAGCTTTGGCGTCCGAGCCCACCGTCACCAGCACGCGCGAGCCAAAGGCCTTGGCCAGCTGAATGGCTGTCACACCGATGCCGCTGGAACCACCGTGCACCAACAAGGTCTGGCCGGGCATCAGCGCGGCGCGCTCAAAGACATTGCTCCAGACTGTGAAGAAGGTCTCAGGCAAGCCAGCGGCGTCGACAAAGCTCCAGCCCTCAGGCACAGGCAGGCAATGAGCCACAGCCGCCACGCAGTACTGCGCATAGCCGCCGCCAGGCACCAAAGCACACACGGCGTCACCCAAGGCCAAGCCAGCCTCGGCCAGAGCGGCCGCATCACCCGCCACCACACGGCCCGCGACCTCTAAACCCGGCAGAGGACTAGCCCCCGCCGGCGCCGGATACACGCCCTTGCGCTGCAACACATCGGGGCGATTGACACCCGCGGCGTGCACCTCGATCAAGCACTCACCCACTGAATACTCAGGCGTGGGCAGCTCGACAAGTTGCAGCACCTCGGGGGCGCCTGGCGCCTTGATGGCAATCGCTTTCATGGTTGGGGCACAAGGGCAGCCTAGGCTTTACTCGCCTGCGGGCTCAGCCGCGTGTTGAGGAGCTTGATCGCGGTCGATCAGTGCCTTCATCGACAGCTTGATGCGGCCCTTCTCGTCGGTTTCCAAGACCTTGACCTTGACCACTTGGCCTTCTTGCAGGAAGTCGGTGACCTTCTCCACGCGCTGGTGGGCGATCTGGCTGATGTGCAGCAGACCATCCTTGCCAGGCAGGATGTTGACCAGAGCACCGAAGTCCAGGATCTTGGTGATCGGGCCTTCGTAGACCTTGCCCACTTCCGCTTCAGCGGTGATTTCCTCAATGCGCTTCTTGGCCAGTTCGGCCTTGGCGCCTTCGGTGGAGGCGATGGTGATGGTGCCGTCTTCGCCGATGTCGATCTGTGTGCCCGTCTCTTCGGTCAGCGCACGGATGGTGGCGCCGCCCTTGCCGATCACGTCACGGATCTTCTCCGGATTGATCTTCATGGTGTAGAGACGAGGCGCAAACTCAGAGATGTCGGTCTTGGCGCCGCCCATGGCTTGGACCATCTTGTCCAGGATGTGCAGACGCGCTTCCTTGGCCTGAGCCAGTGCCACCTGCATGATTTCCTTGGTGATGCCTTGGATCTTGATGTCCATCTGCAGCGCCGTCACGCCCGTGGTCGTGCCAGCCACCTTGAAGTCCATGTCGCCCAGGTGATCTTCGTCGCCCAGGATGTCAGTCAACACGGCAAAACGGTTGGCGTCCTTGATCAGGCCCATGGCGATGCCAGCCACGTGCGCCTTCAGGGGCACGCCAGCGTCCATCATGGACAGGCAGCCGCCGCACACCGAAGCCATGGACGAAGAACCATTGGACTCGGTGATTTCAGACACCACGCGGATGGAGTACGGGAACTCTTCCTTGGTGGGCAACACAGCCACCAAAGCGCGCTTGGCCAGACGGCCGTGACCGATTTCGCGGCGCTTGGGGCTGCCCACGCGACCGGTTTCGCCCGTGGCGAAGGGAGGCATGTTGTAGTGCAGCATGAAGCGCTCGCTGTACTCGCCAGCCAGTGCGTCGATGACTTGGGCGTCGCGGTCCGTGCCCAGCGTAGCAGCCACCAGGGCTTGGGTTTCACCACGGGTGAACAGGGCCGAGCCGTGAACACGCGGCAGCACGCTGTTGCGGATTTCGATGGGGCGAACGGTGCGGGTGTCGCGGCCGTCGATGCGAGGCTCGCCAGCCAGGATCTGGCTGCGCACGATGCGCGCTTCGATCTCGAACAGCAAACCGTCGACTTCCACGCTGTCCACCGTGCTGCCGTCGGCAACCAGGGCTTCCTTGACCTTGGCGTAGGCATCGCGGCAAGCGTGGGTGCGGTCTTGCTTGGAGCGGATTTGGTAGGCAGCGCGCAGCAGCGGCTCGGCCAGCTCGTTGACCTTGGCAATGAAGGGCTCGTTCTTGGCGGGGGCAACCCAGTTCCAGGACGGCTTGCCGGCTTCACGCACCAGCTCGTTGATGGCGGCAATCGCCACCTTGCCTTGCTCGTGGCCATAAACCACAGCGCCGAGCATGACGTCTTCGCTGAGCTGGTCGGCTTCAGACTCCACCATCAGCACAGCAGCTTCAGTACCAGCAACGACCAAGTCCATCTTGGATTCAGTCAGCTGCGTCTTGCCGGGGTTGAGCACGTATTCGCCGTTGACATAGCCCACGCGAGCCGCACCGATGGGGCCGTTGAAGGGAATGCCAGAGATGGACAGCGCTGCGCTGGTGGCAATCAGGGCGGCGATATCGGCTTGAACTTCGGGGTTCAGGCTCAGGGTGTGCACCACCACCTGAACTTCGTTGAAGAAGCCTTCAGGGAACAGCGGGCGAATGGGGCGGTCGATCAGGCGGCTGGTCAGTGTTTCGAGTTCGCTGGGGCGGCCTTCGCGCTTGAAGAAGCTGCCGGGGATCTTGCCTGCAGCGTAGGTCTTCTCGATGTAATCGACCGTCAGCGGGAAGAAGTCTTGACCCGCTTTGGCTTCGGTGCGCGCCACCACGGTGGCCAGCACCACGGTGTCGTCGATATTCACCAGCACGGAGCCCGTGGCTTGACGGGCGATTTCACCCGTCTCCATGGTCACGGTGTGTTGGCCCCATTGGAAGGTCTTGACCACTTTTTTGAACATGCTCATGTTCTGATTTCCTCGGTTTGATGTGGCGCATGCGGAGCGCCTTGGGCCGGGAGTGGACTGGGTTTGGCACGATGCCATTCCAGCTGGGCTGCACCAGGGCCGCACAGTTGGAATGACACATCTGCCACGTCAGCTCAACTCCGAATGACGAAGGACCGCGTGAGCCACAGCTCACAAGTCCGGATGGACAAAGAGCCTGTGCTGGTTGTCATGTCCAGACAGGCTCTTCGTCACGATACCACCGTGCTTACTTGCGCAGACCCAGCTTTTGAATCAGGGCGGTGTAGCGGGCAGCGTCCTTGCGCTTGAGGTAAGCCAGCAGGCTCTTGCGCTGGTTGACCATCTTCAGCAGACCGCGACGGCCGTGGTGATCCTTGGCGTGCAGCTTGAAGTGGGGGGTCAGTTCGTTGATGCGAGCCGTCAGCAGGGCCACTTGCACCTCAGGGGAGCCAGTGTCGTTGGCGCTGCGGGCATTGGACTTGACGATTTCGGCGGTATTCAGATCGGCGACTGCCATGGGAGTTCCTAGGTATTCGGATCCCGCAGACGCTGTGTGCAGCTGCGCCAAGTGGCGAGACTGAGCCAAAGCATGCGGTTTCCGGGTTGATAACTTGCGGACACAGGTGAAACCGACCCGTGCCGTGCTGGTACTTCTTTGCCAACCACAAAGCTGTGGCCAACAAAAGCTGGCGAGTATAGCGGAGTTCAGGCGGCGGCCAAATCCCAGCGCGGGCGCACAGCAAAACTGCCCTGCAGCGTGGGCTGGGCCAAGCCTGCTTGCAGGCGCATGGCCGCAGCCAGGGCAATCATGGCGCCGTTGTCAGTGCACAAATGCAGCTCGGGGTAGTGCACGCGCACCTTGCGCCGTGCGCAGGCAGCATCGAGCTGCGCGCGCAATTGCTTGTTGGCCCCAACGCCACCGGCCACAACAAGCCGCTTCAAGCCCGTGTCCTGCAGCGCCAGCAGGCTTTTTTTCACCAGCACCTCGACAATGGCGGCCTGAGTGGAGGCTGCCACATCGCAGCGCTGCTGCTCACACAGGAGTCCGTCAGCATTGGCCTGCTGCAAACGGCGAATCTGTGTCAGCACCGCCGTTTTGAGGCCAGCAAAGCTGAAGTCTGGCTGGCCGCTGTGCAAGAGCGGACGGGGCAGCCGGTAGGCCTGGGCGTCACCGCGCAGCGCCAGTTCGGCCAAATGGGGCCCGCCTGGATAGGGCAAATCGAGCAGCTTGGCGCTTTTGTCAAAGGCCTCGCCCGCTGCGTCGTCAATGGTCTCGCCCAGCAACTCATAGCTGCCCACGGCATCCACCCGCATCAGCTGCGTGTGCCCACCCGAAACCAGCAGCGCCACAAAGGGGAACTGCGGCGGGTCCACCGAGAGAAAGGGCGACAGCAAATGCCCTTCCAGGTGGTGAACGCCCAAGGTTGGCCGATCAAGCGCTGCGCCCAAAGCCACGGCCACACCGGCACCCACAAGCAAGGCGCCCGCCAAGCCAGGCCCCTGGGTGTAAGCCACCACGTCGACATCGCTCAGCACCCGACCGCTGCCCGAGAGCACTTCCTGAGTCAGCGGCAGCACGCGGCGGATGTGGTCGCGCGAGGCCAGCTCCGGCACCACGCCGCCGTAGGCCTGGTGCATGGAAATTTGGCTGTGCAGCGCGTGTGACAACAGCCGCGGCACGCCAGAACCCGACGCATCCACCAGCGCCACGCCAGTTTCATCGCAAGACGACTCTATGCCCAGTACCAACATCTCACATCACCCTCAGCGGCCTCACAGCCTTGCCTCTCAGTGGTTTTCTTTGGCGTGGTTGATCGAGTACTTCGGGATCTCAACCGTCACGTCAACGCCAGCCAGGATGGCTTGGCAGGACAGGCGCGAGTTGGGCTCCAGGCCCCAAGCGCGGTCCAGCATGTCCTCTTCGTTCTCTTCCATTTCGGACAAGGACGCAAAACCCTCGCGCACGATGACATGGCAGGTGGTGCAAGCGCAGACCTGATCGCACGCGTGCTCGATGGCCACACCGTGATCGAGCAAGGCCTCGCAGATCGACGTCCCCGCGGGCGCTTGCAGGGTTGCGCCATCGGGACAGTATTCCGGATGGGGCAGGATTTTGATGGTTGGCATGGTGTGCTCTCTTGCGCGATCAGATCTGATCGATATTTCGTCCGGTCAGGGCTTTTTGAATACCCCGGTTCATGCGCGCTGCGGCAAAGCCTTCGGTGCCATCGGCCAGCGCTTTGACGGCAGCATCAATGCCATCGGCATCGCTGGTACCCAGCGACTGCCCCACCAGGGTGAGCAAGGTGTCAATGTACTGGCGCTCTTGCGGGGCAAGCAAATCGCCATCGGCCTGCAAGGCCGCCGTGGTGGCCAGCACCAGCCGCTCTGCCTCAACCCGGGCTTCGCGCAGCTTGCGTGCATGCATGTCTTCTTGCGCGTTGGCAAAGCCGTCTTTGAGCATGGTGGTGATTTGCTCATCGCTCAAGCCGTAGCTGGGCTTGACCTCAACCACAGCCTCTACGCCCGAGCTTTGCTCGCGTGCAGAAACACTCAACAAACCATCCGCATCAACCTGGAAGGTCACCCGAATGCGCGCGCCACCTGCTGGCATGGGCGGAATGCCATGCAGCTCAAACCGAGCCAGCGATCGGCACTGCCCCGCCAACTCGCGCTCACCCTGCACCACGTGCAGGGCCAATGCGGTTTGCCCGTCTTTGAAGGTGGTGAACTCCTGTGCCTGGGCCACAGGAATGGTGGCATTGCGCTCCACGATGCGCTCCACCAGGCCGCCCATGGTCTCGATGCCCAAGGACAGCGGGATGACGTCCAGCAGCAGCAGCTCGCCATCGCGGCCATTGCCCGCGAGCTGGTCGGCCTGAATTGCGGCACCCAAGGCCACCACCTCGTCGGGGTTGGTGTTGATCAACACCTCTTTGCCAAACAGGGCCGAAACGGCCTGGCGCACGCAAGGCATGCGGGTGGAGCCACCCACCATCACCGTGCCATCCACCTGGGCCGGCTCGACGCGCGCGTCGCGCAGCACGCGGCGCACGGCACGCAGCGTGCGCTCCAGCAGGGGTTGAACCAGTGCATCGAACTGCGCGCGGCTGAGCTTGAGTTCGACCTCACCCGAGTCAAGCACCGCGCGGAACACGGTTTCTTGCTGATCGCTCAAAGCCTCTTTGGCGGCGCGTGCGGCCACCAGCATGCGACGCTTGTCGCCAGGGCTGTCAATGCTCACACCAGCTTGCTTGGCCGCCCATTCGGCCACGAGGTGGTCGAAGTCGTCACCACCCAGTGCGGCATCACCACCTGTGGCCAGCACTTCAAAGACCCCACGGGTCAGGCGCAGCAAAGAAATGTCGAAGGTGCCGCCGCCCAGGTCATAAACCGCAAACAGCCCTTCCCCGCCCTGATCCAAACCGTAGGCAATGGCGGCAGCCGTGGGTTCGTTGATGAGGCGCAGCACATTCAGGCCGGCCATCTGCGCGGCGTCCTTGGTGGCTTGGCGCTGGGCATCGTCAAAGTATGCGGGTACGGTGATGACGGCACCAAACAGTTCGGCATCAAAACTGTCTTCAGCGCGCTGGCGCAGCGTGGCCAAAATCTCGGCCGAAATTTCCACCGGTGATTTGGGCCCCTCGCGCGTGAGCACGCTGAGCATGCCCGGCGTGTCTTCAAATCGATAGGGCAAGCGCTCGTGGTTCTCGATGTCCGCGAGGCGCCGCCCCATAAAGCGCTTGACCGAAACCACGGTGTTTTGCGGGTCTTGCGCCTGCACAGCCAAGGCCTCATAGCCATAGGCACGGCGGCCTTGCTCGGCAATATGCACCGCCGAGGGCAAGATCACACGACCTTGGGCGTCCGGCAAGCACTCAGCCACACCATGGCGCATGGCGGCCACCAGAGAATGCGTGGTGCCCAAATCAATGCCCACGGCGATGCGCCGCTGGTGCGGGTCAGGTGAAGCACCGGGCTCGGATATCTGCAACAAGGCCATGTTTGTGTCTACTGCTCTAGCGCATCCATGCGCCGATCTAACTCAGTTCGGAACCGCGAGATGAACATGAGGGCTCGCACGGTCTGGGCCGCGGCGGGCGCATCGTTCAACTCGTCCAATTGCTGCTGCAGCTGTTGGTGCAACTGCTGCTCGCTTTGACGCACCTCATGGTCCAGCACTTGTACGCTGGATGTATCGGTCGCCTCTTCCAGCGCCTCACGCCACTGCATTTGCGTGATCAAAAAGCTGCTGGGCATGCTGGTGTTGTCATGCGCGCGAATGGGCGCGCCCCGCAGCTCGCAGAGGTAAGCGGCGCGCTTGAGCGGGTCGCGCAGGCGCTGGTGCGCCTCATTCACACGCAGCGCCCATTGCATGGCCATGCGCTGCGCGGCTGCACCTTCGGTCACAAAGCGGTCGGGGTGCACGCGCGCGGCCAGCTGCTTCCAGCGCTGCTCGACCTCAGCAGCAGGCTGGGCAAACTGTTGGGGCAACCCAAACAGGCTGAAGTCGTCGTCCTCTAGCTTCATGTCTCGCACCCGCCAGCCCAAACGGCCAAAAACGAAGCGCGCCAGAGTTGGCGCGCTGCGCAGTCACCCACCGAAAGCTCAGACACGGAAGGACTCGCCACAGCCGCAGCGGTCTTTCTCGCGCGGGTTTCTGAACTTGAACCCTTCGTTCAGCCCTTCGCGCACGAAATCCAGTTCCGTGCCGTCCAGATAGGGCAGGCTTTTGGGGTCCACCAAGACCTTGACGCCATGCCCTTCGAAGATCACATCTTCCTCAGCCACTTCGTCTGCGTATTCCAGCTTGTAGGCCAGACCCGAGCACCCGGTCGTCTTGACCCCCAGCCTCACACCGACGCCGCGACCGCGCCTTGCAATATAGCGAGCGACGTGCCGCGCGGCGGCTTCTGTCAAGGTGACGGCCATGGGTCCTTTTCCTGTGGTTGCGGTGAGATGGGTGAGCGAAGTCGAGAGTTCAGCGCAAAACGGGGCTCTGGGCCCTCACTGCGTGTGTTTGTGTTTGGCGCGGTAGTCGTCGACAGCGGCCTTGATGGCATCCTCAGCCAAGATCGAGCAGTGGATTTTCACGGGCGGCAGCGCCAACTCTTGCGCAATCTGCGTGTTCTTGATGGACAGCGCTTCATCCAGGGTTTTGCCCTTGACCCACTCCGTCACCAGGGAGCTCGAGGCAATGGCCGAGCCGCAGCCGTAGGTCTTGAATTTCGCGTCTTCAATCATCCCGGTGGCCGGGTTGACTTTGATTTGCAGCTTCATCACATCGCCGCAAGCCGGAGCGCCCACCATGCCCGTGCCCACGGAATCGTCGCCCTTGTCAAACGCGCCCACGTTGCGCGGGTTCTCGTAGTGGTCAATGACCTTGTCGCTGTATGCCATGTCGGTTCTCCTTGAATCTCAGTGAGCGGCCCATTGGATGGTGCTCAGATCGACCCCATCTTTGTACATATCCCAAAGCGGCGAGAGCTCGCGCAGTTTGACCACGTTGTGCTTGATGGTGCTCACGGCGAAGTCGATCTCTTCCTCGGTCGTGAAGCGGCCAATGGTCATGCGCAGCGAGCTGTGGGCCAACTCGTCGCTGCGGCCCAGGGCGCGCAGCACATAGCTGGGCTCCAGACTGGCCGACGTACAAGCCGAGCCCGAAGACACCGCCAAACCCTTGATGCCCATGATGAGCGACTCGCCTTCAACGTAGTTGAAGGAGGCGTTCACGTTGTGCGGCACACGGTGCGTGAGGTCGCCGTTGATAAAGACTTGCTCGATATCCGACAAACCATCCAGCAAGCGCCGCTGCAGCGCCTGGATGCGCGGCAGCTCGGTGGCCATCTCTTCACGCGCAATGCGAAACGCTTCGCCCATACCCACGATTTGATGCGTGGGCAAGGTGCCGGAGCGCATGCCCCGCTCGTGCCCGCCACCGTGCATTTGTGCCTCCAGGCGCACGCGCGGCTTGCGGCGCACATAGAGCGCGCCAATGCCCTTGGGGCCATAGGTTTTGTGCGAGGCCAAGCTCATCAGGTCGACAGGGAGCGTGGCCAAGTCGATGGCCACCTTGCCCGTGGCTTGCGCCGCATCGACGTGAAACACAATGCCCTTTTCCCGGCAGATGCGACCGATGGTGGGGATGTCCTGGATCACGCCGGTCTCGTTGTTCACAAACATGACCGACACCAGGATGGTGTCCGCACGCAGCGCCGCCTCAAAAGCGGCGAGATCCAGCAGACCGTTTTCCTGCACATCCAGGTAGGTCACCTCAAAGCCCTGGCGCTCCAGCTCACGCGTGGTGTCCAGCACAGCCTTGTGTTCGGTCTTGACCGTGACCACGTGCTTGCCGCGGGTCTTGTAGAAATGCGCCGCCCCCTTGATGGCGAGATTGTTGGACTCGGTCGCGCCGCTGGTCCAGACGATTTCGCGCGGGTCAGCCCCGATCAGCGCGGCCACCTCGGTACGTGCCTTTTCCACCGCCGCCTCGGCCTCCCAGCCCCAGGCGTGGCTGCGCGATGCGGGGTTGCCAAAGTGCTCACGCAACCAGGGAATCATGGCGTCGACGACGCGCGGGTCCACCGGCGTGGTTGCGCCGTAGTCCAGGTAAATCGGGAAGTGCGGGGTCATGTCCATGGGGTTGGCCTAGGGCAAGCTAAGGCTGCTGCAGTGTTCAAAAACAGGGTTACTTGCTCAGCGAATTGCCAAGCGCAAAAACAGAATTCGGGGCTGTCACACGGATGGGTTTGAGCACCGGGGCAGCGGAAATGGCGCGTTTGAGCGGCACTTCTTCAATCGCCACACCTTTGGCGAGCTGGTCATCGACCAGTTTGCGCAAAGTGACGGAATCCAGGTACTCGATCATCTTGGTGTTGAGCGAAGTCCAGAGGTCATGCGTGATGCAACGACCCGAGTCGCCACCCATGCAGTTGCCTTTGCCGCCACAGCCCGTGGCGTCAATAGGCTCATCCACTGCCAAAATGATGTCAGCCACCGTGATTTCATCGGAGCGACGGCCCAAAGAGTAGCCACCACCTGGCCCTCTTGTGCTCTCCACCAATTGGTGGCGTCGCAATTTGCCAAACAGCTGCTCCAGGTAGGAGAGCGAGATTTGCTGACGCTGACTGATGGCGGCCAAGGCCACAGGCCCAGCGTTTTCACGCAGGGCCAGATCAATCATCGCTGTCACGGCAAAACGACCTTTGGTGGTGAGACGCATCGCATCGCTCCTCGGCACTACGGCCAAATGTCCTACGGAAAGCCGATAGCTTGCCGCCATTACCAGGGTTTCCCCTCGGTAAGTCCGACCATTTTACTCAATTAAAAGACCCTGGTGGATGTAGGCCTCTTGACCCCAAAGTCGCGCGCTTAGGCCTCAGAGTCCAGACCGCCCCGACGCCCCAAAAGCCTGCTCCCGCAGCTGTGCAAGTTGGTCGCGCAGACGCGCCGCCTTCTCGAATTCCAAGTTGCGCGCGTGCTCCAGCATGAGCTTTTCGAGCTGCGCCATGCGCTTGCCAAGGTCTTTTTCGCCCAGCAATTCGACGTCAACGGATTCGCGCAAACGCGACTCATCCCGCCCCGCCTTGTCACTGTAAACACCGTCAATCAATTCCTTCACACGTTTCACCACGCCACGCGGGGTGATGCCGTGTTCCAGGTTGTGGGCAATTTGCTTGGTGCGGCGGCGCTCGGTTTCGTCCATGGCTCGACGCATGGAGTCGGTCACGCGGTCGGCATACAGAATCGCCTTGCCCCGCAAGTTTCGAGCAGCCCGCCCTATGGTTTGAATGAGGCTGCGCTCCGAGCGCAAAAAGCCCTCTTTGTCGGCATCCAAAATGGCAACCAGCGACACCTCGGGAATGTCCAGGCCCTCGCGCAGCAGGTTGATGCCCACCAGCACGTCAAACGTGCCCAGGCGCAGGTCGCGCAGGATCTCGACCCGCTCCACGGTGTCGATGTCCGAGTGCATATAGCGCACACGCACGCCGTTGTCGCTGAGGTATTCGGTGAGCTGCTCGGCCATGCGCTTGGTCAGCGTGGTGATGAAGACGCGGTCGCCTTGCTCGGTGCGCTCGCGAATCTCTTGCAGCACATCGTCCACCTGGTGCGTGGCTGGGCGCACCTCCACTTCGGGGTCCACCAGACCCGTGGGGCGCACCACCTGCTCCACCACCTGCCCGGCATGCTGACGCTCGTAGTCTGAGGGCGTGGCTGAGACGAACACCACCTGGCGCATCTTCTTTTCGAACTCCGCAAACTTCAGCGGTCGATTGTCCAGGGCTGAGGGCAGCCGAAAACCATATTCCACCAGCGTCGTCTTGCGCGCGCGGTCGCCGTTGTACATGCCGCCGAACTGACCCAGCGTGACATGGCTTTCGTCAACAAACATGAGTGCGTCAGCAGGGAGATAGTCCACCAGCGTGGGCGGTGGCTCGCCAGGCGCTGCGCCAGAGAGATGGCGGCTGTAGTTCTCAATGCCCTTGCAGTGACCCACCTCCTGCAGCATCTCCAGGTCAAAGCGCGTGCGCTGCTCCAGGCGCTGGGCTTCGACCAGCTTGCCGTCTTGCACAAACTGCGCCAGGCGCTCGCGCAGCTCTTGCTTGATGGTTTCCATGGCCGCCAGCACGCGCTCGCGCGGCGTGACGTAGTGGCTGGAGGGGTAGACCGTGAAGCGGGCGAGCTTTTGCGCCATCTGGCCGGTGAGTGGATCAAACAGGCTCAGCGCCTCGATCTCGTCGTCGAAGAGCTCAATGCGCAAGGCCATTTCAGAATGTTCGGCCGGGAACACATCGATGGTGTCGCCGCGCACGCGGAAATGCCCGCGCGTGAACTCCACGTCGTTGCGCGTGTATTGCATGCGCGTGAGCTGCATGATGATGTCGCGCTGACCCAGGGTGTCCCCCACGCGCAGCGTCATCACCATCTGGTGGTAGTCACTGGGGTTGCCAATACCGTAAATGGCTGAGACCGAGGCCACGATGACCACATCGCGCCGCTCCAGCAGGCTTTTGGTGCAGGACAGGCGCAGCTGCTCAATTTGCTCATTGATGGCGCTGTCTTTTTCAATGAACAAGTCCCGCTGCGGCACATAGGCCTCGGGCTGGTAGTAGTCGTAATAGCTGACGAAGTACTCCACGGCGTTGTGCGGAAAGAACTCCCGCATCTCGCTGTAGAGCTGAGCGGCCAGCGTCTTGTTGTGCGCAAACACGATGGCGGGCCGCCCCAGGCGGGCGATCACATTGGCCATGGTGTAGGTCTTGCCCGAGCCCGTCACGCCCAGCAGCGTTTGGTAAGTCAGCCCGTCTTGCACGCCCTCCACCAACTGCGCGATGGCCGTGGGCTGGTCGCCCGCGGGCGGAAATGGCTGAAACAACTCAAAGGGTGAGTCTGGGAAAGTCACGAATTCGCCGCTGGGCGCTTGAGCGGCCGGCGCGCTGAGTTGTTCTGAAGACATGCGAAATGGGCAATGGGCACGTGACGGGGGCTCGAAGCGTAGCGCATGCGCGCAGCCCGCCACGGCGGCTGGGGCATTCCCCCCGCAAAAACCAAGGCCGCAGCGCTGCTTCGGCGAGCGGGAAAAATTCGCACCCTACCCGCTCATTTGGGTGTCGCTAGGGACATGCCTGAGTTTCTCGGCCCTATTCGGCCATTGATCATGCAGGGAAAGCCGTAAAATTGCTGCACTGCACAATGAAGTGAGGTTCCCATGCTGTATCAGCTCTACGAAACCCAGCGAGCCATGCTCAGCCCCTTTGCTGAGTTCGCCAGCGCCGCTGCCAAGCTATACAGCCACCCGCTGTCGCCCTTCACCCACCTGCCGATGTCTCAAAAGATGTCTGCGGGCTTGGATTTGATGCACCGCCTTGCCAAGGATTACGAGAAACCCGAGTTCGACATCCGCAGCATCAATGTCGATGGCACTGAAGTGGCCGTGCAAGAACTGGTTGTGCAGACCAAGCCGTTTTGCCGCCTGCTGCGATTCAAGCGCTACACGGACGACTCCAAAATCCTGTCGCAGATGAAGACCCAGCCCACGGTGCTGGTGGTCGCCCCCTTGTCCGGGCACCACAGCACCTTGCTGCGCGACACCGTGCGCCAGCTGCTCAAAGACCACAAGGTCTTTATCACCGACTGGACTGACGCGCGCATGGTGTCGCTGGAGCACGGTCCATTCCACCTCAATGACTACGTGCAATACGTGCAGGACTTCATCCGCCACATCGGCGCTGAATGCCATGTCATCTCGGTATGCCAGCCCACCGTGCCAGTGCTGGCCGCCATCTCGCTCATGGCCAGCCGCGGCGAAGCCACGCCGCGCAGCATGACCATGATGGGCGGCCCCATCGACGCGCGGCGCAGCCCCACGGCGGTGAACAACCTGGCCATGAACAAGAGCCACAGCTGGTTCCAGAACAACGTCATCTACCGCATCCCCAGCAACTACCCCGGAGCCGGCCGCGCCGTCTACCCCGGCTTTTTGCAGCACACCGGGTTTGTGGCCATGAATCCGGACCGCCACCTCACCTCGCACTACGACTATTTCCTGGACCTGGTGCGCGGTGACGACGACAGCGCCGAATCGCACCGCCAGTTCTACGACGAGTACAACGCCGTGCTCGACCTGCCCGCCGAGTACTACCTGGACACCATCAAAACCGTGTTCCAAGAATTTGCGCTGGTCAACGGCACGTGGAAGGTGGGTGAGGAATGGGTGCGCCCACAGGACATCCGCCACACCGCCTTGCTGACGGTGGAAGGCGAGCTGGACGACATCTCCGGCGCAGGCCAGACACGCGCGGCGCATGAGCTGTGCAGCGGCATCACCACCGAGCACCAGCAGCACTACGACGCCAAAGGCGCAGGCCACTACGGCATTTTCTCGGGCCGCCGCTGGCGTGAGATGGTCTATCCGCAGGTGCAGCGCTTTATTGCGCGCTACGATTCGCAGCCCCTGAACACCCGCCAGACGACGCCCAACAGCGCCCAGCGCCGGCGTCGCCCCAGCCCTGCGTGAACTCTGCTGACCTGCCCACACTGATTCAACAACTGGATGCCGCACTGCCTCAAACCCAGTGCACACGCTGCGCGTATCCAGACTGCCACTCCTACGCCAGTGCCATTGCACTGGGCGAAGCCGCCATCAACCAATGCCCACCTGGTGGAGACACCGGCGTGGCGCGCCTAGCTGCCTTGGTGGGTGGCACCCCAACAGCGCTGAACCCCGCACACGGCACGCAGGCCGAGCGCGGCGTGGCCGTGATTGACGAAACCTGGTGCATTGGCTGCACGCTTTGCATCAAAGCCTGTCCAGTGGACGCCATCGTGGGCGCCAACAAACACATGCACACCGTGCTTGAGCCCGAATGCACCGGCTGCGAGCTGTGCATTCCCGCCTGCCCGGTGGACTGCATCAGCATGGTTAGCGTCACACCGGGGCGCAGTGGCTGGGACGCCTGGAGCCCTGATCTCGCCAGCCAAGCGCGACAACGCTATCAAGAACGCCAGCTCAGACTGGAGCGCGAAACGCGTCAACAACAGGAACGCCTGGAGGCCAAAGCGGCATACAAGCTGGCCCACTTGGCACAAGAGTCCCGCATCACAGACCCGCAACAGTTGGACAAAAAGCGCGCTGTCATCGAAGCCGCGCTGGCACGCGCGCGCGCCAAACGCGAGTCCTCAGCCTCATGAGCCCACAACAGGTTCAGACGTTTTTCAGCACGCTGCGCGCCGCCAACCCCAGGCCCCAGACCGAGCTGGAGTACAGCAGCGTCTTTGAATGCTTGGCTGCCGTGCTGCTTTCAGCCCAAGCCACCGACGTAGGCGTGAACAAGGCCACACGCGGCTTGTTTGCCCTCGCCAACACGCCCGCAGCCATCCTGGCGCTGGGCGAAGAAGGTCTGGCGCATGAGATACGCACCGTCGGCTTGTACCGCACCAAGGCCAAAAATCTCATCGCCACCTGCCGCATCCTGCTAGAGCAGCACGGGGGCGAGGTGCCGCGCAGTCAAGAAGCCCTGGAGGCCCTGCCCGGTGTGGGCCGCAAGACCGCCAATGTCGTGCTCAACGTCGCGTTTGGCGAACCCACCATGGCTGTAGACACGCATATATTTCGCGTCTCCAACCGGACGGGCCTCGCGCCGGGTAAAACACCGCTGGCGGTTGAGCAAGCCTTGCTCAAGCGCGTACCCAACGAATTCCTGGTGGACGCGCACCACTGGCTCATTCTTCATGGCCGCTACGTCTGCCAGGCTCGCAAGCCCCAGTGCGAGCGCTGCGCCGTGCACCACTGCTGTGATCGCAAGCTAGAGACTTGAGCTCAAACGCGGCAGAAGCGCCACGGCTCCCCCATACAATCTGTGCCCAGTTCCCAAATCCCCAGTCATGTCGAGCTTTCAAGACCTTTTTGAGCGCGTAGAGCGCCTGCTGCAGCGCCATGAAGATTTGCGCAGCACCAATGCGCAACTACAGCAACAGGTCCTGACCCTCACACGCGAGCGCGATAGCCTTCGCTCGCGACTGTCAGCAGCGCGTGCAAGGGTCGATGCCCTCCTCGATCGCATCCCCACGGAACCCACAACAGAAGCTCAGACCAGCAGCAAGGATCACCCATGAAGCAAATCGAAGTCACCATCATGGGTCAGAGCTACTTGCTGGGCTGCCCCCCCGGCGGCGAGAGTGCACTGGCACGTGCCGTCGCACGCGTAGACAAGGAGATGTGCAGCATTCGCGACTCTGGCCGCATCAAGGCCCGTGAACGCATTGCGGTACTGGCGGCGCTGAATTTGGCCTTTTCCGGCTCTGACGAAACCCACAGCACCTCCAGCGAAACAGGTAACGAAGCACCAGCAGACCTGGGTTCGCTGATCCGCCGACTGGACGAAGCACTGGAATTCCCCTCCGACACGCCTTCAGGCGGTTAAACTGCAGCGGTCTGCTGCGTTCGCGTAGGTTCTATATTTCCTTGAACCGATGCTCTCGCGAGCCAGGGCTTGGAACATCGTCGGGCTGGTGTGATCGTCTCGCGTCAGATGAACCCGAAGCCCCTCTGACCTCGCCCACCTGAATCCCCTGGGTTCAGGAATGCGGCCTACGGTTCGCGGTAGACACCCCCCTCTTGCACCCGCCAGGCCATGAACTACTGGTTGATGAAGTCTGAGCCTCACGAGTGCTCGATCGACGACCTCGCTGCCGCACCCGACCAGCGCCTCCCCTGGACCGGCGTGCGCAACTACCAGGCACGCAACTTCATGCGCGACCTGATGCAAATCGGCGATGGCGTGCTCTTCTACCACTCCTCCTGCCCCATACCCGGCATTGCAGGTCTGGCCCGAGTGGCATCGGCTGCGCAACCCGACAGCACCCAGTTCGACCCAAGCAGCCCCTACTACGACCCGAAGTCCACCTCGAGCAAGCCGCGCTGGCTCCAGGTGGAGGTGAGCTTGCTGAAGAAAACGCGTTTTTTGAGTCTGGCTGAAATGCGCTCCGACAGCGCGCTCCAAACCATGCGCGTGCTGCAGCCCGGCAACCGTCTCTCAGTCACTCCCGTGACACCCAAAGAGTGGGCCGATGTCTTGAGCAGGCTGGACCGCTGAAGCGCAGCCATATTGCCAACAACTGCGAGTTCAGGCTGAAACTTCAGCCTTCTGCGCCCGAGCCACTATCGCGCCAGCGGCCGGGCTCAAACGCGATGGGTGCCAGCACAACGTGACTGCCGCCGCGGCGCTGGGCCTCAGCCAAGGCTGCATCACTGGCTGCCAGCAGGGTCGCACGGTCTGATGTGGTGTGGGGGAAGCTGGCCACACCAATCGCCAAATCTGCGCGCAACTCTTTACCCTCATGCACCACCAGCAATTGCTCGAACTGGCGTCGAAGTTGCTCCATACGTGCATGAGCCGTGGCCAACCCCACGCCTGAGAACAGCACGGCGAAGTGGCGCTCGCCGACGCGACAGGCCAAATCCATGGCTCGGGTGTTGGTTCGTAGCGTTCTGCCCAAGGCCTCCATCAGGCACTCCACCGCGCCGGGACTGCTCTGGGCACCCACACCAAGGGAGAGCAGCACAAGAGCAAACTCACGGTGCTCGCGCTGGGAGAGGTCGATCTCGCGCAGCAGTTGGTCTTCAAAATGCGGGCGCAAATACAGGCCGGTGAGTGCATCGCGGCCCGTACCCACCTGAGCATCCCGCCGCATTTCCTCCAGCTGCCTGTGTTGAGCCTCCACCTGCTGAAGCGCCCGCTGCAGCGTATCCTCGCGACGGCGCGATTCTGTGAGCTCCAACCACAGCGACAGGACACGATCGCTGCCGCAAGGCACCCGCCATACCTGCCATTCGCGACGGCGTCCGCGCCAATCCATTCGGTGCTCATTGCTGGTGCGGCCGCCGCGCGCCAAACAGGTCTGCTCAGCACGGCGCAGCATCAGGGCATCGTCGGCGGAAAAGATGTGAACATCATCCAAACCGATGGCAGCGCCGTCGATTTCAAACATCTGGCACCAGTGGCGGCTCGCAAATTCGTAGCGACCGTCGGCCAGGGATTTGAGCGAAACAGCCGCGCCAGACGCCTCCAGCAAGCTCGCCAGAGCCACCGCCGCTGCCGGCTGACCAGCCCCTAGGGATGTCAGCCAATCGTCGACTCCTGTCACAAGCGAGTCCAGCACGGAGTCCATATGCACGATGCCATTGAGGGAGCCACCTTCAGTCCATGGCACGCTTGGACCGAGGAAGAAGTCACCTCCGCCATGATGTTGCGAAAGCGGAGGCAAGTAGAGGAAACAATACTAACGGCACACGCACAAACCTGCAGCAACTGCCACCCATTTGAACCACCCCACCCGAGCACTTGTCATTTGCCAAGATGACACCAGTGCCCGCTTGCATCAGGAACCTGCTCTTGGCGGTATTTGACCGAATGCCAGCGCCAAAAGTCGAGTGAGCATTGGTTGCATCCAAAAAATGGGCTAGAATTCCGGACTTTGCTGGCAAACCCCAAGCGCGTCGATTCGGAAGCGGAATCCGGATACACCCGCTTCGAGGCTGTGGTTGCATTGTGTGCGGGGGACTTGGTCTGCCCAAAGGCATGCGGCTCAAGCCTCCAAAGCGAACACCGAGCGCCATTTGAAGGAACCCCTGTTTCATGACCACCATTCGCGTCAAAGAAAACGAACCGTTCGACGTGGCCCTGCGCCGCTTCAAGCGCACCATTGAAAAGCTGGGCCTGCTCACCGAGCTGCGTGCTCGTGAGTTCTACGAGAAGCCCACTGCAGAGCGTAAGCGCAAGAAGGCTGCGGCCGTGAAGCGCCACTACAAGCGTGTGCGCAGCATGCAGCTGCCCAAGAAGCTGTACTGATTTCTTTTTGAAGTTCAGCGTGAGCCCACTCCTGTGGGCTCTACATGCTAGCCCGCGCAGGACGCTGTTGCGGGCTTTTGTCCGTTCGGACCTGCCTTTGCACTTTGGCAAGCCAACCCCCAACCCAGCGCCCGGACCCACATCCATGAGCCTCAAAGCACAGATCACTGAAGACATGAAAACTGCCATGCGGGCCAAGGACAGCGAACGTCTGTCCACCATCCGCATGCTGTTGGCCGCCATCAAGCAAAAAGAGGTGGATGAGCGCATTGAGCTGGACGATGCCGCCGTGGTGGGCATCGTGGACAAGCTGATCAAGCAGCGCAAAGACGCCATCAGCCAGTTCTCCGCCGCCGGGCGGCAGGATTTGGCCGACAAGGAAGCCAGCGAAGTGCTGGTGCTTCAAACCTACCTGCCCCAGCGCCTGAGCGAAGCCGAAGTGGACGCTTTTGTGCAAACCCTGGTGACCGAGATCGGTGCCAAGGGCGCAGGTGATATGGGCAAGGTGATGGGCCAAGCCAAGGCCGCTTTGGCCGGCAAGGCCGACATGGCCCACGTCGCCGCGGCTGTGAAAAAAGCGCTCGCCGCCTGAGCAAGCCACAGACCTCAGGCGCGCCAGCGCCCGAGGGATTACACCGCTAGGACTTCCCCTAGCGCAGGGCAAGTATTCAGCCCCCCGTCAGTCCTGGGCTCTTACATTGAAGCCACTGCCCACTCGGCCCTGCCGAGTCGGGCTTTGCACTTTGTAATCTCAGGGAGGGTGGATGAACTTTTTGCTCCGTATCTCGCGGTTTATCGATACGCTCAGCAGCGTCATCGGCCGCAGCGTGATTTGGCTGATCTTTGCCTCCACGCTCATCAGCGGCATCAACGCCGTCATCCGCAAGGTCTTCAACTACAGCTCCAACGCCTTTTTGGAGGTGCAGTGGTATTTGTTCGCCGCCGCGTTTTTGCTGGCCGCGGGCTACACGCTGTTGAACAACGAGCACGTGCGCATTGACGTGGTGGTGGGACGTTTCTCCCGCCGCGTGCAGGCCTGGGTGGACGTGTTCGGGCTTTTGGTCTTCCTGCTGCCGCTGTGCGCCGTGGTGCTGTACCTGGGCGTGCCCTTCTTCCTGCAAGCCTGGCACTCCAAGGAAATGTCTTCCAACGCCGGTGGCCTGGTGCTGTGGCCGGTGTATGCCCTCATCCCGTTGGGATTTTTCCTGCTGCTGCTGCAGGGCTTGAGCGAGCTGATCAAGCGCCTGGCCTTTTTGCAGGGCCTGATTCCCGACCCCATCACCAAGACGGCACAAAAAAGTGCTGAGGAAGAGCTGGCTGAGGTCATTCGCCAGCAAGCCGAAGCCAAAAAACGCGCCGAGGGAGCAGCCTGAGCATGGAATTCATTGCACACAATCTTGCCCCCATCATGTTTGCGGGGCTCGTCGTCTTCTTGCTCATGGGCTTTCCTGTGGCGTTCAGCCTGGGTGCCTGCGGGCTGTTCTTTGGTCTGGTGGGGATTGAGCTGGGCGTCGTGCCCGCTTCGCTGATGCAGGCGCTGCCACTGCGCATCTTCGGCATCATGAAGAACGACACCTTGCTGGCCATACCGTTCTTCACGCTCATGGGTTTGATCCTGGAGCGCTCGGGCATGGCCGAGGATTTGCTCGACACCATCGGCCAGCTCTTTGGCCCGGTGCGCGGCGGCCTGGCGTTTGCGGTGATCTTTGTGGGCGCCTTGCTGGCGGCAACCACTGGCGTGGTGGCCGCGTCGGTCATCTCCATGGGCTTGATCTCGCTGCCCATCATGCTGCGCTACGGCTACGACCGGCGCATTGCCAGCGGGGTGATCGCCGCTTCGGGCACGCTGGCGCAGATCATTCCGCCCTCGCTGGTGCTGATCATCCTGGCCGACCAGCTCGGCAAGAGCGTGGGCGATATGTACAAGGGCGCCTTCATCCCCGGCTTTGTGCTGACGGCCATGTACGTGCTGTTCATCGTTCTGGTGGCGGTGTTCCGTCCCAAATGGGTGCCTGCCCTGCCGCTGGAAGCACGCTCCATTCGCGAAGATGACGGCCGCAGCGGCCTGACCTCGCTGGCCGTGTTGACTGTCATTTGCACGAGCATTGCTGTGCTCTTTGGCGAAAACTACGCCCAGGTGCTGAGCGCGCTCAAAGGCCATGAAGTGGCTTCGGTGGCCACCGATGAAACCATCGTCGTGTCCATGTCTTTGGGCGTGGGCCTGGCTTTTGTGGTGGCCGTGATCAACAAAGTGCTGCGGCTGAACCTGCTGTCGCGCATTGCAGAGCGCGTGACCTTTGTGCTGATCCCGCCGCTGGGCCTGATTTTCCTGGTGCTGGGCACCATCTTCCTGGGCATTGCCACGCCCACCGAAGGCGGCGCCATGGGCGCGCTGGGGGCCTTTGCCATGGCCTGGGCGCGTGGGCGCATCAGCATGACGCTGCTCAAGCAGGCGCTGACCTCCACCACCAAGCTCTCCTGCTTTGTGGTGTTCATCCTGATCGGCTCCACGGTGTTCAGCCTCACCTTCCAGGGTGTGGACGGCCCGGTGTGGGTGGAGCACCTGCTCACGGGCCTGCCCGGTGGGCAGATCGGCTTCCTGATCTTCGTGAACCTGCTGATCTTTGTTCTGGCCTTCTTCCTGGACTTCTTTGAGCTGTCCTTCATCGTCGTGCCCCTGCTGGCGCCGGTGGCGGAAAAGCTGGGCATTGACCTGATCTGGTTTGGCGTGCTGCTGGGGGTGAATATGCAAACCTCCTTCATGCACCCGCCGTTTGGCTTCGCCCTCTTCTACCTGCGCAGCGTGGCGCCGCTGACGGAGTACATCGACAAGCTCACCGGCAAGCGCATTGCCCCCGTGACGACCGGGCAGATCTACTGGGGTGCCGTGCCCTTTGTGATCATCCAGATCATCATGGTGGCCCTCATCATTGCCTTCCCGGGCTTGGTGTCGGGCGGCCTGGACAAAGCTCCGGTGCAGGACTACAAAAACATCCAGATCGAAGCTGCACCCACCGAGGAGGCCGCGGACATCAACACCCAGGAGCTGTTTGGTACACCCCCGGCATCGAGCGCCAGCGCCGCCTCCGGGCCCGTGCCGAGCGACCCGCTCGAAGCCGCGGCCCAGCAGCAAAACTGAGGGCTTGTGCCCCAACGCAAAAGCGCCCCAAGCGGGGCGCTTTTTTCATGCGGCAAGAAAAGCTGGGAGCTCAGCCCAAAGCCGCCACCACCTCGGGTGGAGCCTGCACCAGCTCGATGAGCACGCCCTCCCCGCCAATGGGGAACTCCGCACTGCTCTTGGGGTGGATGAAGCAAATGTCAAAACCCGCTGCGCCTTTGCGAATGCCACCCGGCGCGAAGCGCACGCCGTTGGCACTCATCCACGCCACCGCCGCGGGCAAGTCGTCCACCCACAAACCCACGTGGTTGAGCGGCGTGGCGTGCACGGCCGGCTTCTTCTCGGGGTCCAGCGGCTGCATCAAGTCCACCTCCACCCGGTGCGGCCCGCTGCCAATGGTGCAAATGTCCTCGTCCACGTTCTCGCGCTCGGACACAAACTGCCCCGTCACCGTCAGGCCCAGCACATCCACCCACAGCTTGCGCAGCGCGGCTTTGTCCGGCCCCCCGATGGCAATTTGCTGAATGCCGAGGATTTTGTAAGGCTTGGTCTCACTCATGCCAGATCTCACTCGAAACTCAAAATCGGTTGGTCCACGGCCAGGCTTTCGCCGGCTTGGGCCAGGAGGGCTTTGACGGTGCCGTCTTGGGTGGCGGTGAGGATGTTTTCCATCTTCATGGCTTCGATGACGGCCAGGCGTTCACCGGCTTGCACGGTTTGGCCGGGGCGCACAGCCAGTTGCACCAGCAGGCCCGGCATGGGGGACAGCAGCAGCTTGCTGGTGTCGGGCGGGGCTTTGTAGGGCATGAGGGTGTGCAGCTCGGCGGCGCGGGGCGAGAGCACGTTGACTTCCACCGCGCGGCCGTGGTGCTGGATGCGGTAGGCCAGCGGGTTTTTGGCGGTGCCGCGCTCGGCCTGGGCGGTGAAGGGTTGGCCGTTGACGGTGCCGCTCAGCCGCACGTCGTTGAGGCGCGAGCGGCAGACGATGCGGTAGCTGTGGCTGCCGATTTGCACCAGGGCCTCGCCCTCTTGGCCGCGGAATTCAGAGATTTGCATGGCGGTGCGGCTGTAGCGGCCCTCGCCTTCGTGCACCACGGCAACGTAGTCGTGCTCGATGCGCACTTCGTGGCCGGGCAGCTGGCCGCTGATGCCGGCTTCGCGCTCGCGGGCTTTGCGGCGGATGAAGCCGGCCAGGGCGAGCAGGAAGTGGGGGTCGTCGTGCGGCACTTCGTCCTGGCGCAGCCCGCGCGGGTAGTGCTGGGCGATGAAGCCGGTGTTGAACTGGCCGGTGGCGAAGTCCGGGTGGCCCAGCAAGGCGCTTTGGAAGGGGATGTTGCTGGCAATGCCGCGGATGACAAAGCCGTTGAGCGCCTGGCGCATGCGGGCGATAGCGTCAGCCCGGTCGCGCCCGTGCACGATGAGCTTGGCGATCATGGAGTCGTAGTACATGGGGATCTCGCCCCCTTCGTACACGCCGGTGTCCACACGCACGCCGCCGAAGGCTTCGCCCTCGTAGGCGCTGCCTTGCAGCGTGCATTGCCCTTGCTGCAGCACGGCGGCCGGGGGCTGGTAGCGCACCAGGCGGCCGGTGGAGGGCAGGAAGTTGCGCGTGGGGTCCTCGGCGTTGATGCGGCACTCGATGGCCCAGCCCTCGCGACGGATATCGGCCTGGGTGAAGCCCAGCGCTTGTCCAGCGGCGACGCGGATCATCTGCTCCACCAAGTCCAGCCCGGTGATGCACTCGGTGACGGGGTGCTCCACCTGCAGCCGCGTGTTCATTTCCAGGAAGTAGAAGCTCTGGTCTTTGCCGACCACAAACTCCACCGTGCCCGCGCTTTGGTAGTTCACGGCCTTGGCCAGGGCCACAGCCTGGGCGCCCATGGCTTGGCGTGTGGCCTCGCTGATGAAGGGCGACGGCGCTTCTTCAATGACTTTTTGGTGGCGGCGCTGAATGGAGCACTCGCGCTCCCAGAGGTAGACCACATGGCCGTGGGCGTCGCCCAGCACCTGGATTTCGATGTGGCGCGGCTCTTCGATGAATTTCTCCATGAAGACGCGGTCGTCGCCAAAGCTGGAGCGGGCTTCGTTGCGGCAGGAGCTGAAGCCGTCGAAGCACTCTTTGTCGTTGAAGGCCACGCGCAGGCCCTTGCCACCGCCGCCCGCGCTGGCTTTGATCATCACCGGGTAGCCGATGCGCTGGGCGATTTGCACCGCCTCTTCGGGCGATTGGATGGGCTCGTTGTGGCCGGGAATGGTGGACACACCGGCTTGCTGGGCCAAGCGCTTGGAGGCGATTTTGTCGCCCATGGCAGCGATGGCGCCGTGCTTGGGGCCGATGAAGACGATGCCCTCTTCTTCGCAGCGGCGTGCGAAGTCTTCGTTTTCCGACAAAAAGCCGTAGCCCGGATGCAGGGCTTGAGCGCCGGTGGCTTTGCACGCGGCGATAAGTTTGTCGGCCACCAGATAGCTCTCGCGGCTGGGTGCGGGGCCCAGCAGCACGGCCTCGTCGGCCAGCTCGACGTGGCGGGCATCGCGGTCGGCCTCGGAGTAAACGGCCACGGTGGCCAGGCCCATGCGGCGCGCGGTGGTGATGACGCGGCAGGCGATCTCGCCGCGGTTGGCAATCAGAATTTTGGTGAACATGGTCGATCTCCTGGCCGGTGGCTCACCGGCGCTGTTCTGAAATGGTCGTGGCGGGGGCGCTCTGGCGCAGGCACTGGGCGGTCCAGTCGCTCAGGCGCTCGTGCAGCCAGCTGTGTTCTTGACCGGGGCGCGGGCCGCTGCCTTGGTAGGCAAAGTCCAGCATGCGGCGCGTGCGCTGGCGGGTGTCGGCGTCCTCGCCCTGGTTTTCGGGGCGTTGCAAATCGGCCTGGGCCTCGCGTTTGGGCAGGCGTTCGGCGCGGTAGAGCAGCACGACGGGCAGCGCGTACAGATCGCCCTCGCAGCGCTCCAGCACGGCGTCGGCCAGCTGGGGTTCGCGCTGGCGCAGGCACTGGGCGAAGAGTTCGCGCGCCAGCTGCTTGGTGGCGTCGTCGGTCAGCTCGGGGTCGGCCAGTTGCGCGGCTTGCGCGGCCACGCTTTGGCGCAGCTGCGCCAGCTCGGGCTCGCGCACGCCCAGCGCCTGGGCCTGGGCTTGCAGGGCCTGCTGGCTGTCGGTTGCAGCCGTGTCTTGCGCGGTCAGCAGCAGCGCACGGTGCTGGGCCAGCAGGGCATGCTGCCCCACGCAGGACACAAGCACTGCGCGCGGCTGCGCCAAGGCGGGCGTGCCCCACGCGGTGAGGGCAGCCAGTGCCGCCCAGGCGGTGACGGAGGCCAGACGGTGCATCACAGCGGGATGTTGCCGTGCTTGCGCCAGGGGTTGTCCAGCTGCTTGTCGCGCAGCATGACCAGCGAGCGGCAGATGCGTTTGCGGGTTTCGTGGGGCTGGATCACGTCGTCGATATAGCCGCGTGCGCCCGCCACAAAGGGGTTGGCAAAACGCGCCTTGTACTCGGCCTCTTTGGCGGCGAGTTTTTCGGGGTCGCCCTTGTCTTCGCGGAAGATGATTTCCACCGCGCCCTTGGCCCCCATCACGGCAATCTCGGCATTGGGCCAGGCGAAGTTGACGTCGCCGCGCAGGTGCTTGGAGGCCATCACGTCGTAGGCGCCGCCGTAGGCCTTGCGCGTGATGACGGTGACTTTGGGCACGGTGGCCTCGGCGTAGGCATAGAGCAGCTTGGCGCCGTGTTTGATGATGCCGCCGTACTCCTGCGCGGTGCCGGGCATGAAGCCGGGCACGTCGACGAAGGTGATCACAGGGATGTGGAAGGCATCGCAAAAGCGCACAAAGCGCGCGGCTTTGATGGAGCTCTTGATGTCCAGGCAGCCCGCCAGCACCAGGGGCTGGTTGGCCACAATGCCCACGGTCTGCCCATCCATGCGGGCAAAGCCGGTGATGATGTTTTGCGCGTAGTCGGGCTGCAGCTCGAAGAAGTCGCCATCGTCGACCACTTTGAGAATCAGCTCCTTCATGTCGTAGGGCTTGTTGGGGTTGTCCGGCACCAGGGTGTCGAGCGAGTGGTCCAGGCGCTGCGAGGGGTCGCCGCTGGGACGGGTGGGCGCTTTTTCGCGGTTGGACAGCGGCAGGTAGTTGAAGAAGCGCCGCAGCATGAGGATGGCTTCAACATCGTTGTCAAAGGCCAGATCGGCCACGCCGCTCTTGCTGGTGTGGGTGGAGGCGCCCCCCAGCTCCTCGGCGCTGACTTCCTCGTGCGTGACGGTCTTCACCACCTCGGGGCCGGTGACGAACATATAGCTGCTGTCCTTGACCATGAAGATGAAGTCCGTCATGGCTGGGCTGTAGACAGCGCCGCCCGCGCAGGGGCCCATGATGAGGCTGATTTGCGGAATCACGCCCGAGGCCAGCACGTTCTTCTGGAACACATCGGCATAGCCGCCCAGCGAGGCCACGCCTTCTTGGATGCGCGCGCCGCCCGAGTCGTTGAGGCCAATCACGGGCGCGCCCACCTTCATGGCCTGGTCCATGACCTTGCAGATTTTCTCGGCATGGGCCTCAGACAGCGCGCCGCCAAACACCGTGAAGTCCTGGCTGAAGGCAAAGGCCAGGCGGCCGTTGATGAGCCCATAGCCGGTGACCACGCCGTCGCCAGGAATCTTGTTGTCGGCCATGCCGAAGTCCACGCAGCGGTGCTCCACAAACATGTCCCACTCCTCGAAGCTGCCTTCGTCAAACAGCAGCTCCAGGCGTTCGCGCGCGGTCAGCTTGCCCTTGGCGTGTTGAGCCGCGATGCGCTTTTCACCACCGCCCAGGCGCGCCTTGGCACGCTTTTCTTCGAGCATTTGTTGAATGTCATGCATGACTTGGGTCTCCTAGGAATCGGGTCAGCAGCTCGCGGGCCGCTGTGGATGGTGCGAGCTGGCCTTGCAGCACGCGCTCAGTGGTTTCACTCAGCACCGCCTGCACGGCCGGGGCGTGCTGGAAGCGGTGCTCAAGGTCGGCCCGGATGCGCTCCCACATCCAGGCCAGGGACTGCTGGCGGCGTTTCTCGGCAAAGCGGCCACGGGCCTCTTGGCTGGCCTTGAAGCTGGACACCGCCGCCCAAAAGCGCTCAATGCCCTCGCCCTTCAAGGCGCTCAGCGGCAGCACCTGCGCCTGCCACTGCGCAGGGTCGTGCGCCACGTGATCGGGCCGGTGGTGCAGACCCAAGAGGCGCAGCGACGAGGTGATTTGCGCTTGCGCACGCGTGGCGGCGGCAGGGTCGATGTCGGCTTTGTTGATGAGCACCAAGTCGGCCAGCTCCATCACGCCTTTTTTGATGGCCTGCAAGTCGTCGCCCGCATTGGGCAGCTGCAGCAGGCAGTACATGTCCGTCATGCCCGCCACGGCGGTCTCGCTCTGGCCCACGCCCACGGTCTCGACAATCACCACGTCATAGCCCGCCGCCTCGCACACCAGCAAGGCCTCGCGGGTTTTCTCAGCCACACCGCCCAGCGTGCCGCTGCTGGGGCTGGGGCGGATGTAGGCGCGCTCATCCATGGAGAGCCGCTCCATGCGCGTTTTGTCGCCCAGGATGGAGCCACCCGAGACCGTGCTGCTGGGGTCCACCGCCAGCACCGCCACGCGGTGGCCGCGCTCGATCAAGAAAAGCCCCAGCGCCTCAATGAAGGTGCTCTTGCCCACCCCGGGCACGCCGGAAATGCCCAGCCGCAGCGAGCGGCCGGTGTGCGGCAGCAGCGTCGTCAACAGCGCATCGGCCTGGGCGCGGTGGTCCGCCCGGGTGGATTCCAGCAGGGTGATGGCCTTGGCCAGGGCGCGGCGCCGGGCCGGACCGGCACCTTGGAGGATGGCCGGCACCAGCTGCATCAGGCGACCGCCTTGCGGATTTGCTCCAGCACATCCTTGGCGCTGGCCGGGATGGGGGTGCCGGGGCCGTAGATGCCTTTGACACCAGCTTCGTAGAGGTAGTCGTAGTCTTGCGCCGGGATCACGCCGCCGACGAAGACGATGATGTCCTCGGCGCCTTGCTTTTTGAGCTCGGCAATGATGGCGGGCACCAGGGTTTTGTGGCCCGCGGCCAGGGTCGAGACGCCCACGGCGTGCACATCGTTCTCGATGGCTTGGCGCGCGCATTCCTCTGGTGTTTGAAAGAGCGGGCCCATGTCCACATCAAAGCCCAGGTCGGCGTAGGCGGTGGCCACCACTTTGGCGCCACGGTCGTGGCCGTCTTGACCGAGCTTGGCAATCATCACGCGGGGGCGGCGGCCTTGCTCCTGGGCGAAGGCTTTGATTTCCTCCTGCAGCTTGGCCCAGCCTTGGGCGGAGTCGTAAGCAGCGGCATACACACCGGTCACCTTTTGCGTGTCGGCGCGGTGGCGGCCGTAGACCTTTTCCAGCGCGTCGGAGATTTCACCCACCGTGGCGCGCAGGCGCACGGCCTTGATGCTCAAGTCCAGCAGATTGCCCTGCCCGCTTTGGGCAGCATCGGTGAGTGCCTGCAGCGCGGCTTGCACGGCGGCGCTGTCGCGGCTGGCCTTGATGGCTTGCAGGCGGGCGATCTGGCTGTGGCGCACCTTGACGTTGTCCACATCGAGGATGTCGATGGGGTCTTCCTTGGCGAGCTTGTATTTGTTCACGCCCACGATGACGTCTTTGCCGGAGTCGATGCGCGCTTGCTTCTCAGCCGCGCTGGCCTCGATCTTGAGCTTGGCCCAGCCGGAATCGACAGCGCGGGTCATGCCACCCATGGCGTCGACCTCTTCGATGATGGCCCAGGCTTTGTCGGCCATGTCCTGGGTGAGCTTTTCCATCATGTAGCTGCCCGCCCAGGGGTCCACCACGCTGGTGATGTGGGTCTCTTCCTGGATGATGAGCTGGGTGTTGCGCGCAATGCGGGCGCTGAACTCGGTGGGCAGGGCAATGGCCTCGTCCAGCGAGTTGGTGTGCAGGCTTTGCGTGCCGCCAAACACGGCGGCCATGGCCTCGATGGTGGTGCGCACCACGTTGTTGTACGGGTCTTGCTCGGTGAGGCTCCAGCCTGAGGTCTGGCTGTGCGTGCGCAGCATCAGGCTCTTGGGGTTTTTGGCGTCAAAGCCCTTCATGATGCGGCACCACAGCAGGCGCGCGGCACGCATCTTGGCAATCTCCAGATAGAAATTCATGCCCACGGCCCAGAAGAAGCTGAGCCGCCCGGCGAAATCGTCCACATCCATGCCCTTGGCCAGGGCGGTTTTCACATACTCCTTGCCGTCAGCCAGGGTGAAGGCCAGCTCCAGCGCCTGGTTGGCCCCGGCTTCTTGCATGTGATAGCCCGAGATGGAGATCGAGTTGAACTTGGGCATGTGCTGCGCCGTGTACTCGATGATGTCCCCGATGATCTTCATCGAGGGCTCGGGCGGGTAGATATAGGTGTTGCGGACCATGAACTCCTTGAGGATGTCGTTCTGGATGGTGCCGCTCAGTTTGTCCTGGCTCACGCCCTGCTCTTCGGCGGCCACCACATAGCCCGCCAGCACCGGCAGCACGGCGCCGTTCATGGTCATGGAGACCGAGACCTTATCGAGGGGAATCTCGTTGAAGAGGATCTTCATGTCCTCCACCGAGTCAATGGCCACGCCGGCCTTGCCCACATCGCCCGTCACGCGCGGGTGGTCGCTGTCGTAGCCACGGTGGGTGGCCAGGTCAAAGGCCACAGACACGCCCTGCCCGCCCGCCGCCAGGGCCTTGCGGTAGAAGGCGTTGGATTCCTCGGCGGTGGAAAAACCCGCGTACTGGCGGATGGTCCAGGGCCGCACGGCATACATGGTGGGCTGGGGGCCGCGCACAAAGGGCTCAAAACCCGGCAGCGTGTTGGTGTGCGGCAAGCCCTGCACGTCTTCAGCCGTGTAGAGCGGCTTGACGGTCAAGCCCTCGGGCGTGAGCCAGTTGAGGCGCTCAATCTCGCCCCCGGGTGCCTGACGGGCGGCAGCCTGCGCCCACTGCTCCAGGGTGGCAGTGCGGAACTCGGGACTTTCGAGTTGGCGTTCGGGCTTGTTGGCGGCGTCAGACATGGCGGGGCTCTCCGGTGGTCGTGCCATCATAGCGGCACACGCAATTCATAATTATGAATTCAAAATGCGTGACTCTGACTAGAATCTGCCCATGCGCGGTTCGCTGCGCACACACCGTCGAGCCATAGCGCCGCGCCCTGCTTTTTTGCCCCTATGCCGCACGCCACGTCCAGCTCCAACATGCTCCGCCAACGCCCACTCTATGAAGAAGTGGCGGAACAGCTGCGCCAGCGCATTCTGGGCCGGCAGCTGGAGCCCGGCAGCTGGATTGACGAGCAGGCCTTGTGCGCGCAGCTGGGCATCAGCCGCACGCCGCTGCGCGAAGCGCTCAAGGTGCTGGCCTCAGAGGGGCTGGTGACCATGAAGCCGCGCCGCGGCGCCTATGTGACTGAAATGTCCGAGCGCGACGTGCGCGAGGCCTACCAGCTGCTGGGCCTGCTGGAGGCCGATGCGGCAGCGCAAATGGCCGCCAAGGCCAGCGACAGCCAGCTGCAGGAGCTGAGCGCATTGCACGCCGAGCTGGCGGTACAAGCTCACGACCGCGACCGTTTTTTTGCCGCCAACGAGCGCTTTCACCTGCGCTTGGTGGAGCTGGAAGGCAACCGCTGGCGCCAGCAATTCATCACCGAGCTGCGCCGCGTGATGACGCTCAACCGCCACCACTCGCTGTTTCTGCAAGGCCGCTTGGCGGAGTCGCTGCGCGAGCACGAGGCCCTGATGGTCGCCCTGCAGGCCCGCGATGCCAAAGCCTGCCATTTACTCATGCGCGCCCACTTTGAAAATGGCCTAAATGCCGCCACAGCGGCAATTGATTGACATTTTCATCACATCTGGCACATCACCACTGCAACAGGCAGAAGCGTGAACTGAAGCCGGAGCGCGGTGTTTTTGCGCGCATCAGTCCATCCCCTCCAACCCTATATTGCAGGCAGAGTGTCGGCAAGTTTGTCGATTTAGGGGCTATGGACGACAGCATTTCCGGCTTGAGCGGGCTTGGTTGAGTCGCCTGCTCAAGTTTCTGTCTCCCGGGTCGAAATCCGACACATGGCGAACCCTGGTGGGGGCTCGCATGCCACCGTGCCAGTGCACGGCAGCTTGCGGGATCTCTTCAGGGCTCGCCGCCACACCGAATCACCAGCGCTTGAAAAGAGCGGGAGCAGAGCATGGCATCACTGATTTCGAACCTGACGACAGAACAGATCGCCGCACTGTCGACGAGCACTCTGGCTCGACTGACCAGCGAGGATTGGGCCGCGTTCACGTCAGAGCAATTTCAGGCGTTGACCACCACGCAATTCGCGTCGCTCAGCACCCGTGCGGCGTCCTTCTTCACCACCACGGCGCTGGCAGCCATAGAGACCGACGATTTGCGCGCCCTGAGCACCGCAGCACTGCGCACGCTCACCAGCACGCAGCTCAACGCGCTGGGCACCGAGCAGTTCTCGGCCATGGCCACACAGCAGGTCAGCGCGCTGAGCACCACACAGATTCGCGGCCTGGAGTCCGATGACCTCAACGCCCTGGACAGCGCCCAGATTCGCGCGCTGAGCTCGACCCAGCTCTCGGCCCTGACCACCGCGCTGGTGAGCGCCATGGCCTCGGACGACGTGCAGGCCCTTCGCACCGAGCAGGTGCGAGGGTTGTCCTCGGCTCAGGTGGGTGCACTGTCCTCTGAATCGATCAGCGCGCTTGGCACCGGGCAAGCCGCTGCACTGACCTCCTCCCAAACCGCGGCGCTGAACACCGAACAGGCCGCGGCGCTGACCACGGACGCCGTAGCCGCCATATCGACCAGCGCCTTGCGCGGGCTGGGCACGGCTCAAATCGGCGCTCTGAGCACCGACCATGTGGCCGCGATGGACTCGCGCCAGATTGGCGCCCTGACCACCGGGCAGTTGCACGCCCTCTCCAGCGACGCCATCTCCGCGCTGGACACCGTGCAGCTGCGGGCGCTGACCACGGCCCAAGTCGCGGCACTGACCACCGAACAGCTGCAGGGCCTGAGCTCTGACGATGTGGCCGCCCTGAGCTCCATGCAGGTGCGTGCCTTGAACTCCTTGCAGCTGGGCTCGCTGAGCACAGACGCCATCGCGGCGATGAGTTCCGCGCAAATTGCCGTGCTCAACTCCAACCAAGTGGCAGGCCTGAGCACCGAACACATTGCCGCCATCAGCTCCGAGGACATGCGCGCCCTGTCCTCCGTGGCGCTGCGCAGCCTCAGCACCGCGCAGTTCGAAGCCCTGGGCTCCGAACAAATTGCCGCGCTGAGCTCGCAACAGATCAGCGCCATCACCAGCGGTCAAGCCGCGGTGCTGTCCACCGACGAAATCAACGCCTTGAGCAGCGCGCAGATCCGTGCCCTCAACGCCGGGCACATTGGCGCACTGAGTACCGAACAATTTGCCGGCCTGAGCTCCGACAGCGCACAGGCGCTGAGCACCGCTCAAATCGGCGCCGTCAGCTCCGTCCAGCTGGGTGCGCTGAGCACTGCGGCCGTGGAGGCCATGACCTCGGCACAGTTCGCCGCCCTCACCTCGCGCCAAGCTGCGGGCCTGAGCACCGAGCAGGCCGCGGCCATCGAAACCCAGGACCTGCGCGCCATCAACTCGGCCGTGCTGCGCTCGCTCAGCACCGCCATGATCGACGCCTTGAGCACTGACCAGCTCCAAGCGCTCACCACCGGCCAGGTGCAGGGTCTGAGCACCGCGCAAGTGAGCGCGCTCAGCAGCGGCGACCTCAACGCGCTGAGCAGCGGCCAGTTCCGTGCGCTGACCTCGGCCCAAGTGGCCGGCCTGACCACCGAGCAAGTCAACAGCCTGGAGTCCGACGACTTGCAGGCCCTCACCAGCGCCCAGCTGCTGGCCCTGAGTTCGGCACAGGCCGCCGCGCTGTCCACCGGCTCCGTCGAGGCGCTCAGCAGTGCTCAGATCGGTGCCCTGGGCACCCGCCAATTCGCGGGCATGAGTTCTGAGCAGATCGCTGCCATCCAAACCGACGATGTGCGCGCCATCAACATGACGGCGCTGCGCAACTTCAGCACCGACCAAATCGCCGCCTTGAGTTCCGACCAAATGGCCGCCATGACCACCACACAGGTGGCTGGCTTGAGCACGGCGCAAATTCAAGCCATCGACTCGGCAGACCTGCCCGCATGGTCCAGCACCCAGTACCGCGCACTCACCACGGCGCAGCTGGCAGCGCTGACGACTGACCAGGTCAGCGCCTTGTCCAGCGACGACGTGCAAGCCCTGAGCACGCTGCAAATCCGCGCACTGAGCTCCGCACAGCTGGCCGTGCTGGACACGGCCAACATTGCCGCACTCACCAGCACGCAGGTGGGCAGCCTCACATCGACGCAGATACTGGGCCTCAGCAGCACCCAGGTGCAGGCGCTGGAGTCGGGCGACATCCGCTCGCTGTCCACGGCGGCACTGCGCGCGCTGGGCACAGAGCATCTCAATGCGCTGAGTACGGACCAATTCGCACAACTCAGCTCGCAGCAAGTGGCTGCGCTGAGCAGTGCGCAGCTGGCAGGGCTCTCCAGCGAGAACCTCAACGCCCTGGAAAGCCAGCAAATCCGTGCCCTGACCACGGCGCAAATCGCCGCGCTGAGCACCGACCAAATCAGCACCATGCAAAGCGAGGACGTGCAGGCGCTTACCACCGCACAAGTCCGTGCGTTGAGTTCGGCACAAGTGGGCGCGCTGACTTCCGATGCGCTGCAGGCCATGACCTCGGTTCAGTACGCTGCCTTGGGCACCACGCAAATCAGCGGGTTGGGCACCAATCAGATCAACGCCATTGAATCGCTGGACGTTCGCTCGCTGTCTACCGCAGCCCTGCGCGCCATGAGCACCGAGCAGTTCGCGCAGCTGGACTCTGACCAAGTGGCCGCGCTCAACACAGTGCAAATTGCCGCTTTGAGCACGGCCCAGGTGGCTGCGCTGGACACGCAGGACCTCAACGCCTTCTCCAGCACACAAATCAAGGCCCTCTCCACTGCCCACATTGCGGCGCTCACCACCGAGCAAGTGGCCGCCATGGAGAGCGAAGACGTGCAGGCGCTCACCACCGCGCAAGTGCGTGCCCTGAGCTCGGCCCAGATGGCCGCGCTGGACACCGCCAACATCGCCGCCATGAGCTCCGCACAGGTCTCGCAGTTCAGCACCGCGCAAATTGGCGGGCTCAGCAGCGATCAAGTCCACGCCATTGATTCGCAAGACCTGCGAACCCTGACAACGGCGGCCGTGCGCGCGCTCAACAGCGACCAAATTGCGGCGCTGGACAGCGACCAGATCGCGGCCTTCACCACCGCGCAAGTGCAAGCCTTGAGCACCTCGCAGCTGGTGAACATCGGCTCTGAGGAATTCAGCGCCTTCACCAGCAACCAACTGCGTGCGCTCAGCAGCGCGCAGGTCGCAGCACTGACCACGCAACAGATCTCGGAACTGGCCAGCCACAGCGTGCAAGCCTTCGGCACCGCGCAAGTGCGGGCCCTGAGCTCGGCACAGCTGGGCGCGCTCAGCAGCGAAAACGTCGGCGCGCTCAACTCCTCGCAAGTGGCGCAGCTGAGCTCGGCGCAAGTCGCTGGCCTCAGCAGCGAGCAGTTCGCGGCCATCGGCACCAGCGAGCTGCGCGCTCTGGGCACCGCTGCGCTGCGCGTGCTGGCCACCGACGTGCTCAATGCACTGAGCACCGAGCAAGTGGGGCAACTCACCACCTCGCAAGTGGCGGCCTTGAGCACCCAGCAAGTGGCGGGCCTGGCCACCGACGACCTCAACGCCCTGGGCAGCACACAGCTGCGCGCCTTCAGCGCCACGCAAATGGCTGCACTGACCACCAGCCAGCTCTCCGACCTGGCCAGCAGCAGCGCCCAAGCCCTGAACACGGCGCAGCTGCGGGCTCTGGATTCGGCACAAATCAACGCCCTGAGCTCTGACGCTGTAGGGGCCTTGAGCTCCACGCAAATTGCCTCGCTGACATCGGCCCAAGTTCTGGGGCTGAGCACTCAGCAAATGGTGGCGCTGGACACTGTGGATGTGCGCGCACTCACCACGGGGACGCTGCGTGCGCTGGACTCCGCCCAGCTCGAGGCGCTGAACTCCGACCAAATTGCCGCACTGAGCACCCAGCAAGTGGGCGCATTGACCACGCTGCAAGTCAGCCAGCTCACCAGCGAAGACCTGAATGCACTGACCAGCCAACAGGTCCGGGCACTGACCGCTGCGCAGGTGGCTGCGCTGACCACAGCACAGCTGGCCGACCTCTCCAGCGACGACGCCCAGGCCCTCACCAGCACGCAGCTGCGGGCCATGAGTTCGGCACAAATGGCAGCCCTCTCCACCGAGGCTGTGGCCGCCATGGGCTCGACACAGTTTGCCGCCCTCACCAGCACCCAGGCACAGGGCCTGACCACGAGCCAGATGGCTGCCATCGACTCGGGTGACCTGCGCGCACTCAACACCGCATCGCTGCGCGCCTTGGATTCGAGCCAGCTCGATGCGCTGGACTCCAACCAGATCGGCGCCCTGAGCACACAGCAAGTGGCGGCGCTGAGCACCCTGCAAGTCAGCCAGCTCGCCAGCGAGGACCTGAACGCCCTCACCAGCGCCCAAGTGCGCGCGCTGACCACGGCACAAATCGCAGGCCTGGGCACTGAACAGATGGCGAACTTGGAGAGCGAGGATGTGGCCGCGCTCTCCACCGCCCAAATCAAAGCATTGAGCTCCGCACAAGTCGGCGCACTCTCTACCGATGCCATCATCGCTTTGGGATCTGCACAAGTGGCAGCCATGGGTTCGGCACAAGCCACAGGGCTGACCACCGAGCAGCTGGCGGCCATGGAGACGACCGATCTGCGCTCGCTCACCACCGCCACGCTGCGGACACTGGACTCGGCCCAGCTTGGTGCGCTGAACTCCGACCAAATGGCCGCACTGACCACGCAGCAAGTGGCCTCCTTGTCCACGCAGCAAGTGGCCCAGCTCGCCAGCGAGAACTTGAACGCGCTGACCAGCGGTCAGGTGCGCGCCTTGACCACCGCACAGCTGGCGGCCTTGACCACCGCGCAACTCGCGGCCATGGACACCGACGATGTGGCGGCCTTGAGCACGGTGCAAATCGCCGCACTGAGCTCCACCCAACTGGGTGCGCTCAGCACCGACGGTGTTGCAGCCCTGACCTCTGCGCAAGTGGCGCGCCTGAGTGCCGCACAAGTGGCAGGCTTGAGCACCGAGCAGATTCAGGCCTTGGAATCGGGGGACGTGCGCTACATCAGCAGCCTTGCGCTGCAAGCCTTGAGCACCAGCCAGCTCGAGGCCCTGACCTCAGCTCAGATCGCCGGATTGAGCACCCAACAAGTGGCCGCACTGACCACCACGCAAGTGGCCAATTTGGCGACGGACGACCTGGCCGCACTGGAAACCGCGCAAGTCCGCGCGCTCAGCGCCAACCAACTGCGTGCTCTGGGCAGCGCACAGCTTGAGGCGCTGGACTCCAACCAGATCGCATCACTGAGCTCTGCGCAAGTGGCAGCCTTGTCCACGCTGCAAGTCAGCGAACTCACCAGCGAGGACTTGAACGCCCTGACCAGCGCGCAAATCCGCGCTCTGACCACGCAGCAAGTGGCGGCCCTGACCACGGCGCAAATCAACGCCATGGACAGCGATGACGTGCAGGCGCTCACCAGCACGCAGCTGCAAGCCCTGAGCTCAACGCAAGCGGGGGCGTTCTCCACCGAGCAAATTGTGGCCCTGGGCACAGCGCAATTCGCAGCCCTGGGCAGCCGTCAGCTCAGCGGACTGAGCACTGAGCAAATCGCCGCGCTGGAAACAGCGGACGTGCGCGCCCTCAACTCGGCGGCCATCCGCGTCTTGAGCTCCGATCAGCTCGAAGCCCTGGGCTCCGACCAGATCCAGGCCTTGGGCACGGCGCAGCTCGCCTCTCTCACGACGGGGCAGATCAACACCCTCAGCAGCGACGACCTCAACGCGCTGACCAGCACACAGCTGCGGTCTTTGGGCACGGCGCAAATCGCCGCACTCAGCAGCGCCAACCTCAACGCCCTGGTCTCGGACAGCATTGAGGCCCTGAGCTCTGCGCAAATCCGCGCCCTGAGCTCTGCGCAAGTGGGTGCCCTGTCCACCGAAGGCGTGGCGGCACTGACCTCCATGCAAGTCGGCGCCCTGGCCTCAAGCCAAGTGGCGGGCTTGACCACCGACCAAATGGCGGCCCTGGAGAGTGGCGACCTTCGCTACCTCAACAACCTGGCGCTGCAGGCGCTGACAACGGCCCAGCTGGATGCGCTGAACTCTGACCAAATCGCCGCCTTGAGCTCTGCGCAAGTGGCGGCGCTGACCACGGCGCAGATTTCTCACCTCAGCTCGGACGACCTCAACGCCCTGACCAGCGCACAAATCCGCGCGCTGACCACCTCGCAGCTCGCTGCCCTGACCTCCGCTCAAGCCGCAGGCATGGCCAGCGACGATGTTGCAGCCCTGAGCACGGTCCAAGTGCGTGCCCTCAGCTCTGTGCAGCTGGGTGAATTCAGCACCGAATCCATCCAGGCGCTGAGCTCGGCGCAAGTGGCCGCACTCAACTCCACCCAGGTGGTGGGCTTGAGCACCGCTCAGATTGCAGCGCTGGATTCGGGTGACGTCACGGCGCTGACCACCGCGTCCCTGCGGGCCTTGGGTACCGCCCAGATCGAGGCCTTGGATACCGCACAAGTGCAAGCCCTGAGCACGGCCCAGATCGCGAACTTGAGCACAGCCCAGGTGCAAGCGCTGGGTAGCGAGGACTTCGCAGTCCTGAGCTCCACCCAACTGCGTGCCCTGTCCACGGCGCAAGTACAGGTGCTGAGTTCTGAACAACTCGACGCGCTGGACTCTGACCAGATCGGTGCATTGACCACCGCGCAAGTCGCCGCGCTGACCACCACGCAGCTGAGAAACCTCAGCAGCGAGGATCTCAATGCTCTGGGCAGCACGCAGCTGCGCGCCATCAGCTCCAGCAACTTTGCGGCACTGACCACAGAGCAAATCAGCACCCTGGCCAGCGACGATGTGCCCTACCTCACCAGCGCACAGGTGCAAGCACTGAGCTCGGCACAAATCGCTGCGCTCAGCACAGAAAACGTGCAAGTGCTGACCACCGCGCAAGTGGCCGCACTGGGCTCGGCACAGGCACGAGGTCTGAGCACGGAGCAAATGGCGGCACTGGAAACCGCTGATCTGCGAGCCCTGTCCACGGCCACGCTGCGCAGCCTCAGCTCGGCCCAGATCGATGCACTGAACTCTGATCAGATCGGTGCCCTCACCACCGCACAGGTGGCGGCCCTAGGCACCGCTCAGATTCGCGACCTGGCCAGCGAGGACCTCAACGCCTTCACCAGTGCGCAAATCCGCGCTCTCAGCTCCACGCAACTGGATGCCCTGAGCACGGAGCAGATGTCCACCTTGACCAGCGACGACCTCTCCGCGCTGAGCACGCTGCAGCTGCAGTCCTTGAGCTCGACCCAACTGGGTGCGCTGGCCACGGACGTGCTGCCAGAGCTGAGTTCGACACAGTTCGCAGCGCTGAGTTCGACACAGCTGCAAGGCTTGACCACCGACCAGATGGCGGCCATGGAGACGACGGACCTGCGTGGGCTGAGCACCGCGGCACTGCGTGGTCTGAATTCCGGGCAGCTCGAATCGCTGAACTCCGACCAGATCGCGGCCTTCACCACGGCACAAGTGGCGTCTTTGTCCACGCTGCAAATCAACCAGCTCACCAGCGAGGACGTGCAGGCGCTCACCAGCAGCCAGGTCATGGCCCTGACTTCTGCGCAGCTCCAAGCGCTTACCACCGAGCATGTGGCGGCGCTGGACACGGTGGACCTGGCCCACATCAGCTCGGCCAACCTGGCTGCGTTCGGGTCGAACGATCTGGCCGCCATGAGTTCCGATCAAATCGGCTCACTCACGGCAGGTCAGTGGTCAGCCCTGAGCGCCACGCAGGTGGTGGGCATTGACAGCGAGGACATCGCCAGCATCAGCACCGCTGGGCTGCGCGCACTGACCACGGCCGCCTTTGCCGCGCTGACCACCTCGCAGCTGGAGGCGCTGGACACCAGCCAGATGACAGCCCTGACCACCGCACAACTGCGCGCGCTGGATACCCAGCATGTGCAGGCCCTGGAGTCGGCCGACGTCGCGGCACTGGCGTCCACGCAAATCGCGGGCTTCAGCTCCACGCAGCTGGGGGCGTTCAGCACAGACCAGATCACGGCGCTGAACACCGACCACATCAAGGCGCTGACCTCCATCCAGATCGACGGTTTGAGCACGGCACAAATTGCCGCCTTCACCACCGATCAAGTGTCTGGCTTTGAGACGCAGGACTTGGCCAGCATGTCCATGGATCAAGTCCTGGCCTTCTCCTCAGAACAGATCGCCGGCATGAGCAACGCCCAGCGCGACGCGCTCTTCCTGGCCACACCGCTGGTGCTGGATTTGGACGGCAACGGCATCCAGACGCTGTCGGCCAGCGAAGGCGTGAACTTCGACATCAACGCCACGGGCAACACCTCGCAGCGTTGGGGTTGGGTGGGCGGCAACGACGGCCTGCTGGCGCTGGACATCAACGGTGACGGCCAGATCAACAGCGGCGCCGAGCTATTCGGGGCGGGCACCACCTTGGCCAATGGTCAAAAGGGTGCTGACGGCTTCACCGCACTGGCCCAGCTCGACAGCAACCACGACGGCGTGATGAACGCCAAGGACGAGCAATTCAGCAAGCTGCAAGTCTGGGTGGATGCTGACCACGACGGCGTGACCGATGCAGGTGAACTCAAAGGCCTGGTGGACCTGGGCATCGTGGAGCTCAACCTCAATGCCACACGTGGCAGCGATGTGAACAACGGCAACGTGCTGGGCCTCAACGCCAGCTACACCAGTGCCGACGGCAGCCAGCATCAGGTGAGCGATGTGTGGTTCGCCAAAGACACCGGCCAGGCCGCAGCGCCCAAGTTGGACGAGGTGTTGACCGCGCCAGACAAACAGCTGCTGCCACCCTTGCCACCGCAGGCTGTGGCGGAAGCGGCGGAAAACGCCACCGCTCAGCCCGCTCATCACGGCCTAGCTGGTTTGCTCAAGCCCCGACAGGAGGATGACCTGCAAGCACCGCCGCCCCTGATTTGATCGGGCCCTAAGGGCGGGGTGACGGCCCACAAGGCCGCCACCCCGCTTGCTTGTTTGTTGAACCACGCCAAGGCATGGCCATCGTCGTCACCCAGCTCACCCCAGCGGAAATTGCGCTGCTCAGCACGGCTCAGTTGGCGGGACTCAAACCCGCCGACTGGGCCCTGTTCACGCCTGAGCAAATGGCAGCGCTCACGCCGCGGCAAATTGCACCGCTCAGTGCCGTCACGCTGGCGAGCATGTCCGCAGGGCCGCTTTGGGCACTGGAGGCGGAAGACGTACGCGCCATCAACACCACGGCGCTACGCTCCATCACACCGCACACGCTGGCGGGCCTGTCGCCCGAGCACATCGCAGCGCTGAGCACCGAGCAGGTCAGCGCCTTCACGCTGGACCGGCTGCGGCGCTTCAGCACCGACCAATTCAGCGCGCTCACCAGCGAGCAAGTCGGCGCCCTGAGCTCGCTGCAGATTCGCGGTCTGTCCAGCGTCAACATGCCGCTGCTGAGCACGGAGGAAGTGGCAGCCATCAACCCTGCTGCGCTGCGCGCCTTGAGCTCCGGGCAGGTGGCCAACCTCAGCTCCGAGCAATTTGCCGCGCTCAGTACCTCGCAGCTGGGCCAGCTGCGCCTGAACCAAACCAGCGGTGTGGGCAGCGCCCAGCTCGCCGCCCTCAGCACAGAGGCCCTGCAGGCCTTGGACACCGCGGCACTGCGGGGCATCTCCACCGCCACCATGCGTGGCCTCACCGATGCCACCGTGCAAGGCTTCTCCACCACCCAGGTGGCGGCCTTGGGCAGCTTCCAATTGGTGGCCATGGGCTCGGCCGGCATGGCGGCCATGACCTCCGAGCAAATCCAGGCACTGGGCAGCTTGCAGATCAAGGCCTTGAGCACACAGCAAATGGCCGTGCTGCTGCCTGAAGATTTGCAGGGCTTGGGCACTGCACAGCTGCGCAACATCAGCTCCCAACAGCTTGGCGCACTGAGCAGCGACGCCCTGCAAGCCCTGAGCACAGCCCAGGTGGCGGTGCTGAATTCGCGCCAGCTCGGGGGCCTCAGCAGCGCGCAAATTCAGGCCATCTCCACCGACGAGCTGATGGTGCTGAACTCGCGCGCCGTGGCGGGGCTGCGGCCCGATGTGCTGGCCAATTTCAGCAGCGAACAGCTCAGCGTCATCAATAGCGCGCAGATGCGCTCGCTCACCAGCGCGCAAATTCGCGCTTTGGACAGCGATGACCTGGCCGCCTTCAGCACCACACAGCTCAGCGCCCTGCGCTCGGAGCATCTGCGCGCCCTCAGCACCGCGCAAATCGGCTCCCTGCAAAGCGAGGACATCGCCGCCCTGGATTCGCTGGCCCTGCGCGGGCTCAGCTCGGCACAGCTGGCCGCGTTTTCCACTGAACAAATCAACGCACTGAGCAGCGTGCAGTTGGCGGGCCTGAGTTCCCAGCAGCTGCGTGGCCTGAGCGTGGACGGGCTGCTGGCGCTGCGGCCCGACGCCGTGGTGTCGCTGTCCACGCGCGCCATCACGGGGCTGAGCACAACCCAGTTGCAGGCTCTCAGCAGCGACCAGGTGGCGGGCTTCAGCACCTCGCAGATACGCGCCCTCACCACCGCGCAGCTGCATGCGCTTGAACAAGAAGACTTGGTGGCGCTCAACACCGCGCAGGTGCGCGCGCTCAGTCCGCTGCAGATTCGGGCACTGAGCACCGACCAAATCAACACGCTGGAGACCGATGACTTTGCGGCCCTGCACACAGCCACCTTTCGTGCTCTGAGCTCTGAACAGCTGCGTGCGCTGGATGCCCAGCACATGGCTGCGCTGTCCACCCAGCAAGCGGCGGTGATGAGCACGGGGCAGATCGTCTTGCTCAGCACTGATCAGCTCGGCGCCTTGCGCCAGGACACGCTGCAGGCCATTCACACAGCGGCCATCAGAGCCCTCACCAGCGACCAGCTCCAAGCCATGGGTGCCCAGCAGCTGGCCACGCTGCGCCCCGAGCAATGGGCCTACCTCAGCACCCAGCAGATTGCCAGTCTCAGCGCTGATGTTTTCAACCAACTCAGCTCGCAGCAACTCAGCGCGCTGAACTCCAACCAGCTCGCCGCCATCTCCTCGGCAGAAGTGGGTGCGCTGCTGCCCGATTTGTTTGCCCACTTCAGCCCCCGCGAGCTCTCGGTGTGGAGCCCGCAAAAGATGAGCCTGCTGCAGCCCGACCAGCTGCGTGCATTGAGCAGCGCGCAGCTGGGCATGCTCACCACTGCACAGCTGCAAGCGCTCTCGGCGGCACAAATTTCGGGCCTCAACCCCGATGCCATGCCCGTGCTCTCGGGGCGCTCGCTGCGCAGCCTGCGCACCGAGCAACTCATGGGCCTGGACACCAGCCAGGTGCAGGCACTCACCACCCAGCAGATGCAGGCCCTCAGCAGCCAGCAACTGGCAGCGCTGAGCGAGGAGCAGCTGCACGCCCTGAACACCAGCCAAGCCCGCGCGCTGCACTCCACGCAAATCGGCTTGCTCAGCCAGGATCAGGTTCGCGCCTTCGATTCGGAAGACCTGCTGGCCATGAGCAGCCAAACGCTGCGCGCCTTCAACGCCCAGCAACTCGCGGCCCTCAGCCAGGGCACGCTGGCGCTGCTGGGTACGGTGCAAATTGCAGCGCTGGACTCCGCGCAAATGCGGGACCTGAGCACCGACCATCTCGCCGCGCTCAGCAGCGAGCAGCTGCGCGTGCTCAGCACCGCGGCGCTGCGTGGCCTCAGCAGCGAGCAGTTCGAGGCCATGGGGGTGGACCAAATTGCGGTGCTTTCGCCGCGCCAAATCGCGGCCTTGCGCTCCGACCAAATCGCCACGCTCAGCACCGATGAAGTGCTGGCCCTGAGCACCGCGCAAATTGCGCAACTCACCCCACTGCAGGTCTCAGCACTGAGCGCCGCACAATTCGCTGCGATTGAGCCGGACGACATCAGCGCACTCTCCACCAAGGCCATGCCGGGGCTCAGCACCGATCACATCCGCGCCCTGACGCTGGACCAGTTGACCGCACTCACCCCAGCACAAATTGCAGCGCTGGGCTTGGCGCAGGCCAGGGCCATGGATGTGGGGCAAATTGCGGCGCTGGAACCGCACCAAGTGGCAGCGTTGAACAATGTGCACATGCTGGCTTGGAGCAGCACACAGTTTGCGGCGCTGGAGGCGGTGGACATCCCTGCGCTGCCGAGCTGGCTGCTGCGCCTGGTCTCGCCCGGTGCGCTCAGCGCGCTCAGCAGCGACCAAGTGCAGATGTTCACCACGGCCCAGCTCGCCCAGCTGGGCAGCGCCCAGTGGCAAGAACTCAGCAGCGAAGACATTGCCGCGCTGAGCTCGCGCAGCATAGGCAGCCTCAGCAGCCAGGCCTTCAGCCTGCTGCGCAGCGATCAAATCGCCTCGCTCAACGCCGAACACATCGACGCCTTGAGCCCCACCACGCTGCGTGCGCTCAGCACTCAGGCTCTGGCCGCACTCAACACCGATGCGGTGCACTCGCTCAACGCCGCGCAGCTGCGCCAGATCAGCAGCGCGCAGCTGCAGGCCCTGAGCACCGACGCCATTGCCGCGCTGTCCAGCGCCGCCCTGCCCGCGCTGGACAGCCAGCAAATCCGAGCGCTGAGCACCGAGCAAATCCACGCCTTCGGCGCCACCCAGGTGGCGGGCCTGGAAACGCAAGACCTGCTGGCGCTCAGCAGCCATCAGGTGCGCGCCTTCAGCTCCGAGGCCATGCAGGCCATGAGCGGCGCGCAGCTCGACGCCCTCTTCCTTGCCACGCCCATCGTGCTCAACCTCGATGGGCAGGGGCTGCGCACCCTGGCCGCTGCACAGGGCGTGGCCTTTGACTTGAACGGCACTGGCCACACCCAGCAGTGGGGCTGGGTGGCCCAGGGCAATGCCCTGCTGGCGCGCGACCTCAACGGCAACGGCCAGATTGACAACGGCAGCGAGCTCTTTGGCAGCGGCACACGCCTGGCCAATGGCCTGCGCGCCACCGACGGCTATGCCGCCATGGCCGCGCTGGACAGCAATGGCGACCACCAGCTCAGTGGCGCCGACAGCGCCTTTGCTGAACTGCGCCTGTGGCAGGACGCCAACGCCAACGGCCACACCGAAGCGGGTGAACTCAAAACCCTGGCCGAGCTGGGCATCGTCAGCATGGATTTGCTGGCCAAGCCCAGCGACGCCGTGGACGCGGGCAATGTGCTGGGCCTGATCTCCAGCTACCAAACCGCCGACGGCGCCACGCACCAGATGGGCGATGTCTGGTTCGCCCAGCACCGCCCCGAGGCGGTTCAGCCGCCGTCGCCATCCGCCCCGCCCCAGCCGCAACAACAGCCACCGCCCGAGCCCGCCGCGCCCGCGCACCTGGCCCTGCTGCGCCCCCACGGGGACGACGAACACCCGCTGCCACCGCTGTTGCTCTAGGCGTGCGCGTGCGCCCAAGCCGCAGATATGCGGCTGCGCAAGGGGCTTTTTCGGGCATCCCCCGCAGGCGCTCTGCCCACAATCGCAGGCATGAAAACGCTTTGCATTGAAGGCTGGCGCGGGGTCAATCACTCCATCGCCATGGTCAACCAGAACCAGATCCTGGAGATGGTGAAGTACCCGCAGTGGCACATCAGCCACCGCGACGCGCCCTACTTCATGCCGCACTGGAGCCGCGACACCCTGGGTGCCGGTTTTGCCCCGCACGAGGCCGCCATCATCGACGGCCTGCCCCCGCCCCCTGAAGCTGAGGCCGTGGACGTGTGCCTGCGCATCGCCTCGCCGCTGCGCGCCAGCAGCCCAGGTACGGCGCGGCGCACCGTGACCTTTGCCGTCACCGAGTTCGGCCTCTCCGACAAAAGCTTTGACCCGCCGGGCATGAATCCGCGCCTGCTCACGCAGGGCGACGACTGGGTGCTCACCCCCACGCAGTGGTCCAAAGCCCGCCTGGTGGACTGCGGTTTTGACGAGCAGCGCGTGCGCGTGGTGCCCCACGGCTACAAGACCGACACCTTTTTCCCCTTGAGCGAGGGCGAACGCCAGGCCGCACGGGCCGCGCTCGGGCTGGCGCCGCACGAGGTGGTGTTCACCAACGTGGGCGTGGCCACCTGGAACAAGGGGCTGGACCTGCTGATCCTGGCCTTTGCCGAGCTGCGCATGCGCGGCGTGCCCGCGCGACTCATCCTCAAAGACCACAAAGGCCTCTACGGCCTGGGCGTGGAGCAAACCTTTGCCGAGCTGGCCCAAGTGGCGCCGCAAGTGGTGTCCGACACCGTGCGCGAGGGCATCAGCGTGCTCTCCAGCAGCCTGAACCTGGGCCAGCTGCGCTCGCTTTATGCGCTGAGCGACGCCTACGTCTCACCCTACCGCGCCGAAGGCTTCAACCTGCCCGTGCTCGAAGCCATGGGCTGCGGCACCTGGTGCATCGTCAGCGGCGGCGGCGCCACCGACGACTTCACCCCGCCCGCACTCAGCTACCGGCTGCGCAGCCGCCCCGGCACGCACGAGGACCAGCCCCAGGTGCAAGGCCAGTTCGTGGTGCCCGATTTCGAAGACCTGGTGCACGCCATGACGCAGGTGGCGCTGCGCAAGCTGCCCACGCCCGAGCAGCGCCAGGCCGCACGCACCTCGCTGGCCGAGCACTACAGCTGGGCCGCCGTCACGCGCCAGCTCATGGAGCATCTAAGCCTTTAGCACAACCCCGCTCGGCGGGGCCAGCCGCGCCACCAAGTAGTCCAGCACCGCGCGCACGCTGGCCGGTTGCAGGCGCGAGGCCATCACCGCGTGCATGGGCAGGCGCGGCGCACTCCAGGTGGGCAGCACCGGCACCAGCCGGCCCTGGGCCAGGGGTTCCTGCACCAGCCCGGGGTCCAACATGGCCACACCCATGCCGCGCTCGGCCAACCCGCGCATGAGGCTGATGTTGTTCACAAAAAAGCGCCCGCGCACCACCACCTCGGTGCTCTGCCCCCGCACATCCGCCTGCAAGCGCCACAGCGACTGGCGCTGCTCACTGGGGAAAAAGATGCCGTCGTGCTCCACCAAACAAGCCGGCTGCACAGGCACGCCACGCCTGGCCAAATAGGCGGGCGAGGCAAACAAGCGCTGCTCCACGCTGCCAATCTGGCGCGCCACCAGCTGCTCGTCGCGCACTTGGCCCAAGCGTATGGCCAGGTCGACGCGCTCGCCCACCAAGTCTGCATTGCGTGAAGAGAGGTCCAGCTCAAAGCTGATGCCGGGGTGCTCCTGCGCAAACTCGCTCAGCAAGGGACCAATCACCACCACCCCCAAATCCACCGGCATGCTCAGCCGCACATGGCCGCTGGGTTTTTCGGCGCTCTCGCGCAGCGCCTCCTGCGCCAGCTTGGCCTGGTCCACCAGGTGGGCACAGCGTTCGTAATAGCGCTGCCCGGCTTCGGTGAGCACCACGCGGCGCGTGGTGCGGTCAAACAAGCGCACGGCGAATTCACGCTCCATCGCCGCGATGCGGCGCGACAAGGTGGCCGGAGGCACCTGGAGGTTGCGGCTGGCGCGGCTGAAGCTGGCGGTGCGCGCCACCTCCACGAACAGCACCATGTCATGCAGGGCAGAAAGGGCAAGCATGCCCGGCAGTTTATTCCGATCATGGAATAGTCAATTTCACATACACCTCTTCCATGGCACAAGCTCAGCGCTGACACTGCTTCCCCCCAGGGCAAGGTTTGCCCTGCACCACAGGAGACTGAATGAAAACATTGCCAAACCGCTACCACGGTGCTCTGGTCCTGCTGCACTGGCTGCTGGCGCTGCTGATCTGCGTGGCCTTGCTCATGGGCACCTTCGCGCTCAAAACCACCCCCAACAGCGCGCCCGAAAAAATCGACGGCCTGCGCGGGCATATGGTGGCCGGCGGGCTGATCTTGATGCTGACGCTGCTGCGCTTGTTCGTGCGCATCAAAACCCGCCACCCGGCCCCGGCCAGCACGGGCAACGCCCTGCTCGACCGGCTCGCCCCCCTCACGCACTGGGGCCTGTACCTGCTGGTCCTGCTGATGCTGGGCAGCGGCATTGCCATGTCCGTCATGGCCGGCCTGCCCGACATCGTGTTCGGCGGCATCGGCAGCTTGCCCAGCAACTTTGACACCCTGCCCCCGCGCGCCGTCCATGGCCTCGTGGCCAAGCTGCTGGCCCTGGCCATAGGCCTGCACATTGCCGCCGCGCTCTTCCACCAATTCGTGCGGCGCGACCGCCTGTTCGCCCGCATGGGCTGGGGTCCGCGCTAAAGCGCTCCCCCGCCCACACCACCACCATCGATAAGGAACACACCCCATGAAAGCCATTCGCATCCACGCCTACGGCGGCCCCGAGCAGCTGCAGCTCGACGACATTCCCGTGCCCGACTGCGGCGCCAACGACGTGCTGGTGCGCGTGGTGGCTGCCGGTGTCAACCCGCTGGACTGGAAAATCCGCTCCGGCGCCATGGCCCAAGCCATGCCCAGAACCTTCCCCTTCACCCTGGGCTGCGACGCCGCAGGCGTGGTGGTGGCCGTGGGCGGCGCCGTCAGCGGCTTCAAGCCTGGCGATGAAGTCTTCTTCTTCGCCGACCTGCAGCGCGGCTGCTACGCCCAGTACGTGGCGGTGGACGCCGCGCAAGTGGCCCACAAACCCAGCACCGTGACCTTTGCCACCGCCGCCGCCCTGCCCGTGGCCGGCCAAGCCGCCTGGACAGCCCTGATGGACGCCGCCCAAATCGAACGCGGCATGCGCGTGCTCATCCACGGCGGCGCAGGGGCGCTGGGCAGCGTGGCTGTGCAACTGGCCAAAGCCCAAGGCCTGCATGTCACCACCACCGCCAGCGGCGCGGGCATGGACTTGGTCAAATCACTGGGGGCCGACACCGTCATCGACTACCGCAGCCAAGCCTTCCAAGACCACGTCAAAGGCATGGACGTGGTGCTGGACACCATCGGCGGCCCCACCCAGGAAGCCTCCTGGTCCACGCTCAAGCCCGGCGGCATCCTCGTCGCCACCGCCCAGCCCCCGGCCCCTGAGCGCGCCGCCGCCGCAGGCGCACGCAGCGCCTTCGTGTTCACACCACCGCGCGGCGCTGTACTGGCCCAACTGGCCGCCCTGGTGGACAAAGGCCAGCTGCGCATCCTCGTCGGCCAAGAATTCGCCCTGGCCGACGCCGCCCACGCCCACCGCCTGGGCGAAAGCGGCCAGTCACGCGGCAAGATGGTCCTGCACGTCGCCGCTCCGCAGGCCTAAAGCCATCGAGCCCGCAGCGGGTAGGGAATGCGGGGGTATTCTCTGAGGAGACCCCATATGACCTGCCCCCTTCTGCCGTGCCACCGAGGCGGAAGCCCAAGCCGAAGATCAGTTCTGAACGGAATTCGAACGGCGGCGTTCGGTGGTGACGCTCAAGCAGACAGACTGCATTGCTAGTGCCAAGCGCTGCTTGGCCTGCCCGGAGGGACTCGAACCCCCGACCTGCTGCTTAGAAGGCAGCTGCTCTATCCAGTTGAGCTACGGGCAGTGTGTGTGGTGTGCTTGCGTTGCGGTGCCTTCCCAGGCGCCGCAGCAAAGCAACGGGTGCGCGGCATTGTAGGCCAGCGCACCCGGTGGGTTTACAACATGACGTTGATGATGGCGTTGCCAATACCCATGAGGGCGGCGCCCGAGATCAGGCCAGCGCAGATGGGTTCAGCGCCCTGCACCCAGCGGCGGTAGCCAGCACCTTCGGGCTTGGCTTCGTTGCGCTTGTGCATGACCCAGAACAGCAAGGCGCCGATGAACATGCAGATCACGGCATCAGGCGGCAGCACGGCACCGAGGCCGATGGAAACGGCCGACAGCGGGAACTTGCCGCGCGTTTTGATGCGCAAGGTCTCGATCACCACAGCCAGCACAGCCGCCACAACCATGGAAATCACGGCCGAGGTGGGCAGCTTGCTGATGCCGTTGGCGATGAGTTCAGCCACACCCTTCCACTGCATGGCAGCGGGGAAGGCGAACTGGTCGCTCACGATGGTGGCAGCGCTGCGCACGCCGTTGGCGTCCGCCGGCAGGAACAGCAAGAAGAACAGCGGCACGGCAGCCAGCGTGCCCGCCACCAAACCGATGACGTGGCCGATGGCCTGGTGACGCGGCTTGCCGCCGAGCATGTAGCCGGGCTTGATGTCCGACAGCAAGTGTGCGGCGTTGGAGGCCACGTCCGAGGTGATGGTGGCCGGCAGCAGGTTGGAGGCCGGGTTGGTGCGGTCCAGCGCGCCCATGGTGAACTGCGTGATCTTGGCCAGCGAGCCCGAAGGCACCCAGGACGTGAGGGCAATGGCGTTGGTGCCAATGACCGTCAGCACAATGATCAGGGGCAGCGCCACCAGGCTCAGCAGCCAAGGCACACCGAAGAACTCGTGCGTCATCCAGGCGCTGAGCAGGCCGAACACGGGCACGCCCACGTAGGAAATCCACAGCGGCACTTCGATACCAGCCAGCAGATCGGGGCCTTGGGGGCCCTTCACTTTGGCTTTGCGCTTGAAGATGGAGGTGAACAGCTCAGGCTTGGCCAGCAAGCCCACGATGGAGCCCGTGACCATCATGGTCACGGCCCACCACAGGGACCACTGGTTGACGATCTCAGCACGCGAGATGGGCACGGTCACGCCTTCGGCGGTGACACGCGGGGCAATGTCGCCCATGGCAATCATCAGCGGTGCGAGCACGGCGAAGTTCACCAGCGCGCCAATCAAGCAGCTGGTGGCCACCACAATGCCCATCAGACCGCCCACGCCCACCATGGCCATGTCCAGCGTCAGGCGCAAGCCCAGCACGCGGAAATCGGTGCCCAGAATCTTGGGAATCCAGGCGTCCACCTGCGTGGCCCAGTTGTAGTAGTAGTAATCGAGCTTGTCGCGCAAATACCAGGGCTGGCTCATGCCTGCCCACTGGTCCATGCGCAAGATCTTGAACTGGATGACCTTCATCCAGCCATCGCTGACGATGGCTTGGTACACCGCCGCAATGCCGGCCACTTTTGCCAGCAGACGGGCTTTGTACATGCCCTCGCCACCGTCGCCGGTGTAGAGCGAATCCAGCACCACGCCCGCAGCGCGGCCTTCAGGGAAAGGCAGTTGCTCCTCGTTGATGAAGCGGCGCTTCATCGGGAAGGCCACCAGCACGCCCAACGTGGCCACCACCAGCAGCCACAGCATGAGCTGCCACCAGGGAATGATGTGGCCGGTGATCATCATGTAGGCTGGCAAGCCTGCAATGAGTGGCATCACCGTATAGCCCGCTGCCGTGGCAATGGACTGGCTGCAGTTGTTCTCCAGCACGCTGAAGTCACGCGCCAAGCCCGAATTGGCAAGCGATTTGAAGATGGCGAAAGCCAGAATCACCGAAGTCAGGCCCACGCCAATGCCCACGCCGGTTTTGGCGCCGATGTACAGCGCCGTGGCCGTGAGCACCAGGCCGAGCAAAAAGCCCGTCAGGCCCGAGCGCAGCGTGAGCTGCGGCATGTCTTTTTGGTAGACGTGGTTGAACCACCACTCGTCTTTTTGCGCGCGGGTCCAGGTACGGACCTGTTCGTCGCTGAGTTGCTGGATCGCCATTGAGCGTGCCTTCCTTGTAGAACTCTGCCAGTGCGCAACAACTGCGAGGCCGCTTGTGACCGCCCGCACCGCTCGCACCCAAAGCCGCGCATTTTCACCACCTTTGGGCGCTGCGGCGCGGCGCGCACCCAGGTAATTGCCCGCAAGGCCCCTTGTGCACTGGGCGGCATGCGCACCCAAACACAGGGCCAGACAAGCAAAAACCCGCTGTGCACGATGGCACAGCGGGTTTGTGTTTGATGGTCGGGGCGGCGGGATTCGAACTCGCGACCCTCTGCTCCCAAAGCAGATGCGCTACCAGGCTGCGCTACGCCCCGACAAGCCTGCTAGTGTAGCGCATATTTCACAGGTATTGAGACAACTTCTCGCTCACATCAATCCACTGCCCCTGGCCGGTGATGAAACCGGCACCCACAGCCTCGCCGGGCTGCAGCGCACGCACAGCCCGCACATAGCGCGCCAGCTGCTGCACATAGCCTTCGTCTTGCTGCGGGCGGGGGTGCAGTTTGTAGTCAATCACCCACCAGTGGGGCCTGCCATCGACGCCGTCCACACACACCAGGCGGTCCAGGCGCAGCTCCACACCGTCCAGCGTCAGCGGCACTTCGTTGCCAGCCCAGCGCAGGCGCTCGTTGGCGAAGAAGGGGGCGCAATCGGGGCTGCCCAAAATGGCCGCCACCGCCTGCTCCAGGCGCTCGCGCCGCCGCGCATCCAGGCCGTACATCTGCGCGGCCGCGCCGGTGTAGCGCGGTGCGTCGGCCGCGCGAGCGCCGGGGCGGCTCACCCACTCCAGCACGCGGTGCAAGGCCTCGCCCAGCGCGGCGAGCTCGTCCAGCTCGCTGCTGCGCACCACCAGCTCTTCGGGCTCGCCCAGGGACGCGGTGGCAGGTGCGGCCTCGGCTGCTGCTTCTGGCGGCAAAGCATCGCCCTGCAAGGTGGGCAGCTCGGCCAACTCGGCCAAAGCCACCTGCCCCTCGCTGCCGCCCGGTGCAGGAGGTGCGAGCGGCGGCAAAGCCAGCACCTGCGCCAAGCCCTGCAGGCGGCGCCACCAGGTGCCCTCGGGGCTTTTGCGCGCGCCCACGGTGCGCGAGAGCACCAGCCGTGATTTGGCCCGCGTCATGGCCACGTAGAGCGCATTGAGCTCCTCGCGCATGCGCTCGGCCTGTTCGGCCTCCATCAGCGCGGCCAGCTCCTGCGGCGGTCTGGACTCGGAGGCAATAAAGGCCACGCGCTGCGGCCAGGACTGCAGCACCGGCCAGTCCACCAGCAGCGTGGCGTAGTCGGCCTTGGCGGGCGGGGCATCGCAATCCATCAGCACCACCACGCGCGCCTCCAGCCCCTTGGCGCCGTGCACGGTGAGCAGCTGCACCGCGTCAGCCTGGCTGTGCGCGGGCAGCGTGAGCGCGCGCTGGCGCAGGGCCCGCACAAAACCGTGCAGCGTGGCGTAGCGCCCGCCGTCGAGGTCCAGCGCCAAGCCCAGCAAAGAACGCAGGGCGTGCAGCCTGGCGCTGCGCTGGGCTGGGGGCACGCAGGCGGCCACGCGAGCGGGCACATCACCCTCGTGCACGATGGCGTCGAGCAGCTCATGCGGCGTGCTGTGCGCACGGCGCTGGCTCCAGCGCTGCAGCAGGCTGCGCGCGCGCTGGGTGGCTTCGTCCAGGCTGGCGGCATGCTCTTCGTCCATCAGGGCCAGCCAGAGGCTGCTGCGCAGGGGCGCGGCGCCCTCCTCGGCCAGGCGCTCCACCAAGCCCGCGCGGCGTGAGAGCTGCAGCAGCACGGCGTCACTGACGCCAAACACGGGGCTGCGCAGCGCCTGCGCCAGCGACAAATCGTGCTGCGGCGAGGCCAGCGCATCCAGCAGCGCCAGCATGTCCAGCACATCGGGCGCGTCCAGCAGGCTGTGTTCTTCAGGCGCCACATGCGCAATGCCCCAGCGCTTGAGGCTTTGCGAGAGCACGCGCAAGCCCTCGCGTTTGCGCGCCAGCACAAACACCTCGCCCGGCGCCACGCCGTGGTGGCGCAGCAAATCGGCCAGCGCCTGCGCAATGCGCTCGGCTTCGGCCCAGCGCCGCTGCACCTCGGCCTCGTGGCGCGGCTGCTCCAGGCTGGCGCGCCAGGCCTCCTGCGCTTGGGCAGGCGCTTCTGCCTCGGGCTGCTCTTCGCCCTCGGCTGTGGCCGTTTCTTCGCTGGGCACATCCAGGCTGACAAAGCCCTGCAGCGGGTCCACAGCGCCGTCGTGCTCGGTGGTGTGGGCGCGAAAACCGCTGTACTGGCCTGCGCTTTGCGCGGCCAGCAGCGCGGCGTTGACGGCATCGAGCACCGGCGGCGCGTTGCGCCGCGTGTGGTCGCAGGCCAGCACGGCGCCGCCCAGCGCTTCTTGCACAAAGTCGCGTGCGGCGGCGAACACGCGCGGCTCGGCGCGGCGGAAGCGGTAAATGCTTTGTTTGGGGTCGCCCACGATGAAGACCGCAGGCGGGCGCTGGCCGCTGCCCCCGCCGCCCGCGCCTGCATAGCCCGACAACCAGGCGTAGAGCGCCTGCCACTGCAGCGGGCTGGTGTCTTGGAATTCGTCGATCAAGACGTGGCGCACTTGCGCGTCCAGCCGCTGCTGCACCCAGCCCGAGAGCTGCGCGTCGCTGAGCACGGCCATGGCGCCGCGCTCCAAATCGTTCATGTCCACCAAGCCCTGGCGGCGCTTGAGCGCATCGAAGGCTTCGAGCAAAGCCAGCGAGAGGCGGCACAGGCGCTGGTGGTTTTGCTGCGCCTGCTCTTGCTCAATGGCCTGCTGCACCAAAGTCAGCTCTTCGGCCAGCGGTTCGGCAGCTTCGAACTTTTTGAGCGCCGCGCGCAGCTTGCCGTCCTTGGTCAGCAAGGCCGCACTGACAGCAGCCAGGCGCAGCGCCAGGTCGGGCTCGTCGCTGCAGGCGCGCTCGATCTCGCTGCCCTTCTCGCGCTGTGTGGCGGTGCTGCCCGCACCCAAGGCCGCAGCCAGGCCGAGCAGCTCAGGCGTGAGCGTCGCAAAGTATTGCAACGGGCTGTGCTGCGCAAACTTGGCCGACACGCTGGCTGCCCCCGACACGCTGCCCATGAGCGTGCCGTGCTCATGCGCCAGACGCAGTTCCACGCGCTTGGCAAAGCCCGCCTCCAGCCACTTGGTGGTGGAGCTGCGGCCGCGCTGGTCGATCAGCGCCTGGTAGTCCTCGCGCAGCTGTGGGTCGGCCAGCACAGCGCTGTGAAACTGCCGCCAGAGCTCGGGCATGAGCTCGGCCTCATCCTCCAGCAACTGCAGCTCGGGCGAGAGACCCAGGCTTTGCAGCAAGGCCAGCGGCGCGGCACGCAGCAGCTGGGAGAACCAGGCATGGAAGGTGCGGATGTCTACCGAACGGCCAGCTTCCAGCAGGCGCTGCTGCAAACCAGCGAGGTCTTGCGCGCGGGCCTGCGCCTGCTCGGCGCTGAGCCCACGCTGCTGCAGCGCCAGCACGCGCTGGGCTGGGTCGGCCTGCGCGAATTCAGCCAGCCACTGCTGCAGGCGCTCGCGCATCTCGCCCGCGGCTTTGCGGGTGAAGGTGATGGCCACGATTTGCTGCGGCTCCACGCCCTCCAGCAAAGCGCGCACGATGCGCGAGACCAGCATCCAGGTCTTCCCCGCGCCAGCACAAGCCTCCACCACCACGCTGCGCGCGGGGTCGCAGGCCACGACGTAAAAGTCGCTGCGCGCCACCAGGGCGCCGTTCATCATGTATGCCGCAGTGTCTGCGCGCTTTGCTTCGGTGCCTGACATCAGCAGCCGCCCTCCCACCAATCGTCCTTGCGGCACAGCCCGCGCGCCACGCAGTAGCCGCAGGCCGCGCCCTGGCCCAAGGCCTTGAGCGCAGCGCCGCCCTGCACCGCTGCCAGGTCCTGCGCCAGCCCGCTGCGCAGCTGCTGCGCCACGTCTTCGATGTCCTCATGCGCCAGCAGCGCCAAAGGCTCGCTGCCGTCGTTGAGCGCCAGGTAGGCGGCCTGCAGCGGTGCGGCCTCGCCCTCCTCCTGCATGGCGCCGCACAGCAGCGCGTAGACGCCCAGCTGGGTGTCTTCCAGCGGCGAGTCTTTGACCTTGCGGCGCAGCACATCGGGGTTGCCCGATTTGTAGTCCAGCAGCAGTGCCTGCGGGCGGCCCTGCTGCATGCGTGCATCGCGCCGGTCCAGCCGCCCCATCAACTCCAAGCCGGCCAGACCGGGCGCGTCGGCCCAGGGCTGGCAGCTGCGCTGTTCTTCACCCGCCGCGAATTCCCAGCCCTGCTGCTCGTGGGCCAAGAGCCAGCTCACATAGCGCGGGAACAGCCGCTGGGCCGTGGCCACATAGGGCAGGAACTCCGCCTCCGCCAGGGCCAGACGCTGGCGCTGTGCGTGCGCGGCGTCCCACAGGGCTTGCAGCAGCACGGCAGGGTCCTGGCTGCGCTCGGCCGCGGGCTGGGCCGCACGCTCGGCGTGGAACTGGTGCAGCAGCGCGTGCAGCCAGTTGCCGTAGTCGCTTTTGTCCAGGGTTTCGAGCAATTCGTCGGCCGTGCGCAGGCCCAGCAAATGCAGGGCGTAGAACTGGTAGGGGCAGTTGCGCAAGGCCTCCAGAGTGCTGGCGCTGAGCCGCCGGGGCAGCTGCTGCGCCGCGGTGGCCTCGGCCCGCTCGGTGGGTTTGAGCGTGATCAAGCGCGGGCTGCGGGGGTCTTGCCACGCCGCAATGGGCGGCAGGCCCGCCGCACGCCGCGCCGCTTGCAAGCGCAGCAACAAGGGGCTGGGGGCCAGAGGCTCGGCACCGGCGTGGTCGCAGCGCAGCAGCGTCAGCGCCGGTGCGCGCAAGAGTTGGGCAAAGGCCTGCGCCAGCTGCAAGCGCCGCGCGGCTTGGTCCGGCATGGCCAGCGCGCGCGCCACGGGGTCAGGCAGCAAATCGCAGCCAGGGGCCACACCGCCCAGCGTCTGCGCATCAGCGCCCGGCAGCACCACGGCGCCAAAGGGGCGCAGCATGGCGCGCGCCATGGGCGTGATCAAAACCTGCAGCTGCGCGGGCAGCTGGGGCACAAACTGCTGGGCTTCCAGCGTGTCGTCCACCCAGGCCATGAATTCCTGGGCATTGAGCTGGCTGTGCTGCAGCGCTTGCTCGTGCGCCGAGCCCGGCCAGGGTGCGCGCTGCAACCACAGCGCCATCAGCAGCTGCTGGCCTGCGGGCTGCTGCTGCAGCACGGCCACGCCATCGAGCTGCTGCAGCATGCGCTGCAATTGCTGAAGCCACTGTTGCAGCGGCCGCTGCGTGGCGCCCTTGCGCAGCGCTGCCAGCGCGTCCTGCGCCGCAGCCCACAGCGCTGCGGCAGCATCCGGCAGGCGCTCAGCATGCACAGCGCTCAGGGCCACCCAGCCCTGACGCCTGCAGCTGGCTTCCAGCAAGGACAGAGCTTGCGCATCGTGCCGTTGGCAAAGCGCCTGACCCAGCGTGCCTTTGAGCGCGCTGAGCAGCTCATCCACCGTGGCGCGCGACTGCGCGGCGCGCATCCAGGCCATGAGCTGTGCGGCCTCGGCCGTGGTGGCCAAGGTCCAGCCGGTTTCGTCCCCCAGGCGCAAGGCCTGCCGCTCCAGCAGTGCCCGCACGCGGCGCACCAGCACGCGGTCTTGCGCCACCAGGGCCACCGGCGCTTGACCGGCTTGCAAATGCGCCAGCACCGCCGCAGCCGTGGCCTGGGCCAGGGCCTCGCGGTCCTCGCACACGGCCTCGGCCAGCGCCACGCTGGGCATGTCTTGCGCCAGCGCTTCGAGGCTGCTGTCAGCCAGCAGGCGCAGGCAAGGCACGCCCGCAGCGGCGGCATGGGCCAGCAGCGCCTCGCAAAGCGGGTCAGCCCCGCCCGCTTGCAACACCACCCAGGCACTGGGGCGCTGGGCAAACAAGGCGTCAGTGGCGGGCTCGCGTGAGTCGCTCGCGGCCCACTCCAGCGCCACCAGGCTCAGGGCCTGCTCCAGCTGCCCCAGGCCATCGTCCACAAAGGCTTGGCGCGCCTGGTCCCAAAAGGCCTCACGCGACGCAGGTGCGAGGGTGTGGGCGTGGCGCAGCAGGTGTTGCGCCAGCTCCGTCAATCGCCCAAGCGCAAGGCGAAAGGCCCGCGCATCGGCCTGCGCCAGCGCCTGTGCCCAACTCTGCTGGGCCAGCAGCTGGCGCGCGTTGAGCGCATCCACCGCCGCATCAAAGCTGATTTCCATGCCCTGCGACAAGGGGCTGGGCCCCAGCGCCGAGGCCAGGCTGTGCGTGGTCTCCATGCGCGGCGGCCACAGGCCCGTGCCGCGCCAGGCGCGCCGCGCGCTGGCCAGCTGCTGAGCAAAAGGCAGCAGCACCACGGCGTCGCGACTGGCCAGGCCGCGCTGGCGCAGCCAATCGGCCGCTCCAGCCATGGCGGTTTCCCAAAACCCGGTGGCACCACCTGGCAGGGCCATGGGCAAAGGCAAGGTGTCGATGGGGGCGGCTGAATCGCTCATAAATCAAAGTGGGAGTGGCCGCGGCCCGCGGCGCCACAAAAATGCAAGGTGATAAGAGCGACATGCGCCGCCACCCTCACACACGGGGTCGGCATGCCATGGCGGCCGATGTGTCAGAATTCATTGTGCCCTGTTGTGCTTCTCCTGCAGAACTGCGACCCATGTCACGGGCCAGGCTGTCTACAGCCCCTCCAAGGACTCTCCCATGAGCAGCGAACTGATCAAACACATCTCCGATGCGTCTTTTGACGCCGACGTCTTGCAATCCAGCACCCCCGTCTTGGTGGACTACTGGGCTGAGTGGTGCGGCCCCTGCAAGATGATTGCACCCGTACTGGACGACCTGGCCAAGGAATACGGCGCCCGCCTGCAGATCGCCAAGATGAACGTGGACGAGAACCGCGAAGTTCCCGCCAAGTTCGGCATCCGTGGCATTCCCACACTGATGCTGTTCAAGGACGGCCAGCTCGCCGCCACCAAGGTCGGGGCACTGAACAAGTCCCAGTTGACCGCCTTCGTAGACGCGCACCTATAATCGCGTTCGATTGACAGGGTCTTTTGTGAAGAGACCCTGTCAGCATCGCCACCACGCCAAGCGGTTTGTCTTCTTCGACTGCACGCGCGTGGACTCGGCTCCCAAGCTCCCGAATATCTATCTAAGCCCGTTCGCAAGCCGCTTGCGGCGGTCTTGCATCTTGGGTCAGCCGCTGTAGGTGTCCCGGACCTTGGCAGGTTCTGGACGACAACCTGGGTATTCCCCATGCATCTTTCTGAACTGAAAGCACTCCACGTATCCGCCCTGATCAAGATGGGCGAGGAATTGGAGATTGATAACGTCACGCGCCTGCGCAAGCAGGAGCTGATGTTCGCCATCATGAAAAAGCGGGCCAAGGCCGGCGAACAAGTCTTTGGTGATGGCGTGCTGGAAGTGCTGCCCGACGGCTTCGGGTTTCTGCGCTCGCCCGAGACGAGCTATATGGCGTCCACCGACGACATCTACCTCTCGCCCAGCCAGATCCGCCGCTTCAACCTGCACACCGGCGACATGATCGAAGGCGAAGTGCGCGTGCCCAAGGACGGCGAACGCTACTTCGCGCTGGTCAAGGTTGATCGCGTCAACAACCTGCCGCCCGAGGACAGCAAGCACAAGATCATGTTCGAGAACCTGACGCCGCTGTTCCCCAAGGAACAGTTCCGTCTGGAACGCGACATCAAGTCCGACGACAACATCACCGGTCGCATCATCGACCTCATCGCCCCCATCGGCAAAGGCCAGCGCGCACTCATCGTGGCGCAGCCCAAGACCGGCAAGACGATGATGATGCAGCAGCTGGCGCACGCCATCACGGCCAACCACCCCGACGCGCACCTGATCGTGCTGCTGGTCGACGAGCGCCCTGAAGAAGTGACCGAAATGCTGCGCACCGTGCGCGGTGAAGTCATCTCCTCCACCTTCGATGAGCCCGCCGCACGCCATGTGCAAGTGGCCGAGATGGTGATCGAGCGCGCCAAGCGCCTGGTGGAGCTGAAAAAAGACGTGGTGATCCTGCTGGACTCCATCACCCGTCTGGCCCGCGCCTACAACAACGTGCTGCCCAGCTCCGGCAAGGTGCTGACCGGCGGCGTGGACGCCAACGCCCTGCAACGCCCCAAGCGCTTCTTTGGCGCGGCGCGCAATGTGGAAGAAGGCGGCTCGCTGACCATCATTGGTACGGCGCTGATCGACACCGGCAGCCGCATGGACGAGGTGATCTACGAAGAGTTCAAGGGCACGGGCAATTGCGAAATCCACCTGGATCGCCGCATGGCCGAAAAGCGTGTCTACCCCTCGATCCAGATCAACAAGTCCGGCACACGCCGTGAAGAGCTGCTGCTCAAGCCCGAGATCCTGCAAAAGAGCTGGATCCTGCGCAAGCTGCTCTACAACATGGACGAGATCGAGGCGATGGAGTTCATCCTCGACAAGATGAAGTCGAGCAAGAACAACCACGACTTCTTCGACATGATGCGTCGCGGCGGTTGACGCGCGCATGGCGTTGGCACCCCTTGGCGGATTGGGTGTCAACTCTGCTACAATCACAGGTTTTCCGCTGTCGACAAGTGCGTCCTTGCATGGTGCAGGGCGTGGCTGGCGGCACCGCAGCGAGAGGTTTCCCATGAAAGAAGGCATCCACCCCAACTACCGCGACGTCGTGTTCCTGGACCTGTCCAATGGTTTCCAGTTCGTGACCCGTTCCACCGTCAACTCCAAAGAGACGGTCAAACTGGAAGACGGCCGCGAGTTGCCCCTGATCAAGCTGGAAACCTCCAGCGAGTCGCACCCCTTCTACACCGGCACGCAAAAAAGCGTGGACAACCTGGGTGGTCGCGTCGAGAAGTTCCGCAACAAGTTTGCGCGCCTCGGCCTCAAGAAGTAATGGCTGCACGGGGTTTACAGACCCCGGCATCACATTCGCAAAGGCAGCCCCGGTGGCTGCCTTTTTCATTCCCCAAGCGCTTTGTGCAAAGGGGCTTGGCCTTGCGGCATCATGCAGGGCTCAAACCCTGTGTTGGACATGACCCTGCCCTCTCCCGCCCTTGTGGCTGAACGCGACGCCCGTGCCATTCCGCGCTGGGCCCTGCTGCTGTTGTGCGCCGCCTATGTGTTGCCCGGCTTGTTCGGGCGCGACCCCTGGCGCAATGCGGACCTTGTGGCCTACGGCTTTATGGCCAGCATTGCACAGGGCCTTGCGCCCTGGCATGCACCGGCCATTGGCGGCATCGTCGCGGAGGGAGGGCTGCTGCCCTATTGGCTGGGGGCCGTCTTCATCAAAGCCCTGCCTTGGCTGGACCCCGCTGTGGCTGCGCGCATTCCCTTCGGGCTGGCCTTGGCCGGGGTGCTGGTGCTGGTGTGGTACGGCTGCTTTCACCTCGCGCGCACCGAGGCTGCACAGCCCGTGCGCTTTGCCTTTGGTGGACAGGCCGACACCGTGGACTACGCCCGCGCCATTGCTGACGGCGCCATCTTGGCCCTGCTGGCCAGCCTGGGCTTGCTACAGCTGGGGCACGAGACCACGCCTGAAATGCTGCAGCTGCTGGGCATGGCCATGTTCGTCTACGGCCTGGCTGCCGCGCCTTACCGGGCCGTGAAAGCGCGCGTGGCCGTGCTGCTGGCCTTGCCAGTGCTGGCCTGCAGTGGTGCGCCAGCGCTGGCTCTGCTGCTGGGTTTGGGCAGTGGTGTGCTGCACCAGCAATCCCAATACGCTCGGGCCCGCAATCTGCTGCCTTGGCTGGTGGCCAGCGTGCTGGCTTCAGCGCTGTGCGCCTGGGCGTTGGGCGGTTGGGCTTGGCGCGTGCAGATGAACGCCCAGTCTCTGCCAGATTGGCTGAGCCTGCTGGCCTGGTTTGCCTGGCCCGCGTGGCTGCTGGCGCTGTGGACGGTGTGGCGCTGGCGCTCGCACTGGCAGCGCCGCCACATCAGCGTGCCCTTGCTGGCAGCGCTGGTGCCCTTGATTGCGGCCCTGTTCATGGACGCCAACGACCGTGCCCTGATGCTGGCCTTGCCAGCCCTGGCCGTGTTGGCCGCGTTTGCCCTGCCCACGCTGCAGCGCAGCGTGAGCGCCGCCATCGACTGGTTCTCGGTCTTCTTCTTCAGCTGCATGGCGCTGTTTGTCTGGCTCTACTACCTGGCTTTGCACACAGGCTGGCCGCCCAAGCTGCTGGCCAATGTGCTGCGTTTGGTGCCGGGCTATGAGCCCCGATTTCAAGCGCTGGCGCTGGCCGCTGCCATCTTGGGCACCCTGGCCTGGATGTGGCTGGTGCGCTGGCGCACGGCGCGCCATCGCCACGCGCTGTGGAAGAGCCTGGTGCTGCCCGCCTCTGGCGTGACGCTGTGCTGGTTGCTGGCCATGTCGCTGGGACTGCACCTGCTCAACCACGTGCGCAGCAATGAATCCCTGGTGGCGCAGCTGCGCCCGCTCGTGCCTGCCCAAGCCTGCGTGGCCATGCCCCAACAGCCCTTGCCCTTGATGGCTGCGGTGCAATTCCGTGGCCATTGGCCGGTGGACGGGCGCACGCCGCTGGACTTCACGCGCTGCGACCATGCCGTTGTGAGCGCCGCTGATGCAGCCACCCCGACGCCTTCGGGCTGGATGCGTGTAGGCATGCTCAAGCGACCGCGTGACCGCGCCGGCGCTGGCTACTGGGTGCTGCAGCGGCGCGTGCCCGCGCTGCCGGCGCTGGCCAGCAATGGGGCACGCTGACTTCGCCTTAATGGCTGATGGTTGAGGCGGGTTCCGCTCTGGCGCCTTGCAGCGGCGCCTCAGTCATTTGACGCACGCGCGAAGCAGGCAAGAGCACCACAAAGCGCGAGCCCTGCCCCACTTCGCTTTCAATGCGCAAAGTGCCGCCGTGGCGCTGGGCCACGTGCTTGACGATGGACAGCCCCAAGCCTGTGCCGCCGGTGTCACGCGAGCGGCTGCCATCCACACGGTAGAAGCGCTCGGCCAGCCGCGGCAGATGCTCACGCGCAATGCCCGGGCCGTTGTCAGACACCGAGATCTCACAGCTGCCATCGGCCAACCGGGCCCATTGCACCTGAATGGAACCGCCTTCGGGGGTGTAGCGCACAGCATTGCTGAGCAAATTGGCCAGCGCGCTGAGCAACTCGCCCTTCACGCCAGCCACCGCCAGCTCACAGGGTTCACCCCGGCTGATGTGATGTCGGCCAGCGCTGAGCGCCTGTGCATCCGAGAGCGCGCGCTGCAGCACCGCTTCCAGATGCAGCCATTGATCGGGCGGCGGCTTGGGCCCGCCTTCGAGCTGGGCCAGTGTGAGCAAATCACCCACCAAGCTCTGCATGCGCGTGGCCTGCTCACCCATGAGCTGGAGCACGCGGCGGCGCTCCACATCGGTAAGCGGCAACTTGTCGAGGGTTTCGATAAAGCCCGACAGCACCGTCAGCGGCGTGCGAATTTCGTGCGAGACGTTGGCGACGAAATCGCGCCGCATGGCGTCGTGACGCTCGCGCTCGGTGATGTCCTGTGTCAGCACCAGACGGAATTGATCGCCGTAGACCCGCACGATCACCTGCAAAGTGGCCTTGCCACGCACATGGTGCAGCACCAACGCCTGATGGAACTGCTCGGCATGCAGATAGGCCACAAAAGCGGGGTCGCGCACCAGGTTGGTCACACGTTGCATCAAGTCATGCGAGGCGTTGAGCGAGAAGTGCTCGGCCGCCGTGTGGTTGCACCAAAGGATGTGATCGTGTGCATCGAGCATCAACACGCCATTGGGTGAGGCCTCGATGGCGCTCAAAAACTGCTGCAACTGCTCGCGTTCATACCGCGCTTGCTGCTCGCGCTCGCGCAGAGCGCGTTCCATGCGATAGCCCAACTCGCCCCACAGCCCTTGCGCATGCGGGGCGGCTTGGTGCAACTCGCCGCGCACCCAGTCAGCCAAGCGTTTGGCCCGCAGCCCATCCAGGGCCAAGCCCCACAAAGCGGCGAGCGCCGCCCCACCGCAGGCCCCCAAGGCCATGCCATGAGGCCCCATCAGCCAGTGCCCCAACAGGGCTCCGGCCGCAGTGGCAAGCACAACCATCAACAAGCGCGACAAGTACCACACAGGCCGTCCACCTTTTCCTGCCGAAGTTGCGCTGCCTCAGGCTTGCAGCGAGTCCGCACTTTGCGTCAAGCGGTAGCCTGCGCCACGCACAGTCTCGATCATGCGCTGGCAGGCCACTTTGCCCAGAGCCTCACGCAGGCGCTTCACGTGCACATCCACCGTGCGTTCTTCGATGAACACATGGTCGCCCCACACGCGGTCCAGTAGCTGAGCACGGCTGTGCACACGCTCGGGGTGGGTCATGAAGAAGTGCAGCAGGCGGAACTCGGTGGGCCCGAGCTTGAGCTCCACGCCCTCGCGGCTGACACGGCGGGTGCCGGGGTCGAGCACCAGGCCGCCGACTTCCACCGCAGTGTCCAGCGCCTCCGGGGCCTTGCGCCGCAGCACGGCACGGATGCGCGCCAGCAGCTCGTTGGCGGAAAAGGGCTTGGTGAGGTAGTCGTCGGCACCGGCGTCTAGACCGGCGATCTTGTCGGCCTCTTCGGCTCGGGCCGTCAGCATGATCAGCGGCAGCTCGCGTGTGCGGGTCTGGTTGCGCCACTGGCGCGCCAGGGCCACGCCGCTTTGTCCGGGCAGCATCCAGTCCAGCAGCACCAGATCCGGCAGCATTTGATCGACGGCGGCCTGAGCCTGCTCGGCGTTGACCGCGCGCACCACTTCGTAGCCCGCATGGCGCAGGTTCAGAGCAATCAACTCCGCGATTGCTGCCTCGTCTTCAACCACCAACACTCGACTCATGCCTGAATCCTCCCGCCTCAGCGAACCATACTTTCGACTGCATCGGGCGTGTTGTGACGCACGTCCGTACCCTTGACCACATAGATGGTGACTTCGGCCAGGTTCTTGGCGTGGTCGCCCACGCGCTCAATGGCCTTGGCGACGAACACCAAATCGATGCTGGAGGAGATGGTGCGCGGATCTTCCATCATGTAGGTAATGAGCTTGCGCAGCAGACCGTCGAACTCCTTGTCGATCTCGTCGTCGCGGCGCAGCACTTCCAGCGCTTTTTCCACATCCAGCCGGGCAAACGCGTCCAGTGCCTTGCGCAGCTGGGCGATGGCGAGCTCGGCCTCGTAGGCCAAATCACCCATGGGCAGGCGCAGGCGGCTCGAAACACCGGCGTTGACCAGGCGCTGCACCGTGCGCGCGATGCGTGCGGCCTCGTCGCCCACACGCTCCAGATTGGCGATGGTCTTGGAGACCGCGATCAGCAAGCGCAAATCGCGCGCCGTGGGCTGGCGCCGGGCAATGATGGTAGAGAGGTCGCGGTCGATCTCGACTTCCATCTGGTTGACGCGCTCTTCCACCTCCAGCACGCCGCTGGCTTGCTCAGCGCTGAAAGCGCCCAGCGCCTCCAGTGCTTGGGAGACCTGGGATTCCACCACGCCACCCATCTCCAGCACACGTGCGGAAATGCCGCTGAGTTCCGCATCGAACTGCGTCGAGAGATGTTTATCGCTCATGCCATGCTCCTGTAGGCGCCAGCCTGGTTCACAGACTTGGTCGCCGTCTTATTGAATATTTCGACATCCACCCTAGCCTGGCCGCTGCCGCATCATCGCTGTGCGGCGCGGCATGGCCACCATCAGCCAAAGCGGCCAGTGATGTAGTCCTCAGTGTCCTTGCACTTGGGCTTCATGAAGAGCTCGGCGGTGGCGCCGAACTCGATGAGGTCACCCAAATACATGTAAGCCGTGTAGTCGGAACAACGCGCAGCTTGTTGCATGTTGTGCGTGACGATGGCCACGGTGTACTCGCTCTTGAGCTCGTGGATCAGCTCTTCGATCTTGCCCGTAGAGATAGGGTCCAGCGCCGAACAGGGCTCGTCCAGCAACAACACCTCCGGCTTGATGGCAATGCCACGCGCAATGCACAAGCGCTGCTGCTGGCCACCCGAGAGGCCCGAGCCGCTTTGGTTGAGCTTGTCCTTGACCTCGGTCCACAGCGCGGCCTTTTTCAGCGCCCACTCCACGCGCTCGTCCATATCGATGCGCGAGAGGTTTTCAAACAAGCGCACACCGAAGGCGATGTTGTCGTAGATGGACATCGGGAAGGGCGTGGGCTTTTGAAACACCATGCCGACCTTGGCGCGCACCAGCGAGACGTCTTCGCCGCTGGAGAGGATGTCCTGCCCGTCGAGCAGGATCTGGCCCTCGGCACGCTGCTCGGGGTAGAGCTCAAACATGCGGTTGAGCGTGCGCAGCAAGGTGCTCTTGCCGCAGCCCGACGGTCCGATGAAGGCCGTGACCTTGCCCTCGGGAATGTCCAGATTGATGTTCTTCAGGGCATGGAAGTTGCCGTAGTAGAAGTTCAGATTGCGTACCGAGAGCTTGGCCTTTTCGGTAACCGTCGTGTTGACTTGGGCGTCCATAGAGTCTCTCAAGGGTCAGTGCTTGTTCTTGAACATGACGCGCGCCAGGATGTTGAGCATCAGCACGCCGATAGTGATGATGAACACCCCCGCCCACGCCAGCTTCTGCCAGTTCTCGTAGGGGCTCATCGCAAACTTGAAGATGGTGACGGGCAAGCTGGCCATAGGTTGGCTCAGGTCCGCCGTCCAGAATTGGTTGGACAGTGCCGTGAACAGCAGAGGTGCCGTCTCGCCCGACACCCGCGCCAGCGCCAGCAGCACACCGGTGATCACACCAGCACGCGCCGACTTGAGGGTGATGGCGCTGATGACCTTCCACTTGGGCGTACCCAGTGCATAGGCCGCCTCACGCAAGGCATTGGGGATCAGGCTGAGCATGTTCTCGGTGGTGCGAATCACCACGGGAATGACGATCAGCGCCAGGGCCAGAATGCCGGCAATGCCTGAGAAGGTCTTGAAGCGCGACACCACCACGGTGTAGATGAACAGGCCCACCACGATGGATGGCGCGGACAGCAAGATGTCGTTGATGAAACGCACCGCCGCACCCAGCCAAGTCTTCTGGCCGTATTCCGCCAGGTAGATGCCTGCGAGCACCCCCACCGGCGTGCCAATCAGCGTGGCCAAACCGACCATGGCCAGAGAGCCAAAAATGGCGTTGGCCAGACCACCCGTTTCGGCCATGGGAGGCGGCGTCATTTCCGTGAAGGTGGCGATGGACAAGCCATCAAGCCCCAGACGCACGGTCTCAAACAAGATCCAAATCAGCCAAAACACACCAAAGGCCATGGCGGCCAGCGACAGCGTCAGCGCAATGGCGTTGACGCGCTTGCGGCCCTTGTGTTTGCGCAGCTTGGCGGCTGCGGTGCTCGGTGCGGCGCTCATGCGCGGGCTCCTTCATTTTTCTTCAGTCGGTTCAACAGCAGCTTGGAGAAAGCCAGCACCACGAAGGTGATGAAGAACAAGACCAGACCCAGATAAATCAGCGAGGCCTGATGCAGCCCTTCGTTGGCCTCCGCGAACTCGTTGGCCAGGGCCGAGGTGATGCTGTTGGCCGCATCGAACAGCGACAACGAGCTGAGCTGGTTCATATTGCCGATCACAAAGGTCACTGCCATGGTCTCGCCCAAGGCGCGGCCCAGGCCCAGCATCACGCCGCCCACCACACCGGTCTTGGTGTAGGGCAGCACCACACGCCACACCACCTCCCAGGTGGTGGCACCCAGCCCGTAGGCCGACTCTTTGAGCAGCGGCGGGGTGACTTCAAACACATCGCGCATCACCGAGGCGATGAAGGGAATGATCATGATGGCCAGGATGATGCCGGCCGACAAAATGCCGATGCCCACGGGCGGCCCGGAAAACAAAGCCCCCAGCACCGGGATGTCATGGGTCCAGTTCTGCAGCGGCTGCTGCACGTACTCAGCCAGCAAGGGGCCAAACACCAGCAAGCCCCACATGCCGTAAACAATGGACGGCACCGCAGCGAGCAGCTCAACCGCAGTACCCAGCGGCCGCTTGAGCCACTTGGGCGAGAGTTCGGTCAGGAACAGCGCAATGCCAAAGCTCACTGGCACAGCAATCAGCAGCGCGATGAAAGACGACATCAACGTGCCGTAAATCATCACCAGACCGCCAAAGCGTTCCTGCACGGGGTCCCACTCGCTGGTCCACAAAAACGCCAGACCGAACTGCTTGATGGCGGGGGCCGCACCCACGATCAAGGAAAGAATAATGCCCACCAACAGCGCCAAAGTGAGCCACGCCGCACCGTGCGCCAGCAAGGCAAACAGGCGATCGGCCCAGGGGCTGACGGGCTTGCGCGCGGGCGGATCGCCCCGGCGTTGGGTGGTGGGTTGAGCCTTCAATGGCTCAGCAGGAAGAATGGCGGCCACGGTTTACTCCGCAAAGAAATACGATTCAAAAGATGCACGGTTGTCCGTGACACGCGCACACGCCCGGATGCTTGTAAAGCCTCCGGGCGCACATGCTCAGAACCTCAGCAAACTCACTTCAGGCTGATGGACTTGCCCGCAGCGTCTTTGATTTGCGCAGCCCACTGCTTGCGAATCAGGTCTTTGAGCGAGGCAGGCAGTGCCACATAGTCCAGCTCGTCAGCCATCTTGTCGCCGCTGTTGTAGGCCCAGTCGAAGAACTTGAGCGCAGTGGCGGCACTGGCAGGCTTCTCTTGCACTTTGTGCATCAGGATGAAGGTGGCACCAGTGATGGGCCAAGAGTCCTTGCCGGGCTGCTCGGTCAACACTTGGTAGAAGCTCTCGTTCCACTTGGCGTTGGCAGCGGCGGCCTTGAAGGCGTCGTCGCTGGGTGCCAGGAACTGACCTGCTTGGTTGCGCAGCAGCACGTGGGACATGCGGTTTTGCTTGGCGTAGGCGTACTCGACATAGCCAATCGAGTTGGGCAGGCGGGCCACGAAGGCGGACACACCCTCATTGCCCTTACCACCGGCGCCCGTGGGCCAATTCACGGCCGTACCTTCGCCCACAGAGCTCTTCCACTCGGCATTCACCTTGGAGAGGTAGTTGGTGAACAGGAAGCTGGTGCCAGAACCATCAGCGCGGCGCACCACGGCGATGGCTGCATCAGGCAGCGGCACACCGGGGTTGAGTGCGGTCAGCGCGGGTTCGTTCCACTTCTTGATCTTGCCCAGGTAGATGTCGCCCAGAACCTGGCCACTGATTTTGATCTGGCCCGGGGCAATGCCCTTGATGTTGACCACCGGCACCACGCCACCGATCACGGTGGGGAACTGCACCAGGCCGTCGCGAGCCAGGTCTTCGTCGGTCAGCGGCGCGTCGGTGGCACCAAAGTCAACCGTTTTGGCCTTGATCTGGCGAATGCCAGCGCCCGAACCCACCGATTGGTAATTGATCCGCGCACCGCTGGCCTTGTTGTAGGCATCCGCCCACTTGGCATAGACCGGTGCGGGGAAGGAGGCACCTGCGCCGGTCACGTCCTGAGCGTGTGCGGCAGAGGTAGCGAGGGCAACAACGGCCCACAGCAGGCCGGCGCGCAGAGGGTGCTTGGTCATGGGTAATTTCCTGTGGGAGGGGTTGAGGGTTACAAACAGCCCTCATGGTATGAAGGCAATGTGACAAGCTCGTGACGACCCAAGTCACGCCCTCCCCTGCCGCGCACCGCTAGCGAACCCCCAGCTTTTCGCGCCCCCTTCCGGATTGGCTGCGATGATGACAGTCAGTGCCGCATTCACCAAATTTCCCAGTGAAAACCCCAGTAAATTGGGGTGTCATCGAGCTGTCACGCCGTCGTCACGAAGCACCGCGGGCGTCAAATTCGCGCCCCAAACGAGCCCAAACGCTCAAGCTTGCAACGCGTCCACCAAGCGCTGGGCGCTGCGCTGCGCCAAGTGGCCGTCCTGCGCTTCAACCATGATGCGCAGCACCGGCTCCGTACCGCTCTTGCGGATGAGCACTCGCCCGCGCCCACCCAGTTCGGCCGTGACTTCATCCTGCACGCGCAAAAAGCCGGCGTGGGTTTGCCAGTCCACTCCGGCCTTGAGCCGCACATTGAGCATGGTTTGCGGGAACAGCACCACATCCTGCAGCAAAGCGGAGAGCGACTTGCCGCTGCGCAGCACGGCCTGCAACACCAGCAGGCTGCTGACGATGCCATCGCCCGTGGAGTGCTTGTCCAGCGCCAACAAATGGCCCGAACTCTCACCCCCCAGCAGCCAGCCGCGGGCAGCCAGCTCCTCGAGCACATAGCGGTCACCAACCTTGGCGCGCACGAACTCCACATCACGCTGACGCAGCGCTTGCTCAACCGCCAGATTGGTCATCAGCGTGCCCACGGCACCGGCCACGCGCTGGCCCTGCTCGATACGGTCAGCCACCATCACGTAGAGCAATTCATCGCCGTTGTAGAGACGGCCTTGACCGTCGACCAGCAGCAGGCGGTCGGCGTCACCATCCAGGGCAATGCCGAAGTCGGCACCATGCTCCAGCACCGCATCAACCAGCGCTTGCGGCGAGGTCGCCCCCACGCCCTTGTTGATGTTGTAGCCATCAGGCTTGCAGCCGACAGGGATCACCTCAGCACCGAGCTCGTGGAAGACCTCTGGCGCGACTTGGTAGGCCGCACCGTGCGCGGCGTCCACCACCAGCTTGAGCCCGCGCAGGCTCAGCTCAGAGCTGAAACTGGCTTTACAAAACTCGATATAGCGCCCCTGCGCGTCCGTCACGCGCCGCGCCCGCCCCAGGCCCGAAGACTCCACCCAGGCCGGCGGCTGCTCCAGCTCGGCCTCGACGTCCAACTCCCAGGCATCAGGCAATTTCTCGCCCTTGGCGGAGAAGAACTTGATGCCGTTGTCCGGATAGGCGTTGTGCGAGGCCGAAATCACCACCCCCAGCTGCTGGCGCAGCGCCCGCGTGAGGTAAGCCACGCCAGGCGTGGGCAGTGGACCGGTCAACAGCACATTGACACCCGCCGAAGCAAAGCCGGCCTCCAGGGCTGACTCCAACATATAGCCCGAAATGCGCGTGTCTTTGCCAATGAGCACGCTGGGTTTGTCATGCGTGCGTCGCAGCACCTTGCCCACGGCATGCCCCAAGCGCAGCACAAAGTCAGGCGTGATCGGGCCCTGCCCCACCGTGCCACGAATCCCATCGGTGCCAAAGTACTTACGGCTCACAGTGCGCTCCTCCAAGCATTGCAATGGCTGGCATTGTCCCAAATGCGCAGCACCCCCAACTTGACTTCAGATCACGCCGTGACGGCGCCAACCTCGTGCGAAGCCAGCCACACCTTCACCACATCCACTGTGGGCGCCACATCGTGGACGCGCAAGATGCGCGCGCCCCCCTCCAGCGCCAACACCGCAGCAGCAAGGCTGGCCGCCAGACGCTCCTCCACAGGCCGTCCCGTCACCACACCCAGCGAGGACTTCCTCGACCATCCGGCCAGCACGGGCCGGCCCAGAGCCAGCAGCTCGGCCTGGCGCCGAAGCAGCTCGAAGTTTTGCTGCGTCGTTTTGGCAAACCCATAACCAGGGTCCAGCACCACACGCTCCGCAGCCAGGCCGCAGCGCTGCGCCTCATTGCAGCGCTGCTGCAGGTAGAGGGTCACTTCGCGCACCACATCGGTGTAATCGGTCAGGCCCTGCATCGTGGCGGAGTCCCCGCGCATATGCATCAGACACACGCCCGCAGTGCCATGGGCGGCGAGCAACTCCATCGCACCGGGGGCAGACAAGGCCCGGATGTCGTTGACGATATCGACACCCACATCCAAGGCGCGACGCATCACCTCCACCTTGCAGGTGTCCACGGACACAGGCACACCCAAGCCCAGCGCCGCGCGCAGCACGGGCTCGATGCGTTGCCATTCGTCTTGCGCGCTGAGCTGGATCGCCCCGGGGCGGCTGGATTCACCACCGATATCCAGAATGTCCGCCCCTTGGCGAACCAGCGCCTCGCAATGCTGCGCAGCGGCATGGGCCTCGCCATAGACACCGCCGTCGGAGAAGGAATCGGGCGTGACGTTGACGATGCCCATCACCAAAGGCCGTTGCAGCGTCAGAGAAAAACGCGTGGTGCGCCAAATAGGCGCAGGCGCTTGCGAAGTCGGCAACACAGAGCAGCTCCCAGTAAAAAGGCCTGTCCCAGGGGACAGGCCTTGTGATCTAGCGGTGGGGCGCGCCAACAATCAGGCCGCGGCCGGTGCGCTGTCGGACTTCACCGCAGGCCCGCTGCCATCGGTGGGCGTGCCGCTGGGCGGCGTCCAGTCCTTGGGCGGACGCGGATCACGCCCAGCCATGATGTCGTCCAGCTGCTCGCTGTCGATGGTTTCCCACTCCAGCAAGGCCTTGGCCATGGCGTGCATCTTGTCCTGGTTGTCCTCGATCAGCTTGCGCGCCATGGCGTATTGCTGGTCGATGATGCGGCGGATTTGCTGGTCGACCTTGCGCATGGTCTCTTCGGACATATTGGTGGTCTTGGTCACCGTGCGGCCCAGGAACACCTCGCCCTCGTTCTCAGCGTAGACCATAGGCCCCAACTCGTCGGTCATGCCATAGCGCATCACCATATCGCGGGCGATTTGCGTGGCGCGCTCGAAGTCGTTGGAGGCACCCGTGGTCATCTGGTGCATGAACACTTCTTCGGCGATGCGGCCACCAAACAGCATGCTGATTTGGTTCAGCATGTACTCGCGGTCGTAGCTGTAGCGGTCTTTCTCAGGCAGGCTCATGGTCACACCCAGCGCACGCCCGCGCGGGATGATGGTGACCTTGTGCACCGGGTCGCACTTGGGCAGCAGCTTGCCGATCAAGGCATGGCCAGCCTCGTGGTAGGCGGTGTTCTTGCGCTCATCCTCGGGCATGACCATGGACTTGCGCTCAGGCCCCATCAGGATCTTGTCCTTGGCCTTTTCAAAGTCCACCATTTCCACCACGCGGCCGTTGCGCCGAGCGGCAAACAGGGCGGCTTCGTTGACCAGGTTGGCCAGATCAGCCCCCGAAAAACCAGGGGTGCCGCGCGCCAGGATGTCAGCACGGATATCTTGACCCACTGGCACTTTGCGCATGTGCACGTTGAGGATTTGCTCGCGGCCGCGAACATCGGGCAGCGTCACGTAGACCTGACGGTCAAAGCGGCCAGGACGCAGCAGCGCCGGATCAAGAATGTCAGGCCGGTTCGTGGCCGCCATGACAATCACGCCCAGATTGGTCTCGAAGCCGTCCATCTCCACCAGCATCTGGTTGAGGGTCTGCTCGCGCTCGTCATTGCCGCCGCCCAGGCCTGCGCCACGGTGGCGACCCACGGCATCGATTTCGTCGACAAAGATGATGCAAGGCGCGCTCTTCTTGGCCTGCTCGAACATGTCACGCACGCGTGCTGCGCCCACGCCGACAAACATCTCGACGAAGTCAGAACCGGAAATCGAGAAGAACGGCACCTTGGCCTCGCCCGCGATGGCCTTGGCCAGCAGGGTCTTACCCGTTCCAGGAGGGCCCACCAGCAGCACACCGCGCGGAATGCGGCCGCCAAGCTTTTGGAACTTCTGCGGGTCTTTGAGGAAGTCCACCAGCTCCTTGACTTCCTCTTTGGCCTCATCGCAACCCGCCACATCGGCGAAGGTGGTGGCGTTATTGGCCTCGTCCAGCATGCGAGCCTTGCTCTTGCCAAAGCTGAAGGCACCGCCCTTGCCGCCGCCTTGCATCTGGCGCATGAAATAGATCCACACACCGATGAGCAAGAGCATGGGACCCCAGCTCAACAACAAGCTCATCAGCACGGAGGTTTCCTCGCGCGGCTTGTTGTCGAACTTAACGCCATTGCTGATCAGGTCGTTGATCAGGCCACGGTCGAGGTAAGTACCCGTGGTGCGAACCTTGTTGCCTTCGCTGTTGATGGCCACGATGTCCACGCCGCCACCCGGGCCGTCCTGAATGGTGACCTGTTTGATGCGCTTGGCACGAACGTCATCCAAGAAGTCGGAATAGGCAACCTGATCCCGCTGGGTGGCCCCACGATCGAACTGCTTGAACACGGTGAACAGCACCAGGGCGATCACCATCCAAACAGCCACCTTTGAGAACCATTGATTGTTCACCGCGACTCCTTATCGATTCCTAGCGAAAGACACGCACAGATGCTGTGCATGGGTCTCTCACGCATATGGGGTTGATTCTATTGCAGTCAAGTGTCAGCCCCTGGCTGGCTTTTACATGCCCTGCCCAAGAGTTTGCCGAAGTGGCGCGGCTCCCATGCCGCAATATCGGCCCTTATCGAGGGTTGCTCAAGCTTTTTTGAGACCAATACCCACCAAAAAGGTCTCTGAAGATTTATCCCTAGAGGCCTTGGGCTTATGGACTTTGACGCGCACAAACTGTGCTTTGAACGCTGCCACGAGCTGGTCGTAGCCCGCGCTGTGGAACACCTTGGCCACCAAGGCCCCCTGGGGCTTGAGGTGCTGGCGCGAAAAATCCAGCGCCAACTCGATGAGGTGCTCGATGCGTGCCGCATCGGTGGCCGAAATCCCGGATAGGTTGGGCGCCATGTCCGACACCACCACGTCCACCGGGCGGGCCTGCAGCGCGGCTTCGAGCTGGGCCAGCACTTCAGCCTCCCGGAAGTCACCCTGGATGAACTCCACGCCCTCGACGGGCTCGAACTCCAGCATGTCCAGCGCGATGATGGTGCCATTGAGCTCGCCTACCGCGGCGCCACCCACCCCAGCTTCCTTGGGTGCAAAACGCCGGCGCAGGTACTGACTCCAAGCGCCGGGTGACGCCCCCAAGTCCACCACCACCTGCCCGGGGCGAAAGAGTTGGAAGACTTCGTCCAGCTCTTTGAGCTTGTAAGCGGCACGCGAGCGATAGCCCTCCTTTTGTGCCAACTTCACAAAAGGATCGGTGACGTGGTCATTCAGCCAAGCTTTGTTGACCTTTTTGCTTTTGGTTTGAACTTTCATTGCACGGATAATAGGCACATGCCTGCAATTCAACTGACTCCAGCCCAGCGCAAAGAAAAACGCGCCGACGCCCATCATCTCGACCCTGTGGTCATGATAGGCGCTGAGGGCCTCACTGCCGCGGTTAGCAAAGAGTGCGATGTTGCACTCAAAGCCCACGGCCTGATCAAAGTACGCGTCCTCTCGGACGATCGTGAAGGGCGAGAGGCGATTCTGCACACGCTGGCCGACCAGCTCGACGCCGCTCCCATTCAGCACATCGGCAAGCTGCTGGTGCTGTGGCGCCCCATTCCTGAGCGCGAAAAAACCTCGCGCGACGACACACTGCCCGGCCCCAAAACGGTCAAGATCGTCAAGTTCTCCAAGAGCGGCAACAACCGACCCCAGATCAAGAAAGTCCAGGTTCTGGGCAATCAGCGCGTGACGCAGGGCGGTGAAATCAAGCGCGCCAAAAAACCGCGCATCACCAGCATCAAAAAAGGCGCCAGCAATCGCTGACGCAGCCTTGGGCTATGGGCGGGCGCTGCCGGGCAGCGCCTGCGGCCCACTCAAACGCAGCGCCAGCACGGCCACGGCCAGCAGCTTGAACGCATAAAACACCGACGACACCGCGTGCAGCTGCCCAAAAGTCCAGGCGCCCTGCCCGGCTCGGGCCTGTTCCATCAGCGGCTGTAGGGCATAAAAGCCTGCCACTGTGCACAGCAAAGCCAGCAGGGGGCAGACCAATTCCCAGCTGATCACGGCCGCGCGCCGCGACTCATCCGATGACTCATCCTGAGCCACCTGGCGTTTGCGCTGCAGCAAGAGCAGCAGCACGCCTGCAGCAAGACTCAAACGGGCGTCGTATTCAAACAAGCGGCGCATCAAGTCGCCCGCCTGCGCTCGGGGCAAGAGGGCAAACGCAGCCGGCGCCACCAAGGCCGCCAAGCTGAGCATGGACCCCAGCCAAGCAGCGCTGAGCAAGCGCTGCAGCCGAATCACCCACAGGCCCACCTCAGCACCTCGCTCAGATGTAGCGAACGTCGACGATCTCGTAGCGCTTGACACCACCAGGGGCCTGCACCACAGCCACATCACCTGCCTCTTTGCCGATGAGCGCACGCGCAATCGGCGAGGAAATGGAGATCAGTCCGAGCTTGATGTCCGCCTCATCGTCGCCCACGATTTGGTAGGTCACCGCGCTGCCAGACTCTTCCTCTTCCAAGTCCACCGTGGTGCCAAACACCACGCGGCCGCCTGCATCCAGGCTTGAAGGGTCAATGACCTGAGCCACGGAGAGCTTGCCCTCGAGCTCCAGAATCCGCCCCTCAATAAAGCCTTGCTTGTCTTTGGCCGCGTCGTATTCCGCGTTTTCCGACAAGTCGCCCTGCGCCCGTGCTTCGGCGATGGCGGTGATCACAGCATGGCGCTCAACCGTCTTGAGTCGGTGCAGTTCTTCCTTGAGCAGTTCAGCACCGCGCTTGGTCAATGGAATCGTGGCCATATCAAAAACCTTGAGAGACAAAACAAGACCGCCGCAGCCCGTACCCAAAACAGATACGGCGGCGGCGGGTCAATGGGGTGCGCGAGGGCTACTGCCGGGCAGCGGACCTCGCGCGGTGGCGCAGTTTAGTGCAGTTCGGCGTGCAATTCCTGCAGGGAGTGCACGGTCAAACCGTCCTTGTGCTTCATGCCTTCTACAGCGGCTTCAGCACCGGCCATGGTGGTGTAGTAGGTGATGCGATTGGCCAGCGCGGCTTGGCGGATGTAGCGGCTGTCGGCGATGGCCGCACGCGTCTCGTCCACCGTGGTCAGCACCAGCTGAATATCGTTGCCCTTGATCAGGTCCACGATATTGGGGCGCCCGTCTTTGACCTTGTTGACCAAATGCACCGGCACGCCAGCCTCAGCAATGGCGGCTGCCGTGCCCTTGGTGGCCACGACACCAAAGCCCAGCTGATGCAGGTCTTGCGCCAGCTTGACGGCCCGTGCCTTGTCGCCGTTCTTGACGGTGATGAGCACATTGCCTTGACGCGGCAAGCGCGAGCCCGCGCCGATCTGGCTCTTGAGCATGGCTTCGCCAAAGCTGCGGCCCGCGCCCATGACCTCGCCGGTAGAGCGCATCTCGGGGCTGAGGATGGGGTCCACGCCGGGGAACTTGTTGAAGGGGAAGACGGCTTCTTTGACGCTGAAGTACGGCGGCACGACCTCGTGCGGACGCTCGCCGTTGCGGTCCTTCTGCGCTGACAGCGGCACACCGGCCATGCAGCGTGCCGCAATCTTGGCCAGCTGCTGACCCGTGGCTTTGGACACAAAGGGCACGGTGCGCGAAGCGCGCGGGTTCACTTCCAGTACGTAGATGGTGTTGTCAGCCAAGCCCTTGGTGGTGTCGCCCTGAATGGCAAACTGCACGTTCATGAGGCCCACCACCTTCAGCGCCTTGGCCATGGCCGCCGTCTGCTTGCGCAGCTCGTCTTGCAGCTCGGCAGACAGGGTGTAGGGTGGCAGCGAGCAGGCCGAGTCACCGGAGTGAATGCCCGCAGCTTCCACGTGCTCCATGATGCCGCCGATCATCACGTCCTGGCCGTCGCTGATGCAGTCCACATCGACTTCCACAGCGTCTTGCAGGAAGTGGTCCAGCAGCACGGGAGACTTGTCGGAGACACGCACCGCTTCGCGCATATAGCGCTCGAGGTCCTTGTCGCCGTGCACGATTTCCATGGCGCGGCCGCCCAGCACATAGCTGGGACGCACCACCAGCGGATAGCCGATTTCGTGCGCCAGAGCCACGGCCTCGTCTTCGCTGCGCGCAGTGCGGTTGGGCGGCTGCCTGAGGCCCAGCTCGTGCAACAGCTTCTGGAAGCGCTCACGGTCTTCAGCGATGTCGATGGAGTCCGGCGACGTGCCGATGATGGGCACGCCAGCGCGCTCCAAATCCAGCGCCAGCTTGAGCGGCGTCTGACCACCGTACTGCACGATCACGCCAACAGGTTTTTCCTTGGCCACGATCTCCAGCACGTCCTCCAGCGTCACCGGCTCGAAATAGAGTCGGTCGCTGGTGTCGTAGTCGGTAGAGACGGTTTCGGGGTTGCAGTTGACCATGATGGTTTCGTAACCATCCTCGCGCATGGCCAAAGCGGCGTGCACACAGCAGTAGTCGAACTCAATGCCCTGCCCGATGCGGTTGGGGCCACCACCGAGCACCATGATTTTTTTCTTGTCCGTCGGCTCGGCCTCGCACTCTTCCTCGTAGGTGGAGTACATGTAGGCGGTCTGCGTCTCGAACTCAGCCGCGCAGGTGTCCACGCGCTTGTAGACCGGGCGCACGCCCTGGGCCCAGCGCGCCTGACGCACCTCGTGCTGATTCGTCCCCAACAGCTTGGCCAGGCGTTTGTCGGAGAAACCTTTTTGCTTGAGCAAGCGCAGCTCGGCCGTGCTCAGCGAGGCCAGCGTGCGGCCCATGAGCGATTGCTCAATGCGCACCAGCTGCTCAATCTGCGCCAGGAACCAGGGGTCCACAGCCGTCTCGTCAAACACCTCTTGCAGCGTCATGCCCACGCGGAAGGCGTCGGCCAGGAACAAGATGCGCTCAGGCCCGGCCTCGCCGATTTCCTGCTCGATTTCCTCGCGGTCGGTGGAGCGCTCGGTCAGGCCGTCAATGCCCGTCTCCAAGCCGCGCAGCGCCTTTTGGAAGGATTCCTGGAAGGTGCGGCCCATGGCCATCACCTCGCCCACCGACTTCATCTGCGTGGTCAGACGCGAATCGGCCATGGGGAATTTTTCGAAGGCAAAACGCGGGATCTTGGTCACCACGTAGTCGATGGACGGCTCAAACGAGGCTGGCGTAGCACCGCCGGTGATGTCGTTCTTGAGCTCATCGAGCGTGTAGCCCACCGCCAGCTTGGCGGCCACCTTGGCGATGGGGAAGCCCGTGGCCTTGGAGGCCAACGCCGAGCTGCGGCTCACACGCGGGTTCATCTCGATCACCGTCATGCGGCCGTTGGCCGGGTTGATGGAGAACTGCACGTTGGAGCCGCCGGTGTCCACGCCAATTTCGCGCAAGATGGCGATGGAGGCATTGCGCAGCAGCTGGTATTCCTTGTCGGTGAGCGTCTGCGCGGGCGCCACGGTGATGGAGTCACCGGTGTGAATGCCCATGGGGTCGAGGTTCTCAATGGAGCACACGATGATGCAGTTGTCAGCGCGGTCGCGCACGACTTCCATCTCGTACTCTTTCCAACCCACCAGCGACTCTTCGATCAGCAGCTCGTTGGTCGGCGACAAGTCCAGACCCCGCTTGCAGATCTCTTCAAACTCTTCGGGGTTGTAGGCAATGCCGCCGCCTGTGCCGCCCAGCGTGAAGCTCGGGCGAATGACCATGGGGAAGCCGCTGCCCCCGATTTCGGCGTGGATACGCTTTTGCACCGCCCAGGCCTCTTCCAGGCTGTGGGCAATGCCGGACTTGGCCGATTCCAGGCCAATCTTGGTCATCGCGTCCTTGAACTTCTGGCGATCTTCGGCCTTTTCGATGGCCTTTTCGTTGGCGCCAATCATCTCCACGCCGTACTTGGCCAGCACGCCGTGCTTGTGCAAGTCCAGCGCGCAATTGAGCGCCGTCTGCCCACCCATGGTGGGCAAGATGGCGTTGGGGCGCTCCTTGGCAATGATCTTCTCCACCACCTGCCAGGTGATGGGCTCGATATAGGTCACGTCCGCCGTGTCCGGGTCGGTCATGATGGTCGCAGGGTTGCTGTTGACCAAGATGACGCGGTAGCCCTCCTCGCGCAAAGCCTTGCAGGCCTGGGCGCCGGAGTAGTCGAATTCGCAGGCCTGACCAATGATGATGGGGCCTGCGCCGATGATGAGAATGCTCTGAATATCTGTACGTTTGGGCATGTTGTGACTCCGCCAGCAGGTGTCCGGGCGCAGCGGTGCTGCGCCGCTCAGCACTCAGGCCTTGGCCATCAGGCCGATAAAACGATCGAACAAGTAACCGATGTCGTGCGGGCCGGGGCTGGCTTCGGGGTGTCCTTGGAAACAAAACGCGGGCTTGTCGGTCCGCGCCAAGCCCTGAAGCGTGCCGTCGAACAGGCTCACGTGCGTGGCACGCAAGTTCGCCGGCAAGGTCTCAGCATTCACCGCAAAACCGTGGTTCTGGCTGGTGATGGACACGCGACCACTGTCCAAATCTTTCACCGGGTGGTTGGCCCCGTGGTGGCCAAACTTCATCTTGAAGGTCTTGGCACCACTGGCCAGGGCCATGATTTGATGCCCCAGGCAAATACCAAAAGTCGGGATGCCTGCTTCGATGATCTGGGCCGTGGCAGCAATGGCGTAGTCGCAAGGCGCTGGGTCGCCAGGGCCGTTGGAGAGGAACACGCCGTCCGGCTCAAGGCCGAAGACCTCGCTGGCAGGCGTTTTGGCGGGCACCACCGTGACCTTGCAGCCGCGCGAGGCCAGCATGCGCAGGATGTTGGCTTTGACGCCAAAGTCGTAGGCCACCACGTGGAATTTGGGCTGGCTTTGCACGCTGTAGCCGCGACCCAACTGCCACTCGGTTTGCGTCCAAACCTCTGTCTGTTGGCGGCTGACCACCTGCGCCAAGTCCTGGCCTGCCATATTCGGCGCGGCCTGGGCCAAGGCAATGGCGCGCTGGACGTGAGCCTCGGTGATGATCTCACCAGCCTCCAGCGCCAAGATGCAGCCGTTTTGTGCGCCGGTCTGGCGCAGCACACGCGTCAGGCGACGCGTGTCGATGCCCGCAATGGCCACCGTGCCTTCGTCTCGAAGGTATTGCGTGAGCGTGCGGGATTTGCGGAAGTTGGAATCAAGAACCGGGGGTTCCTTGATGATCAAACCAGCGGCATGGACTCGTGAGGCCTCGACGTCCTCCTCGTTGACACCGTAGTTGCCGATGTGCGGATACGTGAGCGTCACGATCTGCCGGCAGTAGCTGGGGTCAGTGAGGATTTCTTGATAGCCGGTCAGCGAGGTGTTGAACACCACCTCACCAACCGTGTGACCGGCTGCGCCGATCGAGGCACCCTTGAAGACCGTGCCGTCTGCCAATGCGAGTACCGCAGGAAGGGGGGAGAGCAGATCGGGCAGCACGGGGGAACTCCGGTGAATTGCGCGCCCAGACGTCACTCCTTCGCCTCCTCATCACCCCAGCTTCACGCGGGTGACGGGTCAACAGAAGTCGCCAACTTGGAAAGTAGGAAACGGCTTGGAGTTTCGCTGTAGCGGCAGGTTGCAGATAAACCTGTCGAGTATACCTCGGACGCACTAGGCCAAACCCTCGGTCGCACACAATCCTGTAACAGCGTGGGCCACCAGAGCATCCCCAGCCCCACCACCCGGAAAGAAACACCACGCAGATCGACATGTGTGATAAAAACCGTAGGCGAAGAATATTTATACGATGGTATTTTCGAACAATTACTAAGATCAGCGCGCCTTGCTGAACGTCAAGATAGCAGCCAAGATCGCACCGGACAAAAGCCCATTCTTCGCTCTGGATCCCCGCCGATGGGCGCAGAGTCCACTGCGCGCAAATGGCCTCACAATCCCACCTCACTAGCAACCTACTGGAGGACGTATGAACCAAGGTTTTCCAACCCCCTACGGCGACGCCTATGGCAGCGCGGTTGCCGTCGACCGCAACCGCGTGTTGCGCAACACCTACTGGCTGCTGGCCGTGTCTCTGGTGCCCACGGTTCTTGGCGCATGGGTGGGCGTGAGCACAGGCATCATGGCCAAAATGGGCATGCTGGCCAGCACGCTGATCTTCTTTGCTGGCGCCTTTGGCCTGATGTACGTCATTGAGCGCAACAAGAACTCCTCGATCGGTGTTTACGCCCTGCTGGGCTTCACCTTCTTCATGGGGCTGATGCTGTCGCGCATGCTGGCGCAAATCCTCGGCTTCAAGAACGGCGCGTCCTTGATCATGACCGCCTTTGGAGGCACGGCAGCCATCTTCTTCGCCATGGCCAGCTTGGCCACAGTGATCAAGCGCGACCTCTCCAGCATGGGCAAGTTCTTGTTCGTGGGCGTCATCATCCTGCTGGTGGCCGGCCTGGTGAACATCTTCCTGCAGTCCTCCGCGCTGATGCTGACGCTGCTGGTGCTGTCGCTGGGCATCTTCTCTGCCTTCATGCTGTATGACGTCAAGCGCGTCATCGACGGCGGTGAAACGAACTATGTCAGCGCCGCCTTGGCCATCTACCTGGACATCTACAACGTGTTCCAGAGCCTGCTGGCCATTCTGGGCATCTTCGGCGGCGAACGCGAATAACACAGCGAACCCCATAAACAAACACCCCGGCGACCGAGAGGTTGCCGGGGTGTTTTGCTTCTAAGCCGCCTCTTTAGAGCTTTTGCGACTGCATGAAGTCATCGAAGCTCTTCTCTGCAAAGCGAGACCACAGGTTCTGGTCTCGACGGAAGGTAGCGTAGTCCTCGTAGACCTTCTTCCAGTTCGGGTTCTTGCTGGACAACTCGCTGTAAAGCGCCATGGCCTCCTTGAAGGCCGTCGCCATGACGTCTTTGGGCATGCGCACAAGCTTGGTCCCGCTGCCCACCAACTGGCGCAGTGCAGCAGGATTTTTGGCGTCGTACTTGGCCTGCATGTCGGTGTGCGCAATAGCGGCAGCGGCCTCAACAATAGCCTTGTACTCCGGCGTCAGCGCCTCAAAGGCCTTGGTGTTGATGAAAAAGTCCAGTTGCGGGCCGCCTTCCCACCAGGCAGGGTAGACGTAAAAGGGGGCCACCTTGTTGAAGCCTAGCTTTTGATCGTCGTAAGGGCCCACCCATTCCGCCGCGTCGATCGTGCCTTTTTCCAGGGCTTGGTAAATCTCGCCGCCAGGAATATTTTGCGGCACGCCACCCATGCGCTCAAGAACCCGGCCAGCAAACCCGCCAATGCGCATTTTCATGCCTTTGATATCCGCAAGGCTCTTGATCTCCTTGCGATACCAACCACCCATCTGCGCGCCGGTATTACCACCCGGGAAAGAAATGATGCCGAAGTTTCTGTAGAAATCCCGCATCAACTTCAGACCATTCCCCTCATACATCCAGGCCGTCATTTGTCGGCTATTCAAACCAAAGGGGATTGCACAACCCAAAGCAAAGGTCTCATCTTTGCCGAAAAAGTAATATGGAGCTGTGTGAGCCATTTCGACGGTGCCATTTTGAACACCGTCAACAACCCCAAAAGGAGGCATCAGTTCGCCGCCCGCATGGACGGAAATCTGGAATTTTCCGCCTGACATTTCCGCGACTTTTTTGGTGAACACATCGGCCGCACCAAAAATCGTGTCCAGCGACTTGGGAAAGCTCGATGCCAAACGCCAGCGCAAGTTAGCCTGGGCGTGAACCACAGCGGGCGCCACGCCACTGGCAAGGACGCCAGCCAAGCCTGCCTGCGTAACGAAGGAACGACGTTTCATGCCTGTCTCCTGTGAAATCGGGGTATATGACTCCCCGAGTGTAGGCGGCATGAAAACTGCGCCATTACGTATCTACCCTAGCGACCATCATCAACTGCAACAGCGTAGCAGGAGCCACCGCCCAAAAGCCACCAGGATGACGCCAATGAAATCGCCCTGCCATCATTTCCTGACACAAAATTGACAGACAGAGCGTCGCAAGGCCGCTTCAGAGCCAAAATCCATGAAGACAGGCGATAAATCAGGCACCAGCCAGCTTCATTTCAGAAACCAGAACGGAGCCCACATTTTTCCCACCCAGGTTGTACATATCCGCACCAATACCAACGATGTTCTTGAACATATCCATCAAATTACCCGCAATGGTAATTTCATGCACCGGATGGACAATTTGCCCGTTCTCAACCCAATAGCCACTGGCACCACGTGAATAGTCGCCCGTCACGTAGTTCACGCCCTGCCCCATCAGCTCCGTCACGAACAGACCAGTACCCAGACGGCGCAGCATGGTGGACAAATCATCGCCGGGGGCTGTCGCGCGGCTGCGCATGAACAAGTTGTGTGAGCCGCCGCTATGGCCGGTGGTTTTCATGCCCAGCTTGCGCGCTGAATAGCTGGTCAGGAAGTAGCCCTGCAACACCCCGGCATCTACCAAGGTTCTAGGCTGGGTCAGCACGCCCTCATCGTCAAAAGGCGTCGAGCCTTTGGCTTTGGGAATGTGCGGATCTTCCAAAACATCCACATGCGTGGGCAACACGGGCTTGCCCAGGCTGTCGAGCAAGAAGGTGGCGCGCCGGTAGAGCGCACCGCCAGAGGTCGCTTGCACCAGCGCCCCCAACAGGCCGGCCGCAACCGGCGCTTCAAACAGCACCGGCACGGTGGCGGTTTTGACTTTGCGCGCTTTCAGGCGGGCCAAGGCGCGCTCTGCGGCGTAGCGACCAACCGATTCGGGGCTGGCCACGTCAGCGGGGTCGCGCATGGAGCTGTACCAGGAGTCGCGCTCCATCGCCGCACCGCGCCCGGCAATGGGTGCGACGGAAATGCTGTGGCGCGAGCTGGCGTAGCCGCCACGAAAACCGCGCGAGTTGCCCGCAAAAAAGTGTGACTGTTGGGCAGACACGCCCGCGCCTTCAGAGTTGGTGATGCGGGCATCGGTGTCAAAAGCCGCCTGCTCGCAACGCAGCGCCAGAGCGGCAGCCTGTTCGGGGTCGACCGCCCAGTGGTGATAGAGATCCAACTGCGGCAGCGGCGTGTCGTCGCGCGCCAGCAAGTCGGCATCGGGCAGGCCCGCGAACTCATCCTCTGCTGTGAAGCGAGCGATGTCGTAGGCCGCGCGCACCGTGTCCACCAAGGCCTGTTTGGAAAAATCTGAGGTGCTGGCGTTGCCGCGGCGCTGTCCCAGGTAGACGGAGATGCCCAGGGACTTGTCGCGGTTGCGCTCCACGTTTTCCAAACGCCCGCGGCGCACCGAAACCGACAGGCCACTGCCCTCAGAGACCTCTGCTCCCGCATCGCTGGCACCGAGCCGTTTGGCCTCGGCCAAGACCTCCTCAATCAGCTCGCGAAACTGCTGCGGGGAGTAGGCGAATCCTTGGGGTTCTTGGCTCATGATGTTTTTGCAATGCGCAGCGCGGAGCTGCCACAGATACAGACGGGGGACTATCATACGGGCCCCTCTGGGCTGGCGTAGTACTCAGCCCCAACCCGACGCCCATGCAAGCAGACCACGACACCTTCGACTTCGACGACGACCGCCCCAGCAAGAGCCAGCTCAAGCGCGACATGAACGCGCTGCAAGAGCTGGGGGTGGAACTGCTCGACTTGCCCGACAGCCGGCTCAACGCGCTGCAACTGCCCGATTCGCTGCTGGACGCCATCAAGATGGCGCGCAAGCTGAGGAATACGCGCGGCGCGCAACGCCGCCAGATGCAGCTCATTGGCAAGCTCATGCGCAATATCGACGCCGAGCCCGTTCGCCAAGCCGTGGCGGAATTCAAACTCGGGCGCGCGCTCGACAGCGTGCTGCTGCACGAAGCCGAGATCTGGCGCGAGCGCCTGGTGGCCGCCGACGATGCGCTGCAGCAGTTCTTGAGCGCCCACCCCGGCGTGGACATGCAACACCTGCGCAGCTTGATTCGCGCCGCGCGCAAAGACCGCGCCGCCGAGGTCAGCCAGCGCAACGGCCGCTCTTGGCGCGAACTGTTCCAGTTCATCAAAGCCACGCTCAATGCGACTCGTGGCGGTGACGCAGCGCTGCAGGACGAAGTCAGCACCGATGACGACGATGAGTGAGCCCTCCGCCGCCCTGCCCCCACCCGAGGCCCTGCGCATCGGTGTGGTCTCGATCAGCGACCGCGCCAGCAGCGGCGTGTACGAAGACCAGGGCCTGCCCGCCCTGCGCGACTGGCTGTGCAAAGCTCTGCACAACCCCATCGAATTCGAGTGCCGCCTGATTCCCGACGAGCGCGAGCTGATTGCCAGCACCTTGCGCGACTTGGTGGACCAAGCGCGCTGCGATGTGGTCCTGACCACCGGCGGCACCGGCCCGGCACCGCGCGACGTCACGCCCGAGGCCACCCTCGACGTGGCCGACCGTGAGCTGCCCGGCTTTGGCGAACAGATGCGCCAAATTTCGCTGCACTTCGTGCCCACGGCCATCTTGTCGCGGCAAACAGCGGTGATTCGCGGGCGCGCTTTGATCATCAATCTGCCCGGCCAGCCCAAAGCCATTGCAGAAACCCTGGGCGGCCACCCACAAGCCAGCGGTATTTTTGCCGCCGTGCCTTATTGCGTGGATTTGATCGGCGGCCCGTACATGGAAACGCGCGCCAGCGTGATCAAGGCCTTCCGGCCCAAAACCGCGCAGCGCCCGATCCGGCCTGAGTAACGCGCTTACTTAACCAGGCGCGACAGCCCTGCGGCATCAAAGCACTCGGCCTGTTGCGCGCCTTCTGGCACACAGTCTTGGCGCTGCCCCTGCGACAGCGTGCTGACCGCCTGCCACAGCAGGGCGATTTGGTGCTCATGGCCCGCAGCGCTGTCGATCAAGCCCTTCATGGCCTGCGCCACGGGGTCGTCACCCTGCGTCACGCCATAGGCTGAAAAGCCCATGCGTGCAGCCGCGGCCTCGCGTTCAGCGTCGGCCTGCACTTCGATGATGCGTGCCGGGTTGCCAACGGCCGTGGCCCCTGCGGGCACCGCCTTGGTCACCACGGCGTTAGAGCCCACACGAGCCCCTGCCCCCACCGTGAAGCCGCCCAGCACACAGGCATTGGCACCGACGATGACACCGGCCTCCAGCGTGGGATGGCGCTTGGCGCCCTTGACCAAGGACGTGCCGCCCAGCGTCACGCCTTGATAGATGGTGCAGTCGTCGCCGATCTCGGCCATCTCCCCAATCACCACGCCCATGCCGTGGTCGATGAACACGCGGCGGCCGATGGTGGCGCCGGGGTGGATTTCAATACCGGTGAGAAACCTAGCGATGTGCGAGATGAAACGCCCCAGCCAGCGCCAGCCTCGGCGCCAACATGCGTGGGCCGCGCGATGCAAGACCAGGGCATGCAGCCCTGGGTAGCAGGTGAGCACCTCCCAGCGCGAACGTGCCGCTGGGTCTCGCTCCAGGATGCAGGCTATGTCTTCTCGCAGGCGCTGGAACATGGCGGGCAGGATGAGGCACGACAGGGTGCCGTGGCTGGCAAACAGGGCCGCACAGTGTAGCGGCACTGCCTGCGGTCTCTAAGGGCGCACCACAGGGCTTCAGCGCTGTGGTGGTGGATTTTTGGGCTCAGATGCCGCGGGCTCCTGCCGCTGGCAGCGCTGCATGGCGCCGGCCATGCCTCGCAGGATGTGAACTTCTTCGGCCGTGAGTGCGGCGCGATTGAAGAGCTGGTTCAAGCGAGGCAGCAGCTTCTTGGGCGCTTGTGGGTCCAGATAGCCGATATGCACCAGCGCCTGCTCCAGGTGCGAGAGCAGGCCTTGCACGGCTTTGGCGTCGGCCAGCTCTGCCGGTTTGGTGCGGCCCTGCACGGCGTAGCCACCCAGCGCCTGGCGCCATTCATAGGCCAGCAGCTGCACGGCCTGGGCCAGGTTCAGCGAGCCGTAGCCAGGGTCCGTGGGAATAGAAAGTACGGCATGGCATTTGTAGACGTCTTCGTTGCTCATGCCATAGCGCTCAGACCCAAACACCAGCGCGACGCGACGCTCTTGAGCCGCCAGCTCCGTGAACAAGGCTCGCGGCGCATGCACCGGCGGGCCGAAGTCGCGCGGCGTCATGGCCGTGGCACAGACGAAGTCGACGCCATCAAGCGCCTCTTCAAGGCTCTGCACCACACGCGCACGCACCAAAACGTCCGCCGCGCCGCTGGCCATGGCCACGGTTTCTTCTTGCGACAGCACATCGGCAAAGCGCGGGCGCACCAACACCAAATCTGCAAAGCCCATGACCTTCATGGCCCGCGCCGCTGCACCCACATTGCCGGGGTGGCTGGTGTCGATCAGCACGAAGCGGGTGTGCTGCGCCGAACCTGGCTTCACAGTGGCTGGCGGATTCTGGTCAGGCATAGGGGAAAACTCGGTGTTGTGTCACAATCGTGGATTATCCCGCCTGCACCCGGTGCGCCTTGCGCATCTTTGGGGTCCACGGCGCGGAGAATCTGCTCTTTTCCCCTGCCAGTCCCCTCTCACACGAAAGCGCCCTCAGCATGTCGCAACAAGCTGCTCTTCACCCTATGCTCAATGTCGCCATCAAGGCGGCGCGCACTGCTGGCTCCATCATCAACCGGGCCTCGCTGGATCTGGATGTACTCAAGATCAACAGCAAATCGCCCAATGACTTTGTGACCGAGGTGGACCACGCAGCGGAAGAGGCCATCATCAGCACCCTGCTGGCCGCCTATCCCGACCACAGCATCCTGGCTGAAGAGTCTGGCCGCACCCACGGCAACCAAACGTCTGAATTCCAGTGGATCATCGACCCGCTGGACGGCACCACCAACTTCATCCACGGCTTCCCGGTTTATGCCGTGTCCATCGCGCTGGCGCACCGCGGCGTGGTGCAGCAAGCCGTGGTCTACGACCCTTGCCGCAACGACCTGTTCTATGCCACGCGTGGCCGCGGCGCTTACCTCAATGACCGCCGCCTGCGCGTCTCGCGCCGCACGCGCATGAGTGACGCACTCATCGGCACAGGCTTCCCCTTCCGCCGTGGCGACAACTTCAAGCGCTACATGAAGATGTTCGAGGAAGTCATGCAGCAGTGCGCTGGTCTGCGCCGCCCTGGCGCTGCAGCCCTCGACCTTTGCTATGTGGCGGCCGGGTATTACGACGCCTTCTTCGAAACCGGTCTCAACCCCTGGGATGTGGCCGCAGGTTCGCTCATCATCACCGAGGCCGGTGGCCTGGTGGGCAACTTCACCGGCGAGGCCGACTTCCTGCACCAGCGCGAGCTGGTGGCCGGCAGCCCCAAGATTTACGGGCAGCTGGTGCAAGTGCTCAAGCCCTACACCCGCGTCATCAGCGCAGAGCCTGCCGAGACCGAAGCCACCAGCGCCAAAACCGCTGAAGCTGCCGATGCCGTCGCCCAAGACGCTCCAGCCGCCACGCCACGCGCGCCAGTGCGCATCAAAAAGCGCGACCTCGACTCCTCCAACCGCACCTGACAAACACAGGTGCCACCCCACCCGATGCCACCCTCAGGCATCGGGTCGCTCGTTGAGCTCTTGCTTGAGCAAATCAATGAACTGCCGCACCCGTGCAGGCATCAAACGTGAGAGCGTGATGGCATGCACAGGCACGGCGGCGGCTCGCCACCCAGCCAGCAACGGCACCAGCTGCCCGCCTGCCACCAAGGGCTGTGCCAGGCGCTGATCCAGCAGCCCGACCCCCATTCCTTGTGCGGTGAGCTGCGTGGCCAGTTGCGGCCCTCCCGCAACCAGGCGGCCACTGACCCGCACTGTCTGCTCACGCCCTGGTGAGCCGCCAGCCTGAGCGAACTTCCAAGTCGAGGCAGCTTCGCTTTCGCTGAGCCGAATGCATGGCCATTGCGCCAGATCCCTCGGCTCATGCAATGGCGCGCGCTCCTGCAGAAGCTGCGGGCTGGCATAGAGCCCCGGTTGAAACACCCCCAGCGGGTGGGCAATCAACGCCGAGTCACTCAAGGGCCCCAGCCTGATGGCCAGGTCCAGCTGATGGGCCAACAAATCCTCAACCCTTGAGCTCAGCGACAGCGCCACGCTCACCCGCGGGTAGGCCTGCAAGTAGCGCCCCAAACAAGCCGCCAGGTAAAGATTGGCAAAGTCCCCCGTGCTGGCCACGCGCAAAGTGCCCGTGACCGTGCTGCGGTGGCTGGCAATCTCCTCATGCGCCAGATGGGCCTCTTCCACCAAGCTTTGGCAGCGCTGGAAGTAGGTCAAGCCCTCCGCCGTGGGCTCCACCCGCCGCGTGGTGCGGTTGAGCAGCTTGAAGCCGATGTGCGACTCCAGCGCAGCAATGCGGCGCGACAGCGTTGAAGCGGGCATCTTCAGCCGCTCAGCAGCCTGGGTGAAATTGCCCGCCGTCACCACTTCGACGAACAGCGCGATGTCGTTGAGCAATGGGCGCATATCGATTGATGCACAAATGAAATAGTGAATCCAATTTTGTCGATTTATCTAATTTTCCTTAAGAAATATGCTGACCCCATCGATGGCTCAGAAGGACTCCCGGATGCCGATAGAACGACGCCAGTTCCTGACTCGTGGTCTTGCTCGACATCTCCGCTGCCCGCACCAAGACTGCAACGTAGAACAGCCGCGACCTCCTGGAAATTGCCGGCATCGAGCTCATGACGGTCACGCCCATGATCACCGTCATGCTGAGTGATTGCAAAAAGCCAGCGTCCACATCCAACCCTTGATCGAACACCATGCCACAAGAAAAACCCATCACCGGCCGCCATGACGGAAGCCAGCACGGCCCCATCACGCGGCTCATCGACCCCTCTGCCTTGGGTGACGCCCTCAAGCCCTTTGTCTTCCTGGACTTCTTCAACGCGCCGGTGCAGCGGGGCTTCGGCTTTGGCATGCACCCGCATTCGGGCATTGCCACCCTGACCTGGCAGCCCGGCTGCGATGTGCGTTATCAAGACACCACGGGGCAAAACGGCGTGCTCAAAGCAGGAGGGCTGGAGTGGATGAACGCCGGTGGTGGTGCCTGGCATCAAGGCAGCTTCGACACCGAGGGGCAGGCCACGGGCTTTCAGCTCTGGGTGGCCATGCCTCCCGGCGTGGAAGATGGTGAGTCTTTCGGCCAATATGTGCCGCCGCAAGAGGTGCAAGCCGCAAAGTTTCCGGGGGGCGAGCTGCGTGTGCTGCTGGGCCAGCGGGACGTTCAAGGGCAGACCGTGGGCAGTGCCATTGAGCCCCACCATGACATGCACTACCTGGTGCTCACACTGGAAGCCCACGCCACATGGCATTGGGCCGTGCCCGCGCAACACGAGGTGTGCTGGGCCTTCCCTTTTGAGGGGTGTTTGCTCGTGAATGAGCAGGCCGAAGCCCTGCAGCTGCTGACCTTTGGCGCAGGTGCAGGGCTCACATGCCGGGCTGGTCCTCAAGGGGCTCGCGTGCTGTTGGGTTCTGCGCGAAAACACATGCACCCGCTGGTGTTGGGCCCCAGCTCTGTGCACACCAACGAGGCCTCTTTGCTGGCAGGCCGCCGCCGCATTCAAGACATCGGTCGCAGCTTGAAAAGCCAGGGAGCGCTGTGATTCAGGCCTGAATCGTTCACCCCGGCCTGTGGCGCAAGCCGGCAAACAGGCGGCGTGCCAGCACTTGCGCGCGGCAGACGTGAGGGGCTCGATGAGCCCCTACACTTGCCAGCTTAGGCGCCGCATGTGGTGGCGCCACCTTTCCACGCCGCACCCATGCCACCGATTCCAACCGTTACCCGGGCCTATATGCTGGCCTGCGTCGGCCTGTTCTGCGCCTTCTACCTGCTGCCACCGGGCTTTGAGTCTCTGTTTGCACTGTGGCCCATAGCCAGCGGCCAGTTCATGCCTTGGCAGCCTGTGACCTACGCCTTCTTGCACGGCGACGTCATGCACCTCTTCTTCAACATGCTCGGGCTGTGGATGTTTGGCTCGGAGCTGGAGCGGCTGTGGGGGCCGCGTCGCTACCTGCAGCTGCTGGCCGCTGGAGCGCTGGCCGCTGCGGGTGCGCAGCTGGTGTTCACGGTGCTGGTGGGCTCGCTGGCGCCGACGGTGGGGGCCTCGGGCGCATTGTTTGGTCTGCTGCTGGCCTTTGCCATGGTGTTCCCAGACCGCATCATCATGCCGCTCTTCCCGCCCATCCCCATGAAGGCCAAGTACTTCGTGGCCTTGTTCGGTGGCTTGGAGCTGCTCATGGGCATCACCGGGCGCAGCGGTATTGCGCACTTTGCCCATTTGGGCGGCATGCTGGGCGCTTGGCTGCTGATTCAGCACTGGCGCCACAGCCGCCGCCGCTGAAGTAGCGCGACCTCAGCCCTGCGGAGGCAGCAAGCCTTGCGCCACCGTGGGGTAGCGCAAGCGCAGGCGCAGCTCCTCTTTCAGCCGCGTGTTGCTGAGGCAGCGCGACTCACTCATAAAGCTCAGCTGCATGGCTCCGAGCGTCTCTTGCGCTTGGCTGCGGCTGATGCGCGGTGGCCGGGGCAGTTGGCAGAGGTCTGCGGCCAGATCGAAGTAGTCCCCCATCTTCAAGCGCGTGTCGTCGCAGACGTTGTAGGCGCGCTGTGGAGCGCCATGCCAGAGTGCGCGCGCGCAGGCGCGGGCGGCGTCGTCGGCATGGATGTGGTTGGTGTAGACGTCATCGGCCTCGCACAGCACCGGCGTGCCGCGCAGCAGGCGCTCGCGCGGGTGGCCGCCCTCGCGGTCCCAGGCGTAGATGCCGGGCAGGCGCAGCACGCTCACGCACACACCGTGGCGGCGCCCCCACTCCCGCACTTGCTGCTCGGCGTCCACACGCCGCAGCGCCCGCGCCGTGGTGGGCGCTGGCGCTGCCGTCTCATCCAGCAGCGCACCATGGGCATGGCCATACACACCCGTGGTGCTGACATACACCAGCTGCACAGGCCGCTGTGCACGCGACAACGTCTGCAGCAGCGCGCGGGTGCGGGTGTCGTGCTGCCCTTGCGAGGGCGGTGGCGCCAGATGCAGCACGCGCCGCGCCAAGCCAGCCAGGCGCTTGAGGCTCTCGGGTTGGTCCAGATCGCCACGGCACACCACAAGACCTTCGCGTTGCAAATCAGTCCTGGCTGAGCGGCTGAGCACCCGCACACGCCAACGTGCGGGCAGCAAGTCCAGCACACGCTGGCCCACATCGCCGCAGCCCACGATCAGCAGCTCGGCCTGGGCCCCAGACGGTTCACAACGGCGATGGGAGTTTGGGGGTTTGGGGCGCATACAGCTCGGCAGCCAAGGGGCTTGGGGCACAATTCGGGCTCAGTGTACGGCGCGTCAGCGGCCATCGTTTCTCACGGTGGTGTCGGACGCGCCGCGTGTTTCACCCCCTTCCCGCCCCACCATGAGTTTTCAGGTCACAGTCCAGCCCAGCGCACGCCAGTACAGCGTGCAGCCCGACGAAACACTTTTGCTTGCGGCCATACGCGAAGGCGTCGGTCTGCCCTACGGCTGCAAAGACGGCGCCTGCGGCTCTTGCAAATGCAAGCTGGTGGAGGGCGAGGTGGAGCTGGGCGAGCACCAGAGCAAAGCGCTCAGCGAAGACGAGCGCGCGCAGGGCCTGATCCTGACCTGCCGCGCCACACCCAAGACAGACGTGGTGCTGGAAGCACGCGGCGTCACGGGCGCGGGCGAATTCCCGGTGCTCAAGCTGCCCAGCCGCGTACTGAGCCTCGATCGCCCCAGCAGCGATGTGGCCATCGTCAAGCTGCAACTTCCGGCCACGCAAAACTTCCAGTACTACGCGGGCCAGTACGTGGAATTCATCCTGCGCGACGGTGCACGGCGCTGCTACTCCATGGCCAATGCCCCGCACCTGCTGGGCACGCCTGCGGCCATTGAGCTGCACATCCGCCACATGCCCGGGGGCAAGTTCACCGACCACGTGTTTGGTGCCCTCAAGGAAAAAGACATCCTGCGCATGGAAGGGCCGTTTGGCAGCTTCCGACTGAACCAAGACAGCGACAAGCCCATCGTGCTGCTGGCCTCGGGCACGGGCTTTGCGCCCATCAAGGCGCTGATTGAGCAGCTCGAGCAGCTCGAGTCCCACCGCCCCGCCGTGTTGTACTGGGGCTGCCGCAGCCGCGCAGACCTCTACCTGCACGAATGGGCCGAAGCCGCCGCGCAGCGCCTGCCTTGGCTTCGCTATGTGCCGGTCTTGTCCGAGCCCAAGCCCGAAGAGGCCTGGACCGGCCGCATGGGCTTTGTGCACGAGGCGGTGATGGCAGACCTCGCGGACCTCAGCGCTCATGAGGTCTACGCCTGCGGCGCGCCCATTGTGGTGAGCTCGGCGCGGCGCGATTTCAGCGCACGCTGCGGCCTGCCTGCCGAGGCCTTCTACGCCGACGCCTTCACCTCCGAGGCCGACAAAGCCTCCAGCTGATCGACCCCACCCATGCCCACGCTGCGCTTTGCTCCACCCTACGCTGCTGTTGATGCGTTCGCTTCTCAGCTGCGTGAGCTGGGCCACACCGTGCTGGCCCCGGCCAGCGTGGCGGAACACTTCGGCCTGCCTCTGGCTCAGCTGCAAGCCCTGCAGCCGTTTTGGAGCGATCTGCCCGCCGACGCCTACTTGCGCGACGGCGGCCGCTACCGTTTTCGGCGCCATGCCAGCCTGGTCGCGCAGCTGGGCGACTCACCCAGCCTGACCCTGGCTCCGCACCGCGCGCACTGGCAGCCGCTGGACTACAACGCGCTGCACGGCGGCATCGAGCGCTGGTTTGAGCCCGTCCACCCGGCGCTCTTGAACTCGGCGACTTGGCAGCGCTTGCTGCTGGGCTTGACGCAAGTGGCCAACGATTTGCACCCACACCGGGGACCGTGGTTTTTGGAAGCCCACCAGTTCCGCATTGACACCACGGACGGCATCGGGCGCCCGACGCCGGAGGGTGCACACCGCGACGGCGTGGACTTGGTGGCCGTGTTCATGCTGGCGCGCCACAACATCAAGGGCGGTGAGTCCCGCGTGTTCGAGGCCGAGGGCCCGCATGGACAGCGCTTCACGCTGTCTGAGCCCTGGTCGCTGCTGCTGCTGGACGATGTGCGGGTGATCCACGAATCCACCCCCATTCAACCGCTGGACAGCACGCAGCCCGGCCACCGCGACACGCTGGTCGTGACGCTGCGGCGCGAGGGCTTTTTGGGCCCCTGAACTTCGCTGTAACAAGCAGGCCTTCGATGCAAGGCTTGCATGGGCTGATGTCAACAGAAACGCCTTCTGTTGCCGCCACAAATTACACTCACACCCCCGGCGGCTCCAAAAGTGCCGTCGCCTTGGCGGCGGGACTGCATTCCCGCCAACTTACCTCGCACCACAAGTGCATTTGCCTCGCCTGACGCCATGAACGCTTTGACCGACCTCGTCCGTGCCCTCTCTGCAGGTTCCACAGAGTCCATCCCCACCTCTTTGTTTGGCCTGCCCGACCAAGCACCGCACGAGCGCGTGCTGCTGGCCGCCGACCCTCAGACGGGCCTCAAGGCCATTTTGGCTGTGCACAGCACGGCGCGCGGTCCAGCCTTTGGTGGCTGCCGCTTCTGGACCTATGACAACGAGCTGGCCGCACTGAACGATGCGCTGCGTCTGTCGCAAGGCATGAGCTTGAAGAACGCACTGGCCCAGCTGCCCTTTGGCGGCGGCAAGGCCGTGATCATCAAGCCCGCTGGCCACTTCGACCGCCCCGCGCTGTTCGCCGCTTTTGGCCGCGCTGTGCAGTCGCTCGACGGCGCTTACATCACCGCTGAAGACGTGGGCACCACCACCGCCGACATGCTGGGCATGCAAGCACACACGCAATACGTGTCGGGCATTCCGCGCGCTGGTGCCTTCGGTGGCGACCCCAGCCCCAAGACAGCCTACGGCGTGTTCGTCTCCATCGACGAAGGTGTCAAGCGCGTGCTGGGCCGCAGCTCGCTGGACGGCGTGCGCGTGGCCCTGCAAGGCCTGGGCGCTGTGGGCTGGCACCTGGCCGAATACCTGCACAAGGCTGGCGCCAAGCTGGTGGTGACGGACGTGGACGCCGCCAAAGTGCAGCGTGCGCAAGAACAATTCGGTGCCGTGGCCGTGGCCACCAGCGACATCCTGGCCGCCGACGTGGACGTGCTGGCACCGTGCGCACTCGGTGCGGTGCTGAACCAGCAATCCATTGCTTCGCTCAAAGCACGCCTGATTGCTGGCGCTGCCAACAACCAGCTTGCCACCGCTGCTGATGGCGACGCGCTGCACGCACGCGGCATCACCTACCTGCCGGACTACCTGGTCAACGCTGGCGGCATCATCAGCGTGGCCCGCGAATTCCGCAACGAAGGCGAAGAGCAGGCCGTCATGACCGAAGTGGGTCTGATCCGTGGCCGCGTGGCCGAGCTGCTCGAGCGCGTGCGCGCCAGCGGCGCCACGCCTGCGCGCGAGGCCGATGCCTGGGCGCGCTCGCTGCTGGTCAAGCCCGCAGCCTGAGGGCGGTGAAGGGGCCCGGCCACACCGGCCTCTTGCACATCCTTCCCTGCCAAACAAAAGCGGCCCTCGGGCCGCTTTTTTCTTGAGCTGTGTCTGACGCGTTCGCGCCGGTACAGCAGCGCCTCACTCCCCCAGATAAGCCGAGCGCACCTTGGGGTCGGCCAGCAGTTGGCGGCCGGGGCCTTGCAGCGTGATGAGCCCGGACTCCATCACGTAGCCGCGGTCGGCCAGTTGCAGTGCACGGCTG
>NZ_JBIGHZ010000005.1:0-533977 GCF_043555845.1 Roseateles rivi | reverse complement strand
CAGCCGTGCACTGCAACTGGCCGACCGCGGCTACGTGATGGAGTCCGGGCTCATCACGCTGCAAGGCCCCGGCCGCCAACTGCTGGCCGACCCCAAGGTGCGCTCGGCTTATCTGGGGGAGTGAGGCTGGGAGATAGGGCGATCCATCCCACGACGTTGGCGGCGGCCGCTGGTGGCCGCACTGCCTGTTGTGCTCGTCGTGCTCAAGCCCCCGTGCTGAAGGGGGCTTGTTTGGCACCGGTGGCCTGTTTGCGCACCGGTGCCGGTTTTTTTCACGCGGGTCTAACCCGCACGGGGGTTTGACCGTACCGGCAAGCCAAGGTGCCCGCCTAGAATGAGTCCAGAACACTGGAGGACTAGGCACATGGCGACGGCTCGTCGCGGCAAGACCACCGCCGCACCCGATGCAGCACCGCAAACGCGCGTGCTCAAAAAATACCCCAACCGTCGCCTCTACGACACCCAGACCAGCAGCTACATCACGCTGGCCGATGTCAAAGCCATGGTGCTGCAAGGGCTCAGCTTTGAAGTGCGCGACGCCAAGACCAACGAGGACTTGACCCGCGCCATCCTGCTGCAAATCATTCTTGAAGAAGAAACCGGCGGCGTGCCCATGTTCAGCACGGCTTTGCTGGAGCAGGTGATTCGCTTCTACGGCCATGCCATGCAGGGCGTGATGGGCGCTTATCTTGAGCAGAACATGAAGTCTTTTGCCGACCTGCAGCAGCGCTTCACCGAGCAAAGCAAAGGGCTGGCCTTCAGCCCCGAGGCTTGGACGCAGTTCATGAGCGCGCAAGCGCCGGTCATGCAAGGCCTGATGGGCAACTACATGGAACAGTCCAAGAGCTTGTTCACGCAAATGCAAGAGCGCTTGCAGCAGGCCGGGCAAATGTTCCCTGCCATGAACGCATTTCCGGCCAAGAAATAAAGGCGCGGCGCGCGCTGGCCGCGGTGGGCCTCTTAAAATCGCGGGATGAGTGATACCCCCGTTTTGCCCGCCGTGCCGCAAGCCCAGCCAGCCTCGGCCCCCAAGATTGCTTTCGTGTCCCTGGGTTGCCCGAAGGCGCTCACCGACAGCGAACTCATCCTCACGCAGCTGCGCGCTGAGGGTTATGAGACGTCCAAGTCCTATGCGGGCGCGGATTTGGTGATCGTCAACACCTGCGGCTTCATCGACGATGCGGTCAAAGAAAGCCTGGACACCATCGGCGAAGCGCTGGCGGAAAACGGCAAGGTGGTGGTCACCGGCTGCCTGGGCGCCAAGAGCGGTGCCACGGGCGAGGGCAGCAACTTGGTGCGCGACGTTCACCCCAGCGTGCTGGCCGTTACCGGCCCGCATGCCACGCAGGAGGTGATGGATGCTGTGCACCAGCATGTGCCCAAGCCCCACGACCCTTTCATCGACCTCGTGCCCGAGGCGCGCGGCGTGGCCGGCATCAAACTCACGCCCAAGCACTACGCCTATTTGAAGATCAGCGAAGGCTGCAACCACCGCTGCAGTTTTTGCATCATCCCCAGCATGCGCGGTGACTTGGTCTCGCGCCCCATTGGCGATGTGCTCAGCGAAGCCCGCGCGCTGTTTGAGAGCGGCGTCAAAGAGCTGCTCATCGTCAGCCAAGACACCAGCGCCTATGGCGTGGACGTGAAGTACCGCACCGGCTTCTGGGAAGGCAAGCCCGTCAAGACGCGCATGTACGACTTGGTGGCCAAGCTGGGCGAGCTGGCCAAGCCCTACGGCGCCTGGGTGCGCCTGCACTACGTCTACCCCTACCCGCATGTGGACGAGATCCTGCCGCTGATGGCCGACGGTCTGGTGCTGCCTTACCTCGACATCCCGCTGCAGCACGCCCACCCCGATGTGCTCAAGCGCATGAAGCGCCCGGCCAGCGGCGAGAAGCACCTGGAGCGCATCCAAGCCTGGCGCGCAGCCTGTCCGCAGCTGGTGGTGCGCTCGACCTTTATCGCGGGCTTCCCCGGCGAGACCGAGGCCGAGTTCCAGTATTTGCTGGACTTCATGCATGAAGCGCAAATCGACCGCGCTGGTTGCTTTGCCTACTCGCCCGTGTCTGGGGCCAGCGCCAACGAGCTGCCCGGCGCGCTGCCCGATGCGCTGCGCGAAGAGCGCCGTGCACGCTTTATGGCCGTGGCTGAGGCCATCTCCGTGGCCAAGCTGCAGCAGCGCGTGGGCGCCACCATGCAGGTGTTGATCGACTCCGCACCCGCGCTGGGCCGCAAGGGCGCCGTGGGCCGCAGCTACGCCGATGCGCCTGAGATTGATGGCACCGTGCGCTTGCTGCCGCCCACCAAGGCCAGCAAGCAGCTGCGTGTGGGTGAGTTTGTGCGCGCCCGCATCGTGTCCGCACAAGGGCATGACTTGATCGGTGAGGCGGTATGAGCCAAGAAGAAGACATTCGCACCCAGCTCATCCACCACGACTACCGCGCTCCCGACACCTTTGAATCCCCCGCTGTGGGCGTTCACAAAGCCGCCACGGTGTTTTTCCCCACCGTGGCCGACCTGCGCTCGCGGCGCTGGGTAGACCGCAGCGCCTACACCTACGGCCTGCACGGCACACCCACCACCTTCACGCTGGAAGCCCGGCTGGCCACGCTGGAGGGCGCGCGCCACGTCATCCTGGCCCCCAGCGGCCTGAGCGCCCTGACGGTGGTGAATATGTCCTTGCTGCGCAGCGGCGATGTGGTGCTGCTGCCCGACAACGTTTACGGTCCGAGCAAAGACTTTGCGCAGCATGAGCTTGCGCAGTGGGGCATTGCCTACCGGCTCTACGACCCCATGCAGCCGCAGTCGCTGCGCGAGGCGCTTTCGCCCGAGGTCAAGCTGGTGTGGACCGAAGCGCCGGGTTCGGTGACTTTGGAATTCCCCGATCTGCCCGAGCTGGTGCGCTGCGTGCGCGAACACGCACCGCAGGCCAAGGTGGCGCTGGACAATACCTGGGGCGCGGGCCTGGCTTTCAATGCTTTCGAGCTGGGCCAGGGTCTTGGCGTGGACCTGACGGTGCATGCGCTCACCAAATACCCATCCGGGGGCGGTGATGTCTTGATGGGCTCCATCGCCTGCCGCGACCCAGCGCTGTACGAGACGCTGGCCTGGACGCACAGCCGCCTGGGTTTGGGCGTGGGTGCTAACGATGCCGAAGCACTCCTGCGCTCGCTGCCCAGCATGGCGCTGCGCTACGCCGCGCAGGACGCTTCAGCGCGGCGCATTGCCCACTGGGCGGCGGAGCAGGGCGCGCCCATACGCCGCGTGTTGCACCCGGCGCTGCCGGGCTCGCCCGGCCATGAGCACTGGGCGGCGTTGTGCCGCAGTGCGGCGGGCTTGCTCACGCTGGAGTTCGATCCCGCCCTGCCGGCGCGGCGCGTGGATGCCTTTGTTGACGGCCTGAAGCGCTTTCGCATCGGCTGGAGCTGGGGCGGCCCGTTCAGCCTGGCTGTGCCTTACCGCGCGGGCGCCATGCGCGAGATGGGTACGGCCTACGAGGGCGTGTTGGTGCGCCTGTGCATTGGCCTGGAGCACACCGACGATTTGATCGCCGATCTGGCCGCTGGCCTGGACGCGCTGCGCGCCGCCTGAGGGCAGCCTGCGCGGGCGCTTCAGCGCTGCTGGAAGTGACCGTCGCGCGCGAAGCGCTTGGTGGCGTCCACCAGCGCAGCGGCAATGCCCGGCTCGTAAGAGGAGTGCCCCGCGTCTTCGATGATGCGTAAATCCACGCCGGGCCAGGCATCGGCCACCGCATGGGCGTAGCGCACGGGGCAAATCACGTCATAGCGGCCGTGCACGATAAAGCCCGGCAAATGCGCAATGCGCGCCATGTCCCGCAGCAGCTGGCCTTCCTGCAAGAAAGCGCCGTGGCGGAAGTAGTGCGCTTCCAGGCGCCCCACGCCCAGCGCCACAGCGTCTTGCGTGAAGGCGTCGGCTGTTTGCGGGTTGGGCAGCAGGTGCAGGCAAGAGCCTTCGTAGCGGCTCCAGGCGCGCGCTGCGGGCAGGTAAATTTCAGGGTCGGATGACTCCAGGCGGCGGCTGTAGGCGCCGAGCAAATCGTGGCGCTCGTGCTCGGTCAAATGGCCCGCAAAGGCCTCCCACTCGCGCGGGAAGAAATTCCGAATTCCGTACAGCCACCAGTTGATTTCGGCCTGGCTCACCAGCCAGATGCCGCGCAGCACCAGCCCCAGGCAGCGCTCAGGGTGGGCCTGCGCGTAGGCCAGCGAGAGTGTCGAGCCCCAGGAGCCGCCAAACACCAGCCAGCGCTCCACCCCCAGTCGCGCGCGCAGCTGTTCGATGTCCTCGATGAGCAGCTGTGTGGTGTTTTCGCGTGTCTCGCCCAGCGGCGTCGAGCGCCCCGCACCGCGCTGGTCCAGCAGCACGATGTGGTACTTCTGCGGATCGAAAAACCGCCGGCTGTTGGGCGACAGCCCCGCGCCCGGGCCACCATGCAAAAACAGCACCGGAATGCCCTGCGGGTTGCCGCAGGTCTCCCAGTACAAGTCGTGCAGCGCACCGACCTTCATGCGGCCGTTTTGCAGGGTTTCGATGGGCGGGTACAGGGCGTCGTCCAGAGTCATGAGCTCTCCAAAGATGGGCCAGGGTGGGGCGCCGAAGCCAGCGCTCAGTCTTTGTTGCTGGGCACTTTGTGGCGCATGAGGCGGCCGCGTTCGCGTTCCCAATCGCGTTGCTTTTCAGTCTCGCGCTTGTCGTGCTGCGCCTTGCCTTTGGCCAGGGCAATTTGCGCTTTCACGCGCCCGCCCTTGTAGTGCAGGTCCAGCGGCACCAGGGTGAAGCCGCGCTGCTCCACCTTGCCGATGAGGCGGCTGATTTCCGCGCGCGACATCAGCAGCTTGCGCGTGCGGTCGGCCAGCGGGTTGACGTGTGTGGAGGCAGTGCGCAGCGGGTTGATGCGGCAGCCAATGAGGAAGAGCTCGCCGTCTTTGATCATCACGTAGCCATCGGGCAGCTGCACTTGGCCAGCACGTATGGCTTTGACCTCCCAGCCTTCGAGCACGATGCCGGCTTCGTACTGCTCCTCGATGTGGTACTCGAAGCGGGCGCGGCGATTTTCTGCAATGGACATAGGCTCATTCAGTGGGCGGATGCGCCCAATACAATTGCACGATTGTAAGAAGCACGATGAAGCACGTTCGCAAGACTGTATTGCTGTGGTATTCGCCCGCCGAGATGTATGCCTTGGTGACCGATGTACCGCGCTACCCCCAATTCCTGCCCTGGTGCGCTGCCGCCGAGGTGCTGCAAAGCCATGAAGACGGCGTGACCGCGCGCCTGAGCATGGCCTATGGCGGCGTGCGCCAGTCCTTCACCACGCGCAATGTGCAAACGCCCGCTGAGCAACTGCGCATGAGTTTGGTGGATGGCCCCTTTTCCACGCTGGATGGTTTGTGGCGCTTTGTGCCGCTGCAGCAAGGCGACGGCGCGGGCGCAGCGCAGGCCTGCAAGATTGAGTTCGAGCTGCGCTATGCCTTCTCCAGCAAGGTCTTGGAGGCGCTGGTGTCGCCCGTTTTTGACCGCATCGCCAACACCCTGGTGGAGTGCTTTGTGAAACGCGCTGAGCAGGTCTATGGCCCACGCTGAAGAAGCCACTGCAGTGGCGGTTGAAGTTTTGAACATCGAGCTGCTGTGGAGCCCTGCGCCGCGCGAGGTGTTGCGTCACCGCTTGCAACTGCCTGCGGGCAGCACCTTGGCCCAGGCTCTGGCGCAAAGCCCTTGGTTCAGCCAGGGCTTGCCTGAGGGTTTGGCGGTGGGGGTGTGGGGGCGTGTGCGCTCAGCAGACACGCCGCTGTGTGAGGGTGACCGGGTGGAGATCTACCGCAAGCTGCTGGCCGACCCCAAAGAGGCGCGGCGCCTGCGCTACAAAGCCGCTGGTGCGCGCCTGGTGTCGCGCCACCGACCGCTCGGGCCTCGCCGCTGAAGCATCAGCGCCCGCAGTCAGAGGCGATGATGGCGCGCGTGCGTTTGATTTCCTCGTCGCGCTGGGCGTCGTTGAGGACTTCGCGCTCACCCTTGGCATTGGCGCGCACGATACGGGTGCCATCCTCATACAGGCGCATTTGAGACTGCGCTCTGCGACAGTTCTCGGCCCGCGCTTCGGCGTTTTTGCGTTCGACCTCGCGCTGTTTTTCCGCTTCCATGGCCTCGAGTTTGCGGCGGCTGGAGACTTCCTTGCCTGCTGGTTCAGAGGCCGCAGGGGTGCTGGTCTTGGCGTCTTCACTGCCCTTGCCATCGGTCGGCACGAGGCGAACCAGGGCCGCCGCAGGGCGCGAGAGGATGTCTTTGTCCGGTACGTCCGACGGTGGGGGACGGTCGCTGTACTGCACGCGGCCTTGAGCATCACGCCACTTCCACTGAGCCGCGGCGGGGCTGTGCTGGAGCAGCATGCAAACGGTAAATAGGGCAAATGCGGCGCGAGAGAGGGTCGACATAGCGTTTGGCCTGGATGTGAGTTTGCAGTGTTTGGGGTCGCGTGCAGCAGATGGCAAGCGCTTTGCGGTGAGTGTAGCGCTGTGCCTTCTCTATAATGCGCCTTTGCGTCTGGAGCTTTCTCATGCGCCTACTCGGAAAAGCGCTCACTTTCGACGACGTGTTGTTGGTGCCTGCGTTCTCACAGGTTCTGCCCCGTGATACCAGCCTTGCAACACAGCTGACTCGTGACATCCGCCTGAACCTCCCTCTGGTGTCTGCTGCCATGGACACGGTCACCGAAGCGCGCTTGGCGATTGCCATCGCTCAAGAAGGTGGCATGGGCATCGTGCACAAAAACCTCACGCCGCAGCAGCAGGCTGCCGAGGTGGCACGCGTCAAACGCTATGAGTCTGGCGTGTTGCGCGACCCCATCACCATCGGCCCGGACACCACGGTGCGCCAGGTCAAAGCGCTGAGCGAGCTGCACGGCTTCTCGGGCTTCCCCGTGGTGGAAGGCAAGCGCGTGGTGGGCATCGTCACTGGGCGCGATCTGCGCTTTGAGACCCGCATGGAAGCACCCGTGCGCGACATCATGACGCCCGCAGCGCGCCTGATCACCATCAAAGAAGGCGCCTCGCTCAACGAAGCCAAGGCCCTCATGCACGAGCACAAGCTCGAGCGCGTGGTGGTGGTGGCCGACGATTTCGAGCTGCGCGGGCTGATGACGGTCAAAGACATCACCAAGCAGACCAACTTCCCCAACGCCGCGCGTGATGCGCAAGGCAAGCTGCGCGTGGGTGCGGCCGTGGGTGTGGGCGAGGGCACTGAAGAGCGTGTCGAGCTGCTGGTGCGCGCAGGCGTGGATGCCATCGTGGTGGACACCGCGCACGGCCACAGCGCTGGTGTGATCGAGCGCGTGCGCTGGGTCAAGAAAAACTACCCGCAGGTGCAGGTCATTGGCGGCAATATTGCCACCGGCGCGGCGGCGCTGGCCCTGGTGGAAGCCGGGGCTGATGGCGTCAAGGTCGGTATCGGCCCAGGCTCCATCTGCACCACGCGCATCGTGGCGGGTGTGGGCGTGCCGCAAATCACGGCCATCGATTACGTCGCCACCGCGCTCAAGGGCACGGGCGTGCCCTTGATTGCCGACGGTGGCATCCGCTACTCGGGCGATATTGCCAAGGCCATCGCTGCCGGTGCCAGCGCCGTCATGATGGGCGGCATGTTTGCCGGTACCGAAGAAGCTCCGGGCGAGGTCATCCTCTACCAAGGCCGCAGCTACAAGGGCTACCGCGGCATGGGCTCCATCGGCGCCATGAAGGCCGGTTCGGCCGACCGTTACTTCCAGGAAAACGACGAAACCACCAATCCCAACGCGGACAAGCTGGTGCCCGAGGGCATCGAAGGCCGCGTGCCCTACAAGGGCTCGGTGGTGGCCATCATTTACCAGATGGCTGGCGGCTTGCGTGCATCCATGGGCTATTGCGGCTGCGGCAGCATTGACCAGATGCACGAGCAAGCCGAGTTCGTCGAGATCACGTCGGCAGGCATACGCGAGAGCCATGTCCACGACGTTCAAATCACCAAGGAAGCACCCAACTACCGTTTGGAGTGACGCTTGACTGAGACGGGCAACCCACCCAAGCATGGCGGCCGCAAGGCCGCCATGTCTTTCATCCTGATCGCTGTGCTGATCGACATGGTGTCGATCGGCCTGATCATCCCGGTGCTACCACCTTTGGTGGGAACCTTCACGCAAAGCGCGTCCGAGCACACCTTGGCGCAGCTGGCGGTGGCGGCAGCGTTTGGGCTGGCCAACTTCTTTGGCTCGCCCATTTTGGGTGGTTTGTCCGACCGCTTTGGTCGGCGCAAGGTCATGCTCATCGGCTTCTCGGGGCTGGCGCTGAGCTTTTTCGTCACCGCCATGGCGCAGGCGCTGTGGATGCTGGTGGTGGTGCGCTTGTTCTCAGGCGCCATGCAGGCCAACGCCGCGGTGGCCAATGCCTATGTGGCCGACATCACCCCGCCGCAAGACCGCGCCAAGCGCTTTGGCATGCTGGGCGCGGCCTTTGGCATGGGCTTCATCCTGGGCCCAGTGTTGGGCGGCTTGCTCGGCAGCATCGACCTGCACCTGCCGTTTTATGTGGCGGGCACGCTGGCGGTGTTGAACTGGCTCTACGGCTACTTCGTGCTGCCCGAGTCCCTGCCCGTGGAGCGGCGCCGGCCTTTCGAGTGGCGCAAAGCCAGCCCTTGGCAGGCGCTGGGGCGGCTGCGCGACCTGCGCGGCGTGGGTGCGTTGGTGTATGTGATCGGGCTGTCCAGCCTGGCGCAGCTGGTGCTGCACAGCACCTGGGTGCTCTACAACACCTATAAATTCGGTTGGGGGCCGTTTGAAAACGGCATGTCGTTGTTTGCAGTGGGCGTGCTGGCGGTGCTGGTGCAGGGGGTGTTTCTCAAGCACATCCTCAAGCGCATCAGCGCGGCGCGCCTGGTGCTGATCGGTCTGTGCACGGCGGTGCTCACCAATGTGCTTTGGGGCCTGGCCACCGAGGGCTGGATGATGTACGCGGCCATGTTCGTCAACGTGCTGAGCTATGCCGCAGGCCCGGCCCTGCAGGGGCAAATCTCCAGCGCCGCTGACGCCCGCACCCAGGGTGAAACCATGGGCACGCTCTCCAGCCTCAACAGCCTGGCCGCCGTGGTGGCGCCGGTGTTGGGTCTGGGCCTGATGTGGCTCACAGCCGAGCTGCCCCACAGCGACTGGCGCTTCGGCGCTCCCTTCTTCTTCTGCGCGGTGCTGCAAGCACTGTCGCTCGTTCTGGCCTGGCGCCATTTCTCGCGGGTGCGCGCCAACGCGCCCGTGGTGCCGGCCTCTTGATCTTGGTGGTATGCCATGCATGACAAAGTACTGATCCTCGATTTCGGTTCGCAAGTGACGCAGCTGATTGCACGGCGCGTGCGCGAAGCCCATGTCTACTGCGAGGTTCACCCTTGCGACGTCAGCGACGAGTGGGTGCGTGAGTACGCCAAGGACGGCTCGCTCAAGGGCATCATCCTCTCGGGCAGCCACGCCAGCGTTTACGAAGACACCACTGACAAAGCGCCCCAAGCCGTGTTCGAGCTGGGCGTGCCCGTGCTGGGCATTTGCTACGGCATGCAGACCATGGCCTGGCAACTCGGCGGCAAGGTCGAGGGCGGGCACAAGCGCGAGTTCGGCCATGCCGATGTGCGCGCTCATGGTCACACCCAGCTGTTGGACGGCATTCAGGACTACGCCACCGAGCAAGGCCACGGCATGCTCACCGTGTGGATGAGCCACGGCGACAAGGTCACCGAAATGCCCCCAGGCTTCAAGCTCATGGCCAGCACCGCGAGCTGCCCCATTGCCGCCATGGCCGACGAAGCGCGCCGCTTTTACGCCGTGCAATTCCACCCCGAGGTGACGCACACCCGGCAAGGCCGCGCCATCTTGGAGCGCTTTGTGCTGGGCATCTGCGGCGCGCGCGCGGACTGGATCATGAAAGACCACATCAACGAGGCTGTGCAAGCCATCCGCGAACAAGTGGGCGACGAAGAGGTCATCCTGGGCCTCTCCGGTGGCGTGGACTCCTCCGTGGCAGCGGCCCTGATTCACCGCGCCATTGGTGACCAACTCACCTGCGTGTTCGTGGACCACGGCCTGCTTCGCCTCAACGAAGGCGATATGGTCATGGACATGTTCGAGGGCAAGCTGCACGCCAAAGTCATCCGCGTTGACGCCAGCGAACTCTTCCTGGGCAAGCTCGCCGGCGTGAGCGACCCCGAGCAAAAGCGCAAGATCATCGGCGGCCTGTTCGTCGACGTCTTCAAGGCCGAAGCTGCCAAGCTCAAAGCAGGTGGCGGTGGCCACAAAGGCGCCACCTTCCTGGCCCAAGGCACCATCTACCCCGACGTCATCGAGTCCGGCGGGGCCAAGAGCAAAAAAGCTGTCACCATCAAAAGCCACCACAACGTGGGTGGCCTGCCCGAGCAATTGGGCCTGAAACTGCTGGAGCCGCTGCGCGACCTCTTCAAAGACGAAGTGCGCGAACTCGGCGTGGCCCTGGGCCTGCCGCACGAAATGGTCTACCGCCACCCCTTCCCGGGGCCGGGCCTGGGCGTGCGCATTCTGGGCGAGGTGAAGAAAGACTACGCCGACCTGCTGCGCCGCGCCGACGCCATCTTCATCGAAGAGCTGCGCAACTGGAAGGACGAAGCCAGCGGCAAGAGCTGGTACGACCTCACCAGCCAAGCCTTCACCGTGTTCCTGCCCGTCAAGAGCGTGGGCGTCATGGGCGACGGCCGCACCTACGACTACGTCGTGGCCCTGCGCGCCGTGCAAACCAGCGACTTCATGACCGCCGACTGGGCTGAACTGCCCTACGGCCTGCTCAAGAAAGTCTCGGGCCGGATCATCAACGAGGTCCGCGGTATCAACCGCGTCACCTACGACGTCAGCTCCAAGCCCCCTGCGACGATCGAGTGGGAGTGATCCGGGGGCGTCTCATGCTGCTTCATGTTGTCTCGGATTTCTTGAAAAACCGTTAAAAAACAATAGGTTGCAGCTTCAGGTTGTCTCACGGGGCTTCACTGGAGCTCAATGGTGGTGACGGCAAAAGAAGCGGTACTTTTTGGTGAGCCTCGCGGCCTTCAATTTTTACCGTCAAGGGGCTTGACGGTAAAGTTGCCCTCCTCATAGAGGGCCACACCATGCTCACCAACTTGGAGTTGAAGGCACTGAAGCCTAGGGACAAGGCATACAAGGTTGCAGATCGAGACGGGATGTACGTCACCGTCTCTCCTGCAGGAACTGTGGCCTTTCGCTACGACTATCGGCTGAACGGCCGTCGTGAGACGCTGACGATTGGCCGCTATGACGCAACGTTGAAGGACGCCCGTGAGCCAGCAGCGCTAAGGTTCGGCATGTCGCTGTCTTTGGCCGAAGCTCGCATGCTCCTTGCGGGAGCGCGGCGTGCCGTTGAGGCAGGTGAGTCGCCATCGCGAGCCAAGGTTGAAAAACGCACCGCCATAGTGGAGGCGCTGAATTTTGGCGACTGGGCGCAAAAGTATTTCGCCTTCAAAGCCGATCCCAAAAGCGGTGAAGAGCGTTTGGCTGACAGCACCTTGGCCATGCGTAAATCCATTTACGCCCGAGCCCTGGATGCCAAATTGGGAAAGCTCAAGCTTGAAGAAATCACTGCAGTCCGTCTAAAGGGCTTATGTGACGATTTGAAGCAGAGTCGGGGGCCTGCTGTTGCCGTACAGGCACGGGAACTGGTGCTGAATGTGTTCCGTCATGCCCAGAACAGCGGTATTCAAGTTGTGAATCCGGCTGAAGCTATTCGACCCAGCGCAATCGCAACCTTCAAACCCAGGGACCGTGCGCTCGATCCTGCAGAGATCAAAGTGTTCTATGCAGCGCTGGAGCAAGTGGCCACCACACCCACGCTGCGCCTGGCTCTCAAATTCATTTTGCTGACAGGCGTGCGCAAGAGCGAATTCATCGATGCAACTTGGGATGAGGTGGACTTTGAGGCGGCGCGTTGGGTGATCCCTGCGGCGCGAATGAAGGCGAGCAAGGAGCATGTTGTCTACCTCAGCGACCAAGCGCTGGATATTCTGGTTGCATTGCGCTCTTGCTTTGGCGTAAGCCGCTACCTGCACCCCGGTCGTTACGATTCCAACGTCCCCATCAGCAACGCCACATTGAACCGAGTCATTGATGCGGCTGTGGAACGCATCAAAAAAGACGACCCCGAGTTTGGTTTGTTTTGTGTCCACGACTTGCGGCGGACTTTCTCCACCGGGCTCAATCGCGCAAAGTTTGACGAGCGTTGGATCGAAATGTCACTTGCCCATGCTCCGCGCAATGAGATCGCGGCGACATACAACGTCGCACGCTACTCGGGTGAACGGCGAATCATGATGCAGTGCTGGGCTGACATGATCGATTGCTGGGTGAGGGGAGAGTCAGCACGCGAGGTGATCTTGGAGGCGAAGAAGCGCGCTGCCGAAGTGTTAGACCTTGAGGTCGATGAGGGCATTTGATTGGGTAATTCCACTTCAACCTCAGCGCGCTGAGGGGCGCAGATACCGAGATCAGTCCTGAGACCGGTGCCGCGCCTTGCGGCATTTCTACTGCATGAGGCGCAAACCTGGCAGGAAGGCAAGACCCATGCCTTTTAGCAGGCGTCGGCGCTGGCGATCAAGACTTTGAGCGCCTCATCTCGGCCCGTGGTTATCAGCGCCCACAGCGCGGCGCATTTGTCTTTGGCGTCGCCGGGCGCACTCTCCAACTGCCGAACCAATTGCAGTTCGGTTTCCGCCCTTTGACGGGTTTTGCGGTCGTCCATGGTTCGCACCAGGTCATCCCCGGCGACATCCATGGCCACCAGCAGTGTGTCGATGTCACCGTGCAGGCCTTGGAGGAAAAAGCGGTCGGACAGTGCCCGGCGGGGAAACTCCGCCATGCCCTTGAGCAGTGACAATGGCTGACCCCACGGAGATGACCACTCAGTTGCCTGGTTCGGATTGAAGGCGATGGCGGAGTAGCCCACGCGGGGCACGATCTTGGCGGATTGGGTCTTTTCAAGGCGCGCCTGCAGCTCTTGCATGATGCTGGAGACAGCGGCTTCGGGAATGAGACTGCCAGGGTGGTAGGCCGCGTACATGAGCTGCGCGTCGGCACGGATGCGGGTGCGCTGCGACTCCAGAAATGACTCAATGTTGTCACCCACGGTCTGGCCCAACAGCTGTAGGGCCACCTCATTGGCCTGCGTCAAAGCGGCCTGAACAGCACCCAGCGTTGTCCAATCTGGACACCCACCTCTGCCTTGCCTTTATCCCTTGGGCGCCTGGGTCGCGCCGGCAGGGCTGCTGTGCCGTAGTGTGCGAGACATGCGCGAAAGACAGGGTTGAGTTCGATCTTCTCCCGCCCTCGACGCAGCACGGCTGCTTTCAAGTTGTCCGGCACGATCCAAAGGGGAACACCGCCAAGCGCATTGAAGGCTTGGATGTGGCATTCGGCCCAGTCCCGAGCGTTTTGGGTAAGGACAGCGTGGATGAAGGTGTAGTTTGAGTAGCCGAGGACCGCTACAAAAATCTGTGCAAACTGGCTAGGCCCCCCGTCACGGTCTCGTATCTCCACCGTGCGGCCAGCGAAGTCAACAAACAGCCGGTCGCCAGGACGATGAACTTGGCGCATCACCACATGCCGATTCCGGGACCAGACACGGTAGCCGTCAGCAAAGGCGCTGTAGCCAATCCCATTTGGCACTGATTCCCGCCATTCACGCCATAGAACTTCCAGCGTTGCATCAGGCCTTTGAAGCTCTGCATGAATGTGGGCCCACTCTGGCTTAGGCTTGGTCTGGGCCAGAGATCGATTCTCATTTTGCAAGGCCTTGCGCCATGACGGGTCGTCCAACTCGGCCAACTCGGTCCAGGTCAAACCCGTTTGGAGAACATAGCGGCGCATAGTGGCCACTGTGGTGGGCGAGACCTCTAGTGAGCGGGCCAGAGCCCGATGAGAAAGGCTGGGATCGTGGAAGTGCAGGCGCGTGATTTCGCGCTGCAACGCCATGGGTAGTCGCATGCGTGTCTTTCGGATGAACTAGGCCTCTGCATCGCTGATGCAGGGGATTCCTTGAGGACGAATTCACCCAGCACGCCGACCCGTATTGACAGGTTGGTGTTGCCCGTAGACACTTCATGAAGCCACTGTTTCAATGGTCTCCGGTGTCAACCGGACGCTTGAGCCCGAGATTGCCTTCTCGGGCTTTTGCGTTTCTGGGTGGGTATTTTCAATAGGTTGGTGTGCTCAGCTCAAGATGGCACCTCCTTTTCATTGACGACTGCGCCTGGGAGCGCTCGGTGGATCCGGGCCATGGCCAGCCATTGCGCTACTTCGGTGGTCATGGCGTAGCGCCCCCTGCGGTTTGGCAGGGTGAATAGTGCGAGTTCGATCTGTCCTCGGTGGCGTGCCTGACGCATAGCGGCGGAGCTGCGATAGCCTAGCGCCCGTGCTAAATCGATCCCCCCCAGCACAGGGCCGTGCTTGGTCTGCAACTCAGCTGTAAGGGATTGCTGAATTTGAACCATCTGATCCTGCGATGAAGGACTGTCCATGGCCGCCCCGAAATGAGATCTATCAACGGTTTTGCATGAGGCTGGCCTCACATGTCACGCTCGGGGACGCCCAGTGTTGACGGTGAAGTCAGGGGCAACCACCCGAACAGATATTCGCAATTTCTGAACACTACCCCCCATGGCTGTACTTCTGACCTCTCGCGCTGGACGTCCCAAACGGGATGCGGTCGACGTCGTGCGTACCAGAATCTGGTTCCAGGTCGTCAAGTCGCGCAGCAATCTGCCGAGTGCTCACGCGATCGAGGCGCTGATAGATGGTCCTTGGGCCTCGAGGGGCGCAGACGGAATCAGTCGTCCTCGCAAGTGGTACGCCTATGAAGCCGGACGTCGTAGCCCGACCTCGGTGAAGGGCAAACGCGATGCAGTAGCCGACGCTGAGGCACGGTTTGCTGGGACAGCACGGTGGTATCACCATGCGATCTGGAGGGCACTCAAGGGAGAGCGTTTCAGTGTTCAAACGCTGGATGAAGCGCTGCGAAGTTTGGATTCCGCAGTGATCGGGATTCTCTACAAAGTCGACGATCAGGCCGAAGGCGAGCATCTGCGTCAAAGGTTCCTAACGCAGGATGATGTGCACGCACTGGTCGGTCTAGGCAGCTTTGATGCCTTGGCAGCTGTCATATTGTTGGCAGTGCAGTCAGAAATGCATGGCTTGCCGCAACTGCGCGAGTGGGTCCTTGACGCTTATGGAGAGATCCAACCCATCGTGGCGGATATCCCGGAGCTGAGACGGGACTTTGAGGCCCTTTTTGACCTCACAGATCCGCTGTGTCGGCATTGGTTGTATGTTGCGCCAAATCATCGTCTGCTGATGCAGATGTTCTGGCGAGAGCGGCCTTGGTACAAGGCGCGTCTCCGAAATGAAGCCCGCCAGCAGGCAGATTGAAACCTTGGCCCAAATGAGCGGGTTAGTCCGTCCAGACCCCTATCAACCCGTAGGTTCTGCAGCTTCAAGGCTGCCGCTTTCAGCAGAGGACCTGGCGTCGCGCAAAGGCCAGTACTGCTCGGCAAACAAAGGGCTTACTCATCGATCTCGCTGTCTGACATCTGCTATTCTTTGCAAATGCGCCGCCTTTTCGCGATTCTTTTGATGGCTTTATTGCCTGTCCAGTTCACTTGGGCGGCAGTGACGAGCTATTGCGGCCACGAGAGCGGCGCAGCCTCCCAACACTTCGGACATCACGAGCATCAGCACAACGCTGACGCTGTAGCAAAGAAGGTTGACGACGCCTCGGCCAGCAAGACCCTGGGAGGCAGTGACCTCGACTGCGCGCACTGCCACGGCAGTTGCACGGGCATGGCTTGCCCGTCAGCCAACCTGACGTCTCCGACATTGGCCTCTCAGCCAGCCGCGCCCGCTCAATGCGTGGTTCGTTCAATGGTGCACAGCCCACCTGAACGCCCTCAGTGGGCACTCCTCGCCTGATCGGCGAGGAGGAAGCGTTTCTTCCCTGAAGCCTTTCGCGCCTGATTGGCCGTTGCTGGCAGCGGCTGTCCTATCGCGAATGACCCCTCGCCGATCTCCCGTGAGTTGTTTTCAACACTGGAGTATCGGATGCACCGAAGAACCGTTATTGCACAAGGACGATGGCAGAAGACTGCCGGCGTCATGTTCTCAATCGCGCTCAGCGCGGTCACTACGAGTTTGTTTGCGCAGGCTGCTGCAAAGCCTGAGCGCCTGACTCTCGGCCAAGCCTTTGATGCAGCTTGGTCGCAACAGCCCGAGGTCGCCTCGCTGGCCATGCGTCGCGACGCCGCGCAAGCGCATCAGCGCGCGGCAAAAGCTTGGACGCCAGAGCCCCCAGCGCTAGAGGTGACCGGCAAGACGGACCGTCTAGGCAGCAGCCTAGGTACCCGCGAATACGAGATTGGTTTGACCGTTCCCTTGTGGCTGCCAAGAGAGCGTGGGAGCAGCCAAGCGCTGGCCGAAGCAGAGAGTCGTGCTGTCGAGAGCCGAACAACGGCTGCCCAACTGCGGGTTGCCGCAGCTGTGCGTGAGGCGTGGTGGAATTGGCAACGCGCGGCTGTTGAGCTGGCGACCGCGCAAGATCAGCTAGACAGTGCCCAGCGCATTGCGCTGGATGTTGGCAAACGCCTCAAGGCAGGCGATCTGGCCAGAGCAGACCAGCATCAGGCGGACGGTGCAGTGGCGGCTGCGCAGGCGACGGTGGCGGGTGCCGAGGCTGCATCTTCGGTGGCCCGGCAGGCGCTGGCGGCCCTGATGGCAACGCCTGCGACCCACGCCAAACTCACACTGGCAGAACCCTACGCCGAACCGACCCCTGATCCCTCACCGATTGACTTGAGCGCGCATGGTGACTTTCAATGGCTCAGGGACCGCGCAGCCGTGGCCCAAGGGGTCGTGGCGCTTACGGCCACACAGTCGCGTGCAAGCCCGGAGCTGAAGATTGCAACTACGCGTGGCCGAGGGGCTGCCGGCGAAGCATGGCAGCAGACTGTCACGGTGGGTGTGCGAATTCCCTTTGGCGCAGGGCCTCGCTACGACGCACGTCTTGCAGCGGCAAGGGCTGAGTCCGTAGAGCTCGAAGCGCTCATGACCTTGGAGCGCGCGCGCCTTTCCGGTGAACGAGATACGGCTAAGGCGCGCGTTGAAGCCGCCCGATTGCAGCTGGTCGCTGCCGACAGGCGGGCCCAACTGGCGCGCGAGTCACGCGGCTTCTTTGACAAGTCATTTCGTTTGGGTGAGTCCGACCTGCCCACCCGGCTGCGCATAGAGGCCGAAGCGACAGACGCCGACCGTCAAGCGGCCCGCGCGCGCATCGAACTCGCAGCAGCCATCTCTGCATGGCGCCAGGCACTGGGCCTGTTGCCCCAGTGAGACCCACGCCCCAGCGCGTCGGCCTTATGTCCAGCTGAACAAATCTTTGGATTTCAGATCATGAAGCTTATCTCTCCCCTGACCGCGATCAGTCTAGCGGTTTTGCTCTTTATCCCGCAATTGGGCGTCGCTGGTGATGGCCATGACCATGGCGCACCAGCACCCGCAACCACCGGACCATCTCTGCCGAGGTTTGCCGCCGCATCAGATCTGTTTGAGCTCGTTGGGGTTCTCAACGGCAAACAGATCACGCTGTACCTAGACCGGGCTGCAGACAACAGCCCTGTCACAGAGGCGCAGATCGAGCTCGACATCGGTGGAAAGAAGTTCAAGGCCACCAAACAAGGTAGTGATGAGTTCGAGATTGTTCTGCCCGAAGCGCCAAAGCCCGGCGAGTTGTCGATCACCGCGACGGTGACCGCCGGCACGGAGACTGATTTGCTGGCCGCAGAGCTAGACGTCCACGAGGCTGAGCACACCGATGAGGCCGAGCACGCCCATTCTTGGAAGGAATATGCAATCTGGGTGATGGGGGGCATCGCAGCGCTTGTCGTGCTGATCATCGTGGGCCGTCGCGCAAGATCCGCGCGTCAATTCCGCGCTGGGGGTATGGCATGAAGCGCGCATTGACCCACTTCAAGATCCAGCGATTGGCCACAGCCAGCCTTGTATTGGCGTTGGCAGCCGTGACGGGCGCGCTCGCTGGCGAAGGCCACGACCATGGCGATGGGGGTGCCAAGCCCAGTGCCAACGGCCCGCAGCGCCTGCCAGATGGAAGTGTCTTTCTGCCCAAGCCTGCGCAGCGCCAACTCGGTGTTCGAACACTCACAACGACCGCTGCCGAACTGCCACGCTCCGTAGAGCTGACGGCAAAGGTGCTGATGGACCCGAACGCTGGCGGGAAAGTGCAACCTCTGAACGCAGGCCGCATTGAGCCCGGCCCGCGTGGATTGCCCAACCCGGGACAGTCCGTACGCAAAGGTGATGTCCTGGCTTGGGTTGTGCCCGCCACAGCACCCATAGAGCGCTCCAATCAGTCCTCTCAACTGGCAGAGCTGCGCGCAGCCAAATCATTGGCTGATAAGCGCTTGGCCCGCTTGAAGGAGCTATCTGACACAGTGCCACGCAAAGACATCGAGGCAGCAGAAAGCGAGGCGGCCAGTCTGGCCGAACGCCTATCCGCCATCGGCAGTGGCTTGACGACCCGCGAGGCCCTGATGGCACCAGTCTCTGGCGTCATCGCCTCGGCCCATGCAGTGGCGGGACAGGTGGTGGACGCCCGTGAATTGGTCTTCGAGATCGTCGACTCGAGCCGCTTGCGCATTGAGGCTCTAGCCTTTGACCCTGCGCTGGCGACCAATATTGGCAGCGCCACACTGGCCATTGGTGACAAGCGCGTTCCGCTGGAATTCATGGGCGCCGCACGCAGCTTGCGAGAGCAAGCCTTGCCGCTGGGCTTCCGGGCGCAAGGTGCTGACCTTTCCAGCCTCGCAGTCGGCCAGCCTGTGCGTGTTTTTGTGCAGACCAAGGAAAAGGTCAAGGGTCTTGCAGTCCCGGTTTCTTCGTTGATGAAGAACCCCGCTAACCAGACCATCGTCTGGGTCAAGGTCGCACCGGAACGATTCGAGCCCCGTACGGTCTCCACGGAGCCGCTGGATGGCCTCAGCGTGTCGATCACCGCGGGCCTCAAGCCTGGCAACCAAGTGGCCACGCAAGGCGCCACTTTGATTAACCAGGTGCGCTGACATGTTCAAGTGGCTACTCGACAACAGCCTGGGTAACCGCCTGCTGGTGATCATCGCCAGCGTGGTGCTGATGGCCTACGGCGCTTTCACCCTGACGCGCACGCCGGTGGATGTGTTCCCCGATCTAAATAAGCCCACGGTGACTATCGTTACCGAGGCCGGAGGCATGGCCGCCGAAGAGGTGGAACAACTCATCACCTTCCCGCTGGAAACCACGATGAACGGCCTACCCGGCGTGGAGACGATCCGCTCGGTCTCCTCAGCCGGCTTGTCCTTCATCTACGTCACCTTCAACTGGAACACCGACATCTTCCGTGCCCGCCAGCTCGTCAGCGAGCGCTTGGCGTCGATGGAAGAAGGCCTCGCCGAAGGCGTGCTGCCGCGCATGGGCCCGATCAGCTCGATCATGGGCGAGATCATGCAGATCGCCATCCCGGTGGACACCAGCAAGATCTCTGCAATGGCCGTGCGTGAATACGCCGACTGGGTCCTGCGGCCACGCCTGCTGTCGGTGCAGGGGGTGGCGCAGGTCATCCCGATCGGCGGCGAGGTGCGGCAGTTCCAGGTGCAGCCCAATACCGTGCGCATGGCCGAGCTGGGCATCAGCCACGAGCAGATGGAGGCTGCGCTCAAGGGCTATTCCAGCAACACCTCTGGCGGCTTCCTGGAGCTTAACGGGCGGGAGTACCTGATCCGCAACCTGGGCCGCACCTCCAGGCTGGATGACCTGAAGAACCTGGCGCTCACGGCCAAGAATGGTCAACCCATCCTGATGCGCCAGGTTGCCGAGGTGACCTTCGCCGCGGCCACCAAGCGGGGTGACGCGGGCTTCGAGGGCAAACCGGCTGTGATCCTGGGCATCCAGAAGCAACCCTCGGCCGACACCATTGCGCTGACGCGCAACATCGAAGAAGCGTTGGCGGGCTTGAAGACCTCGCTGCCGGCCGGCATGGAGGCGCCCAAGGTCACCTTCAGGCAGGCCAGCTTCATCGAGGCGTCGATCACCACCTTGCAAGGTAAGCTGATCGGCGCGTCGGTGTTCGTGGCCGTGATCCTGTTCTTCTTCCTCGGCACGCTGCGGCCCACCATCATTGCGCTGACCGCGATCCCGGTGTCGATCTTCATCACGGCCCTGGTCTTCCGCTACTTCGGCTTGTCGATCAACACCATGACACTGGGCGGCCTGGCCATCGCCATCGGCGGCCTGGTCGACGACGCGGTGGTCGGCGTGGAGAACGTGTTGCGGCGCTTGAAGGAAGACCGCGCCAAACACCCCACCTCGCGCCTGCACCCGCTGGAGGTGGTGGCCCACGCCACGATGGAGGTGCGGTCGGCCATCCTGTACGCCACGGTGATCATCGTGCTGGTGTTCATTCCGCTGTTCGCGCTGCCGGGACTGGAAGGCAAGCTCTTCGTGCCGCTGGGCATCGCGTTCATCGTGTCGACGCTGGCTTCGCTGATCGTCTCGGTGACGGTGACCCCGGTGCTCAGCTTCTACCTGCTGCCGCGCATGAAGAACCTGGACCACGGCGACACCAAGGTGCTGCGCTGGCTGAAGTCCAGCTACCAGTCGTCGCTGCAATCGGTGCTGAATGCGCCGAAGGCTGCCTTGACTGCGGCGGGTGCGGCGGTGGTGGTGGCGATGGCGGCGGTGCCGTTCTTCCCCACCACCTTCCTGCCGCCCTTCAACGAAGGCACGCTGCTGATCGGCCTGCGACTGAACCCCGGTGTCACCCTCGCCGAAACCTCGGCCCTGGCCCGCCAGGCCGAAGTGCTGGTGCGCCAGGTGCCCGAGGTCACGCACGTCGGCCGACGCAGCGGCCGCGCCGAGCTGGATGAGCATGCCGAAGGGGTGCACGTCAGCGAGCTGGACGTGGGCCTCAAACCCACGGCTGAGCTGACACGCACCATGGACGAGATCAAGGCCGACATCCGCGCACGCCTGGTCAACATGCCGGCTGCGCTGGAGATTGGCCAGCCCATCTCGCACCGCATCGACCACATGCTCTCGGGTGTGCGCTCGCAGATTGCGATCAAGATCTTCGGCGAGGATCTGGACGCCTTGCGTGGTCAGGCCGACGTGTTGCGCGCCAAGCTGGCTGCCATCCCGGGCGTCGCCGACCTGCAGATCGAGAAGCAGGTGCTGGCGCCGCAGATCAAGGTGCGGGTGGACTACGCCGCGGCCGCGCAGTACGGCGTGCCGGCGCCCCAGGTGCTGGCCACGCTGCAGAACCTGGTCGAAGGTGAGAAGGTCACGCAGATCGTCGAGGGCAGCCGGCGGTTTGCGCTGGTGGTGCGTGTGCCGGAATCGGCGCGCTCGGTGGAAGGCCTGGGCAAGATCCTGATCGAGACGCCGAATGGCCGCATCCCGCTGTCCAAGATCGCCACCATCGAAGACGGTGACGGTCCCAACCAGATCAGCCGTGATGATGGCAAGCGGCGCATCGTGCTGTCGGCCAATGCTTCCGGCAGGGCCCTGTCGGAGATCGTGGCCGATATCCGCGCGGTGGTGGCGGACACCAAGTTGCCCGAGGGCTATTTCATTACCCTGGGCGGCCAGTTCCAGGCGCAGGAGGAAGCCTCCCGTCTGGTCGGTCTGCTGAGCATCGTGTCGCTGACGCTGATGTTCGTGGTGCTGTTCAGCCGCTACAAGTCGGGCGTGCTGGCGGCGCTGATCATGGTGAACATCCCGCTAGCCCTGGTGGGTGCGGTGATCGGTCTGTGGCTGTCGGGTCAGCCGCTGAGCGTGGCCGCTCTGGTGGGCTTCATTACCCTGGCAGGCATCTCCGTGCGCAACGGCATCCTGAAGGTCAGCCACTACATCAACCTGATGCGCTTCGAGGGTGAAAAATTTGACCACAAGATGATCCTGCGCGGCTCGATGGAGCGGCTCAGCCCTGTCCTAATGACGGCGTTGGTGACGGCCTTCGCGCTGGCGCCTTTGCTGTTTGAGGCTGAACAGCCCGGTACGGAGGTGCTCCACCCCGTCGCAGTGGTCATCTTCTCCGGCCTGATCAGCTCCACGCTGCTCGACACCTTCCTCACGCCCGCGATGTTCTGGCTCTTCGGCCGCAAACCGGCTGCAGCGCTGATGGACAGCAAGGACGCCGAGGCCCTTTGATCCCTCTGGTGGCGGGTTCGCCCGCCATCTTGTTTTCCCTCAACGCACTCTCTTGAAAGAACTTTTATGAACAAGCAAGCACTCTTGGCAGCCCTGGCGCTGACCCTGGCCGGCTCGGCATTTGCCGCTGGTGACCACACCCACGAACACAAGCCCATGCACGGCGGTGTGGTGGTTGAGGTCAAGGATATGGACTATGAGCTGGTGGCCAAGCCCACCACCATCCAGTTGCACCTACGGGATCACGGCAAGGCCGCCGACGTGAGCAAGGCCAGCGCCAAGCTGACCTTGCTGAACGGCACCGACAAGCAAGAGCTTGAGCTGAAGCCCTCCGGGGACAAGCTGGAGGCGATGGGCAATTTCAAGGTCGGACCAGGCACCAAAGCCGTCGCCGTCGTCACCATCGCTGGCAAGCCCGCTGGCACGGCACGCTTCGTCCTCAAGTAAAGGGAATAGCCATGGGCCTAACTCTTCTGACCCATCGCAGGGGTGTGCTGACCGGCTTGCTGGTGGCGGGGTTGACGCCCTTGGCCGGCTGCATGAACAAGCCCTTGCGCCCTGCGAACGCTGACGGCACCTATTGCTATTCAGTGGGCAAGTCGCTGCGCCGCAACGAGACCTGCACAACCGCGCCCATCCCAACGATGCAGGCTGAAGCAGATGCCAAGCGGTTTGAACCCTCGCCCGGTCTGCTCACCGTCTACGTGGTGCGCAAGCGCTGGGGGGATGCCAAGAACGTGGTGCGGCTCACACCGAACCAGGGCTCGGCAGTCACGATGGTGCCCGAGTCGTTCGTCCGACTGCGCCTGACGCCTGGCACAAACAAACTCGCAGCCGCTTGGGACGAGGGCAACACTGCCCTTGAGGTTACCGGTAAAGCAGGCGAGGTGGTGTTTGTTGAACTGATCGGCTCGGTCTGGTCGTGGGGCAGCAGCTACCGGCTGGAGAGCGGCAACCCCACGGAGTCGCGCGCGCGGGCCCTCGGGTTGCGCTTGGTGGCCGATATCGGGTGATTTGACGACCTGCCATGCGAAATCGCATTCCGGATGCGGACATCGCGCAGCTCATGCTGTGGATCTGGATCGCCGTGGTGCTCGTTGCCGTTGTGCTCTTCGCGCTGTGGCGTCGATGGCGACGAGCGCATCCGCCACCCAAGATGACGCCCAAGCCTGCCTACAGTCAGTCGTTGGGGATGAGATTGGCAGCAGGCCGACGAGCCGCAGCAGTCAAAACCGAAAGCAAGCGCGGGCCACCATCATCTGGCGGCCCGCGCGGTAGGTGAAGGCGGGAGGTGTGTCAGCCGCCGCGCTGCAACTCCAGCCGCACGCGGCGCTCTTCGGCGGGCTCATTGCGCATCTCGTCGATCACCTGCTTGCGGGTCTTCGCGGGGCCGGTGGCCTTCTGCGGCAGCGGTGCGTTGCGCTGAATCAGCGCCAGGGTGCCGTCCTTGCGCGCAGCCTCGAGCTCGGCCAGCACCTCAGCGCGCGTTTTCGTGCTCTTCCAGTGGTCGGGATGCTCGGTGTAGCCCCTCTCATTCGAGGCTGGGTGGTACAGCGAATTGGCCTGCGCAACCATGGGCAGACCCAAGGCCAGAGCAACGACGGAGAGAGCGGAGTGTTTGCGGATGTTCATGGTCCTGATTCCTTTGTGAAGTGGCCGTCGACCTTGTGTCGCGGCATGCCTGAGGGCATGGAAATGACTATAGAAATTCGCCCCCAACAGAGATGCGACCAACACATGACAAAACGGTCATGTTCAGGCCGCTCTAGTTGAAGGCTGAAAGAACATGAAACTCTTGGTGATCGAAGACGAGATCAAGCTTGCCGAGTACCTGCGCAAGGGGCTGGGCGAAGAAGGCTACATGGTGGAGCTGGCACACAACGGCGTCGATGGCCTGCATCTGGCGATGCAAGGCAGCCACGATCTGATCGTGCTGGACAGCATGCTGCCCGGCATCGACGGTCTGGGCGTGCTGGCAGCCTTACGGCAGAGCAAGCAGACCCCCGTGCTGATGCTCACCGCGCGACAGCGTGTGGAAGACCGCGTCAAGGGCCTGCAAGCCGGGGCCGACGACTACCTGCTCAAGCCGTTTGCGTTCTCCGAACTCGTGGCGCGGATACAGGTGCTGCTGCGCCGAGCGCGCCCAACGCGCGAACCTGAGGGGGCAACAGTCCTTGGCCTGGCCGACCTGGAGCTGGACCTTGTTCGGCGCAAGGCCACCCGGGCTGGCAGAAGGCTCGATCTCACGGCCAAGGAGTTTGTGCTGTTGACGCTGCTGCTGCGCCGCCAGGGGGAGGTGCTGTCCCGCACAGAGATTGCCGAGCAGGTGTGGGACATCAACTTCGACAGCGCCACCAACGTCATCGACGTGGCGGTGCGCAGATTGCGAGGCAAGCTCGATGCGCCCTTCGAGCGCCCCTTGCTGCACACGGCGCGGGGCATGGGCTATGTTCTGGAGGTGCGCGACGAATGAGCAGGAGCCGTGTTGGCTCGCTCGGTCGGCGGTTGTCGATCTGGCTGGCGTTGCAGAGCCTGGCGGGGCTCTCCGTGGTCTGCGTTGCGGTCTACGCCGTCACGCACATGAACTTTGATGCCAGGCAGGCTGAATCTTTGACGCAGAAACAAGCTCAGGTGCGGCACCTGCTGACCGAGCCAGCTTCGCGTGATGACCCGGCCGTGTTGACCCACAAGCTGGATGATTTCTTCATCGGCCATCAGGAATTGAGCCTGTTGCTTCAGCGGCCGGACGGCAGCGTCTTCTACCAGCGCACCGGCGGCGGCGCGTCGAGCAACTTGCGCCAAGCTCGTTTTGAAGTGGCTGCGCAAGCCACCGCACCGCTGCCGCTGACGGCCATCTTGTCGCTGGATACCAACGACGACCATCAATTGCTGCGCCGGTTGGCGTTCACTTTGTTGGCGGCCGCGTTGGCCGGGGCCGCATTGGGTTCGACCGGTGGCTTTGTTTTGGTACGCCTGGGCTTGCGCCCGGTGCGTGAGCTGGTGGAGCAGACACGCCGGCTGGCGGCAGACACCTTGCATCGGCGCCTGGATGGTTCCGGCCAGGCCGAGGAGCTCGAACCGCTGATCGCGCAGTTCAACGATTTACTGGGGCGCCTGTCGCTGGCCTATGAGCAGCTGGAGGGCTTCAATGCCGATGTCGCCCATGAACTGTGCACCCCGCTGGCGACCCTGATCGGCAGCACGGAGCTGGCCTTGCGCAGGGCCCGTGGTGCGGATGAGCTGCGAGAAGTGCTCGGCTCAAACCTGGAGGAACTGCAGCGCCTCGCGGGCATCGTGCAGGACATGCTGTTCCTGTCCCAGGCTGATAGGGGCAGCTCGGCCCGCCGTGTGGCCACGGCCAGCCTGGCTGCGTTGGCGCAGCGGGTGGCTGAATACCACGATGCAGCGTTGGACGAGGCCGGTCTCCGGGTCGAGGTGGTCGGTGACGCTGCCGGAGAGTTCGACCTGCCGCTACTGCAACGTGCCCTGTCCAACCTGGTGGCTAACGCCACGCGCTACGCCGACCGTGGGACGAGCATCCGCATCGACATTTCCGAGGCAGCCCCTGGGGCGCTGCGGGTGGTGGTGGTCAACCAAGGTGCCACCATCGAGCCCGGGCACCTGCCCCGGCTTTTCGACCGCTTCTTCCGTGGTGACCGGGCCCGCAGCGGTGCCCATCAGAACCATGGGCTGGGCCTGGCCATCGTCGCTGCGATCGCACGGATGCACGGCGGGCAGCCGTTTGCGAGTTCAGCAGATGGCGTCACCGCGATCGGCTTGACCTTGCTGCGCGCACTAGGCGCGGGCAGTCCGTCATCGAATTCGGGGGCCTGACTGTCCTGAGGTGCCGACCGCAGGACCAGCCAAGCTCTTGTCAGAGCTTGTCGTCGTGCAGCAGATGCGCCATGTCAGGTGGCAGGGCCATCGGTTCGAACGGGCTGACGTCGGATGTGCCGATGTTGCCCAACGGCAGACGGCCGATCAGGTGCCCGATGGGTGTGAGCACCAGGCGCAGAAGTTGCCCACGGAGTTCGCGGCCGTCTCGCAGTGCCCAGGCGGCACGCAGCATCAGCAGGTGCACGCGCAGGTGGGGGCCGATGTCCCGCTGACCAAGCACATGGGCGCGCTGCAGCGAACGCATCGCGGGCATCGGCTGCGCTGCAGCGAGGTGATGCCTGGCTTCGGCCATGGCGGCAACGAAGGCCATCGCGCCTTGAGAGCCGGGTGTCATCGGCCTTGCACCCTGGCTTTCAGCAAACGCAGCCCGTTGACCACCACCAGCAGGCTGGCGCCCATGTCGGCGAACACCGCCATCCACATCGAGGCATTGCCGAACACCGCCAGCACCAGGAACACCGCCTTGATGCCCAGTGCCAGCGCGATGTTCTGCCACAGGATGGCGTGTGTCGACCTCGACAGGCGCACCGTCTCGGCAATGCGCCGCAGGTCGTCGTTCATCACCACCACGTCGGCGGCTTCCATCGCGGTGTCTGTGCCGGCCGCACCCATGGCCACGCCGATGTCCGACTGGGCCAGCGCTGGCGCATCGTTGATGCCGTCGCCGGTCATGGCCGTCATGCCGTGCTGCGCCTGCAGGGTCTTGATGGCGTCCAGCTTGTCCTGAGGCAGCAGGTTGCCCCGGGCTTCGGTGATGCCGGCCTCTTGCGCGATGGCCGTGGCCGTGGCCTGGTTGTCGCCGGTCAGCATCACCGATGTGATGCCCAGGGCCTGCAACTCGGCCACCGCTTCACGCGACGATGCCTTGATGGTGTCGGCCACCGCAAACAGGGCCACCGGGCCGGTATCGCAGGCCAGCAGACTGACGGTGCGGCCAGCCTCTTCGTGCGTGAGCAGCGCCGCCTCCAGCGCGGGCGAACACTGGCCGCGTTCCTCGATCAGGCGGTGGTTGCCCAGCACCCAGGTTTTTTCGGCGATCTCGGCCTGCACGCCACGCCCGGTGATGGCCTTGAAGCCTTGGGCTTGAACGCTGTTGGGCTGTAGCCCGGCCGCGATTGCGCGCGACACCGGGTGGTCGGAGTGGCCGGCCAACACGGCGGCCATGTGTTCTGCGGTGGCGGAGTCAACGCCCGCGGCTCCGGCGGTGTCGAGCACCTGCCATGCCACCAGCTTGGGCTTGCCCTCGGTGACCGTGCCGGTCTTGTCCAGCGCGATGGCCTTGAGCTTGCGCGCACCCTCCAGGTACACGCCGCCCTTGATCAGGATGCCGCGCCGGGCCGCGGCCGCCAGGCCGCTGACGATGGTCACCGGCGTGGAAATCACCAGCGCGCAGGGGCAGGCGATGACCAGCAGCACTAGGGCCTTGTAGACACCCTGCATCCAGGTCCAGCCCAGCAACCATGGGCCAAGCAGTGCTACGGCCAGTGCGACGACAAAGACTGCCGGCGTGTAGACCGCCGCGAAGCGGTCCACAAAGCCCTGCGTGGGCGCGCGTGTTCCCTGGGCCTCTTCAACCGCGTGGATGATGCGTGCCAGGGTCGAATTCGAGGCCAGCGCCGTGACGCGGAACTCGAAGCTGCCGGTGTCGTTGATGGTGCCGGCAAACACCGGGTCGCCCACGGCCTTGTCCACCGGGATGCTCTCGCCGGTGACCGGGGCCTGGTTGATGCTGGTGCTGCCTGCCGTCAGGACGCCGTCCATGGGCACCCGTTCACCCGGCCGCACGCGCAGCACCGCGTCCAGCGCCACGCTGGCGACTGGCACAGTCGCCCAGCTGCCATCGGCCTGGCGCACGGTGGCTTCTTCCGGCGCCATGGCCAGCAAGCCCTTGATGGCATTGCGAGCGCGGTCGACCGCGCGCGCTTCGATGGCCTCGGCGATGGCATACAAGGCCATCACCATCGCCGCCTCCGGCCATTGGCCGATGGCGAAGGCGCCGGTGACGGCCACGGTCATCAGGGCGTTGATGTTCAGGCGTCCGTGCTGCAGCGCAATCAAGCCCTTCTTGTAGACGTCAAAGCCCGCCAGCCAGATGGCGGCAGCGGCCACCGCCAGGCCGGCGCCTTTCCAGAGCAGCGTGTCTGGCGCGAAGTAGCCCACCAGCTCGGCAACGATGGCCAGAGCCAAGGCCATACCCAGCGTCCCGTAGCTGGCCTGCTGGACGCCATGGTCGAGCCCGTCCTCGGCGTCGGCATGTCCGGGCGTTGCACCCGGCTGGGGCGCTGCCAGCGGCTGAGGATCGAAGCCGGCCTTGCGCATGGCAGCCACGGCCAGGTCCACGGCCGGCCCAGGGGCATCCAGCGCCAAGGTGCGTTGCCCGAGCTGGAAGGTCAGCGCCCGGATCCCGGCAATGCCTTCCACCGCGCGGCGGATCTCGGACTCTTCAGACGCGCAGTCCATCGTCGGCACCCGAAAGCGCGCCAAGCCAGCGCCCTGCGATATCGCGGACGCTGCTGGCGCCGCAGGTGTGCTACAGCCGCAGCAAGGCGCGTGGCTCTCTGATGAGGGCAGTGTTTGTGCAGCAGTTTCTGGTCGATCCACGATCATGTCCCGTTGTTGGATGTCGCCATTAAAAACCCTGAAGCCAGTGTAAGGTCAAGCCTTTGTTGGCAAGAGGGGACTGCATGCGCATCGGAAACTTGGCTGAGGCGACGGGCACCCCGGTCGAAACCATCCGCTTCTACGAGCGCGAAGGCCTGATCCCCGCCGCGCAACGCAGCGAAAACAACTACCGGGTGTACACGGTCGCACATGCTGAGCGGCTGGCCTTCATCCGCCAGTGCCGCAATCTGGACATGGCGCTCGATGAGATCCGTGCGCTGTTGCGTCTTCGGGACGCCGCGCCCGAAGACTGCGGCGAGGTCAACAAAATCTTGGATGCGCACATTGAGCATGTGGCCAAGCGCATTCGCGAACTGCGATCGCTCGAATCGACCCTGAAGGCCCTGCGTGCGCGCTGCCAGTCACCACATGCGATGGAAGCGTGCGGCATCCTGAATCACCTGGACAATGCCGCCTCGCAAGGCACCAGGACGGCCGGTCACCTCCACATCCGCGGTGCCCACTAGGGCCGCAGGGCCGGTGATAACGCGGTCACCTGATGTCCGTACCAACCCAGCTGGGCGCACGATGTTGGTTTTCTGAGCTGATCCCAAGGAATGATGCTTCCAAATTGGCAATGCCAGTTATCCACAGATCACTCCACCCAACAAGTGTTCGTGGGTGAACTCTTCACTTCGAATTCGATGCTTCTGACAAAGGTATCGTCTAGCGAGCACATCGCTGGACTTGGTGTTCATGTCAAATGGAATACGCATTGAAGGTTACTTGGTCTCTTTGCTTGAAGCCGGGGGTTGCGAGTTCTTGCTGCGATGGCGCTGCGCAAACTCCGCCGGTGGGATGCGACCCAGACTGCTGTGCGGCCGCACCTCGTTGTAATCCTGCCGCCAAGCCGCAATCGTCAAGCGCGCCTGCGCAAGGCTCTCGAACCAGTGCTCGTTCAAGCACTCGTCGCGGAACTTGCCGTTGAAGCTCTCGATGTAGCCGTTCTGCATGGGCCTGAGGGGGGTGTGACCAAATGCACAGAGGTCAAACGCACCTATATGCAATAACTGACTGAGATGGGAGGGGCAGTCAGCCGCAATCGCATGCACATACAAACCGGCCAGCTGCAGCGAGCTTCGAGGTGGTTGGCTTTGTGAAATATGGCGCAGTTCGGATTGCGCCCTCCAGTTGTCGTCGCATGGGGGGTGGAGTACGATTTAATCAGTGCGGTGTCATCTGAACACCATTGATTGACTGATTTAAGTTTTTGATACATGCGGTGCAATGCCGCATTGTTTACTGGCCATGCTTTGTCATGGCTGCCGCTTGCTTTTACGCATTTGCGGCTTTGTAGCCTGCCACATCTGGTGGGGTGATTCATTGGCGATCTCTCTATCCGTATTCGCATTGCGAATGCTGGTGGATTGCTGTTGCTGCTTAGAAGACCTAGCGAGATTTGACTGTGTGCCCGCGCCGGGTGCCCTCGCTACCTTGTTCCTTCGGGGCCTGGAATAGTCTGAATCTCTCCTCAAATCGCAATTATGAAAGACCAATCTCAAGGTCGCAGCAGGGCGATCGTATTTGATGACTTACCAGATGATGCATATCTTCGGGTGCGACAGTTGATTCTGGATGGGGGTAACAATGGGTCAGCCATTCTTCCTGTTTCCAGGGCTACTTTGTGGCGAATGGTGAATTTGGGAAAATTCCCAGCGCCACGAAAAATATCAGCAGGGGTGACTGCTTGGCAGGTTGGGGCAGTTCGTAAATGGCTGCTGGAGCAAAAGGAAGGGGGAAGGAAATGATCCCCGAATTGCCAATTGAAACGCCCACAAGGAAGACTCCTGGGTGGGTGGTAAATGTCGACGTCCACATTTGTGCATCAATATCTCGGCTGAGGAATGGCGGCGAGATTTGGGGACCGCTGCCGAAGGACAGCGGGGCAAAGGCGTTCAGCCTGAGCCTCCCGAGCCCACGGCGAGGGATCGCGGGGAGCCGACGTCAAGAACCTTGCCAACGACCCGAAGGGGGGGCGCGTTCAGCGGCCAGGCGCAAGCCTCGGGCTAGGTTCAGGGCCGCCCCAGCGGCTCGGTTGACGTCGGGGGCGCAGCCCCCCCCCCAAAGCGCCAGCGCAGGGCACCCTGGTCTACCAGGCGGCGTCCAGCCGGGTCGAAGACCTCCGCAGCGCACGTAGCGCGCAAAGGACCTGCGTAGAGCGGGGTGCCCTGCGTTTACGCAGGGGGGCGGGGGGGCCACCGAAGGTGGGGGGCTTTAGCCCACAGGATCTATGGGCCATGAGGGGCGTCCAGCCCCGAAAGACAAGGGAATCTGCGACAGCAGACGAGTCCGCAGGACAAGCCTTGGCGCTGGTCCATAGAGCATGCCTAGTTCATCCGTACAACACATTGCCATTGCACACACGTCATGAACACTCAACTTCAAATCGATGGGCAATCCCTGGCGGCAACGCAGGAAGTGCAAATTTCCAATATTCGCGGTATCGCCAGTCGGCTCAAAGATGCTGGGACGACAAGCCTGGAAATGGGCTTGAAGAAAAAACTCCATGCACTTCAATGGGTCTATCGGTGGGGCTGGTCGTCTCCCTCGTTGATCGATACGGTTGCGTCGCCAAACCGACGAGGATTGGCGAAACGATTGATCGAGCAGGGTTTCCTAAACAGCTACCCCAATCAAGCTGGCGGAGAGCGAGGCATCCCACGTCAGGCAGTCTGCCTAACAGAGAAGGGGCAGGAATTTGTGGAAATGCGTATTGAGGAGGCTGTTGGCTTGCTCGATCAAAGGCATGAAGGTGATATTCCTTGGCATCAGCTTCGGCATGATTTCTTGGTTCAGCAAACGACTGTGAAGATGCTTGCAGATGGGCAAATCATCAGTGCGTTAAGTCCAAAGGAATTTGCGGGGCAGTCCAAGGTTGGTATTAAACAGCCTGATGCCGTTTGGATACTTGGCGACGGAATAAGGCTGGGTATTGAGCTGGAGTTGACGAGAAAAAAGGATGGCAGAGAATTGAACCAGACTGTATTGGCGTTAATTAAGTCGATTGGCCGGGGGTGTGGGGATGGGCGGGTCGACATGGTTGCAATATTTAGTGGTTCAAATGCAATCCTGCAGAATTACAGGGAATGCTTAAAGCCTGGGGCTGAAATAAAACTCTACGACAGAGACACGTCGAGACGATGGGTCGAAGTTGGAGTTGCTCATGTTCCTGATTATGTTGCTGGAAAATTTCACTTTAGAAAGATTGATGTATGAAGTTCAGCATTAAATATATTCTGGTGGTTGCTGTGTTGTTGGTTGGTTGTGATCGTCATGATGGTCCAACATCGAGTCAATGGGCTAGTATGAGGATGGAAATTCTTCAATTGAAAATTGATCAGGAGAAGTTGAGTGATGAGTATATGAAAATAAGGGAAGAGCATGGTAGGCAGGAGATTATTCGTCAGCAGCGAGAGAGGGATATGCTCTTTGCTGTTGTTTGTGACGACTGGATTCCTGTTTGCTCTGATGATTTTGTAAAGAATGGAAGAATATGGTTAAGTCAGGGCTATGTTCCTGCGGATCCGTCGCTAACAAAGCATATTATTGTCAAGCGAGGGTTTTTGATATTTGTATTCGCAGTATTGCTGAACTTTGTGGTTTCGGCGATTGGTGATCGGCGACGCAGTATTGCTGCGGTGCGGCAAGAATTGAAATCTAGTCGTATTGAGCTGTTGAAAAACTGGGAGGAAGTCATTGCGCTGATGAGGCAAAAAGAAAATTCCATTCGGGAGTGTCAGGATAAGGTTGATAACCTTCGTGGGGAGATAGCAAGGTTAAGTGGGGAATGTAAAGAATGGCGGGAGCAGGCGGACTATGATTTGGATATGTGTTTTGAGGTTGCAAATGCTCTATTTGAAATCAGGCAGCAGCTGGAGAAGTCCCATGCGGCTGTAAATGCCATCAATTCACTTTGACGTAGCGCAAGGGCAGGCGGGAACTTGTCTCTAGACAGGTGACCTCCTGCCTGTGAATTTTCCTGATGGGAATAAGTTTGCTTGGGTGATCGCTGATAGCGAAAACTCCGGGGTCCGATTCAACGTGCCGCACGTTTCTGGGAGTCCTTGGTGCTGCAGCGATGCTCGCCCAGGACTTCTGTCGCTCCCAAATGGAGGCCACAATCGATCTCCCGAGACCCGACACCTAGTCGACTGGCCATGCTGGCAAGCAAGCTGCACTGGTATCAGATCGAGGCCGCTCGCGCCCGTTTTGGCGTCAAGGTCAGCGCGGCCGTGATGCTCCAGAGTGGACTGGTACTGGGAGCGAGGTCAGCCCCAGGTAACCCGTATGACGGACACACGCTGGCTGCGCAACTGGAGCAAACAGGCGCGTAACTGGAAGACATGGAGGTCAAGCTCAGTATGGCCATCGTGGACCAGGGCTACTGGGGCACGTACGCCGAGGTCGCGCTGGCTCAAGCGGCGCCAAGCCATCGAGCCGCTGATCGGCTGCTGGGGAAGAATTTGGCAGGGCTGACTATTTGCGCCGAGAAGATGAAGCCATCAGTGCTTTGAGGGGGCACCCAAAATTACGGTAAAAGTGACGGTATGCGCGTGAGGCGATTTGAGAGATGCTAGTATTTGCAGGGTGTCTGGCCTGTCATTGACAATCGAGTGGGAGTGATCCGGGGGCGTCTCATGTCGGCTCCCGTGCTGCGATTCCAGATAGGCGGAAAAGCTTCATTGGCTTAAAATCCGCGGCATTCCCGGCTTGTTTTTAGCGCTGTACTGGGCAATTGGAGCCCAGAGGCGCTCAAAACAGCCGGGAATTTCTTTTGGTCGATGTGCGTCGCCAATCCCTTGTTTGCCTATGGCTCAAATGGCGGTGCACGCAAAAAGATGGGCCCTAAAGGCACCGACTGCGGGTTCAACGATCCACAGCGCGGCGGAACCCCTCACCAGTTCTGGGGTGCTCTAGAGTTGCACTGGCGCTTGACTGTGAAGGGCCGGAACTCGCCGGATATCCAAGTGCCTTCTGGCCGCCCTTGTACACAGCAGGCGTCACTCCTATATCGGCCACCTGCTCGCTCGCACTGATGCGCTGGCTGATGCACTTTCAAGCCGAACATGGCTCGGTCAGCGGACATGCTTCGTGGCTCATGCCGTGTTCTCGCTTGGCCTTGAGCATGGCATTTCAAGTCTGATCGCCTGACAATGACCCGTAGCGCAGGCGTCTCGGCAGTCAGGAAACCACCCATGCATGAAATCATTTGCCCCCACTGCAGCAAAGCCTTCAAGATCGATGAGGCGGGCTATGCCGACATCTTGAAGCAGGTGCGCGACAGTGCGTTTGAGCAGCAACTGCACGAACGACTTGTGCTGGCTGAGAAAGACAAGGACAGCGCGGTGGCGCTGGCCAAGGCCCAGCTCAGTGCAGAGCTCCAAAAGGCCGCTGCGGGCAAAGACGCAGAGATTCTTGCGCTGCAGGCCAAAGTGGCCGGCGCGGAGCAGGCTCAACAACTGGCCATTGCCCAGGCCCTGAGCAGCGCTGAAAAGCAGCGTGACGCGCTGGCTCACCAGCTCGAACAGGCACAGCGTGACAGCCAAGCTGCGGCCGCATTGGCGCAAACGCAAAGACAGGCCGCGCTCCAACAAGCCGCCGCGGCCAGCGCTGCCGAAATTCAAGCTCTGAAGGCTCAGCTGGACGCGGCGGTCAAGGACCAGCAACTGGCGGTCACCCAGGCCTTGAGTGCGGTGGAGAAGCAGCGGGATGAGTTCAAAAACCGCTGTGAACAAACGCTGTTGGAAAAGCGCCTGGCCGAGCAGGCGCTCAAGGACAAGTACGAGCTGCAGATCAAGGAACGCGAAGATGCCATTGAGCGGCTGAAGGACCTCAAGGCCAAGCTCTCGACCAAGATGGTGGGCGAGACCCTCGAGCAGCACTGCGAGACGGAGTTCAACCGCCTGCGAGCCACGGCCTTTGCGCGCGCCTATTTTGAAAAGGACAACGACGCCAGCAGCGGCAGCAAGGGCGACTACATCTTCAAGGACACGGACGAGGCGGGGACCGAGATCGTCTCGATCATGTTCGAGATGAAGAACGAGAGCGACACCACCGCCACCAAAAAGAAGAACGAAGACTTCTTCAAAGAGCTGGACAAAGACCGCAACGAAAAGGGCTGCGAATACGCCGTGCTGGTGTCGCTGCTGGAGCCCGACAGCGAGCTCTACAACACCGGCATCGTGGACGTGTCCTACCGGTATTCCAAGATGTATGTGGTGCGCCCGCAGTTCTTCATTCCCATCATCACGCTGCTGCGCAACGCCGCATTGAACGCTCTCAAGTACAAGGCCGAGCTGGCCCTGGTGAAGTCTCAAAACATTGACATCACCAACTTTGAAAACCAGCTCGACAGCTTCAAAGAGGCGTTTGGCAAGAACTACGACCTGGCGTCACGGCGCTTCCAGACGGCGATTGACGAAATCGACAAGTCGATTGACCACCTCCAAAAGACCAAAGACGCTTTGCTGGGTGCCGACCGCAACCTGCGCCTGGCCAACGACAAAGCGCAGGACGTGACCATCAAGAAACTGACCCGCGGCAACCCCACGATGGCCGCCAAGTTTGCCGAGTTGAAGCACGGCTCCAACGAATCGAACTGACCCCAGGTTGGGTGAGCAAGGCTCAGACCCGTGCACCGACCCTTGGACGGCATTTTCATGTGCAACTGACCTGAGACCTTTTCTGTCGCCAATTGGAGGGCGAGTTCAGCATCAGGGGCTTGGCAGGATTGGTGCGCGTGACTGAGGCGCGACAGCTGACTTGATATGCATCGCGCTCCAGCAGTTCTTTCACTTTGAAATGCCTCGATTTGGGATAAATCATGAGGCTTTGGCGTTGCTTTTGTCATTAAATATCGACTGCAAAGTCTAAAACGACAAATACGACACATTCAGATTTGCTCGAGTGTGCCGGCCCTCACCACAAGACCGACAGATTTCGAGGAGACACCGTGAAGCCGTCACCCTGGTCCTGCCCTTGGATGTGGGCCCAGCCGCTCACGGCTTCGCATGCTGAGCGTTGATCGTCTGTGCGTGGGCTATGGCGGCGCGGGGGTGCTGCACGGTGTTTCGCTGAGGGTTCCCAAAGGCCAAGTGGTGAGTCTCTTGGGCGGGCGCGGTGCGGGCAAGACCACGGCTCTGCGCGCCATTGCTGGCATGGTTTCGCCCAGTGCGGGCCGCATCAGTTTTGGGGGCGAGGATGTGACTGGCGTGCCCGCATTTCGCCTGTCGCGCAAGGGGCTGGCCTATGCGTCGGAAGGTCGCCGCGCCTGCCCCGGCCTGACCGTGCACGACAACTTGCTGCTGGGGGCCTTTGCGCGTCTCAGCGGTACCCGTCCGCGCGAGGAGCTGGACCAGGACATGGCGCGCGTCTTGGTGCATTTCCCGCGCCTGCGCCAGCGGCAAAACGAGCTCGCTGGCACGCTCTCGGGCGGCGAGCAGCAAATGCTGGCCATGGCACGCGCGCTGATGCTCTCACCGGCCATCGTGCTGCTGGACGAGCCCTCCATGGGCCTGGCACCCGTGCTGGTGGATGAAGTGTTTCACATCATTGCCCAGCTGCGCCGCGAAGGCGTGACCATGCTGCTGGTGGAGCAATTCGCCGCCGCCGCGCTGAAGGTCAGCGACCACGCCTATGTGCTGGAAAACGGCCGCATCGTGCTCGAAGGCCCCGCCGAACAACTGCAAAACGACCCCGCCGTTCACGCCGCCTACCTGGGCGGTGCGGCGGCAACTGCCGACCCGGCCCCCTAAGCCCTCAATTCCTCAAACCCACAGGCATCACCATGACACTGCGCTACACCACCGCTGCGGCCCACGTTGGCCATTGGCTTGATAACGCCCCCTACGCCGGGGAGGGCGCCCGCGTTGCCTCCGTCTACGACCCCGCGCTGGGCGATGTGGCCCGCACCGTGGCCCTGGCCGATGCCGTGGACGTCAACGCCGTGGTGGCCTCGGCCGCAGCGGCCCAGCCCGCCTGGGGCGCGCTGGCACCCCAGCGCCGCGCACGCGTGCTGTTCAAGATGAAAGAGCTGGTGGAGCACCACACCGACGCGCTGGCCCAGCTCATCACGCGCGAGCACGGCAAGACCCTGCCCGACGCACGCGGCGAAGTGCAGCGGGGGCTGGAGATCATCGAGTTCTCCTGCGGCATTGCCCAGCTGCTCAAAGGCCAGTATTGCGACAACGTGGGCGGCGGCATCAGCAACTGGAGCCAACGCTCGCCCCTGGGCGTGACGGCAGGCATCACGCCCTTCAACTTCCCCTTCATGGTGCCCATGTGGATGGCACCCATGTCCATTGCCTGCGGCAACAGCTTCATTCTCAAGCCCTCGGAGCGCGATCCCTCCGCCGCGCTGCTCACGGCCGAACTGTTCCAGGCCGCGGGCCTGCCGCCTGGCGTTTTCAACGTGCTGCAGGGCGACAAAACAGCGGTGGACGGCTTGCTGCACCACCCCGATGTGCAGGCGGTGAGCTTTGTGGGCTCCACCCCCATCGCGCGCTACATCTACGAAACCGGCGCCCGCATGGGCAAGCGCACCCAGGCCCTGGGCGGCGCGAAAAACCACATGGTGGTGCTGCCCGATGCCGACCTGCCCCAAGCGGCCGATGCCCTCATCGGCGCGGCCTACGGCTCGGCGGGCGAGCGCTGCATGGCGGTGTCTGTGGCCGTGGCGGTGGGCGATATTGCCGACGAGCTGGTGCAGCTGGTGGTGCAGCGCGCCAAAGCGCTGCGCACGGGCGACGGCGCCGAGCCGGGCATGGACATGGGCCCGGTGGTCAGCGCCGAGGCCAAGTCACGCATCGTCGGCTTGATCGACTCCGGCGTGGCGCAGGGCGCGCAGCTGGTGCTCGACGGACGCGGGCTCACCGTGGCCAACCGCGCCAGCGGCTACTTTGTCGGGCCCACGCTGTTTGACCATGTGCGCGCGGACATGCGCATCTACCAGGAAGAAATCTTCGGCCCCGTGCTGTGCGTGCTGCGCGTGGCCTCGCTCAGCGAGGCACTGGCCCTGGTCAACGCCCACACCTATGGCAACGGCGCCGTGTGCTACACGCGTGATGGCCGCAGCGCCCAGGAATTTGCGCAGGGCGTGCAAGCCGGCATGGTGGGCATCAACGTGCCCATTCCCGTGCCCATGGCCTGGAACTCCTTTGGCGGCTGGAAGCAAAGCCTGTTTGGCGACCACCACGCCTATGGCGAGGAGGGCGTGCGCTTCTACACCCGCTACAAAAGCATCATGCAGCGCTGGCCTGACCAGCAGGTGCAAGGCCCGCAGTTCACCATGCCTGTCAATACCTGACACCTGCCAAGCGCCCCTCGTCTGAATTGGGCCAACCCCATGGGCACCTCATCACCCCAAACCAGAGCTTGGTCAGCGGGGCAAGCGGGCCCAGCATCTGGCCATTCGCGGTGCATTGGCTTGCGCAGATGGCGTGCGGTTTGGGTGGGCGGTGTCAAAAAAGTTGGCCACCGCAATTGGCCGTTCATATCGATGTGCCGATCTGTATTTCATTTGGAAAGGCAGAGATACCGCCGTTTTGGAAGCTGCGCGAGTTGCGCTCGATCATGTGCTGAAGGTCAATCCTCGTTATAGATATCGTGGCCATCTCGGGAAACTGTCCGCCACTGCGATTTATTGAACAAGCACTCGCTCGCAGTAGTCCGGTGGCCAAGCCGGTTGGTTGGAATCCCCATAGAAAAGAACCCAAAATTAGATCCTGCGAGCCTCGTTTACCCCATGCAGGGAAAATACGTTCTTGGCCGGATTGATCCCAATGGAGAGAATCACTAGCAATTTACGATTTCTGACTTTTTGATGAGCAACCGCACTTCCCATGGTGGCACTTCGCGGCCGCTTGCCCTAATGCGGCAGTCTCAAGGCGGGGAAGCCCCTTTTATTGCTTGGTCTCACAAAAAAGAACCCGTGCCAGCCATTCGCTTCGTCTTCGCGCTACTGCTGGGTTACTTGGTTCAGGAGTCGCTTGTCTTCGCCGCGGGGGTCTCTGCGGCCATCGCCACTCCCGCTGGGTATTTTGAGTACTTCGGTCGCCGAAACGTCGAGCTGGCCCTTGGACTCTGGGGGGTGGCCAGCTTTGCCATGCCAATCTTCCTGCTTGCACTGCTGCAAGCCTGGCTTGCAATTCGCATATTCAGGCTCAGACGCGCTTTGGCTTTTGCGTTCTTTCTAGGGGTACTGCTGTGTTGGCTACGGTACATGCTGGAAGTACCGACCCCCGACCTGAATACAACGCAACTGGCCTCGCCGCAGCAGTTTTGGGCGCTGTTATGCGACATCTACCTGAGCAATCCATGGAGTCTGCCTTCAACCTGGGCACCTTGGCTCGGGCTGCTCACGGGGGCCTACCTCGGTGGCAAAAATTCCAATGCAGCGCCGTCGTACCGCAACTGGGCCTAAGCCCCCAAATGGGAGTTCCCACCATAAATCAAGCCGCAAATTGCATTTGTTTTAAACACGCTTGACCCATTGAAGGCAGGCTGGCCTGCCCAAGCCAGTGCAGCGGCTGTTTGCCGCTCAAGTAAAAGTTCGTGTGAGTGCCAGGTTTTCAGTTGGGGGATTGAAACCTGATGTCTGGATCGGGTATTTGGTGTTGATGGGGGCGGGTTTGGTGTCTGCCCCAAGATACTTCAAGAAATTTGCATGAGCCGCGGGATGCGGTCTTTTGCAAATGTCCCCCAGCAGCCTGCGATTTGTCAGGTTTCATCCGCAAAAAATTAGGCGGCCTCATACGCGCGGAACCACCCAAGTGCATGGTTTTATCCAGAGGTCCCAAGGCCTATGATTTCCTATGTCCCGGCGCATTTGGCTGCGAATGCGGCGTGTGGGCTGGGTGTCTAAACACAGTTAGGCGTCGCACTTCACCACCCAAGGAGTTGGCCATGAAGCACTTCGTAACAGCTCTGATTCTTGCCGCCTCCGCTGCGACGTCAGATCTCTGTCAAGCCTTCACCAATCTCGACTTTGAGGCCGCCACCGTTGCTTCCAATACTCCGCCTTCTGGATTTCTTGATTGGAACTTGGCGGCTCCAGGCTGGAGTCACAGTTCGGGATCAGACACAGACATTGTGTACTACGGGATCACGCACGTTGGCACGACGCAATGGTTTCTTCTTGTTGACTCGGCAACTCAACCAGGCGGCCCATTGTCTGGCAGCTATGCAATGCGGTTTGCGAGCGGTCGTGAAAGTGGCAAACCATCTGCACCTTGGGTTAACGCCTACTTGTCTCAGACCGGGGTTATACCGGCTGACGCCAGATCACTCACCTTGCTCGCCAACGGGCCGCTGGCAGTATCGATAAATGGGGCAGTTGCGCCGATCATCTCGCTCGGAGGCGCGGCGTTTGCAGTCGATGTCTCTTCCTACTCGGGATCGGCAGTTGAGATTCGGTTCATCAACACGTCTCAGCAACTGTCCGATCCTGTAAGTATCGATGCCATCGATTTCTCCACCTCGCCAGTGCCAGAGCCGCCAGTCTGGGCGCTGCTCTTCACGGGCGCGGCCGTTGCATCCATATTCCGCCGCGCCCGCCAGAGTGAGTAGAGCGACGCCCAATCCCTTTGCAGGGACTTCCCACCGCGTCAATACCGATGCATCGAATTTCTCGTCAAGAGTTCAGGCTGGTGGATGCCAGTGCGTCGTACGAAACTTGACCCAAGGTGCCTGCCAGTTGGGCTTTGAACTCACCCTCACTGCCGCCGCCATCACATGAGCATCCGCTGCATCAGAACCGCATGGGCGGGGGGATCACCCCCGCAGCAGGTCCTCGGCGCTGACCCAGGGTAGGCCCAGGGCTTCGCCGACGGCGCGGTAGGTGAGTTGGCCGTCGTGGATGTTGAGCCCTTCGCGCAGGTGGGGGTCGTCTTGGCAGGCTTGGCGCCAGCCTTTGTTGGCCAGGGCCAGGGTGAAGGGCAGGGTGGCGTTGTTCAGCGCCCAGGTGGAGGTGCGGGGCACGCCGCCGGGCATGTTGGCCACGCAGTAGTGCACGACGCCGTCCACCACGTAGGTGGGTTCGGCGTGGGTGGTGGCATGGGAGGTTTCGAAGCAGCCGCCTTGGTCGATGGCCACGTCCACCAGCACGGTGCCGCTTTGCAGCTGCGCCACTTGCGCGCGGCTGAGCAGCTTGGGCGCTGCGGCACCGGGCACCAGCACGGCGCCGATGATGAGGTCGGCGGCGCGGGTGGCTTGTTCCACCTCGGCCGCAGCGGCGTAGAGCAGTTTCACGCGGCCGCCAAAGAGGTCGTCGAGCTCGCGCAGGCGCGGCAGGCTTTTGTCCAGGATGGTGACTTCTGCGCCCAGGCCGACGGCCATTTTGGCGGCGTGCGTGCCCACCACACCGCCGCCCAGCACCACCACTTTGCCCGGGGCCACGCCGGGCACGCCGCCCAGCAGCACACCGCGCCCGCCGTTGGGCCGCTGCAAGGCGGTGGCGCCCACTTGCACGGCCATGCGGCCGGCCACTTCGCTCATGGGGGCCAGCAGGGGCAGGCGGCCGTGGGCGTCGGTGATGGTTTCGTAGGCAATGGCCGTGCAGCCCGAGGCCAGCAGGCCTTGGGTTTGCTGAGGGTCTGGTGCCAGGTGCAGGTAGGTGAAGAGCAGCTGGCCGCGGCGCAGCATGGCAATTTCTGAGGGCTGGGGTTCTTTGACCTTGACCACCATGTCGGCGGCGCCAAACACATCGGCCGCGCTGGGCACGATGTGGGCGCCTGCGGCGCTGTACTGCGCGTCGTCGCAACCAATGCCCGTGCCGCAGCCGCTTTGCACCAGCACCTCGTGGCCGTGGCGCACGAGTTCATGCACGGCCGGTGGCGTGAGGCCCGCGCGGTTTTCTTGAGCTTTGATTTCCTTGGGGACGCCGATGCGCATGGTCAATCTCCTGACGAGGGTGTGGTGGGGCGCATATTGCGCCTCATGCGGGCGCATGGGGTTGCGACATGGCTGCGTGTAATCCCGAGGGCGGCGCAATCTTGTGCGCTTGGGCGGCGCTCTATTGGCACAAGCTGCGAAGGCTTGCGCCAGAAGCGGTGTCAGCGCTGCGCAGGCGTGGGTGTGCCCAGCGCGGTGCTGAGGGGCAGCCAGTGGTTGTCCAGCTGCCAGTGGGCCTGTGGCGGCAGGGCCAGGGGCGTGGGCTCGGCGCTCGTGCGGTGGGGGGCGGTGCTGGCCAGGGCGGCCCCGGCGCAGGCCCAACCGGTGGCGTCGCTGAAGAGGGCGCAGGCGGCTTTGAGCTCGTGGGTGTGGGTGAGCGTGCCCGTGGCGCTGAAGCGTGCCAGCGCATGGGCGCGTGGGCAGCTCACGAGAAAGCCGCCGTCGGGCAGGGCGCAGATGTCGCCGCCATAGCCTTGCAGGGGCGTGTGCGGCGGGGCGGTGCGCAGCTCGCGGCCGTTCCACACCGCCAGCACGGGGGCGGTGGCGCGGGCCTGCGGGTCGGGGTGCTCGGCCTGCAGCGCCACGCCCAGCAGCTGGCTGTGGGGGTTCCAGGCCAGGTGGCGGAGGCTCAGATAGCGCTCGCTCAGCTGCCATTGGCCCAGCAGCGCGCCGTGCTGCGGGTGCAGGGCCACCAGCGAGGAGGCCATCTCATGTACCCAGAGCTTGCTGCGCCCGGTTTCGGGCAGGGTGGGAATGCCGCCATTGGCCACCAGCAGCGCGCCCGGGGGCAAGCCCGCCAGGGGCTGAGGCAGGGCCAGCACTTGGTGCGGGTCGCGCCCGTGGGTGGGCCATTCCTCGGTTTTCTCAAGGCTTAGGGCGTGGCGCAGGCCCAGCAGGCCCTGGCCGGCTTCGAGCTCGGTTTCGCTGCTCCACAACCGCTCGCCGCAGGCCAGCAGGTGGCCGTTGAGGCGCCGCTCCGGCTCCACCCAGGCCCAGTGCTGCAGGGCGCGCTCGGGGTGCCAGCGCAGCAGCCAGTCGCCGGGGCGCCGTGCGGCGGCCAGCACGCTGCCGTCGGCCAGCACTTGCAGGCCATGGGCGCGTGTGGGCAGGGCCACGCGGTGCAGCTCGTGCAAGCCCTGCGCTTGCAGCTGCAGCAGGCCCAGGTGCTGCTGCGCTTGGTCTTGCCAGGCGGCCACCACGGTGCGGGGCTGGGCGGCCCGCGCCAGCGTGCTCCAGGGCGCCAGGGGCAGTGCGGCCACGGCAGCCAGCACCTGGCGGCGCCGCGCGGGGTGGGGCTCAGTCACCATCGGCACTGGAAAAGCCCAGGGGCACGTCCAGTGCCTGGGCCACCTCGCTTTGGTAGAAGGCGCTCACGGCTTTGAGCGCGCCGCACAGGGCCAGCAGCTGCTGGGCCGAGGGTGCTTGCGTGGGGCTCAGCGCGGCCATATGGGCGTCGGCCTGCGCCAGCAGGTGCTGCCAGCGCTGCTGCACGCCGATGGCGCCGCGCCCCAGCAGCAGGGCCGCCAGCGGGATGAGGGCGGCACCGGCTTGCGGGGGCTGATCGGGGTGGGCAGGGTTGAGGCGCGCTTGGCTGAGCAGGGCTTGCCACTGCACGCGCCAGTCGGCGCAGTTGTCGGCCCAGCGCAGGCGTGCCCAGGCGGGGGCGCGGCCGCTGCTGCGGGCGCGCAGCAGGGGTTGCTCCATCTGCGCCCAGCGCAGCGCTTCCAAGCCGCCCAGCCATTGGTTCACCCACTGCGCAAAAGCGCTGGCAGCGGCGCTGCTGTCTTGGGCCCAGTCGCGCTGGGCCAGGGCTTGCAGACCGTCTTGCAGGCTGTGGGCTTCTTCGGCCACGGCCTGGGCCAGCAGGGCGAAGTAGGGCAGCTCGGCGCTGGCGTGGGGGCGCTGCTCGGGGCTGTGCAGCAAGGCGTCCATGGCCGCAAAGCCTTTGGCTGGCGCCCCCACACCGGCCAGCTCGGCCAGGCTTTGAGGGGGCTGTTGCAGGGCGCGCTGCAGCAAGGCGCTGCGCGGCGGCCAGAAGTCAATCTGGCGCTGGCTGCGCCGCACCAGCAACGGGCCCAGGGCGGGTGTGCTCAGCGCCAACCAGGCCAGGCGGGCGCGCTGCCAGGCTTGCTGCAGGGCCGCTGGCGCGTGCGCAGCGCCCTGGTGCGGGCGTGGCGCCAGCTCGGTGGCCGCCCCCGCGAGGGCCAGGGCCTGGCGCACAAAGTCTTGCGCCAGGGCGGGCAGGTGGTGGGCGTAGAGCCCCGCCAGCGCCTGCTCGGCCCGGTAGGCCGGGAAGGCCACGCTGGCTTGCGCCGTGCTGCTGGCCGCGCTGCTGGCCGCGCTGCTGGCCGCGCTGCTGGCCGAGCAAAGGGCCAGGGCGGTGCGTTGCAGGGCTTGGCGGCGGCTGGGGGTGCAGGGGGTGTTCATAGCGACTCCACAAAACGCACCAGCGCTTCGCGCTCCTGGCGGCTCATGCGCAGGACCTGGTTTTTGGAGGCCTCGGCCTCGCCGCCATGCCACAGCACGGCTTCGAGCACGCCCCGGGCGCGGCCGTCGTGCAGCAGCCGCGTGTGGCCGTTGACGTCGCGCAGCAGCCCAATGCCCCACAGCGGCGGCGTCTTCCACTGGCGGCCATTGGCCTGGCCGTCGGGGCGACCGTCGGCCAGCGCGGGGCCCATGTCGTGCAGCAGCATGTCGGTGTAGGGCCAGATGGTTTGGCCCTGCAGCGCGCGGCTGCTCAGCCGTGGGAAGGGCGGCTCGCCCGTGGTGTAAGAGGGGCGGTGGCACACCGCGCACTGCGCTTGGGCAAAGAGCTGCTGGCCGCGCTGCACCTGCACCTCGTCCACGCCGCGCCGCGCCGGTGGCGCCAGCACGGCTTGGTAGAAGACCACATCGGCCAGGGTTTTGTCGTCGATTTCCGCCGCCCCGCCGCTGCCGCCGCGAGGGGCGGCCAGGCAGTCGGTTTGCGCAGGCGTGCAGGCTTCCTGCGCAAAGGTGCTGGAGGTGATGCCGATATCGCCCAGAAAAGCGCCTGCGGTCTGGTGCGCCAGCGTGGCCACATTGGCCTTCCAGCCAAAGCGGCCCAGCATTTCGCGCTGCGCCACGGCGTCCCACACCCAGTTGGGCTGGCCCTTGATGGGGCCGGGCAGCCGGGCCTGGGTTTGGGCGTTGTCCAGAATGTCCTGCACGGCAATGGCCTCGAGCAAGCCGGTGCCAAACACCACCGGTGCCACGCGCGGGCTCACCTGCAGCGGGCCGCTGGGGCCGTAGCCGAGTTGGTCGACGAGGTAGATGGGCTTTTGCAGCGTGTAGGGCGTGCCGTCGGCAAAGCGCCCGCGCACGGGCTGCCAGCGCATGCGCACGCGCGCCTCGGGGCGCACCCCGGTCACGGCTGCGGTGTTGAGTTGGTCGCCATACACCGGGTGGGGCACGCTTTGGCCCTTGGCATCCAGCACCGAGATGCGCAGCAGCACCGACAGGGGCACCTCCTTGGCCAAGCCTTGTTGCCACTCAGGGGGCGCACCGCGCCCGTCGTGCATGTGGCAGGCCGCGCAGGAGCGCGCCAGAAAGTGCGGGCCCAGCCCGTCGCGCGCCGTGGTGCTGGCCGGGGCCTGCACCCAGTTGCGTTTGAAAAAGGAGTTGCCCACGGCAAAGCGCGCCCGCTCCTCGGGCGGCAAATTGGCCGCAGGGAAGGAGAAGGCGTTTTTGCCGTCGGCCCACACCGTGGTGTCGCCGCCGGTGCGCTCGCTCGCGGCGCTGTGCAGCGGCGCGTCGGTCGCACTGCTGTGCGCCTGCAGCAAGGCGCTGTTGCCCAGGCCGGCCAGGGCCAGCCCTGTGGCAGCGGCCGCCCACAGCCGCCGCCTCATGGCTGCACCAGGGTCAGCTGCTTGATGCCCAGGGCGGCCGCCGCGGCCACCAGGTCATGCGACTGCGCGGTGAGGCTCTCGATGGTGGCCTCGATGCGCGCGCGCCCGGGGTGGTGGATGCCGATGGCGCGGTCAAAGGGCGCGGGAATGGACTCGCTGGCCTGCACCGACTGGCGAATTTGGCGCGTGGCCTTCTCGGCCAAGGCGGCGTCGCGCGCGGCCACCAGGTCGCGCAGCGCCGGGCCTTGCAGGGTGCTGCCGTCAAGGCGCACAAAACGCCCCAGCCAGACGTTTTCAATGCCCCGGGCATTGCTCACCGCGTCGCGGTGGGTGTTGTCGGAGAAGCAGCTGTGCTCGTCTTCCTGGTCTTGGCTGGACAGCGCCACCTCCAGGCGCTCGCCCGCGAGCTCGCCGCGCGACAGCGAGCCCAGGCCCACCAGCATCTTGCGCAGCGAGCCCTGCCCACCGCGCTCAAAGGCGGCGCGGTAGTTGTTCTTGTGCCCCGGCGCCCAGGCCTTGACCAGGCTTTGCAGGTCTTGCACCAGCAAGTCCGTCACCACACGCAGGTAGCGGGCGCGGCGCTCGGCATTGGGCGTTTTGCCCACGACAAAGTCTTCATGGCTGCGCGCCCCCGGGCCTTGCTCGGAGCGGTCCTGACCCCACAGCAGGAACTCGATGGCGTGCCAGCCCGTGGCCACGTTTTCCTCGCCACCGCGCTCATTGGCCGCGCTCAAGGCCGCCGCCGTGATGGGCTGGCGGGGCTGGTTGATCAGGCCCGCCCGGGGCTGGCCTTCGACATAGTCCACATAGGACTCATCCATGGGCCAGGCGTTGAGGCGGCCTTCGGGGCCGCGCGCATCGTCGATGGGGCCGCCATAAAAGCGAAAGGCTTCGGTCTGGCCGTAGTACTCACGCGCGGCCAGCCAGGCCTGCTGGGCCTGCGCCTGGGTCTGCGCCGAAGGGGCCGCCACAAAGGCTTGCACGGCGGCTTGCAGGGTGCGCGCCAGGGTCAGGGTGTCGCTGTAGGTGGCATGCACCAAGGCGGCGTAGTGTGCCGTGACGCTGTGCACCGTGGCAGCCTGCGCGCTGCTGGGGGCGGTGGCGGATGCAGCGGTTTGGGCCCAGGCCGGCAGCGCGGCGGCCAAGGCCGATGTCAGGGCGAGGGCGGCAGTCCAGGGGGCGGCGTGTCGGGGCATGGTGGGGGTCTCCAAAGTCGTCTGGGGTGTTTGCAGGCCTCAAATGCAACTTCAATTGCAATCGCTAATGAGAATGATTGTTGGTATCGTATCTCCTGCCGAGGGGGCTGCTGCCATGTGCCGCTGACAAAGCACGGTCTAGCCTTCGCGCCTTGACTTGCGACTGGCGCTTTGGTCTGATGAGTCATCCCACTTTTGGGGGATGACCAATGGGGGGGCGATGAAACCAGCGTCAGGGTGCACAGTGCGAGGCATGGACTCAACGGGGAGCAGCCATGCATTTCACTGAAGTCGATACCGGCGACTACCGGATTTACGCAGGCGCCATCGAGAAGTTCCGCCAGTTCGGTTACGCCGCCGCGGTGGTGGTGGTGCGCCGCGGGGGCAGCCAGCGCGTGGCCTTTCGCGACGACAACTTGGCCGGGGGCTACGGCTGGGCCACGGCGGCCGAGGCTTTGCGCTTTGCCATTGCCGCGGGCAAAGAGGCTGTGACGGGGCGCGTGGGCGTTCGCGCCTGAGCGCAGCGACTGCCGTTCAAGCCCTTGCGGCCGTGCTTTGTCGCGCCGCGGGGCCGCTGCGCTAGGCCCACGCGCGCCGTGCGGCTATGGTGGCGGGATGTCCAAGCTGTCTCGCATTGCGAGCGCTGGGCCGGAGGACTCCGGCTGGCGCGTCTTTCTGGCCTCGCTCACGCCGCAGCGCGTGTTGGTGGCGCTGCTGCTGGCCGTGCTGGCGGCGCTGGCGCTCAAGCCCATCTTCATCACACCGCTGCCGGTGCTGCTGGGGCGCACCCTGTTTGTGGGCCTGCTGGCACTGCTGGCGTTTTGCGCGGCGGCGCAGTGGCCCGCACGGCTGCCGCCCTGGTGCGCGCGCTGGGGGCTGCAGGTGGCGGCGGTGGCGCTCACCGTGCCCGTGGCCACGCTGCTGGCTTACCTGGTGTCGGTCGAGGGCGACCTGGTGAGCTTTTTGCGCAGCGAAGGCCGCATTCGCGGCTTTATGTGGATTGCTGGCGCAGGCCTGCTGCTGGGGCCGCTGCTGGCCCTGGGGGCGCTGTACCGCCAGCGCGATGCCGAAGCCCGCAGCGAGCGGCTGCGCTTTGAGCTGGAGCGCAGCGAGCTGGAGCGCCAGGCGCTGGACGCGCGGCTGCGCGTGCTGCAGGCGCAGGTGGAGCCGCACTTTCTCTTCAACACCCTGGCCAATGTGCGCATGCTGGTGGAGACGGGCTCGCCGCGCGCCGCACCGGTGCTGCGCAGCCTGATTGCCTATTTGCGAGCGGCCATGCCGCGGCTCACCGACGAAGTCAGCACCCTGGGCGACGAGCTGCTGCTGGTGCAGGCCTATCTCGACCTCATGCACCTGCGCATGCCCGACCGGCTGCGTTTTGAGGTGCAGGTGGACGCGCAGTTCCACACCCTGCGCTTCCCGCCTGCGGCCTTGCTCACGCTGGTGGAAAACGCCATACGCCATGGCATAGACCCCAGCGAGGAGGGCGGGCAGGTGCAGCTGGGCGCGCGGCGCGAGGGCCAGCAGCTGCGCCTGTGGGTGCTGGACACCGGCGTGGGCCTGACCCACAGCATGGGCAGCGGCACCGGGCTCAAGACGCTGCGCGAGCGCCTGCTGCTGTTCTTCGGCCCCGAGGCCGCGCTGGAGCTGGCGGAAAATCCCGGCGGTGGCGTGCGCGCCGAAATCCGCCTGCCGCTGGCCTGAAGGGCCTGCTCGCGCCCGCCCTGTTTGACTGACGCTGTTTTTTGAGACCTGGCATGAGCACCACGCCCCGCGCCCTGATTGCTGACGACGAACCCCTGCTGCGCGACAGCCTAGTGCTGGCCCTCTCGCACGCCTGGCCCGAGCTCAGCGTGGTGGCCCAGGCCCGCAACGGGCGCGAGGCGCTGGAGCTGTTCGACGAGCACCAGCCCGACATCGTGTTCTTGGACGTGCACATGCCCGGCATGAACGGCATGGAGGCGGCCAAGCACATCGGCAAGGCCGCGCATCTGGTGTTTGTCACGGCCTACGAGCAATACGCCCTGCAGGCCTTTGACCGTGGCGCGCTGGACTACCTGGTCAAGCCCCTGGACGACACGCGCCTGACCCAGACGGTGCAGCGGCTCAAGGAACGCCTGGCGCTGCACCAGCAAGCGCGTGTGGCGGCCCTGGGCGATGGGCGCTCTTTGGACGATGCCTTGGACGATTTGGCGCGGCGCCTGGCGCGGCGCGCCCACCCCGAGGCGGAGGAGCCGCTGCAGTGGCTGCGCGCCTCGGTGGGCAACACCGTCAAGCTCATTGCGGTGGAGCACATCCTCTACCTGCGCTCCGACGAGAAGTACACCCTGGTGGTGTCACGCGAGGGCGAAGCCCTCATCCGCACGCCCATACGCGAGCTGGTGGGGCGGCTGGACCCCAAGCACTTTGCGCAGATCCACCGCTCCGTGGTGGTCAACCTCAACGCCATCAGCCACGTCACGCGCGGCGCCAATGAAACGGCCGACGTGCACCTGCGCGGGCGCAGCGAGGTGCTGCCCGTCAGCCGCAGCTACCTGCACCTGTTTCGCCAGATGTAGGTGGCCGCGGCGGCGGCTGATCTCAGAGCGGCTGGGTGCGCAGCTCCAGCCAGGCCAGCGCGGCGCCGTCCACCAGCGGCGCCAGGCGGCGGCGCACTTCGGCGTGGTAGTGGTTGAGCCAGGCGCGGTCGTCCTCGCCCAGCAGGGCCAGGTCGATGCAGCGCGTGTCAATCGGGCACAGGGTGAGGGTCTCAAAGGCCAGCATCTCGCCAAAGGCGCCGCCCTCGGGGGTGGCCTGCGGCGTGTTGAGCACCAGGTTTTCGATGCGCACACCCCATTGGCCGGGGCGGTACACGCCGGGCTCGATGGAGGTGATCATGCCCACTTCCATGGCCATATTGGCGTCGGGAATGGCCTTGGAGATGTTCTGCGGGCCTTCGTGCACGTTCATGAAGTAGCCCACGCCGTGGCCGGTGCCGTGGCCGAAGTCCAGCCCGTGCGCCCACATGGGTGCGCGTGCCAGCGCGTCCAGCATGGGGCCCAGCGTGCCGCGCGGGAAGACGGCGCGTGACAGCGCAATCGTGCCCTTGAGCACCAGCGTGTAGTCGCGCTTTTGCGCGGGGGTGACGGCACCGATGGCCCACACGCGGGTGATGTCGGTGGTGCCGCCCAGGTATTGGCCGCCGGAGTCGATGAGCAGCAGCCCATCGCCCTCGATCACGGCGTGCGAGGCCTCGGTGGCGCGGTAGTGCGGCATGGCACCGTTGGCGTTGAAGCCCGCGATGGTGGGGAAGCTCAGGCCGACAAAGCCCGCACGGCGTGCGCGCTCGGCGCTGAGGCGCTCGTCCACCGTCAGCTCGGTGATGCGCTCTTGGCCCAGCGCGGCTTCAAACCAGGCGTAGAAGTGGCACATGGCCGCGCCGTCTTCTTCCATGGCGCGGCGGATGTGGGCGGCCTCGGCGTCGCTCTTGCGGCTCTTGAGCAAGGTGCTGGGGTTGATGGCCTCGACCACCTTGCAGGCAGCCGCTTCGCGCAGGCCCAGCGTCACGCGGCGCGGGTCCACCAGGAGCGTGGCGCCAGCGTCCAGCGCGCCCAGTGCAGCGCGTGCGGCTTCGTAGGGGCGCAGCTGCACGCCGTCGGCGGCCAGCTTTTGGGCCAGCGCGGCGGGAATCTTGCCTTCAGCCACAAAGAGCTGGGCTTGCTGGGCGTCCAGCAGCAGGTGGGCGATGAAGACGGGGTTGCAGGGCACGTCCGAGCCGCGCAGGTTCAGCACCCAGGCCACATCGTCCACGCTGGAGATGAGGTGGTGGCTCACGCCCTTGGCTTGCAGTGCTGCGCGCACCTGCGCGAGCTTGTCGGCGCGCGTGCTGGTGGCGTGGGGCGCCAAGTGCTCGTACACCGCGTCAGCGGGCAGGCCCGGGCGATCGCTCCAGAAGCTCTCCAGCAAGTCCGCATCGGTGCGCAGCCTGATGTTCTTGGCGCTGAGGGCTTGGCGCAGCATCTGGGCCAGGCCCAGGCCCAGCACCTGGCCGTCCACCATCACGGTTTGCCCGGCTTGCAGGTTTTGCGCCAGCCAGTCGATGTGGTGCAGCGCCGCGCCGGTGGGAATCTTGAACAGCGCAATGCCGCTGCCTTGCAGCTCGGCCTCGGCCTGCGTCCAGTAGCGGCTGTCGGCAAAGAGCTGGGCGTCGGTGCGTGTCACCACCAGCGTGCCCACGGAGCCGGTAAAGCCCGAGAGCCACTCCCGCGCCGCCCAGCGCTGGGGCAGGTATTCGGACAAATGCGGGTCGGCCGAGGGCACCAGCAGCGCGTGGGCGCCTGCGGCAACAAGGGCTTCGCGGGCGCGCGCCAGGCGCAGGGCAATCGGGGAGGTGCGGGTATCCATGGGATCGAGGGCTCCAAAGCAGCGCCTCGCCGGGGTGGGGTGGGGCGCCAAAAAACTGCAGGGCTTCAGCCGGTGGGCTGGTCCGCCATTGTAGGGATGCGGCCTTGCCCTTGCAGGCGCGCCTTCGGGCCGCGCGCGGCCTCAAATCTCCAGCATGTCGCGCAGTGCTTTGGCTTGGCGGCGCGAGACCTCTACCTGGCGCCCGTCGCGCAGCGTCACTTGGTAGCCGTCGTTGAGCCAGGGCTGGATGTCGCTGATCCAGCGCAGGCCAATGATGTGGCTGCGGCTGGCGCGAAAGAAGGCTTGCGGGTCCAGCCGCGCTTCGAGGTGGTTGAGCGTGCGCGCCAGCAAGGGGCGTTGCTCACGGAAGTACACCCGCGCGTAGTTGCCATAGCTCTCAAAGCCGCTGACCTCGGCCAGGGGCACAAACCAGCAGCGCTCGCCGTCGCGCACAAAAATGGTGTCGTCCAGGCCTTTGCGCGTGCCGGGCGCGGCCGCGGGTGGCGCGGCTTCGTTCGTCTCGGGCGCCAAGGGTGCAGCCGCTGTTTGGGCTTGCAGCACGGCCTGGGCTTTGCTCAGGGCCTGGGCCAGGCGCTCGGGCTGCACGGGCTTGAGCAGGTAGTCCAGGGCATTGCGCTCAAAGGCCTCGATGGCGTGGTTGTCAAAGCCGGTGGTGAAGATCACCTGCGGCAGGTGCTCGAGCTGGTCCAGCAGCTCAAACGCGGTGCCGCCGTCCAGGTGGATGTCCAGCAGCAGCAGCTGGGGCTGCAGGGTCTCGATGGCCTGGCGCGCTTCGTCCAGCGCGGCGGCCTCGCCCAGCAGCTGCACTTCGGGGTGCTCGCGCAGCAGGTGGCGCAGCTCCAGGCGCGCCAGGCGTGAGTCTTCAATCAGCAAGGTCTTCATGAACAAGAGCAGGCGCTCAGGCCTGGGCTGGGAGGGTGAGGCGTGCCAGCACGCCCAGCGCGCTGGGCTGCAGGGTGAGCTGCCCGGGCACGGGCAGGCGGCTGAGGCGGTGGCGCAGATTGCTCAGGCCCACACCGCCTTCGCCCTGCGCGGCGGCATGGGGCGCAGCGGGCGTGAGTGCGCCGGGATTTTCCACCTCCAGCACCAGCTCGCCCTGGCTGGCACGCCACAGCGCAATGCGCAGCGTGCCGCCGCCTTGCACGCGCGCAATGCCGTGTTTGATGGCGTTTTCCACCAGCAGCTGCAGGGCCAGGGGCGGCACCAGCGCGGCCTCACAGCCGCTTTGCAGTGCCCATTGCACTTGCAGGCGTTGTTCGTGGTGCAGCTGCTGCAGCGCCAGATAGTCACGCACCAGCTGCAGCTCTTCTTGCAGGGGCACCAGGACTTCGTGTTGGCGGCGCAGGCTGTGCTGCAGGGTGTTGGAGAGGCTGCCCAGCATTTCGCGGGCCCGCGCGGGGTCTTCCAGGATCAGGCTGCGCACATTGTTGATGGCGTTGAAGAGAAAGTGCGGGTTGAGCTGGGCCTGCAGCAGTTTGAGCTCCAGCTGCTGCTGCTGGGCCTCGGTGCGCCAGTGCGCCACCTCTTCCTGGCGCCAGCGCTTCAAGGCTTGAACCCCGAACCACAGCGCCATCCACATCCACAGCATGAGGCAGCTGTTGAGCACGTAAATCACCATGGTGCTCCGGGCCATGGATTGCATGGGCTCGGGCATGTGCAGCAGGCCCAGATGCAGGCCCGCCGTGATGCCCAGCCGGATGAAGAGCTGCCCCAGCGTGGCCACCAGCGGCACGGCCAAACCCACGCGCCACACCATGCCCAGCAGCGGCCGCTCCAGCCAGCGCTGGCGCAGGGCCAGCGCGCGCAGCGCTTCCGAGCACAGCAGCAGCGTGCCCGACACGCCCAGCGCAATGGCCCAGGTGGTGGAGGGCGCCACGCTTTCCTTCCCGGCCATACGCCAGCTCAAACCCATCAGCAGCGCATAGGCGCCCCAAAACAGCAGCTGGCCCCAGAGCCGGGCGGGTCGTGCACGCAGATATCGGGTCATGGCAAGAAAGGGGGTGTCAAGCGGGGGGCAGGGCGCGTCACAAGGCGTTGCGGATGGCGGCCGTGACCAGCGCGGCATCGTCCCACATCAGGAAGTGGTAGCCCGACTCGCTCATGCGCAGCTCCAGCGGCTTGAGGGCTTGGAACTGGGTCTGGAAGATGGCCTGTGTGCTCTCTTTGGTGCTGCCAAAGGGTTTGTAAGCCGCCCAGGAGCCCAGCACCGTGGTGGGCACCTGGATGCCTGCAATCGCTGCACGCAGGTCGGTTTGGGTCATGTCGAACATGGCCTGCGCGGTGGTGCTGCGATCGCTGCTCATGCCCCACTGCACGATGGCGGCCTGGCGCTGGCTGTCTTGCGCCATGGTGGCGGCCATGCGGGCCAGCATGGCGCGCTGGGCCTCCTCAGACATGCCACCGGCGATCATGGCGCTGCGCTGCGCCTCGGCCATGGGTCGGGTTTGCTCGGGCGTCATGGCAGGGTTTTGCATCGCGCTGAAAAAGGGCAGCGAGTCCACGATCACCAGGCGCTTGACGCGCGCTTGGGGCTGCAGCGCCATGTTCAGCGCAATCACCCCACCCAGGCTGTGGCCGACCACGGGCATGGGCCGCTGTTTCAGGTAGGCGTTGAGGTCGGCCGTGGCGCTGGCGATGACGCCGGCCCGGTAGCGCTCGCTGGCCGGGGCGCCCGCAAATCCGGGCAATTGCGCCATATGGCATTGCACGCCGGGCTGCAGGGCCGTGCAGGTGTCCTCCCAGGTGCTGGCGGCGCTGTTGAGCCCCGGAATCATCAGCACGGGCTTGCCTTCGCCCCGCACGGTGATGGTGATGTCTCCGGCCTGCACCTGTTGTTGGGCCCAGCTCCCAGTGCTGCTCAAGGCCAGCAGGGCGGTGCTCAGGGTCAGACGGGCGAGCGTACGGGTGCTGATGTTCATGGCGATCTCCTCTGCAACAGTGTTTGCGATGAACCGCAGTCTGCCCGGCGCCGAAACCCTTTGCTGGGTGGACATGACCCGTGGCGCCAATCCGTGATGAGCGGCGCTGACGCCTGCTGGCGGAAATTTCCAAGACCGCGGGCGCTGCCTGCTTCTACAGTGGGCCACCCACACATTGCCGAGGAGGGCAACACCATGAAACTGGGCTACACCATTCTTTATGTGGCTGACGTGCGCGCCAGCGTGCAGTTTTACGAACAAGCCTTTGGCCTGACGCTGAAGTTCATGGACGAGAGCGCCAGCTTTGCCGAGCTCGACACCGGCAGCACCTCGCTGGCCTTTTGTTCACGCGCGCTGCTGCAGCAACTGGGCAAAACGCCCGCCGCGCCGCAGCTCAAAGCCCCGTGTTTTGAAATCGCGCTGGTGACTGAGGACGTGCCCGCCGCCATGGCGCGCGCCGTCGGCGCTGGCGCCCAGGCCCTGCAAGAGCCCCAGCGCATGGAATGGGGCCAAACCGTGGCCTACGTGGCCGACCCCGAGGGCTTCACCGTGGAGCTGTGTACGCCCATGGGGTGAAGCCCCGGCCCCGTCAGCCGTGGCCGGACGCCAGCGCGATGCCTGCGGGCTGGCGGCGCAGTGCGCCTGGGGTCTGGCCCAGCCAGCGGCGGAACTCCAGGTTCATATGGGGCTGGTCGGTATAGCCCTGGGCCGCGGCCAAATCCGCCAGGGGCATGTCCAGCTGCGGCAGTTGGCGAAGCGCACGGCGCAGCCTCGCCAATGCCAGCCAGTACAAAGGCGTGCGCCCCGTGGCCTGCTGGACCCAGCGCTGCAGCGTGCGCTCCCGCACCCCAAGGGCGCGCCGTGCTGCAGGCAGGGTGGCATGTGTGGCCAAGGCCGCCAATGCTTCCTGCACGCGCGGGTCGCAGTGCGTGAACGCCTCCAAATGCTGGCCCACCGAGGGGTGGTCATCGAGCTCCAGCCTCGCCACCGCCTGCAGCAAGCTTGGCGCCTGCACTTGCACCCCCGGTGCCAGCCGGAACCCGCGGTAACGTCGCCCCGGCGGCGCCTGCACCCATTCAGCGCGATCCATCAGCGCCGTGAGCTTCCACTGTGCCGGGCTTCCAGGGTCCTGCCACCCGATCAAATCTTGGCAGCCATCCGGCCAGACCGCGAAGCTCGCAGCCTGGGTGCACTGGTGCTGCCATTGCTCCAGCAAGGTCTCGGGCAGCGCGAGGTGGCTCACCCCTTGAGCATTCCCAGCAGCCCCTCCAAGGCGCCACCTTCGGGCAGCGCGCCGTTGGGGGTGATCTGGTCAATCACCTGCGGCAGCAGCTGCGCCAGCTGGCCCGACACATCCTGCGCCGAGAAACCCAGGCTCTGCGCCAAGCTTTGAATCTGCCCGCTGCCCAGCACCGACTGGATTTGCTCCGCCGAGATGGGCAGGTTCTGCCCCGTGCCAATCCACGAGCTCACCACACCGCCCAGCCCCTGCTGCTCAAACGCAGAAACCAAGCCCTGCAGCCCACCGGGGTGGTTGGCCAGCAGGCCACTCACCGCCTCCATCAGGCCCGAGCCCTGCCCGTTGCCCGCAATCGAACCCAGCACTTGACCGGCAATGGCGTCGAAAAGTCCCATGACAAGCTCCCAAAGAAAAGTTCATCCTAGCGCCGGTGTGTGACGCTGGGCAGTCTGGAGATATGCATTCAAGGGGGCTTGCTGCAGTGCCGTTTCATCGGTAGCGCTGTGCGTGGGTTCGAAGTAGGCCAGCTCGAGGTCGCGCAGTGCGGACATGAACCCTGCCGAGCTGCTGACGATGCGCAGCAACTCGGCCTCGTGTGGTGGCGTGCGGGGCATGGCGCGGTAAGTCAGCTTCAGGCTATTCGGATGCCGCCTTGTCAATCGCCGCAGCGCGTTTGGCGTCTTGCTCGGCCATGAAGTCGTTCATGTCGCGCTTGAAGCCTTGCACCTCTGAGGCCTGGGTGGGTACCCGTGGCATGGCGCTGGCGGCTTCGGGGATGTCGGCCAACTGGGGTGGCGCCGCATGCGGCGCGAGCTGCTGCTTGACCAAAAACGCGGCGGCCAGAAGGGCCAGCAAAAGGGCAATCAAACGCATAGAGCGTGTTCCGTGGGCTGAAAACTGCTGAGCCTATTGAGCGGGCTGAGTGGCACGCATGGTAGCGGCCCCACGCGGCGCAAGGCGCAGGGCGGGGGTTAAGCGGTAGGCGCCACCCAATCCGACATCAGCGTGTTCGAAGGCAGGCTTTCGTCCAGCAGTTTGCGGGCGGTTTCGATGCCGGCCACGGGCAGGTGTTTGGGGTTCAAGAGGCCGATTTGCACCAGCACGCTGGCTTGGTCCCAGTAGATGTGCTCGTGGTAGAGCTTGTCGCCGCGGAACTTCACCACCGCCAGCAGCGGAATTTCCACGCGTTTGCCGGTGGGGGCGATGCCCGGCAGCATCCACGGGATTTCGCAGGTGTGGGTGAAGGCAAAGATCAGCTCGTCCACGATCTGGCTGGTGCCGATGGTGCGTGAGATGGGCGTGAGCGTGGTGTCCGGCGGGTTGCTGTTGACGAAGTAGTTGGCGTAGAAGTGGCGCAGGTGTTTGTAGCCCACGCCGCCGGTCATGGTCGGGATGTGGTTGACGTAGGGCTCAGCCACCATGGTGGCCATGGTGGCGTCGGCGTCGCGAGCGGCAAATTCCAATTCGCAATGGCGGTCCCACAGGGCGCTCAAGTCGTAGTGCGGGCCGATGGCCGCCTTGAGCGCGGCGATGGTGCGCTGGTGTGCCATCAGGGCTGCGGGTTTGCTGAAGTGCTCGCCGCCCCGGCGCGCGAAGGCGTGTTCCACGCCAGGGTAGAGGTGCAGGCTGATGGAGGCCTGGCCACTGAGCGCGCTGACGATCTGCTGGCGCGCTGGGGGCGGGCAGAACTTGTCGAGCTCGGCGATGTGCAGGGTCAGCGGTGCGCGGATGTGCTGGGCCTGCGCCAGCGCGGCTTCGATGCCCACGCCGTAATAGCCCACGGCCACATTGCAATCGGTGCGGCAGGCTGCCAGGTAGGCCAGCTTGCCGCCCAGGCAGTAGCCCAGCACGCCCACGCCGCGCTGTACTTCGGGGCGGCTGCGCAGCGCGGTGATGGCGGCTTGGATGTCTTGCACGCCCTTGTCTTCGTCAAAGCCCTGGTAGAGGGCAAAGGCGCGCTGGCAGTCCTCCGCCGTGTAGCCGAGCTGCACGCCGGGCTGCTGACGCCAGAACAAATCGGGCACCAGCACCACATAGCCTTCTTCGGCGAAGTCGTCGGCCACTTCGCGCATGGTGGTGTTGATGCCAAAGATTTCCTGCGCGAGCACCAAGCCCGGGCCGCTGCCGCTGGCAGGCAGGCTGAGGTAGGCGTCAAAGTGGCCGCTGCCATCGGCGGCAGGAATCTGGAGGGTGGTGCTGGATGTCATGAGAGTCTCCTGACCGTCGGGTGTGGGCTTACGGCGTGCAAAGCGCAGTGAACTGGCCGCTGTGAAACACCAGGGGTTCGCCCTGGCTGCGCTGGTGGAATTCGATACGGCCGATGAACAAGGTGTGGTCGCCGGTTTCAATCGCGTCCCGGCACTGGCAGACAAAGTGCGCCAGCGCGCCGTGCAGCAGCGGTGCGTGCAGCGCGGCGGGTTCGGGCAGCTCCAGCAGCGGCACCTGCTCGAATTTGTCGGCCACGCTGGGGTCGGCAAAGCGCCGCGCCAGGGTCTCCTGATGCAGCCCCAGCACATTCACGCCAAAGTGGCTGGCGGTGCGAAAGGCTTGGCGGTTGGGCGAGCGGTTGGACAAGCTCCACAGCAGCAGCGGTGGGTCCAGCGACAGCGAGGCCAGCGAGTTCACCGTCAGCCCCACCGCGCGTCCGGTGTGGGTGCGTGTGGTGACCACCGTGACCCCGGTTGCGTAGGCACCCATGGCGGCGCGCAGGCTCATGCGGCCTCCTTCATCTGGGTTTCGATGAAGTGCTCGCAGGCTTGAGCGTCGGTCCACCAGGGGAAGAAGCGCGGCGGGTGGTCGAAGTTGTTGGCAATGGCGCTGGCAATGGGCGGGCACTGACCGGCCACGCTCAGCAGCTTGAGGATGTGCTCGGGGGGTGGGGCCAGCAGCGAATTGGTCCAGCGCACCACGTGCTGCGCGTAGTCCCAGTAGCGGTCAAAGGTGGACTGCATCCACCCCGTGTCAAAGGCGGCGTTGCCGTTCTGGACGATGGCTTGGTAGTAGACCTCGAAGCATTTGGTGGCGTTGTTCGAGCCTTGGCCGGTGATGGGGTCGTTGACGCACACCGCGTCACCCATGGCCAGCACCTGGCGCCCCGAGGGCAGGTAGCCCACGGGCTTGCGCACGGTCGGCGCAAAGCGCCCGGCCAGGGTGCCATGGGTGTCGGTCAGCTCCACATGGCGGCAGCGCGCGGCCTCCCAGGGCAAAAAGGTGTGCAGGAGCTTGAGGCTTTGCTCGAGGTGCGCTGCGGGGCTGCTCACGTCGCCCCAGCAGTCCATGGGGCCGCCGGGCACGCCTTCGAACACCATGATCTCGCACGGCCCGCTGGGTGCCAGGGCGGGGAAGACAAAGTACTCGCCCACGCCAGGGATGAGGTTGAAGCACACGCGCGAGTAGGGCGCCATGGGCTGCATGCCGTGCACATAGGTCAGGGCCAGGGCGCGCTGGGGCTGGTCATAGGTGCTCTTGCTGCTGTCGCGCTCAAACAGCCGGGTGATGTCGCCCTTGCCCGCGCTCACCACGGTGAGCTCATGGCTGGCGGCCAGTGCCTCGAGCTCTGGCACGCCCACCTCCTGGATGCGCAGCTCGCCGCCGCGGGCCTGGAAGAGGTCCATCCAGGCGGGCATTTTCAGGCGCTGGTCAACGGCTTGCGCCGGGTCGTGCAGCGGGGCCGCCCAGTCAATGAGCTTGACACCGGGCTCGGCGGGGTGGGGCACGGTCAGGCCAATGCCTTGCACGGGCGGGCACAGCCTGCCCCAGCGGTCCAGGCCATGGCGGCGCTCGATCTCCAGTGACGCATTGAACATGCACTGGCTCGACATCACCTTGCCTTGCGCGATTTGCACCGCGCTGCGGTTGGAGATGAGGGTGACTTCGTCGCCGCGCGCCTGCAGGCTCAGGGCCAGCGGCAAACCGGATTGACCGGCGCCGACGATGGCGATTTTTCTGCTCATGGTGTGTTCTCGCTGGGTGAAAGTGTTGTGGGGCAGGGCAAGGGCTCATTCCATGAGTTTGGGAATGGCAGGCAGTTGGGTTTCGGGGCCCATGGCGGAGTAGCCGCCGTCCACGGCGTAGTCCGCACCGGTCACAAAGCTGGCGTGGGCGGACAACAAAAAAGCCACCACCTCGGCCACCTCGGCGGGGTCGCCGACGCGGCCCAGCAGGTGAAAGGGGGCGGCCACGCGATCGGTTTTGGCGCGGTCGCCTTGGCTCAACTCGTCCATGAGGCGGCACCAGGTCCAGCCCGGCGAGACGGAGTTGACGCGGATGCCATCGCCCGCCAAGTCCATGGCCATATTGCGCGTGAGCTGTACCAGGGCGGCCTTGGAGACGGGGTAGAGCCAGCGCCCGGTCTGCGCCACCTTGGCCGAGATGCTGGTGAAGTTCACGATGGCGCCGCCGCCGCGCGCTTTCATGCCGGGAGCCAGCGCGCGCGCCACCATCACCGCGCTGACAAGGTTCACATCCAGCGCTTGCAGCCACTCGCTGCGGGGCGACTCCCGGCCGTGGTCCAGGTAGCTGCAGGCCAGGTTCACCAACAAGTCCACGCCGCCAAAGCGAGCCTGCACGGCCTCCAGCGCCACTTGCAGCGCGGCATCGTCGGTGAGGTCCACACTGCAGGCCATCAGCCGGGTGGGGTCTCGCGCCGCCACGCGCTGAGCGGCTGTGCCGTCGATGTCCAGGATGGCCACGCGCGCACCACTGGCGCGCAGCTTGTCCACCACGGCCGCGCCGATCAGCGTGGCGCCGCCGGTCACGACGGCGACCTTGCCTTCAATGCCTTGCATCGCAATGCTCCCTTGCAGGTTTTTTGAACATGCAGCTGGGCTGCTCGAACTCTGCACTGTGGGCATGGCGGCGTGGCAGGGCTATCCGTTGAGTGCGGCGTTTATCCAATCAGTGCAAAGAAAGCGGGGGGCTTGAGGTTTGTCAGGTGGTGGGACTCCCCGGCAGTGACTAGATTTCCTGTCCTTGCTGTGGGTTTGTGTGCTCTGGTGCTGACTGGGCTGGCGGCCATGCCAGCCTGGCTGTGAGGCTGGCAATGCCCTTGAGTTCCTTGACGCCTGTGGTCAACATGGGCGCGCCGCTGCCCCTTGCGGCGCGTGAGCTGGGTCGTGCCTGGCGCGCCAGCACGCAGCGGCGCGAGCTGTTTTGCTCGGCCGATCGCGACTGCGCGCAAGCCATGGTGGCGCGCGTGTTTTGCCCCCATCGCCTGGAGCCCGCATCGGTGCGCTTGCCCCTGGCTGCGCGCATGGAGTACCTGGGTGCGGGGCAGATGGGGCTGAGTTGCCTGTCCTACGGCGCGCCCGTGGACATCACCCCCGGGCCGCTGGAACGCTTCTATCTGCTGCAAGTGCCGCTGGCTGGGCAGGCGCAGCTGCGCCACGGGCGCGAGGCGTTTGGCGCCCACACCGCCTGCGCCAGCCTGCTGTCACCCGCACCCGACTTGGCCATGCACTGGGAGCGCGGCAACGTGCAGCTGATTCTGCGCATCGACGCCGAATTCGTGCAGCGCTTTGTGCGCGCCTGGTGTGGGGCGCCGCTGCTGCACGCACCCACCTTTGCGCCGCAGGTGGCGCTGGACCAGCACCCCGCACTGCTGGATTTGCTTGTCGCGCTGATCGATGTGGCGGGCCGCGCCAGCGCAGCGCAGACCGCGCATGAGCTGCCGCTGATGCAGCTGCAATACCAAATCCTGGCGCAGCTGCTGAGCGCTATTCCCCATGATTTGCAGGCCCAGCTGCACAGCAGCAGCCCGCCCATACCGCCAGGCTTTGTGCGCCGCGTGGAAGACTACATGGTGGCCCACTGCAGCGAGGCGCTGACGCCCGAGGCGCTGGCGGCCGTGGTGGGGGTGAGCGTGCGCAGCCTGTTTTTGGGCTTTGCGCGCTACCGGGGCATCAGCCCCATGCGGCTGCTGCGCAAGCTGCGCCTGCAAGGCGCCCACGACGACTTGCTGCACGCCGCGCCGGGCCAGCGCGTGACCGACGTGGCCTTGCGCTGGGGCTTTGTGCACCTGGGCCGCTTCAGCCAGGAGTACCTGCAAGCCTTTGGTGAGACGCCGCGCCAGACGCTGCGCGCAGCGGGCCAGAGCCCCCTGTCCAGCTAGGCGCAGCCCGTGCCCATCACAGCTCCGTGCGCAGCGCCCAGAGTTCAGGAAAGAGCACGGTGTCGAGCATTTTGCGCAGGTAGCCCACGCCGCTGGTGCCGCCGGTGCCGCGCTTGAAGCCGATGACGCGCTCCACGGTGGTGACGTGGCGGAAGCGCCAGAGGCGGAAGGCGTCTTCCATGTCCACCAGCTCTTCGCCCATTTGGTAGAGATCCCAATACTGCTGGGGCGAGCGGTAGACCAGCAGCCAGGCGGCTTTGACGGCGTCGTCTGCGGCGTAGGGCTGGGTCCAGTCGCGCTGGGTGTGGCTTGTGGGCACGGGCAGGCCGCGGCGGGCCATGAGGCGCAGCACCTCGTCGTAGAGCGAGGGTGCTTGCCATGCGGCTTGCACGGCGGCCAAGCGCTCCGGGTGGTGGGCGTGGGGCTGCAGCATGGCAGCGTTTTTATTGCCCATCATGAATTCAATCTGCCGGTATTGAAAGCTTTGAAAGCCGCTGCTGTTGGAGAGGTAGGGCCGGATGGCTGAGTACTCGGGCGGCGTCATGGTGGCCAGCACATCCCAGGCGTGCACGAGTTGCTCCATCACGCGCGAGACGCGTGCCAGCATCTTGAAGGCCTGGGGCAAGTCGTCGTCGTGCACGCAGCGCACGGCCGCTTGGAGCTCGTGCAGCATGAGCTTCATCCACAGCTCGCTGCTTTGGTGCTGCACGATGAAGAGCATCTCGTTGTGGTCGGGCGAGAGCGGGTGCTGGGCGCTGAGGATTTGGTCGAGCTTGAGGTAGTCGCCATAGCTCATGCTTTGCGAGAAATCGAGCTGCGCGCCTTCGCTGCGTACCAGGGCTTCGCCGGGCTTTGGGGTGTCGGTGGGGTGGTGTGGGCAGCTCATGTGACGCTCGCGGTTTGGTGGAACTTGGGGTTTTGCCACTCTTGTTGGCCAAGCACCTGGTGCAGGTGTTCGACGGCATCCCAGACCTCAGCAAAGCTCAGGTACAGCGGCGTGAAGCCAAAGCGCAGGATGTGGGGCACTTCGCTGAGGCGCTCGCTGTCGCCGGCGCGGAAGTCGCCAATCACGCCACGGGCAATGAGGGCCTGCACCACGGCATAGCCCGCGTGCTGCAGCGGTGCGTGCAGCACCAGGCTGACCTGGCTGCCGCGCAGGGCACCGGCGCGTGGGCTGGCCAGGCGCACGCCCAGATCGGTGGCGGCCAGGGTGCCGCAGCGGGTTTCGACGAGGTGGATGAAGGTCTCGGTCAGCGCCAGGGATTTGGCGCGCAGCGCAGCCATGCCGCCCAGGGGCTCGGCCGCCAGCACGGTGTCCACGCCGCATTCCAGCGCGGCCATGCCGATCACGGCGGGTGTGCCGCAGAGGTAGCGGCGCACCCCCGGGGCGGGGCGGTAGTCGGGGGTGAAGGCAAAGGGGGCGTCGTGCCCCATCCAGCCCGACAGCGGTTGCCAGAAGCGCTCGGCATGGCGGGGGTGAGCCCACACAAAGGCCGGGGCGCCGGGCCCGCCGTTGAGGTATTTGTAGCCGCAGCCCACAGCAAAGTCGGCCTTTGCGGCGTGCAAGTCCACGGGCACGGCGCCTGCGGAGTGGGCCAAGTCCCACACCACCAGGGCCCCCGCGGCATGGGCGCTGCGCGTCAGTGCGGCCATGTCGTGCATGCGCCCGGTGCGGTAGTTCACGTGCGTGAGCATGAGCACGGCGCAGTCCTGCAAAGACTGGGGCAGTTGCTCGGGCTCATCCACCAGCTTGAGCTCCAGCCCGTGCTGGCGGCACAGGCTTTGCGCGATGTAGAGGTCGGTGGGGAAGTTGCTGCGCTCCGACACCACCCAGCGCGCACCAGGCCGGTCTTGCTTGGCGATTTGCAGCGCCGCGCTGAGCACTTTGTAGAGGTTCACCGAGGTGGAGTCCGCCACCACCAGCTCGCCGTTGCGGGCCCCAACGAGGCGGGCGATTTTGTTGCCCACGCGCGCGGGCATGTCAATCCAGCCCGCGCTGTTCCAGCTGCGGATCAGATCTTGCCCCCATTCCTGGGTGAGCACCTGCGCCACGCGCGCCGGGGTGGCGCTGGGCAGCACGCCCAGCGAGTTGCCGTCGAGATAGATCACGCCGGGGGGTAGATCGAATTGCGACTTCAAACCGGCCAGGGCGTCGGCGCGGTCCAGGGCCTGGCAGTCGGCCCGTGAGTGGATGGGGAGCGGGTTCATGGCGTGGGCTTGTGGGGGTGAGAGGGGCTGATGCTGCGCAGCAGCGCGCGCACCGGCGAGGCGCAGGCCCCGGCCAGCTTGAGCGGCAGCGCGATGAGTTCGTAGTCGCCCTCGGGCACGGCGTCGAGCACGAGGTTTTCCAGCACGCGCAAGCGGTGGCGCAGCAGCACCTGGTGCGCCTCCAAGGTTTTGCTGCTGGCGGGGTCCACGCTGGCGGTGTCTATGCCCACCAGCTGCACGCCTTGATCGGCCAGCCACACCAGGGTGGCCGGGGCAAAGGCGGGGAAGTCGTCGCGCCACTGCGTGTCGGCCTGCGCCAGGGCGCGCACCAGCACGCGCGGGGGGAGGTCCTGGGCGGCGTGCTGCAGGTGCTGGGGCTGGATGAGCGCGCCGCGCTGCAGCTGTGCATGGCAGTGGATGACGCGGCAGGGCCCCAGATAGGGCTCAAGGGCGACGCTGGCAATGTCGGGCTGCCCGTCGGCGTAGTGCAGTGGGGCGTCGGCGTGCGCGCCGATGTGCGGCGACAGGCTGATGGCGCTGAGGTTGACCGGGCAGCCCGGCGAGAGGCGCGCCGTCCACTGCAGGCGGTAGGGCGCGTCGCCAGGGAAGAGGGGTGCATCGGCATGGATCAGCGGTGAGATGTCCCACAGCTGCGTGGTGTTGGCTGGTGTCATGGGCGAAAACTTACGCGAACTTCAAGAGCCGTGGTGTCGGTTGCTTCCAACAGGGCATGCGCTGTGTGGGCCAGCTTGCGGCGCCCTGGGGTATGCACCTGTTTGCTTGACATCTAAACTATCTAGACCTAAATTGAAGCGTCACACTTGGAGGCCATATGCGCGTCACCATTCTTGGCGGAGGGCCCGCGGGCCTCTATGCAGCCATCTTGCTCAAGCAGTTGCAGCCCGGCCATGACGTTCAGGTGTATGAGCGCAACCAGGCGGGCGACACTTTCGGGTGGGGCGTGGTGTTCTCGGACCAAACCCTGCAGGGCCTGCGCGAGGCCGATGAGCCCACGGCCACTCAAATTCTGGATGCCTTCAACCACTGGGACGACATTGCCGTGCATGTGCGCGGGCAGCGCATCGTCTCGGGCGGCCATGGCTTTTGCGGCATTGGGCGCCAGCGCCTGTTGGACATCCTGCAGCAGCGCTGCGAGCAGCTTGGCGTGGCGCTGCACTTCGGCACCGAAGCGCCTGACGACGAAACCCTGCAGGCCGACTTGATCATCGCCGCCGACGGCATCAACAGCCTGGTGCGGGGCAAGTACAGCGCGCACTACCAGCCGGACATTGACCTGCGCCAATGCCGCTTTGTGTGGCTGGGCACCACGCGCTTGTTCGAGGCCTTCACCTTTGACTTCCAGGAAACCCCCTGGGGCTGGTTTCAGGCCCACGCCTACCGCTACAACGAGACGCACAGCACCTTCATCGTCGAGGCCCCCGATGCCGTGTGGCAGGCCGCGGGCCTGGAGCAGATGGACAAGGAGCAAAGCATTGCCTGGTGCGAGCAGCTCTTTGCCGGTGTGCTGCAGGGGCACAAGCTGGTGTCCAACGCCAAGCATTTGCGCGGCTCGGCGCAGTGGATTCGTTTCCCTCGTGTGGTGTGCCAGAACTGGGTGCACCGCAATTCGCGCGGTGTGCCTGTGGTGTTGCTGGGCGACGCGGCCCACACCGCGCATTTCTCCATTGGCTCGGGCACCAAGCTGGCGTTTGAAGACGGCATTGCCCTGGCGCGCGCCCTGCGCGACACGCCAGAGCACCTCGATCAAGCGCTGCAGCGCTACGAGGCCGAGCGCCGCGTGGAAGTGCTGCGCATACAAAACGCGGCGCGCAACTCCACCGAGTGGTTTGAAAACGTGCAGCGCCACATGCAGCTGCAGCCCGAGCAGTTTGCCTACTCGCTCCTGACGCGTTCGCAGCGCATCTCGCACGAAAACCTGCGCTTGCGCGACGCCGCCTATGTGGCGCACTACGAACGCTGGCTGGCACAGCGCAGCGGCTTGCAAACCCAGCAGGCCGTGCCACCCATGTTCACCCCGCTGAAGGTGCGCGGCCTGAGCCTGCAAAACCGCGTGGTGGTCTCGCCCATGGCGCAGTACGCCTGCCGCGACGGCCTGGTGGCCGAGCACCACCTGGTGCACCTGGGCGCACGCGCCATGGGCGGAGCTGCCCTGGTGTTCACCGAAATGACGGCGCCCAGCCCCGAAGGGCGTATCACCCCGGGTTGCCCGGGGCTGTGGAGCGACGAACAAACCGCCGCCTGGGCGCGCATCGTGCGCTACGCGCATGAACACAGCGGTGCGTGCATGGCCTTGCAGCTTGGGCACGCCGGGCCCAAGGGCGCCACGCGTGTGGCCTGGGAGGGGATAGACCAACCACTGCCAGCCGCCGAGGCTTGGCCGCTGCTGGCGGCCTCGCCCCAGCAATACCTGCCCGGGGTGAGCGACTGGGCCCACGCCATGACGCAGGCCCAGATGGAGCAGGTGCGCCAGGACTTTGTGGCCGCCACGCGCCGCGCCCACGCGGCAGGCTTTGACTGGCTGGAGCTGCACTGCGCGCACGGCTATTTGCTCTCGAGCTTCATCTCGCCGCTGACCAACCAGCGCACCGACGCCTACGGCGGCTCGCTGCAAAACCGCCTGCGCTTCCCGCTGGAGGTGTTTGCCGCCATGCGCGAAGTCTGGCCGCAGAGCAAGCCCATGTCGGTGCGCATCTCGGCCTGCGATTGGGTGGCGGGCGGCACCACGGTGGAGGACGCCGTGGCCATGGCCAAAGCCTTTAAGGAGGCGGGCTGCGACCTCATCGACGTCTCCTCCGGCCAGGTCAGCAAGGCCGAGCAGCCGGTGTACGGCCGCATGTGGCAAACCCCGCTGTCTGAGCGCGTGCGCAACGAAGCAGGCATCTTGACGATTGCCGTGGGCGCCATCAGCGAGGCCGACCACGTCAACAGCATCATTGCCGCCGGGCGCGCTGATTTGTGCGCCGTGGCCCGCCCGCACCTGGCCCACCCCGCTTGGACGCTGCAAGAGGCCGCGCGCATTGGTTACACCCAAGGCCCGGGCCTGCTGTGGCCCAAGCCCTATGCCTCGGCCAAGGTGCAGCTGGAGCGCGACTTTGCGCGCCAGCAAAGCCAGGGTGTGGCCGCGCAAGAACGCAGCAACCGCAATCTGGGGGTGTGATGCAGGTGCAGCAGCAAGTGGGGCGGCATGCCATCGTCACCGGCGGGGGCAGCGGCATTGGGGCGGCCATTGCCGCGCAGCTGCAGGCGCAGGGCTGGCAGCTCACACTCATGGGGCGGCGCCTCACGGCACTGCAGCAGTGCCAGGCGCGGCTCGGTGGCGAGGCCGCCGGGGTGTGGGTGCAGGCCTGCGACGTCAGTGACGAGCACCAGGTGCAAGACGCTTTTGCCCGCGTGCTGGCCCAGCGCGGCCTGCAAGCGCTGGTGAACAACGCGGGCATGGTGCACAGCGCACCGCTGGCGCGCACCACGCTGGCGCAGTGGCAGCAGCAGCTGCAGGTCAACCTCACAGGCAGTTTTTTATGCATCCAGGCTGCAACGGCGGCGCTGCGTGATTCGGCCTCGGCGGGGCAGGCAGCGCGCATCGTCAACGTGGCCAGCACGGCTGCACTCAAGGGCTATGCCTATGTGGCGGCCTACTGCGCGGCCAAGCACGGTGTGCTGGGCCTGACGCGCGCGCTGGCGCTGGAGTTCGCGCAGCAGGGCATCACCGTCAACGCCGTGTGCCCGGGCTATACCGACACCGAGCTGCTGGACGGCGCGGTGCAGCAAATCGCCGCCAAAACCGGCAGCAGCCAAGAGGCTGCGCGCCAGCGCCTGGCGCAGGCCAACCCGCAGCAGCGCCTCATCACACCCGAAGAAGTGGCGCACACCGTGGCCTGGTTGCTGAGCCCCGGCGCGGCCAGCATCAACGGCCAGGCCATTGCCGTGTGCGGCGGGGAGTGGATGTGAGCGAGGCCACTCCCCACCCCAGCCTGCCCCTGGATGTTGAAACCCGGGCAGCCGAAAGCGACCATCAAACCCTGCGCCTGTGGCTGCGCCTGCTGGCTTGCACCACGCGCGTGGAGGACGAAATCCGCAGCCGCTTGCGCACGCAGTTCGGCACCACGCTGCCGCGCTTTGACCTCATGGCCCAGCTCGAACGCCACCCCCAGGGGCTGACCATGCGCGAGCTGTCTGGGCGCATGATGGTCACGGGCGGCAATATCACGGGCATTACCGACCAGCTGGAGGCCGAGGGTCTGGTACAACGCCAACCCCATCCCGCCGACCGGCGCGCCTTCAGCGTGCGGCTCACGCCCGCTGGGCGGCGCGTGTTTCGCCGCATGGCCGCCACGCACGAGCTCTGGATTCAAGAGCTGCTGGGGGGCTGGGATGCCCCGCGCCAGCAGCAGGTCTACCAGTGGCTGGCGGAACTCAAAGACCACCTCAACGCCGCGGCCAGCGTGCCGCCCCAAGAGCGCAGCACCCCAAGAGGAAAGCCCTGATGGACGCACACCTGCAAGACGGCAACCGGCGCAGCCTGCAAGGCTATAGCCCGCTTCACTTTGGCTGGACGCAGCAAGGCGCCGTGGGCCGCATCACGCTGAACCGCCCCGAGCGCAAAAACCCGCTGACCTTTGACTCCTACGCCGAGCTGCGCGAACTGTTTCGCACGCTGGAATATGTGGACGAGGTGCGCGCCATCGTCATCGAAGGTGCGGGCGACAACTTCTGCTCGGGCGGCGATGTGCACGACATCATCGGCCCACTCACGCGCATGAGCATGCCCGACCTGCTGGCTTTCACGCGCATGACGGGCGACCTCGTCAAAGCCCTGCGCCACTGCCCGCAGCTGGTGATTGCCGCGGTTGACGGCGTGTGCGCCGGGGCCGGGGCGATTCTGGCCATGGCCGCAGACCTGCGCCTGGCCACGCCGCGTGCGCGCACGGCCTTTTTGTTCAACCGCGTGGGCCTGGCGGGCTGCGACATGGGCGCTTGCGCGCTGCTGCCGCGCCTCATCGGGCAGGGTCGCGCCTCGGAGCTGCTCTACACCGGGCGCAGCATGACGGCCGAGGAAGGTCAGGCCTGGGGATTTTTCAACCGCGTGGTGGCGCCTGAGGCGCTGCAGGACGAGGCCATGCGCTGGGCCCAAGACATCGCCCAGGGCCCGGGATTTGCCCACGCCATGACCAAGCGTATGCTGCACCAGGAGTGGTCCATGAGCGTGGATCAGGCCCTGGAAGCCGAGGCCCAGGCCCAGGCCATTTGCATGATGACGCAGGACTTCCACCGCGCCTACCAAGCCTTTGCGGCGCGCCAAAAACCTCAGTTCCAGGGGGATTGATGTCGCACGCTCCACAGCACCTGATGTGGCCGTTTTTCGAGCCCCATCACCGCGAACTGGCCGCCGAGCTGCAGCGCTGGAGCGCAGCACAGCTGCAGCAGCTGCCTCACCCCACAGCCCTGGCCGAGGTGGATGCGCTGTGCCGCGATTTGGTGCGCCGGCTTGGGGCTGCGGGCTGGTTGCGCCACGTCGTGGCCCAGCCCGGGCAGGCCATAGACACGCGCGCCATCTGCCTGCTGCGCGAGGGCCTGGCCCAGCACCACGGCCTGGCGGACTTCGCCCTGGCCATGCAGGGTCTGGGCTCGGGCGCCATTTCGCTCGAAGGCAGTGCCGAGCAGCGCCAGCGCTACCTGGAGCCGGTGGCGCGCGGCGAGCTGATTGCGGGCTTTGCGCTGTCCGAGCCGCAGGCGGGCTCGGACGTGGCGGCCATGAGCACCGTGGCGCGCCAGCAGGGCGGCGACTATGTGCTCGACGGCGAGAAGACCTGGATTTCCAACGGCGGCATTGCCGACTTCTACGTGCTGTTTGCGCGCACCGCAGCGGGCACGGCGCAGCGCCCCAGCCAAGGCATCAGCGCCTTTGTGGTGGACGCCAACACCCCCGGCTTTGAAGTGGCCGAGCGCATCGAGGTCATGGCCCCGCACCCACTGGCGCGGCTGCGCCTGCAGGGCTGCCGCCTGCCTGCCAGCGCCATGCTGGGCGTGCCGGGCGAGGGCTTCAAGCTGGCCATGCGCACGCTCGATGTGTTTCGCACCTCGGTGGCCGCCGCGGCGCTGGGCTTTGCGCGCTGCGCGCTGCAAGTGGGGCTGGAGCAAGCCCGATCGCGCGCCATGTTTGGGGCACGCCTGGCTGATTTGCCGCTGGCCCAGGCCCGGCTGGCCGACATGGCCTGCAAGGTCGATGCCTCGGCGCTGCTGGTCTACCGCGCGGCCTGGGCGCGCGACCAGGGCCAGCGCATCACCATGGAAGCGGCCATGGCCAAGCTGCAAGCCACTGAAGACGCGCAGCTCGTCATCGACGCCGCCTTGCAGCTGCACGGCGGGCGCGGCGTGCGTTGCGGCGAGGTGGTGGAGCGGCTCTACCGCGAGATCCGCGCCCTGCGCATCTACGAAGGTGCCAGCGAAGTACAGCAACTCATCATCGGTCGAGAACTTCTGAAGAAGGAGTAGTCCATGAGTACCCCTGAGGCTGAGCGCGACAGCGCCAAACCCGGCGTGCACATCGCCGGCAGTGCGCACATCGACACCTTTGCCGCGCAGAACCTGCCGCCGCTGCAGCAGTGGCCCGAGCTGCGCTTTGACCTGCCCGAGCTGCAGTTCCCCCAGCACCTCAACTGCGCGGCCGAGCTGCTGGACCGCTGGGTGGCGCAAGGGCAGGGCGAGCGGCCCTGCGTGATGGGCTTCAGTGCCGACGGCAAGCACGAGCTGCGCTGGAGCTACGCCCAGCTGCAAGCCAAGGTGGACGCCATAGCCCATGTGCTGGTGCAAGACCTGGGCGTGGTGCCCGGCAACCGCGTGCTGCTGCGCGGGGCCAACACGCCGCAATTGGCCGCCTGCTGGCTGGCGGTGATGAAGGTGGGCGCCATTGCCGTGAGTACCATGCCGCTGCTGCGCGCCACAGAGCTGGTGCGCATCATCGACAAAGCCCAAATCAGCCACGCCCTGTGCGACAGCCGCCTGGCGCAAGAGCTGGTGCTGGCGCGCAGCCAGCGCCCGCTGCTGCGCGAGCTGTGCCACTTCAACAGCAAGGGCGAGGCAGGCCTCGAGCAGCGTGCCGCCCGCTACCTGGGCCAGCCCTTTGAGGCCGTGCGCACCGCCGCGCAAGACATTGCGTTGATTGCCTTCACCAGCGGCACCACCGGCGTGCCCAAGGGCACCATGCACGCGCACCGCGACGTCATGGCCATCTGCCGCTGCTGGCCACCGCACTGCCTGCGCGCCACGGCGCAGGATGTTTTCATCGGCAGCCCGCCGCTGGCCTTTACCTTTGGTCTGGGCGGCCTGCTGCTGTTCCCGCTCTCGGTGGGGGCCTCCACCGTGCTGCTGGAGAAAACCTCGCCCCCGGACTTGGAGGCAGCCATTGCGCACTGGCGGGCCACCATCTGCTTTACTGCGCCCACGTCTTACCGCGCCATGACCATTGAGCGCGAGGTGCGCGCCCAGAGTGCCCAAGGCGCGAAAGCCCAGCCCGACCTCAGCAGCCTGCGCAAGTGCGTGAGCGCCGGTGAGGCCTTGCCCGCGGCCACGCGTGCGCGCTGGAAGGCGCTCACGGGCCTTGAGCTGATCGACGGCATCGGTGCCACCGAGATGCTGCACATCTTCATCTCGCACGACGAGGCCAACGCCCGCCCCGGCGCCACGGGCAAGCCCATTCCCGGCTACCAGGCTTGCATCCTGGACGACGACGGCGAGCCCGTGCCGCCGGGCCAGCTGGGCCGCCTGGCGGTGAAGGGCCCCACGGGCTGCCGCTACCTGGCCGATGAGCGCCAGGGGCAGTACGTCATCAAGGGCTGGAACGTCACGGGCGACGCCTATGTGCAAGACCCTGACGGCTACTTCATCTACCAGGCACGCACCGACGACATGATCATCTCCGGCGGCTACAACATCGCCGGGCCTGAGGTGGAGTCGGCCTTGCTGCTGCACCCCGCTGTGGCCGAGTGCGGCGTGGTGGGCGTGCCCGATGATGAGCGCGGCCAGCTGGTGAAGGCCGTGGTGGTGCTCAAGCCCGGCGTCACGGCCTCGGCCGAGCGCGCCCGCGAGCTGCAAGACTTCGTCAAAGCCGCCATCGCACCCTACAAATACCCGCGCCTGATCGAGTTCGCTGACAGCCTGCCGCGCACCGACACCGGCAAGCTGCAGCGCTTCCGGCTGAGCCAGTCCCGCTAAACCCTGATCGTTCGCGTCATCTCGCTGGCCGACCAGCACCCTATCGTCCAGCACGCCGCGCTGCTGGCGGCCCAAGAGGACCCTCATGAGCACTAAACAAACACTGCAACCCCAAGGCTGGGCCCAACCCCGCGGCTATGCCAACGGTGTTGCCGCCAGCGGCCGCCACATCTTCGTGGCCGGCCAAATCGGCTGGAACGCCCAGTGCCAGTTTGAAAGCGACGACTTCATCCACCAAGTCCGCCAAGCCCTGCTCAACATCCAAGCCGTGCTGGCCGAAGCCGGCGCCCGCAGCGAACACATCACGCGCATGACCTGGTACATCCTCGACAAACGCGAATACATCGCTCGTGCCAAAGAAATCGGGCAGGTCTACCGCGAAGTCCTGGGCCGCGAATACGCCATCGCCATGACCGCCGTCCAAGTCTCGGCCCTCATTGAAGACCGCGCCAAAGTGGAGATTGAGGTGACGGCGGTGGTGTGATGGCTCGCGCCATGCTCGCCGCAATTCCTCTATCCGCGCGCCGCTAAAAACGCATCGCGCAGAGCGGGCGCTGCGTCGCGCCGCCAGGCGGCAAACACGCGGCTGCGTTCCACGGTTTCAGCCAGCGGCTTGAATACGGCGCCTTGGATGCCGGCGTCGCGAAACGCGGCGGGGACGATGGAGACGCCCAGGCCGCGCGCCACCAGCGAGACCACCGACAGCCAGTGGCGGCCTTCGTGCTGCAGGCGGGGGTAGAAGCCTTGTTGGCGGCACATCTCGATGATGTGGGCGTGGTAGTCGGGCGAGCCGCGGCGTGAGAAGAGGATGAAGGGTTGGTCGCTCAGGCTGGCCAGTGCCACGCTGCGCTTGCGTGCGGCGGGGTGGGTGTCGGGCAAGCAGGCCATGAAGGGTTCGTCGTAGAGGGGCTGGCTCGCTAGGGTGGGGGGCAGGCGGTCGGTGTGCAGCAGGGCCAGGTCCAGCTCTTCCTGCAGCAAGGCGGCAATTTGGTCTTGCGAGTTCAGCTCTACCAGCACCACTTCCACGCGCGGGTGCGAGGCCTGAAAGGCTTGCAGCCAGTCGGGCAGGCCGTGCAGCATGGTGGAGCCCACAAAGCCCAGGCGCAGCCGCCCTCGTTCGCCCGATTCCACCTCACGCGCCTGGGCGCAGGCTTCCTCAAAGCCCATCAGCAGGGCTTGGGCGCTGGCGCGAAAGCTCACGCCAGCGGGGGTTAGGCGTACGCCTTTGCTGTCGCGGTCCAGCAGCCGCGCGCCCACGGCAGCTTCCAGCTGCTGCAAGGCCACCGACAGCGGCGGCTGCGACATGGCCAGGCGCTGCGCGGCGCGCCCGAAGTGAAGCTCCTCCGCCAGCGCCAAAAAGTAGCGTAAATGGCGCAATTCAACCCGCGACAGCAGGGCGCTTGGCGTGCTTGTGCTCATACTTGCTGGCTATCGTCAGATGGTTATTCAGAATTGGACTCGAATCGTCCCACACGGAATACTGTTTGACCAAATCAGTTCGGGCACGCACCAGCGCGCCCTGTGCAGGAATACAGGAGACCAGCATGGCTACCAAGGCACATTTCCAGTGGGACGACCCTTTGCTGCTGGAGCAGCAGCTCACCGAAGACGAGCGCGCTGTGCGCGACGCGGCCCAAGCCTATTGCCAAGAGCAGCTCGCGCCGCGTGTGCTGGAGGCCTTCCGCAACGAGAAGACGGACGCCAGCATCTTCCGCGAGATGGGCGACTTGGGTCTGCTGGGCCCGACCATTGCCGAGGCCTACGGCGGCGCAGGTCTGAACTATGTGTGCTACGGGCTGATCGCGCGTGAGGTGGAGCGTGTGGACTCCGGCTACCGCTCCATGATGAGTGTGCAGAGCTCACTGGTGATGGTGCCTATTCAGGAATTCGGCAACGAGGCCACCAAGCAGAAGTACCTGCCGAAGTTGGCGCGCGGCGAGTGGATTGGCTGCTTCGGCCTGACCGAACCCAACCACGGCTCGGACCCGGGCTCCATGATCACCCGCGCCCGCAAGGTGGACGGTGGCTTTGAGCTGACCGGCAGCAAGATGTGGATCACCAACAGCCCCATCGCGGACGTGTTCGTGGTCTGGGCCAAGGACGACGAAGGCGCCATTCGCGGCTTTGTGCTGGAAAAGGGCTGGAAGGGTCTGACCGCTCCCGCCATCCACGGCAAGGTGGGCCTGCGTGCCAGTATCACGGGCGAAATCGTCATGGACCGCGTGTTCTGCCCCGAGGAAAACGCCTTCCCCGAAGTGCGCGGCCTCAAAGGCCCCTTCACCTGCCTCAACAGCGCCCGCTACGGCATTGCCTGGGGTGCGCTGGGTGCGGCCGAGGCTTGCTGGCACACGGCGCGCCAGTACACCATGGACCGTCAGCAGTTCGGCAAGCCGCTGGCCGCCAACCAGCTCATCCAGAAAAAGCTGGCGGACATGCAAACCGAAATCACCCTGGGCCTGCAAGGTTGCCTGCGCCTGGGCCGCATGAAGGACGAGGGCACGGCGGCGGTGGAAATCACCTCCATCATGAAGCGCAACAGCTGCGGCAAGGCGCTGGACGTGGCTCGCATGGCGCGTGACATGCTGGGTGGCAACGGCATCAGCGACGAATTCGGCGTGGCCCGCCACCTGGTCAACCTCGAGGTGGTCAACACCTACGAGGGCACGCACGACATCCACGCGCTCATCCTGGGCCGCGCGCAAACCGGTATCGCCGCTTTCTAAGTCAGACCGGAGACCGGAAGATACCGCGCGCGACGCCATCGTGCGCGGTTCTGCAGCGGTGCTTTTGCCTCGCTGCACGGCGGCCAAGCACCGCGCTTGGCCCGACAATGGCCACCCATGGCTGACCCCGTCTCAAATTCCCCCACGCCTACAGCGGCTGACCCCGTGCTGGGGCGGCTTGCGCTGCTGGGGGCAGGGCGCTTGGCGCTGGGCCTGGGCCTGCACCTCCAGCGCTGCGGCTGGCCCGTGGCTTGGGTGGCCAGCCGCAAGCCCAGCAGTGCGCAAGCGCTGGCGGCGCGCCTGGGGGCGCAGGTGGTGGACTTGCAGCGAGCAGTCGACCTGGCTGATACGGTGCTCATCACCACCCCCGACGACGCCATTGAGCCTCTTTGCCGCAACTTGCGCTGGCGTGCCACGCAGCGTGTTTTGCACTGCAGTGGCGCCACGCCGCTCTCAGCCTTGCAGTCCGCGCAGGCGCAAGGCGCGCGCATCGCGGCCTGCCACCCGCTGCAAATCTTTTCGGACCCTGACAACGTCAGGCTCGAGGGCGTGCACATGGCGCTGTCCGCCTCAGACCCGGAGCTGACGCAATCGCTGCGCGACTGGGTATTGCGCCTGGGCTGTGTGCCGCTGGAGCTGCCTGAGGCCGGGCGGCTGCTTTATCACGCTGCGGCGGGGCTGGCCGCCAGCGGCGTGCTGGCCGTGCTGGCCGAGGCCCAGGCCTTGTGGCGTGGCGCAGCTCTGGCGCCTGAGCAGATGTGGCCCGCGCTGCAGCCGCTGGTGCAGGGCACGCTGGCAGCGGTGCGGGAGAAGGGCCTGGCCGGTGCGGTCTCAGGCCCTGTGGCGCGGGGCGATGCACGCTTGCTTGCCGCCCAGCACCAGGCCGTGGCGCAGCTGGGCGCCGAGCACCAGGCGCTGTGGCAAGCCCTGATCTTGCGCCAGGCCGATTTGGCGCAGGCTGCGGCCCGCCCGGGTGCGCTGAACCGCGCTGAGCTCGAAGCCGCGTGGGCTCGCAGCGAGCAGAGCGCTCGGGCAGCCCCTTACACTCCGGCGTTTCCCTCAATCGTCATGCCCCGCATTTCCCCCTCGGACTCGCTTGTGTCCCCCGCGTTCAGCGCTGCGGACGAGGCGGCCATGCAGCTGGCGTTGCAGCAGGCCCAGGCCGCTTGGCAGGCCGGGGAGGTGCCTGTTGGCGCGGTACTCACCCTCAATGGCGAGGTGGTGGCCACGGGATTTAACCGTCCCATCACTACCCACGATCCCACCGCGCACGCGGAAATCGTGGCCCTGCGCGAGGGCGCACAGCGCCTGGGTAACTACCGCCTGCCGCAGTGCGAACTCTTCGTCACGCTGGAGCCTTGCGCCATGTGCGCCATGGCCCTCATGCACGCGCGCGTGAAGCGCGTGGTGTTCGCCGCCCCCGACCCCAAAACCGGCGTGGCGGGCTCGGTGCTGGACCTGTTTGCCCAAAGCCAGCTCAACCACCACACCCATGTCTGCGGCGGCCTGCTGGCTGACACTTCGGCTGCGCTTTTGCGCCAGTTCTTTGCCGAGCGCCGTGCCGCCGCCAAACAGCGCCGCGCTGCGGACGCACCTTCGCCCAACCCTTTGCCCCCCGAACTGCCCACCCCATGAGTACTTTGATCATCTACAGCCCGGCTGGCGCCGTGGCTCAGGCCCGCCCCCTGCGGCTCGCGGCCAAGCGCCTTCAGGCCCTGGGCTTTGAGGTGCAGTTGGACTCAGACGTGCTGGCACGTCAGCAGCGCTTCGGCGGCGATGACGCCACGCGTCTCGAAGCCCTGCACCGCGTGGCACGCGCTCAGCCGCACGTGGCTCTGGCCAGCCGCGGCGGCTACGGGCTCACCCGACTGCTTGACCAAATCGACTGGAAATTGCTGGCCCATGCCGCAGAGCACGGCACGCGCTGGGTGGGTTTGAGTGATTTGACAGCCCTGCAGCTGGGCCTGCTGGCCCACACGGGGGCCATGAGCTGGAGCGGCCCCCTGGCCGTGGCGGACTTTGGTGTCTCTCAGGCCGACGGCGGTGTGGATGAAGTCACCCGCGACTGTTTTCTGGAAGCCATGGACGGCAGCTTGGAGGCTGTGGGCTTTCGCGAGACCGTCTCGCGCCGCGGTGAGGCGCGCTTTGATGGCTTGGAAGCGCGCGGCACTTTGTGGGGTGGCAATCTGACCATGCTGTGCTCGCTGTTGGGTACACGGCACTTCCCGCGTATCAAGGGCGGCATCTTGTTTTTGGAAGATGTGGCCGAGCACCCCTACCGCATTGAACGGCAGCTGCTGCAGCTGCAGCAGGCGGGGGTGCTCGACGCCCAAAAAGCCGTGCTGCTGGGTGAGTTCAGCGCCTGGAAAAAGTCACCGCTGGACAAGGGCTATGGCCTGGCGGATGCCTTTGCTGCAGTCCAATCGCGCACCAGTACGCCCCTGCTCAGCGGCCTGCCCTATGGTCATGTGCGCACCAAAGTCACCCTGCCCATAGGCCCCAAGGTGGACTTGCTGGTGCAAGGACGCGACGTCATGGTCGCTTGGGGACATGACATACAGCCGCAGCCAAAGGGGCACAACAGTCACAGCTGCGAGGTGTGCGCAGCCCGCTAGCGGAAAACCCTAGTGTCGATCGGTATCCATGTGGAATTGATACCACTACAATACCAAACATGAATGCGGCCCGGAGCGCCCATGCAAGCCTCCAGTCCGGTATGTTCAGTGGGGTTAACCCAAGCCTGCGCTGTTGGGGCTGTCGTTTATGATGATGACCCTTGCAAGCTTGGTGAAAGCTCAGTGACAACGTTCTTTCGCAAGGCAAGCGGGCTTCTGGTGTCAGACCAGGGGCGGTTTTTAGAATTGGGTCCCATCGTGCCCAGGGTTTGGAGTCTTTAGTCGAGAGTTGGGCACCACTGCTGAACGCATGTCAGCAGCATTTGCCGATTGCATGCTGGAGTGTCGTGGGCCTGCTGGCCTTCGAAATCAACCCGTCATTTGCATGCTTGGTGTGGGCTCGACCGAACTATCCCCTCCCTTGGATTCGATGATTCAGTTTGGCTGTTTGATGAAGGAGTGCGCATGAACTTTGCGCAGGAGCAAAAGACGGGTTCGCGCCTGACCGGCTTTGGGGTGGTGGTTCTCATCCACGTCCTGTTGGTCTGGGGCTTGGCCGCCGGTCTGCACAAGAAGGTGGTCGATGCCGTCAAAGGGCCTATCGACGTGAAAGTGGTCGAAGAGGAAGTCAAGCCTCCGCCTCCACCTGAAAAGGTTGAGCCGCCGCCGCCCGATATCAAGGCGCCGCCGCCCCCCTACGTGCCGCCGCCTGAGGTTGTGGTGACGGCGCCGCCGCCGCCCATGGCTGTGCAGGCTCCCGTGAGCACCACGCCGCCACCCAGCAACAATATCGCGCCTACACCTGCTCCGGCTCCCCCAGCCCCCGTGGCAGCACCCAAGCCCGCGACCAAGAATGCGGCAGGTGCTTGCACCAAGATGGGCAAGCCCGAGACGCCGGCTGTGAACTGGTCGGGCTCTGCCGAATACAAGGCCAACATTTCGGTCAAGGCTGGTCGTGTGGCTGACGTTGAATTTGTGCCGGTGCGCCGCATTACCGATCGCAAAGCCGAGCGTGCAGTGCTCGCGAACTTGAAGTCGACCCTGATGGACACTTACGAGTGCCCGGGCGACCACCCGCTGTTGATCCAGGAATTCGTGATCAACATTGAATGAATCACCAAGTCCGACCCGCACCGGTCGGGCCCCACTGATCCGGGGATACCCATCGGCTTCCCCATCTCTCAACCTGACTTTCAGATCGCCTGATCTTTTTGAGTAGGAGCTAACTCCATGATCTCTCGTATCTCCGCCGTGATCGCGGCCGTGGCATTTGCCGCGACGCTGGCCGTGTCGCCTGTGGCTTTCGCTCAGGACCAAGCTGCCTCTGAAGCCGCATCCGCTGTGACTGCTGTGGTCGAAACCGCTGCTGCTGAAGCTCCTGCTGCTGCTGCCTCCAAAGCCGTTGAAAACCCCTACAGCCTGACTGCGCTGATCACCCACGGCCATGCTGTGGACCAGTTCGTGTTGGTGCTGCTGGCACTGATGTCCATGGGCTGCTGGTACATCACCTTTACCAAGCTGTGGGACACCCACAAGCTGGCCAAGGACGCCAAGGGTGCGCGTGCGACCTTCTTCAAGAAGGCCAGCCTGGCTGAAGGCCTGAAGTCCCTGTCTGAAACGGGCGCTATCCGTTACATCGCTCAAAACGCGATCGAAGCGTCTGAGCACCATGAAGGCGCCCTGACCGAAAACATCGACCACAACACCTGGGTGACGATGAACATCGAGCGCTCGGTGGCCGAAGTCAACAGCCGCATGCAAGCGGGTCTGGGCTTCCTGGCGACCGTTGGTTCGACCTCTCCCTTCATCGGCCTGTTCGGTACCGTGTGGGGCATTCTGCAAGCCCTGACCAGCATTGGTGTGGCCGGTCAAGCCTCCATCGACAAGGTGGCAGGTCCTGTGGGCGCTGCGCTGATCATGACCGCTATCGGTCTGGCGGTGGCTGTTCCTGCCGTGTTGGGCTACAACTGGCTGGTCAACCGCAACAAGGCTGTGATGGCTGAAGTGCGTGCCTTTGCTGGTGATCTGCACGGCGTGCTGATGGGCAACCGCAAGGTCTCCCGCTGATTTACGAACCAACCGGAGGTTCATCATGGGCATGAATGTCGGATCCTCCGGCGGCGAAGACGATGTCGTCTCAACCATCAACACCACGCCTCTCGTGGACGTGATGTTGGTGCTGTTGATCATCTTCTTGATCACCGTTCCGGTGGTGACGCAATCGGTTGGGGTCACCCTGCCGAAAGAGACCAATGTGGTCCGCGTCACCAAACCGGAAAACGTCGAAATTTCGGTGACCAAGGAAGGCGATATTTACTGGGGGGTGACCCTGGTGCCTGACACAGATGCACTCAAAGAGCGTCTGAAGAAGGTTGCCGTCTTGAACCCGCAGCCGGAAGTGCATATCCGTGGCGACGATAAATCGCGCTACGAAAACGTCGGCAAAGTGATGATGGCGTGCCAGCGCGCCGGCATCATGAGCGTCAAGTTTGTCACCGAGCCTCCGGCTCGTGGCGGCTGAACAAGGAGCTGAACATGGGAATGAGCGTCGGAAGCTCTTCGGGTAGTGACGAGCCAGAAGTCCTGATGGACGTCAACACCACGCCGCTGATCGACGTGATGCTGGTGCTGCTGGTGATGTTGATCATCACCATCCCCATCCAGTTGCACTCGGTCAACCTGGACATGCCGCCGCCGAGCAAGAACCAACCCCTCAAGGACCCCGTGGTTCACGAGGTGTTTGTGGACTTCGACGGCACCCTCCTGTGGGATGGTATACAGCTGTCGAGCTTGGCTGCCCTTGAAGGCAAGTTCCAGGAAGTGGTGGCGCAAGCCGACCAGCCTGAAGTTCACATCAAGCCCAACAAGCTGGTGGACTACGGCAAAGTGGCCGCGGTGATGGCCTCGGCACAGCGTCTGGGCGTCAAGAAGATGGCCATGCGCGGTAACGAGCAGTTCCTCTGAAGAGGGCTGTAGAAGGCCGTTATGCTAGAGCGCGCTGCCCGGGAGGGCGGCGCGTTTTTGTTCCAGGAGAGAATCACATGAAGATCAAGCAACTGGCCGCCGTGGCACTGGGTGTGGCCGCACTGATGCTGGGCCAAACGCCGGACGGTCAGCTGGGTTGGACTCAGGCGCAAGCTCAAGTGCGCCCCGATGTGGGCAAGCACCTGAAGGCCGCGAGCGATTTGCTCAAGGCAGGCAAGGGCGCTGAAGCGCTGGCCAAGGTGCGTGAAGCTGAAGGCGTGTCTGGGCGCAACGCTGACGAAAACGCAGCGCTTGAAGGCATGCGCGTTGCAGCGGCCTCGCGCGCTGGAGACGCGGACCAAATGGTCAAGGGCTACGAAGCACTCAAGGGCATGGGCCGACTGCCCAGCGCGCAGCAGCTGCAGATGATGGAATCCATCGCAGGCACCTACTCGCGCAGCAACCAGCATGCCAAGGCGCTGGATTGGGCCAACAAGTACTTTGCAGCAGGCGGCAACAGCCCCTCCATGAAGCAGGTGCAGTCCTACTCGCAGTGGAATTCTGGCGATGTGGGCGGTGTGCTCAAAGACACCCTGGCTGAAATTCAGGCTGACGAAAAGGCGGGTCGCGCGCCATCGCAGCAAAAGCTCAACCTGTTGCTGAGTGCCGCTGGCAAGAAGGGCGACAAGGCCACCGAAGCTTTGGCTGTTGAAAAGCTGCTGACCTACTACCCGACCAAACAGTTGTGGAACCAGGTCTTGGGCACGCTGCCTTCCAAGAAGGGTTTCTCGCCTCGCTTCCAGCTGGACATCTACCGCTTGCGTTTGGCCACGGAAAACCTGCGTGACGCCAACGACTACATGGAGATGGCCCAGATCGCCGCGCAGGCTGGCTTCCCTGAAGAAGGCAAGCGCGTGATGGATCAAGGCTATGCCGCCAAGGCTCTGGGTCAGGGCGCGGAGGCTGCGCGCCAAAAGCGTCTGGCAGACCTGCTGGTGACGCGCATTGCTGAGGCTAAGTCTGCCCAGGCGCAGGCCGAGGCTGAAGCTCGTGCCTCGAAAGAGGGCGACGCACTGGTCAAGCTGGGTCTGGCTTCGGCCTTCCGCGGTCAGAAGACCGAGGCCGTCAAGTTGGTCGAGGATGGTATCGCCAAGGGTGCTTTCAAGCGCCCGGACGACGTGCGCCTCTACCAAGGTCTGGCCTACTACACGGTGGGCGACAACGCCAAAGCGATCGCAGCTTGGCGCGCTGTGAAAGGCTCTGACGGCTCTGCTGACATTGCCCGCCTGTACGCGCAACTGGCGCGCAGCAAGCGCTGATGCTCTGCCCACCACGGCTGTATGGCTGTGGTGCCGGTAAGTCAAAGGGCCTCCCTCGGGAGGCCCTTGTTTTTCTTGCCCACAGCCTTCTCCGTGGGCCAAGCCAACGCCGCAGCTTATTTGGGTTGCATGCGAATGGCGCCGTCCAGGCGGATCACTTCGCCGTTGAGCATGTCGTTGGTGATGATTTGGTGCACCAGCTTGGCGTAATCCTCGGGTCGGCCCAGACGGCTGGGGAAGGGCACGCTGGCGGCCAGCGCATCTTGCACTTCCTGCGGCATGCCAAACAGCATGGGTGTGCCGAAGATGCCCGGGGCGATGGTCATGTTGCGAATGCCGCTGCGGGCCAGGTCGCGAGCGACGGGCAAGGTCATGCCCACCACGCCACCCTTGGAGGCCGAGTAGGCGGCTTGGCCGATCTGGCCGTCGTAGGCGGCCACAGACGCGGTGGAGATCAGCACGCCACGCTCACCCGTTGCTTCGGGCTCGTTGGCGCTCATGGCAGCAGCGGCAAGGCGGATCATGTTGAAGCTGCCCACCAGGTTGATTTGAATGACCTTGGCGAACAGATCCAGCGCGTGGGCGCCGTCTTTGCCCACGGTCTTTGCTGCGGGAGCGATGCCTGCGCAGTTGACCAGCCCCATGAACTTGCCCTGGCTGGTCGCGCATGCCACGGCAGCCTGTGCATCGGCCTCGCTGCTGACGTCGCAGCGCACGAACACACCTTGCAACTCCGCAGCCAGCGCCTGCCCACGAGCTTCTTGCAGGTCAGCAATGACGACCTTGCCGCCCTCGCGCGCCAGCATGCGGGCCGTGCCCTCGCCCAGCCCGGAAGCGCCACCCGTGACCAAGAAGACTTTTCCCTTGATGTCCATGTCTCAACTCCGTCAGTGAATTACGTTTACGTAAACGTCAATTTTCCGATACAAAAAAGCCACCGCTACACGGTGGCTGGCTTGGGGGCGCGTCGGCCCCCTCAGCTGGAGGGTGCTCAGCGCAATGCGTCCAATGCACGTGCCGTGATGTCGTCCACCGAGCCAATACCCTCAATGCGACGGTACTGAGGCGCGGCGGCATCACCCCCTGCGGCCCACTGGGAGTAGTAGTCCACCAGCGGGCGGGTTTGGGACTGGTAGACCTCCAGGCGCTTGCGCACGGTCTCGACCTTGTCGTCGTCGCGCTGGATGAGGTCTTCGCCGGTCACATCGTCCTTGCCTGCCACTTTGGGCGGATTGAAGGTGACGTGGTAGGTGCGGCCCGAGCCCGGGTGAACCCGGCGGCCGCTCATGCGTTCGATGATGGCCGCGTCTGGCACATCGATTTCCAGCACGAAGTCCAGCTTCACGCCGGCAGCCTTCATGGCCTCGGCTTGCGGGATGGTGCGGGGAAAACCGTCGAACAAAAAGCCGCTGGCGCAGTCGGGTTGGGTGATGCGTTCTTTCACCAAGCCGATGATGATGTCATCGCTGACCAAGCCGCCGGCGTCCATCACCTTCTTGGCCGCTACGCCCAACTCGGTGCCGGCCTTGACCGCTGCACGCAGCATGTCGCCAGTGGAGATCTGCGGTATGCCAAATTTCTGGCAAATGAAGGCAGCTTGGGTGCCTTTGCCGGCGCCGGGTGCGCCAAGAAGAATCAGTCGCATGGGTCTCCTCGATATCAAAAGAGGGGTAGCAAGCGGGTGCCCATACCCCTAGACACTTGAGTCGAGGATAGCATGGGCAAGCCTTCGCCGAACTGACGCAGCTCGGCCTCAGGACTCGGTTGTAACCCGCACGCAGAGCCTTTGGGGCGCCGCTTTTTAGTGGGTTTGGCGGACCAGTTCGCGCACGCGCTCCAGGTCTTGTTCAGTGTCTACGCCAGGGCCAGGGCGCATGGGGCTGACGTGTACCGCGATGCGCTCTCCATGCCACAGCACGCGCAACTGCTCGAGCGCCTCGATTTGCTCCAGCGGGCTGACGCTCAGGGTGGGGAAGCGGCGCAGGAAGGCGGCGCGGTAGCCGTACAGCCCCACATGGCGCAGCACGTGATGGGGGAAGGGCTGTGGCGTTGCGCTCGGAGCGTCGCGCCACCAGGGGATGGGTGCGCGCGAGAAGTAGAGGGCGCGCCCCTGGGCGTCGCAAACCACCTTCACTACATTGGGGTTGGCGAACTCGGCCGCGTCATCAATGGCGTGCGCCACGGTGCTCATGCAGCAGTCGCGGCGCTGCTCCAGCAGCTGGGCGCAGGCGCGGATCATGTCGGGTTCGATCAGGGGTTCGTCGCCCTGCACGTTCAGCACCAGAGCGTCGTCGGCCAATCCCAGTGTGGTGCAGGCCTCGGCGAGGCGGTCGCTGCCGCTGGGGTGGTCGGCGCGCGTCATGATGGCGTCGATGCCATGCTGCTGGCAGCGCTCCAGCACTTCGACGGAATCAGTCGCCACGACCACACGTTCTGCGCCTGAGAGACGGGCGCGCTGCGCGACGCGCACCACCATGGGCACGCCGCAGATGTCGGCCAGCGGTTTGTTGGGCAGGCGGCTGGAACCCAGCCGCGCCGGAATCAATACCGTGAAGCTCATGCCTGCGCGCCAGTGTTGGCAGGTGCGTTGTCGGTGGCGGTCACGGCGTCGAGGCTGCGTGCTTCGTTGGCCAACATCACCGGAATGCCTTCGCGCACGGGGTAGGCCAAGCGATCTGCTTTGCAGACCAGCTCGCGCATGCCGTTTTCACGCAGGTCTTCCAGCGGGCCCTTGCACAGCGGGCACACGAGGATTTCAATCAGTCTTGGGTCCATGGGGCAGCAGCGGTTGCAGGCGGGCTTGCAAAGCCGCAAAGAATTCTGGGTCGGGACGGAAGTCTAGCCTGAGCACCCAGATCGGCGGGTCAAGATGAGCCAAATGGCGCAACTTGGCGGCATCTTTTTCGGTCACCACGGTTTCGGTGTCCAGATTCCAGGGCAAGGGATCAAGAGAGGCGTGGTCGGGAAGCGGCAATGCCTCAAAGCTAAGCCCTTGCTCGCGCAGTAAGTCAAAAAAGCGCTGTGGGTTGGCAATGCCTGCGGCAGCCAGCAGTGTGCGGCCTTGCAACTTGCTCAGCGGTGTGCCCTGAGCAAGCGGCTGTTCGCTCCATTGCCGCAGGGTCAACAGGCCGCCGGGCGCGCGGTGTGCAAGGTGGCCCGGCAAGGCGGTGCTGGGGACTTTGGCGTTGTAGAGCACGAGCCGCGCTGCCCCATGCCCGGGCCATGCCGCCACGTCCCCGGGCTGTCGCAGTGGCCCAGCGGGCAGCATGCGACCGTTGCCCACGCCACGCTCGTCAAACACCAGCACGCTCAAAGCCCTGGGCAAGCGCCAGTGTTGCAGCCCGTCGTCAGAGAGCAGCAGTTGTATGCCTGGGTGCGCTTGGAGCAGGGCGCGAGCAGCCGCTACACGGTCAGCGCCCACGGCCACCGGAACGCGGCTGCGCAGAGCGATGAGCAGCGGTTCGTCGCCGACATCGGTGCCGCTGTCGTGGGGTTGAACCAGGCGGACCTCGTGGCTTTGGCGACCATAGCCGCGTGACACCACGCCGCAGCTCACGCCCTGAGCGCTGAGGTGCTGCAGCAGTGCCAGCATGGTGGGTGTTTTGCCCGCACCGCCCACCACCCAGTTGCCCACCACCAGCACGGGAACTGGCAGCACTTCTACCTTCGCCAAGCCACAGCGGTAGGCCAGCGCGCGCACCGCGAACATGGCGTGGTGAAGTGCGCCAAGTGGCCGCAGCAGCTGGGCCAGCCAGTCGTTGGACTGCCAGCTGCGCTCTATCCTGCGGGCCAGCTGGTCTGACAGGCTCATGGGCTGCTCTTTTGCGCGGCGAAAACCAGTTTGCTCAGCCCGACACGGCGTGCGGCGTCCATGACATTGATCACCGACTGGTGCGAGGCCGAGGCGTCCGCCGAGATCACCACCATGGGGTTTTGGCGCTGCAGCGCGGCGTTGCTCATGGCCGCTGCAATGAGCTCCACCGAGCGGCCGTCCACCGGCTTGCCATCGAGCACATAGCGGCCGTCTGCGGCCACCACCACAACGATTTCAGCCGGACGGTCTTTCACGGCCTCGGCCGTGGCGGTGGGCAGGGCGATGTCCAGCTCCGTGAAGCGCGAGTAGGTGGTGGACATCATGAGAAAAATCAGCACCACCAGCAGCACATCGATGAAGGGGATCAGATTGATCTCCGGCTCGTCGCCGGTGCGGCGGCGGAACTTCATCGCACGGTCCCACCACGATGGGTGAGCATGCTCAAGAGGCGGTCGCTGGCGCGCTCCATGTCGAGGACATAGGCGTCGACGCGGCCGCGGAAGTAGCGATAGAACATCAGCGCCGGGATGGCCACGATCAGGCCAAAGGCCGTGTTGTAGAGCGCGATGGAGATGCCGTGGGCCAGCTGCGCGGGGTTGTTCCCGCCGGGGCTTTGCGAGCCGAAGATCTCGATCATGCCCACCACGGTGCCCAACAGGCCCAGCAGCGGTGCGGCCGCGGCAATGGTGCCCAGGGTGTTGAGGTAGCGCTCCATGAGGTGAATGGCGTGCCGTCCGGCGAGTTCAAAACTCTGGCGCAGTCGCTCTTCGCTGGCGCGTGGCTCCTGCAGTGCCGTACGCAGCCCGCTGGCCAGAACGTCGCCCAGCAGCGAGTTTTCGGCCAGCTTGTTGAGCACATCGGGCGGTGGCAGGTGGGGCTGACTGATGGAGAGGACTTCATCGATGAGTCGCGGCGGGGCCACTCGGTGCTGACGAAGATTGAGCAGCCGCTCGATGATCAGGGCCAATGCGACGACGGAGCAGGCCAGGAGGGGCCAAATCGGCCAGCCGGCAGCTTGTATGATCGAAAACAAGGTCTGTATCCCCCAGTGTGGTTGTGTGCCGTGCTTGCCAATTTCGGCCTGCGCGGTCGGTGAGGCAAGGCATGGCTGCGAGAGCAAGCTCGGCGCAGATTATGCGACTGGACACCCGGCCTGGCGTCAAGCTCTGGCGGCGTGTTGTTGCCGAAGTGTTTGCGGTGTCCACCGCGGCTGTGGATAACTTTGTGTGTTGCCTTGGGGTGAAAGCTCAGAGGGCGCATCGATACGGGGCACGCCTTGTGGTGCCTCAAAATAGGGCAGTGAAATCCTTGATGAACCCTTGTGCTGGCGAACCCTTGCCTGGAGTGTGCGCATGAATGAGCTGGGGCGCATGGACGCGGCCCGCATGGTTTGGGGTGTGGGGGCCTTGCTGCTGGCAGTGTCTGACAGCCTGGCTCAGCGCTTTGCCAGTGTGGCGGTGGAGGGCGAGATCTCAGGCTTTGTGCGCGCCTCCAGCGGGCACTGCTACTTCACGCTGAAGGACGGCGCGGGCAGCGGCGCGGCGCTGCGCTGCGCCATGTTCAGGCGCGCTGCGGGCTTGCTGGACTTCTCGCCGCAAGACGGTCAAAAAGTGCAGCTGCGCGGACGCCTGGCGGTGTACGAAGCGCGCGGCGAGTTGCAGCTGGTGGTGGAGAGCATGTCCCGCGCTGGCGTGGGTGCGCTCTACGAGCAGTTTCTGCGCTTGCGTGCCAAGTTGGAGGCCGAAGGGCTGTTTGACGCTGAGCGCAAGAGAGCGCTGCCAGGATTTGTGCGGCGTGTAGCCATCATCACTTCCCCTGTAGGTGCGGCGCTGCAGGATGTGCTGACGGCACTGGCGCGCCGAGCGCCCCATGTGCAGGCCTTGGTCTACCCCAGCCTGGTGCAGGGCGAGCAGGCGCCAGCGGCCCTGGTGCGCGCTTTGGCCCAAGTCAATCAAGAGCAAGGCACGCGCCGGGCTGACCTCATCCTGCTGGTGCGCGGTGGTGGTTCGCTGGAGGACTTGTGGGCCTTCAACGATGAGCGCGTGGTGCGTGCCGTGGCGCAGTCTGGCTTGCCCGTGGTGTGTGGGGTGGGGCATGAGACGGACATCAGCCTTTGCGATCTGGCGGCCGATCTGCGTGCGCCCACGCCCACGGCGGCGGCTGAGCTGGCAGCCTTGCCCACGCAGGAGTGGCTGGAACACCTGCAGTCGCTGCAGCAGCGCCTGCGCCGCAGCGTGCTGGCGCATTTGGATCGGCGCGCCCAGCGGCTGGACCGTGTGAGCCTGCGCCTGGCGCGCCCGGGCGCTATGGTGTCGCGCCAGCACCAGCGTTTGAACAATCTGGCAAACGCGTTGGCACAGCAGCTCAAACGCCAGCTTGCCCAGCGCCAGCAGCGGCTTGAGCGGCTGGTGCTGCGTCGACAGCATGCGCAAGTGATGTTGATGCAGCGCCTGCAGCAGCGCTTGCATGCACAGCAGCAACGCCTGTCGGCACTGGACCCTCAGCGCGTGCTGTCACGCGGCTATGTCTGGCTGGATGACGGTGCTGGACAGCCCATAGGCTCGGTGACGCAGCTGCAGCCCGAGCAGCAGGCGTTTGCAGTGTTGGTCGATGGTCGCGCGCAGCTGCGTGTCGAGGGCGTGCAGCCGAATCTGGCGCTGCCCGCCAAGGAGTGAGCCTAAGCCCCCGGCAGCCCAGGGGTTACGGCCAACGCTGCCTACAATCAGCCGGTTTGTCTTCTTTTCCCGATCCCATCTAAAAGACAGGAGTCACCATGGAACACACACTGCCACCTCTGCCCTATGCCAAGGACGCGCTGGCCCCTCACTACAGCGCGGAGACGCTGGAGTTCCACCACGGCAAGCACCACAACGCCTATGTGGTGAACTTGAACAACCTGCAAAAGGGCACCGAATTCGAAACCATGGCCTTGGAGGACATCGTCCGCAAGTCCAGCGGTGGCATCTACAACAACGCCGCCCAGATTTGGAACCACACCTTCTTCTGGAACTGCATGAAGCCCAATGGCGGCGGCGCTCCCAAGGGTGCATTGGCTGACGCCATCAACGCCAAGTGGGGCAGCTTTGACGCCTTCAAGGAAGCTTTCACCAAGAGTGCCGTGGGCAACTTTGGTTCGGGCTGGACGTGGCTGGTGAAAAAGGCCGACGGCAGCGTGGACATCGTCAACACCGGCGCCGCAGGCACGCCGCTGACCACCGCTGACAAGGCGCTGCTGACCGTGGACGTGTGGGAACACGCCTACTACATTGACTACCGCAATGCCCGCCCCAAGTTCGTGGAAACCTTCCTGAGCAACTTGGTGAATTGGGAATTTGCTGAGGCCAACTTCGCCTGAGCTTGAAAGCTTGCGCGTGCGGTTGGCACTTGGCGTGCCGCCGCCCGCGCCCAGGCCCTCAGTGGGGCCAGAAGGGGCCACTCAGTTTGTGCCCCGCCTTGATGCCGCGCTTGCTGAACCAGCCCGTGTTCATCTCCAGCACATAGCGCGCCGGCCCAGTTGAGCAGTGGCTTTGATCGCTGCGCGGCTTCATCTCCGCGATGTTGATCACACGGCCTTGCTCGTCCAAAAACGCTGCAGACAGCGGGATGAGCGTGTTGCGCATCCAGAAGCACTGCACAGCGCTTTCTTCGAACACGAAAATCATGCCCGCATTGGGCGCCAGCTCGGTGCGGTGCATCAGGCCAATGGCGCGCTGCTGCGGCGTGCGTGCCACTTCAGCTTGAATCATGTGCATGCCCGCAGACATGGCGACGCTGGGCAGATGTTGGGCTTGGTCTTGAGCCTGACTCAGAGGAGCCAGTGCTGCCAGTAGACCAATAGCCAAGAGCTTCTTGATGTATGTCATGTGCTTGAGCGGGTGATTTTGGGATTATCACGGCATGTCTGCTGTCCTGCCGCCCCCTGCTTGCGCGCTTGCCTCGGTAGACGCCGATGATCAGGCTTTGTCCGGCTTTACACAGTGGCAGATTGACGATCAGGGGCGTCGGCTCGCGCGTTCACAATTTCGCCTCAGCGGTCTGCATTGCGCTGCCTGCGCGGGCTTGATCGAACAGGCCTTGCACGGCCAGCCCGGCGTGGTGCAAGCCCAAGTCAACGGCGCCAGCGAGCGGCTCAGCCTGCTGTGGGACCCGGCGCAGGTGAATTTGGCGCAGCTCCAGGCCGCAGTCGCTGCTGCGGGCTATGACGCTGCACCCGACCTGAGTGCACCAGCGCGGGCACAGCGAAAACGCGCTCACAGGCAGGCCATGTGGCAGCTGTTTGTGGCTGGCTTCTTGATGATGCAAGTCATGATGCTGGCGTGGCCCAGCTATGTGGCGGCACCGGGAGAGCTGCTGCAAGACCAGCGCCAGTTGCTCAACTGGGGGCAATGGGTCTTGACCCTGCCGGCCATGCTCTTGGCTGCCGGGCCGTTTTTCAAGGCGGCATGGAAGCAACTTTTGGCGCGCCGCCCGGCCATGGATGTGCCCATCACCTTGGGGCTGCTGGTGGCCTTCATCGCCAGCACTGGGGCGACGCTGGACCCTAGCGGGCCTTTCGGGCACGAAGTGTTTTACGACTCCATCACCATGTTCCTGAGCTTTTTGCTCGGGGCGCGGTATTTGGAGTTGCGTGCGCGTCAGCGCGCGGCCCTGGCGCTGGAGCAGGGGGCAGAGCAACTGCCGGACCAGGTCCAGCGTCTGAGCAGCGCTGATGCCGACGCCACGGCGCAGTGGGTGGCTCCACATCAATTGCGCAAAGGTGATTGGGTGCGGGTGCCAGCCGGGCAGGCCTTCCCGGCCGATGCACGCGTGGTGCGCGGTAGCAGTGCTGCCGACGAAGCCTTGCTCAGCGGTGAGGCCAGGCCCCAGCCCAAGGCGGAGGGCGACATGGTCTTGGCTGGAAGCGTCAACCTGCATTCGCCCTTGCTGGTGGAGGTGCAAAAAATTGGCGAAGGCACGCGCCAAGCGGGTATTCAGCGCCTGATGCGCGAGGCGCTCACGAGCCGCCCGCAAACATCGCGCCTGGCTGATCGCATGGCCACGCCGTTCACCTGGGCGGTGCTGCTCATGGCTGGGTTGGCTGCATTGGCCTGGCAGTTCATCGATCCAACACGCTCGGTGGCCGTGGCCGTCGCGGTGCTCATCGTCACCTGCCCGTGCGCCCTGAGTTTGGCCGCACCCTCGGCATGGTTGGCCAGCGCAGGGGCGCTGGCGCGCCGTGGCGTGCAGCTGAGTCGGCTTGATGCGCTTGAAACCATGGCGCAAATCGACGCCGTGGTGGTGGATAAAACCGGCACATTGACTGACGAGCGCATGCGCGCCCAGTGCTGCTGGCAGCACCCGCAGTCGGACGACAAAGCACTGGCCCTGGCCCTGGCTCTGGATTTGGCGCAGCAATCCAGCCACCCGCGGGCGCAAAGCCTGGCGCAGTTGGAGCGCCCAGCCTCTTTGCTGGCCGAGCCCGTCCAGTCCTGGGTCAAGGTTCAAGAGCTGCCGGGCAAAGGGCTGCTGGGCGAGGATGCTCAGGGTCAGGCGTGGCGTCTGGGGGCGCCGGGTTGGGCGGGCGACGCTGCACACCTGCCGCAAGAGGCGCAGCTGGCGCTGTCTTGCAATGGCAAGGTGCTGATGGCCTGGGCCTTTGATGAGGGTTTGCGGCCGGATGCAGCAGCGGCCATGCAGGCTTTGGCGCAGCAGGGCTTGCAAGTGCAGCTGCTGTCGGGTGACACGCCTTCGCGTGTGGAGCAAATGGCGCGGGCTTGTGGGCTGGAAGCGTGGTCGGCCCAACAAAGCCCCGAGGACAAGCTGGCAAAGGTGCGCGCCCTGCAGGCGCAGGGCTTGCGTGTGCTCATGGTGGGCGACGGTGTGAACGATGCGCCGGTGCTGGCCCAGGCCGATGTCTCCATGGTCATGGGGCAGGGGGCTGACTTGGCACGCATGCGTGCCGATGCAGTGCTCTTCAGCGGTCGCTTGCTTGATGTTGTGAATGCACTACAGCAGGCGCGCGCCACTCGGCGCGTGATTCGGCAGAACTTGGCCTGGGCCGCGGCCTATAACGCGACCTCAGTGCCATTGGCTCTGGTGGGTTGGATGCCGCCTTGGGCGGCGGGTCTGGGCATGGCGCTGAGTTCGATTCTGGTCATGGCCAACGCCTGGCGACTGGGGCAAATGCCGATGGGCACTGGGCCTGCGGCCACGGACGGTGCAGCCGCACAGGAGCAACTATGGAAGTGATGTATGTGCTGGTGCCCCTGTCGGTGGTGCTGGTGCTGGTGATTTTGGGCGTCTTTGGCTGGGCGGTGAACAGCGGCCAGCTGGAGGAGCTCGATCAAGAGGGGCAGCGCATCTTGCAAGAGGAGTCGCCGCTTGTTGACGGTAATCAAGCTGCCACCCGGGGCGGCCCTCAAGAATTCCGGGGTCGATCGTGAGGATCAAGGAGCAACAATGACAAGCCTAGCCGGGTCTGCCAGGGTGGTAGACGGGGGTCTCGCTTCAGGGCAGACCTACGAAGATGGCGTTGTGCGCGCGTTCGCACTCGCCGCCGTGTTGTGGGGTGTTGTGGGCATGCTGGTGGGCGTGGTGATTGCCGCGCAGCTGGCCTGGCCGCAGCTCAATTTCGGGATTCCATGGCTGAGCTATGGGCGCCTGAGGCCGCTGCACACCAACGCGGTGATTTTCGCTTTTGGTGGTTGCACGCTGTTTGCAACCGCCTACCACGTGGTGCAGCGCACGGGCCAAACCCGCCTGTTCGCACCGACGCTGGCGTGGTTCACTTTCTGGGGCTGGCAGCTGGTGATCCTGGCCGCGGTGGTCTCGCTGCCGCTGGGCATCACCTCGGGTAAAGAGTACGCCGAGCTGGAGTGGCCCATCGACATCGCCATCACGTTGGTGTGGGTGTCGTTTGCCATCGTGTTCTTCGGCACGGTGGGGACGCGCAAGATCCGGCACATTTATGTGGCCAACTGGTTCTTCGGTGCCTTCATCCTGGCGGTGGCCTTGCTGCACGTGGTCAACAGTGCTGCCATTCCGGTGAGCTTGTTCAAGAGCTACTCCGCTTACGCCGGTGTGCAAGACGCCATGGTGCAGTGGTGGTACGGCCATAACGCCGTTGGCTTCTTCCTGACGGCGGGCTTCCTGGGCATGATGTACTACTACATCCCCAAGCAAGCCGGCCGCCCGGTGTACAGCTATCGCCTGTCCATCGTGCACTTCTGGGCCCTGATCTTCACCTATATGTGGGCGGGTCCTCACCACCTGCACTACACCGCGTTGCCGGACTGGGCGCAGTCTGTGGGCATGTTGTTCTCGCTGGTGCTGCTGGCTCCCTCTTGGGGCGGCATGATCAACGGCATCATGACCCTCTCGGGTGCATGGCACAAGCTGCGTGACGACCCCATCCTGCGCTTCCTCATCGTGTCGCTGTCGTTCTACGGCATGTCGACCTTCGAGGGCCCGATGATGTCCATCAAGACCGTCAACGCGCTGAGCCACTACACCGACTGGACCGTGGGTCACGTGCACTCCGGCGCCTTGGGTTGGGTGGGCCTGATTTCCATGGGCTGCCTCTACCACCTGATTCCACGCATGTTCGGCCGTACCGAAATGTTCTCCAAGAAGGCCATTGAGCTGCACTTCTGGATGGCCACCATCGGCATCGTGCTCTACATCGCTGCTATGTGGATTGCCGGCGTGATGCAAGGTCTGATGTGGCGCGCTGTCAACCCGGACGGGACCTTGGTCTACACCTTCGTGGAAAGCGTCAAGGCCACCTATCCCTTCTATGTGATCCGGCTCCTGGGCGGCGTGCTCTACCTCGGTGGCATGTGCGTGATGGGCTGGAACGTGATCAAGACGGTGCAGGCCGGACGGGTGCAAGCACAACCCATCCCCGCTGTCGTGGCGCACGCCTGAACCTAAGGAGAAGCACATGGCTGCAACACATAAGCCGACTGGTCACGAGAAGATCGAGACCAGCAACTTCCTGATGATCGTGCTGGTGCTGGTGACAGTGCTGGTCGGTGGTGCGGTGGAAATCGTGCCGCTGTTCTTCCAGCGCTCCACCACTCAGCCGGTTGAGGGCCTTCGCCCTTACACCCCGCTGCAACTGGCTGGGCGTGATGTCTACATCCGCGAGGGTTGCTACAACTGCCACTCGCAGATGATCCGCCCGCTGCGCGCTGAGACGCTGCGCTACGGCCCCTACTCGGCGGCTGGCGAGTTTGTGTACGACCACCCCTTCCAGTGGGGTTCCAAGCGCACGGGTCCGGACCTGGCGCGTGTGGGCGGTAAGTACAGCGATGAATGGCATCGCCTGCACCTGATCAACCCGCGTGACCTGGTGCCTGAGTCCAATATGCCGGCCTACCCCTGGTTGGCCACGGCCAAGCTCGACCCCGCTGAGCTGGCGCCCAAGATGCGTGGTTTGCGCACCGTGGGTGTGCCTTACAGCGACGAGGAAATCGCCGGCGCTGCTGAGGCGGTCAAGGACAAGACCGAAATGGAAGCCGTCATTGCCTACCTGCAGGTCTTGGGTACTGCAGGCAAACGCTAAGCGTTCAAAGGAGTACACCATGGACATCAATGCGCTGAGATCCGTTGTCACGGTGCTGTTGTTGGTGGCCTTTCTGGGCATCGTTTACTGGGCCTATTCGCGCCGCAACCGCGAGCGGTTTGAGGACATGGCGGCGCTGCCGCTGATGGAAGAGTCCCCAGCCGTGTCGCAAGGAGCAAAGAATGAGTGACTTTTTTTCTGGAGGATGGTCGCAGTTCATCGCGCTGGTGACCATCGTCAGTCTCTTGGCCTGTCTGGCTTTGTTGATCATTGCCGCGCGCCGTCGCCCGATGGCGCAGGACAACACCACAGGGCACGTCTGGGACGAAGACTTGAAAGAGTTGAACAACCCGCTGCCGCGCTGGTGGATGGGCTTGTTCGTGTTGACGGTGCTGTTTGCCGCCATCTATCTGGCCTTGTACCCGGGCCTGGGTAGCTACCAAGGCTCTTTGGGCTGGAGCAGTGCTTCTCAGTACCAAGCTGAAAAGGCCAAGGCAGAGAAGGCCATTGCCGAGGTCTATGCGCAGTACACATCCATGCCTGTGCAGGAACTGGCCAAGGACTCCAAGGCGATGGGTATTGGCGAGCGTCTGTTCGCCAACAACTGCGCCTCGTGCCATGGTTCCGACGCCCGCGGCTCCAAGAGCTTTCCCAACCTGACCGACAAAGATTGGCTCTGGGGTGGTGAGCACGAGAACATCATGCAAACCATCACCCAAGGTCGGCAAGGCGTGATGCCGCCTATGGCCGCTGCGGTGGGTAGCGCGCAAGACGTGAAGAACTTGGCCAACTACGTGTTGAGTTTGTCGGGCAGCCCGCACAACTCGATTGCTGCGCAGCTGGGCAAGAGCAAGTTCGCTGCGTGCGCGGCTTGCCACGGCCCCGACGGCAAAGGCAATACGGCCATGGGTGCGCCCAATCTCACGGACAAGGTTTGGCTGCACGGTTGGGGCGAAGAGGCTGTGATCAGCATGATCAACAATGGCAAGACCAACGTCATGCCCGAGCATGGATCACGCCTGAGCCCCGAGCAGGTTCGGGTGCTGGGTGCATACGTTTGGAGTCTCTCTAACAAGTGAGCCAGTCTCGGGCTCTTTTGATCAGTCTGCATTCCCCGTGAATCGTCCTCCCCCATCACCGCTGCCGGGCGCACCCGCGCCCGTGCAGATGGTGTCGCTGTACGCGGCCCAAAAGAAGATTTACCCCAAGTCAGCCGATGGCATTTTTGCCAAGTGGCGCTGGGCCCTGGTGTGGTTGACTCAGCTGCTGTTTTACGGACTGCCTTGGGTGCCGTGGAACGGGCGCCAAGCTGTGTTGTTCGACCTGGGGGCGAGACGCTTTTACATCTTCGACCTGGTCCTGTACCCGCAGGACTTCATCTACCTCACTGGCCTGCTGCTGATTTCAGCCTACGCGCTGTTTCTCTTTACGGCAGTAGCAGGGCGTTTATGGTGTGGCTACGCCTGCCCCCAGACGGTCTACACGGAAATCTTCCTCTGGGTGGAGCGCCGCTTTGAAGGCGACAGGCAGGCACGCATCAAACTCGATGCCGCACCTTGGAGCTGGAACAAAGCCTGGCGTAAAGCGGGCAAGCAGTCGGTATGGATTGCTATTGGCCTGTGGACGGGCTTGACCTTTGTGGGCTACTTCACGCCGCTGCGTGACTTGTGTCAGTCCACGCTCTACACCATTGGTTTGGCTGCCGCTGGCAGCTCCCTGGGGCCCTGGGAGGCCTTCTGGATTCTGTTTTACGGTTTTGCCACCTACGGCAATGCCGGCTACTTGCGCGAGCAAGTCTGCAAATACATGTGCCCCTATGCGCGCTTTCAAGGGGCTATGTTCGATCGCGACACGCTGATCATCACCTACGACGAAAAGCGTGGCGAACCGCGCGGCTCGCGCTCGCGCAAGGCCGATCCGGCGGCCTTGGGGCTGGGTAGCTGCGTGGATTGCACGCTGTGCGTTCAGGTCTGTCCCACGGGCATCGACATTCGCAAGGGCCTGCAATACGAGTGCATCGGCTGTGCGGCTTGCATCGATGTGTGCGACAGCGTCATGGACAAGCTCCAGTACCCCCGAGGACTGATTCGCTACGACACCCAAAACGGCATGGAAAACGGTTGGTCGCGCGCTGAGTTGCTCAAGCGTACGCTGCGGCCCAGGGTGTTGGTGTACAGCGCAGCATTGGTGTTGATCACCATCGGGTTGATGGTCAGCCTCTGGGTGCGCTCGCCCTTCAAGGTCGACGTTGTGCGGGATCGTGCCACGTTGGCTCGGCAGGTGGAAGACGGCTATGTGGAGAACGTCTACCGCTTGCAAGTCATGAATGCGACCGAGCGCAGCCAGTATTGCCGTATTGCGGCGCAAGGTTTGCCCGCGCTGGCGCCAGCGCCTGACCTGGGACTGCTGGAGCTCAAGAGTGCGGAGGCTCGGTGGTTTACGCTGGCGCTGCGCGTGCCTCCGGAAGTGGCTGCGCAACACAGCAGCGGTGCGCACCCCATTGAATTCAATGTCAGCTGCGCAAGCAACACGGCCCAAGAAGGCGTACGCTTGGTGCAAGAAAAGTCCACATTTGTTCTGCCACGTTGAGCGTGGTTTCAGGGGAGATTTCGTATGAGTCAAGAAAACAGTCCGCGCCCCACCGCATGGTGGCGTGAGCGCTGGATGTGGCTGGTGGTCGGTGGGCCCGCCGTCGTGGTGGTGGCTGGCTTTGCGACCTTAGGCTTGGCCATTGTTTACCCCGATCCCGTTGTGCAGGGCACAAGGGTAGGGGCCGATGAGGTGTCGGCTCAGCCCGCCATGAAGGCGCGCAACCACGCAGCCACCGACGCCAGCCGTCCTGGTGCCAGCCAGCCATGAACCAGCACAGGCCACCTGCATCCACTCCGGAAGGTGGCCTCGGGGTAGACGAAGCCTACCCAGCCAGTGCTGTGCCTGAAGACAAGTCGGCTTCCGTTTTGCTTGACGGGGGTACGCGCTTGGGGCGTTATGCCATGTTTACCTTGTGGCCGGCGTTCATGCTGGCTGCCGTCACTACGGGTTTGATCTTCAGCTGGGTGGACCCTGCAAATCTTGACGGCTGGGGCGGTGCCTTGCAGTTCTTGCCGCCAGCGGGCGTCTACAGCATGGCGTTTATGGCCCTGTGGTTGCTGTTTTCGCTGTGCAGTGCCATCACCGTGTTGCTGATGGTGACCCCCGATCCTGTCGAGGGGAGACATTCTCGGGCTTGGCCGCGATAAGTCGCAGGGGCTGTAGCTTTGCCTTCCCGCAATGCGAGCGGGCTTGGGCCGATGTCAGTAGGCCGGCGCGCCGTTGAGCAGGGCCTGGAGCCCGTCTTGGCTAACGATGCGAATCTGACGCTGCTTGACTTCGAGCAGTCCGTCTTCCTGGAATTTGGAGAAAGTACGGCTGACCGTTTCGAGTTTCAGACCAAGATAGCTGCCAATCTCCTCGCGCGTCATGCGCAGCACCAAGCTGGACGCCGAGAAGCCGCGCGCGCGAAGGCGCTGAGTCAAATTCAGCAGGAACGCTGCCAGGCGCTCTTCAGCACGCATTGAACCCAGCAGCAGCATGACGCCGTGATCGCGCACGATCTCGCGGCTCATGATCTTGTGGAATTGGTGCTGTAAATCGGTGAACTCACGCGAGAGCACCTCGAGTTGTCCGTAAGGAATGACGCACACCTGTGAGTCTTCCAGGGCCACGGCGTCACAAGCGTGACGGTCGCTGCTAATGCCGTCGAGCCCCAGCAGTTCGCCAGCCATTTGAAAGCCTGTGACCTGATCGCGGCCGTCCTCGGCCGACACGCAGGTTTTGAAAAAACCTGTGCGCACAGCGTACAGAGACTGGAAGCTGTCGCCGGTGCGAAACAGCGTATCGCCCCGGGCGACGTTGCGGCGGGTGGCCACCAGACGGTCCAGACGCTCAATATCACTGTGGGTCAGCCCCACAGGCAAACACAGTTCACGCAAATTGCAAGACGAACAAGCGACTTTGAAAGCCGTGTTGCTAGAGCCGGGGCAGGAATTCATGGCGTGGATTGTGGTCGGTCAAACAATGACCTGTGACCGAGATACGGAGGGCTTGACTTGCAGTGGATCATGTCAAGAGCATTGCGTCTGCATTGTTTACCTCACCATCCACGGCAAGATTGATGAAGATCAACCGGGAGGAGTCGCGTGTTGGCACAGTTCGCACATGCGTATTCAACATGACAGTGAATTGCCGGCGATTTCACCCGACTTGCTGCGTCGGTTCGATGTCTCGGGGCCCAGGTACACCTCCTATCCTACGGCTGATCGTTTTGTAGAGGCTTTCACCAGTGAGCATTTGATCCAAGCGCTAACCCAGCGTAGTGCTGGCGCAGGCGCGGTGGCACCTCTGTCGCTCTATGTGCACGTGCCGTTCTGCGAGTCGCTGTGCTACTACTGTGCTTGCAACAAGATTATTACCAAGCACCACGAAAAGGGCGAGGAGTACCTGACTGTTTTGGATCAGGAAATGGCCTTGGTGCAGGCCTCGCTGGGGCGCGGTTTGTCGTCGGTGTCGCAGTTGCATCTGGGCGGTGGGTCGCCGACTTTCCTCAGCGATGCGGACCTCACCCGCCTCATGGCCAGCGTGACACGCTACTTCCGCCTTGCACCTGGGGCTGAGATTTCTATCGAAGTCGACCCGCGCACCGTGAGCCACGAGCGCTTGGCGCATCTGCGGCAGCTGGGTTTCAATCGCCTGTCCTTTGGGGTTCAGGATTTCGACCCTGACGTGCAAAAGGCCGTCCACCGTATCCAGCCCTACGAAAGCGTGGCGCAGTTGATGGCTGAGGCCCGGGCTTTGGGCTTTGAGTCAACCAACGTTGACTTGATTTACGGCTTGCCGCGGCAAAGCGCCGAGTCCTTCCAGCGCACGGTCGCTCAGGTTGCTGGTTTGCGCCCGGATCGCATTGCCTTGTATGGCTATGCGCACTTGCCGCAACGCTTCAAATCGCAGCGTCGCATTGCAGACCACGCTTTGCCGTCGGCAGGAGACAAGCTCAGCATGCTGTCGCAGGCATTGAGCGGCTTTTTGGGTCACGGCTACACCTATATCGGCATGGACCACTTTGCGCTGCCGCAAGACCCGCTTGCTGTGGCCAAGAGGCAAGGGCGTTTGCATCGCAACTTCCAGGGTTACAGCACGCAACCGGACTGTGACCTGATTGGTCTGGGCGTTTCCTCCATCTCGCGCGTGGGTGCTGCATACGCGCAAAACGCCAAAACACTGGACGAGTACTACGATGCCGTGCGCCAAGGGCGTTTGCCGGTGCAGCGTGGTTTGGCTTTGTCGCGTGACGATCTGGTGCGCCGTGCCGTGATCATGGCCTTGATGTGTCAAGGTCGTGTGGAGTTTGAATCCATCGAGCTGGGTCACCTCATCAGCATGAACAGCTATTTCCAGACTGAGTTGCAGCAGCTGCAGCAGCTGGAAAAGGACGGCCTGCTGGTGATGGAGCCTGGCGCCATCCAGCTCACGCCCTTGGGCTGGTATTTCGTGCGCGGTGTGGCCATGGTCTTTGATCGATACCTGCAGGCCGACCGCACCCGCGAGCGTTTCTCGCGCATCATCTGAGTCTTCTTGTAGAGCAAAGCATAGCGCCCATGGATTGGAGTTTGTGCATGACGGCGCTGCTGCTGGGCTTGGCGGGCTCGCCGCACTGTTTGGGCATGTGTGGCGCCGCTTGCGCGGCATTGCATCAGGGGCGGTGGCAGCGTGCGCTGGGCTGGCAGGTCGGGCGGCTCTTGAGTTACGCGACAGGCGGTGCGGTTGTGGCCGCTAGCGTCAGCGGGCTCACGCAATGGGCCAGTGGTAGCAGCTGGGTGCGCCCTTTGTGGGTGCTTCTGCACATGGCCGCATTGGGACTGGGCTTGTATTTGCTGTGGCGAGGGCGCCAGCCGGCTTGGGTGGAGAACCTTGGTCGAGCTGCACCTCGCACCTACGAGCTGGATGCCAGCCGCCTGGTAGGGGCTGGTGGGGGCGGGGGATCAAACGGCGCTATGGCAGCACCCAAGGTGGTGTTTGCGGGCGTGGCTCGCCCCACTTTGGCGGGCTTGGTATGGCTGGCCTGGCCATGTGGTCTGCTGCAATCGGCCCTGATGGTTGCAGCTTTGGCTTCGGGGCCAGTGCAAGGCGCACTTGTCATGGGCGGCTTTGCACTGACGTCAGGGGTGGGGTTGGTCGTCGGCCCGCTGCTGTTTGTCAAGCTGATGCGCAGTCAGCGGGGCATGGTGTGGGCGGTGCGCATATCAGGCGCCATGCTTGCCGCCAGCGCTGTTTGGGCGCTTGGGCACGGTGTTTGGCGTCAAGTGCAGGCGTTCTGCAGCTGAAAACCATGGCTCCGTAGGTCAAACTATCCCCTTTGTGTTGTCTTCTATCTCAGCAAGCTGAAAGTATTGCTGCTTTAGAATCGGCACTTCTCTGTCACCAACCACCTCGCGTTTCGCGGAGACCAGTTCATGTATCAGCACATCAAAGTGCCCGAGGGCGGGCAGAAGATCACGGTCAATTCGGACTTCTCGCTCAACGTCCCCAACAACCCCATCATTCCCTACATTGAAGGTGACGGCACGGGTTTTGACATCACGCCGGTGATGATCAAGGTGGTCGACGCTGCGGTGGCCAAGGCTTACGGCGGCGCCAAGAAAATCCACTGGATGGAAATCTACGCGGGCGAAAAGTCGACCAAGGTCTACGGCCCTGACGTCTGGCTGCCTGAAGAGACGCTGCAAGTTCTGAAGGACTACGTGGTGTCCATCAAGGGCCCGCTGACCACGCCAGTGGGTGGCGGCATCCGCTCCTTGAACGTGGCGCTGCGTCAAGAGCTCGACCTCTACGTCTGCCTGCGTCCCGTGCGCTACTTCAACGGTGTGCCTTCGCCCGTGAAGGAGCCGCACAAGACCGACATGGTGATCTTCCGCGAGAACTCGGAAGACATCTACGCCGGCATTGAGTTTGAAGCCCAAAGCGACAAGGCCAAGAAGCTGATCAAGTTCCTGCAAGAGGAATTTGGCGTCAAGAAGATCCGTTTCCCCGAGACTTCAGGCATTGGTGTCAAGCCTGTGTCCAAGGAAGGCACGGAGCGTCTGGTGCGCAAGGCCATCCAGTACGCCATCGACAACGACAAGCCCAGCGTCACCATTGTCCACAAGGGCAACATCATGAAGTTCACCGAAGGTGGCTTCCGTGACTGGGCCTATGCGTTGGCGCAAAAGGAATTTGGCGCTGAGCTGATCGACGGCGGCCCATGGTGCAAGTTCAAGAATCCCAAGACCGGCAAGGACATCGTGGTCAAGGATTCGATCGCTGACGCTTTCCTGCAGCAAATCCTGCTGCGCCCGGCTGAGTACTCGGTGATTGCGACCCTGAACCTCAACGGTGACTACGTCTCCGACGCGCTGGCGGCACAAGTTGGTGGTATCGGTATTGCTCCGGGTGCAAACCTGAGCGACTCCGTGGCCATGTTTGAAGCCACCCACGGCACGGCGCCGAAATACGCGGGCAAGGACTACGTCAACCCCGGTTCCGAGATTCTCTCGGCCGAGATGATGCTGCGCCATATGGGCTGGGTTGAGGCGGCTGACCTGATCATTGCCTCCATGGAAAAGTCCATTCTGTCCAAGAAAGTGACTTACGACTTTGCCCGTCTGCTCGACGGTGCAACGCAAGTCTCCTGCTCTGGATTTGGTCAGGTGATGATCGACCACATGTAATGTGGAGGCCGTGCGGCAGCACACCTGTGCGCTGCACTTTCGGCCCCTCAGAGCGCGCTGTCGTGGTGCGCTCGGAAACAAAAAAGCCCCTGAGCAGCATTGCCAGGGGCTTTGTTCATGGGGGACCTAAATGACGCGGACTGCAGAACTCAGGCTGGACATCGACGGCCTTGTGTCAAGGCACTGCGGAAGCGCGCTGGGCAGAGGTGGGCTCAGGCGCTAACGCCGACGCTTCCCTCGTCCATGGGGGTGATGTTTTGCGCCAACTGCCCTTTGGGGCCTTGCACCAGCTCAAAACTCACCTTGCTGCCTTGCTTCAGTGTTCTGAAGCCATCCATGCGGATTGCCGAGAAATGGGCAAACACATCTCCTCCGCCGAGTTCAGGTTCGATAAAACCAAATCCTTTGGCATCGTTGAACCATTTCACTGTACCAGTAGCCATTTGTACTCTCCATCCCGGTGTCTAATGCACCGGAAGGGATTCTCAAAGGCCGCTGGAAGGGGTGTCAATCGACTTGCCCCCCCGAGAGTGGTGGGGTGCTTGGCGTGGTGAAAATGGTGGCGTCGACCCGTCGGGCTTCTCACTAGCGCTACGCTGCAGGGCGTAGGCTCTCTATAGAATCGGAAACATGTTCAGGATGTCGTCTTCTCCAGCAGAGCCCCCCGTGTCTCCCCCACCCTCTGATTCGGGGGGGGCTACCCTTGCCGAGCGTCAGTTGCAACGCACACAGCCCCCTGGTCTGTATCGGGTGTTGATGCTCAATGATGACTTCACGCCTATGGAGTTTGTAGTGATGGTTTTGCAAGAGTATTTCCATCATGACCTGGACGCGGCGACACGGATCATGTTGACAGTCCATCACGAGGGGCGGGGCGTTTGTGGTGTGTTCACCAAGGACGTTGCTGCCACCAAAGTCGAATTGGTGTTGGCCGCCGCACGGCGAGCCAGCCATCCCCTTCAGTGCACTATGGAGGCCGCATGATCGCGCAAGAACTTGAAGTCAGCCTGCACATGGCCTTCGTGGAGGCGCGTCAGCAGCGCCACGAATTCATCACAGTCGAGCATCTGCTCCTGGCCTTGCTGGACAACCCGTCCGCAGCCGAGGTGCTGCGTGCTTGCGCCGCCAATATTGAAGATCTGCGCAAGTGTTTGTCGCAGTTCGTCAAGGACAACACCCCGACGGTGGGTGGCAGCGACGAGGTGGATACCCAGCCCACGCTGGGCTTTCAGCGCGTCATCCAGCGCGCCATCATGCACGTCCAATCCACGGGCAATGGCAAGAAAGAAGTCACCGGCGCCAATGTGCTGGTGGCCATATTTGGCGAAAAGGATTCGCACGCCGTCTACTACCTTCACCAGCAGGGCGTGACGCGGCTGGATGTGGTGAACTTTATTGCTCACGGCATCAAGAAGAGCGAGCCGCCAGAGCCTCCCAAGAGCTCAGACAGCGCCCCTCAAGAAGGTGAGCGTGAGGACACGGAAGCCAGTGGTAGCTCGGGCAAAGGCTCTCCGCTCGAGCAGTTCACACAAAACCTCAACCAAAATGCCCGCGATGGTCGCATTGACCCTCTCATCGGGCGCGAGCAAGAGGTTGAGCGGGTCGTGCAGGTGCTCTGCCGTCGCCGCAAAAACAACCCACTGCTGGTGGGTGAAGCGGGTGTGGGTAAAACGGCCATTGCTGAGGGGCTGGCTTGGCGCATCACGGAAGGCCAAGTGCCTGACGTGCTGGCTGATGCCACGGTGTATTCGCTCGATATGGGCGCATTGCTGGCCGGCACAAAGTACCGTGGCGACTTTGAACAGCGCCTCAAGGCGGTGATCAAGCAGCTCAAGGAGCAGGCCGGGGCCATTTTGTTCATCGACGAGATTCACACCCTCATCGGTGCGGGCGCGGCCTCTGGTGGTACTTTGGATGCGAGCAATTTGCTCAAGCCTGCACTGTCTTCAGGTCAGCTCAAGTGCATCGGCGCCACCACCTTCAGTGAGTACCGTGGCATCTTCGAGAAAGATGCGGCGCTGTCGCGTCGCTTCCAAAAAATCGATGTGAATGAGCCCTCGGTGGAGCAGACGATCGAGATTTTGAAGGGGCTCAAATCTCGATTTGAGGAACACCATAGCGTGAAGTACGCCTTGGGTGCTTTGCAGGCTGCGGCCGAGCTGTCGGCCAAGTACATCAGCGACCGGCATTTGCCCGACAAGGCGATCGACGTCATTGACGAGGCTGGTGCCGCGCAGCGTGTGCTGCCCAAGAGCCGGCAAAAGAAGACCATCACCCGCGCTGAGGTGGAAGACATCGTGGCCAAGATTGCGCGCATTCCGCCGACCAGCGTCTCCAGCGACGATCGCGACAAGCTCAAGACCCTGGACCGCGATCTCAAGAGTGTGGTTTTTGGACAAGACCCGGCCATTGATGCCTTGGCTGCGGCCATCAAGATGGCGCGCTCGGGTCTGGGCAAGCCGGACAAACCCATTGGCGCCTTTCTCTTCAGCGGCCCCACCGGCGTGGGCAAGACCGAGGTGGCCAAGCAGCTGGCCTACATCCTGGGTATTGAGCTCATGCGCTTTGACATGTCCGAGTACATGGAGCGCCACGCTGTGAGCCGCCTGATTGGTGCGCCTCCGGGCTATGTGGGTTTCGATCAGGGCGGTCTGCTCACCGAGGCCATCACCAAGAAGCCGCATGCGGTCTTGTTGTTGGATGAAATCGAGAAAGCGCACCCGGATGTCTTCAATGTGCTGCTGCAGGTCATGGACCACGGCACCTTGACCGACAACAACGGGCGCAAGGCTGACTTTCGCAATGTCATCATCGTCATGACGACCAATGCGGGAGCAGAGGCGATGCAGAAGTCCACCATCGGCTTCACCAACAAGCGCGAGCAGGGCGATGAGATGGGCGACATCAAGCGCTTCTTCACACCGGAGTTCCGCAATCGGCTCGACGCCATCGTGTCCTTCCGCTCGCTGGATCAAGACATCATCCTGCGCGTGGTCGATAAGTTCCTGCTCCAGTTGGAGAGCCAGCTGACAGAGAAAAAGGTCGAAGTCACCTTCAGTGATGCGCTGCGCAAGCACCTCGCCAGCAAGGGCTTTGACCCGCTCATGGGCGCGCGCCCCATGCAGCGTCTGATTCAGGACACCATCCGTCGCGCCTTGGCCGACGAGCTGCTGTTCGGCCGCTTGGTCGACGGCGGGCGCTTGAGCGTGGACATCGACGACAAGGGCGAGGTGATGCTGGACATCCAATCGGCGCGCAAGGACAAGCCCAAGGCCGAACCTGCTGTGACCGACTGACCGGGCCGTGAGCAAAGCCTTCACCAAGGAAGTTGAGCAGGACGACGACGAAGAGCTCAGTGGCGGCTTGTCCCCCTTGCCGGCGGGCAGCCGTAACTACATGACACCAGAGGGCTATGCGCGACTGCGCGGTGAGTTCATGCAGTTGCTAGACGTCGAGCGGCCCAAGGTGGTGGAGATTGTTTCTTGGGCTGCGAAAAATGGTGATCGTTCAGAAAACGGCGACTACCTCTATGGCAAGAAGCGGCTGCGCGAAATTGACAGGCGCTTGCGTTTTTTGACCAAGCGGCTGGACATCGCTGAGGTGGTAGACCCCAGCGTGCACCACGGCAGCGACCAGGTGTTTTTTGGCGCAACCGTCACCTACGCCAATGAGCGGGGTGTGGAGCGCACCGTCACCATCAAGGGCATTGATGAGTCTGACAGCCTCAATGGTGAGGTGAGTTGGGTCTCTCCGATTGCGCGTGCGCTGCTCAAGGCCCGGGAGGGTGATGAGCTCAGCCTGCACACGCCTGTGGGCGTAGAGCGCATCGAAGTCCTGGCGGTGAGCTACCCGGCACCCAAGCCCTAAGGCGGCTGGTCGTCGGGCTGGCTATCATGGTTGCTCTCAACTGAGGAGCGATGTTGTGATTGCGAAATATTTGTCAGCGGCTTTGGTGCTTGTTGCGGCAAGCACGAGTTCGGTTTGGGCGCAGGTTCAGGTCAGCGACGCATGGGCTCGCGGAACGGTACCGCAACAAAAGGCCAGTGGGGTCTTTTTGCAGCTGCAAAGCCCCAGTGCTACGCGCCTGGTAGCCGCGCGCAGCCCCAGCGCCAACAGCGTGGAAATCCATGAAATGACCATGGAGGACTCGGTGATGAAGATGCGCCAGCTGCCCAATGGGTTGGAGCTGCCTGCGGGGCAGCGCGTGGCGCTCAAGCCCGGTGGCCTGCACATCATGCTGATGGGGCTCAAGGGGCAGCTGGTGGCCGGGCAAGAGCTGCCTTTGACGCTGGTGTTCCAGGACGCGGCGGGTGCCCGCACCGAGTTGGAGCTCAAAGTTCCGGTGCGGGATATGAAGGCTGCTGCCGGTGGTCACTCCGGTCACTCTGACCACAGCGGCCACAAGCACTGAGTTGAACTGATTCGATGTCAACGCCAGCGCGAGCTGGCGTTTTGCGTTTCAGCTTGCGCTGCTTTCCCTCACGACGGTGACGTTGCAACTGCACTCCGCCACGACCTGGGCCGAGACGCTGCCCAAATAACGGCGCAAGGCCGATGAACCTCGTGCTCCCATCACCACGTGGTCAACACCGTTTTTGGCTGCGAATTCGACGATGGCGGCGGCGGGGTCCGGCGCTTCGAGCACGTGGAAGGTGAGCTGTCCGTCATCGGTCAGGTTCAGGGCTTTGCGCAGCGGGTGGGCCCAGGCCTTGAGGGCGACGAGTTGGTTGACGTGGACGCTGCGGCCTTGCTTGTCGGTGAGCTCGTCCATGCCGATGCGCGCGGTCTTCATGACGCTCACGCAGGCCAAGCGTGCGCCGGGTTCGGTTTGAACCAATCGGCGCGCGGTTTCTCTGAGTTGATCGAGCAGGGCAGGGCTGGCGCTGTGAACATCCAGCGCGGCCATGATGATGGGGCTGCGCTTGAGTTGGTCGCTCACGGAGCTGCAGGGTTCGGCCTCGTTGCCCAGGGCTTTGAACCAGTCGCGCCAGCGCGCCAGGCGGCCGGTGCGCGTGAGCTTGTCAGCGCGGCGCGTGAGCTGCACGGCGTCTGGGCGCTGCAAATCCAGCAGCAGTTGCGAGGCGCTTGGGTAGCGGCGCTCGGGCTTGACCTCCAGGCAGTGCAGCACGATTTCTTGAAACCACGCCGGCAGCTCTGGCCGTATGGCGCGCGGCGGGATGGGGTCTTCGTAGAGGCGCCGGCGCAGGCCTGTGATGGAGGTGGGCTGGCCAAAGGGGCGCTCACCCGTGGAGAGGTGGTAGAGCATGACGCCCAGCGCAAACAAATCCGAGCGCGGGTCGCTGCGCACGAATTGCACTTGCTCCGGCGACATATAGGGTCCGGTGCCCATGGGCAGCTCGAACTCTTCTTCCAGCAGGTCGGGCAAGTGGTCGTGCCTGGAGAGCCCGAAGTCCACCAGCACGGCGCGCCCATCGGGGCGGAACATGATGTTGCTGGGTTTGATGTCGAGGTGCACCAAGTGCTGGCGGTGGAGTTCGCGCAGCGCCGTGGCAACTTGAATGCCGATTTCCACCACGTCCACCAGAGGCAATGGCGCCTGGTCCAGCCTGGGGCGCAGGCTTTCGCCCGGGATGCGCTCCATCACGATGTAGGCGCGCCGTATCCAGTCGCCGCGGGCGATGAAACGCGGCACATGTGGGCCGCGTAGCGCGGGCAAGATCATCTGCTCGACTTCGAAGCCGACGATGGTGGCCGGATCCTCGCCGCCTTTGATGCGCGGCACCTTCATGATGAGCTCGAAGGGCTCATCTTCCCGTGGCTGCTCGCGCTTGACGGCCCACAGATTGGCCATGCCGCCTTGGTGCAAGGGGCGCTCCAAGACAAAGCCATCCAGCACCATGCCGGGCTGCAGCGGTTGTTCAGGGCTCAGGGCAGTGGGCATGCGAAAGAATCTCCTGACAGGGTGTGGCTGACGCTGCGCCGGGTGGGGCTACTGGCCCCCTTGGAGTCGTGTGGCCAAGCGCTGGGCGAGCTCTGGGTTGAGCCCTTGTGCAGCGGTCAGGCACTGCGCGGCAGTGTCGACGTCGTAGGGCACGCGCTGAAAGCTCAAGACCTGCTGGTCGCTGTCAAACACGGCGTAGCAGGCCGCTGGGTTGCCGTCTCTGGGTTGGCCGCACGAACCTGCAATGGCCAGCCAGCGCCGGTGGGGCAGCAGCGGGATTTCGGTGCCGGGCTCGGGCGTGAAGTCGCCGGCCTTGCCGGTGCTGGAGAGGTGGTAGAGCCTGGGCTCGTGCATGTGCCCAAAAAAGCTGTAGGTGCAGGGGCTGGCTTGGAGGCTGCGCACGGCGTCGAGTCGGCCGTGGATGTAGGCGAACTGCTCGGGCGCGAACGCGTTGGCGTGGGCGAAAAAACAGTCCTCAACGCGTCGTGTCAGCGGCAAAGCCTTCAGCCACGCGATGTCTTCGGGGCTGAGTTGGGCGCGCGTCCACTCCACCATGTGGCGCGCGTCGCTCGTCATGTGCGGCATGGGCCCTTGGGCCACGGCGCGGTCGTGGTTGCCCTGTACCGCAATCGCACCCTTGGCGCAGAGCGCCTGCACGCGCTGGAGCACCCAGGCCGGGTCTGCACCGTAGCCAATGAAATCACCCAGAAACGCGTAGCGGTCGACGCCTTGCTGGCTGGCGTGCTCCAGCACGGCGTCAAAAGCTTGCCGGTTGGCGTGGATATCGGTGATCAGTGCAGTGCGACTCATGACGTTCCGAGCATGACAGGCGTCTCTGACAGTGACCTGATGGAAAAGTGCTCATTCCCTCAGGGACAAACCCCAGCCCCAGCGCGTGGCCGAGGGGCAAGCCTAGCCAATACGCCCAAGCTGGAGGTATTCCATCAGGGCTTTTTGCACGTGCATGCGGTTTTCGGCCTCGTCCCAAACCACGGACTGCGGGCCGTCAATGACGTCGGCGCTGACTTCCTCGCCACGGTGGGCAGGCAGGCAGTGCATGAACAGGGCATCGGGCTTGGCCTGAGCCATCATGGCGGCGTCCACGCACCAGTCGGCAAAGGCCAGGCGTCGCGCGTCGTTCTCGGCCTCATAGCCCATGCTGGTCCAGACATCGGTGGTGACGAGGTCGGCACCCTGGCAGGCTTGTCGCGGGTCTTTGAACACCTTGTAGCAGCCGGTGTTGCTGATGCCTGCCACGCGTGGGTCGATTTCATAGCCGCTGGGCGTGCTGACATGGACGGTAAAGCCCAGGATCTCCGCCGCCTGCAGCCAGGTGTTGGCCATGTTGTTGCCATCGCCCACCCAGGCCACCACGCGCCCGCGCAGGGCGTCGAGGTCCACGGCACCTTTGCGGTCCATGGCGCGGTGTTCCAGATAGGTGAACAAGTCGGCCAGGATTTGGCAGGGGTGGTATTCGTTGGTCAGGCCGTTGATGACGGGCACGCGCGAGTGCTTGGCAAAGGCTTCGATCTTGCTTTGCTCAAAGGTGCGGATCATGACCAAGTCCACCATGCGGCTGATCACGCGGGCGCTGTCTTCGATGGGTTCGGCGCGGCCCAGCTGGCTGTCGCCCGTGGTGAGGTGCACCACCGAGCCGCCCATCTGATACATGCCCGCCTCAAAGCTCACGCGCGTGCGGGTGCTGGCCTTCTCGAAAATCATGGCCAGCGTGCGGTCCTGCAGGGGTTGGTATTTTTCGTAGTTTTTGAAGCGTCGCTTGATGATGGCGGCGCGTTCAAAAAGGTAGGCGTATTCCTCGGCGCTGAAATCTTTGAACTGCAGGTAGTGGCGAATGGCTTGGGCAGTGGGTTTCATGGCTGCGGGGGCGTCTGGGTGCTGAGGAATTGGCGGATGATCTCGCTCAAGGTGCCAGCCAGCTGGCGGGCCTCGTCGCTGCTGATGATCAGCGGCGGCACGAGGCGCACCACGCGGTCGGCCGTCACGCTGAAGAGCACCCCGCGCTCCAAGCCCATGCCCAGCAGCGCACCGCAGGGACGATCCAACTCCACGCCGATCATGAGGCCCTGGCCGCGGATCTCTACGACGCCCGTCACGCCAGCCAACTGCTCGCGCAGGGCCTGTTGCAGTTCCTGGCCGACCTTGGCGGCGTGGCTCAGGAGCTGGTCTTCTTCCATGATGCGCAAGGTCTCTACCCCTGCGCGCATGGCCAGCGGGTTGCCACCAAAGGTGCTGCCGTGGTTGCCGGGACGCATGACATCGGCAGCGCGCGGGCCGCAGACCACGGCGCCAATGGGCACGCCTGAGCCCAGGCCTTTGGCCAGGGGCATGACGTCCGGCACGATGCCCGCCCATTGGTGGGCAAACCACTTGCCCGTGCGCCCAATGCCGCACTGCACCTCGTCGAGCATGAGCAGGAGTTCGTGCTTGTCGCACAGGCGTCGCAGTGCTTGCAGGAAGTCGATGCGTGCGGGGTTGATGCCGCCTTCGCCTTGCACGGTTTCCAGGAAGATCGCGCACAGCTGGGGGTGCTTGGCAATGGCTTCTTCCACCGCGCTCACGCTGTTGAGGGCCACGCGGACAAAGCCCGGAAAGCTCGCGCCAAAGCCTTCGCGCACTTTGGCGTTGGCGGTGGCGGCCATGGTGGCCAGCGAGCGGCCGTGGAAGGCGCCCTCGAAGACGAGAATTTCCGGCTCGGCAAAGCCGCGGTCGACGCCGAACTTGCGAGCGATCTTGAGCGCCGCTTCGTTGGCTTCAAGCCCGGAATTGCAAAAGAAGGCCTTGTTCATGCCTGAGATTTCGCACAGCTTGGCAGCCAGCGTCTCCTGCAGAGGCACGTGGTAGTAGTTGCTGGTGTGAATCAGCTTGGTGAGCTGCTCCTGCAATGCCGCCACGAAGCGGGGGTGGTTGTGCCCCAACGTGTTGACGGCAATGCCCCCCAGTCCGTCGAGATATCGTCGCCCCGCCGTGTCCCAGACCCAGCACCCTTGCCCATGCGACATCGCAACGGGCAAGCGGCTGAAAACACCCAGCACATGGGGTTCGGAAAGGGTAAGGGCTGTGGAATCGGGGGTGCTCATGACTCTCTTTGGTAAGCGGGGGGGTGATGAGGCGGTGACTGCAACGAAACAAGCCTGCACAGCGACTTCAGTTTTGCGCGGGGCGGCCGATTCATTCTAAGGTTCAGCCCTGATGGGCCTTGCAGGTTCGGCGCAAGCTGAGCAATACGTGGTCTGAATACGATCTGCTCCTGCTGCGCTGCAACACAGTCAAGGCACAATAGCGGCTTTCCTCCCGGCGTCTACACCCAAGCGGGTGGATGGACACCCCAGCAACAATTCCCAAGCCCATGAGCCCAACGACCTCCAAGCCGCGAGAAGTATTCATTCAAGGGGTGACGGTCGACGGACGCACGTTCCGACCCAGCGACTGGGCCGAGCGGCTGGCGGGCGCGATGTCCAGCTTTCGTCCTGGGGCCGCGCGGGCCGGGCGCGACGCGCACCTGGGGTATTCGCCTTATTGCGTGCCGCGTGTGATCAACGGCATCAAGTGCGTCATCGTCAACGAGGCGCTCAAGGCCTTGGAGCCCATGGCCTGGGACTTTGTCATGAACTTTGCCCGAGACAACCAGTTGCAGGTTGTGGAAGCCTGCTGGTTGCCCGACGGCGAGCAGCCCAAGGCCTGAGCGGCCAGGGCAGGGCGTTTCAATTCAATCGACGCCCATCTTGGCGCAGGAATGACAAAAGCCCGCCGAAGCGGGCTTTGTCTTGCACCAGAGCTGGAATATCAGGCGGCCAGCGCCTTGATCTTGGCGGACAGACGGCTCTTATGACGAGCAGCCTTGTTCTTGTGGAAGATGCCCTTGTCAGCGACCGAGTCGATCACGCACTGGGCATGCTTGAACAGGTCAGCGGCCTTGGACTTGTCGCCAGCCACGATGGCTTTTTGCACGTTCTTGACGACCGTGCGGAATTGCGAACGCAGCGCCGAGTTGGCGGCGTTCAGCTTCACATCTTGACGTGCACGCTTACGGCCAGAGGCCAGGCGCACGGTTTTCTTTTTGGCTTTGGAAGAGCTTGCCATTGTTTTTCAACCAGTTGGTGCAAAGACGGCGAGTATAGCAGTCTTTAAGACGTCTTCCAATCAACGCATCACGAGCTGGGTCGGATTTGCTCTGTTTTTCTGGGGCAAGCTTGGTCTGAGCAGTGGCTCCAACAGGGCTTGCCGGGGCAGGCACAATCGGCCCGCTTCCGTATTGGGGCCCCTTTTGAGCTGAGATGCGCCTTGGGGGTGTTGCGCTGTTCCTGGGGTGCCTGGCCGCTGATGAATCTACTCAAAACTGCTTCGACCGTTTCTGTATTGACGCTGGCGTCGCGCATCACGGGCCTTGTGCGTGAGCAGATGGTGGCTGCCTTGTTTGGCGCGACTGCCATGACGGATGCCTTCCAGGTAGCGTTTCGCATCCCGAACATGCTGCGCCGCCTGTTTGCCGAAGGTGCGTTTTCGCAGGCCTTTGTGCCGGTGCTGGCGCGCACCCGCGCCCAAGAGGGGGACGAGGCCACGCGCGAGCTGGTGGCGGCTGTGGCCACGGTGCTCACCTGGGCTTTGACGCTGACTTGCGTGCTGGGCGTGGTGGGGGCGCCGCTCTTGGTGTGGCTCTTGGGCGCAGGCTTGGCCGACGCACCGCAGGAAGCTGCGGTGGTGATGACGCGCTGGATGTTCCCCTACATCGGCTGCATGTCCTTGGCTGCGCTGTGTGCGGGGGTTCTCAACACCTGGAAGCGTTTTGCCGTGCCCGCGGTCACGCCGGTGCTCTTGAATCTGTCGGTGATTGCCTGCGGCTGGGTCTTGTCGCCTCTGCTGCCGCGCTGGGGCTTGCAGCCGATATATGCCCTGGCCTTTGGTGTCATGCTGGGCGGGGTGTTGCAGCTGGTGGTGTTGTGGTTTGCGGTGCGCCGCCTGGGTGTGGATTTGCGCATTGGCTGGCGCTGGCGCGCCTTCACTCAAGCACGCAGTCATGCCGGTGTGGGGCAGGTGCTGCGCACCATGGGCCCGGCACTGGTGGGGGTAGGGGTGGCGCAGCTGTCGTTGGTCATCAACACCCAGATTGCCATTTGGGTGGCTCCGGGGGCGGCGTCTTGGCTGACTTATGCCGACCGTCTGATGGAGTTCCCGATCGCGCTGCTGGGCGTGGCGCTGGGCGTGGTGCTGACGCCGCAGCTGGCGGCAGCCCAGGCGCGTGACGCGCAGCAGGAATACAGCGCCATGTTGGATTGGGGCTTGCGCCTGGTGGTGTTGCTGGCCTTGCCCTGTGCGGTGGCGCTCTTGCTGTTTGCCGTGCCGCTGGTGTCGGTGCTCTACCACCGCGGGGCCTTCGGGGCGCGCGATGTGCTCTACACCAGCCAGGCTGTGATGGGCTATGGGGCCGGACTGCTGGGGTTGGTGGCGGTGAAGATTCTGGCGCCGGGCTTTTATGCCAAGCAGGACACGCGCACGCCGGTGCGCATTGCCGTGGCCGTGCTGGTGCTCACGCAGCTGCTCAACGCCGTGTTTGTGCCTTGGCTGGGTGTGGCGGGGCTGTCTTTGTCCATCGGGTTGGGTGCACTCATCAATGCCCTCATGCTGTTCCTTGGCTTGCGGCGCAAGGGCAGCTATCGGCCCGAGCCAGGCTGGTGGCTGTTCACGTTCAAAGTGGTGCTGGCCAGCTCTGCGATGGGCTTGCTGCTGTGGTGGCTGGCGCTGCGCTTGGATTGGCTAGCCCTGCACGAAGGCTGGCGTGTTCTGGCCATGGCGGGCAGCATGGCGGCATCGGGCGTCTTGTACTTTGGCTTGCTGTGGTGTTTGGGAATCAAGCCGCGCCAATACATGAGGCGTGTGTGAGCTTGTTTGCGGCGCTTGCACGACTACACTCGCGCCCATGAGTAAGTCGCAGCACTGGACGATCCCCACGGCGTTGGAGTACTTCGCCTCCTTGGTGGCGGACGACGAGGGCTTGAACCTCACAGAAGCTGCCATTGCTTTGGCACAGGACGAATACCCCCAGCTCGATGTGCAGCAGGTGATGGCTGAGATCGACGCTCTGGGGCTGCGGCTGCGCCAACGCCTGCCCGACGATGCGCCTCCCCAACACCGCCTGCACATGCTGTGCGGTTTTTTCCATGGCGATTTGGGCTTTACCGGCAACGTCAACGACTACTACGCCCCCGACAACAGCTTTGTGCACCGCGTGCTGGTCACGCGGCGCGGCCTGCCCATCACATTGGCAGCGCTCTTCATGGAGCTGGGTTCGCAGCTGCAGCTGCGTCTGCACGGCGTGGGGTTCCCGGGGCATTTCCTCATGAAGCTGCGCTTGCCACAAGGCGAGGTGGTGCTGGACCCCTTGAGCGGGCGCTCCTTGGCGCGGCATGAACTCGAAGAGCGGCTGCTGCACACCACGGGTGACTGCAGCACGCCTGCTCTTGAGCAGGCGCTGGCCTCGGTGTCGGCGCGGCAGATGGTGGCACGCATGCTGCGCAATTTGCGCGAGGTCTACAGCCATAGCGGCGACGCCCATCGCCTGCTGATGGTGCAGCAGCGCTTGGTGATCTTGTTGCCCGACGACCCGCGCGAGCGCCGCGAGCGTGGCTATGTGCTGGAGCTGCTGGGCCAGCGCGAGGCCGCGCTGCAGGACTTGCAGCACTACGTGCGCAGCTGCCCCGCAGCACCGGATTGCCAGCGCGTGGAAGCCGTGCTGGCGCGGTTGGGCTCTGGTCCGACCTTGCATTGATTGCACAGCCTTGCGCCACCGCCCCGAGCGTGGGCCTTTAGAATCGCGCTCGCATCGGCCTTTGGCCAGTTCTGGCGTGCCCGGGCACCTGGGATACCGAGCATCTGATATTAGGTTCTTGCCGCTTGAAGCAAATCCCTCTGTTCCTGGGGCCGCCGCCCGACTACACCTTCGACAACTACCTGCCCGGTGACAACGAGGCGCTGCTGGCGCATTTGGATGCGCTGCAGCTGGGGGATGCGCCTGTCTACATCTGGGGGCCCTCGGGCAGCGGCAAAACGCATGTGCTGCGCGCGCTGGCCCAGCGCTGGCAGGAGGCAGGGGCGCAAGTCGGCTGGTACGACGCCAACACGCCCCAACCCTGGGAGCTGCCCCACCAACCCAGCCTGCTCTTGATGGACGACTGCGAGCGCTTCGACCCCGGTCAGCAGCACGCCGCCTTTACCTTGTTCGTCGAAGCCGCCTCGCAGGGGCTGGCTGTGGTGGCCGCCGGTGCCGCGCCCTCGGTGGATTTGCCACTGCGCGAAGACGTGCGCACCCGACTGGCTTGGGGGCCGACTTTTGCCCTGCAACCGCTCAGCGAGGAAGAGGTGCGCGCCGTGCTGCACCGCGAAGCCGCGCGCCGCGGTGTGGTGCTGGGCGACGAAGTGGTGAGCTATTTGCAAACCCGCTTTGCGCGCGACCTCAAACACCTCATGCACTTGCTGGACCGTCTGGACGAGTTCTCGCTGGCCAGCCAGCGCGCCATCACCGTGCCGCTGCTGCGGCGCATGCTCAGCGAGCCTGACACCGCGCCGTGAAGCCCATCAACCCTCCACCGCAGCCCTGAACACCACACCATGAACCTGACGCTGTTTGATCTGGACGGGACGCTGATTCCGCAAGACTCCGACCACGCATTTGGCAGCTTTATGGTGGGGGTGGGCTGGGCCCAGGGCGAGGCCTGGCGCCAGCGCAACGACGAGTTCTACGCCCAATACTGCCGCGGTGAGCTGGACTTGGACGCCTATATCGAGTTCGCCACATCGGCCTGGCGCGGCCGTGGGCTGGGCGAAGCGCTGGCCATGCGCGAGCGTTTCATGGCTGAAGTGATGCGGCCCATGTTGCGCGACAATGCGCGGGCGCTGCTGGAGCAGCACAGAGCCGCTGGTGATGTGCTGGCCATCGTGACAGCGACCAACGAGTTTGTGACGGCGCCGATTGCCGAGGCCTTGGGCGTGGAGCACCTGATTGCGGTGCAGCTTGAGCGAGATGCCCACGGGCAGTACACAGGCCGTGTTCTTGGCGTGCCGTCCTTTCGTGAAGGAAAGATTACGCGAGTGGCCCAATGGCTGGCAGGCATGGGCAAGTCCTGGGGCGACTTTGAGCGGGTGACGTTTTACAGCGATTCGCTCAACGACCTGCCACTGCTCGAACATGTCAGCCACCCTGTTGCAACCAACCCTAGCCCGCCTTTGCTGACCCTGGCTCAGCAGCGTGGCTGGCCTGTATTGAAACTCTTCGAATGATCAAATCACTCATCAACAAACTGCTGAGCAGAAGCCGCGAGACCCCGCTGGGAAAACGGGTGGAGCTGGATGCCTCCAAGCATCAGATCGACATCGGGCTGGTGGATGAGCGCGCCATCAAGGTGGTCAATACCCTGGCCGACGCGGGCTACGAGGCCTATATCGTCGGCGGCGCGGTGCGCGATTTGCTGCTGGGGCGTCGCCCCAAAGATTTCGACGTGGCCACCAACGCCACGCCCGAGCAGGTCAAGGGCCTGTTCCGCCGTGCCTTCATCATCGGGCGGCGTTTTCGCATCGTGCACGTGGTCTACGGCCGCGGGCGCGAGCACGAGGTGATCGAGGTCTCCACCTTCCGCGCGCTGCTCACGCAGGACGACGCCGAGCAGGTCAAGGGCAACGAGAAAACCTCCAAAGACCAGCTCGCGGGCAAGTCGCATGTGGTCGATGCCAGTGGCCGGGTGCTGCGCGACAACGTCTGGGGTCCGCAGATCGAAGACGCGGCGCGGCGCGACTTCACCGTGAACGCCATGTACTACGAGCCGCGCCAGCAAATCGTGGTGGACTACCACGGCGGCTTTGCCGATGCGCGCAAAAAAGTGCTGCGCATCATTGGTGATGCGCCCACACGCTACCGCGAAGACCCGGTGCGCATCCTGCGCGCCGTGCGTTTTGCTGCCAAGCTGGGCTTCACCATCGAGCCCAAGACGCGTGCACCCATGGTGGAGCTCTCGCGCCTGATGTCCAACGTGCCCATCTCGCGCATGTTTGACGAGATGATCAAGCTGCTGCAAACCGGGCATGCCCTGGCTACCTTGGACGAGCTGCAAAAGCAAGGCTTGGCGCGCGGCCTCTTCCCAGTGCTGGACGCCGTGCTGGACGAGAAGGGCGCTTTGCCTGACACCACGCATGGCCGCTTTGTGAAGCTGGCCCTGCAAGACACCGACCGCCGCGTGGAAGAAGGCCGCAGCGTGGCCCCGAGCTTCATGCTGGCCTGCATGCTATGGCGCGAGGTGCAAGCGCGTTGGCAAAAACTGCAAGAGCAGGGCGAGCCTGCGGTGCAGGCTCTGCAGCAAGCCGTGGACTTGGTGTTTGATGCGCGTGTGGGCGACATCTCTGGCCGCGGCAAGCTCGCTGCCGATATGCGCGAAATCTGGCTCATGCAGCCGCGCTTTGAGCGCCGCACTGGCAATGGGCCACAGCGCCTCATCGAGCAGCCGCGTTACCGCGCGGGCTTTGACTTCCTGGCCCTGCGCGCCGAAGCGGGCGAGGTGCCCACCGCGCTGGCCGATTGGTGGGAAGACTACGCCCTGGGCAGCGACGACGAACGCCGCGCCCTGCAAGACGAGCTGCGCGTGGAAGAGCGCCAGCGCCGCACGCCCAAGGTTCACCGCGTGCCGCGTGGTGCCGTCACCGGCGCAGCGCCTGCACCGCGTGTTGCTGCAGCGCGGGGCGCTGATGCTGAATCCACCGATGCCGATACCGATACCGCTGATGCCGAAGGCGGCGAGGCCGCAGCCGCGGGGCAACGCCGTCGCCGTCGCCGCCGTCGCCCCAGCGGTGCGGCGGCTGCGGGCAAAGACAGCGCTTGAGCACAGAGCCTGCGGTGAGTGCGGTGTTTCAAGGCCTGGCCCTGGTGGGGCTGGGCGCCAACCTCGGTGATGCGCAAGCCAGCGTCTGGCAGGCCATAGCGGCCTGTGCTCAATGCCCTGACACGCGCTGCCTGGGTTGGTCTAGCGCTTGGCGCACGGCGCCGGTCGATGCGCAAGGCCCGGACTTCGTCAACGCCGTGGCGGTGCTGGAAACCACGCTGGCGCCACTGCAGCTGCTCGACGCTCTGCAGGCCATTGAGCAGCAACACGGGCGCGAACGCCCCTACCGCAACGCCCCACGCACGCTGGACTTGGACTTGCTGGCCCTGCAAGGCTGCGAAATGGCCGAGCCGCGCCTGACGCTGCCGCACCCGCGCATGTTCGGGCGCGCCTTTGTGCTGGCGCCTTTGCTGGAGCTGTGCCCCACTTGGGTGTGGCCCAAGGTCGGGCCGCTTGAACAGGCGCTACTGGCCTGCCAAGACCAGGCACTGCATGTGCTGCCTGGGGCCTGGCCTCAGCCGCCGGCGCCGCAGCGCGCCGCGCTGGCGCAGCGGTTGCAACAGGCCTTTGCGGGCTAAGCCCAGGGCCAGTGCCCGGGTCGCGCCGCAGGCTGGCCCCGCTACACTTGAGGTTTTGCCTGCGCTGACTGCAGCGCCAGGCTGGTTGATTTCCCATCAATAAAAACGAACGCCCCTGGGGTGGCTGGCGGCGGAACGCTGCTGGCCCGTTGGGTTTCCAGGTGGATGTAAGGAGAAACCATGTTTTTCGGAAAACTGCTGCCCCGTGAGGGGAATTTTTTTGAGCTCTTCAACCAGCACGGCGCCTTGATCGCCGATGGTGGGCGCTCCTTCATGTCCATGCTGCGCGAGTACAGCGACGCCACCCAGCGCGAGAAATTTGCGGCGGAAGTCGATGGCGCCGAGCACGCGGCTGACCGCATCACCGCCGAGGTGAACCGCCTGCTGCACCGCACCTTCATCACGCCCATCGACCGCGAGCAAATCCATGGCCTGATCAACTCCATGGACGACATCCTGGACCTGCTGCAGGACGTCACCGAAATGCTGCAGCTCTATGACGTGCGCAGCATTCCTGAAGATGCGCTGCGTCTGGGCGAGGTGTCGGTGCGTTGCTGCGAGCGCGTGCGCGACGCCGTGGCCCTGCTGCCAAAGCTCAGCCAGCCGCAGACGGTGGAAGCGGCGCTCAAGACTTGCGAGGAAATCGACAAGCTCGAATCCGACGCCGACCGCATCATGCGCGCGGCCATGTCGCGCCTGTTCCGCGACGAGCTCGATGTGCGCGAACTCATCAAGCTCAAAGCCATTTACGAGCAACTGGAGACCATCTCCGACCGCTGTGAGGACGTGGCCAATCTGATCGAGGGCATCGTCCTCGAAAACTCCTGATCCTCGTTTCACGGAGCAACTCTTCCATGGAATCGATTCAGGTAGCGTTCTGGGTCATTGCTTTGCTGGTGGTGCTGGCATTGCTGTTTGACTTCATGAACGGCTTTCACGACGCGGCCAACTCTATCGCCACGGTGGTCTCCACCGGGGTGCTCAAGCCGCAGCACGCGGTGCTGTTTGCCGCTTTCTTCAACTTCATCGCCATCTTCATCTTCCACATGGCCGTGGCCAAGGCCATTGGCAAGGGCACGGTGGACGCTGGCGTGGTCGATCACCACGTGGTCTTTGGCGCGCTCATCGGCGCCATCGTCTGGAATGTGATCACCTGGTACTACGGCATTCCCTCCAGCTCGTCGCACGCCTTGATTGGCGGCATCGTGGGTGCCGTGATTGCCAAAGCCGGTGTGGGCGCGCTCATTGCTGGCGGGCTGATGAAAACCGTGGCCTTCATCTTCGTCTCGCCGGCCCTGGGCTTTGTGCTGGGCTCGCTGCTGATGGTGATCGTGGCCTGGATTTGCCGCCGCACCTCGCCGTTGAAGGTGGACAAGTGGTTCCGCCGCCTGCAACTGGTGTCGGCCGGGCTCTACAGCCTGGGCCACGGTGGCAACGATGCGCAAAAGACCATCGGCATCATCTGGATGCTCTTGATCGCTGCGGGCTATATGACCACCGCCGACCAATCGCCACCGCAATGGGTCATCGTCAGCTGCTACCTGGCCATTGGCCTGGGCACCATGTTTGGTGGCTGGCGCATCGTCAAGACCATGGGGCAGAAGATCACCAAGCTCAAGCCCGTGGGCGGCTTCTGTGCCGAAACCGGCGGCGCGCTCACGCTGTTCTTGGCCACCTCGCTGGGCATTCCGGTCTCCACCACCCACACCATCACCGGCGCCATCGTCGGCGTGGGCTCCACGCAGCGCGCCTCGGCCGTGCGCTGGGGCGTGGCGGGCAACATCGTCTGGGCCTGGATCTTTACCATCCCCGCCTCAGCCTTTATTGCTGGTGTGGCCTACTGGCTGAGCCTCCAGCTGTTCTGAGGCAGCAGTCGCACGAAGCAAAACGGCCCGCATAAGCGGGCCGTTTTGTTTTGGGCCGCGCCTCAGGCCTCGTCACTCAGCAGCGCGTCGTCCGGGCCGATGTGCGAGGGCGAGCGCCAGGGCGCGTCGCGCATGGACTTCTGCACCAGGCTCTGCACCCCCAGCATCTGCGCAAACAGCGCCATGCGTATGGGCACGCCGTTGGGGAGTAGCCCAGTTTGATGGGCGAGTCGCGAGCGTATTGCGAAAGCTCTGAGTCATCTGCAGTTAATTTGTCAGTACGATCTTCGGGGACGAACAAGAGAAGGCATGCCTCTCAAAAGCAAACAGGTCACTGGAAATCAGGGAACGGAATGAATGCCGATAGGGACCACCTCGATGAGCCGGGGGCGCTTGACACTGTAGAGTTTGAGGAGCTCCCGCCTAGGGCTTCCGCCTTGATCGAGGCGATGCGTGACATCGGCTATTCGCTGGAATCTGCCGTTGCGGACATCATCGACAACAGCATCACCGCCCGAGCTAGCGTGGTTGACGTGCGTTTCGGTTGGCGGGATGGTGCATGGATTGGCATCATCGACGATGGTGATGGAATGTCGGCAGCCGTCCTACGGGAAGCCATGAGACCCGGTGTACGGAATCCCCTCGAGCAGCGCAGCACGGATGACCTCGGGCGTTTCGGACTAGGCTTGAAGACTGCTTCGTTTTCCCAATGTCGCCGCCTAACCGTCCTGACCCGTCGCAATGGCGTTGAATCAGCGGCGAGGTGGGATCTGGACTATCTGGCTGAAACCGATAGATGGACGCTGCAGCGCCCGTCTGATGCTGAACTCGCACTGATGCCGTGCTTCAGCGAGCTTGGACCCCAAGGTACTCTGGTGATGTGGGAGAAAATCGATCGGCTCGAGTTTGATCAGCGCGACGACCGGGCTCATCAACAGCTAAACGAGCAGATGGGGATTGTTAGGGAGCACGTCGCCCGTGTTTTTCATCGTTTCATTGGTGGGGAACGTGGGTTCGCCAAGCTGACCATGCGTCTTAACTTGGCTGAGGTCCCTGCATTCGATCCCTTCAACGAAGCGAGTCCGGCGACGCAGGCGCTCCAAGAGGAACGCGTGGTCACGAAGACCGGCGACGTGCGGATGCAAGCTTACGTGTTGCCGCATCATTCCAAGGTGGCTCAAGCCGAATACCATCGTTTGGCCGGTACTGAGGGCTATCTCCGGAATCAGGGTTTCTACGTTTACCGCAATCGCAGGCTAATCGTGTGGGGAACTTGGTTCCGTCTCGCGCCACAGGAAGAATTGACCAAGCTCGCGCGGGTCAAAGTCGACATCCCGAACACTCAAGACCAGCTCTGGTGCATCGACGTCAGGAAGTCGCGGGCGTGCCCCCCAGCTGCTGTGCGAGCGCGCATGAAACAGATCGTCGAGCGCATCCGTTCCTCGGCGAAACGGCCCTACACGCACCGCGGCACGCCAGTGTCTTCAGGGCCTAAAACTGCCGTCTGGCAGAGGCGCGTCTTCAACGAGGCAGTCAGATATGAGGTCAACACGGAGCATCCCCTCGTGGCCGACCTTCGCGCGGACCTCGACCAAGAAACCAGGGCGCGGCTCGACGCAGTCCTGCGCATGGTCGGCGAAGCGTTCCCTGCAGCGATCTTCTTCAGTGACTATGCGACGAATCCGCGCGCGCTTGAGCCAACTACCTGTGATGTAGCCACACTCGTGGCCCTAGCGCGCCTCATTGCCGCGGCCAATCCAGGTTTCGACCAGAAGGGGCTGACGGCGCTCCTAGGCAGCATCGAGCCGTTTGCGGCCTGGCCGAATGAGCTGGACAAGGTGGCGCGTATCGCCCTGCAGAGCAGAACATAAAGGGAAAACAGCGATGACATTGAACGATCTCGAGAACAATGCCATAGGCGTACTGGCCACCATGCCTGAGCGTACGCCGGAGTCCGTAAGGACGGTGCTCACGACGCTGCTCATGCTTAGTCCGGACCTTAAGTCTCAAACCTCCGGCGAGCAGCTTGAGCTATGCGCACAGCGCATCGAGACAAAGCTTTTCGTGCGCGTCAACGATGCTTCGTCCATCGAGCTCGACCGCGAGTTCAAGCAGTGGCTGCCGCAGCGTCGAGCCGAGGTCGAAGGCCACTTCTATTACCCGCGCTATCGGCGGTGGTTGAGCCAGAAGGGCTTCGTCTCGAATGTGTTGGGCGTCCTCGACAAAGACACCGACAAGATCGTGGGCCTGTTGGGAGACCCGCTGGTTGCCAAGCCCTGGTCTCGCCGCGGTCTCGTTGTCGGCCACGTTCAGTCTGGCAAGACGGCGAACTACTCCGGAGTCATCTGCAAGGCAGCCGACTACGGCTACAAATTCATCGTGATCCTTGCGGGCATCCAGGAAGACCTGCGCGCACAGACCCAGGAGCGGATCGAAGAGGGCTTCATCGGCAGCAACTCTGACAAGGAGGCCGGCGACACGATAGTCGGCGTGGGGCGACTCGGCCTTGGGCGCAGACCGCTTACGCTGACGAGCCGGGCCGACGACTTCAGGGTGATGCATGCGCGACTGACCATGCCGATTGACTCGTTGAAGGAGCCGCTGGTCTTGGTCATGAAGAAGAACGCCAAGGTGCTCGCTAACCTCGTCGAGTGGCTCAAGAAGAAGAACAAGGACCCCTCTGGGCGCATCTCCGGTACGCCGATGCTCCTCATCGACGACGAGGCGGACAACGCGTCGGTGAATACGTCGGCCAATGCAGACAGCCCGACCAGCATCAACGCCCGCATTCGGGAGCTTCTGTCGCTGTTCGACAAGAACGTGTACCTGGGCTACACGGCGACGCCATTCGCAAACATCTTCATCGACCCAGAATCGGTCGACGCCATGGACCGCGAAGACCTGTTCCCGCGGGACTTCATTGTTTCTCTCGACGCGCCGACGAACTACGTCAGCGCGGCTCGACTGTTTGGCGGGGACGGCGACCTAGCCGTTTCGCTCATCCCCGTCGAAGACCAGGAATCCACGTTGCCCGAGAAGCACAAGATTACTTGGAAGGTGCCCAGCTTACCGCCATCGCTCAAGGAGGCGGTCGCCACCTTCCTGCTCGCGCGTGCCGTGCGCTGCTGCCGGGGCAATGGCACAAGCCACTCCTCGATGCTTGTCAACGTATCGCGCTTCAACGACGTGCAGACCCAGGTCACGGGACTTGTGAAGAGCGAAGTGGTCCGTTATCTCGAGGCGTGCCAAGGACATGCGGCGCTGCCGGAGGCGCAGGCGCTTCGCGACCCTGCCATCGCCGAGCTGCGCCGGGTCTGGGATGAACAGTTCGCCGGGAAGGTGCCTGAGACGTGGTCGGATGTGCAGGCACGTCTGAGAGAGGCGGTCGGCCCCGTGGACGTGCGGAAGATCAACAGCAAGTCGGCGGACACGCTCGACTACAAGAGGAACGAGGAGACTGGCCTGCACGTCATTGCCATTGGTGGCTTTGCGCTTTCGCGCGGCTTCACGCTCGAGGGACTCACCGTGAGCTACTTCCTGCGCAATTCCATGATGTATGACACCCTTCTCCAGATGGGGCGATGGTTCGGATACAGGGACGGGTACGCGGATGTTTGCCGCGTGTACATGACGGATGACGCCATCGGCTGGTACTCGCATATCTCCGAGGCCATCGACGAACTACGATACGAGTTCAAGCGCATGGAGCGCGCCAACCGCACGCCCAGGGAATTCGGTCTGAGGGTTCGGTCCGATCCCGAGTCGCTCATCATCACTGCGCGCAACAAGATGCGAACCGGAAAGCAGGTCCGGCATAGCATCTCGCTCGGTGGTTCGCTTATTGAGACGACGTCGTTGCGAAAAGATGTACTCGACCAGAACCGGAAGCTGGCGGAGGAGTTCGTTGCCTCGCTGGATCGGCGGCACGGGGCCAGGGCGGTGTCCTTGGACGCGGGATGGCTGTGGTCCGGTGTCAGTGCCGCCGAGGTGCGCGACTTCATCGAGCGCTTCCGCAACTACGACGACCTCTGCATCAAGACCCAAGCCGCGCCTGTCAACGCTTACATCCAGGCGCGGGAGCTTGACGAGATGCCCGAGTGGGACGTCTGCCTATTTAGCCCCTCCAAGGCCGACGCTGGCCCGTTCCTGCTTGGAAGCCGAACAGTGCAGCTGCAGGAGCGTAGCTCGAGCTGGGACGAGGCGGATGATGGGGTTGGCTACTTTCGCATCAACGGCAAGTCTTCGCGCGTAGCCTCGCGAGGTCAGGAGAGGGTGGGGCTCTCGGAAGACGAGGTGAAAAGAGCGCGCGAAGACTTTTTTGCGATCTCAGGCAACGAGGGCAAGAGCATCTCGGACAAGGCCTATCGGCTTGCGCGAACCCGTCCGTTGCTGATGCTCCATCTTCTTCTCCTGCGCGAGAGCAGTCCGCTACAGGACCAGAAGCCAAGAGAGGAGGCCGGTGCGCTCGCCTGGGGCATCAGCTTTAAGGCGACGGGCCGGCCCGAGCAACAGGTCGAATACGTAGTCAACACTACCTGGTGGAAGAGCAACTTCCAGGAAGACCTGGAGGAAGCAGCGGAGGAGTCGGAGCAGGCCGATGCGTGAGAATCCCTGGAAAGACCTGCCTCCCGGTACGCCTGGAACGTTGTCGGTGCTTCGGATTCCTGGCTTGCTCAGGATCGATGCTTTCTGGGGGCGGAAGCCGGACGGACGGCTAGCTCTGCTCATTGGATTTCAGAATGTAGAGCACGTCCCGGTCGAGCTACCAACCGTCAGGGGCGTCGCGCTACTGGTCGTTGCAGCGGATAGTCGACTTCAGCTCGTGCTCGAGCCAGCGGGTGACTGGGAGATGTTCCATGCGCTTTGCCTAGACCTGCTGTCTGCGGCGGATGAGGGTATGGATGAGGCAACGGGGTTGCAGCTACTCGTCGCACGGCTTTTGCGGTGGCAGAAGTTCCTCAGCAAGGGCATAGGGAAGCTGCTCGACGAGCGTGAGGTTCGTGGCCTCATCGGCGAATTGTTGTTCCTTCGGGACTACTTGGTGACGACAGTCGGCACTGCGGCGGTTGAGTGCTGGCAGGGGCCGCTGGGTCTCCCACAGGACTTCGTGTTCGATGGACGGCTGGTCGAGGTGAAGACCTTCGCTGCAGGGTCGGACCCAACCGTGCGGATCTCGTCTCCTGAGCAGCTGACGTCTGGCGATGTTCCCCTCTTTCTGCATCTGGTCTGCCTTGTCCGCCAGGATGACAGCCTGACGCTGCCAGACCTCGTGGATGAACTTCGGCTACTTCTCGCCGGGAACCATGCACATGCTGAAGTCCTCGAGGACAGGCTGGCGACGATGGGCTACGTTGACTTGCCGGAGTATCGCGCCATGTCGTTTGCGGTGACTTCGGTCGCCGACTACCAAGTCCGCGATGGGTTTCCACGGCTGACGGTCGAGGAGATTCCAGCGGGCGTCAAGTACGTTGGCTACTCGATCTGCTTGGCGGACTTGCAGCCCTTTGCTGTCGCGTGTGGCGTCGTCACCGGCGCTGTTGGGGCGCTGCCATGACCGAGGACGAGTTCCACGCCGAGCTTATGCAAATGGTGGCCACTCGAGGTGCGGCAACCGCCGACTTCTCGGTCGCAGCATTCACTGATCTTGTCGCTGGGGCCCTGGTTGAATCCGGTGACATCCAGGAGTTCGTGCCGCTCCCTTTCAAGAGCCCCAACGGTAGCGTGCGTATCGAGGGGTATGGGTTCGCGGATGAGGGGTTGACCCTCGATCTTCTGGTTGCCGAATTCGATGGCGGAGAGAAGGTTCAGACGCTGACTAGGACAGCCATGGAGTCTTGCTTTCGCCGTATCGAGAAGTTCCTCTTGCGGGCGCCGAAGCCAGCGTTCCGGGACACCATCGACGTGAGTCACCCGGCCTGGGGGTTCGCACGGCAAATTGCGGATCAACTGTCGGGCATCAGTCGGGTGCGTTTCCATTTGCTCACCGACGAGGTGCTGTCGAGCGCTATCAAGGAGATTCCGCCCCAGCAAGACGAAGGGCGCGAGCTGAGCTATCGGGTATGGGACCTACGCGCGATCCAACGCTTGGTGGCGTCAGCAGAGCCTGAAGAAATCGAAATCGACTTGGTTGAGATGTTCGGCGAGTCGCTCCCGTGTTTAGCGGCCAACTCTGGCGGTGAGGGCAGCGCTTCCTATCTGACGGTCATTCCGGGTGCTTGGCTGGCGGCGATCTATAACCGCTGGTCCGGGCGGCTTCTCGAGCAGAACGTGCGTACCTTCCTGCAGGCTAAGGGCAAGGTGAACAAGGGAATCCGCAAGACCATCCTTGACGAGCCTGACTTGTTCTTTGCCTACAACAATGGCATATCGGCGACCGCTAGCCAAGCTGAGTTCGTACAGCAGGACGGAGCCATTCGCTTGGCGAAGCTGCGGCACTTGCAGATCGTCAATGGTGGCCAAACCACGGCATCGATCTTCAACGTGATGAAGAAGGACAAAGGCGTCAACTTGGACCGCATCCGGGTTCAGATGAAGCTGTCGGTCATCAGGCCAGATTTGGTCGACGAGATGGTTCCCCGCATCTCCCAGTACGCTAATAGCCAGAACAAGGTCAGCGACGCTGATTTTTTCTCCAACCACCCGTTCCATGTCCGCATCGAGGGCATTTCCCGCAAGCTCTGGGCTCCAGCGCCGGAGGGCGTGCTGATGCAGACGCACTGGTTTTACGAGCGGGCCCGAGGCCAGTACGCGAACGCCGGTGCTTGGCTGACGCCGGCAAAGAAGCGGCAGTTTGACATCGAGAATCCGCGCGGGCAGGTCATGACCAAGACCGACTTGGCTAAGGTGGTCATGACATTCAGAGGCCAGCCGCACATCGTCTGCTTCGGCTCACAGAAGAACTTTGTGCAGTTCGCCGAATTCGTCGGCGATTCCTGGAAGGACGAGGGTATCGACTTCAACGATGCTTGGTTCCGGCACGCTGTAGCCGGCGCGATCATCTTCCGTGCCCTTGAGCGAAGCGTTCAGAAGGCAGACTGGTATTCGCAGGGCTACAGGGCGCAAATCGTCACCTATGCCATCGCCCTGATGCAGCACCACCTCGGCAAGGCCGGGCAGGCGCTGGACTTCGAGCGCACTTGGCAACGTCAGACACCGTCCAACGAGCTGCTCTCCGCGCTGCTCGCGATCGGCGCACAGGTCAATCAGCGGATCGTTGCGACCGCGGCGAAGTCCGGCATTGCGAACGTGACGGAATGGTGCAAGCGCGAGCGTTGCTGGGAGGACCTCAAGGGATATGTTGACACTAGTGTTCTCGATGACTTGGAGGCAGACCTTGTATCGTCAGAGACTGCATCGTCACGCCGACGCACCGCTCGGAAGGATCAGAAGGTAACTAACGAGGTCGAGGCACAAACGCTGGTGGTGAATCGGGGGGCATCCTATTGGCAATTGCTGTTGCGATGGGCGGAAGCCGGGACGGTGATGACCCCGTCGGAGCTGGATGTGCTTCGAGTTGCCGCCCGAATGCCAAGCATGATCCCCACGGGGCCACAGTCGGTGAGGTTGCTTCAGGTGGCGACAAAGGCAGTCGAAGAGGGCTGGGCAGCCTAGTCGCCCGTTAGTCGAGACCGGCTTGCGCTATGACCCGGGCGACGACGTCAGCGATCTGGTTTGCGAGCTTGGGAGGGACCGCATTGCCTACTTGCGTGTACTGAGAGGTTCTGTTCCCCAAGAATACGTATGTGTCGGGGAAGGTTTGCAACCGGGCCGCCTCACGCACCGACAGGCTGCGGCACTGTTTCGGTTTGTAGTGTATGAAGGCGTGACCGTCCTTGGCGATATGGCTCGTGATCGTAGTGCTGTGTCGCTTGCCTACCTGCACGCGGAACCGGTCCTTGAAGATTGATTCGTTGATGTTGTTGGGGTCAATGTTTTTATGGTCTGGCAGGAGGCACCTCGGAAAGTTTGCAAGCCGCGGGCTTTCGTTGGTTATCTTGCCGAATGCCGAGACAAACATATACCGTACCAAGTCCGATGGCATGTGAGATCTGCTTTGATGGTTGGTGAGCAAGGAAGTGTCACGGTCCCTATACCAGTCGGGCATTGCCTTAAGATTTTTGCGGCGGTCGCTCTGGGGGAGGCGCATGCGCTCTGCCCCCGGACTAGGCTCGTGCTGTCGAGCCAGAAGCTCTTCGCGGCATTTGGTCATCAGCGTGGCAATGCTGATGCTGTCTTCTGTGCCTTGCAGCGTCAATTCGCGTACTGCTTGGTCAAATAGTTGTAGCGATAGGGCGTCGAGCCACGTTGCCCCTTTGCCTCTTCTGGAAATCTGGGGACTGATTGCAGGCAGGTCGTCCAGCACATGTTTCACCCAGGGCGGATCTGCGGGCAGGAGCCCAGTGAATCCGTTTAACTTCGCGTGTAAGTCCTCCCTGATGCCAACAATGATCACTCGATGGCGCGCCTGTGGGATGCCGTATTTCTCCGCTTTCAGGATGAAGTCGGTTGGCTCAGGGGTGGCGCTATTGTTGGGGTTGCCCAAGGGGACTAAGACGTACTTGACTGTGTCCTTGGATCCGTCCGCCATGCCGGGCCGCTTCAGGTCGGCCATGATGCGGTGGAAGATGTGCCCGTCACCAACGCGCGAGGAGAGGATTCCCTTGACGTTCTCCATGACAAAGACCGCCGGACGAAATTCAGCAATAACGTGTAGGTATTCCTCGTACAGAAAGTGGCGATGATCTTGTTCGGCGACGTACTCCTTCGTGCCTTTGTTGCGTGATCGGCCAACCACCGAATACGCCTGACATGGCGGTCCACCTATGAGAACGGTGTTCTGCGGAAGCTCACCTTTGACCATGAATGGCGCGAGCCTTTGTCGAATTTGCTTTGAGACCTCGGACCGACTGGCTGGTCCCAGCGTAAGCTGGTGTGCTTCTTGTTCCGCGTGAATGCATGCCTCGCGGATCGTCGTGCTGTCGCAGCTGAGGAGGGAGCTGAATAGGGTGTTCCAGGGTCGTGTTTCGACCAGATGGTCCCAAAGCTGCCAAACTCCATCAGTGGTCTTAGGGTTGCGTTGAAGTTCGCGGTGTGCGGCCCGCAGGCGCAAAGTTTCATGAGCCATTCCATCCTTTTCAATGGATATGGCGATCCGGAACTCGCTCTGCATACAGCGTGAGAAGCCTTCGCCGAGGCCTCCGGGTCCAGCGAATAAATCAATTACAGGGATGGTCATCTATCGTCGGTACTGGACGAGCCCAAAATCGGCATCGTGTAGCGGCTGGAATGCTACCAGGCTGTGAAAGCGGGCCTATCCTTTTGGGCAAGATGAGCAAGATGAGCAAGATGAGCAAGATAGGAATGCTGCCCTGACCTTGGCCTGCGTGCGCAACTTGGAGTCGCTAAGTCTGCCGTTTGGTTGGAGTCGTCGAATGCATCCTTTGCGCATTTTTGCGGCAATGCAAAAACTGGCGAAATGCCTGCTAAGCCATAAGCTGCCCGTCAGGATACTCTATGGCTAACGGCACAAGGGTAGCCCCGCTACGGCTTGAAGAGGACTGGCGGAAGCGGTGAGATTCGAACTCACGGAAGGGTTCCCCCTTCGCTGGTTTTCAAGACCAGTGCCTTAAACCACTCGGCCACGCTTCCTGAATTGGCGCCACCAGGCTGGGCTGGTGGTTTGCTGCGCCTGGCGCGGGTTCCTGTGCGGAGCGCGGCAGCAGCAAAGCCGTGCATTGTAGCCACATTGGCGGGGGCTTTTAGGCTTTGCCGGGGCGTTGGGCTTGGGGGCAGTCGACTTGGGTGATGGCCAGCACTTGGCCGTGGTCGTCAAGCTGTGCGGCGCTGAGTTGGCCGCCCCAGATGCAGCCGCTGTCCAGCCCCAGCAGGGTGGGTTGTTGCAGCAGGCCCAGGGTGGACCAGTGGCCGAAGGCGATGCGTTCGCTGGCGCTGCGCCGGGTGGGGATTTGGAACCAGGGTTGCATGCCTTCGGGGGCTTGGGCGGCGCTGTCTTTGGTGTGCAGGTCCATGCGGCCTTCGGGGTTGCAAAAGCGCAGCCGGGTGAGGGCGTTGACGATGCAGCGCAGCCGGGCGTGGCCTTGCAGGGTGTCGCTCCATTGGTCGGGTTGGTCGCCGTACATGGCGTGCATGAAGTCTTGCCAGTGTGGGCCGCGCAGCTGCTGGTTCACTTCGTCGGCCAGGGCCAGGGTTTGGGCGGTGTCCCATTGCGGCAGCACGCCGGCGTGCACCAGGAGCCAGCCGTGGGCGTGGCGGGCCAGGGGTTGGTGGCGCAGCCAGTGCAGCAGGGTTTCGCGGTCGGGGGCGTTGAGGATGTCGTCCAGCGTGTCGCTTTTGCCGCTGCGCCGCGCGCCGCAGCTGGTGGCCAGCAGGTGCAGGTCGTGGTTGCCCAGAATGCAGTGGGCGCTGCTGCCTTGGGCGGTGAGCCAGCGCAGGGTGCCGAGGGACTGGGGGCCGCGGTTGACGAGGTCGCCCAGGAAGTAGAGCCGGTCGCGCGAGGGGGAGTAGTCCAGCACTTGCAGCAGGCGCATCAGCGGGTCGCAGCAGCCTTGGAGATCGCCAATGAGGTAGTTCATGCCGGCATTGTGCGTGCTGGTGGGCGCACTGCTGGGTTTGCGCCGAGCTGCAAGGGGTGGGGCTTCTGCTACGCTTGCGCCCTCTTTGGTTTTGTACTGCGCAAGCCCAGCCTCAAGGTGGGGCGTTTGCGCACCTCATGGATACAGCGCTCGTCGTCTTTTTGGTTCTGCTCAACGGTATGTTTGCCATGTCGGAGATGGCCATCACGGCCTCCCGCAAGGCGCGTTTGCAGGTGTTGTTGGAGGCGGGCGAGAGTGGCGCTCGCACGGCTCTGCAGCTGCATGACAACCCGACCAAGTTTCTCTCCACGGTGCAGATTGGTATCACCAGCATCGGGGTGCTCAATGGCATTGTGGGCGAGGCGGCGTTTTCCCAGCCCCTGGCCCTGTGGCTGTCGACCTGGAGCGGCTTGAGCGAGCGCTGGTCGGACTTCACGGCCACGGGTTTGGTGGTGGTGATCCTGACCTTTGTGACCATCATCTTCGGCGAGCTGGTGCCCAAGCGCCTGGGCCAGATGTACCCCGAGGCCATTGCGCGCCTGGTGGCGCCGCCCATGGAATTCTTGTCAGTGGTGGCCAAGCCTTTTGTGCGCTTGCTCAGCGTGTGCACCGAAGCCGTGCTCAAACTGCTGGGGCAGGGCGGCGGGTCGCAGCGCCAGGTGACGGAAGAAGAAATTGCCGCCAGCCTGGAAGAGGGTGTGGATGCTGGCGTGATCGAGGCGCAGGAGCACCAGATGGTGCGCAATGTCTTTCGCTTGGACGAGCGCTTGATCGGCTCCATGATGATTCCGCGCGGCGAGATTTCCTGGCTCGATGTGCAAGACGGCCCGCAGGAGCTGCTGCAGCTGCTGCAGGCGCATGGCTTCAGCCGCTACCCGGTGTGCCGCGGCGGACTGCACGATGTGCTGGGCGTGATCTCCATGCAAGCCCTGGCCGCGCGCTTGCTGTCGGGTGAGCCGCTGGATTTGACGCAGGACTTGGAAGCCGCTGTTTACGTGCCCGAGACCTTGTCCGGCATGGAGCTGCTGGCGCATATGCGCGAGTCCGACGCGCAGCTGATTTTTGTGGTGGACGAGTACGGCGAGGTGCAAGGCGTGGTGGCGCTGCGCGACGTGCTCGAAGCCATTGCGGGTGAGTTCAGCGCACCCAGCGACGACGATGCCTGGGCGGTGCAGCGCGAGGACGGGAGTTGGCTCATGGATGGCCTGATTCCCGTGCCCGAGCTCAAAGACCGCCTGGGCGTGAAAGAACTACCTGAGGAGGAGCGTGGGCGCTACAACACCCTGGCCGGCATGGTGATGCTGCTGCTGGGGCGCTTGCCGCGCACGGCCGACGTGGTGGAGTGGAACGCGTGGCGTTTCGAGGTGATTGACCTCGATGGCAAGCGTGTGGACAAGGTGCTGGTCTCAAGACTGGCTGTAGATGGAGATGAATCGAAATGAGCACCCCCCCGATGTATGCAAACCTCACGGCACTGGACCGTGAGCAGCACAAAAAGCTGCGCCTGAAGCTCGACGCCCCCGTGCTGGAGCGCGTGGCCGAGCTGAACTCCCTGTTCCTGGCAACGGTGGAATTTGCCGACGCCTGCAAAGAGTTCCCCATCGTGTTCGTGCGCGTGGGCACGCCCGTGGAAGGTCAGCCTCAGGCCGTGGCACCGCTGGCCGTGCTGGGTTTGAAGCCCGGCTCCAACCTCTTCCTCAAAGACAGCAAGTGGACGGGCAACTACCTGCCTGCCTACGCCCGCCGCTACCCCTTTGCCATGGCGCGCATCAGCGACGACGGCCAAGACATGGCCATGTGCTTTGACGCTGAGTGGAAGGGCTTTTCGGAAACCGAAGGTTCCTCGCTGTTTGCCGACGACGGCCAGCCCTCGGAGTTCCTGGCCAACGCCAAGAGCTTTGTGGAGCAGTTCGAGATGGAATCCGAGCGCACCCGCATGGCCTGCGTGAAGCTGGTGGAGCTGGACTTGCTGCAAGACATGCGTTTTGAAGCGCAGCTGGGCAATGGCGAGAAGATCGACGTTGAAGGCTTCCTGACCGTCAACGAAAAGAAGCTGGCCGAGCTGGAAGACGCCAAGGTCGTTGAACTGCACCGCAACGGCTTGCTGTCGCTGCTGGAGATGCACCGCCTGTCGCTGAGCAATATGAGCCGTCTGGCCAGTCAGTACCAGGGCTGAAGAGTCTGAATCTGGCCTGACAGCAGGGTCAGATTCTCACGATTGAGGGGACGCTGCGCATCAAAGCGCACGTCCCCTCGCTTCATTTACGGTTGGCAACATATGTCCCCACTAGCATGGCGGCATGAATGCCATTCCCCTGTCACCAAGACCCCAGACGGCCGATGGCTTGCTGGGGCAGTCCGCCGTGGCGCAGGCCATGCTGGACGTCTTGGCCGCACTGGCGCGCGTGCAGGCGCGCGCGGGGGTGATTCCGCGCTCTGCCGCACAGTCCATTGCCGGCATGTGCCGGGTGGAGTTGCATGAGCTGCGCGATGTGTTTGCGCTGCAGCGCGGCGAGGGCGGGGCAGCCCAGGCCCTGGCGCGCCAGCTGCAGGATTCGGTGGCCCTGTTCGATGCCGCTGCGGCGGCCTATGTGGGTCAAGGTTTAACACCCCAGGATTTGGCGGACACGGCGCTGCTGCTGCTGAGCCGCCGCGCGCTGGAGCCCATAGACGCGGACTTGCTGCACCTCCTGGGCTTGCTGCTGGCCTTGGCTGAAAAGCACGGCGGCGTGCCACTGCAGCGCCGCGCTGTGTTGCAGCCCTCATCGGTCATCAGCCTGCGTGCGCGCTTGCTGGACTGGGCGCTGCCCCTCATGCGCAATTTGCAAGCCCTTCGCCAGCAAGCGGCTGCCGCTCTGGTGCTGCAGTGGACGGGCCCGGCAGTGGCCGCACAAGCCGCCGCAGCGCAGGCCGGCGCGCTGCCGCGCATGGTGGCGCAAGAGCTGCGTTTGGGCTGGGCGGATGCGGGCAGCTCGCGCCAGCGCGACCGCCTCATGCGGCTGGGCGCGGAGCTGTGCCTGACCGCCCTGCAGCTGGGCAAGCTGGGGCAGGACTTGGCGCTGCTGGCTCAGCCCGCTGTGGGCGAGTTGGTCTTGGCCTCGGAGCAAGCGCTGCAGCGTTGCGCCAGCGTGCATGCCGCGGCCATGCAGGCCCCGCACCGTTTGGCGGCCTTGCACAGCTCCAGCATTTGGGTGCTGGAAGGCGGCCTGGGCCAGGTGCAGGTGGAAATGAACGAGTGGCTGGGCTTGCTCACTGCCGTGTGCAGCGGCTGCCGCCACATGGCCTTGGTGGTGGGGGAGTTGCAGCCGCAAGTCGAGCGCATGCGCGACCCACTGAGCCCCGCGCCCTGTACCGAGGTACAGCCCGAGCCCAGCGACAAATCCCTGCCCGCGGCTTGGCTGCAGGAGTTCGATGCCGAGGCGCAAGCGCGCCAGGCGGATGTGCGTGTGGCCGCCACGCTGACGCAAGCACGCCTGGCTTGGCAAAAGCTCTGTGCCGCGCCCACCGTCTAGCGGCGGCGCGCAGCCAAGCTTGGCGTGAATGAAAAAGGCCACCCGCTTGGGGTGGCCTGATGGCAGTGCTGCTGGGCGGTAGGCCCAGCGCAGAGTGCTTAGTCGAACACCGGCGTTTCCACGCCCAGCACCTTGTGCAGCTTGGGGCTGGTGGTGGTGTATTGCAGGTGCACGCGCTTTTCGGGGTTGATGTAGGGCATGGCGCCAAAGGCGGCCAGCGCTGCTTCATGGAAGCCCGAGAGGATGAGCTTTTTCTTGCCCGGGTAGGTGTTGATGTCACCCACGGCAAAAATGCCCGGCGTGCTGGTTTGGAACTTCTCGGTGTCCACCAGAATTTGCTTGCGCTCCAGCGCCAAACCCCACTCGGCAATGGGGCCGAGCTTGGGCGAGAGGCCGAAGAACACCAGCACTTCGTCGCAAGGCACCACGCGGGTGACGCCGTCGCCACCGGTGACTTTCACGCCCTTGAGCGCGCCGTCTTCGGTTTCGTCCAGGTCTGTCACTTGGCCGACGATGAATTGCATCTCGTAGGCGTCGCACAGCTCTTTCATCTTGGCCACATTGGCCGGCGCGGCGCGGAAGCCGTCACGGCGGTGCACCAGGATCACGCTCTCGGCCTTGTGGGCGTTGCCATCGGCATTGCCTGCGCAGAAGTTCAGTGCCCAGTCCAGAGCGGAGTCGCCGCCGCCGACGATGACCAGGTTCTTGCCCGCAAAGCGCTCGGGGTTGCGCACGCGGTAGTGAACCTGCGTACCTTCGTGCTTGTCGATGCCGTCGACCTTCAGCGTGCGCGGCTGGAAAGCGCCCACACCACCGGCGATGAAGATGGTCTTGGTCAGGAACTGCGTGCCCTTGGAGGTGGCCACAAAGAAGCGCCCGTCTTCTTGCTTCTCGACCGTGGTGACTTCCTGGCCCAGATGGAAGGTCGCGCCGAAGGGCTCGATCTGCTTCATCAGGTTGTCTGTGAGCTCTTTGCCCGTGACCACAGGCAGGGCCGGGATGTCGTAGATGGGCTTGTCGGGGTAGAGCTCGATGCACTGCCCGCCGGGGTAGGCCAGCGAGTCAATGATGTGGGCCTTGATCTCCAGCAGTCCGAGCTCGAACACCTGGAACAGACCCACGGGGCCTGCGCCGACGATGACGGCATCGGTTTCAATCACGCCCGCGTGGGCGGCTGTGGAGGTGGGTTGAGTCACTTGTGTTTCCATGGCTTGCGTTGGGCCGCCGTGCGGCCCAGGGTGGAACGGGCGGGCGCAACACGGCCCACCCGTACGGGTCAGCGGATCAGCTCACCGAGCTTGCCGGTGCGGTCTTTCCACTCGTCGGCGTCGGGCAGTGCGGTCTTGCGCTTGGTGATGCTGGGCCACTTTTTGGACAGCTCAGCGTTGAGCTTGATCATGTGCATCTGATCGCCGGGCACGTCTTCCTCGGGCACGATGGCGTTGGCCGGGCACTCCGGGATGCACACTGCGCAGTCAATGCATTCGTCGGGGTCGATGGCCAGGAAGTTCGGGCCCTCGCGGAAACAGTCGACGGGGCAGACATCGACGCAGTCGGTGTATTTGCAGCGGATGCAGGCTTCGGTGACGACGTGGGTCATGGAGAGGCTCTAGAGTTGAAAGAGGGCCGTGGGACGCATGGCGTGGGCGCGACGCGTCGGCGCTCACAGCGCGCGGCTTGGGGCCGGCACGGTTGGCAAAGGGCTGATTTTAATCGGTCAGGCTTTGTTCCTGGGCTTGAGGCACATCACGGCCAGGGGCTTGTGATGCCGGACGGGGCAGAGCGCGTGCGCCCGCACCCACCACCACCACCGTGGGGCGGCCGTGGTGCAGCACGGTGGCTTCGCTGAGGGTGGCCACTTGGTGTTCGCTGGTCAGCGCGTCGGCGCAGCCCGCACGGCTGACCACGCTCACGGGCGTGTCGGCACTCCAGCCTGCGCCCAGCAGCTGCTGGGCCAGCGCGCCGAGCTGCCGCCCGGCCATGTAGAACACTTCGGTGTCTGCACTTTTGGCCACGTGCATATCGCCTTCGCGCGTCATGGCCGTGGTCAGGGCCACGCTGCGGCCCAGGCCTCGGCGTGTGAGGGGGCGCTTTGTGTGGGCGGCAGCGGCAATGGCCGCCGTCACGCCGGGCACCACATCGGAATCGATGCCGGCTTCGGCCAGGGCCTGGAGTTCTTCTTCCAGGCGCCCGAAAACGCTGGCGTCACCGCCCTTGAGGCGCACCACCAGCGCGTGCTGGCGGGCTTCACGCACCAGCATGGCGTTGATGCTGCACTGCTTGGTGGCGTCGCAAAAGCCGCGCTTGCCCACATCCACCCAACGGGCCTGGGGTGCGAACTCGCGCAGCGCCGGGTCGGTGAGGGCGTCGAACAGCACCACTTGGGCCTGCGCCAGGGCGCGGGCACCGCGCAGGGTGATGAGGTCGGCGGCACCGGGGCCTGCACTGACGAAGATGACACGTCCCATGATGTGTGGCTGTATTTCTTGGGTGCGCTCAGCGTACCAGCAAGGCGCCGCTGGTGCGGTTGCTGCTGGGGTCGACCACGATCAGCGCGCCGCTGGTGCGGTTGCGTGCGTAGGACTCCAGCGGCAGGGCGGCTTGCACTTGCACCTGCACCGAGCCGATGTCGTTGACGCCCAGCTCATGGGCCTCGGTGGGCTGCAGGGAGTGGATGTCGAGCCGGTGTTCGATGCTGCTGATGCGTGCCTGCACCCAGCGGTTGCCGTGGCGCACCCAGTATTTGCGGCCCACTTGCGCGGGTTCGGTGTCCAGCCAGGCCAGCGTGGCCTGGAACTCTTGCACGGGTGTGGCGCTGCCGGGTGTGGCCACCCAGTCGCCGCGGCTCACGTCGAGCTGGCGGTCCAGCACGATGCCGGCGGACTCACCCGCCACGGCGTGTGCCACCACCTCGCCCGCGCGGCGCACTTCGGCCACCACGGCGCGCTCGCCGCTGGGCAGGATTTGCACTTCGTCACCGGCTTTGACTTGGCCGTGCGCAATGCGGCCCCACAGCACGCGTGCGGTGTTGCCCACGCCTTCGCCGTCCTTGGCCACGTATTGCACGGGCTGCAGCAACTGGCCTTGCACGGGCTCTTGCACGCTGGGCAGCGACTCCAGCACCTGCAGCAGTGAGGGGCCGTTGTACCAAGCCGCGTCCAGCGGCGCGGTGACGTTGTCGCCGCGCAGGGCCGAGACCGGCACGATGGCGCTGAAGGCGATGCCTGCTTCTTGCGCAAAGCGGCGCAGCGCGGCGGCGACTTTGGCAAAGCCTGTGCCGGGGTCGCCCAGGGCGTCGATTTTGTTGATGGCAAACACGATGGAGGGCACGCGTAGCAGGTGCGCCAGCAGGGTGTGGCGGCGCGTTTGCGGCAGCAGGGCGACTTCGGCTTGATCGAGGTCGAGCTTGGTCACATCCACCAGCACCACGGCGGCATCGCTGCCCGCAGCGGCGGTGACCATATTGCGCGTGTACTGCTCGTGGCCCGGGGCGTCGGCAATGATGAACTTGCGCGCGCGGGTGGCGAAGTAGCGGTAGGCCACGTCGATGGTGATGCCTTGCTCGCGCTCGGCCTCCAGGCCGTCGGTCAGCAGCGAGAGGTCGATGGGCGCGCCTGCAGCGCGCTTCTCCAGCGTGTCGAGCTGGTCGGCCAAGATGGCGCGGCTGTCAAACAGCAGCCGGCCAATGAGGGTGCTCTTGCCGTCGTCCACGCTGCCGCAGGTCAGGAAACGCAGGGCGCGGTGATGGGTGTCGACGTCGGCTTGGTGGACGATTTCGGGGGCGGTCATCAGGGCACTCATGATCAGAAATAGCCTTCTTTCTTGCGGCGCTCCATGGAGGCCTCGGAGGTGCGGTCGTCCATGCGCGTGGCACCGCGCTCGCTCACCGTGACGGTGAGGGTCTCGGCCACGATGTCTTTGGCGTCGCGTGCATCGCTCTCCACGGGGCAGGTGCAGGTCATGTCGCCCACGGTGCGAAAGCGCACGGTGGCGGTTTCCACCTGCTCGCCCGCTTCGGGTGGGGTGACGTCGGTCAGCGGCACCAGCAGGCCTTTGCGGCGGATGACCTGGCGCTCATGCGCGTAGTAGAGGCTGGGCAGCGGGATGTTTTCGCGGGCGATGTAGAGCCACACGTCCAGCTCGGTCCAGTTGGAGATGGGGAAGGCACGGAAGTGCTCGCCGGGACGGATGCGTGTGTTGAAGAGGTTCCACAGCTCGGGGCGCTGTTCTTTGGGCTGCCATTGGCCGAAGCTGTCGCGGTGGCTGAAGATGCGCTCTTTGGCGCGGGCCTTTTCCTCGTCGCGGCGTGCGCCGCCGATGAGCACATCAAAGCGGTGCTCTTCAATGGCTTCGAGCAGGGTCACGGTCTGGTGGCCGTTGCGCGACTCCAGGGGGTGGGCCAGGCGCACCGTGCCGCGGCGCATGGAGTCCTCCAGATGCGCCACCACCAGGCGGTCGCCCAGCTCGGCCACGCGCTGGTCGCGGAACTCAATGACCTCGGGGAAGTTGTGCCCGGTGTCCACGTGCAGCAGCGGGAAGGGCAGCTTGCCCTTGAAGCGGCCGCTGTGCTCGGGGTCGCGCATTTTGAAGGCCTTCTCGGCCAGATGCAGCACCACGCAGGAGTCTTTGCCGCTGGAAAAGAGCAGGCCGGGGCGCTCAAAGCTGGCGGCCACTTCACGCAGGATGAAGATGGCTTCCTCTTCCAGATGGTCCAGGTGGCGGTGGTCCACCGAGGTCAGCAGGTGTTGCAGTTGGGTCGGAGCGTTCATGATGCGGTGCTCGAGAAAAATTCAGTTCTTGTGGTGCGTCTGGTGCAGGCCGCACTCTTTGGCGCTTTCTTCCCACCACCAGCGGCCGGCGCGGAAGTCTTCGCCCACGGCGATGGCGCGCGTACAGGGCGCGCAGCCGATGGAGGGCATGAACTCGTCGTGCAGCGCGTTGTAGGGCACGTCGTGGGTCTGCACGAAGTGCCAGACATCGGCCCAGCTCCAGTCCGCCAGCGGGTTGATCTTGTCGCGGCCCTGGCCGTCGGGCTCGACGTGGGGCACGTCGGCGCGGTTGGCGCTTTGCTCGCGGCGCAGCCCGGTGATCCAGGCACTGCGTGCGGCCAGCATGCGGGAGAGCGGTTCGAGCTTGCGCACGCCGCAGCAGGCTTTGCGCAGCTCAATGCTTTCGTACATGGCGCGCTCGCCGTGGTCGCGCACAAAGCTCAGCACGGCTTCTTGTGCCGGAGCAAACACGGTGACGCGGCGGCCCCAGCGCGCTTCGATGGCGGGCAGCAGCGCCAGGGTTTGCGGGTGCAGCGCGCCGGTGTCCAGCGTGGCGATGTCGGTGGGCAGGCCCTCTTGCGCCAGCAGCGCGGTGATGACCATGTCCTCCACGCCCAGGCTGGAGGACTGCAGCAGGCCCGCGCCGTGTTGCTCGTGGGCCTGGCGCAGCACGCGCCTGGCCGTGGCCACGCGCTCCTCGTGGCCGGCCGTGTGGCGGGCATAGAGGGCGATGGCGGTGGATGCGGGGCTGCCTGGCAGGGGGCTCAGGGTGGCGAAGTCGCTCATGGTCTTGGGGCGCTGGCGGGGTGCGGGTTTGGGGCTCAGCCCTGCGCGAAGTGGGGCTTGGGCTCCACGGTGTCGCCCTGGTAGTGGCCAGGGAAGAAGGCCAGCGTGCGCTGGGCGGCTTCAATGCTTTGGTCGGCGCGCAGCACGGCGACGTCCACCCCCGTGCGTTGCAGCAGCAAGGCCATGTCCACCAGCACTTCGCCCGTGGCGCGGATTTCGCCCTGGAACTTCAGCCGCGTGCGCAGCAGCCGGGCCTGGGTGTAGGCGCGGCCATCAACCCATTTCGGGAATTGCACGGCCACCAGGCTGAGCTTGGGCAGATCGGCGGCCAGCGTCTCAACGTCCAGGTCGTTGGGCAGCTCCACGCCCACGGGCAGGCCCGCAGGCCAGTTGTCGCGCACGGCGTGCCATTGCTCCAGCGTCAGGAGCAGGTGGGGTGCGGCGGCGGGGTGAGGCACGGGCCCGTCCTCCCCGTGCACGCGGTGCCAGGGGTCGTTGTGGTCGGGGTTGTGGGCAAGCAGGAAGCGGATGCGGCTCATGGCGGGTCGGAGGCTGGAGTCGGTCTTCAGGCGTGTTGAGTGGCGCCCTCTCAGGCGCTTGGGGTGGCGGTGGTGGAGCGCACGGCGTTTGCGGCCTGCTTGAAGGGCTCCAGACCGACACGGCGCACGGTGTCGATGAAGTGCTCGGCGGCTTGGCGCTGGGCACGGAAGGTGTCGACCACGGCTTCCACCGCGTCGGCCACTTCGTCAGCGGCAAAGGAGGGGCCGATGACCTTTCCCGGCACCGGCGCACCCGACAGCGTGGAGCCGTCCGAGCCGCCCAGGGTGACTTGGTACCACTCGGTGCCGTCTTTATCCACGCCCAGAATGCCGATGTGGCCGCTGTGGTGGTGACCGCAGGAGTTGATGCAGCCGCTGATGTGCAGGTCGATGTCGCCCAGGTCATAGAGGGCGTCCAGGTCCTGGAAGCGCTCGGTGATCTCGGCCGCCACCGGGATGGAGCGGGCATTGGCCAAGGCGCAGAAGTCGCCGCCCGGGCAGGCAATCATGTCGGTGAGCAAGCCGATATTGGGCGTGGCAAAACCGTGCTCACGGGCCAGGGCAAAGAGGGCGGGCAGATCGGCCTCGCGCACCCAGGGCAGCAGCAGGTTTTGGTCGTGCGTGACGCGCAGTTCGCCGTGGCTGAACTGGTCGGACAGCGCCGCGGCGGCGTCCATTTGCGCGTCCGTGGCGTCGCCCGGGGGCAGGCCCACGCGCTTGAGCGAGAGCTGCACGCCGTAGACGCCCGCAAAGCGCGTGTGCACCACGTTGCGGGTGAGCCAGCGGCGGTAGGCCGTGTCTTGCACACCGGCGAGCAGGTCGCCACTGGCGCCTTCGTGCACGCCCTGGGGCAGGGTGAAGCTGGCGGCCACGCGGTCGAGCTCGGCCTGCGGGATGAGGTGCTCGTGCCCGGCCGGGTCGTCTTGCAGGATTTTGGCGAACTCGGCGTTGACTTCGTCAAAAAAGCGCTGACCTTCGGCCTTGACCAGGATCTTGATGCGCGCCTTGTACATATTGTCGCGGCGGCCCCAGCGGTTGTAGACGCGCACGACGGCCTCGATGTAGACGAGGATTTGCTGCCAGGGCAGGAATTCGGTGGCCACAGAGGCGATTACCGGCGTGCGGCCCATGCCGCCGCCGACCAGCACCTTGAAGCCGACCTCGCCCGCCTCGTTCTTGAGCAGCTGCAGGCCGATGTCGTGCCAGGCAATGGCGGCGCGGTCTTCCACGCTGCCGGAGATGGCGATCTTGAACTTGCGCGGCAAGAAGGCGAATTCGGGGTGCAGGGTGCTCCACTGGCGCAGCACTTCGGCGTAGGGGCGTGGGTCGACGATTTCGTCAGCCGCCATGCCTGCCAGCGCGTCGGTGGTGATGTTGCGGATGCAGTTGCCGCTGGTCTGGATGCCGTGCATGTCCACAGCGGCCAGCAGGTCCATCACATCGGCGGCCTGGGGCAGGGGAATCCAGTTGTATTGCAGGTTTTGGCGCGTGGTGAAGTGGCCGTAGCCGCGGTCGTAGTCGCGGGCAATGCGGGCCAACTGGCGCAGCTGTGCGGCCGACAGCACGCCGTAGGGCACGGCCACGCGCAGCATGGGGGCGTGGCGCTGCACGTACCAGCCGTTTTGCAGACGCAGGGGGCGGAACTCTTCGTCCGAGAGCGTGCCGGCGAGGTTGCGCTCGAGCTGGTCACGGAACTGTGCGGCGCGGGCGCGCACGAACTGGCGGTCGAAATCGGTGTAGGCGTACATCGCGATGGCTGGCTGTAGTGGGCGCGCCAAGACTCAACTGTCAGGGCGGCCATGGGATGAGCGGCGGAGTCTAGGGGTCTTCCATATATTTCAAAACTACATATTTGCATGATATGTATGCGAATATGAATATATGGGGTCAAAGCGCCGCCCAAATGGCAACGCCGCCCACAGCCGGTGAGGCGGAGGGCGGCGCGGGGCGCAGCGCGCTTGGGCGCTGCGGCGGTTGGGCTTAGGCGGCCTGGCGCTGTGTGGGCAGGCCGTGGCGCAGTTCGCCAAAGAGGTTGCGCGGGTCGGTCATGTCGGGGATCAGGCCCAGCTGTTGGCCCAGGCCCAGGGCCTTGGCCTGCTCGGCCAGCCAGCGCAGGGTGGAGAAGTCCTCCAGCGCGAACCCCACGGAGTCAAACACCGTGACCTGCTCGGCGCTGTGGCGGCCGCTTTCCTGGCCGTTGAGCACCTGCCAGAGCTCCACCACGGGGAAGTCGGCGGGCATTTGCTGCACATCGCCTTCGATGCGCGACTGCGGTTCGTACTCCACCACCACGCGGCCCATTTCCAGCACACCGCGGTGCAGCTCGGTCTTGCCGGGGCAGTCGCCGCCCACGCCGTTGACGTGCATGCCGGGGCGCACCATCTCGGGGGTGAGGATGGTGGCGTTGGTTTTGTCCGCCGTCACGGTGGTGACGATGTCTGCACCCTGCACGGCCTCGGCGGTGCTGGCGCACACCGTGAGCTTGAGCCCCGGCGTGCCCTGGAGGTTGCGCACCAGCTTGGCGGTGGCTTGCGGGTCGATGTCGTAGAGGCGCAGCTCTTCAATGCCACAGAGGTGGTGGAAGGCCAGGGCCTGGAACTCGCTTTGCGCGCCGTTGCCAATGAGGGCCATGACGCGGCTGTCGCTCCTGGCCAGCGCCTGTGCGGCCAGGGCCGAGGTGGCGGCGGTGCGCAGCGCGGTGGACAGCGTCAGCTCCGACAGCAGCTGGGGCTGGCCTGTGGCCACATCAGCGAGCACGCCAAAAGCCATCACCGTGGGCAAGCCGAAGCGGTGGTTTTTGGGGTGTCCGTTGACGTACTTGAAGGCGTAGAGCTGGGCGTCGGCGGCGGGCATGAGCTCGATCACACCGTCTTGCGAGTGCGCGGCCACGCGGGCGGTTTTGTCGAATTCGTTCCAGCGCAGATAGTCGGCGCGGATGTACTCGGCCAGTTGGCGCAGGCTTTGCGCAATACCGTGGTGGTGAACCAGGCGGGCGACGTCGGTGGTGCTCAAAAAGGTCGTCATAGGCAGGCGTGTTTGTTGTCGATGCCTGGATTCTTCTCAAGTCCAGTGTTAGCGAGAAGCCAATATACTGATCAAAATTTATTGAGCGTTGTGCAAAACGGCAGAGAAAAATGTCGTTTTGTGCAATTCGTGAAGCATTCGACAACCCAAATCGTGGGGGTGTGCTGCAGCCGCGCTGTGGCGAAACCTCGGGTTTGTGCTAGGGGAGGTGCGGTGGTATGGATACCTTGGATCAACAGCTCATTGCCCTGCTGCGCCAGGACGCGCGCGCCAGCGTGGCGACCCTGGCGCACAAGCTCAAGGTCTCGCGCGGCACGGTGACCAACCGGCTCACCAAGCTGGAAGACGCCGGGCTGATTGCGGGCTACACCGTCAAGCTGCGCGCGGACATTGCGCCCAAGGCCATAGCGGCTTGGTGTTCGATTGCCGTGGAGGGCAACCGCACGCGCGAGGTGGTGGGCATCTTGATGGGCGAGCCCGGCGTGAGTGGGTTGTTCGACACCAACGGCCGCTGGGATTTGCTGGCCGAGCTGCGCGCTGAAAGCCTGGCCGAGCTGGCCGAGATCCTGGAGCGCGTGCGCCTGATCAAGGGCATAGGCGCCACCGAGACCAGCATCCACTTGCAGACTTACAAGCTCTCCTGAGCTTTCGGGCGGCAGGCTGGCGCCGCCAGTGCGTTCAAGGTGCGGCCGTGATGCGGTGGCGCAGCTCCCCGGCCAGCAGCGGCGTGGGGCGTTGCGCCGCCCAGTCGGGCTGGCTGGCGCCCCAAAAGCGCGAGAGCGGGTGCCCGCTCTGACCGCCGGGCAGGGCCAGTATGGCCAACTCTTCGCGCCCGGGCGAGACCACCAGGCGCTGCGATTGCCCAAAAGCCGGTGCGCTCACGTGGGGCAGGTGGCCGTCGCCGCCTTGCGCTTTGCTGGGCATGTTCAGCAGCGTCCCGATCAGGGGCAGGGATTTGCTCAAGGGGTGTTGCAGCTGGCTGCGGTTGTGCTCACCCCAGCGTGCCTGCGCCAGTGAGCCGCTTTGCTGGGTGATGTCGGCCACGGCCGCGTCGAGCTGCGCCAGCAGCAGGGCCTCCCAGCTCTTGAAGCCCGCGGGCAGCAGGTGCGCCGGGCGCTGGTCCAGGGCGGCGGCGGCGCTGTATTCAAACGTGGCCGGCCAGGCGGCAGCCTGCTCGGATTTGTTTGGTTTGGTGGGCACGAAGGGGGCGCTCCATTGCGTCCACAGCAGGTTGAGGGTTTTCTGGCGCGTCAGGCGCAGCAGCCAGTAGGCGGCTGAGTCGGCGTCGGCGCGGCCATTCCATTGCTGCAGCAGGGTGGCGGCCTCGCGGTGCGCAGGGCTTTGTTGCAGCAGCGGCAAGAGGCGCTGGGCCCAGCTCTTCATGAAGCGCGCTTCGTCGTCCAGCTGCAAGGCGGCCATGCTGGCTTCGTCATGCAGGGGGCGTTCGCTGAGGCGGTCGCGGATTTGCTGGGTGCGCGCCCCCAGGTCAAAGGCGCCCGCGCCGATGAGCTCGCTGCCAGCGCCGCCCAGCTGGCGGCTGTTGGCCGTCCACAGCTGACCCGAGGCGGGCTGGCGGATGAGCGGCACCTGAGAGGCGGGCAGCCAAGCTGGCGGCGGTGCGTCAGCGTTCAGAAAGTGCGCGTAACGGTCGGCGCCGCTGCGGGGCTGCCAGAGGCGGCCGCTGAGCGTCCAGGCGATCTGGCCTTGGCGGTCGGCCACCATGAAGTTCTGGTGCGGCATGCCCGCGCGGCGGGCGATGTCGGTGGCCTCGTCAATGCTGCGCGCTTGCAGCAACTCGTCCAGCGCAAGGTTGAAGGCTTCGCCCGCATGCGCCACCCAGCGCAGCGCAAATTCGCGCTGGCCTTCGCGGCGCAGCAGCGGTGCGCCTTGGTACTCCCGCACCGTGATGGGGTGCGGCGCCTGGCCTTTGACGCGTATGGTTTCCTCGTGTTGGGTGAGTGTGGCTTTGGGGTCTACCTCCAGCCACTCAAACCACTGCCCGCCCGCATTGGTAAAGCCCCAGGCAATGTGGCCGTTGCTGCCCACCACCAGGGCGGGCAAGCCTGGCAGCGTGACGCCTGCCGCACGCAGGGCTTGGGCGCCGCTGCCCAGCTGCAGCTGGGCGCGATACCACAGGCCCGGCACGCTGAGCTTGAGGTGCATGTCGTCGGCCAGCAGGGCGCCACCGTGGCGGCTGCGCGTGCCCGCCACCGCCCAGTTGTTGCTGCCGTACAAGGGAGGGGGCTCAGCGTTGAGCGCTTGCGCGGTGAGTTCGGTGGCGCGTGCGCGGCGCAGGTCCAGCAGTTCGGGCCCGGGCAAGGGCGCTGCCTTGGGTGTCACGCCGTCGAGCGTGGCGTCCCAGCGGCCGCCCTGGGGGTGGAAGAAGTCCAGCAGGGCGTCACCCGCTTGCTCGCGCAGCCAGGCACGCTCGAACACTTGCTCGTAATGCCGTGCCTGCAAGGTGAAAAACATCTCGGCCACGACCAGGGCGGAATCGACAGGCTGCCAAGGCTGTGGTGTCTGGCCCAGCAGCCAGTACGCCCAGGGCCGCGCTGGCAGGGCCTGGAGCCCGGCGTTCACGCCCTCGGTGTAGGCACGCAGCAGGGCAGTTTCGCTCGCGCTGAGGCTTTCCAGGCGCTGCTGCAGCCGTGCGCGCATGCGGTGCTGTCGGCGCTGCACATCGCGCTCCAGGGCTTTGTCGCCGAAGAGCTCCGAGAGCTCGCCTGCGGCCGAGCGCCGCGTGAGGTCCATCTCGAAGAAACGGTCTTGGGCGTGGACAAAGCCCAGGCCGCGCGCCAAGTCCTCGCGCGTGGCGCCTTCCAGCACCACGGTGCCGCGGGCGTCGCGCCCAATGCTCATGGCCGAGCTCAAGCCCGGCAGCGTCAGGCGCCCGTCCAGCTGCGCCAGGCTGGCGCGCAGCAGGGCCCACGCCGCCAACGTGGCCAGCAGCAGGGCCAGCAACAGGCCTAAAGCGATGCGCCAGACCCAGCGCCATTTGCGTGGGGCCACTGCACTTGTGACGGAGAACTCGGGGGCGGGAGGCATACCCATGTCTTTCTGCTGACTTTTGATGGGTTCATTGGCGCACAAGGGCGCTCGCTTGGCCTCTCAGGCCTTTCCCTAGAATCCACGACATGTCGAATTCGATAAAAACAATTGATTGCGCAGCGTCGCGTCGCCAACTCCTGGGGCGTGCGCTGGCCGGTGGCTTGGCGGCGGGCTTGTCGGCCTGCTCCGTGATGGCGCCACCGCCGCCCGCACCCACGCCCGAGCCCCCAAAACCCGCCACACCGCCGCGCCCACCGCGGCTGGGCTTGGCGCTGGGCGGCGGCGCGGCGCGGGGCTTTGCGCACATCGGCGTGCTGCAGGTGTTGGAGGAGGCGGGCATCAAGGTGGACTTGCTGGCGGGGACCTCGGCGGGCAGCCTGGTGGCCTCGCTCTACGCCTCGGGCAAGAGCGCGCGCGAGCTGGCCCAACTGGCTGAGGCCATGGACGAAGGCGCCATCACCGACTGGACTTTTCCCATGCGCGGCCTGATCCGCGGCGAGGCCCTGGCGCGCTATGTGCGCCAACAAACCGGCGGGCGGCTCATTGAGCAACTGCCCCTGCCGCTGGGCGTGGTGGCAACTGATCTTTACGACGGCTCGGCCGTGCTGTTTCGCTCAGGCGATGTGGGCACGGCGGTGCGCGCCTCATCCAGCGTGCCCGCGGTTTTCCAGCCCGTGAAGATTGGCGAGCGCGAGTATGTGGACGGCGGGCTGGTCTCACCCGTGCCGGTGCGTTTTGCGCGGCAGATGGGCGCGGAGCTGGTGCTGGCCGTGGACATCAGCGAGCCGCCGCAGCCCAAGCCCCCGGGCGACGCCATGCGCATGCTGCTGCAGACCTTCTCCATCATGGGCCGCTCCATCAATCAGTTCGAGCTCAAAGACGCTGATGTGGTGGTGCGCCCGCGCCTGGACGGCGTGGGTGGGGCGGACTTTGGGGCGCGGCGGCGCAGCATTCAAGCCGGCCGGGAAGCTGCCCTGGCCGCCTTGCCGCAGCTGCGTCGGCTGCTGGCGCGCAGCCGCTAGCGCCACGAAAAAGGCCCAGCACGAATGCTGGGCCATCAAAGGTGCCAAGGGGAGTCAGTCCACCGGAGGCACCGAGGAGACAAACTCGTGTCGATCAGGCCGCGGTGGTGCCGCGCTTGGCGCCGTTGCGTGCAGCGTTTTGGCTGGCCTTCACCGCCGTCGAGGTGACGGCATTGAAGTTGGACTCAGCCAGCTCGGTGGCTTGCTTGGCGGCCTTTTGAATGCTTTCGTAGGCGTTGTTGGCAGCGGCCATGGCGGACTTCACCAGAGCCACAGCGTTTTCGCTGCCAGCCGGGCCGTTTTTGGCGGCGGAGTCCACCACGGCGTTGGCCTTTTTCTGCAGCTCAGACACTTGAGCTTCAGCCAGCTTGCCGAATTCGGCACCGGTGGCGGAGGCGATGTCATAGATGTGGCGGCTGTAAGCGGCAGCCTTCTCGGCGCTGGGTTGCAGCAGGGAGGCTTGCAGAGCCAGCAGCTCTTGAGCGTCCTTCACCGACAGGGCGGCTTGCACGGTTTCAGCGGTTTCGCTCAGGGCGGTCTTGGCCACTTGAAGGTTCAGCTCGACGAGCTTTTCAACACCTTCAAAGGCTTTGCCGGTCAGGCCAAACAGGGTTTCCAGGTTGGCTTTGTGGGCGGCGACAATTTGTTCGGCGGTCAGCATGATCAGTCTCTCCAGAGGCGGGTTGATTGGGCTGTTGCATCAAATGCTGCACTGCAACATGAGTGAAGTATAGAAAGCTCAAACAGGAATGCAAGCCATATTTTGTGCACTGCAGCATATTTCTCGCCAAAACAGGGGATGCCTGTGCCGGCAGACGCAGCATGCCGCCGCACTGTGTCGCCGCCATGACGCTGGGCGGACCCTCGTGGCGCGCTTGCGCTAAGGTGGGCGCACCATGCTGGCTTTCTATAGCGACCACCACCCGCTGGGGCTGCCCGAGCAGCACCGTTTTCCGCAGCACAAGTACGCTGCGCTGCGCGAGGCGCTCATGGCTGAGCCTCGCGGCTTGCGCCTGCAGGCGGCGCCGACGGTGTCGCCGCAGACCTTGATGCTGGCGCACACGCCGCAGTACATCGAGGCGGTGCTGCAGGGCCAGCTCAGCGAGGCGGCGCAGCGCGAGATCGGCTTTGCCTGGTCGCCCGCTTTGGTGAGCCGCTCGCTGCACTCGGTCGGCGCCACGGTTGCTGCTGCAGAGGCCGCAATGAAGGAGGGGTTGGCTGCGAATTTGGCTGGTGGCACCCACCACGCCTATGCCGACCGCGGCAGCGGCTACTGTGTGTTCAACGACGTGGCCGTGGCCGCACGGCTGATGCAGTCGCAGTGGCGCGACACCCACGGCTCGCAGCGGCCGGGCTTGCGGGTGCTGGTGATTGATTTGGACGTGCACCAAGGCAATGGCACGGCGGCGATTTTTCGCGACGACCCCAGCGTGTGGACCTTCTCCATGCACGGCGAGCGAAACTTCCCCTTTCGCAAAGAAGCGAGTGATCTGGATGTAGGGCTGCCCGACGGTTGCACCGATGCCCCGTATCTGGAAGCGCTGGACCAGGCCCTGGAGGCGCTGCAGGCCGGGCCCCTGGAACAGGGCCAGGCGGCGCCCTGGCTGGCTTTCTACCTGGCTGGTGCTGACCCTCACGAAGGGGACCGCATCGGGCGGCTCAAACTCAGCACAGAGGGCATGCGCCAGCGCGACGAACGCGTGCTGCAGTGGCTGCGCCACCGGCGCATTCCCGCCGCACTGTGCATGGCCGGTGGCTATGGGCAGGATGTGCCGGCCATGCTGGCCGTGCAATGCAACACGCTTTGGACTGCGGCGCAGAGCTGGGCACAGTGGCAAGACGTGGTGCACCAGCAAATCGGGGTCTCTGTACCCTGAAGACGACAGGCCGGCCAACTGGCGCGAGGCCCGCGTTGGCTCTGGCATGCTGTGAACAGAGTCAAAAAAACGCTGTCTGGAGATTGCATGAGCCTGCCACGCGAGTTGCCCGATCCCTTTTTGCCCCCCACACCTGCCCAGACCGAGGCAGTGGACGCAGCGCTGTTGACGCGCCGCTCCATGCGCGCCTTCTTGCCCAATGCGGTGCCGCGGCGCCTCATTGAAGAGCTGCTGCTGGTGGCGTCGCGGGCGCCGTCGGGCACCAACACCCAACCCTGGCAGGTGCATGTGCTCACGGGCGCGGCCAAAGAGCGCTTGAGCAGCCGCATCCAGGCGGTCTATGCCGACCCCGAACAGCTGGCCCAGCACACCGAGGAATACGCCTACTACCCCAGCCAATGGGTCTCGCCCTACGTCGACCGGCGCCGCAAAGTGGGCTGGGATCTGTACGGCTTGCTGGGCATTGCCAAGGGCGACAAGTTCCGCATGCAAGCCCAGCACGCGCGCAATTTCGATTTCTTCGATGCGCCCGTGGGCCTGGTGTTCACCATCGACCGCGTCATGGCGCAGGGCAGCTGGCTGGACTACGGCATGTTTTTGCAAAGCATCATGGTGGCGGCGCGTGCGCGCGGTCTGCACACCTGCGCGCAAGCGGCGTTCACGCAGTTTCACCGCATCATTGCTGACGAGCTGCAACTGCCCGCCGAGCACATGGTGGTGTGTGGCATGTCGCTGGGCTGGGCCGACCCGCAGGCGGTGGAAAACCAGCTGGTGACCGAACGCGCCGCGGTGGCGGAGTTCACTCACTTCCGCAGCGAGTAAGCGCGCGGCCCATGTCCCGTGCTGCACGAGCACGGGAGTTTCCCCAGGTGAGCCCGCACGCGGCCCGAGCAGGCCTGTGTGCGCGGCATCATGCGGGGCATGAAATTCTTGAACCTTTGGGTGGGGCTGGCCCTGTTGGCTAGCGGTGGGCAGGCGCAGGCCGCGGGCCTGGATGGCGCGGCACTCAGTGCGCTTTGGGGCTTGCCCTTTGCCGGCATGCTGCTGTCGATTGCGCTGGCACCGCTGTGGGTGCCGCACTGGTGGCATGCGCATTACGGCAAGGTGGCCCTGGGCTGGGCCGCGCTGCTCTTGCTGCCGCTGGCGCTGCATATCGGCGCGGGCCAGACGGGCGCCTTGCTGCTGCACATGCTGTTGGGCGAGTACCTGCCCTTTGTGGTGCTGCTGTGCGCGCTCTACACCGCGGCGGGCGGCATCTATGTGCGCGGCAATTTGCATGGCAGCCCCGCACTCAATGCCGGGCTGATGGCCTTGGGCGCCTTGCTGGCCAGCGTGATGGGCACCACGGGGGCGTCCATGCTGCTCGTCCGCCCGCTGATTCGCGCCAACGACCAGCGAGCGCGCTCGGCCCATGTGTTTGTGTTTTTCATCTTCATCGTCAGCAATGCCGGTGGGGCGCTCACGCCGCTGGGCGACCCGCCTTTGTTTCTGGGCTTTTTGCAGGGTGTGAGCTTTGGCTGGACGCTGCAGCATCTCTGGCCGCACACCTTGTTCTTGGTGGCGGTGCTGCTGGCTTTGTTTGTGGTGGTGGATGCCTGGTTCTTCCGCCGCGACCCCGCCTTGCCGCGCGACCCCACGCCGGACGACCACCGCTTTGGTGTTGAAGGTGCCATCAATCTGCTGCCCCTGGGCTTGGTGGTGGCGCTGGTGTTGATGAGCGGGCTGTGGCACAGCAGCGTGGTGTGGCAGGTGGCGGGCGTGGAGCTGCCGCTGCAAGCCGTGGTGCGCGATGTGGGCTTGGTGGGGGTGACGCTGCTGTCCTTGGTCATCACCCCCCGCGTGTTGCGCCAGAAAAACCAGTTCTCCTGGGGCCCCATGCAGGAGGTGGCCAAACTCTTTATTGGCATCTTCGTCACCATGCTGCCGGTGCTGGCCATGCTCAAAGCCGGTGAGGCGGGGGCCTTTGCGGCCGTGGCCCGCGCCGTGACGGGCGAAGACGGCCAGCCGCGCGCCTGGGCCTATTTCTGGCTGACCGGCAGCTTGTCCAGCTTTCTGGACAACGCGCCCACCTATCTGGTGTTCTTCAATCTGGCCGGTGGCCAGGCGTCCTGGCTGATGACGCAGGGGGCTCAGGTGCTGGTGGCCATTTCAGCCGGTGCCGTGTTCATGGGTGCCAACAGCTATATCGGCAATGCGCCCAACTTCATGGTCAAGGCCATTGTGGAAGACCGCGGCATCGCCATGCCCAGCTTCTTTGGCTATATGGCCTGGTCCAGCGCGATCTTGCTGCCGCTCTTTGGGCTCATGACGCTGATTTGGTTTGTTTGAGCACTTCACAATGCCCGCCATGCAGCCCCATATCCTTGTCACGCGACGCATCTTTCCCGAAACCATCGAGCGCCTGCGCGCCCATGCCGTGGTGGACTGGCATGACGCCGACACGCCCTTGAGCCCCGCGGAGCTGGTCCAGCGCTTGCAGGGCAAGGTGGCGGTACTGGGCTCCAGCACCGAGCGTTTTGACGCTGAATTGCTGGCGCAATGCCCGCAGCTGAAGGCGGTCTGCCTGCTCACCGTGGGCTACAACAATGTGGACTTGGCGGCCTGCGCCGAGCGCGGCGTGGCGGTGAGCCATGCGCCCGATGTGCTGACCGAAACCACTGCGGACTTCGGCTTTGCGCTCATGCTGGCCGCAGCGCGGCGGGTCAGTGAGAGCGAGCATTTCCTGCGCGCCGGGCGCTGGGGCGATTGGTCTATCGACCTCTTTGCCGGGGCCGAAGTTCACGGCCGCGTGCTGGGGGTGTTGGGCATGGGGCGCATCGGCCAAGCCATTGCACGTCGCGCCCACCGGGGCTTTGATATGCCCGTGCTCTACAGCAACCGCAGCCCGCTGCCCGCGCAGCGCGAGGCCGAGCTGGGCGCACGCTGGGTGGACCGCAGCACGCTGCTGCAGCAGTCGGACCACGTGATGGTGGTGACCCCCTACACGCCGCAAACCCACCACCTGGTGGGCGCGGCCGAGTTGGCGCTCATGAAGCCCACGGCCACGCTGACCAATATCGCGCGGGGTGGGGTGGTGGACGATGCCGCACTGGCCCAGGCCCTGAGTGAAGGACGCCTGGCCGCCGCGGGCCTGGATGTGTTTGAGGGCGAGCCCGAAGTGCACCCCGCGCTGCTGCGCTGTGCCAACGTGGTGCTCACCCCGCACATTGCCAGCGCCACCCAAGGCACACGCCGCGCCATGTGCGAAGTGGCGGCGGACAACCTCATTGCCGCGCTGCACGGCCAGCCGCTGCCCACACCAGTGCCGGGATCGTGAGGGTGCCATGACAGGCGCAGGGCTGGCCGCCTGTGCTTATGCCTGGGCCAACTGCACCTGCAGCGCACCCAGGGCTTGATGCAAAGGGGAGATGGGGCTGGACATGGCTGCTACAGGGTTGGCGGTACCACCCGCAAGCATCAGCGACCTGCGGGCGCATGGCACTGGAGCAGCCGCTGGCCAGCAAGCGCATCGAGGGCCATCAGCCCAGCGCCGAGTTCCTGGCGGACATGGAGGCCATGGTCGACAGTTAGCTCAGCGCCGAGGAGGTGCGGCGCAGGATCATTGAGCGGGCGCGGGCGGCGGATCGGCGGGTGGGGACTTAAGATTTAAGACTTGCCCCTGATTTCCTCTGTACGAACGCCCATCATCAACGGAGCAAAAAATAGCTGATGACGCCAATGGCAAGAACAACCACTATGCAGTACGCAATACGCCAGCCTCTCGACATGGCCCGATATTGCTCATCACGCATCCCAGGAGCAGGCATCGATCACTTCCCCTTCTTTTCGGTGCTCCACCCGAGTCCCATTCGGGTCAGGTCTTGCATTTTGCCAAAACCATCCCCCATTTCGCCACAATCCGACTCACCCGGGACACCGACAAGCCGACTTCCCGCGCGATGTCCGATAACGAATGATGTGACTCTCGGTGCGCGCGCACGAGTGCCTCGTCGCGATCAGCGCAGGCATCCAGCCATTGACGCACACTCATCGGCGCTGCTCGCTGGGCACGGGGAATGTCTGTTTGACCTTCCTGTTCGGCAGACATCGCTGCCTGCATGCGAGCAACGAACTCCGCATCGCCAAGATAGATTTGCTGTCGCAAAGCCTCGTCCCACAATCGCACCGCATGCCCCGCCGCCACGTGGCTGGCATAGCGTTCTGCGGCCAGCGCTGCATCCTTCGGCGATTGCACCTCACGACCCAGCAACGTCTGCCAGACGCCGAGCCTGTCCAGCCACGCAGGCGCGTTTGCTAGTCCCGTGTGCGCTGCAAAACTTGACCACGCCCAATCTCCCGCCGACGTCACCATGCGCGCGCGCACTGGGTTGAGTTCGATGTATCGACACACCTCCAGCAAATACGCCTCGCGGTCTACCAGCACCGCCTTGAATCTTCCCTGGAACAAATGTCCAACCAGCCCGTGGCGTCGGTTGTACCGCTGCGAATACACCCCATTGATGTGTCGCATCACCAGCGACAAATTCGCCGCCCGGGTATGCACCAGCAAGCGGTAATGGTTGCCCATGAAACACCATGCGAGCACCGACGCATCAAACCGATCCAACGCCGCGCCCACCACCTCCAACAACGCTGCTCGGTCTTCATCGTCCTCGAAGATCGGCTCGCGCCGATCGCCTCTCGACGTCACGTGATACAACGCGTTGGGAAACTCGATACGGAGGGGATGGGCCATGAAAACATACTATACTCATAAATGGGCAAAAGGCAAGACCTGACCCCAATCTCGACGATGTAATCCACTAAAGGCAAGAGAATCCGCCGTAAGGTGGATTCTCTTGCCTTTAGTGTGACAAAAATTTTCAAACGTCTTAAGATTGCATGAAAAGTCTGCAGTTGTATTTTGGCACTTTTGCAATTGAGATGGAAATCTACTGCAAATTTATTGCCGACTGGATAAAAGAGTTTTTGGGTGGAACTCCAGAAGTAGCGCTCCCTAATGACTGGTTTAGCTCGAATGAAATTCTTAGCTATGCGGAAATAAGGAGATCATCCAAGTTTGAAAACGTTGACAAAACAAGCTGGAAAGACCTAAATTTCGATCGGTACGTCTCATTGATCGCGGGAAATGGAAGCATACTTGCAAAGCAGATAATTTGCAAAAGAATAATTTATGGCCAATCCGCCGAAGACATCAAAGAGTACATAAATTGGCATCTTGAAGCGGGCATGTATGCAACTTCACTAATAGGTCCTCGTTGCAAGCCGCTTCAAAAAATTTCTCACGACTTAGTGCCAGCCATCTTCCTTGAACACTTGCCAAAGATCCCAGTCACGACGCGAATGGTCGTGTTCTATGTTGGCCTCCTAATTTTAAGTGCTACGGCCGCATTTTTGGGCACTCCATCCCTTGGAGCACTCGGCGCATTTGCGGCTTTTCTGTTTTACGCAACCGTTACCGTACGAACCTTCGCCGACTATTGCAACTGGACAAGATTGCAGGACTCCCTTACTCGCCTGCTGATCGTTGCTGAAGATTTGATGCGGCCAGATATTGCAGGCTACCTTCGCACCAAAGAGGAGGTCGGCGAATGGAGAACTGAAATCGCAAGCATTCGTAGAAGGATATCACCACCCGTCAGCAGTGGAATTTTCATTGTTGGCGACTATATCCAAATGTTCACATTGAGAAATCACTGGCAAGCTCACAAAAAACTATCAATTGTTCGTGAGAACATGTCATTTTTTGAGGCCGTCTTCAAATTCGTTGCGAATTCGGAAGCAGATTTCGTACTATATGAGCACATTAGACAAAATTCCACCTACATCAGTTGGCGAAAGCAGTCATTATTCAAAGAATTTAGGTTTGATGACCTTTTGAACCCAAATGAATTAGGTGGCGAACCAATGTCTGTAAACTGCGCAGGTACAGGTGCATTTATCACTGGGGCCAATGGTGCGGGGAAGAGCACGCTGCTGCGAGGACTTGCCATGAATTTTGCCATTGGAAATTCACTTGGTTTTTGCTACGCAAAATACGCATGCATTCCAAATGCACCTGTGAGAACAAGCATGGTCGGCTCGGATGAGCCCATCGCAGGCTTGAGCTTATATATGTCGGAAATGCTAAGAACAAGTGAAATATTATCGGATGTTCAGGCTCGTGTATGCGTATGTTTCTTTGATGAAATTTTTAAGGGGACAAATTACGTTGAGTCTCTAGCCTGTGCTGCAGCGATTCTTCGATATCTGGAAGTCAATGCAATCGCAATTTTCTCCTCACATCACATTGAGCTTGGTGAGTATATTTCCAGAAAATTTGATCGATTTCGTCTCATCAAGGAGGGAGGCAGGGTTTTAGAGGCGGGGATCATTAGTAAAACAAATGGAATTGCAATGATGGCAGAATTTAATATTCCAAAATCCATCATCTTCGATGCGGAAACTATTTCAACGCACATGACGACAAAGCTGGCCAGGACAAATTCTGGCGTAAGCCTCCCCTGAAAACGAAAGCGTCGAGCGTCTAGGACAACCATCGAACGGCACGAATCGGTAATGCCGATAGAGTTCGGCTTTGGTTTCTTGGGTGTCACAGAGCGCGGGTACTCCACCACCCCAGAGTCCCGACCCATTATTTATGGAAAATATGAGTAGTTTAGCAAGCACACTTTTTGTAGTAATTACGATGGCGGCATCTTTTTTCATCCATAACCTTTTTGATATATCTATCTATTCATCTTCAGCCACCGCTCTATTATTAAACTTGCTCGCCCAAATGGCCATGGGATTTTTGGTTGGAATTGCCGCCATTTCTTTCTATCTGGTCGCCTCAGCAAAAATCCACGCCCCCAATTCCCCCAAATTCGACATCGGTAATGTCGATAGAGTTCGGTTTTGATTTCTTGGGTGTCCCAGAGCGCGTTGGATCCCAGAGCGCGTCGAACTGAGCATCAGGGGAGTTGTCGTAAATTTCCAGGCTAACCCTTGCGTGGAATTCGTGGAATTCGGGGTCAAGTCTTAAATATTTACCCTCTGCACCCCAAGGCTAGTCGGCAAGCATACTTGCCTTCATGTCTCGTCCTCTGCGTATCGAGTTCCCGGGTGCGCTGTAACACGTGACCGCGCGCACAAAAATCGGCGCAGGCCTTAATTCTTAAGTCCGGGCCTGTCGATCCGTGCCCTGGGCGCGCAGGATGATCCGCCGCCGCACCTCTTCCTCACAAAGCCCCCCGGTGATGAACGCCTCCATATCGGCGAGGAACGCCGGGGTGGGCTGATGGCCCTCGATGCGGCTGCTGGCCAGGGTCTGTTCCAGGCACATGCGCCGCTCTGCGCTCAGGTGTACAGCTGGTCTTCCTGCCCGAGGCGACAATCCACCCATGACTGTGATCGAGATGCTGATGTTGGGCGGACTGGCCGTGGTGCTGGTTCTGGTGTGGTGGAACGGGCGGCGCCAGCAGATGCAGAGCGAAGCGCCTGTGACAGCTGAGGTGCTGGCGCAGCAGGCCCAAGCCGTGGTGCAGCTGTTGGGCGGCCCGCTGGCGCGCCTGGAGCGTGAGCTGCGCGACGAAATGGCCCGGGGCGCCACGCAAGACCGGCAAGAGCTGTTGGGCCAGCTGGTGCAGTTCCAGCAGACCCTGTTGACGCAGGGCGAGGCCGCCGCACGCACCCAGAACGAGCACATTCACCACCTGCGCGAGCAGCAGGCCCAAGCCCTGCAGCGCCTGGCCGATGCGCTCACCGACCAGCTGCGCACGCAGTCGCAAAGCCAGGTGCAAAGCCAGACCGAGATGCGCCAGAGCATGGAGCAGCGCCTCACCCAGGTGCAGGTGCAGGTGGACCAGCGCTTGGCGGCGATTCAGCAAGACAACGAGAAAAAGCTCGAGCAAATGCGCGCCACCGTGGACGAAAAGCTCCACGCCACGCTGGAGCAGCGCCTGGGCGAGAGCTTCAAGCATGTGGCCGACCGACTGGAGCAGGTGCACAAGGGTTTGGGCGAGATGCATGTGCTGGCGCGTGATGTGGGCTCGCTCAACCGCGTGCTCAACAACGTCAAGACGCGCGGTATTTTTGGCGAGGTGCAACTGGCCGCGCTGCTGGAGCAGGTGTTCACGCCCGAGCAGTACGCCGCCAACGTGGCCACGGTGCCGGGCTCGAGCGAGCGGGTGGAGTTCGCCATCAAGCTGCCCGGTGCGGTGGAGGGCGGTGTGCCGTTGTGGCTGCCCATTGACGCGAAGTTCCCGCGCGAAGACTACGAACGGCTGCTTGACGCGCAAGAGCGCGCCGACCTGCCCGCCGCCGAGGCTGCGGGCAAGGCCCTGGAGCTGCGCCTGCGCCTGGAGGCGCGCACCATCCGCGAGAAGTACATCGCGCCGCCGCACACCACCGACTTCGCCATGCTGTTCGTGCCCACCGAAGGGCTGTATGCCGAGGCGCTGCGCCGCCCCGGTTTGGTGGAGAGCCTGCAGCGTGAGTTCAAGCTCATGCTGGTGGGGCCCACCACCTTGCTGGCCACGCTCAACAGCTTGCAAATGGGCTTTCGCACCCTGGCGCTGCAAAAGCGTTCGGCCGAGGTGTGGGAGGTGCTGGGTGCGGTCAAAACCGAGTTCGACAAGTTCGGCGAGGTGCTGGCCAAGACCAAGAAGAAGTTGGCCGAAGCCAGCAACACCATCGAGGCCGCCGAGCGGCGCGCGCGCGTCATGGGGCGCCAGCTCAAGAGCGTGGAGGCCATGCCGGGGCAGCAGGCTCAGCAGTTGCTGGGCCTGGACGATGAGCCCGACGCGCTGCCTGAATCGGACGCCGATTGAGCGCCGCGCTCACCCCTGACCACAGCGCCAGCAGCAGACTGCCGCCGCGCTTTGTGTGGCTGGTGGCCACGCTGGTGTGTCTGCACGCCAGCATGGCCACCACGCGTGTGGCGGCCAGCTTGTGGGTGTTGCGCCAGGGCCTGGGCGAATGGGCCGTGGGCTTGGTGCTGGCTTCTTTTGCGGTGGCGCCCATGTTTTTGTCCATGTGGGCGGGGCGACAGGCGGACCGCTATGGCCTGCGCCGGCCGCTGCGCATCGCCCTCGTCATGGCCTTGGCCGGGGCGCTGCTGTCGGTGGTGTTTGGTCAGCTGTGGGCGATTGCGCTGGCCTGCTTGCTCACTGGCGGGGCGCTGTCGGTGGGCGCAGTGGGCATTCAGCGCGAGGCCGGGCGCATGGCGCCTGATGCGGACACGCTCAAGCGCTTGTTCTCCTGGATCTCGCTGGGCCCGGCGCTGTCCAACACCCTGGCCCCGCTGGCGGCGGGCTTGCTCATTGACTGGCAGGGCTTTGGCGCGGCTTTTGCGCTGGCCCTGGCCTTGCCGCTGCTGGCGGCTTTGTTGGCAGCGCGCATACGCGCGCAGCGCCCGCCCGCCTCAGTGCAGGCCCAGACGCCTGGGCGTGCCTGGGCCTTGCTGCGTGAACCGCAGTTGCTGCGCCTGCTGCTGGTGAACATCATCCTGGCGGCCTGTTGGGATGCCCATGGCCTGGTGGTGCCCGTGGTGGGCCATGCGCGTGGCCTCAGCGCCTCGGCCATCGGCGCGGTGTTGAGCAGCTTTGCCGTGGCCACCATTGCCGTGCGCCTGTTCATGACGCGCTGGAGTGGAGGGCTGGACGAGCTGCGCGTGCTGCGCCTGGCCATCGTGGTGTCGGCCGCGACGTTGGCGGTCTATGCCTGGTTGCCGGGCACGGCGGGTTTGATGCTGGGTTCGGCCTTGCTGGGGGTGGCTTTGGGTTCGGTGCAGCCCATGGTGATGTCTTTGCTGCACCAAGTGGTGCCCGCCTCGCAACAAGGGCAGGCCCTGGGCTTGCGCATGACAGCCACCAACGCAGCCACCGTGGCCATGCCGCTGGGCTTTGGTCTGTTGGCAGCGGGCACGGCCGCCATGGCGCCGCTGTGGCTGATGTCGGCCATGCTGGTGGTGGCGCTGCGCGCTGCGCAGGGCTTGCGGCAGCCGAAAGATCACGCAGGGCCAGACGTCGAGGGTTGATGCGGTCAAACCCGCACCCCAGCTTCTGGGGGATTCCGACTTTTGGGGGTGCTGTTTTGCGCACCTTTTGACCCTGGCCAAGCGGCGCGTGTCGGATGATGCGGCCACCCTGAGGGCGCGTGTTGGTGTGCTGCTTCTCGGGGCCATCGCAACAAGGAGACATTGTGAAGAACACCCATCTGGGTCCCGCCCTGCATGCACTTGCCCTCGCGTTGAGCTTGGCCTGGCCCATGAGCACGCTGGCAGCCCCGGCCAAAGCAAGCACGCCCAGCACGCAAGCAGCCGCCAAACCCCAGCTGGCTGTGCGCGCCGAGTTCGTGCGGGAAATGGGTGGGATATCCGAGTACCGCCTGCCCAACGGGCTGCAGATTCTGCTCTTTTCCGACGAGGCCCAGAGCACCACCACGGTGAACATCACTTACCGCGTGGGCAGCCGCCACGAGGTGGTGGGTGAGTACGGCATGGCCCACTTGCTGGAGCACTTGCTCTTCAAAGACACGCCCAAGCACAAAGATATTCCCGGCGCCATGGCAGCGCGCGGCGTGCGCTTCAACGGCACGACCACGGTGGACCGCACCAACTACTTCGGCAGCTTTAATGCCAAGCCCGAGACCCTGGACTTTGTGCTGGCGCTGGAAGCTGACCGCATGGTGAACAACCCAGTGGCTCAGTCCGACCTGGACAAGGAAATGTCGGTGGTGCGCAATGAATTCGAGCGCGCCGAAAACCAGCCCATGCAAGTGCTGTCGCAGCGTGTGGCCGCCGCAGCCTATGCCTGGCACCCCTATGGCAAACCCACCATCGGTTCACGCAGCGACATCGAGAAGGTCTCCATCGACAAGCTGCGCGCCTTCTATAAGCGCTACTACCGCCCGGACAACGCCACCTTGTTGGTGGCAGGCAAGTTCGATGTCGAGGCCACGCTGGCGCGCATCCAAACGCATTTCGGCCCCGTGGCTCGGCCTGCCGAGCCCATCGTGCAGCCCTATACCGTGGAGCCCGCGCAAGACGGTGAGCGCAGCGTGGTGGTGCGTCGCGTCGGTGGCCAACCCCTGTTGCTGAACCACTACCACGTGCCCGCCATCAGCCACCCGGACACACCGGCCCTGATTGTCTATAGCGCCTTGCTGAGCTTGCGGCCCAGTGGGCAGCTCTACAAGGGCATGACCGAGACCAAGAAGGCGTTGGGTGCGGGCTTGCAAAGTGGCGGCGGTGTGGAGCCCGGTGGGGCAAGCCTGTTCGCTGTGTTGCCGCCTGACGCGGACGTGGACAAGATCGAGCGCGAGCTTCAAGACATCGTCGAAGGCCGCAGCCTCAAGCCCTTTGACGAAGCCCAGCTGCAGCGCGTGCGCGATATGGTGGCTTTGGGCTACCGCGAGGCGATGAAGAATCCTGAAGGGCTGATTCAAAGCCTCTCCGGCTTGGTGGCCGCTGGTGATTGGCGCTTGCTGTTTCAGCTGATTGAGGACCTGCCCAAGGTGACCCTCGCTGATGTCGAGCGCGTTCGCAAGCACTACTTCCGCGCCGCCAACCGCACCAGCGGGCGCTACCTGCCGGCCCAGGAGGTGACACGGGTGGAGATTCCTGCTGCACCGCCTCTTGTCCAGCGTTTGGCCGACCTCAAAGGGCCGCCCAAGGTGGAGCAGGGCGAGGTGTTTGAGCCCACTCCCGAGCGCTTGACCCAGCGCACCCAGGTGCAACGCCTGCCCAGCGGCATTGAGCTGCTGTCACTGAACAAGCAAACGCGCGGCAACACTGTGGTGCTCAAGCTCGACCTGCGCTGGGGTGAGCGTGACGCCACCTTTGCCCGGGCGGGCACCGATGTGGTGGCCCAGCTTCTGAGCGAAGGCAGCGCCTCGCTGGACAAGCAGGCTCTGCAAGACACCATGCTGAAGCTGCGGGCCAACCTGTCCGTGGCCAGCGAGGACCAAGGGGCCACGCTGACCCTGACCACTGAGAAAGACACCCTCATCCCTGCGCTCAAGATTGCTGCCGAGCTGATGCAGCAACCGCGCTTGCCGCAGGACGCGCTGGAGCGCGTGCGAAAGAGTGTGCTGGCTTCGCTTCAAGGCGCCCGGCAGGACTTGGGGGCTTTGCGCCGTGAGGCGGTGCGTGAGCACTACAACAAGGCCTATGGCGTGAGCTATGGCCACCCCGACTACCAACAGAGCTTGGATGACCGCATCTACAAAATCCAGAAGCTGACGCTGGAAGAGGTGCGGGCTTTCCATCAGGACTACTGGTCAGCCAACGAGGCGCGCGTGTCCGTGGTGGGGGCTTTGCCCGAGGGCCTGGCTCAGGCCGTGGAGCAGTACTTCGGCAGCTGGAAAAAGCCCCAGGCAGCACGTTTTGTTCGCCATGAGGCCAAACACCAGGCCGTGCCCAGCGCGCGCTTTGACGTGGTGGCCAAAGACAAGGCCAACGCGGTGGTGCATCTGCAGCAAAACCTACCCATCAGCCAGCGCGATGCCGACTACTCCGCCTTGGTGCTGGCGGCGCAGGTGTTTGGCGAGAGTGGGCTCAGCAGCCGCCTTTCGCAGCGCGTGCGGCAAAAGGAAGGCCTCAGCTACGGCATCAGCGCCGATTTGAACGCCCCCTACTGGGGTCAGGCCGGTGATTTGAGCATTTCGGCCAGCTGCGCACCCGACAAGCGCGACGCCGTGCTGGCCGCTGTGCAGGACGAACTGCAGCGTATGCAGCAGCAGCCCATCAGTGCCGAAGAGCTCGAGCGTGCCCGCACCCAGCTGCTGGAAGCGCGCAAGCAAGGGCGCAGCGCTGAGTCCAACCTGGCCGCACAGCTGCTGAACCAGGCCGCACGGGGCACGAGCTGGGCCGATGTGCAGGCCTTTGAGCAGGCACTGCGCGCTGTCACGCCCGAGCAGGCCAGTGCGGCCTGGCGCCGCGTGGTGCGCAGCGACGGGTTTGTGATCTCCACCGCCGGAGATTTCAAGTCCTGAGAGCGTATTTCCAGTGTCAGACTGAACCCGACATTACCCCCTTGATTGAGGGGGTATCGGGTGCGGCAGTGAGCGCGCAGGATGCGAGGCTAGAGCACCGCTCGCGATGGCGAGCACCCCGAGCCGATGGGGTGCGTCTTGCGGCGGGCGTCCATGTCTGATCCATGTCTGTATTGCCTGCGCCTGTTGACCTCACTGATGCGGCCCGGCGCGCTGTAAGGGCGTGCAAGGGCCTGCTGCTGCTGCAGGTGCTGGTGTTGTGCGTGATCTATATGGATTGCGTCGATGTGCGGGCGGCTGCCACCAAGGCGGTGTACACCGGCACAGTCTTTGCCTTGGTGAGCTGGTACATCGCCCGCGTCACGCCCTATCCCATCAACCGGCAAGGGCGCATGCTCTTGTTCGTGAACTGCATTGCCTTCCCCTTGTTTTGGCCCCTGCGATTGGCCACTTTGCAGGGTTTGCTGGACTACACGCAGTGGATGGGATTTTGGGGGCTGGCAGTGGGCGGTGTGATGGCCTGCTATGCGTATGAGGAGTTTGCGCGGCTGGAGTCGCGAACGCGCGAGCCTGGCGTCACCGCTGATGCAGCCCTCAGTGGCGTGGCGGTGTGCTGCGGTTTGGGTCTGGCGCTGTTTCGCGTGGTGGAGCGCGGCGTAGCTGTCGCACCAGCGGAGGTGTTGGTGGTGGCGGCGCTGTTGGTACCCACCATCGTGGTTCTGGTGGGTTTGGTGGTGACCATCACTCCAGCTACGGGCGGTCTGGTGTGGTCAGATCTGCCCCGCATTGTGATGGTGCTGGGTGTTTGCGTGATGTTCCTGTCCTACGCCGCGATGGCTGTAGCCGAGCAAGCGGTGGGAGGGGATGTTTTGGCCGCGCAGTGGTCACGGGTGTTTTACTTGGCGACGGTGGTCGCCGGTACCTGCTCCTTGTGGCTGCTTTTGCTGCCCCAAGCACCGCCGCCCGCCGCGGCGCTGCCTGTGGGCTTGTCTCAATCGAGCCGAACGGCAGCAGCCCTATGCCTGCTGGCCTTGCCCTTGGGGCATTGGGGGGCGGTGACGTTTGACCCGGCGCACTTGCCGCCTGCCGACGCTTACATCATCGCAGCCGTGCTGTGCATGGTGGGCTTGACGGCCCGTCTGATGGCGCTGGTTCTCAGCACCGCACGGCTGCGCGATGAGTTCCGCTTTCAAGCCCTGCACGATCCCCTCACCGGCCTGCTCAATATGCGTGCCGTGAGCCCACATTTCGGCCAGAGGGAGAAGGGCGATGGCCCGGAGCCTCTGGTGATTTGCATTGATTTGGACGATTTCAAATCCATCAATGACTTGTACGGTCACCTGGTGGGCGACGCCTTGCTGATTCAGGTGGCACACCGCTTGCGCGATTTGGCGCAGCGCCTCACGCCGCGCTTGAGTGACGCCGTGCAGGTGGCACGCATTGGGGGCGACGAGTTCCTCATGCTGCTGCCGGGGCTGCACGACGAGGGGATGTTGGTCGCCGACATGGTGAGCAAGGAGCTGGACCGCTGGTGGCTGCTGGGCGAGCACCGTATCTATGCCAGAGCCAGCGTGGGCTGGGGCCAGCATGCCGACTGGGTGCAGGCCCGCAAACAGGCAGACGAGCGCATGTATGCCGAAAAGCGCCATGCGCCAGCCACGCCCTTGCTGCCTGAACCCGCCAACTCCGTGCAGCGCCAACGCATGCGCGAGTGGCTACACGGCTGTTTGCAAAACGCTGCGGTGGTGGTGGCGCTGCAGCCCGTGGTCAGCCTGCAGCATGGTGGCGTGGTCTGGTACGAGGCCTTGGCGCGGCTGCAGCACCCCGAGCAGCATGGACGCTTGCTCTTCCCGCGCGAGTTCATGGATGTGGTGCGCAGCGATGGCAGGCACGAGGAGCTGTTTCAAGCCGTGGCCTATCAGTTGATGCAGGCGCGTTCGCGCTGGGAGGGGTTGAAGGTCTCGATCAATATCGAGCCCAGCTATTTGCAAGGCCGTGGCCGCGCACAGACGCTTCACGAGGTATTGAGCAAAGCGGGCTTGAGCCCGCATGAGCTGACCATTGAGTTGGTGGAATCGACAGAGCTGGAGGGCCCGGCCCTGCGTGAGGCACTGCTGCAGTTGCGCGAGCTGGGCTACACCCTGGCACTGGACGACTTTGGCGTTGGCCACAGCAATTTGATGCGCTTGATGGAGCTGCCCATCACGGTGCTCAAGGTCGACGCCAGCTTGCTGCAGGCGGCCGTACAGGGCGACGAGAGCCTCATTCTGGCCGTCATGCGCGTGGCCCAGCAGCGTGGGCTGACCCTGGTGGTGGAGGGGGTGTCGGATGCGCGCCACCGCGATGTGGCGCGCCGCTTGGGCGTGGACTTCGCCCAAGGCTTTGTGCTGGGTTTGCCCCAGCTGCTGCGCCCGCGCTTGGTCACGGCCTAGCGGCGCGTGCGGCTGCGGCAGCGCAAGCCTCAGGCGCTCATGCCCTGGTGGCGCAGCAAGGCGTCGATCTGCGGCTCGCGCCCGCGGAAGGCCTTGAAGTTGTCGATGGCGTCGCGCGCGCCACCGGCCTCCAAGATGTGCTGCAAAAAGCGCCGCCCGGTGGCGGGGTTGAACACGCCTTCTTCTTCAAACGCGCTCCAGGCGTCGGCGCTGAGCACCTCGGCCCATTTGTAGCTGTAGTAACCCGCCGAATAGCCGCCCGAGAAGATGTGCGAGAAGCTGTGCTGAAAGCGGTTGAAGGCCGGTGGCGGGTTGACGGAGGCCTCGCGGCGCACCTCGTCCAACACGGCTTGCACGCGTGCTTCCTGGCCGGGTTCGGCATGCAAGCGCATGTCAAACAGCGCGAACTCGATCTGGCGCAGCGTCTGCAGCCCGCTTTGGAAGTTCTTGGCCGCCAGCATCTTGTCAAAGAGCGCGCGCGGCAGCGGCTCGCCCGTGTTCACATGGCTGGAGAGCTGCTGCAGCACCTCCCACTCCCAGCAGAAGTTCTCCATGAACTGGCTGGGCAGCTCCACCGCGTCCCACTCCACGCCGGAAATGCCTGACACCCCCAGCTCGTCCACCTGCGTGAGCAAATGGTGCAGGCCGTGGCCGAACTCGTGGAAGAGGGTGGTCACGTCGTCGTGCGTGAGCAAGGCGGGCTTGTCGGCGCTGGGGGCGGCGAAGTTGCACACCAGCTGCGCCACGGGGATTTGCGCGGTGCCCTCGGGGCGTGCCCAGCGGCTGCGCACCTCGTCCATCCAGGCGCCCGGGCGCTTGCCGGTGCGGGCATAGAGGTCCAGATAGAACTGCCCGATGAGCACGCCTTGGCGCTCCAGGCGGTAGAACTTGACCGTGTCGTGCCAGACCTCGGCCTGGCCTTCGATGACCTTCACGTCAAAGAGGCGCTCGATGATGTCGAACAAACCCGCCAGCACGCGCGGCACGGTGAGGTATTGGCGCACCTCCTGGTCGCTGAAGGCGTAGCGCGCTTCCTTGAGCTTTTCCGACACATAGGCCTGGTCCCAGGCCTGCATGTCGGCCAGGCCCAGCTGGGTGGCGGCGAACTCGCGCATCTCGGTCAGGTCGCGCTCGGCATAGGGGCGGGCGCGGGCGGCGAGGTCGCGCAAAAAGCCCAGCACCTGCTCGGGCGACTGGGCCATCTTGGGCACCAGGGAGACTTCGGCAAAGCTGCGGTAGCCCAGCAGCTGCGCTTCTTCCTGGCGCAGTGCCAGCAGCTGCTGCATCAGCGCGCTGTTGTCGTGCTCGGGCTTGGCGCCGAGCTCGCTGGCGCGGGTCACGTAAGCGCGGTAGAGCGTCTCGCGCAGGCCGCGGTTTTGGGCGTACTGCATCACCGGGAAGTAGCTGGGGAAGTGCAGGGTGAGCTTGTGGCCCGCTTGGCCTTCGGCCTCAGCGGCAGCACGGGCGCTTTGCACCACATCGGCCGGCACACCGTCCAGCTCTTGAGCACTGGCGTAGTAGGCAAAGCCGTCGGTGGCGTCCATCACGTGCTCGGAGAACTTCTGCGCGGCCTCGGCGGCGGCTTCTTGAATTGCCGCAAAGCGCTCACGAGCCTGGCCCTGCAGCTCCGCGCCCGAGAGCACGAAGTCGCGAATCCAGTGCTTGAGCGCTTGCTGGCGGGCCGGGCTCAGGCTGGCGGCATGGGCCGCGATGGCCTTGTACTTGGCGTAGAGCGCCTCGTCCGCACCCAGGGCTGTGTAGAACTCGGTGACGGGGGGCAGCATGGCGTTGTAGGCCTCGCGCAGGGCCGGTGTGTTGGCCACGGCGTTGAGGTGGCCCACAGCGCCCCAAGCCACGCCAAGGCGCTCGGTGGCCACGCTCAGCACGCGGCTCAGGGTGTCGTAGTCGGCAGCAGTGGCGGGATCGGTGGCCTGGGCCAGTGCGGCGCGGGCTTCGGCCAGCAGCTGCTCAATGGCGGGCTGGATGTGCTCGGGCTGAATGCTTGCAAAGGCCGGCAGCAAGGCCGTAGACAGCAGGGGATTGCTCATGGCGCTTCAAAAGGTGTTGGGCAAAAGGTGCGCCATCTTAGGGGTGGTGCCAGCCTGTCGCTCGCGCAGACACGACCAACACGCTGTCGGGGCTCTTTCGTTCCAGGTCTTGAGTTGAGTGCAATAATGCGAACAATTCGCAATAGCAATTGGTGTTTCGCTGCGCTGCGAAATCAAACAGGGGTGCCGCGGCCACGCGCGCAGCCAAGGGAGGGGGGTTATGCACATCAAAGAAATCGTGTCGCGCACGGCAGCGGCATTGCTGGGCAGCTACATCGCTTGCTGGGGCCTGGCGGCCTTTGGCATTGCGCTGGCGGTGACCTTGGGCGCGGACTTTGAGGACGCCCAGGCCGTCGCGGCCATGCTGGTGTTCCTGGTGTTTCTCTGTGGCTTTTTGTGGGCCTTTGGCACGCAGCGCCTGGCCGCGGTGTGGCGCGTGCAAATGGGGCTGGGGTTGGTGCTGACGGTGCTGGCTCAGTGGCTGCAGCAGCGCTTGGTTTGAGTTTTTGAGGGAGTGACGATGTCGCCGAATTTCCGTCAGTCCATGGCCTGGGTGCACACCTGGTTTGGTTTGGTCGTGGGCTTTGTGCTGATCGTGGTGTTCTTCTTCGGCACGCTGTCGGTGTTTGATCGCGAGATTGACCGCTGGTCGCTGCCCAACACCCGCTTCGAGCCCCAGCCCATGCCCTCGTTTGACAAGGTCTTGCTCCCGGCAAGCCGTCTGGCCACACCCACGGACGAGGCCATGGCTGAGGGGCAGGCACTTTCCAAAACGCCTCTGCCTTCGCGCCAGGACTTGGTGGCCGATGAAATCTGGGCCTACACCACCCACCGCGACCCGCTGCTGCGCATGGGCGTGGACTTTGCCGTGCCCAATCCCATAGACCCGCACGCCCACAACCACATTGGGAGCGATTTGACGATCGACCCCCGCAGCGGTCAGCCCATCAGCAGCAGTCAGCTGGCCTTGGGCACGGGGTTTATCTTCCCCATGCACTACTCGCTGCATTTGCATTGGGCGCATCTGGGCATCTGGCTGGTGGGCTTGTGCGGCCTGGTGCTGATGGCGGGTTTGGTCAGCGGCGTGGTCATTCACCGCAAAATCTTTCGCGAGTTCTTCACCTTCCGCCCCAACAAGCATTTGCAGCGCAGCACGCTGGATTTGCACAACCTCACCGGCGTGGTGGCACTGCCGTTTCACTTCTTCTTCGGTCTGACGGGGCTGATGATTTTTGCGGCCATCTATCTGCCCATCACCGACACCCAGCTCAAGCCCCTGCATGAGCGCCACGAGGCTGCCGCGCACGCCGCCAAAGGCTTGCCCGAACACCGTGCGGGCGTGGCCGCACCGCTGGCCTCGGTGGACGCCATGGTGCAGGACGCCAAAGCGCGCTGGGCTGCACGCGGCATGCCTGGCGAGGTGGGTTTTTTGCAGATCCACCACCTCGGTGATGCGAACAGCTACGTCAGCCTGCACCGCGCAGGCAGCGACCGCGTGGCCTTGGTGGGGCAGACCATTCACTACGCAGGCGCCACGGGGCGTTTGCTGCACGAGGAGCCCGAGCGCTCCAAGGCCGCAGGCCTGCACGAGTTCTTTGTGGGCTTGCATCTGCAGCACTTTGAGCACTGGGCGCTGCGCTGGCTCTACGTGCTGGGCGGCCTGCTGGGTTGCGCCTGCATTGCCACAGGCTTTGTGTTCTTTGTTGAGAAGCGCAAGGCTCAGCATGCCCGCCAAGGGCGCAGTGGCGCGCGCTGGGTGGACGCGTTGGCGGTGACCAGCGTCACAGGCATGGTGCTGGCGACCTTGGTGCTGTTGTGCAGCAACTGGGTGCTGCCCACGCAGCTGTCCGAGCGGGCGCAGTGGCAGGAGCGCTTGTTCTGGGGGGCATGGCTGCTGAGCTTCGTGCATGCGGCTTGGCGCAGTGCGCCGGTGGCTTTGGCACGGCGCAACCCGGCCTGGGCCGAGCAGTGCTGGGCTGTGGCTGCTCTGGCGCTGCTGGCGGTGCTGCTCAACGCCTGGGCTACGGGCGATGCGCTGTGGCGCACGCTGCCCCAAGCCTATTGGCCTGTGGCGGCCATGGACATCTGCTTGCTGCTGACGGCAGGGGTGTCTGCTTGGGCGGCACGGCGCCTGGGTCGTGCGCGTCAGGGCCAAAGCGCGACTGTGACGCCACTGCGCCAGGAGGGTGCCCATGCTTGAGCTTCATGCTTCTACCGTGTTGCTGCTGGCCGCGGTGCTGTGCAGTGTGCTGGGCATGGCCTGCTTGGCGCTGAGCCAAGAAGCCCACTGGCTGGCTGTGCTTCCCAAAGCCCAGGCGCTGAACCTGCGCCAGCAACGCCTGGCGCGCGTGCTGGGGGGCATGGCACTGCTGGGCGCTGCGCTGCTGTGCGGCCAGGCCGACCACATCAGCATGGCCGTGCTGGTGTGGCCTTTGCTGCTGAGCGCCGCCGCAGGCCTGGTGGCCTTCAGCTTGAGCTGGCGCCCACGCAGCTGGGGGCTTTTGGCCGCATTGCTGCGGCGCTGCTGATTTGTCTTGCGCAGCCCCTCCCTGGGTTGCGCCCACCTCATGTGGCCCGCCATCGCCAGTGCCGCGAACTTTTGTACTGATATGTCCGGACACCGTTTCTTGCTCCAACCCAAGCCTGTGACCCTCGCCACCTTGGCCCTGCTGTGCAGTGCCCATGCGGCTTCCTGGGCGCAGACCCAAGCACCCGCCACACAGACTCAGGCCGAAGAGGCTTCCCTGCCCACGATCAAGGCTCGCGCCAAGCGCGAGTCCAGCGGCTACACCGCGAGCCAAAGCCGCTCCGCCACGGGCTTGAACCTCAGCCTGCGCGACACCCCGCAGGCCGTGAGCGTCATCACGCGCGAGCGCATGGATGACGCCGGCATGGCCACCATGGCCGACGTGTTTCGCAGCGTGCCGGGCCTGTCCGTGGTTGGCAATGACAGTGGCCGCTCCACCATCAGCGCACGCGGTTTTGATGTTGAGAACCTGCGCCTGGATGGCATGCCGCTGGAAACCAGCTGGGGCTATCTGGAGCGTCTGGCGACGCCAGCTTTTGAGTCGGTGGAGGTGACGCGCGGCGCTACGGGGCTCACCGCCGGGGAGGGAAACCCCTCCGCCACCATTTCCATGGTGCGCAAGCGCGCGCAGGCCCGCGCCCTGACCGGGCAGCTGCGACTGGCTCTGGGCACACAGGCCCTCAAGAGCGGCACGTTGGATCTCAGCACCGCGCTCAACAGCACGGGCAGCGTGCGCGCACGGGTGGTGGCTCACGCCGAGCACCGCGACGGGCATCTGGATTTGGAGCAGCGCCGCACCCACCAATTCTTCGTCACCGCAGAAGCCGATCTGAGCTCCGCCACGCGCCTGACTCTGGGGCACCTCTACAACCGCAGCGCCATCGATGGCGGCTACTGGGGTGGTCTGCCCCTGTACTACAGCGACGGCTCGCGCACCCACTTCAAGCGCGGTGCCACCACGGGTGTGCGTTGGAACGAGTGGTACGAAACCCTCAACTCCACCTTTGTGAAGTTGGAGCATCAGCTGAGCAACGATTGGCGTGTACAGGCTGAGCTCAGCCGCGACCACGGAGACGCGCACTACAAGATGGTGTGGGCCACCGGAGAGGTGGACCGTAAAACCGGGCTTGGACTCACGGGCATTCCCTATTTCTGGGAGCCACGCCCGCATCAGCTCAACGCCATGGTGGGGCTGCAGGGCAAGTTCCAGGCTTGGGGACACAGCCATCAGGTGTTTGCCGGCTTGCAGCGCTTGAGCGCGCCCGGCGGCTGGAAGAACCGCGACCTCGTGGGCGATCCGCCAGCCATGGAGTCTTTGCACCAGTGGACTGGCAACTGGACGCCACCAGCGGTGAGCGAGGTCTACAACGGCGGAGACAGGCAGACCACGCAAACCGCCGTCTATGTGGCCAGCCGCTTGCAGATCAGGGACGACGCGCGCGTGATTTTGGGCATGCGCCTGTCGGACTACCGCTTCAAGCAAGAGGTGGGCGCCTGGAACCCCGAGCCCTATGGCATTCGCCACAAGAACGTGCTCACGCCCTACGGCGGCTTGGTGTGGGATTTGAGCTCGGGCGTGTCGGCCTATCTCAGCCACTCCAGCATCTTCAAACACCAAGCCGCTCAAGACCGGCATGGCAAGTACCTGGACCCCATCGAGGGCGTGAGCCAAGAGCTGGGTCTGAAAGGCGAGTGGTTGGGCGGCGACTTGCAGGCCTCGGCCACGGCCTTTCGCATTGAGCAAAACAACTACGCCGTGCCAGACCCCGGGTACAAAGTGCCCGGCACCGCCGACGACGCCATGCGTGGGGTGCGTGGCGTGAATTCGCGCGGCGTGGAGCTGGAGCTGACGGGTCAGCTGCAGCCCAATTGGAAGTTGGGGGCCTCGCTGAGCCACTTCCGTGTCAGCCATCCCGAGGGCGAGGTGGTTTTGGCCCATGTGCCGCGCACACTGTTCAAGCTTCACGCCCAGCATCGCCTCAGCGGTGTGTTGCAGGGATGGCATGTGGGCGCTGAGCTGCAATGGCAGGGCAGTGATCGCTATGAAGCCGAGAACCCTGCAAGCAAGGCCCAAGAAGCCATCGGTCAGAAGGCCTACGGCCTCTTGGGGCTGACGGCGCGCTGGGACGTCACGCCCAAGTGGCAGTTGCAGCTCAATGTCGACAACGCGCTGGACCAGCACTACCGCCAGATGCATGCGTGGAGCCCAACCTATATGGACGGAGCCCCCCGTAGCATCAAGCTGGGCTTGAGCGGGCGCATCTGAAACTCAAGGCCCGCACCCACGCGGGCCCTGGCGCGTCACGCCTGAGCCGAGCGCAGCCACGCGCTCGGCAGATTCCAGCGTGTTGACCAGCCGCATGGCGATGGGCTCGGGGCCCACGCCGCTGGCCGGTCCGCCTCAGCGCGGCTCATTGGCCTTGCGCAGCAGCTCTGCGCTGCATTCACCTCATGTGGCCCGCCATCGCCAGTGCCGCGAACTTTTGTACTGATATGTCCGGACACCGTTTCTTGCTCCAACCCAAGCCTGTGACCCTCGCCACCTTGGCCCTGCTGTGCAGTGCCCATGCGGCTTCCTGGGCGCAAGCCCAAGAGCCCAGCGCACAGACTCAGGCCGAAGAGGCCTCCCTGCCCACGATCAAGGCTCGCGCCAAGCGCGACTCCAGCGGCTACACCGCGAGCGAAAGCCGCTCCGCCACGGGCTTGAATCTGAGCCTGCGCGACACCCCGCAGGCCGTGAGCGTCATCACGCGCGAGCGCATGGACGACGCCGGCATGGCCACCATGGCCGATGTGTTTCGTGCAGTGCCTGGGTTGGCAGTGTTAACCAATTACGGCGATGGTGCCTCCGTCAGTGCGCGCGGCTTTGAGGTCAACAATTTGCGCCTCGATGGCATGCCACTGGATACCAGCTGGGGCCATCTGGACCGACTGGCGACCGCGGCGTTTGAGTCGGTGGAAGTGACCCGAGGGGCCGCCGGGCTCACGGCGGGCGTGGGCGACCCCTCGGCCAGTATCTCCATGGTGCGCAAGCGCGCGCAGGCCCGCCAGTTTGAAGGCCAGGTGGCTCTGACGCTGGGGACGCAGGCGCAGCGCGGTGGCACGCTGGACCTGAGTACCGGGCTCAATCGCGAGGGCAGCCTGCGCGCACGCGTCGTCGCGCATACCGAGCATCGGGACGGGCATTTCGACCTGGAGCGACGCCGCACCCAGCAGCTCTTGATCACGACCGAGGCCGACCTGGGCTCTGCGACGCGCCTGACGCTCGGTTACCTTCACAACCGTGGAGACGTGGGTGGGGGCAGCTGGCAGGGGCTGCCGGTGTTCTACTCCGACGGTAGCCGCACGGCCTTCAAACGCGGTGCGACCCTGGGGGTGAGTAGCAGCTTTCGGAACGAGACGCTCAACTCCACTTTCCTGAAGCTCAATCACCAGCTTTCGCCTTTGTGGCGCCTGCAGGCCGAAGTCAGCCGAGACCAAGGCGCGGTTGATTTGTCACAGGTGTGGCTGACTGGGGAAGTGGATCGTGGGACGGGACTGGGTTTGAGTGGGGAGCCTTCCGTTTATTGGAACAGACCTCAGCAAGTCAACGCCATGCTGGGCTTGCAAGGGCATTTTGATGCGTGGGGGCGCCGGCATGAGCTGAGCGCAGGCGTGCAGCGCCTGAATGCAAGCATCGGTTGGCAGGGCAGAGATATCGTCGGCCCTAAGCCTGCGATGGAGTCGCTGCACCAATGGCGTGGGCTGTGGTTGGCACCACCCTTGGGTGAGGTCTACAAGGGCGGTGATTACCACATCACGCAAACCGCAGGCTATTTGGCCAGCCGATTGCAGCTCAGCGATGCGGCCAAACTGATCCTGGGCGCGCGCGTGTCGGACTACCGCCACCAGCAGGAAGTCGGAGCCTGGAGCCCCGAGGCTTACACCGTGCGCAATCAAAACGTGGTGACGCCTTATGGCGGCCTGGTGTGGGACCTCAACGAACAGATCTCCGCCTACCTCAGCCATGCCGGCATCTTCAAGCATCAGGCGGAACGCGACCGCAATGGCAAATACCTCGACCCGCTGCAGGGGCAGAGCCAGGAGCTGGGCCTCAAAGGGGAATGGTGGGATGGCAAGCTGCAAGGCGCGCTGACCTTGTTCAACGTTGAGCAGCACAACTTTGCGGTGGAGGACGTGGGCTTCAAGGTGCCCGGTACTGCTGAAACGGCCAAACGTGCGGTGCGTGGCGTGCGCTCTCGGGGTGTGGAGTTGGAGCTCCATGGGCAGCTCAGCCCCACATGGAAGCTCAGTGGCTCGCTGAGTCACTATCGCGTGCGCCACCCCCAGGGTGAGGTGGTGTTGGCCTATTTGCCGCGCAGTCTGTTCAAGCTGAGCACGCAGCATCGACTCAGTGGCGCTTTGCTGGGCTGGCATGCGGGCGCCCAGCTGCATTGGCAAGGTGCTGACGAGGTGTATACCGATCATCCGGTCAGCAAGCAGTCGGTCTATGTGGGGCAAAAGTCCTTTGCCTTGCTGAATTTGAACCTGCGCCGCGATTTGGGCCGCCAGTGGCATGCCCAGCTGAACATCGAGAACGCGCTGGATCGGCGTTATCGGCAGATGTCATGGGGCGACGCCAACTACAAGGATGGCGCCCCGCGAACCGTCAAGCTGACGCTCAACGGTCGCTTCTGAAGGCCAGCTGCTGCGCCGCGTGGGGGGCGAGATCAGCCCGCCACGCGCTCGGCAGATTCCAGCGTGTTGACCAGCAGCATGGTGATGGTCATGGGGCCCACGCCGCCGGGCACGGGGGTGATGTGGCTGGCGACTCGCTTGACGCCTTCGAAATCAACGTCGCCGCAGAGCTTGCCCTCGTCGTTGCGGTTCATGCCCACGTCAATGACCACGGCGCCGGGCTTGACCATGTCGGCGCGCAGCACATCGCGCTTGCCCACGGCGGCCACGATGATGTCGGCTTGGCGCGTCATGGCGGCCAAGTCCGCCGTGCCGCTGTGGCAGATGGTGACCGTGGCGTTGGCCTGCAGCAGCATCATGGCCATGGGTTTGCCCACGATGTTGGAGCGCCCAATCACCACCGCATGTTTGCCGCGCAGGTCTTTCATGCCGATGCTCTCCAGCATCTTCATGCAACCGTAAGGGGTGCAGGCCTTGAAGCCCACTTCACCCACCATCAGCGCGCCCGCGCTGGCGATGTGAAAGCCGTCAACATCCTTGGCCGGGGCAATGGCTTCGATGACTTTGTGGTCGTCAATGTGCTTGGGCAAGGGCAGCTGCACCAAGATGCCATGGATGCTCGGGTCCTTGTTCAGGGCGTCGATGCGGGCCAGCAGCTCGGCCTCGCTCAGGCTGGCTTCGTACTTTTCCAGCACGGAGTGCAGGCCTGCGTCCTGGCAGGCCTTGACCTTGTTGCGCACATAAACCTGGCTGGCTGGGTCTGCACCCACCAGGATCACGGCCAGGCCGGGCTTCACACCCTTGGCGGTCAGCGCGGCGGCGCGCTGGGCCACTTCGCCGCGGAGTTGCTGGGAGAGGGCGTTGCCGTCGATGAGGGTTGCGGACATGTCTGGGGTCTCCGTAAAGACTGTGTATTGTCGGGACAAAAAGCAAAAGGCCGCTGCAACAGCGGCCTTGGTGGGAGCCAGTTTGGGTGGGGCGACCGCTCAGGCCTTGGCTGTTGCGCCCAGCGCGATTTTGAGCAAATCGGCGACGGTGTTGGCGTTGAGCTTCTCCATGATGTTGGCGCGGTGCGCCTCCACGGTTTTGATGCTGATGCCCAGGTCGTCGGCAATTTGCTTGTTCAGGCGCCCGGCCACGATGCGCTCGAGCACCTGCGCTTCACGCGAGGTCAGGCGCGACAGCAGCGCGTCGCGGCTGGCGGCCTCTTGCTGCGTGGCAAAGGCCTCACGGGCGCGCTCGAGCATGCGCTCGACCAGCGACACCAGTTCGTCTTCTTTGAAAGGCTTCTCGATGAAATCGATAGCCCCTTTTTTCATGGTGGTCACGGCCATGGGCACGTCGCCGTGGCCGGTGATGAAGACGATGGGCAGGGGGCTGCGCTTTTCAATGAGCTTGTCTTGCAGCTCAAGACCGCTCATGCCGTCCATGCGGATGTCGCAGATCAGGCAGGCGACTTCGCGGGTGTCGAGTCGAGCCAGGAAAGCTTCGGCGGAGTCAAAACATTTGACCCTGTAGTCTTTGCCTTCCAGAAGCCATTGCAGCGAATCGCGCACGGCTTCGTCGTCATCGACCACGTAAACATTGCCCTTTTTTGGAATCAAGCTCATGGTAGTGCTGTGGAGTTATGCGTGGGGCCCGAGGTGGACTCGGGGCGCGAGACGTCGACGGGGATGGTGAAGGCGAAGCGACACCCGACCACGGCAGTCCCATTGTATAAGTTCTCGGCCTTGATCCTGCCTTGATGGGACTCAACGATGGAGCGGCATAACCCTAGGCCTATGCCCAAACCATCTGTCTTGGTGGAGTAGAAGGCTTCGTACATGCGCTCAATCACTTCCTGTGGTAGGCCTGGGCCCATGTCGGTGACCGAAAACTCAATATTCGGGCCCAGGTCTTGTGTGTGTTTGGGTACCACACGCAGCTCGATGTGGCGGCGCGAAGGGGGTAGGCCCGCATTGTCTATGGCTTCGGCTGCGTTCTTGAGCAGGTTCAGCAAGACCTGCTCAATCAAGATCGGGTCCACCATCATGGTGGGCAGGCGCTGCGCCACGTAGGCGTGTATGGCCACGGAGCGGCGGCGCAGCTCGATGCTGGCCAGCTCTACCGCATCTTCCACAATGGCCGAGGCGTGCGCGGTCTGGCGCTGCGGTTCGCTGCGTTTGACGAAGTTGCGAATGCGGTGGATGACCTGGCCGGCGCGCTGTGCTTGCTTGGCGGTCTTTTCCAGGGCGCCAAGCAAGTCGTCTTTGGAGATGGTGTCGGCGCGCACGCGCGAGACCATGCCGTTGCAGTAGTTGGTGATGGCTGTCAGCGGCTGGTTGAGCTCGTGTGCCACGCTGGAGGCCATTTCGCCCATGGTGATGAGTCGGCTGGTGACCTGGGCTTTTTCGGCCTGCTGCTGCGCCAGAGTCTCGGTGCGACGGCGCACGGTGATGTCTGTGGCGATGAGCATTTGCGCCAGGCGCCCGTCGGTCCAGGCCAAGTAGCGGCCGCGCACATCAAACCACATGTCCAGGGCTTCGATATAGACCTCGCGCGGGTCGGAGCCTGCTTCGGTGAGCTGCTGGGTGGGCAGCCCGGAGTAGTCGTCGACTTCATCGGCGAGATGCTCATCTTCGCCACGCTCGGTGCGTTGGCCCGCAAGCTGGTTGTGCCCGCCGGGGTCGGCGCCAAACCACAGGCGGTAGCTGCGGTTGGCAAACAGCAGCTCGCCTTGCTGCACCGACAGTACCGACACGGCCGCTTCCAGGCCTTCGAGCACGGTGGTGAAGCGCTCGTGCGAGGCGCTGAGCTGGTCGCGCACGCGCTTGGCCTCGGTGATGTTGGTCATCGAGGTCATCCAGCCGGTTTGCTTGCCCTTGGGGTCAATCAGCGGCGAGACGTACATGCGTGCATCAAAAATGCTGCCGTCCTTGCGCATGACCTTGACCTCGGCCCCGCCTGCCGGGCTGCGGCCCTGCATTTCTTGGTGCAGCAGGCGCAGGTTTTCGTCGTGGCGGTCCGGGGGCCAGAAGGGGAAGGGGGGCTTGCGCCCCATCAATTCGACCTCTGAAAACCCCGTCATGGCGCAAAACGCTGGGTTCACATAGCTGATGCGCGTGTCCAAGTCCATGGCGCGCATGCCCGTGAGCATGGAATTCTCCATGGCGCGGCGGAAATTGGTCTCGGCCGAGAGCGCGTTTTGCACCTGGGCGCGGCGGCGCATGTGTTTCCAGGTGCCCAGCAGCATCCACACTGTCAGTGTGGACAGCGCCACCACCATCCAGAACAAGGTGTTGCTGATGAGGCCAATAGAGGTGCGGTAGCCCTGGCCGCGCAGCACCAGACCGTTCATGGCCGGTGCCATGGGGACCTCGTGATAGATGGGCGCTCGTGCCAAGCGCTGGCCCGGCATGGGGGTGACGGTGGCGGCAATGATTTGGTCGCGTGCGTCCAGCACCACCACGGCGTGGCGTGCGGCCACGTCGGCGGGCACATAGAAGCGCAGCAAGGCCTCCACCGAGTATTCAGCAATCAGCACGCCGGAGAAGCCGCTGCGGTCGGTCAGCGGCACTTGCAGCTGGAACACCGTGGCGTTGTTGGCGTCGGTAAAGGAGGGCGAGTACTTGGGCTGACGGCTGTCGCGCGCGGCCTGGAAGGCTGCCTCAGGGGCGGAGCCCAGCATGCCATTGGGTAGCGAGGGATCTTCGCCGTCGAGGTGGGGGAGTTGGTCGGTCTCAAAGCCTGCAGCGGCGACGCTGGCGCGGCGCTCGCGCTTGGGGCCCAGCCAGGTGATGTGGGTGATTTCGGGGCGCAGCCGCGCAAAGGCAGCGGCTTGGGCCCCAAAGTCTTGCGGCGTGATGGCGCGCGTGACCACGTCGCGCGCCAGGCGCGCCAGATGCTCTTGGTTCTCCACCAGGCGCAAACGCAGTTGCATTTGCACCACCTCGGTATCGCGTTTGACGGCCTCGGCCTCGCGTTCGTTTTCTTCATTGCGCAAGTACCAGAAGGCCGCAATGATGGCCGCTAAAAACAGCGCCACCGACAGCAACGGCCCGAGGGTGGCAAAGCGGTCTTGGCGGGAGGGGGACTGGCGACGCCACCAGCTCATTGCCAGGCGTCGGGCGGGAAGGTTGAGGCGACGTACGGCGTCCGATAGGGCGGAGGTCAAGGGCATGGGGTGATTATCCCGACCGCTGACTGGCCCACCGCCAGCGTGGGCGGTCTGTGCCCTGGGTGAAACCCGAACAATTTCATATTACGAAATACAATCGCGCTATTTGAAAAAATTTGGACTTGTGCGAAACTTCCTTCGACTCTTTCGAGAGTCGGGGAGGTGCTCGCCCGTGTTGCCCGTGTAGTGGGGGTGGCTTGCGTCTCTACCGTCCAACCCCAGTACAGGAGACACCTCTTATGTCCGCGCAGTCACCGTCGGCACCCGGCCAGGCCGCTCCCGATACCGATGCTGTCGAAACCAAGGAATGGCTGGACGCGCTGAGCGCCGTCATTGGCGAGGAGGGCGGTGAACGCGCCCACTACCTGTTGAACCAGCTCATTGATCACGCGCGCCAGGCCGGCATTGATGTGCCGTTCTCGGCCAACACGGCCTATATCAACACCATCCCGACCGACCAGGAAGAACGTTGCCCTGGCAATATCGAGATCGAGAAGCGCCTGCGCGCCTACATGCGCTGGAACGCCATGGCCATGGTGGTGCGTGCCAACCGCCTGAACCCGGACGATGGCGGTGACCTGGGCGGCCACATCGGCTCGTTTGCCTCGCTGGCCTCCATGCTGGGTGCGGGCTTCAACCACTTCTGGCACGCCGAGAACGAGAACCACGGCGGTGACCTGCTCTACATCCAGGGCCACAGCTCCCCCGGCGTCTACGCCCGTGCCTTCCTGGAAGGCCGCCTCAGCGAAGCGCAGCTCGATAACTTCCGTCAGGAAGTCGATGGCAAGGGGCTGTCCAGCTACCCGCACCCCAAGCTGATGCCCGAGTTCTGGCAGTTCCCGACCGTCTCGATGGGCCTGGGCCCCTTGATGGCCATCTACCAAGCGCGCTTCCTGAAGTACCTGCACGCCCGTGGCATTGCTGACACGGCCAAGCGCAAGGTCTGGGCCTTCATGGGCGACGGCGAGATGGACGAGCCGGAAAGCCTGGGCGCCATTGGTCTCGCCGCACGCGAAGGCCTGGACAACCTGGTCTTCGTCATCAACTGCAATCTGCAGCGCCTCGATGGCCCGGTGCGCGGCAACGGCAAGATCATCCAGGAGCTCGAAGGCGAGTTCCGCGGCAGCGGCTGGAACGTGATCAAGCTGATCTGGGGCAAGGGCTGGGACGAGCTGCTGGCGCGCGACAAGTCCGGCAAGCTCAAACAGCTGATGATGGAAACCCTGGACGGCGACTACCAGGCCATGAAGGCCAATGACGGCGCCTTCATCCGCAAGAACTTCTTCGGCAAGTACCCCGAGACGCTCAAGCTGGTTGAGCACATGAGCGACGAGGAGATCTTCGAGCTGCGCCGTGGTGGCCACCAGCCCGAGAAGGTCTACGCAGCGTTCCACCGTGCGCACCACAACACCACGGGCCAGCCCACGCTGCTGCTGGTCAAGACGGTGAAGGGCTACGGCATGGGCAAGGCCGGTGAAGGCAAGAACACCGTGCACCAGACCAAGAAGCTCACGGACGACGACATCAAGCACATCCGCGACCGCTTCGGCATTCCCATCCCGGACAGCGAGCTGCCCAAGATCCCGTACTTCAAGCCGGCCGACGACACGCCGGAAATGCGCTACCTGCACGAGCGCCGCCAGGCCCTGGGCGGCTACCTGCCCAAGCGCCGCGTGAAGGCCGATGAGACCTTCGAAGTGCCGCCCCTGGAGACCTTCAAGGCTGTGCTGGAACCCACTGCCGAAGGCCGTGAGATCTCCACCACGCAAGCTTATGTGCGCTTCCTGACGCAGCTGCTGCGCGACAAGGCCCTGGGCCCGCGCGTGGTGCCCATCCTGGTGGATGAGGCCCGCACCTTCGGCATGGAAGGCCTGTTCCGCCAGATCGGTATCTACAACCCCAAGGGCCAGCTCTACACCCCGGTCGACAAAGACCAGGTCATGTACTACCGCGAGGACAAGGCCGGCCAGATCCTGCAAGAAGGCATCAACGAGGCAGGCGGCATGGCCTCCTGGATCGCCGCGGCCACGTCGTACTCGACGAACAACCGCGTGATGGTGCCCTTCTACGTGTATTACTCGATGTTCGGCTTCCAGCGCATTGGCGACTTGGCCTGGGCTGCGGGTGATATGCAAGCGCGTGGCTTCCTGCTGGGCGGCACCTCGGGCCGCACCACGCTGAATGGCGAAGGTCTGCAGCACGAAGATGGCCACAGCCACATCCTGGCGGGCACCATCCCCAACTGCATCTCCTACGACCCGACCTTCGCGCACGAAGTGGCAGTCATCCTGCACAACGGCCTGCAGCGCATGGTCGTGAACCAGGAGAATGTGTTCTTCTACCTCACGCTGCTGAACGAGAACTACGCCATGCCAGGCCTGACGGCCGGCACCGAGGGCGAGATCTTGAAGGGCATGTACCTGCTGCAAGAGGCCAAGGCCGATGCGGCGCTGACGGTGAACCTGCTGGGCTCGGGCTCCATCTTGCGCGAGTCCCTCTTCGCCAAGGAATTGCTGGAGCAGGACTGGGGCGTGGGTGCTCACGTGTGGAGCTGCCCGAGCTTCAACGAGCTGGCCCGCGACGGCCAGGACGCCGAGCGCCACAACCTGCTGCACCCCACGGGCGAGCAGCGCCAGTCCTTCGTGGCCAAGCAGCTCTCGCGCACCAGCGGCCCGGTGGTGGCCTCGACCGACTACATGAAGAACTATGCGGACCAAATCCGTGCCTTCATCCCCGCCGGTCGCAGCTACAAGGTGCTGGGTACGGACGGTTTCGGTCGCAGCGACTTCCGCAAGAAGCTGCGCGAGCACTTCGAGATCAACCGCCACTACATCGCGGTGGCGGCGCTCAAGAGCCTGGCCGACGAAGGCAAGCTGCCCGCAGCCAAGGTGGCCGAGGCCATCGCCCGTTACGGCTTGAACACCGACAAGATCAACCCCCTGTACGCCTGAGTGGGCACTCGCGGTGAGGGCGCGGCAGGCTGACAAAGCCCGCCCCGCCCGCCACACCGCGCCGTTGGAGACAAGACATGGCATTGGTAGAAGTCAAGGTTCCTGACATTGGCGACTTCAAAGACGTCGCCATCATCGAGCTGCTGGTCAAGCCCGGCGACAAGATCCGCGTCGAGCAAAGCCTGCTCACCGTGGAGAGCGACAAGGCGTCGATGGAGATTCCCTCCAGCCACGCTGGCGTGGTCCAAGAGCTGCGCGTGAAGCTGGGCGACACCGTCAACCAAGGGCAGGTGCTGCTCTTGCTCGAAGCCAGCGATGCCGCGGCCCCAAGCGCGCCCGCACCGGCTGCTGCTGCACCTGCTGCGCCCGCTGCGGCGCCGGCGCCTGCCGCTGCACCAGCTGCTGCGCCCGCCGCCGCTGGCCTGGTGGAGGTGGTGGTGCCCGATATCGGCGACTTCGACGAAGTGGCCGTCATCGAGCTGCTGGCCCAAGTCGGCCAGAGCGTGAATGTGGAGCAAAGCCTCATCACCGTGGAGAGCGACAAGGCCTCCATGGAGATTCCCTCCAGCCACGCCGGTGTGCTCAAGCAGCTGCTGGTGAAGCTGGGCGACAAGGTCCGCAAGGGCAGCAAGATCGCCGTGCTGGAAGTGGTGGGCGCTGTTGCCGCTCCCGCTGCTGCGCCGGCCGCTGCAGCGCCTGCTGCGACGGCCTCGTCGGCACCTGCGGCGGCCCCCGTGGCCGTGGCCAGCGTGGCGCTGCCCGCGCACGACCCCAGCGCGCCCAAGGGCAAGCTGCCCCACGCCAGCCCCAGCGTGCGCAAGTTCGCGCGTGAGCTGGGCGTGCCGCTGGCCGAGGTGGCTGGCAGTGGCGCCAAGGGCCGCATCGTGCAGCAAGACATCGAAACCTTCGTCAAGAAGGTCATGAGCGGCGCGCTGCAAACCGGCGCGCAAAAGGCTGCGGCACCCGCAGCCAGCGGTGGCGGCGCACTGCCGGGCTTGCTGCCTTGGCCCAAGGTCGACTTCGAGAAGTTCGGCCCCATCGAGCGCAAGGAGCTGGGCCGCATCAAGAAGATCAGCGGCGCCAACCTGCACCGCAACTGGGTGGTCATTCCGCATGTGACCAACCACGACGATGCCGACATCACCGAGCTCGAAGCCTTCCGCGTGCAGCTGAACAAGGAAAACGAGAAGAGCGGCATCAAGGTCACCATGCTGGCCTTCATGATCAAGGCCGCCGTGGCCGCGCTCAAGAAGTTCCCCGAGTTCAACGCCAGCCTCGAAGGCGAGGGCGACCAGCAAAAGCTGGTGCTCAAGCAGTACTTCCACATCGGCTTTGCCGCCGATACGCCCAACGGCCTGGTGGTGCCCGTGATCAAAGACGCCGACAAAAAAGGCATCTTCCAGATCAGCCAGGAAATGTCCGAGCTGGCCAAGAAGGCCCGCGACGGCAAGCTGGGCCCGGCCGACATGCAAGGCGGCTGCTTCAGCATCTCCTCGCTGGGCGGCATTGGTGGGCGCTATTTCACGCCCATCATCAACGCCCCGGAAGTGGCCATCATGGGTGTGTGCAAGAGCCAGATCGAGCCCAAGTGGGACGGCAAGCAGTTCGCGCCGCGCCTGATGCTGCCGCTGTCGCTGTCGTGGGACCACCGCGTCATCGACGGCGCTGCGGCTGCGCGCTTCAACGTGTACTTTGCGTCGCTGCTGGCGGACTTCCGCCGCATCGCGCTGTGACCCAGGAGAACCTGACATGGCATTGGTAGAAGTCAAGGTTCCGGACATTGGCGACTTCAAAGACGTCGCCATCATCGAGCTGCTGGTCAAACCCGGCGACCGCGTCGCCGTGGATCAAAGCCTGATCACCGTCGAGAGCGACAAGGCTTCGATGGAAATCCCCTCCAGCCACGCTGGCGTGGTGCAAGAGCTCAAAGTGGCCCTGGGCGACAAGGTCAACCAAGGCACGCTGCTGCTGGTGCTGCAAGCCGAAGGCGCGGCGCAAGCCGCTGCACCTTCCGCTCCCGCACCTGCTGCTGCGCAGGCCGCACCGGTGGCTGCTCCGGCACCGGCACCGGTGGCCAGCAGCTTTGCGGGCAGCGCCGATGTGGAGTGCGACGTGCTGGTGCTGGGCGGTGGCCCCGGCGGCTACTCAGCGGCCTTCCGCGCGGCTGACCTCGGCCTCAAAGTGGTGGTGGTCGAGCGCTACGCCACGCTGGGTGGCGTGTGCCTGAACGTGGGTTGCATCCCCTCCAAGGCCTTGCTGCACGTGGCTGCGGTGATGGACGAAGTCAGCCACATGGCTGATCTGGGCGTGGACTTCGGCGCCCCGGCCGTCAACATCGACAAGCTGCGCGGGCACAAAGAAAAAGTCATCGGCAAGCTCACCGGCGGGCTGGCGGCCATGGCCAAGATGCGCAAAGTCACCGTGCTGCGCGGCGTGGGCCAGTTCGTGGGCGCCAACCACCTGGCGGTGGAAGCCACCGAAGGCGAGGGCACCCAGCGCAGCGGCGCCAAGCAAGTGGTGGCCTTCAAGCGCGCCATCATTGCCGCAGGCTCCCAAGCCGTGCGCCTACCCTTCCTGCCGCAGGACGATCGCATCGTTGACAGCACCGGCGCCCTGGCCCTCAAGGCTGTGCCCAAGAAGATGCTCATCATCGGCGGCGGCATCATCGGCCTGGAAATGGGCACCGTCTACTCCACGCTGGGCGCACGCCTGGATGTGGTGGAGATGATGGACGGCCTCATGCAAGGCGCCGACCGCGACCTGGTCAAGGTCTGGGAAAAGATGAACAAGCACCGCTTCGACAACATCATGTTGAAGACCAAAACGGTGGGTGCCGAGGCCACGCCCGAGGGCATCAAGGTGCAGTTCGAAGGCCTGGATGGCACGAAGAGCGAGGGCGTGTACGACCTCGTGCTGCAAGCCGTGGGCCGCACGCCCAACGGCAAGAAGCTCGGTGCTGAAAACGCTGGTGTGGCCGTGACCGACCGCGGCTTTATCAACGTGGACGTGCAAATGCGCACCAGCGCTGCGCACATCTTCGCCATTGGCGACATCGTGGGCCAGCCCATGCTGGCGCACAAAGCCGTGCACGAAGCCCATGTGGCCGCTGAAGTGATTGCGGGCGAACTGCTGGGCGACGCCAAACTCGCCAAAGCCCAGTTCGATGCCCGCGTGATTCCGAGCGTGGCCTACACCGACCCCGAAGTGGCCTGGGTGGGCTTGACCGAAGAGCAGGCCAAGGCCCAAGGCATCAAGGTCAAGAAGGGCCTCTTCCCCTGGGCTGCATCGGGCCGCGCCATTGCCAACGGCCGCGACGAAGGCTTCACCAAGCTGCTGTTTGACGACAGCCCCGAAGCCCACGGCCACGGCAAGATCCTGGGCGGCGGCATCGTCGGCACCCATGCGGGCGACATGATCGGCGAGATCGCCCTGGCCATCGAAATGGGCGCTGACGCGGTCGACATCGGCAAGACCATCCACCCCCACCCCACGCTGGGCGAAAGCATCGGCATGGCGGCGGAAGTGGCGCATGGCTCCTGCACGGATGTGCCGCCGGCGCGCAAGTAAGCCAGCCTACCTGTCGTTTTGACGGAGTCTGATCCGTGGACGTTTGTATTGCCCCCGCAAATACCGTGTTCGGTGATGCGGGGGCAAGACCAATGGCACCACCGATTCGCCTGCGGAAATCGCCAACCGCGACACCGATTTACCGGTCTCGTCCGCAGGCCGCACAAGCGTTGCCTTCCCTTGAGCCAACCAATGTCTGCGCGCCAATAGGGCATCTCAATCCCAGCAGACACACTACACCTTGTCATCGTTACGTTCCTGCCCCTATCTTCAAAGATTAGCAATGGGCGGAGTCCGCTCTGTGACGGCCGCCCCCGATTTTCTGGTGCTCAGTCACCTTTTGCTTGCGCCAAAGGCGTTACAACCGCCTCTATCATCCAGCCCCGGCGCCATACGTCACATAAAAACAATTTCATAGGAAGATAAATACCTAGCTGCGTGGCGCGCTGGGTGCTAGTGCTTTTCCGCCTCTGTCATGGCAGTAATCAAGTTTTCTGGATGCCCAGTCGGCATCATCGCCAGCAATCTGATCCTCGGCACGGACTCAGACTTCGTCATCAATGCAGCATTGGCGCCGCAACACCTGTGGTCAGGTCAAAGCGCGCCTGCGCTGACGCCCGTGCGTGCGCATGGGCGCCAACTCCCAGCTCACCCATACCTTGGGCGGCACCTCCATCGATGTGGACTGGTGCATCCGCGTGCGCGAGCTGGGCCTGGCCGTGCGAAATGTGCACCTGCTAAGCATGGTGCACCACGAATCCAAATCACTCGGGTTTGACTTCATGAACGAGCGCAAGCAAAAGCGCGGAGCATGAGCGGGACCAGATCTTGCAAAGGTATCCCAGGCACTTTACGGGCGATGATGCGCGGTCTCCACGGTTGAGTGGCTGGTCGGGTGCGCAGAAAGGCCTCTTGTACTAATTTGATTTGCCGCGTCTTTTTTGTCAGCTTAGGTCTGATAGATTTATTTTTAGATTGTGAGGATGAAAATGAAAGTCAATCAATTGCAGATAAGTGGAAATATATTCCGTAGACCAAAATATTCTGCGCCATCTGCCTGGCATGCTCATGTGCCATTTATGTTGTGGCTGGTTTCAGTAATCAGGCCGAAGAACTTCGTAGAGCTTGGTACCCACTTCGGGGTCTCATACTTCTCGGCCTGCCAATCTGTGGCTGACCTGGAAATCCAATGTGCTTGCTACGCGATTGACAGTTGGAAGGGGGATTCGCAAGCTGGTTTCTATGACGAGTCTGTATATGAGTCAGTTAGAAAGTACAACGACGAAAACTATAGGGCCTTCTCCAGTCTCATTCGGAGCGACTTTGAGGCTGCAGTGAGTGGTTTCGAAGATTCAAGTGTCGATCTACTGCATCTCGATGGACATCATTCATATGAGTCAGTGTCAAAAGACTTTGAAAATTGGTTTCCAAAATTGTCAGAGTCAGCAGTGGTCATAATGCATGATACAAATGTTAGAGAAAAGAACTTTGGCGTGCATAAATTCTATTCTGAGATATCGAAAAAATACAAATCGTTTGAATTTATTCACGGGCACGGGCTAGCCGTAGTGCTTGTTGGGAAGGAAACCAAGCATCGATCTGAGTTCCAAGAATTGCGGAAGATTTGTGGAACAAAACAAGCCCTTCAAGATGCGCGGGACTTATTCTCGTTACTCGGTGAAGGGGCAGAGAACCGATGGAAGCTTAGTGCCGCTCAAGATGAGTTGGTCAAGCGAAGAAAGGAAGTTTCCATTCTTCGCGCAAGAAATAAAGAAGCTCTGGAAACGAAGGGGGCATGATGGTGTCGGACGCATATTTGGCAAAAATCAAGGGTTCCGAGCTCTTTGATGCGGACTGGTATAAAAAGACATATTCAATAGAAGTAGAGCAAGCTCTCCACTACTTGACAGTTGGATATACCGAGGGTTGTCAGCCATCATTGCATTTTGATGGGGATGAATACTGGCGCCGATACCCAGACGTACGGATGGAGAATTTCAACCCGCTCTTGCACTACTTGGTTCACGGAAAATCAGAAGGCCGAAGATATGTATCGGTTGCAAATCCGATCAAGTCGAAGGTTGTAAAGACATCTATCGAAGCGAACACCGTGCCCAAGCCTCTGGCAAAGGCTGAAGTCAAAGTTGCTGCAGCAAAGCCGGCAGCGCTAAAAGGTGCATTAAACACTCAAAAAAATAACGAAACATTTGTTAAGGGGTGGCTGGCGCTGATAGGTGACGAAGCGCCTAGAAGGGCTAAGCTGGTCATTGATGGAGAGGTGTTTCTTGTCGATGCCAATATATATCGGGCGGATCTAAAGAAGAATAATATAAATTCAGGAAAGCATGCGTTCGAATTTGTGCCGCCTATATCGATGATCGATGGGCGGGCGCATAAAGTAGAGTTAATCGATGAGGCAACTAGCGCCTCAATCGCATCGGCGAACTTTACTTGGCGGCAGGAGAGGGCGTTCTCCGACTTTCAAGGCTTCATGTGTCAATCGATGCTGTCGCCACTTATAAGTGCGCCATTTCGCGAAGAAGATAAACGCTGCTTTGCATTCATGGAGAATGTTACTAGGTCCCTTTGTTCTAGGGCAGAAAAATCACAAAAGCCGCTGGTATCTGTCGTTATGCCAATGCATAACCGGCAGACTACCGTTGCGTGGGCAATTCAGTCGGTACTCGATCAGACGTATGGGAATTTTGAACTAATTATCGTTGATGATGGTAGTTCGGATGAATCGGTATCCGTTGTTAAGGGAATAGATGATACTCGAATAAAGTTGCACATCTTGCCTGAGTGCGGAGGAGTTTCCAGAGCTAGAAATATTGCGGTTCAGCAATCTATAGGCGAATACATATTTTATTTGGATTCTGACAATACCTGGCGTAAGGAATATTTGGCCGCCATGGTTGGTGCATTTGACGCTCTGCCAACGGCGGATGCGGTATGCAGTGGGCAACTGTTGTATAGAGGTGATCAGCCCGAGCCGTTTGCAGCGCGGTTTGGGTCTGTAAATATATCTCTGCTCAAAAACAGAAATTACGTCGACATGAATGCGTTTGGGCATCGGCGCGAGGTTTTTGAGAGGCTTGGTGGTTTTGATGAGGCGCTAAGGAGATATGTTGATTGGGATTTGATATTGAGGATATCTGAATTTGGTGGGTTGTATTCAATTCCCGTGCTATTAAGTAATTACTATTACGATAAGGCGCCAAATGCGATTACCAACGACCCAACGCACATTGCGCACATTAATGTAGTGCGAGAAAAAACGAGCGCCCGTGCCAAAAAACGCGAGAAAAATAAAATAGATGCGCCAGATGTGGTGCGTCGAAAGGTAGCGATAATTATCCCCAGCTATCAGGCGCTTGAAGATATTTTGGAGTGCATCGATTCAATCACTTCTCAGGGTATATCAAGTTGGTGCGAGATAATTGTTGTCGATAATGCATCGGAGGCTCCGGTTGTCGAGTCCCTTCGCAAGCTGCAGGAGGCGGGGCAGATCACACTAATTGAAAATTCATTCAATTATGGATTCACATATGCTGTGAACCAGGGTATTGCTTGTGCGCCGGCCGAAGCAGACATCGTTCTTCTCAATAACGATGCTGTAGTTTCGGCTGGTGCACTTGAGCATCTTCAGGACTTTGCTCTAAGCTCTAACGAGTGCGGTTTGGCAGTGCCTGCACAAGTTTTGCCTGGAGGGACGAAGACAATTGGTGATCACGTTCCACATGCCGATGGGAATTTCGAGTGTGATGTAAATATTTCAGCGCATCACAAGAATATCTTGAAGGTCCCTCTATTTTTCAATGGCGGCCCGTTAGAGATCTCATTTGCGCCATTTTTCTGCGTCTACATAAAGCGTAGTGTTTTAGATCGTACTGGTTTACTTGATGCTGAGTTCGGGCGGCACTACAGGTCTGACAGGTTGCTGTGCGATTATGTACGTCATATTTTGAACATGAAGATATTTCATGTTCCGCAATCTATCATTTACCACAAGTTGCAACGCTCCACCGACGGCATGAGAGATTCGGGAGAAAAGACTAAGGAGTTCACCTACATCTTCAAGAGAAACCAATGGGAACCAGAGGTGAGAGACAGGTTGGGCTACGTGGACGCGCCGTGGGACTTGTTTTAATCTGACTGGAAAAATTATGATTGGCTTACTGGAGTTTTATTCGGCTGAAAGGATTTCAGGGTGGGCTAGGTTGCCATTGGAGGGTGCGGACTCCACGCTTTCAATCTTCCTTGACGGCAAGAAAGTAGGGGAGGTCAAGCCTGACTCATCGGAGTCTGGAGGAAGTTCAGGGGGACGGTTTTCATTTGCGCTAGATTTGGAAGTTAATCCACTCACTGCCGTTCGAGTTGAGGTGGTCACAACTGGTAGCGGTAAACATCTTCAGAACTCCCCAGTCAGAACTGTCTTTCCGTCGCCAGAATCGATGGCACAAGTAATCGTCGGAAAGGATGACTGGTTGTTCCTCGCAAACGACTCCAATAGGTCACATGAGCAGATGCGAGGTGAGGCCAAGCTTGGTTCAGATTTTGGAGACAGGTGGGAGCGGTTCGGCCATGGGCTTAATGAGATCGAATCGACAGGGGTTCGATGTTTTCTAATGGTTGTGCCGAACAAGGAATGTATCTACCGAGATGAGGTCTCTCCATTTCTTGATATTTCGCAGTCCCGGCCATTGTTTGAAGTAGAGGCCGCACTATCTAGATCGTGGAAAGGATTTGGTAGGCGATACCGATATCCCATCCATGCCCTCACTGATGCTCGTTATTCAGGGGCATTCCCTAAGGGGGACACCCACTGGTCAACTTACGGGGCTTGGTTAGCCTTTAGGGAGTTATTTGAGACTGATTATCCAGAGGAAGTCAAGGCGCTTGAATTGGAAATTGAGAGAGCGGGCTGGGCGGATCGGATGGAGCATGGGGATTTGGTCTCGAAAATGGGGGCGTTGTGCGTTGAACCAAAGAAGACAGCCAAGATTAGAGGCCCGAAGGTGCGGCAAACAAATGGTTTGAATAATTCAGGCTCTCAGATACATGCGGTCGATGCGTCAGTCTTGCACCCTCGGAAGATTCTCTTCATAAGAGATTCTTTTGGCTCTGCACTGATGCCTTTTGTAGGTCGTGCGTTTGGTGACGTAATGCTATCTTGGACAGGTAATGTGTCAAAGAGATTGTTAGATCTCTACAAGCCTGATGTTATTTTCATTGAGCGAGTTGAACGCTTTCTTGTGCGCCCAAGTGAAGTGGTCGCCGAAGAAGTCAACGACTTTGCCTTCATTGAATGAGGCCTAGCTTTCTATGTCAATCGTAGTCACTGGCGGCGCCGGCTTTATCGGCAGCAACTTTGTGTTGGACTGGCTGGCCCAGTCTGATGAACCCGTCCTCAATCTAGATGCGCTGACTTACGCAGGCAATTTGGCCAATCTGGCGTCGATGCAGGGCAACAGCCGCCATGTTTTTGTGCATGGTGACATTGGCTACAGGGACTGGTTGATCAACTGCTAAGGCGATCTGATCCCGCTCAGCGTCTACGGTGCTACCACTCAGGTAAAGCCAATAATTTATATAGCGTCAAATCAGGTGAGGAAAAATGAAAATCGCAGTAGCAGGCACAGGTTATGTTGGCCTTTCAATCTCGGTGCTGCTGGCCCAGCACAACGAGGTGGTGGCCTTGGACATTGACCAGGCCAAGGTGGACATGCTGAACGACAAGATCAGCCCCATCCACGATGTTGAGATCCAAGAATTTTTGAGAAACAAGGCCTTGAGCCTGCGCTTCACGCTCGATAAGGAGCGTGCGTATCGGGGGGCAGACTACGTGGTGATTGCCACGCCCACCGACTACGACCCCGAGACCAATTACTTCAACACCAAGTCGGTGGAGGCGGTGGCGCGTGATGTGCTTGCCATCAACTCGAATGCCTTGATGGTCATCAAGTCCACGGTGCCGGTGGGCTTTACTGCAGGCTTGTGCCAGAAGCTCAACACGCAGAACATCGTGTTCTCGCCAGAATTTCTGCGCGAGGGCCGGGCGCTCTACGACAACCTGCATCCCTCTCGCATTGTGGTGGGCGAGCAAAGCGCCAGGGGCGAGTCCTTTGCGCGCTTGCTGGCTGAAGGCGCCGTCAAGCAGGGCGTGCCGATCCAGCTTACCGGCTCTACGGAGGCCGAGGCGATCAAGCTCTTTGCCAACACCTACTTGGCCATGCGCGTGGCCTACTTCAACGAGCTGGATACCTACGCTGCCACACACGGACTGGATACGCGCCAGATCATCGACGGCGTGTGCCTGGATCCGCGCATTGGCAGCCACTACAACAACCCCAGCTTCGGCTATGGCGGCTACTGCCTGCCCAAAGACACCAAGCAGTTGTTGGCCAATTACGCCGATGTGCCGCAGAACATGATCGAGGCGATCGTGAATGCCAACACTACGCGCAAAGACTTTGTGGCCATGGACATCGTGCGCCGCAAGCCGAAGGTTGTTGGCGTGCACCGCCTGATCATGAAGGCCGGCTCCGACAACTTCCGGGCCAGCAGCATCCAAGGGATTATGAAGCGCATCAAGGCCAAAGGCATTGAGGTCATCGTCTACGAACCCGAGCTGAAGGATGATAAGTTCTACGGCTCGCGTGTGGTGCGCGACCTGACTGGCTTCAAGGCCGAAGCCGACCTCATCGTGGCCAATCGCCGCGTGCCCGAGTTGGATGATGTGAGCGACAAGATTTACACCCGAGATCTGTTCGGCGGAGATTGAACCCTGGGACCTAAGGAACCTCTGCATTAACCCCGTGCAAATCAGCTACCGCGCGTGCTGAGTCGCTGAGACGATGGAGGGCATGAAGCAAACGAGTCTGGGCCTGGGGCAATCGAGCAAGCGCACGCGCCGGCGTGTGTTTCTCGAAGAGATGGATCGCGTGGTGCCATGGAATGAGCTGGTGGCGTTGATCAGCCCGTACATGCCCGAAGGTCGGCGCGGTCGGCCACCGTTTGCGGTGGAGGTGATGCTGCGGGTTCATTTCATGCAGCAGTGGTTCAACCTGAGTGACCCGGCGATAGAAGAGGCGCTGCACGACATGGCGCTGTTTCGGGACTTTGCGGGCCTGGAGGGCTGGGAGGGAGCAGGTCACAAGGTGGAGCACCCGTTTCGGGTGATCAAGCGCCAGTTTGGGCATGTAAAGGTGCGCTACCGCGGACTGGTCAAGAACACGGCGCAGTTGCACGCGCTGTTTGCGCTGTCCAACCTGTGGATGGTGCGCCGCCAATTGGGTGGGGTGCAGGCATGAGTGCGCCTGCAAACTGCCAAGGGGCCGCCGCAGCGGTTCATGCGCATCGAAATGTGGCAAATGCCGCTGCCGATGAAGCAGAAATCTTGATCAACTCGCCTCTGACGACGCCTCGCATGACTGGGGGCGATTAATGCAGAGGATCCCTAGGTCGACCCGAGGCGCAGCTTCAGCGCTAGGCCCAGGCAACCCAGGGCGAAGCTGCAGGCCGACCCGGCGGCGCTGATCTCCTCAAGCTCGGCCGCCATGGCCTGCGCCCAGGGCGCCTGTGTTTTAGGCATGAGGGCCAGGCATGCGCGCATCAGCCCCCGTGCGAGCATCAGTCTCAGCCCGGTTTGCGCGGGGCGGCTCATGAGGGTTTGGCCGATGACCGCGGCGCCGCAGCCCAGCCGGCTTGGGGCTCGGCAGCCTGGCGACGCGCTCGCGCTTGTTCGAGCGCGTCGCCCATGCCGGCCAGCCAGGCACGGCCCGCTGGCGTCAGCCGGTAGGCCGCCAGCCCATGCGCGTCGCGCCAAGCACAAGGCCTCAAAACCGCAACCTTGACGCACGCTGCACGCTTTCAAACACAGCCCGCAGCGCGCTGTCGATTGCGCAGCAGCTGCGCGCTCAGCGGGCGGGCAAGCCTGCCTACGCCATTGGCAGGTTTGGGCCCCAATGGCAGCAAAACACCGCACTTTCTTGCCCTTTGCTTTCTATGCATATGCGCGTTTCTTCTGGGCACGACTCCTGCTTACGACTGAGGTGATGCTGGCATTTCGGCCTCTCCGAATTCATGCGCAATTCAGGCCGCATGCAGGCGTATTTGATTTGTCCAATGACAACCAAAAAGGGTGCTTCGTGCGTCGAATCTCTGCTCAGTCCTCTTCTACTTCTGCCGCCTTGCGCGCCCTGCGCCTGCCGGCCATCCAAGCCCAAGCACTCGGACCGGTGGCCGCCGCCGCCCTGGCCACCTGCTTGAGCCTGTCAAGCCACGCACAGTCCAATCCAGCAGTGCCTGCAACTCAAGCGGTGCCGACGGACCAGGCCAACAAGGACGACAAGGGCCCCCAGCAAGACAAGGTCCCCGAGCAAGACAAGGCCGGCAATAGCGGCGTGGCCACACCGGCCGCTGGCACCTTGGCACTGGAGGGCATCACAGTGCGCAGCCGCAATCGCATCGAAAGACTGCTGGACGTTCCAGTGTCGGTCTCTGTGGTGCAGGGCGCTGAGATTGACCGGCTCAGCGCCTACGGCATTGAAGACCTGACCAAACGGGCGGCCAATGTGTCATGGAATCTGGGCAATCAGCGCACCAGCAGCATTTCGATTCGCGGGGTCGGCAAGGTCGGGCAGACCGAGGCGCAAGATCCCAGCGTGGGCATCATCGTTGACGGTGTCAACTATGCCTACAACGCACTGACCTCCAGCTTTGACTTTGTGGACATTGATTCCGTGGAGGTCACCCGCGGCCCGCAGGGCACCTTGCTGGGCAAGAACACCAGCGTGGGCACGGTGATCTTCACCACCAAGCGCCCCTCTTTCACGCCCACGGCGGACTACAAGATTGAGTTTCGCCAGCGCGACGGCCTGTTCGCCTCCGGCGCGGTGGGTGGGCCCATCATTGACGATTTGCTGGCCTACCGCTTTGCCTTCTCGGTCAACCGGGGCGAGGGCGATATCAGAAACCGAGCCCATCCGGACATGACCTTCACCAACAAAGACCGGGTCTCAGGCCGTGCACAGTTTCTCTTGACCCCCAGTCCTGATTTCAGCGCCAGGCTGGCTTTTGATCTGCAACCCCGGGCTGGCGAGGCCACCAATGGCCGTGTATTCCCAAAGCGCATCACCACGCCCTATCTGAATGGCGAGCCGGTGTCACAGTCGGTGTCGCGTTATGAGAGGCGCTGGTTCAAGGACAACAAAGCCTACACGCCCGAATTGGCTGAGACCAATATCATCCGCGACGGGGCGCGCCCACTGGTGACCGGCAGCCGGGGTGCCACGGCCGAGTTGAACTGGAAGCTGCCCGAGCACAGCATCACCTCGATCACCGCCTACAAGGACTACCACTTCAACGCCTACAACGACGAGAACTCGCCCTTTGACATTGGGCGCAACTCCGGCGGCTTCTACATCGACTACAAGCAGCTCAGTCAGGAGGTTCGGCTCAGCTCGGCGGTGGGCGGTTTGGTGGACTACCAGACCGGCATCTACCTGCTGGGCGTGAAAAATAAGGCCACCAACTACCGGGGCTATGGCAACGATGCGGGCGCTTTCTCGGCCAGTGACTCGCAATATGCGGCCCTGGACGCCGATGGCAATGGCCGTTATCTGCTGCTCAGCTCGCTGGCCAATCTGCGTGGCGCCCTCAACGGTACCGGCGGGCAGGAAAGCATTCGCAACAAGAGTGCGGCCGTGTTTGCTCAGGCCAACTGGCACTTGGGCGACAAGTTCACATTGACCACCGGTGTCCGCGTCACCCGCGAAGACCGCCGCAACACCACCCAGACCCAGATCATTGACCAAGGCAGCGCGCCTGAGCTCAATCCCTCCAGCGTGAACGGCGTCAAACTCGGTGGCTTTGATTCCTACTGGAACAACGGCGCGGCCGACCGCTGGGTGCTCAACGGCAGGGTGGTGGTGGCGGGTACCGCCGGCGCCATCCTGGTGCCCGCAGGCGGCTATGCCCTGACCACCGACAACCGCGACACTGCCGCTGTGGCCACGGGTCAGGCGCAGGCCGATTTTGCGGCCAAGAAGTACTTCAATGCCAGCAGCTGGTCTGCCCTCACGCCGGAGCAGAAGAAGCAGCTCTATTTTGCTCAGACCATCCGCAAAAACGCCGTGGGCCAGCTCTGGAACCCGGTAGACGGCACGCCTTACAAAGCCACCCAGCCGACGCTTTTGATCAGCCCCAGCTACAAGCTGGACCGCGATATCAATACCTACTTCTCCTTCCAGCATGGCGAGAAGGCCGGCATTGCCCAGGTCTTCAACGGCAGTCCCTATTCGGTGGAGGCGGAGAAGACCAATAGCTTTGAACTCGGTTTCAAGTCGGCCCTGCTGAACAGGCGACTGATCCTCAATGCCGATGTGTTCCTGTCCAAGGTCAGCAACTACCAGCAAGGGGTGCGCATCATTGACACCAAGGCCACGGAGCAGGCGAAAGCTGCCGATCCCAAGGCCATCCCGATCTACTCAGGCATCACCGGCAATGTGCCGCGCGTCAAACTCTATGGGCTGGAGTTTGATGGCCTCTATAGCGGCCTGCCCAACACCACGCTGCGTTTCTCCGGTGCCATCAACGAGGCCAAGTTCGCCAAGTTCCCCAACGCGGCATTCCCAGCCGAAGAAGGCAATGTCGCGGTGCCAGCGGGCAAAGACTTGAGTGGCCGCACCATGGCCGGAGCCCCCAAGTTCAGCTTCAATGTCGGGGGCGATTACAACCTGCCCATTGGCAGCGACCATGTGCTGCGCTCCAGCGCCAATGTGGCCTACACCAGCAGCTACCTCTCGGATGGATCCTTGTCCATCTACTCCAGGGTGCCGGCCAATGTGCTGGTGGACGCCTCGCTGGGATTTGGCAAGCTCAACAAGAGCTTTGAGGTGGTGATCTTGGTCAAGAACTTGTTCAACAACAAGACAGTGATGAGCCAGAGTTGGGGCGAATACGCGCCGGCCCTGCCACGCACCGTCGCAGTGGCCTTCTCGACCCGCCTGTAAGTTCCCCATAGCGCCCGCCTCTAGGAGGTGCTTGCGGCCCATGCCGCAAACAGGGGAGCGCAGCCGCGCCCCCTGTGTTCACTTGCTTACTCAATTTCCCCATACACCGATTTGCCCTCGACACAGGCCAGCGCTTCCGGCTCCGTGGCCGGTGCAGCCCCAGCCAGCGTGGCTGCGGTAGAGCGACGCGATCTGCGCGTCAGCATCCATGCCATGGTCTCATTGGCCCTGGCCATCGAAATGGGCGCTGACGCCGTGGACATCAGCAAAACCATCCACCCGCACCCCACGCTGGGCGAGAGCATCGGCTTGGCGTCGATGCCGCGCTGCTCAGGCTAGGGCTGATTTGGCCTTTGCCGCCGCCGCCGCTTCGCGCAGCTTGTCCTTCTTGCTCTTGCGCAGGCCTTTGACGCCGCCGGTGGCAGGCGGGGCGGCGTCAAGATCGGTGGGCTCGAACCCGGCAATTTGCTCACGCACCACCCGCTGCGCCTGGCGCTTTTCGATCAGCCGGAAGTGCGCCTCTCCGTTGCTGCTGTGGCCGCTGACAAAGCTGATGGCTACGCCGTGCTCGCCCGCCCGGCCCACGCGGCCAATGCGGTGGGTGTAGTCGGCGGTCGAGCGCGGCAGGTCGTAGTTCACCACCACGGGCAGGTTTGGAATGTCCAGGCCGCGTGCCGCCACATCGGTGGCCACCAGGACTTGGATTTCTGAGCTCTTCAGCGCGGCCAAGACCTTGGTGCGCCCGCCCTGACTCAATTCGCCGTGCAAGGCCGCGGCATTGATGCCTTGCTTCCAGAGTTTGTCCGACACGTGTTCGGTCGCGTATTTGCTGGCCACAAACACCAGCACCCGCGTCCAGCCTTCGGTCTGCAGCAAATGGCGCAGCAAGGGCGTGCGGCGGCTTTCATCCACTTGAATCGAACGCTGATGAATGGCGGCGGCGCACTCGGGCTCGGCCGCAATCGTGATGCGTTCAGGGTTGTTCAGCAGCCCCTCGGCCAGCGCCTGCACTGCTGGCGCAAATGTGGCCGAGAAAAACAGGTTTTGGCGTGCTTGGGGGCATAGCGCCAAAACCTCTTGCAGCTCATCGGCAAAGCCCATATCGAGCAAGCGATCGGCCTCATCCAAGACCAGCGTCTTGACGGCCGACAGGTGCAAGGCATTGTGGTCGAGCAGATCGAGCAGGCGCCCGGGCGTGGCCACCACGATGTCGGCGTTGCCGCGCAAGGCCATCATCTGCGGGTTGATGGAAACACCGCCGTAGACGGTGACCACCTTGATCGGCACTGGCAAGTCCTGCGCCAGCACCTGCAGCGCCTCGCCGATTTGCGCCGCCAATTCACGCGTTGGCACCAGCACCAAAGCGCGCGTCTGGCGCACGCCAGCGCCACGTTGCAGCAGCAGGTTTTGCAAAAGCGGCAAGGCAAAGGCCGCAGTCTTGCCGGAGCCGGTCTGCGCCAGCCCCAACACATCGAGGCCACGCAATATGACGGGAATGGCGGCGGCCTGAATCGCCGTGGGCGCTTGATAGCCCTGTTCGCGCACGGCGCGGATGAGGGCGGGCGACAGGCCCAACGTAGCAAATGACATGAACAGGCCTTGGGCAAGAAACAAGGCGCGATTTTAAGGACGGCTCACTCAAACAAAAAGCGCCCTGATCCTTCAGGGCGCTTTGTAGGGGCTGTGCTGCGGCTGGGGCTTTAGCGCACGCGGCCGTCTTTCCAGGCGCCCAGCAGTTTGTCGTAGGCAATGGTTTCGCCCTTGGGTTTTTCGTTGGCCAGTTTGGCCCAGGGGGCGCCTTTGTCAGAGAGCCATTTGGCGGCGGTTTCTTTCTTGTTGAGCTTGGGCGCGCACTTGGCCATGCCAGCGCGTTCCAGGCGGGCCAGCACTTGGTCCATGTCCTCGGCCAGGCTGTCCATGGCGGCTTGCGGGGTTTTCTCGCCGGTCACGGCCTGGGCCACGTTCTTCCACCAGAGCTGGGCCAGCTTGGGGTAGTCGGGCACGTTGGTGCCGGTGGGGGTCCAGGCCACGCGCGCCGGGCTGCGGTAGAACTCGACCAGGCCGCCGTATTTGGCGGCGTTTTTGGTGAAGTAGTCGCTGCGGATGTCGCTGTCGCGGATGAAGGTCAGGCCCTGGATGCTCTTTTTCAGGCTGGTGGTTTTGGCGGTGATGAACTGGGCGTAGAGCCAGGCGGCGGCCGTGCGGTTGGCGTCGTGGTTGGCGAAGAAGGTCCAGCTGCCCACATCCTGGTAGCCGTTTTGCATGCCTTGCTTCCAGTAGGGGCCGTTGGGGCCGGGGGCCATGCGCCACTTGGGCGTGCCGTCGGCGTTGACCACGGGCAGGCCGGGCTTGGTCATGTCGGCGGTGAAGGCGGTGTACCAGAAGATTTGCTGCGCAATCTGGCCCTGGGCGGGCACGGGGCCGGCTTCGCCAAAGGTCATGCCGGTGGCTTCTTTGGGGGCGTATTTCTTCATCCAGTCCACGTACTTGGTCAGCGCGTAGACGGCGGCAGGCGAGTTGGTGGCGCCGCCGCGGGCCACCGAGGCGCCGGTGGGCGTGCACTTGTCGGCTGCCACGCGTATGCCCCACTCATCCACCGGCATGCCGTTGGGAATGCCCTTGTCGGCCGTACCGGCCATGGACAGCCAGGCGTCGGTGAAGCGCCAGCCCAGCGAGGGGTCTTTCTTGCCGTAGTCCATGTGGCCGTAGATGGGCTTGCCGTCGATTTGCTTCACGTCGTTGGTGAAGAACTCGGCAATGTCTTCGTAGGCGCTCCAGTTCAGCGGCACGCCCAGCTCGTAGCCGTACTTGGCTTTGAACTTGTCCTTCAGGTCTTTGCGCTCGAACAGGTCGGCGCGGAACCAATAGAGGTTGGCGAACTGTTGGTCAGGCAGTTGGTAGAGCTTGCCATCGGGTGCGGTGGTGAAGCTGGTGCCGATGAAGTCCTTGAGGTCCAGCCCCGGGTTGGTGAATTCCTTGCCCGCACCGGCCATGTAGTCGGTGAGGTTCATGACCTTGCCGTAGCGGTAGTGGGTGCCGATGAGGTCGGAATCGGAGATCCAGCCGTCGTAAATGCTCTTGCCCGACTGCATGGAGGTCTGCAGCTTCTCGACCACGTCGCCTTCCTGAATCAGGTCGTGCTTGACCTTGATGCCGGTGATGTCCTCAAAGGCCCGGGCCAGGGTTTTGGCTTCGTACTCGTGGGTGGTGATGGTTTCGGACACCACGGCCACTTCCTTCACGCCGCGGGCCTTGAGCTTTTTGGCGGCCTCGATGAACCACTTCAGCTCGGCCATTTGCTGCTCTTTGCTCAGCGTGCTGGGCTGGAACTCGGCGTCGATCCATTTCTTGGCCTCGGCCTCGCCCGCCCAGGCGCTGTGCGCCACGCCCAAGCTCAGCAGCAGGGCTGCGCTGGCAACGGCGGTGAATTTGCTTTTCCTGACTTGCACGTTCGTCTCCTTGATTGAACCAAGATATCCCCCCGAACAGCGCAACAAGGCCCCGGGGAATGGAGGGCCGGATCAGGCAGACGGGCCCGCCCGCAGCGGGGCTTCAGCCCTTTCGCATGATCAACACCAAGAGCGCCACTGACGCGGCGAAACTGAACCACACGCTGGGCTCGCTCTGCAGCGCGAGCCACTCGGCCATGCGCCCGGCCAGGCCCACAAAAGCCAGGTTGAGGTAGGCCGCCGCCAGCAAGCCGATGAAGAGCCGGTCGCCGCGCGTGGTCTTGAGCGGCAAAAAACCTTTGCGCAGCGTGGTGGGGGACTTGAGCTCCCACACCGTCATGCCTATGAGCAGCAGAGCGATGCCGCTGAAGAACACGGCCACCGGTGTGGTCCAAACCATCCAGTCAAACATGCCTCACTCCTCCAATGCACACCATCGGGCAGGCGCTAGGTGGGGTCATACCCGCCCCATGGCAAAGCCCTTGGCGATGTAGTGCCGCACAAACCAAATCACGATGGCGCCGGGCACGATGGTCAGCGTGCCTGCGGCGGCCAGCGTAGCCCAGTCCATGCCCGAGGCGCTGACGGTGCGCGTCATGGTGGCGACGATGGGCTTGGCGTTGACGCTGGTGAGCGTGCGCGCCAGCAGCAGCTCCACCCAGCTGAACATGAAGCAGAAGAAGGCCGCCACGCCCACCCCGGCTTTGATGAGCGGCAAAAACACGGTGAGGAAAAAGCGCGGGAAGCTGTAGCCGTCGATGTAGGCGGTCTCGTCGATTTCGCGCGGAATGCCGCTCATAAAGCCTTCCAGAATCCACACCGCCAGTGGCACGTTGAAGAGCAGGTGGGCCAGCGCCACGGCGATGTGCGTGTCCATCAGCCCCAGCGTGGTGTAGAGCTGGAAGAAGGGCAGCAGAAAAACCGCGGGCGGCGTCATGCGGTTGGTCAGCAGCCAGAAGAACACATGCTTGTCACCCAAAAAGCTGTAGCGGCTGAAGGCATAGGCCGCGGGCAGGGCCACGCTGACGGAGATGACGGTGTTGATGGCCACGTAAATCAGGCTGTTGATATAGCCCGAGTACCAGGACGGGTCGGTGAAGATGGTCTTGTAGTTGTCCCAGCTGGGGTGCTGGGGGAAGAAGCTGAAGCTCGAGAGGATTTCCTGGTTGGTCTTGAAGCTCATGTTCACCATCCAGTAGATGGGCAGCAGCGTAAAGACCAGGTAGGCGATCAGGAAGAGGGTTCGCTTTTTGAAGCGGCGGTCATCCATGCTGGGCCTCGCTGTCGGTGCTGCCCAGGGCCTGCATCCAGTTGTAGAGGATGAAGCACAGCAGCAGGATGATGAGGAAGTAAATCAGCGAGAAGGCGGCGGCCGGGCCCAGGTCGAACTGGCCCACGGCTTTTTGCGTCAGGTACTGGCTCAGAAAGGTGGTGGCATTGCCCGGGCCGCCGCCGGTGAGCACAAAGGGCTCGGTGTAGATCATGAAGCTGTCCATGAAGCGCAGCAGCACGGCAATCATGAGCACGCCGCGCAGCTTGGGCAGCTGGATGTAGCGGAACACGGCGAACTTGCTGGCGCCGTCAATGCGCGCGGCCTGGTAGTAGGCGTCGGGAATGGAGCGCAGGCCCGCAAAGCACAGCAGTGCCACCAGCGGTGTCCAGTGCCAGACATCCATCACCAGCACGGTGAGCCAGGCGTCGGTGGCGTTGCCGGTGTAGTTGTAGTCCACCCCCAGCGCCTGCAGCGTGGCGCCCAGGAGGCCGATGTCGGCGCGGCCGTAGATTTGCCAGATGGTGCCCACCACGTTCCAGGGGATGAGCAGCGACAGCGCCACCAGCACCAGCACGGCCGAGGCCTTCCAGCCCTGGGCGGGCATGGACAGGGCCAGGGCAATGCCCAGGGGAATTTCGACCGCCAGCACCGCGCCCGAAAAGCCCAGCTGGCGCAGCAGCGCGCCGTGCAGCTCTTCGTCGCGCATGACGGCGGCAAACCACTCCACGCCCACGAAGACGCGGCGCTCGGGCGAGATGATGTCTTGTACCGAGTAGTTCACCACCGTCATCAGCGGCAGGATGGCCGAGAAGGCCACGCAGATGAACACCGGCAGCACCAGAAACCAGGCTTTTTGGTTGAGGGGTTTGGTGCTCATGTGCTGGGGGCCTCGGCGGTGCTGATGAGGCGCTCGTCGCGCCCGTAAAAGCAGGTGTGGGGGCCCAGCACCTGCAGCCAGACGGCGCTGCCCGGCGCGGGCGGCTGGCTTTGCGCGGGCAGCCGCACCTTGAGCGTTTGCCCGCCCGCGCGGGCGCTCAAGAGCCAGTAGGTGCCAATGTCTTGCACCTGCAGCACCTGCGCGCGCAGCGCCTCGGGCTGGGCGCTGGGGCTCACGCGCACATACTCCGGGCGCACGCCCAGGGTGAAGTCGCCCGCCGCTTGCAGCAGCTGCTGCGGGGCGTGGGGCGGCAGGGGCAGTTCTTGGTCGGCCAGCGCCAGCACGCCGGGCTGGGGGCAGCGGGCGGGCAAAAAATTCATGCCCGGCGAGCCGATGAAGTGGCCCACAAACACATGCTGGGGCTGCTCGAAGAGGGCGTGGGCCGTGCCCATTTGCACCGCGCGGCCGCGCGACATGACCACGGTTTGGTCGGCAAACGTCAGGGCCTCCACCTGGTCGTGGGTGACGTAGATGAGCGTGAGCTTGAGCTCGTGGTGAATTTGCTTGAGCTTGCGCCGCAGCTGCCACTTCAGGTGCGGGTCAATGACGGTGAGCGGCTCGTCAAACAGCACGGCTGACACGTCTTCGCGCACCAGGCCGCGCCCCAGCGAGATTTTTTGCTTGGCATCGGCCGTGAGCCCGGCGGTGCGCTGGTCGAGCTGGGCGCTGAGCTCCAGCATCTCGGCAATCTGCCCCACGCGGGCTTGGATGCGCGCTCGTGTGAGGCCCCGGTTCTTGAGCGGGAAGGCCAGGTTCTCGGCCACGCTCATGGTGTCGTAGATGACCGGGAACTGGAACACCTGGGCGATGTTGCGCTGCTGGGGCGACTGCGCGGTGACGTCGCGCCCATCAAAACTCACCGACCCCTGCGAGGGCTGCAGCAAGCCGGAGATGAGGTTCAGCAGCGTGGTCTTGCCGCAGCCCGAGGGGCCCAGCAGCGCGTAGGCGCCGCCGTCTTCAAAGCGCATCTTCAGCGGCAGCAGGGCGTAGTCGGCCTCGCTTTGGGGCTTGGGGCGGTAGGCGTGGGCCAGGTCCAGGTCGATGCAGGCCATCTCTTCAGCCTCCGCGGCGTTGCGGCGCCAGCAGCAGCGCGCCGTGGGCGTCAAACACATAGGCTTGGGCAATGTCGGCGTAGAGGCTCAGCGCCGCACCCAGCTCGAAGTGGTGCACGCCGCTGAGCTGGGCCACCAGCTCGCCCTCGGCGCAGTGCACGTGCACAAAGGTGTCGGAGCCCGAAATCTCGGCCAGCTCCACGCGCCCTTGCAAGGCCAGCTCGCCCGCGCCGCCGCCCTCAAGCCGCAGGGCGTGGGCGCGCAGGCCCAGGGTCAGCGGCCCTTGCAGCGCCTGGGGCAGGGCCTGGCCCAGCGCCAGCACCAGGCCGGAGTTCAGGCGCAGGCCCTGGCCTTGGCCCAGAGCGGGCAGCAGGTTCATGGGCGGGTCGCTGAAGGCGCGTGCCACGCGCAGCGAGGCCGGGCGGTGGTAGACCTCGGCCGTGGGGCCGTACTGCAGCAGCTCGCCCGCGTCCATCACGGCGGTGTAGCCGCCCAGCTGCAGGGCTTCGGCGGGCTCGGTGGTGGCGTAGACCACGGTGGCGTCGCCACTGGCAAAGAGCTGGCTGAGTTCCTCGCGCAGCTCTTCGCGCAGCTTGTAGTCCAGGTTCACCAGCGGCTCGTCCAGCAGCATCAGGGGTGCGCCTTTGGCCAGCGCGCGCGCCAGGGCCACGCGCTGTTGCTGGCCGCCCGAGAGCTGGGCGGGCAGCTTGTCGAGGTGCATCTCGATGTGCAGCTTCTGGGCCAGCGCGTCCACCTGTTGGTCGATGCTCAAGCCGCGCGGCAGGCCGCCCGCGCTGGTGCGGTGCAGCTTCAGCGGCGAGGCAATGTTGTCGCGCACCGTCATGGACGGGTAGTTGATGAACTGCTGGTAGACCATGGCGACATTGCGCTGGCGCACGGGCAGGCCGGTGACGTCTTGCCCGTCCACCAGCACACGCCCGGCGCTGGGTTTGTCCAGCCCGGCCATGAGGCGCATGAGCGTGGTCTTGCCCGCCTGGGTGGCACCCAACAGCACGCTCACGGCCCCGGCTTGCAGCGTCAGGTCCAGCGGGTAGAGGTGCTGGGCCGCACCCACCCGGTGGCTGAGGGCTTGCAGGCTGAGTTGCATGGTCGCGGGTCTCCTGGCTTCAAGCGGGGTTCTGGGCCAGCCAATCGGCCACGGCCTGGCGCTGCTCAGCGCTGTAGTGCAGGCCGAGCTTGGAGCGGCGCCACAGCACGTCCTCGGCGCTGAAGGCCCATTCCTCGCGCTGCAGGTGCTGCAGCTCGGCTTCGTAAAGCCCCGGCGCCACCTCGGCACCCAGCGCGCGGGCGCTGCCTGCCTGGCCCAGCACGCGCTCCACGCGCGCACCGTAGGCGCGGCACAGGCGCTGTGTCAGGGCCGGGGGGAGCCAACCATGGCGGCGCTGCACGGCGTTTTGCAGGCGTTCAAAGTCGCGGTCGGGCCGCTCGGGCGGGCCTATCCACTCACGCAGGTCGCCGCCGGGCAGGTGGGCGCCCAGGGTCCAGGGTGCACGGGCTTGGCCCAGCAGGGCGCTGAGTTTGTCGGCGGCTTCTTCGGCCAGCTTGCGATAGGTGGTGATCTTGCCGCCCCACACCGTCAGCAGCGGGGCGCCGTCGGCATGGGTTTCCAGCAGGTAGTCGCGCGTGACGGCCGAGGGGTCGCCCGAGACATCGTCCAGCAGCGGGCGCACACCGGCGTAGCTCCAGCACACCTCCTCGCGCTGCAGGGGCTGGGCGAAGTAGCGGCTGGCCTGCTCGCACAGGTAGGCAATCTCCTGCTCATCAATGGCCGCGCGGTTCAGCCCGGCCAGTGCCGCCGGGGCCAGTTCCACATCGGTGGTGCCAATCAGGGTGAAGCGCTGCTCGTAGGGGATGGCGAAGATGATGCGCTTGTCGGGGTTTTGGAAGATGTAGGCGTGGTCGTGCGTGAAGCGGCGCGGCACCACGATGTGGCTGCCTTTGACCAGGCGCAGGTGCTTGGTGGCCAGGGCCTCGCCCTGCGCGGGCCGTGCCACCTCGCGCAAAAAGCTCTCGGCCCAGGGGCCTGCGGCATTGACCAGCGCGCGCGCATGCACCTGGCGTGGGCCTTGCGGGGTCTGCAGCGTGGCCAGCCAGCCGCCGCCCTGGGCCGCGGTTTGGCGCTGCACGGCGGTGACGGGGCTGCGCGTGAGCAGCTCGGCGCCGCGCTCGAGCGCATCCATGGCGTTGGCCAGCACCAGGCGGGCGTCGTCCACCCAGCCGTCGGAGTACACAAAGCCGCGCCGGTAGCTGGGCTTGAGCGGCTGGCCCAGCGCCGAGCCCGCCAGCACCACGCTGCGGGAGCCCGGCAGCACCTCGCGCCGCGCCAGGTGGTCGTAGAGGAAGAGGCCCGCGCGGATCATCCACGCCGGGCGCATGCTGGGGTCGTGCGGCAGCACAAAGCGCAGCGGCCACATCAGGTGCGGGGCGCTTTTGAGCAGCACCTCGCGCTCCTGCAAGGCCTTGCGCACCAGGGCGAACTCGTAATGCTCCAAGTAACGCAAGCCCCCGTGGATGAGCTTGGTGGAGGATGAGGAGGTCTGCGCCGCCAGGTCCGAGGCCTCGGCCAGCAGCACCTTCCAGCCCCGCCCGGCCAAGTCGCGGCAAATGCCCACGCCGTTGATGCCGCCGCCCACCACCAGCACGTCCCAAGGCGGCGCATGCGGCGCATGCGGCGCTGCAGGGCTGGCGGCGTTGGGGCTGGCGTGCGGGTGTGGGTGCAATTGGCCGACCTCGGTTGGGGGCGAACTTTCGAGGTTCGCGAACCTGTGCTTCCTTTTTCGTTTTAACGCGTTAGTGCGCGATGTGCGCTGGGGTATACCCGTCTGATGCTTCGTTTTGCTTCGTTTTAGGCTCTTGGGCGTCCCAACCCGGTGCCCCCGTGGCGCCTGAAGCTGTCCGCCATGATGCCCAGCCACCCCCGTCAAAACGAGTTGCTGCAAGAGGTCAGAGCCCGGGGCACGGTCAGCGTGGAGGCCCTGGCCGAGCGCTTTGGCGTGACGCTGCAGACCGTGCGCCGCGATGTGCAGCGGCTGGCCGAGGCTGGCCTGGTGGCGCGCTTTCACGGCGGTGTGCGCGTGCCCGCCAGCACCACCGAGAACATTGCCTACCGCCAGCGCCAGGCCCTGCAAGCCGAGGCCAAGGCCCGCATTGCCCGCGCCGTGGCCCAGCGCATTCCCAGCGGTTGCTCGCTCATCCTCAACCTGGGCACCACCACCGAGGCCGTGGCGCGCGCGCTGCTGCAACACAAGGGGCTGCGCGTCATCACCAACAACCTGAACGTGGCCAGCATCCTGGCCGACAACCCCGACTGCGAGCTGGTGATGGTGGGCGGCACGGTGCGCCACCGCGATCGTGGCGTGGTGGGCGAGGCGGCGGTGGACTTCATCCGCCAGTTCAAGGTGGACATCGGCCTGATCGGCATTTCCGGCATTGAAAGCGATGGCAGCTTGCGCGACTTCGACTACCGCGAGGTGATGGTGGCGCGCACCATCGTCGAACACTCGCGCGAGGTCTGGCTGGCCGCAGACCACAGCAAGTTCAACCGCCCGGCCATGGCCGAGGTGGCGCGCCTGCCGCAGATCGACCTCATCTGCACCGACGCCGCACCGCCTGACCCCTTTCCAGCCCTGCTGGCCGAAGCCGGCGTGGAGCTGCTGCTCGCGCCCTGATGCACCCACCCCACGGAGGCCCGCCCCATGACCTATTTGCTTGCCCTGGACCAAGGCACCTCCAGCTCGCGTGCCATCGTGTTTGATGCCCAGGGCCGCATTGCCGCCATGGCCCAGCGCGAGTTCCGCCAGATCTACCCCCAGCCCGGCTGGGTGGAGCACGACGCGCTGGAGATCTGGGACACCCAGCTCGCCACCGCGCGCGAGGCCCTGGCCAAAGCGCAGCTCAAGGCCGCCGACATCAAGGCCGTGGGCATCACCAACCAGCGCGAAACCACCGTGCTGTGGAACCGCAAGACGGGGCAGCCGCTGCACAACGCCATCGTCTGGCAAGACCGCCGTGCCGAGCCGCGCTGCGCGCAGCTGCGCGAGCAGGGCCACGGCGCGCTGGTGCAAGGCAAAACCGGGCTGGTGATTGATGCCTACTTTTCCGCCACCAAGCTGCAATGGCTGCTGGAGCACGTGCCCGGCGCGCGCGCCCAGGCCGAGCGCGGCGAGCTGGCCTTTGGCACCGTGGACAGCTGGCTGCTCTGGCGCCTGACCCGCGGCGAGGTGCACGCCACCGATGTGAGCAACGCCGCGCGCACCATGCTCTTCAACGTGCATGACAACCGATGGGACACCGAGCTGCTGGCGCTGCTGGACATTCCCGCCTCGCTGCTGCCCAGCGTCCACCCCTCAGCGCACGACTTTGGCCGTGTGGCCGCCGAGCACCTGGGTGCGCCCATCCTCATCGGCGGCATGGCCGGGGACCAGCAAAGCGCACTGTTTGGCCAAGCCTGCTTCAAGGCGGGCATGGCCAAGAACACCTACGGCACGGGCTGCTTCATGCTCATGCACACGGGCCAGCAGTTCCACAGCTCGGCCAGCGGCCTCATCACCACCAGCGCCGCCCAAACCGGGCCCACGCCCGAGTTCGCGCTGGAAGGCAGCGTGTTCATCGGCGGCGCCGTGGTGCAGTGGCTGCGCGACGGGCTGCACGCCATCGACAGCAGCGCCGAAGTGCAAGCCCTGGCGCAAAGCGTGCCCGATAGCGGCGGCGTGCTGCTGGTGCCTGCCTTCACCGGCTTGGGCGCCCCCTACTGGAAGCCCGAGGCGCGCGGCGCCATCGTGGGCCTCACGCGCGGCAGCACCATGGCCCACATCGCCCGCGCCGCGCTGGAGAGCATCGCCTTCCAAAGCGCCGCTCTGTTGCAAGCCATGAGCGCGGGCACCGTGACCGAGTTGCGCGTGGACGGCGGCGCCTGCGTCAACGACTTGCTCATGCAATTCCAGGCCGACTTGCTGGGCATTGCGGTGGTGCGCCCGCGCGTGACCGAAACCACAGCCCTGGGCGCCGCCTACCTCGCTGGCCTCACCAGCGGCCTCTACCGCAACCTCGACGAAATCGCCACCCACTGGCAAGCCGAACGCGTGTTCCACCCCCAAATGCCCCGCGACCAAGCCGCCGCCCTCATGGCCGGGTGGGAGCGGGCGGTGCGGCAGGTGTGTGCATCCTGACCCCGCAGCAAGCCCTGCAGTGGGCGCAAAACAAGGCCCTGGAATAGATGGGCTCACAGGTGGTTCTCCGCGCATGAAGGTGGTGTTGATTTGCGCAGCGGTGGAGTTGCTGTTGTTTTTTGCAGGTCTTGCCCTGACGGGTAGTTTGGTGTGGGGTCTGTGTTTTGCGGTTTTTGTCGGCCCGGTATCCCTGTGGCTGGCTCCTGGGCTTTGGGACCAATTTCGAGGTCAAAGGCAGCCTCGAAACAAGGGTGTGTCGCGCATTTCAAACTAACCCGCCCTCTAAACTGCCCTGATCCTGCGGGAACTGCGGGGGGAGGGACACAGTGATGGGCGCTTGGAACAAGGGTCTCAAGGCGGTAGGCGCTTTGGGGGTGGCTGCGGCTTTGCTGGCGGGTGGCTGGTGGGGCTGGAAGCAGGGGCCGGGGCAGGTGACCGGTGAGGGCGAGGAGGGCAGTGCGGCAGCGTTTGCGCTGGTGGACTGCAAGCCGCGCATGTTTGATGGCGCGCCCGCTTTGGCGGTGAGCTTCACCCAGCCGCTGGCGCGTGACCAGGACTTTGCCCGGCTCTTGAGCGCCAGCGAGTCGGGGCCCGATGAGCGGCCAGAGCAAGCGCAGCCCCTGGCGGGGCGCTGGGTGTTGGGGGACAACCCCCGCGTGCTCTACCTGCCCTACGTCAAACCCGAGCGCAAGTTCCGCGTGAAGCTGGATGCAGCGCTGGCTGCGCGCGCGGGTGCCACGCTGGCCACGCCGCAGCAGTGCGAGGCCTTGAGCGAGGCCATGCCCGATGCCTACTACTTCGCCAGCCGTGGCACGGTGTTGCCCGCCGAGATCAATGGCGGCTTGCCCGTGGTGACGGTGAACACGCCGGAGGTGGATGTGCAGTTCCTGCGCATCCGGCCCGAGCGTCTGAGCGAGTTCCTGGACCAAGTGGGCGGCCAGCGCCAAGCCTCGGGCTCAAGCCATGCGGGCGAGGGCGATGAGGAGGAGGGCGGCTACCACTACGAGGACCCCGGCCGACGCCTCAAGGGCAGCACACCGGCCTATGTGCTGGACGAGCTGCGCGCCATGGCCGACAGCGTCTACATCGGGCGCTTCAGCACCGATGAGCGGCCCAACCGCCGCAATGTGTCCTTCCTGCCGGTGGAGCGCATTGCACCGCTGCAAGAGCCCGGCATCTATGTGGCGGTGATGAACGCCCCGGGCCGTTTTGGCTGGGACTACCAAGTGACGCACTTCTACGTGACCGACATCGGCCTGCACCTGCGGCGCCATGCGGCGCAGCTGGATGTGTTTGCCACCTCGCTCAAGCAGGGCACGGCGCTGTCGGGCATCGAGCTGACCCTGGTGGACGCAGCGGGCAAGGCGCTGCAGCAAGTCAAGAGCGATGGCCAGGGCCATGGCGTGTTCACGCAAAAGCTGGACCAGGCCCGCGTGGTGCTGGCGCGGCGTGGCGACAAAGAGATGTCGGTGCTGTCGCTGCGCGACGCGGCGCTGGACCTCTCGGAGTTCGACGCCGTGGGCCACCCCTCGCGCAACAACAAGCTCTTTGTCTACGCCGGGCGCGACCTGTACCGCCCGGGCGAGCGCCTGCAGGTGTCGGTGCTGGGCCGCGATGCCGACGGGCGCGCCTGGGCCAAGCCCTTGCCCCTGACGCTGAACCTCAAAAAGCCCGACGGCAGCAATGCCCAAACCCTGCTGGCGCGCCCGCACGCCAGCGGCACGGGCTACTACCAGGAGACCTTGAACCTGCCCGCCGATGCGCCCACCGGACGCTGGCTGCTGCAGGCGCGCGTGGACCCCGCGGCCAAGCAGCCCGATGCGCAGTGGAGCTTCCAGGTGGAGGAGTTTTTGCCCGAACGCCTGAAGCTGCAGCTCACCGCGCCCGAGGCCGTGATGCTCGGCGCGGGCGAGCTGAACGTGGCCGTGCAGGGCGACTACCTCTACGGCGCCCCGGCAGCAGGCAACCGCGTGCTGGCCAGCCTCCACACCGAGCGCCAGACCAACCCCCTGGCGCGCCAGCTGCCGGGCTTTATCTTTGGCGACTTCGCCGACGACAACGCCAAAAAGCGCACTGACGCGGGCGAGGTGCAGCTCGACGAGCAGGGCCGCAGCAGCTTGAGCTTCACGCCCGAGCTGGCCGAGCGCCGCTCGCCCATGCTGCTGCGCACCAGCGTCTCGCTGCTGGAGAGTGGCGGGCGGCCGGTGGTGCGCTCGCTGGAGCGCAGCTGGTGGCCGGCCGAGCAGCTGCTGGCCATTCGCCCGCTGTTTGACCGCCATGTGGTGCAGGAGGGCAGCCTGGCCCAGTTCGAGCTCACGCGCGTGGATGCGGCCGGCCGCTTCAAACCTGCGGCCGATTTGCAGCTCAAGCTCATCAACGAAGAGCGCCAGTGGTACTGGCGCTATGACGACGGGCGGGGCTGGAATTCGGGCTTCAACTCCCACGACGAGCTGGTGGAGGCGCGCCAAATCAAGCTGGACAAGCGCAGCACCCTGGCGCTGCCGGTGCGCTGGGGCCGCTACCGCCTGGAAATCACCGACCCCAGCACGCGTCAAACCCTGCGCTACGCCTTCTACGCGGGCTGGGGCGCGCAGGACGCCGACGATGTGGGCAACCGCCCTGACCGCGTGCAGCTCAAGCTCGAAGGCGCGCCCTTCAAACCGGGCCAGACTGCCCGACTGGCGATCAAGCCGCCGCACGACGGCCAGGCCGTGGTGACGGTGGAGGGCGACCGCGTGCTGTGGAGCGAGCGCCTGGCGGTCAAGGCCAGCGGCACCACGCTGGAAATCCCCGTGGCCGAGGACTGGAAGCGGCACGACCTCTACATCACCGTGGCGGCCTTCCGCCCCGGCAACCAGGGCGACAAGGTCACGCCGGCGCGCGCGCTGGGCCTGGTGCACCTGCCCTTGTGGCGCGAGGACCGCAAACCCAAGGTCGAGCTCAAAGTGCCTGCCAAAACCAAGCCCGAACAGGTGCTGCCGGTTCTGGTCAAGGCGCCGCAGCTCGCTGGGCAAGCCGCGATGGTGACGGTCTCGGCCGTGGACGTGGGCATTCTCAACATCACCCGCTACAAAACGCCCGACCCGCAGGACTTCTTCTTTGGCAAACACCGCTATGGCGCGGACCTGCTGGACCTCTACGGCAAGCTGATCGAGAAGATGGAGGGCAATGCCGCGCGCCAACGCTTTGGCGGCGATGCGGGCCAGCGCGACACGCAAAGCCTGCCGCGCAAGGTGCTGCTGGTCGATCTCTTCAGCGGCCCGGTCAAGCTCAACGCGCAGGGCGAGGCCACGGTGCCGCTGTCGCTGCCCGATTTCAACGGCACGCTGCGCGTGATGGCCGTGGTCGCCAGCGCCGACAGCTATGGCAGCGCCGAGGCCGAAACCGTGGTGGCCGCGCCGCTGGTGGCGGAGTTGTCGCTGCCACGCTTTCTCGCGCCGGGCGACAAGGCCAGCATTGCGCTGGACGTGAGCAACCTCTCGGGCAGCCCCCGCGAGGTGAAGGCACGCCTGGAGGCCGACGGCCCGCTGCGCGTCACGGCCCAGCCCGGGGCGGTGCAGCTGGCCGACAAGCAGCGCCAGGTGCTGACCTTCCAGGTGGAGGCCACCGAAGCCGCCGGGCTGGTGCCGCTGCGCCTGCTGGTGCAGGCCGGGGACCTCAAGCTCAAGCGCGAAGCCGCCTTGCAGCTGCAGCCGTTGACGCCGCTGCAGCACGACATCAAGCGCATGCGCCTGGAGCCCGGCGCCACGCTCAAGCTCGATGCCGGGCTTTTGGCGCCGTACTGGCCGGGCTCCGCCAGCGCCAGCCTGAGCGTGTCTGAGCAGCCGCCCATCAATCTGCGCGAGCAGGTCAAAGGTCTGTTCGGCTACCCCTATGGCTGCCTGGAGCAAACCACCAGCGCCGCCTACCCGCTGGCGCTGATTGATGACGACAGCGCCAAAGCCCATGGCCTGAAGCCGCTGGCGCGCGAAGAGCGCGTCAAACGCCTGGACCTGGCCTTTGGTCGTCTGGCCAGCATGCAGCAGCCCAAAGGCGGCTTTGGCCTGTGGAGCAGCTCAGACTCCTATGAGGCTTGGCTGTCGGCCTACGTCACGGGCTTTTTGCAAGACGCCAAAGAAGCGGGCTTTGCCCCGCCCGAGGCCCTGTACGCCCGCGCCACCGACCACCTTTTGGAGCAGTTCCAGCGCAGTCCCAACCTGCAGCTGCAGCCCCGCAAGGCCGAGCCCGAGCGCGACAGCAACGGGCGCGTGGCGGACGAGCGCGTGCTCAACGACCTGCGCCAGGCCCACCAGCGCCTGGCTGAAGCCGCACACGCGGGCTATGTGCTGGCGCGCGCCCAAAAAGCGCCGCTGGCGGTGTTGCGCACCCTGTACGAGCAGTACCGGGGTAACGCGCGCTCGCCGCTGCCGCTGATTCACCTGGGCCTGGCGCTCAAGCTCATGGGCGACGAAGCCCGCGCCAAGCAGGCGCTGGACGAAGGCGTGCGCCGCAGCTATGGCATCAACCCGACCACGGGGGCGGACGCGTGGGGCGAGTGGCTGGGCGACTACGGCAGCCGCGTGCGCGACCAGGCCATGGCCTATGCGCTGCTGCACCGCCACGCCATCGCCCACGAGCGCCGCGAAGGCCTGCTCTACGACCTGGTGCCCGATCTGGAGCACCGCCGCTACCTCTCCACGCAAGAGCGCCTGGCGCTGCTGCTGGCGGTGCGCAGCGCCCAAGGCCAGAGCGACGCCCCAGGCTGGCGCGCCAGCCTGCAAACCGCAGCCGCCGCACCCGAGGTGCTGGCGGGGCAGGGCGTGCAGCAGCGCGAGCTGCCCGCCGCCAAACTCAGCGCGGGCCTGGTGCTGAAGAACGAGGGCAAGGGCGCGCTGTTCGTGGAAGTGCAGGCCCAGGGCTACACGCTCAAGCCCCCACCCGCGCGGGACGACGCCATCCGCATCGAGCGCCAGCTCTTCAGCGTGGATGGCAAGCCGGTGAGTGCGCGCAGCTTCGTCACCGGCGAGATGCTCATCGTGCGGCTGCGCGCCACTGCGGCGCGAGCCATCAAAGACGGGCTGATCGTGGACCGCATTCCCGCGGGCTTTGAGGTGGAAAACCTCAACCTCAGCCAAGGGCCCCAGGCCGGGGAGTTCAGCGTGGAGGGCACCAATATCGGCGAGGCCAACGCCAGTGCGCGCATCGTCCACACCGAGTTCCGGGACGACCGCTTCGTTGCCGCCGCGCGCCTGGACGGGCGACCGCTGGAGGTCTTCTACCTGCTGCGCGCCGTCACCCCCGGCCGCTACCAGGTGCCCGCGCCTTTTGCCGAGGACATGTACCGGCCCGAGCTGCGCGGTGTCGGCAAAGCCGAGGCCGACATCACCGTGCACAGCAAGAAGTGACGCTGCTGCAAGGCTGGCGCTGGCCTGGGCGGCGCCGCACCAGGGTGCTGCTGGCGCTGCTGGGGCTGGCGGCGGCGCTGCTGCTGCTGCTGGACCAGCTCTTTCCCCTGCCCGCAGCGGCCTGGCCCGAGAGCCCGGCGCGGCGCCCGCTGCAGGCCATGGTGGTGCTGGCCGAGGACGGCACGCCGCTGCGCCACTGGCCGGGTGCGGACGGCGCCATGCGCCACCGCGTGAGGCTGGAGCAGGTCTCGCCCCTGTACCTGCAGGCGCTGCTGCAGTATGAGGACCGCGCGTTTTGGTGGCACCCCGGCGTCAACCCCGCGGCCCTGCTGCGCGCGGCCTGGCAATGGGTGCGCGCGGGGCAGGTGGTTTCGGGCGGCTCCACGCTGACCATGCAGGTGGCGCGGCTGCTGGACCCCGACTGCGCCGACCGCCAGCGCAATATGCACAGCTGCGCCACCCGCACGGCCGGGGCCAAGGCGCGCCAACTGCTGCGCGCGCTGCAGCTCGAATGGCATTTGAGCAAGCAAGACATCCTGACCCTCTACCTCAACGAGGCGCCCATGGGCGGCATGGTCGAGGGCGTGGAAATGGCCGCACAGGCCTACCTGGGCAAGTCCGCGCGCGAGCTCTCGCACGCCGAGGCTGCGCTGCTGGTGGCGCTGCCCCAAAGCCCCTCGCTGCGCCGGCCCGACCGCCATGCGCAGCGCGCCCAGGCCGCGCGCGACAAAGTGCTGCAGCGCCTGCTGGAGCAAGGCGTGTGGAGCGCGCAAGAGGTGCAGGACGCGCGGCTGGAAAAAGTCTTTGCCCCGCCGCTGCGCGCCCGTGTGCTGGCGCCGCTGCTGGCCGAGCGGCTGCGCCAGCGCGCTCTGCAGGCCGGTGCGGCGGTGGTGCCCTCGCTGCTGGACGCGGGCTTGCAGCAGCGCCTGGAGCAGGTGCTGCTGGACCGGCTCAACACCCTGCCGGAGTCTGTGTCCATCGCCGCGCTGATCGTGGACAACCGCGACGGTGCCGTGCGCGCCTACGCGGGCTCGGCAGACTTTGCCGACATGAAGCGCGCCGCCCATGTCGACATGGTGCGCGGCCTGCGCTCGCCGGGCTCCACGCTCAAGCCCTTTCTCTACGCCATGGCGCTGGACCAGGGCCTTTTGCATTCCGAAAGCCTGCTGGTGGACGCGCCGCAAAACTTCGGTGGCTACGCGCCGGGCAACTTCCAGGCGGACTTTTCCGGGCCGGTGAGCATGTCGGAGGCGCTGCAGCGCTCGCTCAACGTGCCTGCGGTGGATGTGCTGGAGCGCCTCGGCCCCGAGCGCTTTGCCGCCCAGCTGCGCAGCGCAGGTTTGCGCCTGCAGTTGCCGGCCAACGCCGCACCCAACCTCAGCCTGATTCTGGGCGGGGGCAGCACCCGGCTGGAAGAGCTGGTGGGCGCCTACACCGCGCTGGCGCGTGGCGGCGTGGCCTTGGTGCCGCGCCTGCAAGCCAGCGATGCACTGCGCCCCACACGGCTGATGAGCGAGGGCGCGGCCTTCATCGTGCGCGAGATTCTGGAAAACGGCGGCCGCCCCGGCGCGCCGTTTCGCGAGTCGGGCGCGCGCGTGGCCTGGAAAACCGGCACCAGCTTTGGCTTTCGCGATGCCTGGGCCCTGGGCGTGACCGACCGCTACACCCTGGGCGTGTGGATGGGGCGCCCCGACGGCACGCCCAACCCCGGCCACTTCGGCGCCAACAGCGCCGCGCCGCTGCTGCGCGACCTGGCCGACCTGCTGGGCCCGCAGCAGCTGGCCCCACGCCGCCAGCCCGCCAGCGTGCAGGTGGCCCCCATTTGCTGGCCGCTGGGGCGCTTGGCCAGCAGCACACCGCCGGAGCAATGCCTGCAGCAGCGCAGCGCCTGGCTGCTGGATGGCGCTGCCCCGCCCACGCTGCCCGAGCGCGGCAGCACACAGGGCCTGGAAGTGAGCGTGATGGTGGACGCCGCCGCGCGCCAGCGCCTCTCAGCCGACTGCGCCGCACCCGGCGCGCGCACGCTGGTGGCCGTGCGCTGGCCCACCTTGCTGCAGCCCTGGATCGAACCCAGCGCGCGCCATTGGGCCGAGCGCCTGCCCTGGCGCGCCGGTTGCCGGGGCGAGGGCATGGCCGGCCCCAGCGCGCGGCTGCGCTTGGTGGGGCTGGAGTCCGGCAGCGTGCTGCGGCCCACGCCAGGCCAGGCGCACGTCCGCCTGCCCGTGCAAGTGCTGGGCGCCCAAGGCGCTGTGGCCTGGCTGCTGGACGGCCAGCTGCTGGACTGGCAGGACAAGGGTCAGCCCGGCCACGGCCGCTTGCTGCTGCAGCCCAAGCACAATGGCGAGCAGCAACTCACCGCGCTGGACGAGCAAGGTCACTACGCGCGGCTGCGCTTCACGGTGCAAGGACTGCCCCCATGAGCCAAGCCCTGCCGACCTATTTCCTCTCCCACGGTGGCGGCCCCTGGCCCCTCCCGCCCATTGGCGCGCCGGCAAATTGCTGGCCCACTCACACCAAGACCATATGCGCCCCTGCTACAGGCCTGCTCAAGTCCATGCCCCAGGGCTGCAGACTGGACGCGCAAATCGATGATGCCGACGCCATGGCGCGCGAAATGGCCCATTGGCCGTTCACTTGCACCATTCACCAATCCAAGGCTTTGCGGGAGGCCGTGCTGCGCCTGGGGCAAGACTTGCAGCGCATGGCAGCGCGCGGTGGGCGCCGTGTCACTGGCATGATGGCGCCCACTCAGATTTTGGGAGAGCAGTCATGTTCAAGTTGATGTCGGTATGGGGCGCGCTGCTGCTGGCGCATGGGGCGGTACAGGCTGCGCCGCAGGCTGAAGCATTGCGCTTGGAAGTGGTGGCCAAGGGGCTGGACCGGCCGTGGGCCGTGGCCTTTTTGCCGGGGGGCGAATTCCTGGTGAGCGAACGCCCCGGCGCGCTGCGCGTGGTCAGTGCGCGTGGGGACATTGGTGCGCCCATTGCCGGGCTGCCTGCGGTGGACTTTGCGGGGCAGGGCGGCTTGCTGGATGTTGTGCTGGACCGCGACTTCGCGCGCAGCCGTGCGCTGTCGCTGTGCTTCACCGAGCCCGGCAGTGGCCAGGACAGCGGCAAGAACGGCACGGCGCTGGCGCGCGCCAAGCTCAATGCCGCAGGCACGGCGCTTGAAGACCTGCGGGTGATTTTTCGCCAGCAACCCAAGATGGAAGGCCGCCACCACTTTGGCTGCCGCGTGGTGGAGTCTGCCGATGGGCGCCAGCTCTTCCTGACGCTGGGCGAGCGCTACAAAGGCATGCAGCAGGCGCAGACCCTGGACAACCACCTCGGCAAGGTGGTGCGGGTCGATAAATCCGGCCAGGTCCCCGCTGACAACCCCTTTGTGCGCACCCCCGGCGCCTTGCCAGAGATTTACAGCCTGGGCCACCGCAACCCGCAAGGGGCGCTGCTGGACGCGCAAGGCCAGCTCTGGGTGCATGAGCACGGCCCGCAAGGCGGCGACGAAATCAACCGTGTCCTGCCCGGACGCAACTACGGCTGGCCCGTCATCACCTACGGCGAAAACTATGGCGGTGGCGCCATTGGCGAAGGCCTCAAGGCCAAGCCTGGGCTGGAGCAACCGGCCTGGCAGTGGACGCCCTCCATCGCACCCTCGGGCTTTGCGCAAATCACCAGCGACGCCTATGGCGCAGCCTGGAAGGGCAGCTTTGTGGTGGGCTCGCTCAAATTCCGCCAGGTGCAGCGCATTGCAGCTGCCGCTGAAGAGGGCCGCCTGGGCCCGCCCGAGGTGTTGATCGAAGACATCGGCCGCGTGCGCGACGTGCGCCAGGGCCCCGATGGCTTCATCTACGTGCTGACCGAGGATGCACCGGGGCAGCTGCTGCGCTTGAAGCGCTGAGCACCAACGCCGCATTGAAGTCTCGCTGCAGCAAAACCTGGGCTGTGCTCGGAACGAATTTCGACAGCCTGCACTGCACATTCGAAACGAGCAAAACAGGCAAGGAAGCGCCGGACTCATGACGACACCCGCCAAGCCCGCTGCCCCAGTTTCTGGGAAGCCCTTTGTTTCTGGCTGAAGCTGGGCTTTATCAGCTTTGGCGGTCCTGCGGGGCAGATCAGCGCCTGCATGCGAGTTTTTGCCGCGCATCGACGTGACTCAGTATCATCCACGGAACGCGTCCTGATGATGGATGGCGGGCGGATAACCGAAATTTCAGTTCAAGAGGCAATGGATGCAATTTCTTAGGATGGGAAGAAAACTCCTCTTGGCAGCAGTTTTCTCACTGTCACTGCTGCCCCATCAATCAGCAGCTTGCAAGATCGATCCCGCTCTAGGACGTATTGACGGAAGCTGCTTGCCCGACAAGACTAAGATCACTCCAAGCAGTGCTGTTTTCCTCTACATTCCCGGGACTGAGGGAGTTGCTGACTTTGCGACCATGCGTGTTGTATCGCCAGCAAGCAATCCGATATGGTTTCTCTCTACATTGCTGGAAACGACTCATATAGGGATTTCTGTATCGACATCTGCCCTACCTCGCGTGCAAGCATGCATGGACAATGTAAGCAAAAAGGTGCGCACCCTCGCGGAATATCAGCAGTACTGCGTCTCTCCTGAAGCCGTCTCGCGATTTGAATGGACTGATGCTCATGACCAAGTAGAAAGAGCACTTGATAGTGCACGTGGACTTGCAAAGGAGCTTGATCGACCATTGGTAATTTTTGCGATTTCTCACGGCTGCAACCATGTTGCAAAACTTGTTCGAGATGGTTTACTGCGTGACGACCCCCTGGTATTGATGAATTGCGCTGGGGAATCAATTCGCCTCACCGCAGTTCTGCAGGCATCTAAATGGACGCATTGGAATGCGCTCCAAAGGCATGGAATGGGGAATTCGCTTGCGGAACTGAAAAGCCTACGACTACGGTCTGAGAATTGGCGAGAAATTATCCCCAAGGCGCTTGTGGATAACGCAATGAGCTATTGCCAAGACATGAGGCTGAGTGAGGAAAATTGCCAGCGCGATCAAATTGGACAATCTATCTTTGTAGAAGCACTGAGTCAGCTAAGTTTGTTGAACCAAATTGACAAAGGGGACCTTGAATTCGGGGACTACAATAGATTGTGGCAGATGCTTGGTCAGTATTCTGTTCCCAGGGAGAATTTGAATCGGTTGATTTTTGGCGATAAAGATAGCTTGAAAATGCGTCTTGAGATGAATTCTTGGTATAAGCCAAGTTATATGGCAGGGCTGCTGCAACAAGACGCGGCCTATCGATCGTTGGTGGGTTATCTCGGGTCGATCACTTATCTAACCTCGGACTGGGACCCGCTGGTGCCACAACAGCCCTCCTACTGTTCCAGCGAAAGTCCGCATTGCCGCGACGTCGTGCTTGACGCCTGCCTGCATGAGCTTCCCAGCGGGCCTGGGTCTTGTGCCTCCCAACTCTTGCGCGAGATCCGCTACGTGCTTGGATCGGAAGCAGTGCCTAGAAGGACGTCTATACCCTTGCAGTGAGCGGCAGCTCGCTTCTTGGTAACGTCGCCAAAATGAAATTGGCCGGAGTGCGCTCTTTACGCCAAATTTGTTGCACTCCAGGCATGAGGTCACTCCGCGAATTGCCTTCAAGGATGTTTGCGACTTTCATTTGCAACGCAACTGGAATGGGTGACGTCCATCATGGATAAATATGAGCACCATGATGCTGGAATCATGCCAACGGAGGCTCGGCGGGCGTCAATATCTGAAATGGATTCGATCTCTCCGCACACAATCGATTGGGAACGACCCTGCATACAGATTTGTGAGCCGTAGCGTTGGGGGCGACCCTGCGCAACGGCAATCCTATCGTAGAGTATTGCCCAATGACGTTTTGGCAGTTCGCCTGCCTCGGCGGCTTCTTGAATCACTGGCATGTAGCGGAGTTGAAAATCTGTAGAAGCGTGCTGGACGATTAAAAACGCACTCTGTCCTGCCAAAGTTCCAAAGGCTGTTTGGGATGGCCAGCCGCATCGCTGCACCAAGTCGTCGAGTTCGCTCTGTAACTTATTTTTTTCCAAATCTACCTCGGCATTAGCCCGCTCATAGTCTGGTCGCGGAATGCCGTTCGGAAATTTTTCAGAAAGATCCGTTAATATTTTGATGGCGTTTTGATCGCGTTGCAGCCATGTGTTGGTTGTTTTTATTTCAACTTGCCAATTGCATGGGGTATCTGTTTGAAATTTTCGTGGAGTAGTGTGATGTTCTTTTGTAAGGTCGCCGGAGTGGCATGGTGCAATAAATAGGAGCATCGAGGATTTGATAAATATTAAATATTTAATCAACATGTGTTTTGATGCTCTGTTTGTGGTGACTGGTGGATGACTAAGGGTGCTGGGCGAGTGCATCGCACTGTTTGCGCATGTGGAAGTTAATGGGCGAATTGTGAGCATTTTCATAAATCAGAATGTACCGTTTTGGTCCGTCATTCATGCGGGCAGCGCCACCCCGGCGATGTGGGCCTTGCGGGTGGCCTCACCTAGAGTGGTAAAGGCAGTCAATATGCCGCATAAAAACAAGGCCTCTATCGCCACCCAACGAAAACCCATGGATGTGCTCGGTCGTATGCCACCAAGATATTGACTGCTTTGGGCGGCTAGGGCGTTTGCCTGAATATGGAAGACATGGATAATTTATTTGCGGAATGCAAATGGCATGCCAATATTTGACTTCGAACCAGTGTCGCTAGTTCATTAAAGCCGTGTCAATTATGGCGACCTGTGTCAGGGACAGGGTTATTGCTGACGCTTTGGTGGAATATCAATTCCATTAACCACGTCGTGTGCGAAATTCGCCCGAAAGTTCTATACGAAACCGCTGCATCACACCCCCAATGGGCTGTACAAGCGCGAGGCGACGCACACGGTGGCGGGCCCGAGCCCGATGCGCCGTTGGCGATGTTCAAGCTGATGCTGCTGGGCCAGTGGCACGGGCTGTCGGACACGCAGCAGGAGCCCGCTGGGTCAAGAAGGGGCACAGATGCGTTCTTTGGCTACCGCGGCTACAGCGCGGTGGACACGGAGGACGGCTACATCGAACACGTCGAAGTGCACCCGGCCAACCAGGCCGAGGTGAACAAGCTGCCGGGCCTGGTGGACGCGCTCATCGAGCAAGGCATCCAGCCCGAGGGCGTGTTGGTCGACAAGGGCTACGCCAGCGCTGTATCGACCCAGCGGTTTCTGCACAGATCAGGCTGCTAAAGCATAAGCCTCAGCGGGTGTTTTCATGCCCAGCGCCTGGTGCGGCCGCCGGTATTCAGCCGCTTCGAGCGCAGCCCGGGCCGGTGTAGCCCAGACGCAGCCCCCCCCTCAGTGCGCGCCACCCGCATCCACGGCGGTGGCGGCGAGCTTTGGAGGGCGCTGGGTCAGCCAGATGGCGGTGATGAGCAGGATGAAGATCAGCGCGGAGGCCAGGAAGATGTCGTCGGCGGCGCGGGACTCCCACAGCGTGGTGGCGATGGAGGTGCCCATGGCTCCGGCAGTGATGCGCACAAAGTTGGAGAGGCCTGCCGCAGCGGGCAGGCGATCGGGTGTGATGCCGTTGAGCGCGAGTGTCAAGGCCTGAGGAGACCGTACCGGTGGGGCGCCCGCGCGGCGCTCAAGCCGGGCGCTGGAATCGAATGTCGGCCTGGGTGCTAAAGGCTAGATCGGCGAAGCCGATGCTGGCCAAACTACCCGAAACCACCACGGCCAGAGGCCGGTCAGCCGCTCCATACAGCCCCAGGGCCTGACGCACCGTGCTGACGTCGTGCACATGAATGTCCACCGCGACGAGCGCTTCACCAAAGGCCGCCACCTGGGTGTCTAACGCTGCGACGCCGCTGCCGACCAGCCGCCCCTGAAGGCGCAGCTGTAGCTGCACCCCTGTCAAGGACAAAGACCAGCGCTGGGCGTTGTGCACGCGCAGCTGCAGGTGCAACGGCATGGTGTCGCGGCTGGGGGCAGCACCGGGCTCGGCACTGGCCACAGCGACGCGCACTGCGCTTTGGGCGTTGGTGCTGGCACAGCCGCTCAGCAGGTAGCTGGTGGCCCAGGCCAGGGGGAGGGTGGTCAGCGTGGTACGCATGAGCGCCCGGCGTTGGATGAGGCTAGGCTTTGGGGTCACCATTTGTCGTCGTCCTTGCTGGTGGTGGATGGCGCGGTATGACGCTGTGCAGGCTCGGTTGTGGGCTTTGGGGTGCGAGCTGACTTGGCGACCGTGGCGTCGCTCAAGGTGGGTTTGGTGCTCGCAGAGTTGGGCGCAGGGGCCAACTCTTGGCGCAGCTCGAGCGCTCCGGGAGCCACACCCCCTAGACTGCCCGGGGTGCCACCCGAGAGACGGCCATAGGCGATATGGGCAGTGACTCGCTCGATCAGTACCTCGCAGCAGGCCGCTTCGCTGCGGCCCAGAGATTGCCCGGTTTGTGGGTCTTTCAGTTCGGCGCCCAGTCGTACCACGGCGTAGCGCGAGCCCTCGCGCAAAGCGCTACTGCCTTGGCTTAGTACCACCTGATCGCCGTCGCGCTGCACCACGCTGACTGGGAAAGTGCGGCGCATGATGGACGCGACCACTTGCTGAACCAGGTTGTTAATCATGGTTTCCATGGCCTTGCGTCCGTCCACCCCGCTGCTCAGGGTGGTTGGGGCGGTGGCTGGCAACTGGCCTTGCAGCGTGTCAGCCACCAACACCTGGCGTGTAGGGACACTCACCAGCTTCTGGCTGATGGCCCAGCCGCCCGAGTAGCTCACCAGCTCTCGGTCTGAGGCTCGCAGTGCTTGAGCGTGGCGCCGGTAGGCCATCTGGCTAACCGTGCCCGTCCACAGAACATCCGCGCTAGCGACCTGGGATCGCTTGGCGCGTTCCGCTGCTGGTACTTGGCCGCTTTCAATGAGCGACAGCTCTTGCGCCAGTTCTGCACTGACATCGCGGTCAAGCAGGGCGAAGCGCCCAGTGCTGAGCAGGGTGTCGGCCACGCGTTGGCGCACCATGGCGGCCACCTCGTGGGATGGCACGGTCAAGTCACCGAACACCAGGGTGGACGAGGCAAAGCGTGGTGGAGTCACCACCAGCTTGAGCTTCTTCAGGCTCTCGGGGGCGGCAAAGCTGGCCACATGGGCTTCGATCTGGGCTTTGTAGCGCTTGTCCACCAGCCCGGGCTCAGTCAAGTCCAGCAGCTTGAAGTGCTGCACCACGCCGCCTGAGCGCTGGGTGAGCTCGTCTACAAAGGCCTGCCCCTGCAGGGCCTGACGGTCCTTGCCCAAGGTGGCTTCCAAGCCGATACGCGCCTGCAGACTGTGATGGTCGATGGTCGCACCGTTGACTTGCAGTACCGCCAGGCGCAGTGCCTCTGACACCGCTTCTGAGGCGCTGCTACCAAAACCCGAGGCCGTGACTTTGACGGACTGCAGGGCTCCGACTTGGGCCGCCATGCTGCTGTTTGTCTGACCGGCGCCTGATGCTGCGCTCGATGCTGGATGTGAGTCTTGGGTCTTGTTACAGCCCACCAGGGTCGCACACACGACCAGCGGTAAGACCGAGTACTTCCATGTGGTTGGCGTCATGGCCAGCCCCCTTGTCGTTGGCAGTGAAGTGGGGCGCCCTGGCAGGCGCCCAGGGTTTACAACGCGGCCATGGCCTGCGTGGCGTCGGGCGGGACGGGGATGTCGTTGCTCTTGGCAAAGTCCACGGCGCTCTTGAGCGCGCTGCCCAAATTTTTGGCGCCACTGGGGAAGGTCTTCACCACATAGCTGCCTGACTGCAGCTTCGGCAGCTCAATGGGCGAGGCCGAGGCCAAACCATTGGAGAAGTTCTGCACTGGGGTGCGCATGGCTACGTACTTGATGACGCCTTTGCCCAACTGTTTCAGACCTTCAGAGAACTTGGCTTTGGCAGCCTTGTCCAGTTTGGGGGATTTGGCCATTTCCTCAGCCACGGCGTTGCTGGAGTCTTGTGCGACCTTGTCCGCATCAGCCAAATTGCCTTGTGTGGCACCGTCGCCCAGCGCGCCTGCGGTGGCGCGCGCGGTGGCTGCAGCCTCCTTCAGGCCCAAGGCCACGGCCATGGTCGCGTTGGCCACAAGAACTTCTTTGTTGGCGCCCACATAGGAGCGCACGATTTGAGTTTGCTGACCTTCCAGATTGCCAGAGGCCGCTGGCGCGTTGCTGGATTTGTTGAGGCCCAGATTGGGCAGGCCCAGTTGGGCGTGGCTGGTCAGCGGCAGGATCAGAGCGCTCGCAAGCACAAGACGGGATAGAGAGATGTTCATGATGAAGGATTCAAAAGAATAGAGGTGCCACCCCCATGCGCTTGGGCACGGCGGCGGCGTTCAAGGCTTAGCGCATGCCGATGTTGGTGAGTTGGGCACTGAGGTCGCGTGCGGCGTTGTTGGCTGCCAGCTTGAGCGCGTTGGTGCGCGCTTCGTCGTCGGAGGCGCCCACGCCGGCGTACTGCACCGGGCCCACCGAGGCGATGGTGTCCGGGATGCTTTGGCTAATGTCCAGCACCTTGGCATTGACCGTCACTGCCACACGGCGCATGCCGGTGGCCGGGTCCTCGTCAGCCAGATTCACGTCCAACGTGCCCAGCGCCACGAAGGGAATCTTGGCGGTGCGCATGCCTTGCACGACAGAGGCCAGGGTCGCAGGCTTGAGGTCGTTGCCGGCGCGGTAATCGTCTTCTACCGTGGCCAGTTTGAACTGGCCATTGGTGTAGGGCTCGATCAGGGCTGCCTCGCTGACTTTGTAGCCCGCCTTGCTGAAGGTGGCCGTGAAGATCTGGTTCAGGTTGGCGCTGGGGATCAGACGCCAGGTCGACTCAGCAGCCTTGCGTGTGGTGCTGCCACCGGTCTCGATGGACTGCGTTTCGCTCATGGAGGACTTGGATTGCGAGCTGCGCGAGGCGTTGGTAGCCACTTGCCCTTTGCGTACCTTTTCGCCTTCATTGCTTTGAGCAGAGGCGCTATCGGCTTGTGCGTATTCCTGTTTGACCTCAGCTTTTTTGTAGACGCGGTCGTCGAAAGACTTCACCGAATCCACTTGGCGGGATACCACCAGGAAGGCCAGTGGCGAGCGCTCGGCGCGACCGGCCTTGGCCACAGCCGAGTTGGCCTTCACGGCGTTGCGCAGATTGGCCACATTGAGCGAGACCTTCACAGCCACGGTGTACTGCTGGGTGCTGGGGTTGTCTTCTTCGGCCAGCACTGTGCTGTCGAGGATGTAGCGGTCGGGGTCGGCCAGAATCTTGTCACGCACGGCGTCGAAGTTGGCGGCCTCGGTTTCGCCAGCTTCTGCGTAGTACATCTCCACAGCCTTGAGTTGGGCCTTGGAGAGAGCTTGTACCTTGGCGTCGGCAGGGGCGGACTTGCCTTTGTAGGTCACGGTGGCCTTGCCACGTGCAGCCTGAACTTGGGCCAGAGCGCCCACGCTGACGCTGAGCGCGACCAGGGCGATGAATAGGGTACGAATCACTTGCATTGCTTGATCAATTCACGGGTGTCAGAAATATGGCGCTCGATGTCGGGCGCGGCGGCTGCGGACTTGACCCAGGCGTTGCCTTGTCCGTCCAGGGCTTGCCCCAGCTTCACGAACATCAGGTTGATGGCGTCGTAGAAGGCAGGGAAATCGTCAACATAGTTCTGCGTGGCCGGCACCAACTTGACCTCGCCGTTTTTCAGCGCGGTGTCCAAGTATTTGCGGCCCAGCAGGGGTTCTTCGATCTTGATCTGCGCGTAAGCGCCGTAGATGTAGCTCACTCCGGCGGCCGCTTCACCGTACTTGACCTTCTTGAAGCCACTGAGCTCCAGGCTGATTTCGTAGTCGGGCTTGGGCAGCTTGAGGTTGAACACATCGCCGTCGGCAACGCGCATGGACATCACGTTGCCAATGGCATAGCCCTTGGAGAAGGGAATGATGGGCACCCCAGCGCGGGTGGACAAGGCTTCGCCGAGCATGTCGGCTGCCCAGGTTTGCACGCCTGCGGGCGCGTTCTTGATCGATTCCGGGATGAAGGGCAGGGCTTCGGGTTTGACGGTGACCTGGCTGACTTGCAGCAGCTTGGAAGCTGAATCCGGAACCTTGGCTTTGGCCAGCGTGGCTGCAAAGCGACCCAACACGCCAGGCTTGCCCGCAGTGCCTTCATAGACCAGGGCCACTTTCGAGAGGATTTCTTCTTCGGAGGGGTCTTCGCGGTAGTTGTCCAGTGCAGCAAAGCTGACCGGGTAGGCGCGTACCACGCTCATGGACTTGAAGTCGAAGAACAGCACCTGCCCCTTGATCAGAACCATGAGCTTGCGCACGTCACCGAAGCGCTCGACGGACACGGTTTCGGCATTGACCACCAAAGCTACGGCCAGCGCTTGGTCGGCACCCTTGAGCTCGGCGATTTGCGGAACTAGATCGAAGTGCTGGGGTGGAGCGGCGCTGGTGGCCTGCCACAGCTGTTTGTTCAGCGGCGTGCCTGAGGCCTTGAGACGGGCTTCGTATTGCTTGGAATAGGGGAAGCGCTTGGCGATGCTGGAGGCGTCACCGGAATAAGCAAAGCCCGCCAGGGCCACGCCTTTGGTCTGCGCTATGGCATTGGCACCTACCAAGGCCAACGCACACAGACTCCATCGTAGGGCTTGGGTGAGTACTCCCTTGATGCCCTGGAATTTTGACTGGTTCACAACATGACTTCATCGCAGTTACGGCGGCGCGAATTCTGAAGTCGGGCTCTTGTGTCCGAATGTCACCGGTGTCATGTTTTGCGACCTCATGTCGCTGCAATCGCGGCCACCTAAGTGGGGTGAGGACCCTCTTTGGGGTGTAACTCACTGAGCGTGGGCCGCGTGCACGATGTGCGCCAGGGTCCCTATGGCTGGCTGTGTGGGCTGAGCGACGAGCGGCGGGGGGCTTGGCTGCTGCTCTAACGCTGAGCAAGCAGCCCTGGGTGGCCCTCAGTGCGCGCCACCCGCATCCACGGCGGTGGCGGCGAGCTTTGGAGGGCGCTGGGTCAGCCAGATGGCGGCGATGAGGGCGATGAAGATCAGCGCGGAGGCCAGGAAGATGTCGTCGGCGGCGCGGGTGAAGGCTTGCTGGTCGATCAGGCGGTTGATCTGGCTCCAGGCTTGCTCCGGGCTCAAGCCGCTGGCTTGCAGCGTGGCCAGGGTTTGACCGGCGATGGGGTCGCCCAGGCTCAGGCGCTCCACCATGTGGTGGTGGTGCAGCGTGGCGCGGGACTCCCACAGCGTGGTGGCGATGGAGGTGCCCATGGCTCCGGCAGTGATGCGCACGAAGTTGGAGAGGCCTGCCGCAGCGGGCAGGCGATCGGGTGTGATGCCGTTGAGCGTGAGCGTGGTGAGTGGGATGAAGAAGAAGGCCAGGGCCGCGCCTTGCAGCAGGGTGGGCACCATGATGGTGGCGAAGTCGGTTTGGGTGGTGAAGTTGGCACGCATGCCCAGCACCACGGCAAACATCACAAAGGCAAAGCTGGCCATCAGGCGCGGGTCCACGCGGCTGATGTTTTTGCCCACCACGGGCGAGAGCAAGATGGCCAGCAGGCCCACGGGGGCGAGGGCCATGCCTGCGTCAGTGGCGGTGTAGCCCATGTACTGCTGCAGCCACAGCGGCAGCAGCACCACATTGCCAAAGAAGAGCCCGTAGGCCACCGACAGCGTGGTCGTGCCGAAGAGGAAGTTGCGCCGCGCAAACAGGCGCAGGTCCACCACGGGGTGGTCGTCGGTCAGCTCCCAGGCCAGGAAGACGGCAAAGCCCACGGCGGCGGTGAGGGCCAGGATCTGGATCTCGCCGCTGGCAAACCAGTCCAGCTCCTTGCCTTTGTCCAGCATGATTTGCAGCGCGCCCACCCACACCACCAGCAGGGCCAGGCCCACGCCGTCGATGGGGAGTTTGCGGGTGGCGGTTTCGCGCTCGCGGTAGACGCTCCAGGTCAGAAAGGCGGCAAACAGGCCCACGGGCACGTTGATGTAGAAGATCCAGGGCCAGGAGACGTTGTCGGTGAGCCAGCCCCCCAGCAGCGGCCCCACCACCGGGGCCACCAGCGTGGTCATGCCCCACAGCGCCAGCGCCGTGCCGGCTTTGGCGCGTGAGTAGCTGGACAAGAGCAGGGTTTGCGAGAGCGGGATCATGGGCCCGGCCACCAGGCCTTGCAGCACGCGGCAGGCCACCAGCATTTCCAGCGAATGCGCAAAGCCGCACAGCCAGGAGGCCAGCACAAAGAGCAGCACGCTGGCGGTGAAGAGGCGCACCGCACCAAAGCGCTGTGTGAGCCAGCCCGTCAGCGGCACCGAGATGGCATTGGCCACGCCAAAGCTGGTGATGACCCAGGTGCCCTGCACCGGGCTCACCCCCAGGTCACCTGCAATTGCGGGCAGCGACACATTGGCGATGGACGTGTCCAGCACGTTCATGAAGGTGGCCAGCGACAGGGCCATGGTGCCCAGCACCAGCTGGGCTCCCTTCAGGGGTTCGGGCTGGGCCTGGGGGGCTGCGTCGTTGGGGGTGTCAGCGCTCATGGGCGGGGGCCTCAGGCGTGGGGCTTGGCGGCGGCCTGGGGCAGGGCCTTGGCGTGGGCCCCGGCGTTGGCGCGGATGATGCGCGCCACGTCCGCATCGGCCTCGGCATTGGCTTTGTCATAGATGGCGGTTTGCGCGGCGGGCGTTTGGCGCGGTGCTTGCACCAGGCTTGCGCCGCTTTGGTCTTGCACGTCCACCGTGACGTTCATGGACAGGCCCACGCGCAGCGGGTGCTCGGCCAGCTGCTTGGTGTCCAGTGCAATGCGCACGGGCACGCGCTGCACCACCTTGATCCAGTTGCCAGTGGCGTTTTGCGCTGGCAGCAGGGCAAAGGCCGCGCCCGTGCCGGCCGAGAGGCCGACGATGCGGCCATCAAACTCCACCGCCTTGCCGTACACATCGGCCACCAGCTTGGCTTTTTGGCCGATGCGCAGCCGCGCCACCTGGCCTTCCTTGAAGTTGGCATCCACCCAGGCTTGCTGCAGGCCCACCAGGGCCATCAGCGGGGCACCCGCGGCCAGGCGCTGGCCCAGCTGCACGCTGCGGCGCGCCACCCAGCCGTCCACCGGTGCGAGCAAGGCGGTGCGCTGCTGGGCCAAAAAGGCCTCGCGCACGCGGGCGGCGGCGCGCTGCACATTGGGGTGCTCGGCCAGGCTGGTGCCGTCGGTCAGCACCTGGTTGGAGGCCAGCTGCTGCTGCGCGGCTTGCAGGGCCGATTGCGCTGCGCTCAGCGCTGAGCGGGCGGCCGTCACTTGCGCGTTGACATGCTCGAACTCCTCGCGGCCCACGGCGCCGCTGTCCAGCAGCGGTGCGCGGCGCTGCGCGTCGGCGCTCAGGCGTGCCAGCTCGCTTTGGGCGCGCTGCACATCGGCCTCTCGGCTGCGGATTTGCGCCTCCAGCGTGGCGTTGTTGGCGTAGAGGGTGCGCACCTCACGCACGGTCTGGGCCAGCTGGCTTTGCGCCTGCTCCAGCGCCACGCGGGCATCGGCCGGGTCCAGGCTCACCAGGGGCTGACCGGCTTTGACGAAGTCGGTGTCCTCCACATGCACAGCGCGCACCGTGCCGCCCACCAGGGGCGTGACTTGCACGATGTTGGCGTTGACGTAGGCGTTGTCGGTGTTCTCCACGCGGCTGCTCACCACCCATTGGTAGGCCGCATAGGCCCCCAGGCCCAGCAGCAGCGCCAGGCTGATGGCGGTCAGGGCTTTTTTGCGGGGCGATGCGGGGGCGGCGGTGCTTGGGGTGTTCTCGATAGCGCTCATGGCCTGCTTTCTTGGATGGGGCTTGAGGTGTTTGTCGTGTGTGGGGGGCTCGGGCAGGGGGGCGGCTTACCAATGCCCGCCCAGGGCGCGGATCAGGCCCACCTGGGCCTCCAGGGTTTGGCCGCGCAGCTCCAGGCTTTGGCGTTCTTGCTGCAGCACGCTGCCCTGTGCGCTCAGCACGGCGAGCTTGGAGCCCAGGCCCGCGTCAAAACGCTGAGCCGCCAGTGCGCGCGTGGCGCGGGCGTTGTTCAGCAGGGCCTGCTGTTCGCTGTGCTGGCGCTGCAGGGACTGCAGGCTGGCGAGCTGGCCGCTGGCTTCGCGCACGGCCTCCAGCACGGCGGCGTTGTAGGCCGCCACCGAGGCGTCCAGCTCCGCCGCCGAACCCTTGAACTGCGCCCGCAGCCGCCCGGTGTCGAACAAGGGCAGGCGCAGCGAGGGGCCCAGGCCGTACTGCAGGCTGCCCGCTTTGAGCACTTGGTCCAGCCCAATGGCGCTGAAGCCCGCAAAGGCTGTGAGGCTGAGGTTGGGGTAGAACTGCGCGCGCGCCACGGCCAGCTGCTGCGTGCTGGCCTCCACGCGCCAGCGCGCGGCCACCACATCGGGGCGGCGGCCCAGCAAGTCCAAGCCCAGCGCGTCCTGCCCTGCCGCGGCGGGCAGGTCCAGCGCCGCGGGCAGCTGTGGCGCCAGTGTGGCCAGGGCCTGCGGGCTTTGGGCGCTCAGGCTGGCCAGCTGCTGGCGCAGCAGCGTGGCTTGTTCGTCCAGAGCCCAGACTTGGCGGCGCAGCTCGGGCAGCGGGGCCTCGGCGCTGCGCGCCTCAAGCCCGGTGTCCAGCCCGGCGGCCACGCGCTGGCGCACCAGCGCCAGGGTTTGCTCGCGCTGCTGCAGCTGCTGGTTCAGCAACTCTTTGTGCGCCAGCGCCTTGGCCAGAGCCAGGTAGCTGCGCGCCAGCTGGGCCGAGAGCATGAGTGCGGCGGCCTCGCTCTCCGCTTGAACAGCGCGCGCCTGACCCAGGGCCGCTTCCAGCTCGGCGGCGTGGCGCCCGAAGAAGTCCCAGTCATAGCTCACACCCGCTTGCACGGTGGCGGTGGTGCGCAGGCTGCCCGCCAGCGGTGGCGGGTAGAGGCCGTGCTCGGGGTAGCGCTGGCGCGTGACGTCCACCCCGGCACCGATGAGCGGCAACTCGCTGGCCCGCGCGCCCTCCACCAGCGCGGCGGCGCGCTGCACGCGCGCTCTGGCCTGCGCCAAGCTGGGCGACTGGGCCAGCGCGCGCTGCATCAGCGCATTGAGCTGCGGGTCTTGGTAGCGTGTCCACCAGGCCTTGGCTTCGGCGCTGGCAAAGGCCTCGGCCGGGCTTTGCTGCGCGGCCAGGCCCACTTGCTCAGGTGCCAGCAGCGCGGCGCGTGGCGCGACGTGGGGCATGGGCGCGCAGGCCGTCAGCGCAAGGCCAAGCACGGCCAGCAGCAAGGGCCAGGTTCGGGCGTGGGGTGGCGTGGGGTGGGGTAGGGCAGGCGTCATGGTGTGCGGGTGTTGTGCGCTTGGGGGTTTGCGCTGGCCTGGGCTTGGGCCTTCTCCAGGGCTTCGCCGTTGTCGATCATGCGCTGCAGCAGGCTCAGCAGCAGCAGCCATTCCTCATGGCTGAAGCCGCTGAGGTGGGCGTTGAAAACATCAGACAGCACGGTGTGCATTTGCGAGGTCAGCTGCATGCCGTCCTCGCTGAGCGAGACCATCACCACGCGGCGGTCTTGCTCGGAGCGCTCGCGCTGGATCAGCCCCTTGGCCTCCAGACGGTCGAGCAAGCGGGTGAAGGCGCCGGCGTCCACTTCCAGCTCGCGCGCCAGTTGCACGCTGCTGCTGGTGCTGTTGGGGCCGCTGTGGCGCAGGGTGATCAAGGTGGCCAGCTGCGAGTGCGTCAGCGCCACCCCCTGCAGGCGCAGGCTGGCTTGGCGTGTGATGGATTGCTTGAGCTTGCGCAGCATCCAGCCCAGGCTCTGGCAGCGCTGGTAGGTCTCGGGGCGATAGAACTGAACGGGGCTGCTCGTGCAGGGCTCAGGCTTGGACTTCGATTTGGGCACGGTGTCTGCTTCGGGAGTGACTTGCCACAGGCTGGCGTGCTGAGGCACGTACTGCCACTTCAGCAAGGTGGGCAAGTTAGTTGCCTAGGCAATGATTGTCAAGGCAATGAGTTGGCAACCCCCTCACCCAAGTGATGGCCAGACAAAGTTCAAGTCAATCCAGTTCTAGACAAAAAGTTCTAGAACAACTATTCTGAAAACCATGAACCTACCGCCCAAACCCACATCGGCTGAGCTGGACTTGCTGCGCGTGCTATGGCGCACAGGGCCAGCCTCGGCCCGCCAAGCCCATGAGGCGCTGCGCGAAGAGCGTCCTGACGTGACCGAGGCCAATGTGCTGCGCCAGCTGCAGCTCATGCATGCCAAGGGCTTGTTGAAGCGCACCGAAGACCAGCGCCCGCATGTCTACTCACCCGCGCAGGCTCAGGACAAGATGCAAACCGCGCTGCTGCGCGATGTGGTGCACAAGCTCTTTGCGGGCTCGGCCAAGGCCCTGGTGCTGGCGGCGCTGCGCAGCGAGGTCAGTGCCGCTGAGCGCGATGAAATCGCCCGGCTGCTGCAAGAGGGCGGTGCCGAACTTGAAGACCCGGCCAAGCCCACCACCAAGGGCCAGCCTAAACGGAGCGGGCGATGAGCGCCGAAGCCTGGGGCGCCCACTTGCCCCTGGGCGTGCAGGTGGCCAGCGATGTGCTGCTGGCCCTGTGCTGGCAGCTGGCGCTGCTGGGCGCGGTGCTGGCGCTGGGCCTGCGCGTTCTGCGCAGCGCGCCTGCCCAGTGGCGCTACGCCTGGTGCGCCGCGGGCTTGGTGGCCACGCTGCTTTTGCCCCTGCTGCTGTGGCTGGGGCATGAGGCCGTGACCCCACCTTGGGCTGAAGCCGCGCCTGCTGCGCAGGCCCAGGCCCAAAACCCATGGCCGGGCGAGATCAACCCCAGCCTTCCAGGCGAGCGCAGCTTGCGCGAGCCCACGGCGGCCCAGCCCCAGCCGCTGTGGCGCTGGGGCCTGGCGCTGCTGTGGGGCGCGGGCGTGCTGTTCATGGGCCTGCGCCTGGCTCTGGCGTGCTGGGGGGTGCAGCGCTGGCGCCGCCTGGCGCTGGATGCGCCGCAGTCCTGGCAGCTGCGGCTGCAAGCCTTGGCGCAGCGCGCGGGCCTGCGCCGCGCGGTGCAGCTCAAGTGTTTGAGTGGGCCCCACGCCGCCGTACTGCGCAGCCCCATCACCTTTGGCGTGCTGCGCCCCGTGGTGGTGCTGCCCGCCAGCCTCTTGAGTGGCCTGCCTCCGGCCTTGCTCGATGCCTTGCTGGCGCACGAGCTGGCCCACATCTGCCGCCATGACTACCTGGTCAACCTGCTGCAAAGCGTGGTTGAGGCGCTGCTGTTCTTCCACCCCGTGGTGTGGTGGCTGTCGCGGCGCCTGCGCCACGAGCGCGAATTGGTGGCCGACGCCCTGGCCGCGCAGCTGCTGCAGTCGCCCCGCCAGCTTGCCCTGGCGCTGCAGGCCCTGGCCCAGACGGCTGAGGCTGCAGGCGCAGCACCCTGCCGCGCCGCTCACCCCGCCGTGGCCGCCCATGCCGGGCCGCCGGGCGAGCTGCTGCAGCGCGTGCGTGCCTTGCTGCAGCCGCACCGCGCGGCGGCCCAACCCTGGCGACCCTGGGCCGCGGCGCTCTTGCTGCTGAGCTTGGGGGCGGTGCTGGCTGCCTTGCTGCACAGCCGCGCCACGGCGCAACAAGCCCCCACAGCGGCAGCTGCCACGCCAGCGCCGGCCTGGCAGCTGCCGCCCGCGCTGGCCCTGGCCTCGCCACGCGTGCTGGTGGTGGATGAAAGCAGCGGCGCCGTGCTGCTGGCGCGGGGCCAGACCGAGGTGGTGAGCGCAGCGTCCATCTCCAAACTCATGACCGCGCTCTTGGTGCTGCAAGCGGGGCAGGACTTGGACGAGGTGCTCACCGTCACGCCGCGCATTGCCAAAACCCTGGAATACAGCAGCTGCGATTTGCAAGCGGGCGAGCGCATGACGCGCCGCGTGGCCTTGCAGCTGGCGCTGCGCCGCTCCGACAACCGCGCGGCCGAGCTGCTGGGCGTGAGCTTTCCCGGTGGCAAAGCGGGCTTTGCCCGCGCCAGCGACGCCCTGGCCCAAAGCCTGGGCCTGAAGTCCACCGTCTTGCACGACCCCACGGGCGTGGATGCGCGCAATCGCTCCAGCGCTGCAGACATTCGCCTGCTGCTGCACGCCGCGGCGGCGCAGCCCGAGATCCTTCGCGCCAGCGGTGGCAGTGCGCTGGAGGTGCAAGTCAGCGGCAAGCCGCGCGAGACGCACCACACCTACCCGCTGGTGGAGCGCCCGGGCTGGGACATCCCGCTGGCCAAAACCGGCGCGCTGGAGCATGCGGGCAAAAGCGTGGCCCTGCAGCTGCGCCACCAGGGCCGCTTGCTCACCGTGGTGCTGCTGGGCGCTCCGCAATGGGAGGACCGCGTGCGCGACCTCGAGGTCATACGCGCGCTGCTGCCTACTTAAACCGCTGCTGGATGCGCCAGCTTTTCTGCCGCCCCTCGGGCTCCATTCCTTCACCCCCTCTCGCCAGCTTTTGAGGCGGCAAAGCGCCGCCTCAGGGCCGCGCTTTGCCGCATGAAAACCCTTCACCCCTTCGTCGCCACCGCCGGGCTGTGCTTGCTGCCCCTGGCTGGACTCCAAGCCCAAACGCTGCCCGAGCCCCCCGTGGCCGCATCGGCCCCCCAAACCCTGCAGCGCGTGCAGGTGCAAGGCGCCAGCCACGGCCTGCTGCATGCCGAGCTGGGCGTGCAGCGCGTGGTGCTGGCCACTGAGCTGCTGGCCCTGCACGACACCCGGCTGGGCGACGCGCTGGCGCGCCTGCCCGGCGTGCGCATGGAAGCGGGCCGCCCGGCGCTGCTGGGCATGGGCAGCGGGCGCACGGCACTTTTCATCAACGGCCGCCGCGCGCCGCCGGACTTGGTGCTGGACGACATCGCGCCGGAGCAGATTGCCCGTGTCGAAATCATCCAGGGCGGCTCGGCGCTGAGCGCTGGCCAGGGGCTGGCGGGCAGCGTCAATCTGGTGCTGCGGCCCGCACCCAGCCAGGCCACACAGCAGCTCAAGGCCGACAGCCAGTGGCGCGGCGCTGCCAACACGCGGCTGCAGTGGCGCCGAGGCGGCCCGCTGCCCAGCGGCATGCCAGGGCAACTCAGCTGGGGCACGCAGCTGCAGCTGCAAGAGGCCAGGCCCAGCGAACGCAGCCAGATGCAGCAAAGCCTGGACGCCGCGGTGTCTGAGGAGCAGGAGCATGGGCGCGCCAACACGCGCCAGGCGCAGTGGGCGGCCGATTTGGGCTGGCAAGGCGAGGGCGGCAGCAGCCTGCGCTACTTCCACCAGCTTGGCCGCGAATGGTTGGAGCGCAACACCCGCGTGGTGGGCTTGGCGCCGCCGCCGCAGGCTCACCCGCTGTGGGTCGAGGACACGCGCTACCAGCGCCAGCGCAACACGGCGCGCCTGGGCGTGGATGCGCTGCACCAAAGCGACTCGGGCCTGCGCTGGCAAGGCCAGCTCTCCACCCAGCTGACGCGCCAGCAGGTGCGTTTTGAACTGCAGCGCGGCCCGCGCCAGGAACTCACTCCGGGCCAGATGCAGGACAGGGCCTGGCAAGCCAGCTCCACCTGGGACGCCGAGCTGGGCCCGCGCCACCGCCTGAGCTTTGCCCTGCAACACCACGCCCAGCAGCGCGACGAAGTGCGCCAGCAACTGCTGCCCCTGGATGCCGCCAGCCGACTGGCCCTGCAGGCCGAGACCGCCCTGAGCGCTTGGGCTCTGGAGGACGAAATCACCCTCAGCCGCGAACAGCAACTCAGCTGGGGTTGGCGCCAAGAGTACTGGCGCGCGCGCAGCCAGGAGCAGGCCCAGCACCACAGCGCAGGCTTGCCCACGCTGCAGTGGCGCTGGGCCCAGGGGCCGCGCAGCGTGCGCCTGGGGCTCAGCCGCAGCCTGCGTGCGCCGCTGCCCGCGCAGCTGCAAGCCCGGCCCTTTACCTTGCCAGAGAACACGCCCCTGCTGCCCGACCGGCTGGGCAACCCGACGCTGCGCCCCGAAAGCGCCTGGGCGCTGGACGCGCAGTTCAGCGGCAAAGCGCAGACCGGCAGCCTCTGGAGCCTGAGTGCCTTTGTGCGGCGCATCAGCCAGCCCTGGACCCAGCAAACCCGTTGGGGCCCCAGCCCCTTGGGTGGCCTGCGCTGGCAGCGCAGCCCCGTCAACGCGCAAGGTGCTTGGGTGCAGGGCCTCAGCGGTGAGTGGGTCAGCCCTGCCCAGTCGGGCTGGACCTTGGCTCTGCAGGCCCAATGGCAGCACAGCCGCATGTGGATGGCGGTTGAGTCTCCTCTGCAATTGGCTGGCACCGACGCCCGGCCCTGGGGCTGGAGCGCCAAGTTGAGCGGCCCGCCAACCGCGCTGGGCCGCTGGCAGCATGGCCTGGCCTGGCAAGGCGGTCCCCGGCAGAGGCAGGCCCCGCTGGAGGTGTTCTCCAGCACCCCCGCGCTGAACTGGACCAGCCAGCTGCAAGGCCGCTGGGCCGGGGCTGCCGCCCATGTGCGGCTGGAGCTGCCCCTGCGCTGCCCCAAGCAAACCCAGACCTATGGCCTGGATTGGCGCAGCACCCAAGACACTTGCGTGCTGAGCCTGGCGCTGGGAGCGAGCTATTGAGGGTGAGCGCGGCGTTCACCCCCCCCCAAAAAAAAACATAAAACGGGGTGCGCCCTGTATGACGCACCCCGCGTTGCCGACCCCAGGCGGGGCCGCTGCTTTACCAGCCCAGACCCAGGCTGTAGCTGCCAGCGCCGCCGCTGTAGCGCAGCACGCGCACAAACAGGGTCAGGCTGCTGCTGCCGCTGTTGACGTAGCTGATCTTGTCGCTTTGGCCCGCCGGGTTTTGGCTCGTGGCCAGCTGGGTGCCGCTGGCGTTGTAGAGCACGAGGTCATAGTCCAGCGTGGCGGCTTGTGAGAGCGTGGCGCTGAGCGTGCGACCCGCAGGCAGGCTGATGCGGTAGTAGTCGGTGTCGGTGGTGCTGGAGAGGCTGCCGCTGACCGTGCCCGGCGCGCTCACCACCTGAGCGGCCGCGCGGCTGTTGTTGGGCTCCAGCTCCGTGATGGTGGTGCCGCCCCCACCGCCGCCACCGCCTTGGATGGCGGTGATGGCAGCGTTGGCGTCCAGCAAGCCCGTGCCGCACTGGCTGCAGGTGCCGGGGAAGGGCCGCGCGCTGTTTTTGAGTGCTGCGCTGATCTCGTCCGGCGTGGCCGTGGGCTTGACGCTGTAGAGCAGTGCGGCCACGCCCGCCACATGGGGGGCGGCCATGGAAGTGCCCTGGTAGTAGGCGTAGTTGTCTGCGCCAGGTGTGCTGGTGCCGGCGTTGAGCGTCGACAAAATGCCGTTGCTGGCGCTGGCGCGCACATCGCCGCCGGGTGCTGCCAATGCCACCACGCTGCCGTAGTTGGAGTAGTAGGCGCGCGCGCCGTAGCGGTCGGTGGCAGCCACCGTCACCACGCCTGCGCAGCTGGCGGGCGAGAAGTTGGCGGCGTTGGCATTGGAGTTGCCCGCAGCCACAATGACGCTGGCGCCGCGTGCCCGTGCGCCGTTGACCGCGTTTTGCGTGGTGGTGTCGCAAGCCCCGCCACCGCCCAGCGAGAGGTTGAGCACCTTGGCTGGCGTGGGGTTGGCCGGTGCGCCCGCAACGCTGCCGCCCGAGGCCCAGGTGATGCCGTCGGCAATGTCGGAGGTGTAGCCCCCGCATTTGCCCAGCACCCGTACGGGCTGCACTTTGGCGTTGAAGGCAATGCCCGCAATGCCCAGCGCGTTGTTGGTCTTGGCCGCAATGGTGCCCGCCACATGGGTGCCGTGCCAGCTGGAGTTGCTGGCGGGGTCGCCCGCCTGGCATTCGCCCGCAGCGGCCCAGTCACCGGGGTCACTGGCGTCAGCGTCGCGACCATTGCCATCGTTGGCAATGGACAGCGCGGTGATCATGTCGTAGCCCGTCACGGTCTGGCCGCTCAAGTCGGCGTGGGGCCGTATGCCGGTGTCCAGCACGGCCACCACCACGCCGGCGCCTGTGGCGCGGTCCCAGGCGGCTGGCGCGCGAATGCCGCCGGTGGCCTCAAACAAATCCCACTGCGAGTTGTAGCTGCTGTCGTTGGGCGTGAGCAGCGGGTACATGCGCCGGTCGGGTTCGGCGTATTCCACATTGCTGTCCTTGGCCTTCAACTCAGCGGCGAGCTGCTGCAGCTGCGCCAGGCTCAGATTGCGGTCCAGCTTGAAGACATGTGCCCCCGTGCCCATTTGGCGCAGCAGTGCCAGGCGTGCGCCCAGCGGCGCGGCCAGCTGTTGGGCCTTGGCGGTGCGGCCCTCCATCTGCGCACTGGGCACGGCAAGCGCTTCGAGGGCTCTGCCCGTGCGTTGGCGCACTTCGGTGCTGGCGTCGCGGTACTTCACGATCAGTCGATCGCTGGTCTGCGCGTAGGGGTTTTCGGGTCGGTCGATATCCCGGGCTGACACGCCGGCTTGCGCGGCACTGAGGGACATCACACACAGCGCCGCAGCGGCGCAAAGAGGCTTCAAACGCAACATCCTGACTACTCCAGATGAGCCTCCCGGGGGGCGTGGTTGGGCCCCGGGATGAAGACGACGGCCCGGTGGGACCGCCTGAAATTCCAGCATGCGCTGGCGCAGCGCATGCTGGGGTCCAACAGGCATTTGGACCCGTTGGTGAGCGGCGAGTTTAGGCAGGCTATGCATACCCGACTAAGCCACTGATGTTGGCCTCACAGCCCTCGCGTAAGCAGGGATTGCGCAAGCACAGACCCTGTTGTTGATCGAGCCTGAGGCTTTGGGCTGACTCGGGTCCACCTCTGGCCGTGGCCGAGCGTGGCAATGCTTGCCTGCAGCATAGGCTGAGGCAAAGGTCTGCAGGATGCGGCTTCAGTGCAGCGCGGCTCGCACGCTGGCGCAGTCGGCCACGCCGTGGCGGTCCATCTGCACGTGCAGGCGCTGGCCCAAGCTGATGGCCTGCCATTGCGCCTGAGGCAGGGCGCATTCCCACTGCGTGCCGCTGCGGCTTTGCAGCTGCAGCCAGTAGTGTTCGTGGCGCTGGGCGGCGCGCTGGGCGCCCAGGCCGTCGGGGCCTGGGCCTTGCAACACGGGTTGTGGCCAGCGGGGTGATTGCGTCCAGGGGCCTTCGGCGCTGGCTTGGTAGTGAATGCGCCAGCTTGGGGCTTGGTAGCGGCAGTGTTCGGTGGGGGTGCCGGTGTCGGGGTGGGGCACGCGGCGGCGCTGCACGTCGCGGGCTTGTGGCGGCATGGCGGTGCACCAGTCCGAGGCAGATTCCAGCTGCAGGCGTTCGATGTCGATGTCGCGCTGCCAGCGCTTGCCCACGACCTCCACATTGCCTGCAATAGGGCCCCAGCCCCACCAAAGCCCGGCTCCGGCCGTCAACAGCACCAAGCCTGCCAGCACGCGAGGGCGAAACAGGCTGTTGGCGGTGTAGCTCACGGGCTGCAGGTGGGTGGGTTCAGCGTGGGGCCTGGCTGGCACTGGCCACATAGCGGGCCAGGGCTTCGATGTCTTCAGCGGGCAGTGCCGCAAAGCTGGGCATGGCGCCCATGCCGCTTTGTAGCACGCGGCGCACGCGCTGCACGTCGGGCTTGAGCTCGTCCAGCACGGGGCCGATCTGCCCCTCGCTGCCTGCGGCGGCCAGGGTATGGCACAAGGCGCAAGCGGGCTGTACCTGCTTGAAGAGCAAGGCGCCGCGCTGCAGCAGCGCGGCTTCGGTGGCGTCCGTGCGGCTTGGTGCAGCCGATGGGGCACTGGCTTTTGCTGCTGCGTTTGGCGCCTGCGCGGCGCTGTGCACTGGGTGCAAGGCTGCTCCCAGTGTCAGCAGCAAAGCGGCCCAGCGCATGGCCCGTGGCTGCACCTTGGTCATCAGGCCACCGTCACGGTCACGCCGTGGTCGCGCCAGCTGTTGTTGTTGTAGCCCTGGCTGTTTTCTTCGCGTTGCTCGGGCTGGGTGTTGCCGGCCACGTCGGTGGCGCGGCTCATCAGCGCGTGCGTGCCGCTGCCCAGCGTGGCGGAGACCACAAATTGGCGCCAGGCAAAGCGGCCCAGATCCGGCCCCACCAGGCGTGCGGCCTTCCAGGTTTTGCCACCGTCGGTGGAGACTTCCACGCCCTTGACCGCGCGCGTGCCACCAAAGGCCACGCCGTGGATTTGCACCAGGCCTGCTTGCAGCGTGCCGTCTTCGGGCAGCGGGCCGTTGATCCAGGACTTGACGCCCATCTCCCACACCGAGGCTTGCTCGGGCGAGCTCTTCTCGCCGGGCGGGGTCATGCGGTAGCCGTGGGCCATGATCTTGGCCTTGGACTCGCTGCTGGTGAAGGCCACGCGCTTGACGTATTTGATGTTGTTCACGCCTTGGTAGCCCGGCAGCACCAGGCGCAGTGGCGCGCCGTGGGCCAGGCTCAGGGGCTCGCCGTTCATCTCCCAGGCCAGCAGGGCGTCGTCCAGGGCCTTGATGGGCACTGAGCGCTCGACGATCACGCTGGCGGGGTCCACGCCCTCAGGGATTTTTTCGCCGCCAGTGCCCGTCACAAAGCGAGCGCCATCGGCCAGGCCGCCCAGCGCCGCCACGACATTGCGCAGCGGCACGCCAGCCCACAGCACGCAGCCTGCTGCGCCCACTTGCCAGGGGGTGCCGCTGGGCTTGCTGGGGAAGAAGCCGCGGCCATTGCCCGAGCACTGCAGCACGGTGGCCACGGTGTCCAGCCCCAAGGTTTTGAGCTCGCCCAGCGTGAGGCTGCGCGGCTTTTTCACGCCTTCGATTTCGAGCACCCAGGCGTCGCGGTCTTGCAGCACGGCGGCGTCCACGGGCGGCAGGTTGTTGCGCACATAGAGCTGCGGGCTCGGCGTGATGACGCTCGCGCCAAAGGCGCTGCGGCGCGTCTCGATGGTGTTGCTGGTGTGCACGATCAGGGCGTTGGCGTCCTTCCATGCCGCATAGCTCGGCAGGGGCTTGGCCGCAGCAGTGGCCACGGCTGTTTGCGCCTGCGCGCCGCGCGTGAAGCTGGCCAGCCCCAGGGCGCTCAGGGCAGCAGCGCTGCCGCCCAGCAGCATGCGGCGCCCGGCATTGGGGTGGTTTGGTTGGGATGTGGACATGGATCCTCCTGGGTGTTGTGGGTATGGACGTCGAGCATTGTGGCGGTGCCGGTCTTGCGCTGTGCGATGACCGAGCCTTGCAGCGCCACATAGCCGCCCAATTGTTCGGATCGCGTACGTTGCAATAGGCGATTGATGCATATTCGCCGCTCACAAACAAGAGGGCAGTCGGCTGGGATGAAGAAGATTTTCAAGGACGTGCGTCTTTGCGTGATGTTGGGCGTGGTGGGGTGTGCGGGTGTCTCGGCTTGGGCGCAGACCCAGGCTTTGCAGGTGCTCTACGCCGTGGAGCCCACGGCACGACGCGCAGCACTGGATGTGTCGCAACCCACGGTGGAAGCGGCGCTGGGGCGGGCCGTGGGGCGCGAGGTGGAGTTGACGGTGAGTCAGGATCTCACCGATGCCATGCGCGCCACGCGCAGCACGGGCTATGACGTGTTCATTGGCCCAGCACAGATTGCGGCCTCGGCGCTTGCGCGCGGCTATGAGCTGCTGGGCGCCACCTCGCCCAGCGAGGCCTATGTGCTGGTGAGCCGCACTGAGTTCAAGCAACTCGCTGCGCTCAAGGGGCAGCGTCTCTATTTGCCGCAGCAAGATTCCATCTATAGCTACATGGCGCGCGGCTTGTTGAACCAGGCTGGCTTGTCCATGCAGCAAATGCAAGTGCGCCACGAGCGCATTCCCCAGGCCGGACTGACGGCGCTGTCATTGGGCGTGGCCGATGCCACCGTGGTGCGCGCCAGCGATTGGGAGGCCTGGCTGCGCGAACAGCCCGCGCAGGCGCATGTGCTGAGCACGCTCGGCGGCGTACCCGGTGGGGTGTCGGTGGTGGTGAGCAAGTCTTTGCCCGCCGAGCAGCGCCAGCGGCTCTCGGCTTGGTTTGCCGCGCCTGCGTCGCGCGCGGGGCTGCCGTCGGCACGCTACCGTGCTGAGGCGGCGGACTATCAGCGCGTGGCCGAGCTGGGCATCTTCACCCCCACCAGCCTGCCGGGCGTGACTCGCGTCAGCGCACAGCAGGCGCTCAAGTTGCAGCAAGGCGGCGCGGTGATTGTGGACACGCGCATCAAGAAGGAATTTGATGCATTGCGAATTGCTGGCGCGGTGTGGCTGCCCTATCACGAGAAAAGTCTTAAGGACGTGGCCTTCAAGGTCGAGCAGGATGATTTCAGCGCGCTGGACAAAGCGGCCTACACCAAGACCCAGGCGCTGGTGTTTTCCTGCAATGGCGCGGAGTGCTGGAAGTCATACAAGGCCGCCAAATGGGCGCGCGCGGGCGGCTACAGCCGGGTTTACTGGCTGCGCGGTGGTCTGCCGGAGTGGAAGGAGCAAGGGCTGCCCTTGCAACCTAGCACTGCCAGCGGCCACTGAGGCGCGGCGTCCAGGCTGACGCAGTCTCAGGTGCCATGCGCGTCCATCAGCTCGGTGTAGGTGTCGCGCCAGTGCAGCAGCTCGTCGGCGTCGATGTGCAGCCAGTTCAAGGCCAGGTCTTTGTGGGCCTGCCAGTCGGCATCCTCGGGCATGGCCTCGTGCAGGCGCATCAGGTGCTCGGCCACCAGCCCTGCGGCAATGAGGGTGCGCACTTCGGAGTCGACCGTGGTGTCGCCAAGCGCTTCCATGTCGTGGTGCAGGCGTATGGACTGCATCAACTCACCGCGCAGGTGCCAGGCCCGAGCCACCAGTGCCCCGACCACGGCGTGATCGGTGTGATGGTTGGCGTTTTCCGTGGCGATGAAGGGCCGGTCGATGCGGGCTGCCGCTTCCACCAAGGTGCTACCGTAGCTGCGAAAGCTCTGCAGCAACACCGGCATGCCCACATGCAGAAACAAGCCGTGGTTGTGCGCCAAATCCATGCACATGCCTGGCAGATGGCTGGCGATGTGGCGCATGGCCAGTGCGCGTTTGGCTGAGCGCTCCCAAAAGCGCGCCAGATGCGGGCTGTGTACGGGCAGGGCGTGGCGCACCAAAAAGGCCGCCATGACGCGTGCGGCTTCGTCCAGACCTAGGCGGTTGAGGGCTTGGCCCACGCTGGTGCAAGGCGGGCCATCCACACGGTGCAAAGGGCTGTTGGCCAGGCGCAGCAGCGTGGCCGACATGGCAACGTCCGATTGCGCAATGCTCGCCACAGCGGCCAAGTCTTGGGGCGAGGCCTCCATGGCCTCACGCAGTTGCAACAGCAACTGCGGACAGGGGGGAATTTGGACTTGTCTCAGGGCGCCATCGCGCCGCGCAAAGTCCAGTTCACTGGTGATGGATGTCAGGGATTTGGCGCTCATGGTCTGGCCCAGGATTCAAGCGTTCGACAAAAAATGCCGATCACCAAGATGTTGGATTATTGGCACGTCGCTGTGAATAAAACGAGTGAACAAATAGGGAATCAGCCACTTGGTTGTCTGCTTGCTCCCTGTGGAGGAATATGCGCGGGCATGATGACTTCGGCCCAGTGCACGGATCACATCTGAATGCCCCGTCGTTTCTCGAAAATCTTGGCTCTGATGGGTGGGTGGCCGCTGCGCCGTGCCGCCGGCGCGCTGCTGTGCGTCTTGCTACTGGGGCCGCTATTGGTCAGCGCCTGGGAGCCCGAAACTTTCTTGGACGCCGCCGCCAAGCTCAGTCCACGCACCCAGCAACGTGCTCGTGCACTTGTGCAGCTCATCGAAAAGGGCAGTGCACAGTCCGATGAGGCGCGTTTGACGCTCGTCAACAACTACTTCAATCAGAACATCGAGTTCTACACCGACCAGGAAACTTGGGGGGTGGAAGACTACTGGGCCACGCCTTTGGAGTCGCTGGAGCAAGGGCGGGGTGACTGTGAGGACTACGCCATTGCCAAGTACTTCACTTTGCTTGCCATGGGAGTGCCTGAGCCTCGTTTGCGGCTGGTCTATGTGCGGGCCATGTTGCATGGGCGCCCGCAGGCACACATGGTGCTGGCCTACTATGCACAGGTGCAAGGCGAGCCGCTGGTGTTGGACAACTTGGTCGCTGATGTCCGCGCGGCCTCACAGCGGCCGGACCTCGCGCCTGTGTTCAGCTTCAACTCTGAAGGCCTGTGGCATGGTGTGGGTGCAACCCGCGCCGGAAATCCGCTGCAGCGTTTGACGCAATGGCGTGATCTGATCGGACGTCTGCGCGCACAAGGATTCTGACGACGATGAGCAATCGACAAAGTGCAAAGCTCCTGAAGGAGCCAGGAGGGTGCAGGCTATGTCCTTGATCCGACAAATATGGCTGCTGGTGCTCGGCGCGGTGGTGTTGGCGCTGGTAGGGAGTGTGGGGGTGTCAACCCACACGCTGCGTGACTTGCTGCAAACCCAATTGGCGGTGAAAAACAACGACAACGCCAATGCGCTGGCGCTGGCCATGTCGCAGCAGCAAGGCGACGTGGAGCTGATGAGCCTGTTGGTGAGCGCGCAGTTCGACGGTGGTGCGTACGAAAGCCTGCGCTGGCGCGATCAACAAGGCCGCCTGGTGTATGAGCGGCGGGCCCATACCGAGCCCCAACAGGCACCCGCGTGGTTTGTGCAGCTGCTACCGATTCAGGCTGCTCCGGGCTTGGCCAAAGTCTCCAATGGCTGGAGCGCTATTGGCGAGGTGGAGGTGCGCAGCCACACCGGCTATGTGCATGACGCGCTGTGGAACAGCCTGCTTCACAGCACGCTGTGGCTGGTTGCTGTGGGTTTGGTGGCCAGCGTGATGGCCAAGTTGGTGCTGCAGCGCCTGCGCCGACCCGTGGACGCCGCCGTGGCTCAGGCCGACGCCCTGGTTCAGGGGCGTTTTGAAGCGCAGCCCGAGCCTGATGTGCCGGAAATGAAGCGCCTGGGCCAAGCCATGAACACCATGGTGGCGCGCGTGCAGCAAATGTTTGAAGGCCAGGCCGAGCAACTGCGCCAGCTGCATCAGCAGCTGTTGTGCGACCCGCTCACTGGCGTCACCAACCGCGCGCAGTTTGTGGCCGAGCTGAACTCGGCTTTGCACCGCGACGATGCGCCGCTGCGTGGCGCATTGCTGATGGCGCGCGTGCGCGATCTCTCCACGCTCAATCATGTGCTGGGGCGGCAATCTGTGGACGTGGCGCTGCAGACGCTGGCACAAGCGCTGCAGGTCTACCACGGGCGCGTCAATGGTTGTTTGGTGGGGCGGCTCAATGGCAGCGATTTCGCATTGTGGCTGCCCGTTCCTGATGTGGCTCAGGAGACGGCCGAAGCCCTGAGCTCTGCGCTGCACACCAGCTTGTTGCCCATGTCCACCAGCATTCGGGTGGCGCTTGGCGTGGTGGAGCTGCCGCGCCAGCGGCCGCTCAGTGCCTGGCTCAGTGCCGCTGATGCCGCACTGGCCCAGGCCGAGCAAAGCGATCAAGGCGTCAAGCATGTGATTTCGGTGGATGTCACTGAATCCCAGCAGCAGGGCGAGAGGGCATGGCGCCAACACATCTTGGAAGCGCTCAGCAGTGGGCAGCATCGCATCATTGAATACCCCTTGCTGGACCGCCAGGGACGCTTGCTGCATCTGGAATGCCCCATGCAGCTGCGCCTGCAGCCTGAGGGTCCATTTGAGCCGGCCGCGCGCTGGCTGCCTCTGGCTGTGCGCAGCCGACTGAGCGCTGACGCCGATTTGCACGCCGTGCAGCATGCCTTGACGGCCAGCGCCGGTGATGGCCAACGCCGTGGCATCAATGTGGCACCGGCTACGCTCAGCGAAGACAGCTTCCTGGCGCGGCTGCGTGCGCTCTTGCAAGAGCATAGTGCGGCGGCGACGTTGCTGGATATGGAGCTGGCGCAAGCGGCCGTGCTGCTCAACCTGGAGGCCATGCAGGAGCTCAGCCGCTTGGTGCGGCCTCTGGGGGTGCGACTGGGCGTGGAGCACGCCGGGGCCGAGCTCACCCGCGTGGAGCGGCTCTACGCCGTGGGTCTGGACTACGTGAAGCTCGACAGCTCGGTGTGCGCCGGTGTGGCGGTCGATTCACCCCGCGCGGCCTTTGCGCGCAGCATGGTGGCGCTGCTGCACAGCTTGGATTTGCAGGTCTATGCCGAAGGCGTGCGCGAAGCGGCGGACGCGCAGGTGCTGTGGGAGTCTGGCTTTGACGGCGTGACCGGCCCCTGGGCCACGGCCCACGGCAACACCGCCAAGGGTTGAGTGCTCAGGCTTTAAGCGATGTCCGCGCAGTGCAGGGTGTAGCCCTGTGCCGCGCGGCGTTGGCTGAAGAAGTGCTGCAGCGTCTCGCGCACGGTGTGAAAGGCAATCTCGTCCCAGGGGATTTCGTCCTCAGCAAACAGCCGTGCTTCCAGCGTTTCGGGGCCGGGGTCAAAGTTGGGTGAACGCAGCTGAGCCAGGTAAAACAAATGCACCTGCCCGACCCGCACCACATTGAGCAGGCAGTAGAGCGGGCCCAGTTCGATGTCCGCACCCGCTTCTTCCTCGGTCTCGCGCAGCGCCCCTTGGGCTGTGGTTTCGCCCAGTTCCATAAAGCCTGCGGGCAGCGTCCATTTGCCCAGGCGCGGCTCGATCGCGCGGCGGCATAGCAGCACGCGGTCCTGCCACACGGGCAGGGTGCCCACCACATTGATCGGGTTTTCGTAGTGAATCGCGCCGCAGGCGCCGCAGACCGCTCGCTCGCGGTTGTCGTCAGCAGGCATGCTGTAGGCGATGGCACCGCCGCAGCTGGGGCAAAAGTGGTAGCGACGTTGCGAAATCATGAGGCTCAGTGTAGCCCGCGCCGTGTCTGGCGCATGGCATCATCCACAGCCTCAACTCGGTCAACACGTACGCGATTCGCCCCATGCAGCTCTACAACTACTACCGATCTTCTGCGTCTTACCGGGTGCGTATTGCGCTGGCGCTCAAGGGCTTGGAGTACGTCTACAAGCCCGTTCACCTGGCGCGCGATGAGCACCTCGCTGAGTCCTACGCGGCCGTGTCGCGCTCGCGCTTGGTGCCCCAGCTTCAAGACGGCGAACACGCGCTCAGCCAGTCGCTGGCCATCATCGAGTACCTCGACGAAACCCACCCCGAGCCGCCGCTGTTGCCCAAAGACCCGCACCACCGCGCCTATGTGCGCGCCCTGGCGCTGGACATTGCCTGCGAAATTCACCCGCTCAACAACCTGCGCGTGCTGCGCTATTTGGTGCGGGACTTGGGGCTGAGCGAGGAGCAGAAGAACCGCTGGTACCAGCACTGGGTCGACACCGGGCTCACCGCGGTGGAGCAGCGCCTGACGCATGAAGGCTTGAGTGGCGCGTTCTGTTTTGGTGAGCAGCCCGGCCTGGCCGACTGCCTCCTGGTGCCGCAAATTTACAACGCCAAGCGCTTCAATTGCCGGCTCGATCATCTGCCCACCCTCATGGCCATACACGATCGCTGCATGGCCTTGCCAGCGTTCTCTCAAACGGCACCCGAGCTCTGCCCCGACGCGGATTGAGCCCCTATGGCCCTGCCACCCCTCCAGCCTGTGCCCCAGGCGCCGAATTGGCCGTCAGCGTCCAGCACCTGGACTGAGGAGGATGGGGCCCTGCACCCCGATTGGCTGCTGCCGGACTGGGCGGCCCCCCACGCCCGCGCCTTCATGACAACGCGTGCTGGCGGTCAGAGTTCGGGCATGTACGACAGCTGCAACGTCGGCACCTACGTCCAAGACGACCCTGCTGTGGTGGCGCTCAACCGCCAGCGAGTCGCCGCTGCGGCGGGTGGGAGCCCCATCTTTTTGCAGCAGGTGCACGGTGCTGAGGTGCTGCACTTGAGCACAGCGCATTTGAGCGGCGGGGCAGCCCTCCGGGCCGATGCGGCCATCAGCACTGACCCTCGGCTGGCTTGCGCCATTCAAGTCGCCGATTGCCTGCCGGTGTTGTTTGCCGCACCTGGTGCGGTGGGTGCGGCCCATGCGGGCTGGCGTGGCCTCGCCGCAGGTGTTCTCGAGCGCACCGCGGCGGCCTTGTGCGCGGCCAGCGGCTGTGCTGAGTCAGCGCTTCAGGTCTGGTTGGGCCCCTGCATTGGTCCTGCGGCCTTTGAGGTGGGGGCAGATGTTTTGCAGGCTCTTGGTCTGCCTGTGGTGCGTCACGATCAGCCCCTGTGCCGCTTCCAAGTCAATGAACAGGGGCAAGACCGCTGGCGCCTGGATTTGGCTGGGTTGGCTCGCCTGCGCCTGCAGGCCGTGGGTGTGAAACACATCAGCGGTGGGCACTGGTGTACTTACAGCCAGCCCTCACGTTTTTTCTCCTTCCGCCGCAGCCCCCCCAGCGGGCGCATGGCCGCTGTCGTGCGCCTGCTCGGCAGCCAAGGCTGAAGCCTCGGCGCGCTGCCGGGCGGCACGCCGCTGCGGCGTGCCCAGTACGTAGAGCAGTACCGACAGCGGCAACACGCCGTAGAGCAGCAGGGTGAACACCGCGCCAAGCACACTGCCTTGTGGGCTCATGGCCTCGGCGATTGTCATCATCAAGACCACGTACATCCATGCTATGGCTATCAGGTACATCGTGATGGTTTCCTCGGGTTACATCGAATTTGTCACGCCAGGGTAAGTTAGGCTTACTACAAGTGTGAGTTACCTAAACAACAGGTTTCGGGTAATTGTCAATCGGTGGATGCAGTCGCACGTGCGCTAGGCGGCTTGGTTAATCCTGAAGCATTGAACGTGAGGTCTGGAATGAGTACGCAGCGCAGCCGCGATGACAGCGCGGAACAGCCGGGCAAAGCCCGGCGCAAGAGCCCAGCCAAGGCGGCAGCCCCAGCCCCTGGTGGCAAAACCCGAAGCAAAGTCCCCCCGCCCCGAGAAGCCGTAGCTCCGCCTGCGGCTGCTACTGGCTCTGAGCGTCAGGCTGCAGCACCCCAGCCCGATTGGGCAGCCTGGACGCGGGGTATGGAGCCTCTGTTGCACGGTTGGACAGGTCTCAAGCCCCAGACTGATGCCTGGGTGAAGCTCCAGCACGACTATGTCGAGCGCGCTTCAGCACTTTGGACCAAGGCCATGCGCGAGGCCAGTACGTCTGAGGCGGCCACTCCAGTCAAGCTCGCCGATCGCCGCTTTGCCAACCCTGCCTGGGCCGCCAGCCCCAGCGCGGCCTTCACGGCGGAGCTGTACTTGCTCAACGCCCAAACCCTGCAGCGCATGGCCGACCAGGTGCAGGGCGACGCCAAAGCCCGGGCGCGCCTGCGCTTTGCTGTGCAGCAGTTTGTAGACGCCAGCGCGCCGAGCAACTTCCTGGCCTTCAACCCCGAGGCCCAGCAGCTGGCACTGCAGTCCGGTGGCGAAAGCCTGGCACGCGGCATGCAGATGCTGTTGGCCGACCTGCAGCGCGGGCATGTCTCGCAGACCGATGAAAGTGCGTTCGAGGTGGGCCGCAATGTCGCCACCACCGAAGGCGCCGTGGTGTTTGAAAACGAGTTCTTCCAGCTGCTGGAATACAAGCCGCTCACGGCCCAGGTGCATCAGCGGCCTTTCTTGCTGGTGCCGCCCTGCATCAACAAGTTCTACATCCTGGACCTGCAGCCTGAAAACTCCTTGATCCGCTACGCCGTTGCGCAGGGTCACCGCACCTTTGTGCTGAGCTGGCGCAACCCCGATGAACACTGCGCGAACTGGCGCTGGGACGACTATGTCGAGCAGGCTGTGATCCGTGCCATTCACGAGGTGCAGGCCATCAGTGGGCAGGACAAGATCAACGCCTTGGGCTTTTGCGTGGGCGGCACCTTGCTCAGCACGGCGCTGGCGGTGCTGGCTGCGCGTGGCGAGCAGGCCGCGGCCAGCCTGACCTTGCTGACCACGCTGCTGGATTTTTCCGACAACGGGGTGCTGGACATCTTCGTCGACGAAGCGGCAGTGAAGCTGCGCGACATCACCATTGGCGAGCAATCGCCCCGCGGCCCGGGACTGCTCAAAGGCCAGGAACTGGCCACCACCTTCAGCTTTCTGCGCCCCAACGATTTGGTGTGGAACTACGTGGTGGGCAACTACCTCAAGGGCGAGGCGCCGCCGGCCTTTGATTTGCTGTACTGGAACGGGGACGCCACCAATCTGCCCGGTCCCATGTACTGCTGGTATTTGCGCCACACCTACTTGAACAACGAGCTGTGCCGCCCCGGTGCGCTGCAGGTGTGCGGTGAGTCGCTGGATCTGGGTGCCATCGAGGCCCCGGTCTACATCTACGGCTCGCGCGAAGACCACATCGTGCCCTGGGATGCCGCCTACCGCAGCACGCAAATCCTCAAGGGTGAAAAGCGCTTTGTGATGGGTGCCTCGGGCCACATCGCGGGGGTGATCAACCCACCGGCCAAGGGCAAACGCAGCCATTGGCTACCCGGCAGCAAGGCCTTGCCCGCCGACCCTCAAGCCTGGCTGGCACAAGCCAAAGAGCAGCCAGGCAGCTGGTGGACCGACTGGTCGAAATGGCTGGCCGGGCATGCCGGGCCACTCAAAACTGCGCCGCGCCAGTACGGTGACCGGCAGCACCCGGTGATTGAAGCCGCGCCGGGCCGCTATGTGCGCCAAAAGGCTTGATGGACTGATTTCTGACTACCGAAGTGAGACAAACAAGATGAGCAGCAAGCAAGACATCGTCATCGTCGCCGCCGCGCGTACCGCCATCGGCAAGTTCGGTGGCACCTTGGCCAAAACACCGGCCAGTGAACTCGGTGCCGTGGTGGTGGCCGATCTGTTGCGCCGCACCGGCGTTGAGGCCGCCGCCGTGGGTGATGTCATCCTCGGGCAGGTGCTGACCGCTGGTTGCGGCCAAAACCCCGCGCGTCAAACCGTCATCAAAGCGGGTCTGCCGCACGCCGTGCCGGCCATGACCATCAACAAGGTCTGCGGCTCCGGCCTCAAGGCCGTGATGCTGGGTGTGCAAGCCATTCGCGATGGCGACAGCGAGATCGTCATTGCCGGTGGTCAGGAAAACATGAGCTTGTCGCCGCACGTGCTGCTGGGCTCGCGCGACGGCCAGCGCATGGGCGACTGGAAGATGCTCGACACCATGGTGAACGACGGCCTGTGGGACGTCTACAACCAATACCACATGGGCATCACCGCCGAGAACGTGGCGCGTGAATTCGGCATCAGCCGCGCGCAGCAGGACGAGCTGGCGCTGGGCAGCCAGCAAAAGGCTGCCGCGGCGCAAGACGCTGGCCGCTTCAAGGACGAAATCGTGCCCGTGCGCATTGCCCAGAAGAAGGGCGACCCGCTGGTGTTTGAGGCCGACGAGTTCATCAACCGCAAGTCCAATGCCGAAGCGCTGGCGGGCCTGCGCCCCGCTTTTGACAAAGCGGGCAGCGTCACGGCGGGCAATGCTTCGGGCCTGAACGACGGCGCAGCGGCCCTGATGCTCATGAGCGCGGCCAAGGCCCAACAGCTCGGGCTCACGCCGCTGGCGCGCATCGCCAGCTATGCCTCGTCTGGCCTGGACCCCGCCACCATGGGCATGGGGCCGGTGCCTGCTTCACGCAAGGCGCTGGAGCGTGCGGGCTGGCGCGCAGCCGATCTGGACCTGCTCGAAATCAACGAAGCCTTTGCGGCTCAGGCCTGCGCCGTGCACCAGCAAATGGGCTGGGACCTGAACAAGGTCAACGTCAACGGCGGTGCCATTGCGCTGGGCCACCCCATCGGTGCTTCGGGTGCGCGCGTGCTGGTCACGCTGGTGCATGAAATGACCAAGCGCAATGCCAAGAAGGGCATTGCCTCGCTGTGCATCGGCGGCGGCATGGGTGTGGCGCTGACGGTGGAGCGTTGATCGTTCAACCCGCAGTTTTGTAGGAAGACGCCCTCATTTCGACGCAAGTGCATTTCAGGCTGTAGGCCCTGTCAAACAAGGGGCGCAAGGGACCCTCAGCCGTACACAAAGCCTCGGAGGCGAAGGAGAAGCAAGATGAGTCAGCAAAAAGTTGCATACGTCACGGGCGGCATGGGTGGCATCGGTACCGCCATTTGCCGCAAGCTGCACGCCCAGGGCTTCAAGGTCATCGCTGGTTGCGGACCCAGCCGCGACCACCGCAAGTGGCTCGAGGAACAAAAGGCCGATGGCTACACCTTCTACGCTTCGGTGGGCAATGTGGCGGACTGGGACTCCACCGTGGAAGCCTTTGGCAAGGCCATCAGCGAGCATGGCGCCATTGATGTGCTGGTGAACAATGCCGGCATCACGCGCGATCGCATGTTCCTGAAGATGTCGCCTGAGGATTGGAAGGCCGTGATCGACACCAACCTCAACAGCATGTTCAACGTCACCAAGCAAGTGGTGCCGGGTATGGTGGAAAAGGGCTGGGGCCGCATCATCCAAATCAGCTCGGTCAACGGCGAGAAGGGTCAGGCCGGTCAGACCAACTACTCCGCCGCCAAGGCCGGTATGCACGGCTTCACCATGGCGCTGGCACAGGAGCTGGCCAACAAGGGAGTGACGGTCAACACCGTGAGCCCGGGCTATATCGGCACGGACATGGTGCGTGCCATCAAGCCGGATGTGCTGGAAAAAATCGTCGCCACCATCCCCGTCAAGCGCCTGGGCACGCCCGATGAGATTGGCTCCATCGTGACGTGGCTGGCCGGCGAGGACAGCGGCTTCACCACCGGTGCAGATTTCTCCTGCAACGGTGGTCTGCACATGGGCTAAGGCTCAGTGCGTGGCGGGCTCGTCGTCGTCGCCGTTCAAGTCGGCGGCGAGCCCTTGCTGCAGCCAGAACAGGCGCAAGTCCTGTGCTGTGAAGAGGGCGTCGTCCACCAGGGTGTTGTGGTCGACTTCTTCGGGCTGCTCGTATGAGGCCGCAATGTATTGCGCGCGCTCGTCGCTGCCCACGGGCAGTTGCAAGGCGGCCAGCGCCTGAAGCATCACTTCCAGCTGCTCGGCCGCTTCGCTGTCTTCTTCCAGCTGCCATTCCGGGCGCTGGGCGGCTTGCAAAAAGCCGTCGGCCCACATCACGCCAGCAGCGGGCAGGCGCTCGGCCAGTTCGGCGGTGATCAGGCCTTGCTCGATCAGCGCGCGCTTGGCTTCGTCGTCGATTTCAGCAATCAGCGGCGTGAGGTGCATCTGCTCGGGTTCGTCGATCAGGCGTTGCGGTTCCACGCTCTCGGCGATTTCGTTCCAGCGCAGGTGCAGCGCTTCCACAAAGGCCTCGGTCTGCTCTTGGGCTTCCAGGGCGGCGGGCCAGTCTTGGCCAAACAGCGCGTCCATGGCTTCGACAGGCGCGACCACGTCCGGGCCCACGGCCAGGGCGGTCAGGTAGCCGTCCAGCGTGTCCAGGCTGACCGCAGGGGCGCCGCCTTCAACGGCTGACGCCACGAGGGCCAGCAGCTCGCCCAGGCGCTGCGCGTTGTCGAGGTCAAAAGGGGTGGGGTTCATCACAGTGCTTTCAAAGAATAAGGGCCCGACCGGGCCCTCGTGAGGTGTGTGGGGTGCAGTGGCGCTGTCAAGCGTAGCGGGATTCAGAGGCGTTGTGCCACCCAGGCCTGCACGCTGGCCAGCGCTTGGGGCAGGGCGGCTGCATTGGTGCCGCCGGCCATGGCCATGTCGGGCTTGCCGCCACCTTTGCCGCCCACTTGGGCTGCCACATGGTTGACAAGTTCGCCCGCCTTGATTTTGGCGGTGCTGTCGGCCGTCACGCCAGCGGCCAGCTGGACTTTGTCGCCGTCGATCGCGGCCAGGACGATGGCCGCCGTTTTGAGCTTGTTCTTGAGCTGGTCCATGGTTGCGCGCAGCGTGGCGGCGTCAGCACCTTCCAGCACGGCGGCCAGTACCTTGATGCCGTTCACGTCCACGGCTTGGCTCACCAAGCCGTCGCCTTGGTTGGAAGCGAGCTTGCCCTTGAGCGAGCCCAACTCTTTTTCCAGCTGCTTGATGTGCTCTTGCAGGCCATGGATGCGTTCGGCGAGTTCGCCCGGAGCCGACTTGAGCGCACCCGCGGCGGCGTGCACGGTGTGCTCGAGCTGGTGCACATAGGCCAGGGCATTGTCGCCAGTGACGGCTTCCACACGGCGAATGCCTGCGGCCACACCGCCTTCGGCCACGATTTTGAACAGGCCGATATCGCCCGTGGCATGCACGTGGGTGCCGCCGCAGAGCTCCTTGGTGCTGCCGATGGTGAGCACGCGCACGGTCTGGCCGTACTTCTCGCCAAACAGCATCATGGCGCCGCTCTTTTGCGCGCTCTCCAGGTCCATCACCTCGGCGCGGGCGCCGGCGTTGGCCAGGATTTCAGCGTTGACGATGGCTTCCACCTTTTGCAGCTCGGCGTCGCTCAGTGCCGCGGTGTGGGCAAAGTCAAAGCGTGTGCGCTCGGGCGTGACCAGCGAGCCCTTTTGCTGCACATGGCTGCCCAGCACTTCGCGCAGGGCTTTGTGCATGAGGTGGGTGGCGCTGTGGTTGCGCACGGTCTTGGCACGCAGCTCGGCGTTGACCTTGGCCAGGAACTGATCGCCCACCTTGATCGAGCCTTCTTGCACCAGACCTTGGTGGCCGTACACATCGGCCTGGATCTTGAAGGTGTCGGTCACTTCCACGCGGGTGCTGGCGTTTTTCAGCTCGCCGCTGTCGCCCACCTGGCCGCCGCTCTCGGCGTAGAAGGGGGTGTGGTCCAGCACCACCACGGCCTCGTCACCGGGGCCAGCCGCTTGCACCGACACACCATCCACATACAGGGTCACGACCTTGGAGGTCTCGCACACCAGGTGCTCGTAGCCATGGAATTGCGTGGCCACGCCGCTGTAGGCCAGGCCTTGGGCCATCTTGAACTTGCCTGCCTCGCGGGCGCGGCGCTTTTGCTCGTCCAAGTGCTGGGCAAACCCCGCTTCGTCCACGGTCACGCCGCGCTCGCGGCAGACGTCGGCCGTCAGGTCCACGGGGAAGCCGTAGGTGTCGTGCAGTTTGAAGGCGGTTTCGCCGTCGAGCTGCTGGGGCTGCGAGGCCAGGGCTGCATCGAGGATTTCCATGCCATTGGCAATGGTCTTGAAGAAGCGCTCTTCCTCTTGTTGCAGCACCTCGATCACGCGCTTTTCGGCTTGCCGCAGCTCGGGGTAGGCCTCACCCATTTGGGCCACCAGCTCGGGCACGATTTGGTGGAAGAAGGGCGTGCGTGCGCCCAGCTTGTAGCCGTGGCGGATGGCGCGCCGGGCAATGCGGCGCAGCACATAGCCGCGGCCTGCGTTGCCGGGGATGACACCGTCGACGATGGTGAAGCTGCAGGCGCGGATGTGGTCGGCAATGACTTTGAGCGAGGCGCTGTCTTTGTCGCAGTCGCCCGCACCGGCGCCATCCACTGCTGCCTTGGCCGCTGCCAGCAGGGCCACAAAGGTGTCGATCTCGTAGTTGCTGTGCACGTGCTGCAGCACCGCTGCAATGCGCTCCAGCCCCATGCCCGTGTCCACGCTGGGCTTGGGCAGCTTGTGCATCACGCCGTCTTCGGTGCGGTTGAACTGCATGAAGACGTTGTTCCAGATCTCGATGTAGCGGTCGCCGTCTTCATCGGGGCTGCCCGGGGGGCCGCCAGCCACATCGGGGCCGTGGTCGTAGAAGATCTCGGTGCAGGGGCCGCAGGGGCCGGTGTCGCCCATCATCCAGAAGTTGTCGCTCTGGTAGCGGCCGCCCTTGTTGTCGCCGATGCGCACGATGCGCTCTGCGGGCACACCCACCACCTTGTTCCAGATTTCGTAGGCTTCGTCGTCCTCGGAATACACCGTGACCCAGAGCTTTTCGGGCGGCAGGCCGAAGGGGCCCGTCAGCAGCTCCCAGGCGTAGGAGATGGCGTCGTGCTTGAAATAGTCTCCGAAGCTGAAGTTGCCCAGCATTTCGAAGAAGGTGTGGTGGCGCGCGGTGTAGCCGACGTTGTCCAAGTCGTTGTGCTTGCCGCCCGCACGGATGCACTTTTGTGCCGTGGTGGCGCGGCTGTAGGCGCGCTTGTCAAAGCCCAGAAACACGTCCTTGAACTGGTTCATGCCCGCGTTGGTGAACAACAGCGTGGGGTCGTCTCCGGGCACCACGGGGCTGGAAGCCACGATTTGATGGCCCTTGGATTCGAAGAACTTCAGAAAGGTGTTGCGGATCTCGGAGGCTTTCATGCCCATCCTTTTGGCGTTGGTCCAGCGGTCATGCAGCGCGCGCCGCGCACTCTCGCATGGGTTGGCTTTGGGGTCCGTCAAGTGTTTGATTTGACAAAGCTTTCGATTATAGAAGCTGGCCTGGTACCCCCCGCGTTTAGGGTGTCCGACAGCAGCTAGGATGGCTGCCAGTATCAGGTTGTGCTTTCAGCCCTCGGAGTTCTTATGTCCACCCCTATCGATTTACAGTCCCAACTGCGTGATCCCAGCCTGCTCAAGGCCGATGCGCTGATCAATGGCCAGTGGGTGGGCGGCGGCTCGCGATTTGCGGTGGAAGACCCCGCCACCGGGCAGGTGCTGTCCGAAGTGGCCGACCTCAGCGCCGCTGACGCCGAAGCGGCCGTGAACGCCGCCAACACCGCCTGGGCGGGCTGGCGCGCCAAGACGGCCAAGGAGCGCGCAGCGATCCTGATGCGCTGGTACCAGCTGCTGGTGCAGCACGCCGACGACTTGGCGCGCATCCTCACCGCTGAACAAGGCAAGCCCTTGGTGGAAGCGCGCGGTGAAATCCTCTACGGCGCCAGCTTTGTGGAGTGGTATGCCGAGCAGGGCAAGCGCGTTTACGGCGAAACCATTCCCACCACCGATCCCAACAAGCGCTATCTGGTGGTGCAGCAGCCCATTGGCGTGTGTGCGGCCATCACGCCCTGGAACTTCCCGCTGGCCATGATCACCCGCAAAGTGGCGCCCGCGCTGGCTGCAGGCTGCACGGTGGTGATCAAGCCCGCTGAGCAAACACCGCTGTCAGCCCTGGCCGCGGCTGAATTGGCACAGCGCGCGGGCATGCCCTCGGGCGTGCTCAATGTGCTGAGCGCCAGCGCGGACAACTCCATTGCCATTGGCAAGCTGCTGTGCGACAGCCCGTTGGTGCGCCACCTGTCCTTCACCGGCTCGACCGAGGTGGGGCGCATTCTCATGACGCAGTCTGGCAGCACGGTGAAGAAGCTGGCGCTGGAGCTCGGCGGCAACGCGCCCTTTATCGTGTTTGATGATGCTGACATTGAAAGCGCTGTTGAGGGCGCCATGGTCAGCAAGTACCGCAACGCCGGCCAGACCTGTGTCTGCGCCAACCGCTTCTACGTGCAAGAAGGCGTTTACGAGGCCTTTGTCACGCGTCTGGCCGAAAAGGCTGCGGCCCTGCAAGTCGGCCATGGCTTTGAGCCTGGCGTGCAGCAAGGCCCGCTGATTGATGGGCAGGCGCTGGAGAAGGTCGAGCGCCACGTGGCCGACGCCAAGGCACTTGGCGCGCGCGTGCTGCAAGGCGGCGAGCGCCTGGGCGAGCGCTTCTTCCAGCCCACGGTGCTGGCCGATGTCACGCCCGCCATGCTGTGCTCGCGCGAAGAAACTTTCGGCCCGGTGGCGCCAGTCTTCCGCTTCCAAACCGAAGAACAGGTCATCGCCTTGGCCAACGCCACCGAGTTTGGCTTGGCCAGCTACGTCTACACCCGCGACATCAGCCGCGTGTTCCGTGTCAGCGAGGCGCTGGAGTACGGCATGGTGGGGGTCAACACCGGCCTGCTGGCCACAGCCGAAGTGCCGTTTGGCGGCGTTAAGCAGTCGGGCCTGGGGCGCGAAGGCGGCCGTCAGGGCATGGACGAGTACCTGGAAGCCAAGTACATCTGCCTGGGTGATGTGCTGCGCTGACGGCGCCTGAAAGTCAGGGCGCTGCCGCCGCGGCTTTGCGGGCAGCGCTGGCCTGTGGTGTTAGCCGGGTGTCTTGCCCGAGCCCTTCATCAGAGCCATGGCGGTGCCGATGAGGCCGCTGACTTCGCTCATATTGCCCGGCACGATCATGGTGTTGTTCTTTTGGGCCAGCTGGGCGTAGGCGTCGACGGCCTTCTCCGCCACCTTCAGCTGCACAGCCTGCTGGCCACCGGGCTGCTCGATGGCGGCGGCGATCTGGCGGATGGCCGCTGCCGTGGCCTCGGCCACTGAGGTGATGGCGGCGGCCTCGCCCTGGGCCTTGTTGATTTCGGCCTGTTTGTCGCCCTCGGAGCGGGCAATGGCGGCTTCGCGCTCACCCGTGGCGATGTTGATTTGCTCCTGACGGCGACCTTCAGAGGCAGCGATCAAGGCGCGCTTTTCACGCTCGGCGGTGATTTGCGCTTGCATGGCGTGCAGGATGGCGGGCGGCGGCGTGAGGTCTTTGATCTCGTAGCGCAGCACCTTCACGCCCCAGTTCAGGGCCGCTTCGTCCAGCGCTTGCACCACGGAGCTGTTGATGAGGTCGCGCTCTTCAAACGTTTTGTCCAGCTCCATCCGGCCCACGATCGAGCGCAGTGTGGTTTGCGCCAGCTGGGTGATGGCCAGGATGTAGTTGGAGGAGCCGTAGCTGGCACGCATGGGGTCGGTGACCTGGAAGTACAGGATGCCGTCCACCGTGAGCTGGGTGTTGTCCTTGGTGATGCAGACTTGGCTGGGCACGTCCAGTGGGATTTCTTTGAGCGAGTGCTTGTAGGCCAGCCGGTCAATGAAGGGCACCAGGATGTTGAGGCCCGGGGTGAGGGTGGCGTGGTAGCGCCCCAGGCGCTCCACCACCCAGGCGTTTTGCTGCGGGACGACTTTGACCGACTGGATCACAAAGATCACGGCCACGATCAATAAAACCAGCGCAATGATTTCCGTCATGAGGTGTTTCTCCTGGTTGAGTACGTGTGGTGGCAGGGGGCTTCAGGCTTCGCCCAACAGCAGGAAATTGCCTTGAACTTGTCGAATGACCCACTGGCCTGGTTGGGCGGGGCCGGTGCCGACCCAGCGCGCGCGCCAGGTGCTGCCGCGGTAGCTGACTTGGGCCGTGCCGTCGGGCAGCCAGGCGTCGACTTGCAGGCGCTGGCCAACGTCAAGAGACATCAACGCGTCGGCGGCATCGGCTTTGCCAGCGCTGCGTGCGCGTTGTCGGCGGTGCCACAGCGCGACCGCCAGCGCACCGACGATGGCGCCTGTGGCCAATTGGGCGGATGGGGGCAATCCGGCGTGGGCACAAACAGCGCCTGCCGCCGCGCCCAGGGCCAACATGAGCAGGTAGAAGGTGCCAGTCCACAACTCCACGGCGATCAGCGCGCCGCATGCAACCCACCACAGGGTGGCGACTTCCAGATTCATTTGGGGCTCCTACAGCGCAAGGCGCTGTGCGGCGCAGTTTAGGCTCAGTTTTTGGCGGTTCGTGTCGAGGCTGAAGCGCAGCCAAGCTCTTTAAATTCCGCAGTTCAGGGTTCGGGGCTCAGCACTGTTCGAGACTGACACAGGAAAGCCCTACACTTCGGCGCTTTTCCATTTTTGCGCGTTGTGCCCGGAGGCTTCATGACCCCGCGTTTTCGCTTTCCCATCGTGATCATCGATGAGGACTACCGTTCTGAGAACACCTCTGGCTTGGGTATTCGAGCTTTGGCTGATGCCATCCAGAAAGAGGGTTTTGAGGTGCTGGGCGTGACCAGCTATGGCGATCTGTCGCAGTTTGCGCAGCAGCAAAGCCGGGCCAGCGCCTTTATTTTGTCGATCGACGACGAAGAATTTACCCCCGGGCCGGAGCTGGACCCCGCGGTGCTGAACCTGCGCAAGTTCATTGAAGAGATTCGCTTCAAGAACGCGGACATTCCCATCTACGTCTACGGCGAGACGCGCACCAGCCAGCATTTGCCCAACGATGTGTTGCGCGAGTTGCACGGCTTTATTCACATGTTCGAAGACACGCCCGAGTTTGTGGCGCGTCACATCATCCGCGAGGCCAAGAGCTACCTCGACGGCCTGGCGCCGCCTTTCTTCAAGGCGTTGATGGACTACGCCCAGGACGGCTCCTACAGCTGGCACTGCCCAGGGCATTCCGGCGGTGTGGCCTTTTTGAAGAGCCCCGTGGGCCAGATGTTCCACCAGTTCTTTGGTGAGAACATGCTGCGCGCTGATGTCTGCAACGCCGTGGAAGAGCTGGGCCAGCTGCTGGACCACACCGGCCCGGTGGCAGCGTCGGAGAAAAACGCCGCGCGCATCTTCAACGCCGACCACTGCTTCTTCGTCACCAACGGCACCAGCACCTCCAACAAGATGGTGTGGCACCACACGGTGGCCCCGGGCGACGTGGTGGTGGTGGACCGCAACTGCCACAAGAGCATCTTGCACTCCATCATCATGACCGGCGCGGTGCCCGTGTTCATGACGCCCACGCGCAACCACTACGGCATCATCGGCCCCATCCCTGAGCATGAGTTCTCGCCCGAGAGCATCAAGGCCAAGATTGCGAAAAACCCGCTGCTGGCGGGCGTGGATGCGCAAAACGTCAAGCCGCGCATCATGACGCTGACGCAAAGCACCTACGACGGCGTGCTCTACAACACCGAGACCATCAAGCACAAGCTCGACGGCTGGATTGGCACGCTGCACTTTGACGAAGCCTGGCTGCCGCACGCGGCCTTCCACAGCTTCTATGGCTCCTACCACGCCATGGGCAAAAACCGCCCACGGCCCAAGGAGGCCATGGTCTACGCCACGCAGTCCACGCACAAGCTGCTGGCTGGCCTGTCGCAGGCCTCGCAGGTGTTGGTGCAGGACTCGCAAAACGTCAAGCTGGACCGCCACCTCTTCAACGAGGCCTACCTGATGCACACCAGCACCAGCCCGCAGTACAGCATCATTGCCAGCTGCGATGTGGCTGCCGCCATGATGGACCCGCCCGGCGGCACGGCGCTGGTGGAGGAGTCGCTCTCCGAAGCCATGGACTTCCGCCGCGCCATGCGCAAGGTGGAGGCCGATTACGACGGCGACTGGTGGTTCAAGGTCTGGGGCCCGGGCCGCTTGGTGGAAGAGGGCGTGGGCCGCGCCGACGACTGGCAGCTGCACGCCAACGAGCGCTGGCACGGCTTTGGTCCCATCGAGGACGGCTTCAACATGCTGGACCCGATCAAGTCCACCATCATCACGCCGGGCCTCAATATGGACGGGCAGTTCGCCCCCACCGGTATTCCGGCGTCCATCGTCACCAAGTTCCTGGCCGAGCATGGCGTGGTGGTGGAAAAGACGGGGCTCTACAGCTTCTTCATCATGTTCACCATCGGCATCACCAAAGGCCGCTGGAACACGCTGTTGACGGCGCTGCAGCAGTTCAAGGACGACTACGACCGCAACGCCCCGCTGTGGCGCATCCTGCCCGAGTTCTGCGCTGCGCACCCGCGCTACGAGCGCATGGGCCTGCGCGACCTGTGCCAGTCCATCCACGAGGCCTATGCGCAAGGCGACATCGCGCGGCTCACCACCGAGGTCTACCTCTCGGACCTGGAGCCCGCCATGAAGCCCAGCGATGCCTTTGCCTGCATCGCCCACCGCAAGACCGACCGCGTGGCCATTGATGAGCTCGAAGGCCGCGTCACCACCTCGTTGCTGACGCCTTACCCACCGGGCATTCCGCTCTTGATCCCGGGTGAGCGCTTCAACAAAAAGATTGTGGACTACCTGAAGTTCACCCGCGAATTCGACACCCGCTTCCCCGGCTTTGCCACCGATGTGCATGGTCTGGTGGAAGAGGTCGACGACGCGGGCGTGAAGCGCTACTACGTGGACTGCGTCAAGCAAGACTGAGCCAAGGCGTCGGGCCTTCGGGCCTGCGCCACAAAATCAAAAGGGGCGGTGCGCATGGCACAGCCCCTTTTTGTTTGCAGCCTTGCGTGGTGGACTTCAGCGCCGGCGCAGGCTCAAGAGCAGCACGCCAAGGGCGGCGGCAAAACCGAGCGCGCTCCAGACCTCGTAGGGCAGGCTCAGCAGCCGGTAGGTGGCGGCGTCAGCACAGTTGGCGGTGATCATGAACATCTCTGGCCAAGTCATTTCCAGGTCCAGAGCGGTCACGATGCGGTCGGCCAAGCCCATGGCGCAGCTGGCTTGTTGCGCTGCCACTTCGTGCTGGTAGTAGGCCGAGGCCAAACCAGCCAGGGTGATGGCAAGGCCGAGGCCGCTCAGGGTCAGGCGCAGCGGACGCACGCCGCCAGCCAAGCTGGCCAGCCCGCACACCACGGCCAGCAGCAGGAACAGCGCGCGCTGCAGCACACACCAAGCGCAGGGTTTGACGCCAAACTGGTGCTGTGCCACATAGACCACGCCCACAGCAGCCAGGCTGCCCAGGGCCACCAGCGCCAGCAACAGCCGTGGCGTTGGCAGGGTGCAGCGCATCAGTCTTGCACCTCGGCCACCAGGTCGATTTCCACGCAGGCGCCCAGCGGAATTTGCGCCACGCCAAAGGCACTGCGCGCATGGGCGCCGACTTCGTTGCCAAACACCTGCACCATCAGCTCCGAGCAGCCATTGGTCACCAGGTGCTGTTCGGTGAAGTCGCCCGTGCTGTTGACCAGGCTCAGCAGCTTGACCACGCGCTTGATCTTGTTGAGGTCACCCACAGCAGCGTGCAGCGTGCCCAGCAGGTCGACGGCCACAGCGCGTGCGGCAGCTTGGCCGGTGGCGGTGTCTACATCTTTTCCGAGCTGTCCCACCCAGGGTTTGCCGTCCTTCTTGGCGAGGTGGCCCGATGTGAAGATGAGGTTGCCCGTGCGCACAAAAGGCACGTAGGCTGCAACAGGAATGGCCAGCGGGGGCAGCGAGATGCCCAGTTCTTGCAAGCGGGCGTAGACGTCAGGACGGTTGTTGGATGAGGACATGATGGAGAAGAAACAAAAATATTGTGCGGGCATCCTACACCTGAGGTTGACGGCCAGACCCTGTGCCGTGATGGCCAGCGCGCTGCTGGTGTTGGCTGCGGGCTGCAGCTCGCGCGCGGGCATGGAGAGCACCCAGGCGCAGGCCGTGCCCGAGCTCCAGCAGCAGCCAGAGGCTGCCAGTGGCCGGCACGACAAACCCGGCTGGCACTTGAGCACAGAGGGCGTGGCCGCTGCCCACCCCTTGGCCGCGCAGGCTGGGGCCGCGGTGCTGGCTCAGGGCGGCAATGCCCTGGATGCCGCCATTGCCGCGCAGCTCATGTTGGCTTTGGTGGAGCCGCAAAGCAGCGGGCTGGGTGGTGGCGCGTTTTTGCTCATGTGGGACGGCCAGCAATTGAGCGCCTGGGATGGGCGTGAGACCGCACCCGCCGCCGCGCATGAGCGCATGTTTGAGCTGGCCCCTGGCCAGGCCATGCCCATGGCGCAGGCCGTGCCCAGCGGGCTCTCCGTGGGGGTGCCGGGCTTGTTGCGCATGCTGCAGCAGGCCCATGCCAAAAACGGGCGGCTGCCCTGGGCGCAGTTGTTTGAAGCGGCCATTGCAAAGGCCGAAGCGGGGTTTGAGCTCACGCCCCGGCTGCATGGGCTGCTGCAGCAAGACCCCTATCTGCGCCAAGACCCCTTGGCAGCGGCGCTCTACTACGACGCGCAAGGCCAGGCCCGCCCGGTGGGCTACCGCTTGCGCAACCCCGCGCTGGCGCAGCTGCTGCGCCGCATCGCCAGCCAGGGGGCTGATGCCTTCTACACCGGTGCGGTGGCGCAAGACATCGTGCAGCGCGTGCGCAGCCACCCCAGCCGCCCGGGCTTGATGAGCCTGAGTGATTTGGCAAGCTACCGCGCCGTGCAGCGCAGCGCCCTGTGTACCGACTGGCGTGTCGAGAGCGCCGCGCCCTGGCGCGTGTGCGGCTTTCCGCCGCCGTCCTCGGGGCATTTGACGCTGATGCAGCTGCTGACCATGCTGCCCGCCAGCACTCTGGCGCAGGCCTGGCAGCAGGGCGTGCCGGGGCCGGACTGGCTGCATGCCTACACCGAGGCCGCACGTCTGGCCTACGCCGACCGCGACCGCTATATCGCCGACCCAGATTTCGTGGCCGCGCCTGGCGGCAGCTGGAGCAGCCTGCTGCAGCCCCAGTACTTGCGCGAACGCGCGGGGCTGATCGGCCCGCGCAGCATGGGGCGCGCTTCCGCTGGGGTGCCCGCACCGCTGAGCGTGGCCTGGGCGCCGCATCCGGAACAGCTGGAGCAGGGCACCAGCCACATCAGCGTGGTGGACCGCGAGGGCTCAGCGGTGGCCCTGACCACCACCATCGAGGCGGGCTTTGGCTCGCGCATCATGAGCAATGGCGGCAGTGGCCTGCCCGGGGGCTTTTTGCTGAACAACCAGCTCACGGATTTTTCGCTGCTCAGCCACGACGCCAAGGGCCAGCCTGTGGCCAACCGCGTGCAGCCGCTCAAGCGTCCGCGCTCCAGCATGAGCCCCACGCTGGTGTTTGATGCGCGCAGCGGCCGCCTGCTCATGACACTGGGCGCACCCGGCGGCGCAGGCATCATCCACTACGTGGCCAAGGCCCTGGTGGGCACGCACGATTGGGGCTTGGATTTGCAGCGCGCGGTGGATTTGCCCAATGTCGCCAGCTTCAACGGCCCGACGCTGCTGGAGCAGGGGCAGTTCCCACCGAGCACGGCGCAGGCCCTGCGTGCACGTGGCCACGAGGTGCAGGAGCGCGAGCTCACCAGTGGCTTGCACGGCCTGCAGCGCGAAAGTGCGGGCTGGCTGGGCGCCGCCGACCCGCGCCGCGAAGGCGTGGCCGCGGGACGCTGAGAAGGTGCGGAAAAGATGTTGAGAGGGCGCTGCGGCCTTAGCGCTGCGCGCCAGTGAGCTGGGCGTTGATCCAGGCGCGCAGCGGTGGCAGGCGCGACGCGCCTTGCAACACACTATCACGCAGCAAGCGCGCCAGCGGACGCTCGTTGGTGAAGAGCCCCACCACCGCATTGGTGCCCAGGTAAATGGTGCGCGTGGCTTGACGGTGCTCGCGGGCATAGGCCTGCAGCGGACCGGGCGCACCAGGGTCCCAGCTGCCGTTGGTCACGGCGCGGGCCTTGAGTTGCTGGCGCAGGGTCTCGAGCCCGTAGAGGCCGAAGTTGTAGCCATGTGCAGTCACGGGGTGCATGCCCACGGCGGCGTCGCCCGCCAGCACCAGGCGCTGGGCGGCAAAGCGGTGCGCGTAGCTGGCCACCAGCGGGTAGTGGTGGCGCGGCCCGGCCAAGCTCAGCTGGCCCAGCCGACCCTGGCTGTGCTGCTGCACCCAGGCCAGAAAGTCTTGGTCCGTGGCGCGCAGCAGCTCCTGTGCCTGGGCGCCGTTGAGCGTCAAGACCAGCGAGCACACGCCCGGCTGCAGCGGCAGCCAAGCCATGGTGTGGCCGTGGTGGAAGCACTCCAGCGCGGTGTGCTGGTGCTCCCGCTCCACCTGCATGCGGCAGAGGATGACGCTGCGCCCGAAATCCAGCTGATCTGCGCCAATGCCGGCCAAGCGCCGCGTGGCAGAGAAGCGGCTGTCGGCGGCAATCACCAAGCGGGCTTCAAAGCGCTCGCCCGAGGCCAAACCCACGCTGGCTGATGTGCTGCCCAGCGCCAGCTGCCGCACCTGGGCTTGGGCGCGCAGCTGCACGCGCTCACCACGCTCCTGCGCGGCCAGCCAGGCCGCGCGGCGCAACAGGTGGTTGGGCACCAGCGTGCCCAGGCGGTCCACACCGCTGGCCCCGGCATCGCCGCTGAAAAAGTCCAGCGTCCGCGCGCTGCCGCCGTTGAACACGCGCGCAGCGCGCAGCGGCCAAGTTTGATCGGCGGGGATGTGCTTCCAGTGCCCAAAGGCTTGCAGCAAAGCCACGCCGCGGTGGGTGAGGGCGATTTCGCGCCCGTCTTCACGCGGCTCTTGGAGCTGCTCTAGCGGGGCTTGTTCCAGTACCAGGGCCTTGAGGCCCAGATCCGCCACCATGGCGGCGGCGCCCAGACCCACGGGGCCAGCGCCAATGATGATCACGTCGTGCATAGGGGGCAGCCTAGCTGCAGCTGAAGCTTGCTATTTTGACTCGGCGCAGGGAAGCCTCCTTCGAACTGTGGTTTATGGCCGCGCGGCCACAACCTAGGCTGCGTCCATGGCCCGCCATTCATTGCATCTTGCACCCCACAGCGCCGCTGGCAGGCCCGGCTATGGCGCTTGGGTCTGCGCGGGCCTGGCTTGGCTGGCGGGGCACGCGCTGCTGCAGTGGGCGCCTGAGCTGCCGCCCGCCTGGTGCTGGGCCGTCTTGCTGGCACTGGGCTTGGCGGCGGCGCTGTGGGCCTGGCGCTGGCCGCGGCAGGCGCCTGCCGCTTGCTTGGTGGCGGCGCTGGCGTTTGCCCTGGCCCACGCGGGCTGGCGCGCCCAGCTGCGCATGGCCGAGACCCTGCCCGCGGCATGGCAGGGCCAAACCTTGGCGGTGCAGGGGCGTATCGCGGGCCTGCCTCAGCCGCTGGCGGGCTGGGGCGCACGCACGGGCTGGCGCTTGACGCTGGACGTGGAGTCACTGGCTGCACCCGGCGTGGGTTCACCGCTGCCTGTGGTGTCGCGCCTGTCTTTGAGCTGTTTTGACTTGCCCAGCGTGCCCAAGGCCGACGAGCAGTGGCGCTTGCATGTGCGCCTGCGTGCCGCACAAGGGCTCTTCAACCCGGATCTGCCCGACACCAGCTTGTGGCTGCTGGAGCAAGGCGTGCGCGTGAGCGGCAGCTGTGTGCGCGAGCCCGCCGCTCAGCGCTTGGCCGCGCCACGCGTCTGGACGGTGGACCACCTGCGCCAGCGCTGGCGCGACGTCCTCTACCAGCAGGTGAGCGACCCGCGCCAAGCCGGTGTGCTGACGGCGCTGAGCGTGGGCGAGCAGGCCGCACTCAGCACCCAGGACTGGGCCTTGATGCGCGACACCGGCGTGGCGCATTTGCTCAGCGTCAGCGGCTTGCATATCACCATGCTGGCGTGGCTGGCGCGCGGCCTGGCGCAGCGGCTGTGGCAGCGCAGCGCCAGACTGTGTTTGGTCCTGCCCGCACCGCGCGCGGCGCGCTGGCTGGGGGTGGCGGCTGCGGCGCTCTACACCGTGTTTTCCGGCTGGGGCGTGCCCGCGCAACGCACGTTGTGGATGCTGGTGCTGTGGGCTTTGCAAAGCGAGCTGGGCTGGCGCTGGCCGCGGCATTTGAGCCTCTTGTTGATCGCGGCCTGGATTTGCCTGTGGGACCCCTGGGCGCCGGTGCAGCCGGGGTTTTGGCTGTCTTTTGTGGCGGTGGCTGTGCTCATGGCGGCGGATGCACAAACCACCCAAGCGGCTTCGGCCCCGGTGGTCAGGCCCTGGTGGCGCAGCCTGTGGGCGGCACTGCGCGTGCAGCTCATGATCAGCCTGGCGCTGGCGCCGCTGAGCTTGGTGCTGTTCCAGCAGCTCTCGGTGGTGGGCGTGCTGGCCAATGCGCTGGCCATTCCCTGGGTGTCTTGGGTGGTGACGCCGCTGTCGCTGCTGGGGGCGCTGTTCAATCCTTTGTGGCTGCTCGGCGCCCTGGCCGTGCAGGGCTTGCTGCTGTGGCTGCAGTGGTGCCAGCAGCTGCCGCTGGCGGTGTGGCGCGTGCCGGTGGCCCCCTTGTGGACCTGGGCGGCGGCCTTGCTGGGTCTGCTGCTGTTGGTGCCGCGCTGGCCGCTGCACTGGCGCGCTTGGGGCGGCTTGCTGCTATTGCCCATGTTGTGGCCGCCGCTGCAGCGTTTGCCCGCCGGTGTGCTGGAGTTGCAGGCGCTGGACGTGGGCCAGGGCAGCGCTGTGCTGCTGCGCACGCGCTCGCACACGCTGCTGTTTGATGCCGGGCCGCAATGGGCCAGCGGTCAGGATGCCGGCACGCGCATCGTCGTGCCCACGCTGTGGGCTCAGGGGCTGGTGCCCTTGTCCATGCTCATGGTCAGCCATGCCGACATGGACCACCGCGGTGGCGCGGCGGCGGTGCAGCGCGACGCCCAGCCGCGCCGCTTGCTGGGCGCCTTGCCCCAGGCCACGCCCTGCCTGGCTGGTCAGCGCTGGCAATGGGATGGCGTGGAGTTTGAGCTGCTGCACCCCTGGCCGCAGACTGGGGCGCCGACGCGCCGTGTGGCCGAAAACGAGCGCTCTTGCGTGCTGCGCGTGCGTGCCGCTGGGGGCTCGGTGCTGCTGCCGGGCGACCTCCCCGCCGCGCAGGAGGCACAACTGGTGGCGGCCTATGGCGCTGCCGGGCTTCAGTCCAGCGTGCTGATGGTGCCGCACCACGGCAGCAAGAGTTCTTCGAGCAAGCCCTTTATCGAGGCCGTGGCGCCGCGCTGGGCCGTGGTGCAGGCCGGGGCGAACAACCGCTTTGGCCACCCGGCGCTGGAGGTGCGCCAGCGCTACGCCGCGCTGGGGGTGCCCTTGGTCAACACCGCGCAGTGCGGGGCCTGGCGCTGGCGCAGCGACCAGACTTTGGCGCAAACCGCGGAGCAGGGCTGTGCGCGAACCCGCCTGGCTCGCTACTGGCGGCCCCTTCCCCCGCCGGAACCCCCCGCTGCGTCCATGGGGCCGGAACAGCCCCTGGCCGCGCCTTGAGCAGCCCCGCGCAGCGTCAACTCAAGGTGTGGTCTGTGACGCTGCAGGTGCTGTGGCACTGGCGCCGGAGCGCAAAGCTGCGAGCGTGTCGGCCATCTCGATCACGGCCATGGCGTAGTAGGCCGACCAGTTGTACCGCGTGATGACCCAGAAGTTCTGCGTGCCCGCCACATACACCGGCGTGGCGCCGCCCATTTGCAGCTCCACCAGGGCCAGCGGGCCGGCATGGGCTTGGCCTGCAGGGCTCAGTTGCGCGCCAGCGGCTGCAAAGTCCGCCGCGCTGAAGCTGGGGCGAATATCCGGTTCCAGCAGCCGCGCGCGGGCCGCCCCGTCGCTGGGCGGGGTGACGGCAAAGTGCGTGGGTGCGCCCGTCTGCCAGCCGTGCTCGGCCAGGTAGTGGGCGATGGAGCCGATGGCGTCGACCGGGCTGTTGATGAGGTCCACATGCCCGTCGCCGTCAAAGTCCAGCGCGTAGCGGTTCCAGCTGCCCGGCATGAATTGGCCCCAACCCATGGCCCCAGCGTAAGAGCCTTTGAGGGCGAGGGGGTCCAGGCCTTCGCGCTGGGTGAGGGCGAGGAACTGCGTCAGCTCGTCGCGGAAGAAGGCACTGCGGTCGGAGCGGCCACTGGGGAAATCAAAGCTCAGCGTGGCCAGTGCGTCGATGACGCGAAACCCACCCGTGATGCGGCCGTAAAAGGTCTCGATACCGACGAGGCTCACCACCACGGCCGCGGGCACGCCCCAGCGCTCTTGGGCGCGCTGCAACGCGGCTTGGTGGGTGTCCCAAAAGGCCAGACCGGCTTGCAGGCGGCGGGGCTCGATGAAGCGGTCCCGGTAGGCGCCCCAATCCTTGGCCGTGCCCACGGCCGGCGGCATGATGAGCTGCTGCACGCGTGCCAAGCGCTGGGCCTGCGCGAGCACCTGGCGCAGCGCGGTGGCGTCGCGGCCCTGGGCTGCGGCCACGCTGTCGGCAAAGGCCATGACGTCCGGGCGCTGGCCATAGGGCGTGGCGGCTTCAACCGCTGCCACCTTGGCCTTGCCAGATTTCTTGCTGGATTTGTTGCGCTTGGGCACCGCCTTCTTGGCTGCTGCAGGTGATTTTTGCGCGGAGCCTTGCATCTCACCCGCAGGGCTTGCAGGTGCGGCCAGCGCGGCTGAATGGGCAGCGGCAAGGGCTGCGGCCAGGAGCAGCGCAGCGCTGTGCTGGCTCAGGCTTTGAGCGCGAGTGCGCCAGGGGCGGGTGAGGTGATGGCGGGGGCCGGGGCAAAGAGTCATGAGCTGGCGCTGGCTGCGGCTGTGTGCGGCCTGCCAGTATCACCGCGTTGACGCAGTCTCTGGCAGCTCCAGCGCAGGCTCAAACACCAGCGCAGCCCGCCCACCGCCCCCAAAGTGCGGGGGCGTTCGTGCGCGCCAGAGCTTGCGCCGTAGCGGGCTTGCTCCAACTCCAGCAGCAGGGTGCAGAGCTCATGGGCGTCATTGCCCCAGCGCTGCTGGGCCAGCTCGGCCCAGTGCCGTGGGCTTTGGTGGTGTTGCGCGGGCAGGCCCAGGGCCTGGAGTTGGCGCACGCAGCTCTGGCGCAGGCGTGCCCAGGGGCTGTGGTCGCGGCGCCGCCAGGCCAGCACCAGGCCCCAAACGGCCACGCAGCTGCAAAGCCCCACTACGACCAGCTGCAGCAGGTCGGCCACGGCTGCGGAGCGCCAGCCCAGGCGTTGCAGCAGCTCGAGCTGGTCGGTCTGGTCGTAGTTCAGCACGGCTTGCTTCCAGCGGTAGTCCAGCAGCTCCCAGTGGTAGCGCCAGCGCTGCAGCAAGGCGGGGCTGACTTTGGACAGCGCCTCAGACCAGGCATTGCCCCGGGGGCGCACGGTACGGCCTTGCACGCGCTCAGGGGCGATGACGGCCGTGGGGTCGGCCCGCAGCCAGCCACTGCCGGCCACCCAGTACTCGGCCCAGGCGTGGGCGTGGCTCATGCGCACCACCAAGTGTTCGTCCTGCAGTTGCTCGTCGGCCCCCTGAAAGCCCGTGACGATGCGCGCCGGTATGCCTGCCGCGCGCATGAGCACGACGAAAGCGCTGGCGTAGTGCTCGCAAAAACCGGCGCGCCGCTCAAACCAGAATTCGTCAATCAGGTGCGGGCTGTTTTGGCCATAGGTGCCGGGGCTGAGGGTGTAGCTGTAGTTCTGGCCGTTGATGTGAGCCAGCAACGCCTGGGCGTAGGCGCGCGGCGTTTGCGCCGGGCTGCTGCTTTGCACCTGCGCCAGCAGCTCGCGCGCAAAGCGCTGGCTGCGCGGGTTGAGCCCCGCGGGCAGGGCGAGGTCGGCCTGCAGCATGGGGTGAAATTGCTCGGGCCCGCGCCGCACCTGCGGGTAGTACATGGCCATGAGTTTTTGGCGCGTGCCCACGGGCTGGGGGGACTCCCACTGCAGCTGGGCGCCGCGGGTGAGGGTGACGCTGGCGTCGGGCCACTGTGCGCCGGGCTGCGCGCCGGAGAACTCCAGCTGCGGCAGCACGCGCAGGTTCAGGGGCTCGATCAGCATTTCGTAGGCCCGAGGGCGGCCCTGGGGGCGCACGGCTTGCCCGGGCAAATCCGCTGGCCAGCTCTGCTCGTTTTGCACCCAGACGCGCCCGTCGAAGTTGGACAGCACCTGGGTGCGAAAGTACAGCAGCTGCTGCGGCGGTGGGGCTTGCTCGTCCAGAAAGCGCAGGCGCAGCGCAATGCTGTCGTCATGTGTGAGTGCGCCGATGGAGCCAAATTGCAGCTCGCTGGACAGCCCGGTGCGGGCCTGGGGTTCTTGGGCCATGCCCCACAGCGGCGGCAGGCGGGGAAACAGGGCGTAGAGCAGCAGCATCACCGGCAAGCCCCACAGCACATTGCGCGCGGCCACGCTGGCGGCTTGGCGCAGGCTGGGCTGCCCGTTAGGCATGTGGGCCAGCACCAGCTGGCTCAAGAGTGCCCAGCAGCACAGCAGAGTCCACAGCGCGGTGAGCAGCGACTGTGAGTTCAGGTACTGCGTCAGCACCACAAAAAAGCCGAGGAAGAACACCACAAAGGCGTCGCGCCGCGCTCGCAGCTCCAGCGTCTTGAGGCCCAGCATCATCACCAGCAAGGTGATGCCGGCTTCGCGGCTGATGAAGGGGTCGTGCGTGAGCGCCGTCAGGGCCACCACCGCAACCACCACCACCGCCAGCACCCAGCGCGGTGGCAGCGGGGCGCAAAGCCAGGCCAGTCGGGCGCGCCACAGCAAGATGAGCACAGCCACCACGGTGCACCAGGATGGCAAATTGGGCACGTGCGGCGCCAGCGTGGCGGCAATGGTGGCCAGCAGAAACAGGGTGTCGCGTGATTCGCGCGGCAGCGGCTTCATGCTCGCCCCTTGGTGTGAGTGCCCTCAGCACCGGGTAGCAAGGCCAGTGCCTGCAGGCAGGCGTCGCGGTGGGCCTGGCTGTGTTGGGCTTGCAGGCACTGCTGCGGCAGCTCCAGGGCGTAGGGCCGCTGTTGGCTGTGCGCGGCTTGCACCCAGGCGGCCAGGCGTGCGATGCGGGCTTCCTGGGCCAGGCCTTGGGTGTCTTGCCAGCGCAGCGTCACGGTGCGGCCGCCCAGTGCTTGGCTGTCGTGCACCCAAAGCTGGGGTGTGCTGCCTGGGCGCTGGGGGCGCTGCAGGGCGGGGGCTGACTTTTTCCAGTCGATGCGCCGTGGCGCGTCACCCAGGCGGTAGGGGCGCAGGCCGTCGGGGTCTCCGCTGCTGGGGCCTGCGCGCCCGGCGTCGTCCATGCCGCCGTGGCCGTCGGGCAGGGCGGGGGCTTCGGCCTCGGGTGCGGGGTAGACCCACAAGGTGCTGGCCGGGCGCCAGACGCTCCAAACACGAAACAGCCCCAGCGGGAAGCGCGACTCAATGTGCAGTGTGGGCACAGCGTGGCGACCGCGTGGCAAGTCGCCCAGCTGCAGGTGCACCAAGGCATGACCTTGCGCGGGCACATCTTGCACGGACAAGTCCTTCGCCCCTTGGGGCCGCAGGCCTATGCCCCAGCGGGCCTGGCCGGGGTTGTGCAGGCGCACTTCCAGCAGCAGCGGGTCGCCTTGATGCGTGGGCTGCGGCGGGCGCAGGTCCAGTTGCAGGCCGTGCAGATTGGCGTGGGTGCTGTACATCGAGGCCAGCCCTGCGCCCGCCAGCAGGAAGGCCAGCAGATAGCCCAGGCTCACTTGATCGTTGATGGCCGCCACCAGCATCAGCGCCAGCGTCAGCGCAAACATCAGCCCGGCCCGGCTGGGCAGGATGTAGAGGCTGCGCTGTGTCAGCGCATGGGTGTCGAAGCGCTGGCGGCGCTGTAGCCACCATTGCCGCCAGCGCTGGGTGAGTCGCTCCTGCATGCTGCGCGCGCCACTCAGGGCAAGGGAATGGCCGCCACCATGGCCATGACTTGTTCGCGCGCACCCCGGCTGCTGCTGCCGCGCGGGCGCAGCCGGTGGGCAATGGTCTGGGGCAGGATGGCCTGCACATCGTCGGGGCTGACGTAATCGCGCCCTTGCAAAAGCGCCTTGGCGCGCGCTGTGCGCAGCACCGTCAAGGCCGCGCGCGGGCTCAGCCCCTCCACAAACCACTGGCCGCTGCGCGTGGCTTCGATGAGGGCTTGCAGGTAGTCCAGCAGCGCGTCAGAGGCGTGCACGGCCTGCACCTCTTGCTGCCAGCGCAGCAAATCGGCCGCACTGGCCACGGGTTTGAGGGTGCGTAGCTGCTCGCGGCGGTCCACGCCGGTGAGCAGCTCGCGCTCGGCGCGCCGGTCGGGGTAGCCCAGGCTCAGGCACATGGTGAAGCGGTCCAGCTGCGACTCCGGCAGCGGGTGGGTGCCCAGTTGTTCGCTGGGATTTTGCGTGGCGATGACGAAGAAGGGCTCGGGCAGGGCGCGGGTCTGCCCGTCGATGCTGACCTGATGCTCCTCCATGGCTTCCAGTAGTGCGCTTTGGGTTTTGGGACCCGCGCGGTTGATCTCGTCGGCCAGCAGCACTTGGTGGAACACCGGCCCGGGGTGAAAGCGCAGGCTGTCGCTGTCGCGCTCATAGAGGCTGTAGCCCAGCAGGTCGGCCGGCATCAAGTCGTTGGTGAACTGCACGCGTGCGAATTTCAGTCCGAGCGACAAAGCCAGCGCTTGCGCCAGCGTGGTTTTGCCCACCCCAGGCAAGTCCTCAATCAGCAGGTGCCCCCCGGCCAACATGCAGGCCAGGCAGTCCTGGATCTGGGTGTCTTTGCCTCGAATGATCGTGCTAATCTGGGCTTGCAAGCCCTTCAAAGTCTGCTGCGGTGCGGTGTTCATGCAAGACACCATACCCCAGATGACCTGACCCCAAAGCCACAGACAGTCCTATGCCGACCCTCTATTTCAGCCACCCCGACTGCCGGCGTCACGACATGGGTGCCGGGCACCCGGAATGCCCCCAGCGCCTCGATGCGATTGAGGATTGGCTGATCGTGCAGGGCCTGGACGCAGGCTTGCAGCGCCAGGAAGCGCCGCTGGTGGAGCTGCCCGCGCTGGAGCGTGCGCACACCCACCGCTATGTGGCTGAACTCAGCGCCCAGCTGCAAGCCTTGCAAGACACCGGCGAACAGCAGGCCCTGGACCCCGATACCGTGGCCATGCGCCACACCTACCGTGCCGCATTGCGCGCCGCTGGTGCTGCCGTGGCCGCCACCGATGCTGTGCTGGCCGGTACGGCCGAAAACGCCTTTTGCGCCGTGCGCCCACCGGGCCATCACGCCACGCGCGAGCAAAGCATGGGCTTTTGCTTTTTCAACAACGTGGCCGTGGCCGCGCGCCATGCCCTGGACCACCACGGCTTGCAGCGCGTGGCGGTGGTGGACTTTGATGTGCACCACGGCAACGGCACCGAAGACATCCTGGCTGGCGACGAGCGTGCGCTGATGGTCTCCATCTTCCAGCACCCGTTCTATCCGCACAGCGGTGCCGTGCCCATGGGCCCCAATATGTGCAACGTGCCCGTGCCGCCTTACACCCGAGGTGGCGATGTGCGTGAACTCATCGAGGCCAACTGGATGCCTGCGCTCGAAGCCTTTGCGCCGCAGATGATCTTTATCTCAGCCGGTTTTGACGCCCACCGTGAGGATGAGCTGGGCCAGCTGGGCTTGGTGGAGGCCGACTACGAGTGGATCACGCTGCGCCTCATGGATGTGGCCCAGCGCCACGCCGGCGGGCGCATCGTTTCGGTCTTGGAAGGCGGCTACCATCTGCCAGCGCTGGCGCGCAGCGTGGGTGTGCACCTGCGGGCCTTGGCTGGCATCTGAATTTTTTTGACGCAGCCCGGCAGTCTTGTGGCGATGCCGGGCTCATTTGTTTCCAGGACATGAACAATTTGGACTTCCATCAACTGGAGGCGCTGCTGGCCTCATTCCTGCACCCAACTGCTCTGGTGGAGCTGGGGGTGTTTCTGGCCTGCCTGGGCCTGTCTTATGTGTTGGTGAAGCTGTGGCGGCAGCGCAGCGCAGAGCTCGCAGAGGGTGACTCGATTCTTTTTGGTCAGCATGTGGTGGATGGCGTGCTGTTCCCTGTTGTGGCCTTGGCGCTCGGGCTTGTTTCACGCAAGGTATTTGTGCTGCTGGAGCAGCCGCTGGCGGTGTTCAAGCTCGTGTTGACGGTGCTGCTGGCCCTGGTTGTGATTCGCATCACGGCGCGCGTGCTGCGTGCGGCTTTGCCGCAGGCGCGCTGGACGGTCTTGCTGGAGCGCAGCGTCTCCTGGCTGGCTTGGGGCGGATCGATTTTGTGGATCACCGGCGTGCTGCCTGTGTTGCTCAAGGATATGGATGAGATCCGCTGGAGCATTTCCGGGACACAGGTGAGTTTGCTGGAGCTGTTGCAAGGCGCTTTGTCAGCGGGCTTTGTGATGGTGCTGGCGCTGTGGCTGTCCTCGGCCATCGAGGCTCGCTTGATGCGGTCGAGCCGTTTGGACATGTCCATGCGCAAAATCGCCGCCAACCTCTCGCGAGCTGCGCTGCTGTTTGTAGGGCTGCTGGTGGGGCTCAATGTCATGGGCGTAAACCTCACCGCGCTGTCGGTGCTGGGGGGGGCCCTGGGTGTGGGCATTGGCTTTGGCTTGCAAAAGCTCGCAGCCAACTATGTTTCAGGTTTTGTGATCTTGGCCGAGCGTTCTCTGCGCATCGGCGACATGGTGCGCGTGGATAACTTCGAGGGCCGCATTAGCGACATCAAAACGCGCTTCACGGTGATTCGCGCACTCAATGGTCGCGAAGCCATCGTGCCCAACGAGATTCTCATGACCACGCGAGTCGAAAACCTCTCGTTGGCTGACCCCAAGGTGCTCATCACCACCATCGTGCATGTGGCCTATGGCAGCGATGTGGAGCTCATCATGCCGCGCATTGCCCAGTGCGTGGCTCAAGTGCCGCGTGTCTTGCAGGACCCCGCACCCAGTGTGCAGCTCAGCAACTTCGGCGCTGATGGCCTGGAGTTGACGGTGCTTTTCTGGATTTGCGACCCCGAAAACGGGCAAGGGGGGCCGCGCTCTGATGCCAACCTCGCCATCTTGCGTCTACTCACCGAGCTGGGTATTGATATTCCTTTTCCGCAGCGTGTGGTGCACAAGGTGGGGCACTGAGCGATTAGGCCCGGCGGTGGCTCTGCCTCACAGCCTTGCTGTTGTGAGAGGCTGCGCTACACCAGTCCTTGCTTGCTGGCCAATACAGCGGCTTCTGCGCGGCTGGAGACGTTGAGTTTCTTGTAGATGGACTTGATGTGGTCATTGACGGTGAACCACTTGATACCCATCAGATTGGCAATTTCCTTGATGGTGAAGCCCTTGCTCAGATAGGTGAGCACTTGGTTTTCTCTGGGCGTGAGGCGGTCCCATTCCGGCAGGGGATCAAGCGTGACCCCTTTGTGGCTGGAGTGTTGGGTGGCGCTGAGGTTGCCCAAAGAGGAATTGTTCGTGCCCGCTGCAGGGGCTTCGCCGCTGCTGGCCGTTGCTGCGGGGCGAAAGTGCTGAAGCAAGCGGCGTGCAATAGCGGGCGAGAGGGGCGGCTGCCCACGAACGATGCGCTGCAATTCCTCCACCAACACCTCAAAGCGGTCTTCCTTGAGCAGGTAACCGTCGGCCCCACGTTGCAAGGCAGGGAAGAGGTGGTCGTCGTCTGAATACAAGGTGGTGACGACCTTCATCGCGGGGTTGCTTGCGACATCTGCCAAAAATTCCAAGCCATTACCGTCGGGCAATTCAAGGTCGATGAGAAAGAGCTTGAACTCATTGCCCGCCGATTCGTTACTGCCCGTGACTTGATGGCGTGCGCTTTCAAGATCACAGGCCTCAACGATGAGCATGTCGTCAGAAAAACTCTCCCGCACAACACGGGCCAGAAAAGTTCTGGCCACTGGGTTGTCTTCGATGATGAGTACTTTTACAGACATGGCATGGGGGTGGCTGTGCTGTCCGATCCTAGCGCAAGCGCGGCGGCGGACGTAGCCAATCATTTGCGGGTCAGTGGCGCATTGTGCGGAGTTGCTCTAGAGCGACCGGGGCTGCCTAGAATGCGCCGCATGCGAATACTGATTGCCAACGATGACGGTTACCTTGCCCCGGGCTTGCAGGCCCTGGTGCAAGCGGTGCAGGGACTGGGTGAAATTGAGGTGATCGCGCCGGAGCAAAACGCCAGCGGCACCTCCAATGCGTTGACGCTGTCGCGCCCGCTGTCGGTGTTTCATGCCGCCAATGGCTACAAGTTCGTCAACGGTACGCCCTCAGACTGCGTGCATTTGGCCCTCACCGGAGTTTTGGATTACCGCCCCGATTTGGTGCTTTCGGGTATCAATCAAGGGGCAAATATGGGCGACGACACGCTCTACTCCGGCACCGTGGCTGCGGCGTCGGAGGGTTATTTGTTCGGTGTGCCTGCGGTGGCGTTCTCTCAGGTGGACAAGGGCTGGACGCACCTGGACAGTGCGCAGGCGCTGGTGCGAAGCGTGGTGCAGGAGCTCTTGCAAGGCGATTTGAGCCAACCGTTCTTGCTCAATGTCAATATTCCGAACCGACCTGACGCTCATCTGCGTCCGCGGCGTATCACGCGCCTGGGGCGGCGCCATGTCAGCGAGCCCCTGATTGCTCAGCGCAACCCACGTGGCGAGACCATATATTGGATCGGGCCCGCAGGTGATGCCCGCGAGGCGGGTGAGGGTACGGATTTTTATGCCACGGCCGCTGGTGATGTTTCCATCACGCCCTTGCAGTTGGATCTGACCGATCACGCCGGATTGCCTGGCTGGGCTGCGAAGCTCAAAGTGGGCGGCGCATGAGTGCGCCTCCGCGCAAACGCTTTCCGCTGTCGCTCACGCAGCTCGACGGTGCGAGCCCACGCGCGGTGCCTGCTTCGGCAGCACGTGTCTTGATCAAGCCTCAGCGCCACTGGCAGCAGGCTGAGGCGCATGCGCGGACCACGGCGCCGTCAGGCCTGGGGCTGGATTCGTCAGAGGTGCGCCTGCGCATGGTCCAGCGCCTGCGTGCCGAGGGCATTGAAGACGAGCGGGTGTTGCGTGCCTTTGCGGAAGTGGCGCGCCATGAGTTTGTGGACAGCGCTCTGGCCACTCAGGCCTATGAAGACACGGCCTTGCCCATTGGGTTGGGGCAGACCATCTCCAAGCCCTCGGTGGTGGCGCGCATGCTCAGCCTGTGCCTGCAGGGCCAGCTGACGCAGGGAGCCGCCCCGCCGTGGCGCCAAGTCCTTGAGATCGGCACGGGCTGTGGCTACCAAGCAGCACTGTTGTCGCGGCTGTCGCGCCGCGTGGTGAGTGTGGAGCGCCTCAAGCCCTTGCATGACAAAGCGCGCGGGCATTTGCAGCAGTACACCAACGTCAGCGTGGTGTATGCCGATGGCTGTGCTGGCTATGCGGCCTCAGCACCCTTTGATGTGATCGTCGCGGCCGCAGGGGGGGAGGAACTGCCCGAACCCTGGCTGCAGCAATTGGCCCCGGGAGGGCGTCTGGTGGCACCACTGTCTTTGCCCGGACGTGGTCAAGCTCTGGTGGTGGTGGATCATGTGCAGCAAGCCGGGCGCAGCAGCTACGTCCGCACAGTGCATGAGAGCGTGCTCTTCGTCCCCCTAAAATCTGGTGTGATGTAAGCGCGATCTTCCCCCTCACTTCGCTCATGCAAAAAAATCAAACGATGACAAAGACTTACTGGCTGTGGAGTGCCCTGGCACTGACGTTGGCACTGTCGGGCTGTACCAATACCCCACACCGTGCTCCGGTGGAGGAGCGCAGCGTCGGCAAGTCAGCTGGGGCTAGCAAGCCGCCTCTGCAACCCACCGCAGAGGCTCTACCCGAAGGCAAGCCTTTGCCAGGTGCAGAAAATGCGGGCAAGCCTGGCTACTACACCGTCAAACCAGGCGACACGCTCATCCGTGTGGCCCTGGAGGCAGGGCAGAGCTGGCGCGACATTGCCAAGTGGAATGGGCTAGAAAACCCCAACGTCATTGAGGTTGGGCAGGTGTTGCGTGTGGTGCAGCCGGGGGTGGACCCCACCCAAGTCAGTGCCAGGCCTGTCACCTCTGCGCGTGTCGACACAAAGCCACTTGACAGCCGTGGAGGCAAGCCTGAAACCCCTAAAGAGAGCCGCCCATCAACGGCTGCTCCGAGTCCCAGCTCACCAGCGTCGGCGGCGTCCCCTGGCGCTAGCTCCGATGAATTGCAGCTGGTGTGGCCTGCCAACGGGCCCGTGCTTGCTGGCTTTGATGAAGTCAAGAACAGGGGATTGCTTTTCTCGGGTAAGGCGGGGGACCCGGTGTTTGCCGCAGCCGACGGTCGTGTCGTCTTTGTGGGCGTATTGCGTGGTTATGGCAATCTCGTCATCATCAAACATAACGCCACGTATCTGACGGCTTATGGACACAACCAAAGTTTCGTCGTGAAAGACGGACAAGCGGTTCGCGGCGGGCAGAAGATTGCAGAGATGGGCTCCACGGACGCCGAACAGGTGCAGCTCATGTTCGAGGTGCGTCGCAATGGGCGCACCATTGACCCCGCCCGCATGTTGTCCAGTCGATAGCAACGCGTCAGAGACCGTGGTGAACTCGTTGGGAGTCACCATGCATACAGCGTCGGCTGAAGCCGAAAGCCATTTCCCCGATCGCGCACGTGAAGTAGAGGACCCGCCCGCAGCGGTAGAGCTGGAGGCTTGGGGCGTCGCCCAGGACGCCGATCCGGGCAACGCGCTGCAGGCCTACTTGCGGGACATTCGGAAAACCCCGCTGCTGACGCCGCAGGAAGAGTTCGAAGTGGCTTCGCGGGCCCGCCAGGGTGACTTCGATGCCCGGCAGATGATGATCGAGCACAACCTGCGCTTGGTGGTCAGCATCGCCAAGAGCTATATGGCGCGGGGCTTGCCCTTGAGCGACTTGATCGAGGAGGGCAATCTGGGCTTGATGCATGCCATTGGCAAGTTCGAGCCCGAGCGTGGGTTTCGCTTTTCCACTTACGCGAGCTGGTGGATTCGCCAAGCCATTGAGCGAGCACTCATGCACCAAGCTCGATTGGTGCGCTTGCCCGTGCATGTGGTGCGCGAACTCAACCAGGTGCTCAAAGCCCGGCGCACGCTTGAGGCCCTGGCTGCGCAGCGCGGCCAAGGAGGTGGGGCGCGGGCTGAGGAGCTGGCGTTGCTGGTCAAACGCCCGGTGGCCGAAATCGCGGTGTTGCTGTCCTATGCAGAGCACCCCACGTCGCTGGATGCACCGTTGGACCGGCAGGGTGAGGGCTCAGAGTCTGGGCTGGACTTGGTGGCGGATGACCAGGCCACCGACCCCGTCGGGCAGCGACTGAGCCATGAGGTGGAAGACCTGCTGCAGCATGGTTTGGCGGCTTTGTCCGAACGCGAGCGTGAGGTGCTGGCCGGCCGCTATGGCTTGGCCGACCGCGAGCCCGAGACGCTGGATGTGTTGGCCGTGCGGCTCAAGCTCACGCGCGAGCGCATACGGCAAATCCAGCTTGAGGCGCTGGACAAACTCAAGCGCGCCATGATGCGCCGCGGTGTGAGCCGCGACTCGATTTTCTGAATCCCAGCTCGAAGCGCAAAGCCGCGGCAGCCGTGGAGCTGGCTGGGATAATCCGCGCATGACTGACGTATTGGAATGGCTCAAGGTCGAGTCCCTGGACCTTGAGGCGCAGGGCGTTGCGCACAACGCTGAGGGCAAGGTGGTGTTCATCGAAGGCGCGCTTCCCGGCGAGGAAGTTCAGGCGCAGGTGGGCCGGCGTAAGAACAATTGGGAGCAGGCCGTGATGAGCGCCATGCGGCGCGAGAGCGCGCAGCGGGTGCGCCCGGCTTGCCCGCACTTTGGCTTGCACGCGGGGTCCTGCGGCGGCTGCAAGATGCAGCACCTGCACCCCGCCGCCCAGGTGGCGGTCAAACAGCGCGTGCTGGAAGACAACCTCTGGCATCTGGGCAAGGTCAAGCCCGAGCGCGTGGCGCGCCCCATCGAAGGGCCTGCCTATGGCTACCGCTACCGGGCGCGGCTGTCGGTGCGCTATGTGCCCAAAAAGGGGCAGGTGCTGGTGGGCTTTCACGAGCGCAAGAGCCGCTACATCGCCGACATGCAGGTCTGTCCGGTGCTGCCCCCCAAGGTCAGCGCCATGCTGATGCCGCTGCGCGACTTGGTCGCCAGCATGGACGAGCGCGACCGCCTGCCGCAAATCGAACTGGCCGTGGGCGAGGCCAACGGCAGCTTGGTCACGGCGCTGGTGCTACGCCATCTGCAGCCGCTGGGTGCGGCCGATCTGCAGCGCCTGCGGGACTTTGCGCAGGCCCACGATGTGCAGTGGTGGCTGCAGCCCAAGGGGCCCGACACCGTGCACCTGCTGGATCCAGGTGGGCCGGAACTGGCCTATTCGCTGCCTGAGTTCGGTGTGCTCATGCCCTTCAAACCGACCGACTTCACGCAGGTCAACCACCACATCAACACCGTGCTGGTGGGTCGTGCACTGCGCTTGCTGGACGTTCAGCCGCAAGAACGTGTGATCGACTGGTTCTGCGGCCTGGGTAACTTCACCTTGCCGCTGGCCACGCAGGCTCGCGAGGTGTTGGGCATCGAAGGCAGCGAGGCCCTGGTGCAACGCTCGCGTGAGAACGCCCAGCGCAACGGGCTCAGCCACAAAGCTCAATTTGTGGCGCGCAATCTCTTTGAAATGACGCCCGAGCTGCTGGCCGCTGACGGCGTGGCTGATCGCTGGCTGGTGGATCCGCCTCGCGAGGGTGCTTTCGCCCTGGTCAAGGCCTTGGCCGATTTGGTGCAAAACCCTGAGCTGGCACCGGGCTGGACGCCGCCGCAGCGCATTGTGTATGTCTCGTGCAGCCCCTCCACCCTGGCGCGTGATGCGGGGTTGCTGGTGCATCTGGCGGGCTACCGCTGCACCTTGGCCGGTGCGGTGAATATGTTCCCGCACACCGCGCACGTGGAGAGCATTGCGGTGTTCGAGCGCTGAGGCGTGGCCCTTCAGTCTGGCTTGGGCTGGTGCAGCGCTTCGGGCGTGTTGACGTTGGCAAAGGCCGTGGCATCGCCCGCAGCGTCCAGCAGCACGGCGCGGGCCCCGACCTGCTGCAGCCACTGCAGCACGCGGCGTTGCTGGCCCTGCAGGGCTGAGGCCAGCTCGGCATGCAGGCTGCTGTGCAGCAGTGCAAACACGGGCTGGGGGCCGTCAGCCGTCTGCGCGTAGGCGGCGCGGTCTTGCGCGCACAGCGCCGCGCAGAGTCGCGCAGCCAGCGTGGGGCTCAGCAGTGGCGCATCACAGGGCACGCTCAAGAGCCAGGCGCCTTGCCGCGCGGTTTGGGCGTGCAGGGCTTGCAGCGCGGCATGCCACCCGGCCAGTGGCCCGAGGTGTCCGGGAAGGGCGTCGCTGAAGACGCGCTCCACACCCAGCGTGGCGTAGCGCTCGGCGTTGCGGTTGGCGCTGATCCATACCGTGCCGACTTGGGGGGCTAGGCGTTGCAGCACATGCTGCACCAGGGCTTGTGATGGCGCTTGCGCGGCGGGCCACATCACCCAGCCTTTGTCCACGCCGCCCATGCGCTGCCCCTGGCCGCCAGCAAGAATCAGCCCTGTGAGCTGCTCAGGGCGCGGGCTTTGCCAGGGCGGGGCGTGCATCTCAGCCGCCGATGTAGTGCATCTCGATGCGCTGGCTGCCATCGCGCTGGGCCTCGGCAGTGCCGCGCAGCTCCGAGTAGCGGTCGGCACGGCGCGCCCACAGCGCGGCCAGTGCGGCGGCAATTTGGGCGTCGCTATAGCCCTTGGGGTCGCGCAGCAGGGCGCGCAAATCGTGGCCGCGGTTGGCAAATAAGCAGGTGTACAAGACACCTTCGGTGGAGAGCCGCGCGCGGTTGCAGTCACCACAAAAGGCGTGGGTGACGCTGGAGATCAGGCCCAGCTCGCCCTCACCATCGGCATAGCGCCAGCGCTGGGCGGTTTCGCCCTCGGCGCTGGGAGGCAGTGGCGTGAGGGTGAAATGCGCCTGCAGGCGCTGCAGCACCTCGTCGGAAGGCAGCACTTGGTCCATGCGCCAGCCATTGCTGCTGCCCACGTCCATGAACTCGATAAAGCGCAGCACTGCGCCGCTGCCCAGGAAGTGGCGCGCCATGGGCACGATGTCTTGATCGTTGACGCCGCGCTGCACCACCATATTGATTTTTATGGGGTTCAGCCCCGCGCGACGTGCGGCCTCGATGCCCGCCAGCACTTCGGCCACGGGGTATTGCACATCGTTCATGCGCTGAAACACCGCGTCGTCCAGTGCATCCAGGCTGACGGTGATGCGCTGCAGGCCCGCAGCTTTGAGGGCCTCGGCCTTGCGCGCCAGCAGCGAGCCGTTGGTGGTCAGCGTGAGGTCCAGCGGCTCGCCATCTGGCGTGCGCAGCCGCGCCAGCATGGCGATGAGTTCTTCGATGTTCTTGCGCAGCAGCGGCTCGCCGCCGGTGATGCGCAGCTTGCGCACGCCGCCATGCGCCACAAAGACGCGCGCCAGCCGGGTGATTTCCTCAAAGCTCAAGAGTTCGGCATGCGGCAAGAAGCGGTGCGATTTGTCGAACACCTCTTTGGGCATGCAATAGCCGCAGCGGAAGTTGCAGCGGTCGGTCACGGAGATGCGCAAGTCCCGCAGCGGGCGTGCCAGGGCATCCTGCCAGTTGCTGCTGCTGGCGCGGGGCTGGCCGGGCAGCTCCTCGGGCACTTCGACCCGACGCTGCGGCAGCGGCTCGCGATAGAGGGGAATCACGCGGTCAGACATGGCTGCGCATTGTGCCTAAGGGGTAGGCTCAAAGGTGTGCAGCATCCCCCATGTGGACGCGCTTGCCGCTGGGGTTTGTGCGCAGGGCGGCTCTTGAGCGCGGGTTGACTTGCTGTTGGCGCTGCGCCGCTCTAGGTGCGGCGGCTGGCGATTTTGCTCGCCAGAGGGGGCAATTGCAGCGCTGGGCGACCGGGTTCGGCCTCCTGCAGGGGCTCGACCTCCTGCAGGGTTTGAAGGCAGCGCACAGTGAGCTGCTGATAGGCCAGCGTGCCTTCGTGCTTCCAGGCCAGCTCCTGATCGCTGAGTTCGCGCAGCACCTTGGCGGGGATGCCTGCAGCAAGGCTGCGTGGCGCAATGTGCTGACCTGCTTTGACAAAGGCGCAGGCCGCCACGATGGCGCCTGCGCCAATGTCGGCCTCGTCCATGACCACTGCTTTCATGCCAATCAAAGCGCCTTGGCGCACCACACAGCCATGCAGCACTGCGCCGTGCCCCACATGCCCATCACGCTCCACGCAGGTGGTGGTATGGGGAAAGCCGTGAAGTACGCAGCTGTCTTGCACATTGGCGCCCGCGTGGATTTCAATGCGGCCGAAGTCGCCACGCAGCGATGCACAGGGCCCGATGTAGGCGCCCGCGCTCACGTGCACGTCGCCGATCAGCACAGCGCTGGGGTGGACAAAGGCTTGGGGGTGGACCACGGGGCGCACCCCGTCAATGGCATAGCAGGGCATAGCGTCTTCGTCAAAGCACAAAGGAGCCGATTGTGCGGGCATGGGGAGCGGTGTATGCCATAACGAGCCAAGCTGCAGGCCCGGTCAAGCACCTGCATGACTCAGCGGCGCAGCTGGAACACGGCCACCAAACCGTAGAGCTCATCGGCGCGTTGGCGCAGCCCATCGGCCGCGGCTGCCGACTCTTCCACCAGCGAGGCGTTTTGCTGCGTCATCTCGTCGAGCTGCTGAATGGCCTGACCAATCTCGCCCAATGTCACGGCCTGGGCCGATGTGGCTTGGGAGATTTCGGCCACCACGCGCGAGACGCTCTGCACACTGCGCACCACCTCCGTGATGGTGCTGCCGGTATCGGCTACCAAACGGCTGCCGCTCTCAACCTGGTCGACCGATGCGCCAATCAGGCCTTTGATCTCTTTGGCCGCCTGCGCGCTGCGCTGCGCCAGGGCCCGCACCTCGCTGGCCACCACAGCAAACCCCCGGCCCTGTTCCCCGGCGCGGGCTGCTTCCACGGCGGCATTGAGCGCCAGGATATTGGTTTGAAAGGCAATGCCGTCGATGACGCCGATGATGTCGGCAATGCGGTGGGAGGCCTGCTGGATGTCGCGCATGGTTGAGACCACCTGTTGCACCATGTCGCCACCACGCTCGGCCACTTGCGCGGTGTCGTGGGCGAGTTGATTCGCCTCACGGGCAGACTCGGCATTGGTGGTCACGCCTTCGCGCAACTGCTGCATGGCCGCGCCGGTTTGCTCCAGGCTGGATGCCGCTTGTTCGGTGCGGTTGGAGAGGTCGAAGTTGCCGGTGGCGATTTCGTTGGACGCCAAGCGCACCTGCTCGGCCACACCGCGCACACCGCTGATGCTGTCTGAGAGGCGTTGCTGCATGGCGCTGAGCCTCTGAGCCAGCACCGCCAGTTCGCTGCGGCCTTCGGCGGCAATGTCCTGACTCAAGTCACCTTGGGCGATGCGCTCAGCCATGGCAGAGGCCAGGCCCAGCGGTCGCACGATGGAGCGTGTCAACAAAACAGCCATGACCACAGCCAAGAGGGCCGCAGCGGACATCATGCTCACAATCAAGGTGGTGGTGCGCTCGGCGGCGATCATGGCCGCTTTTTCGGTGCTTTCTACTCGTTCGCGGCAATATTCCGCAAAGTCCTGCAACGCGCCCAAGTACACATCCACCTTGGGCAGCAAGTCGGTTTGGGTGCGCTTGAGGATGTTGATGCCTTCTTTGCGCTGGGCGATCAGTTCGTCGCGCACGCGTTGGTAGTCCTTGCGGGTGGCGTCAATGCGATCGTTGAGCGCTTTGGCTTTGGCGTCCTTGGGCAGTTCACCGAGCTGCCTTTGTATCTCGTCGACTTGCTTGGAGATGGCGCTGGACTTTTGCGTGAAGACCTCGACGAATTCAGGATCGTTGTGGGTGATGGAGATGATGCGCCGCTGAATATTTCCCTCGCTCATGCCCGCCCATGCGCGGGACAAATCCAGGGCTTTGACGTCGATATTGATCAGCGTTTGGATTTTTTGGTTGAGTATCTGCACGCGCCAGGCGGCAACGGCGCTGGCGGTCACGAGTGCGGCAATCAAGACGGAAAAGGCCAGCAACATGCGTTGGCGTATGGAGCTGTGATGGGCTATTCGAAGCATGCCGACCCCCTGCACGGGAATGTGAAAGATTCACGGTTTCTGTGGTTTCTCTGGTTTCTGACGCGGTGCGCCTGTGCAATTGTTTGCCTTTTGGCCCATTTGCGCCGACAGAGATGGCGGGGTATTCGGCTGTTTATCGTCGCAAGTTGAGCTCGGATGTGCGAGGGGTGCAGCGCGTCGGGCTTGCCCTGAGGCGGCGATCGGCCTAGGGATAACACTAGGCTGATCTGCGCACCAATGTCTTGCTGTGGGTCAAGTGGGCCTCCTATGATCTACCGACCGGTAGGTAATGCACATTCAAGCGAGTCCCCACCATGACGTTTTCTCCGCAGAGCCCCAGCATTGCCACAGCGATCGAGGGCGGTGTTTGCCACATCACGCTCAACCGCCCTGAGGCACTCAATGCCTTCACTGCGCCGATGCTCGACGCCTTGGCTGCGGCGTTGCAGGAGGTGGCCGCCAACGAGCAGGTGCGCGCCCTGGTGTTGACCGGGGCTGGGCGGGCCTTCAGTGCCGGGCAAGATTTGCAAGAGCCGCTGGTGCGGCCCGAGCCCGGCGTGCGCAAAGACTTGGGCCTGATGCTGGACCACTACCTGCCCGTGGCCAGAGCCCTGCGCTCGCTGCCCGTGCCCACGGTGTGTGCGGTCAACGGCGTGGCCGCAGGCGCGGGCGCCAACCTGGCCTTGGGTTGCGACATCGTGCTGGCCGCCGAAGGCGCGAGCTTTATTCAAGCCTTCTCAAAAATCGGCCTGATCCCTGACTGTGGCGGCACCTGGCTGCTGCCGCGTTTGGTGGGCCGCGCCAAAGCCCTGGAACTGGCGCTGCTGGGCGACAAGCTCAGCGCGTCTGAGGCCGCTCGCCTGGGGCTGATTGCGCGCTGTGTGCCCGCCGAGACCCTGGCTGCCGAAGCCCTGGGGGTGGCGCAGCGCCTGGCGGCCTTGCCGACGAGTGCTCTGGTGCGCACGCGTGCGCTGGTGGACGCCGCCATGGACTTGCCTTTTGATGAGGCGCTCAGCGCCGAGCGCACCGCGCAAAGCGCGCTGGGCCAAGCCCATGACTACCAAGAAGGCGTGCAAGCCTTTTTGGACAAGCGTGCACCGCGCTACGCCGACCGCTGAGCCCCCAACGCCCATGAGCCACGCAACCCTCTCGCCTCAAGAGCTGGCCCAGGCCGTGCGTACGCACATGCTGGCCCAGGACCGCGCCAGCCTCGGCCTGGGGATGGAAGTGGTGGCCATTGCGCCGGGCAGTGCCGCGGTGCAAATGCGCGTGCGCGCCGACATGCTCAACGGCTTTGGCATCTGCCACGGTGGCTTCATCACCACCCTGGCCGACTCGGCCTTTGCCTTTGCCTGCAACAGCCGCAATGTGCTCACCGTGGCCCAGGGCTTGAGCGTGGACTTTGTGGCCCCGGCGCGCGAGGGCGATGTGCTGCTGGCCCAGGCCCAGGAACAACATCTGGCGGGCCGCACCGGTGTGTACGACGTGCGCGTGACGCGCGCCGACGGCAGCCTGGTGGCGGTGATGCGCGGCAAGTCTTACGCCCTCAAGGGCAAGTGTGTGCTGCCCGAGCTGGGCTGATTCGGCAACTTCCACGACTGGAGTGAGTGATGTCTCTGCCGTTCCCTGCATCTGAGCTTGAGCCCATAGAGCGTGCCAGCCGCGACGAACTGCAGGCCCTGCAGCTGCAGCGCCTGCGCTGGACGCTGCAGCACGCCTACGAGCATGTGCCGCACTACAGGGCCGCGTTTGATGCCAAGGGCGTGCACCCCTCAGACCTCCAGCAGCTGGCGGACCTGCGCCACTTTCCCTTCACCACCAAGGCCGATTTGCGCGCCAACTATCCCTTTGGCTTGTTTGCCGTGCCGCGCCAGCGGGTGGTGCGCGTGCATGCGTCGAGCGGCACCACGGGCAAGCCCACAGTGGTGGGCTACACGCAAAACGACATCGACACCTGGGCGCAGCTGGTGGCGCGTTCGCTGCGAGCCAGTGGCGTGCGCGCGGGCGACATCGTCCACGTGGCCTATGGCTACGGCCTCTTTACCGGTGGCCTGGGCGCCCATTACGGGGCCGAGCGGCTGGGCTGCACGGTCATTCCCATGTCCGGCGGCCAGACCGAAAAGCAGGTGCAGCTGATCCAGGACTTCAAGCCCGATGCCATCATGGTCACGCCCAGCTATATGCAGGTGATCATCGAGGAGTTCGAGCGCCAGGGCTTGGACCCGGCACAGATGTCGCTGCGCGTGGGCATCTTTGGCGCCGAGCCCTGGACCGAAGCCATGCGCCAGGAGATTGAGCGCAAGGCCGGCATCGACGCGGTGGACATCTACGGCCTGTCTGAAATCATGGGCCCGGGCGTGGCCAATGAGTGCATTGAAACCAAAGACGGCCCGGTGATTTGGGAAGACCATTTCTACCCTGAGATCATCGACCCCGAAACTGGCGAGGTGCTGCCCGACGGCGCCGAGGGCGAGCTGGTCTTCACCACGCTGAGCAAAGAGGCGCTGCCCATGGTGCGCTACCGCACGCGCGACCTCACGCGGCTGCTGCCGCCCACGGCGCGCAGCATGCGGCGCATTGGCAAGATCGTGGGCCGCAGCGACGACATGCTCATCATCCGCGGCGTCAACCTTTTCCCCTCGCAGATTGAAGAGCTGGTGCTGCAAGAGGCCGAGCTGTCGGGCCAATACCAGCTGGTGGTCTCGCGCGAGGGCCTGCTCGACGAGGTGAGCGTGCGCACCGAGCTGCGCAGCGGCGTGCCGCTGTCGCGCGCCGCTGAGCTGAGCCGCCACTTGCAGCACCGCATCAAGACGCTGATTGGGGTCTCCACGCGCGTGGACGTGGGGGCGCCTGAATCCATCGAACGCACGCTGGTGGGCAAGGCCCGCCGCGTGGTGGACCGCAGACCGCGCTGAGCGCGGTCAACGACTGACGGAGAAAACCTATGTACACCCAAGCCATGAGCGTTGGTCCCCAAGACCAAGCGGCCAAGCTGCAAAGCGCCGAAGAGCTCGCGCGCACGGCGGCGTTTGAAGCGCGCATCGATGCGGGCGACTTCATCGAGGCCAAAGACTGGATGCCCGAGCACTACCGCAAGACCTTGGTGCGCCAGATCAGCCAGCACGCGCACAGCGAAATCGTGGGCATGCTGCCCGAGGGCAACTGGGTGACGCGCGCGCCCACGCTCAAGCGCAAAGCCATCTTGCTGGCCAAGGTGCAAGACGAGGGCGGCCACGGCCTCTACCTCTACAGCGCTGCTGAAACCCTGGGCACCACGCGCGACCAAATGCTCGAGGCCCTGCATTCGGGCAAGGCCAAGTACAGCTCCATCTTCAACTACCCCACGCTGAACTGGGCCGACATCGGCGTGATCGGCTGGCTGGTCGATGGCGCGGCCATCATGAACCAGGTGCCGCTGTGCCGCTGCTCCTACGCGCCCTATGCGCGCGCCATGATTCGCATCTGCCGCGAAGAGAGCTTCCACCAGCGCCAGGGCTACGAGAGCCTGCTGGTGATGATGCAAAAAGGCACGCCCGAGCAAAAAGCCATGGTGCAAGACGCCGTCAACCGCTGGTGGTGGCCCTCGCTCATGATGTTCGGGCCGCACGACAAAGACTCCCCCAACTCCGAGCAGTCCATGCGCTGGGGTATCAAGCGCATCAGCAACGACGACCTGCGCCAGAAGTTCGTGGACGCCACCATCCCGCAGGCCGAGGTCTTGGGCGTGAGCGTGCCCGACCCTGACTTGAAGTGGAACGCCGAGCGCGAGCACTACGACTTCGGCCGCATCGACTGGGACGAGTTCTGGCGCGTGGTCGGCGGCGACGGCCCCTGCAACCGCGAGCGCCTTCAAACCCGCGTCAACGCCTGGGAAGAGGGCGCCTGGGTGCGCGAAGCTGCCCTGGCCCATGCCCGCAAAGCCGCCGCCAAAGCGCAGGCCGCCTGAGACACCGCCAACCCATCCGCACTGAATCACGAGGAAGCCACCATGACCACACCGCTGCCCAAAAACGAATGGCCCCTGTGGGAAGTTTTCGTCCGCTCCAAAGCCGGGCTGGACCACAAGCACTGCGGCAGCCTGCACGCGCCCGACGCCAAGCTGGCGGTGCAAATGGCCCGCGAGGTCTACACGCGGCGCCAAGAGGGCGTGAGCATCTGGGTGGTGCGCGCCAGCGACATCCACGCCAGCGACCCCGGCCAGAAGAGCATGTACTTCGACCCCATGGAAGACAAGGTGTACCGCCACCCCACCTTCTATGAGCTGCCCGAGTCCGTGAACCACATGTAAAGCGCGGGCAGGCCTTTGCAGCCGTGCTGCATGGGCCCGCTCCCCAGCAGGGCAGGAGATCACGAGATGACCCAACAATCCATCCAGGTCAGCGACAAGGCTGACGTTCGCTACGTGCTGCGCATTGCCGACAGCTGCCTCATTCTTTCCCAGCGTTTATCCGAGTGGTGCGGCCACGGCCCCATCCTGGAAGAAGACCTGGCCTTGACGAATATGGCGCTGGACCTGGTCGGCCAGGCCCGCGCCTTGCTGACCCACGCGGGCCAGCTCGACGCGCAAGGCCACGACGAAGACCAGCTCGCCTTTTTGCGCGATGAGCGCCAGTACTTCAACCTCGTGGTGGCCGAGCTGCCGCGCGGCGACTTTGCCTTCACCGTGGCGCGCAACCTCTTGCTCTCGAGCTGGTTGCTGGCACTGTGGCAGGGCCTGCAGAACAGCCGCGACGCTGAGCTGGCCGCCATTGCCGCCAAGGCCGCCAAAGAAGCGCACTACCACCAGCAGCATGCCGCCGATTGGTTTGTGCGCCTGGGCGATGGCACCGAAGAATCCAAGCGCCGCATGCAAGCTGCACTGGTGCAGCTGTGGCCCTATGTGGGCGAGCTCTTCATCAGCGACAGCGTCGACCAAGCGGCTGTGGCGCAGGGCCTGGGCCCGAGCTTTGCCAGCACCCGTGCGGTGGTGGAGCAGACCCTGGCCGCCCTCATCGAGGAAGCCGAGCTGCAGCAGCCCGCCGCTTCGCGCTGGGTGCCCCAGGGCCACCAAGGTGTGCACAGCGAGCACATGGGCCACCTGCTGAGCACCATGCAGTACTTGCAGCGCGCCTACCCCGGCGGCGTGTGGTGATCATGGCCGCGGTGTCCATACTCCCCACTCCAGGCTTGGTCCCGGTGGCCGCGCCGCGTGTGGCGGCGGCCTGGGAGGCCCTGCGCGGGGTGATGGACCCCGAGGTGCCGGTGATCAGCCTGGTCGAGCTGGGCATTGTTCGCGAGGTGCGCGAGCTGCACCTGAGTGCGGCCGATGCCCACGATGCCGCAGCCGAGCCCGTGCTGGAGGTGGTGCTCACGCCCACCTACTCGGGCTGCCCGGCCACGGAGCTGATTCAGCAACTGGTGCAAGAAGCGCTGGCTCCCTGGGGCCCGGTGCGCATCAGCTTGCAGCGCGCCCCGGCCTGGACCACCGACTGGATAGACCCGCAAGGGCTGGAAAAGCTGCGCGCCTATGGCATTGCCCCGCCGGGGCCGGCCCGCTGCGGCACAGCGGCGGCAAGCGCTGAACAGCCGCTGCGCTTTCACCGTCGCGCCAGTGCGGCCGCGCTGGCCTGCCCGCGCTGCGGCTCCCACCACACCGAGCAGCTCAGCGCCTTTGGCTCGACAGCGTGCAAAGCCTTGCACCGTTGCCTCAGCTGCCTGGAGCCTTTCGAACACTTCAAACCCATCTGACTCTCATGAGCCTGAACTTCCACCCCTTGCGCGTACGCGCCGTGCGCCCCGAAACGGAAGAAGCCGTTGTCGTCAGCTTCGAGGTTCCGCCCGAGCTGCGCGAGACCTTCCGCTACACCCAGGGCCAATACCTGACGCTGCGCGCCGAGGTCGGCGGCGAAGACCTGCGCCGCTCCTACTCCATCTGCGCTGGTGTTGACGACGACGAGCTGCGCGTGGGCGTGCGCAAGGTCGCCGGCGGGCGCTTCTCCAACTGGGTCAATGGCCAGCTTAAGGCGGGCGATGTGATCCAGGTCTTCCCGCCGCAGGGTCGCTTTTTCGTGCCCGTGCAGCCGCAAGAGCGCCGCCACTACCTGGGCATTGCCGGGGGCTCGGGCATCACGCCCATCCTCTCCATCATGAAGACCGTGCTGGCGCAAGAGCCGCTGAGCCGCTTCACGCTGATCTACGGCAACCGCAAGCAAGCCTCCACCATGTTCAAGGAGGAGATTGAAGACCTGAAGAACAGCTACCTCACGCGCGTGGCGCTGCACCATGTCTTCAGCGACGAGCATGTGGACGCGCCCCTGATGGCCGGTGTGATGAACCGCGCCAAGATTGCCGAGCACCTGCACAGCCTCATCGACCCCAGCACCATCGACCACGCCTTCGTCTGCGGTCCCTACCAGATGAACGACGAAGCCGAAGCTGCGCTCAGCGCTGCCGGTGTGCCCAGCGAGCGCATTCACATCGAGCGCTTTGGCACGCCCGAGATGCAGCAAGGCCAGGCCGCGCCGCATGCGGTCAAGGAAGGCGACGCCGAGGCCGCGACCATCGTGCTGGTGCGCGACGGGCTGGCGCGCGAATTCCCCTTCAGCCGCCAAGACCCCAGCTTGCTCGACGCCGCCGCGCGCGCCGGGCTGGAAGTGCCTTACAGCTGCAAGAGCGGCGTGTGCTCCACCTGCCGCTGCAAGGTGCTCGAAGGCCAGGTGCGCATGGACAAAAACTTCGCGCTGGACAAGCACGAAGTGGCCGCGGGCTTCATCCTCTCCTGCCAGGCCCATGCGCTGACCGAGCGTGTGGTGATCTCTTTCGATGAGCGCTGAAGCACGCTGCGCGCGCGCTGCCTGAACATGGCCCGCGGACGCGCCCCCAACTACGAAGCCACGCGCGAGGAAATCCTCGCGCAGGCCGCACGGCTGTTTGCCAATCTGGGCTATGCCGCCACCTCCATGAACGAGGTGGCCGAGGCCTGCGGCGTCACCAAGCCCACGCTCTACCACTATGTGCGCGACAAGCACGACCTGCTCATGCAGATCTGCCAAACGCATGTGGACGAGCTGGTGGCCCTGGTGCAGGAAGTGCAGGGTCGGGGCCTGGCGCCGCGCGAGCACCTGCAGGCCCTGGTGTGCCGCTTCATGCATGTCTACGGTCAGGCGCAGCACCAGCACCGCGTGCTCACCGAAGACCTGCGCTTTTTGCAAGAGGCCGACCGTCAGCGCCTGCAAGCCCTGGAGCGCCAGGTGGTGCAGGCCTTTGCCGATGCGGTGCTGGCCCTGCGGCCAGAGCTGCGCGGGCACAAGCTGGACAAGCCCGTGACCATGCTGCTGTTTGGCATGATGAATTGGACCTTCACCTGGCTGCGCCCGGACGGCGCATTCAGCTACGAATCCCTGGCGCCCCTGGTGGCCGAGCTCTTTTTGGGCGGGCTCATGGCGCTGCAACCCACAACCCCACACACCACACCATGAACTCCCCGACATTGCAGAGCTATATCGCCGGTCGATGGGTAGGCCAGCAGCCCGACAAGCTGCTGTCCAGCGCCCTCAACGGCCAACCCGTGGCCTACACCCATGCCGAGCGGCTGGACTTTGCCGAGAGCCTGCACCACGCACGCAGCGTGGGCCTGCCGGGCCTGCTGGCGCTGGACTTTCAGCAGCGCGCCGCGCGGCTCAAGGCGCTGGCCCAGTACCTGATGGAGCACAAGGAAGCGCTCTACGCCATCTCCACCCACAGTGGCGGCACGCGTGCCGACAACTGGATTGATGTGGAAGGCGGCATCGGCACGCTCTATGCCTACGCCTCCATGGGCCGGCGCGAGCTGCCCTCGAGCAATGTGGTGCATGAGGGCCCAGCCCAGCAGCTGGGCAAGGCCGGTGCCTTCTGGGGCACCCACGTGCTGGTGCCCAAGCGCGGTGTGGCCGTGCACATCAACGCCTTCAACTTCCCCATCTGGGGCATGTTGGAGAAGTTCGCGCCCAACTTCCTCGCGGGCATGCCCGCCATCGTCAAGCCCGCCAGCGCCACCAGCTATGTGGCCGAAGCCGCCGTGCGCCTGATCGCGCAAAGCGGCCTGCTGCCCGAGGGCAGCTTGCAGCTGATTGTGGGCTCCTCGGGCGATTTGCTGGACCGCCTCACCGAAACCGATGTGGTCACTTTCACCGGCTCGGCCCAGACGGCGGCCATGCTGCGCGTCAACGCCAATCTGGTGGCCCGCAGCGTGCCCTTCAATGCCGAGGCCGACAGCCTGAACTGCGCCATCTTGGCCCCGGACATCACGCCCGACGACGCGGAGTTCGATCTCTTCGTCAAAGAAGTGGCCAAGGAAATGTGCGCCAAGACCGGCCAGAAGTGCACGGCCATCCGCCGCGCCATCGTGCCCGCGCACCTCATCGACGCCGTGGCCAGCAAGCTGCGCGAGCGGCTGTCCAAAATCAAGGTGGGCGACCCTGCTGTGGACGGCGTGCGCATGGGCGCGCTGGCCTCCAAAGAGCAGCAGCGCGATGTGCGCGAGCGCGTGGCCCAGCTGGCCGCTGGCAACGAGGTGATCTGGGGCGAGCGCGATGGCTTTGCCCCCGTGGGCGAGGGCGTGGCCGAGGGCGCGTTCTTCTCGCCCACGCTGCTGCTGTGCCGCGACGCTCACGCCAATGCCGCCGTGCATGACATCGAGGCCTTTGGCCCCGTCTCCACGCTCATGCCTTACGCCGATTTGGACGAAGCGCTGGCGCTGGCCGCGCGCGGCCGTGGCTCGCTGGTGGGCACCATCGTCACCAAAACGCCAGCGCTGGCAAGCCAGGCGGTGTTCCATGCGGCAGCCTTCCATGGCCGCTTGCATGTGCTGGACGCTGAGGCGGCCACTGAATCCACCGGCCACGGCTCGCCCCTGCCCATGCTCAAGCACGGCGGCCCGGGTCGCGCCGGCGGTGGCGAGGAGCTGGGCGGCATCCGTGCCGTCAAGCACTACCTGCAGCGCTGTGCCGTGCAGGGCTCGCCCACCATGCTCACCGCCATCACCGGCGAATATCAGCGCGGGGCCAAGGTGCGTGAGGACGCGGTTCACCCCTTCCGCAAGCACTTCGAAGACATCGAGGTGGGCGACTCGCTGCTGACGCACCGTCGCACTGTCAGCGAGGCCGACATCGTCAACTTCGGCGGCGTCTCGGGCGACTACTTCTACATGCACTTCGACGAAGTGGCCGCCAAAGACAGCCAATTTGGCCAGCGCATTGCGCACGGCTACTTTGTGCTGTCGGCCGCGGCGGGCTTGTTTGTGTCTCCCGCGCCTGGTCCGGTGTTGGCCAACTACGGGCTGGACACGCTGCGCTTTGTGAACCCCGTGGCCATTGGCGACACCATTCAGGCACGGCTCACCTGCAAGCGCCGCATCGACCGCGGCAACCGCCCCGACCAACCGCCCCAGGGCGTGGTGGCTTGGGACGTGCAGGTCATGAACCAGCGCGGTGAATTGGTGGCCAGCTACGACATCTTGACCCTGGTGGCCAAGCGGTCCAGCTGAGCGCTTTGGCGTGCCCATGCGGCGCGCTCCGTAGAATCGGCCCTCCCTGACAAAAAGAGCCCCAGTAGGTGGAGGGCACGATATGGCCAAGAACGCTGCAGCTGCAAACACCCCGGACGCCCCGGTGGTCATCATTGGGGCCGGGCTGGCGGGTTTGACGGTGGCGCTCAAGCTGGCCGAACACGTGCCCGTGGTGGTGCTGGCCAAGCGCCGCTTGAACGAAGGCGCCACGGCCTGGGCACAGGGGGGCATCGTCGGCGTGCTGGGCAGCGACGACAGCATCGACAGCCATGTGCGCGACACGCAGGATGCGGGCGCGGGCCTGGTGGATGAGGCCACCGCACGCTTTATTGCCGAGCGCAGCGCCGCTGCCGTGGGCTGGTTGGTGGAGCAGGGCGTGCCCTTCACGCCCGACGCCGAAGGTCCGCTGGGCCTGCACCTCACGCGCGAGGGTGGGCACGCGGTGCGGCGCATCGCGCATGCGGCCGACGCCACAGGCAAAGCCATTCACGACGCGCTGCTGGCCAAGGCTGCAGCCCACCCCAATATCGCGCTGCGCGAGCGCTGGATGGCGGTGGACCTCATCACCTCGCGCCACTTGCAGCGCAGCGAGGTCTCGCGCTGCTACGGTGTTTACGCGCTGGATATCGACGCGCAGCGCGTCGAGGCCCTGCCAGCGCGGGCCGTTGTGCTGGCCACTGGCGGCGCAGGCAAGGTCTACCGCTACACCACCAACCCCGACACCTCCACGGGTGACGGCATCGCCATGGCCTGGCGTGCGGGCTGCCGGGTGGCGAATATGGAGTTCATCCAGTTCCACCCCACCTGCCTGTATCACCCGCAAGAGCGCAGCTTCCTCATCACCGAGGCGCTGCGAGGCGAGGGTGGCCAGCTGCGCCTGCCCGACCATGTGGGCGGCGCGCGCTTCATGGCTGACCACGATCCGCGCATGGAGCTGGCACCACGCGACATCGTGGCCCGCGCCATCGACTTTGAAATGAAAAAGCACGGTGTGGACCATGTCTGGCTGGACGCCACGCCCATCGTGCGCGAGAAGGGCGAGGCTTTTCTCAAGTCCCACTTCCCCACCATTTATGCGCGCTGCCTGAGCCTGGGGCTGGACATCACGCGCGAGCCCATTCCGGTGGTGCCCGCGGTGCACTTCACCTGCGGCGGGGTGGTGTCAGATTTGGCCGGCCGTGCCGATCTGCCCGGGCTTTACGCCGTGGGCGAGACGGCGTACTCCGGCCTGCACGGTGCCAACCGCTTGGCCAGCAATTCGCTGCTCGAGTGTGTGGTGCTGGGCGAGAGCTGCGCCAGCGACATCCTGGCCGAGGCTGCGCCGGGCGCGGTGGCCCTGCCGGCCTGGGATGAGAGCCAGGTGGAAGACGCTGACGAGCAGGTGGTGATTGCCCACAACTGGGACGAATTGCGCCTGCTGATGTGGAACTACGTCGGCATTGTGCGCACCACCAAGCGCTTGGAGCGCGCGCTGCACCGCATTGCGCTGCTCAAGGGCGAGATCCACGACTACTACGCCAACTTCCGCGTCAACCGCGATTTGCTGGAGTTGCGCAACCTGGTGGATTGCGCCGAGCTGATCGTGCGCTCGGCGCTGCGGCGCCACGAGAGCCGTGGCTTGCACTACAGCCGCGACTACCCGCGCACCTTGCCCGCCAGCCTGCCCACCGTGCTGGTGGACGAGCGCGACACGGCGCGGCCGCCGCGGCGCTGACCCGCGCTCAGCGCTCGGCCTTCATGGACTGACGCGCGCCCACAAAGGCATAGGCAAAGGCCACGGCGTCTTTGATGGAGTTCTCTACCTCGCGGCGTTCCTGCTCCGTGAGGTAGAAGGAGTAGTCGACGGCATGGCGGATATAGCGCGGCGGCAGCCGGTTCAAGGCCACGCAGGCCACGTCCATGAGCAAATCTGGCTCGTTGCTGAACTCAGGGAATTTGTCAGCCGAAGCAGCCACTTCGGCAATCACCTCTGACTCGTGGTGGTTGTAGATGGGCGAAAAGTCCATGCAGCAGGCTCCCTACGCGCACGCCAAGCGGTGCGGCTGTCTCTGTATGTGGCTCAATGTCGCCGGTACCCAGCCCAAGGCCAAGGTACCGACGCTGTGGTGCCGTAAAGATAGCACTGCCCCCTCTAGGAATAGCGGGCGATATGCGCCCGCAAACCTCGCCAAATTGTGTTGCCGTGAAAGGTGGCACTCAGACCGCGCCCATGTGTGGCACGTGGGGTGTTTTTGTTGCTTGAGCTGCACGGGCTTTGAGGGCGGCGGTGAAGTCCAGCATGCGCTCAATGCAGGCCAGGGCTTTGCCGCGCACGGGCTCTTGCACGTGGATTTCACCCAGGCCTTGCTCCAGACTGTCCACCACACCTTGCAGGCCGTTCATGGCCATCCAGGGGCAGTGGGCGCAGCTCTTGCAGGTGGCGCTGTTGCCCGCGGTGGGCGCTTCAATCAAGGTCTTGCCCGGTGCGAGCTGGCGCATGCGGTGCAGGATGCCGTTGTCCGTGGCCACGATGTATTCGCGGGCCGAGCCCTCCACCACGGCCTTGATGAGGGCCGAGGTGGAGCCCACCACATGCGCTTTGTCCACCACGCCCTTGGGCGATTCGGGGTGCACCAGAATCATGGCCTCGGGGTGCTGCTCGCGCAGCAAATCCAGCTCCAGCCCCTTGAACTCGTCGTGCACGATGCAGGCCCCGTTCCACATCAGCATGTCCGCACCGGTTTGCTCCTGGATGTAGCGGCCCAGGTGACGGTCGGGCGCCCAGAGGATTTTTTCGCCGCGGCGCTTGAGCTCGCTGACGATTTCCAGCGCGCAGGAGCTGGTCACCATCCAGTCGGCACGGGCTTTCACGGCGGCGCTGGTGTTGGCATAGACCACCACCGTGCGGTCTGGATGGGCGTCGCAGAAGGCGGCGAATTCGGCCTCGGGGCAGCCCAGGTCCAGCGAGCAGGTGGCGTCCAGGTCCGGCATGAGCACGCGCTTTTCGGGGCTCAGAATCTTGGCCGATTCACCCATAAAGCGCACCCCAGCCACCACCAGGGTCTGCGCTGCGTGGTCGCGCCCAAAGCGCGCCATCTCCAGCGAGTCCGAGACGATGCCGCCGGTCTCCCAGGCGAGGTCTTGCAAGTCGCCGTCGACGTAGTAGTGGGCCACCAGCACGGCGCCCTTGTCGCGCAGCAGTTGCGCAGCACGGGCCTTGAGGGCGTCGCGCTGCGCCACCGTCAGTGGGGCGGGAACTTTGGCCCAGGCTTGGGCGGTACAGGTGGCACCGGCGGCGTCCTGGCGGTCGTAGTCAAACAGCTGGGTATTCATGGCGGGGGGATTTTAGGTGCGCGCAGCTACTTATCATGGGCTCATGCAATCATCCACAAGCGCAGCACTCCCATTGCCCGAACAAGCCCGCAGCTGGCGCCAGGACGCCCGCACCATGGGCTTGATTGGCCTGGCCCATGGCAGCAGTCATTTTTTTCACATGCTGCTGCCGCCACTGTTCCCGGTGTTCATCCGCGATTTCGGCCTGAGCTACGCGCAGCTGGGGCTTTTGGTGAGCATATTTTTCGTCATCTCCGGCACCGGGCAGGCGCTGGCGGGTTTTGTGGTGGACCGCCTCGGTGCACTGCCGGTTTTGCTGGCAGCGCTGGGCTGCTTTGTGGTGGGGGCTCTGGCGGCCGCCTTTGCTCAGGGCTTTGGCGGGCTGGCGCTGGCCGCAGCGCTTACGGGCTTGGGGAACTCGCCTTTTCACCCGGCGGACTTCACCATCCTGAACAAACGGGTGAGCCCGCAGCGGCTGGGGCATGCGTTTTCGGTGCATGGCATTTCCGGGAATTTGGGCTGGGGGTTGGCGCCGGTGCTGCTGCTGGGCGTGATGAGTTTGAGCGGCCAGTGGCGCGCGGCCTGTTTGGTGGCGGCGCTCTGGGCCTTGGCAGTTTTGCTCTTGCTGCTGTGGCAGCGCGAGGCCATTGACGACCGCCTGGGCAGCTGGGCGGCCACCCCGCGCGCAGCGGGGGCACCGCCCGCTGCGGCCGAACACCCGCTGGCCTTTTTGCGCCTGCCCAGCGTGTGGCTGTGCTTTTCGTTCTTCTTCTTCACCACGGCGGCTTTGGCCGCCATTCAGAGTTTTTCGCCGCCAGCGCTGGCTGCTTTGTACGGTTTGACGCCCGAGCGCACCGCTTATGTGGTGACGGGCTACATGCTCTGCGGTGCCGTGGGCATGGTGTTGGGCGGCTTTGTGGTGGCGCGCGGCGCACCGCTGGAGCGCACCATTGCGGCGGCCATGACGGGCGCGGCCTTGCTGCTGTGCCTGGTAGGCAGCGGGCTGGTGGGGGCCGAGCCCGCCTTGCTGCTGGTGTCCGCCGCTGGTTTCGGGGCGGGCTTGGCAGGGCCCTCGCGCGACATGCTCATCAAGCGTGCCGCCCCCCCGGGAGCCACGGGGCGGGTCTACGGCATGGTCTATTCGGGGCTCGATATCGGCTTTGCGGCTGCGGCGCCAGTCTTTGGCTATTTCATGGATTCAGGGCACCCGCAAGCGGTGTTGTACGGAGCGGCACTGGCTTTGGTGATGGGGGTCACGTCTGCAGCGCTTGTGGGGCTTGCCCGCTCGCGCAAGCGGTGACGTCTTGTTACATTGCGCTCACCATGACCGCAGTTCGAACACCTCTTGAGCGTCCGCAGCCTCGGCTGGCCGGACATGTGTTGGTTGAAGCGCTGATTGCGCAAGGCGTAGACACCGTCTTCGGTGTGCCTGGTGAAAGCTATCTGGCAGTGCTCGATGGCTTTCACGAGCACCGCGAGCACATCCGCTTTGTGGCCTGCCGCCAAGAGGGCGGAGCGGCCTTTATGGCCGAAGCCCAGGGCAAACTGGGCCCGGTGCCGGGTGTGTGCTTTGTCACCCGCGGCCCCGGCGCCACCAACGCCAGCATTGGCTTGCACACGGCTTTTCAAGACTCCACGCCGATGGTTTTGTTCATCGGTCAGGTGGCCTCAGACCAGCGCGACCGCGAGGCTTTTCAGGAAGTCGATTACCGCCAGATGTTCGGCCCCGGCACGCTGGGCATGGCCAAATGGGTGGGCGAGGTCCACGATGCGGCCCGTTTGCCCGAATATGTGTCGCGCGCTTTTCACACCGCTTTGCAGGGGCGACCGGGCCCGGTGGTGGTGGTATTGCCCGAAGACATGCTCACCCAGCTCACCGACGCGCCGGTGCTGCCGCGCGCCCAGCCCGCACAGGCTTGGCCCACGCCCGCGGCGCTGGAGCAAGTGCGCCAGCGCCTGAGCAGCGCCCAGCGCCCGCTGGTGCTGGCCGGCGGCGGCGGCTGGACGGCTGAGTCCTGCGCGGCGCTACAGCGTTTTGCCGAGGCCTGGCAGCTGCCCGTGACCTGCAGCTTCCGCTTCCAAGACCTGTTCAACAACGAGCACCCGCTCTACGCGGGCGATGTGGGCATTGGCATCAATCCCAAGCTGGCACAGCGCGTGAAAGAGGCCGACCTCATCCTCGCCGTGGGCCCGCGTCTGGGCGAGATGACCACCGGCGGCTACACCTTGCTGCAGCCCCCGCGTCCGCAGCAAAGCCTGATCCACATCCACGCTGGGGCCGAGGAGCTGGGGCGCGTGTACGCGGGCGATGTGCTCATCAACGCCAGCATGAGCTGTGCGGCGCAGGCGCTGGAGCAACTCACGCCGCCCGCGCAATGCCACTGGGTGCAGTGGCAGCATCAAGCCCATCAGGACTATCTGGACAATCTTGAGGCCGCGCCCGTGCTGCCCATGGACATGACCGAGGTGGTGCGCAGCCTTGGGCGTGTGCTGCCTGCGGGCACTGTCTTCACCAACGGCGCAGGCAACTACGCGGGTTGGCTGCACCGCTTCCACCGCTACTTGGCACTGCACCAGCACGGGCGCACGCAGCTGGCTCCCACCAGCGGTGCCATGGGCTATGGCTTGCCCGCCGCAGTGGCTGCCAGTGTGTTGCAGTCAGGCGTGGACGATCCCCGCTGGGTGGTGAACATCGCCGGTGACGGCGACTTCCTCATGAATGGCCAGGAGCTGGCCACCGCCACCGGTTATGGCGCGCGGCGGCTCATCAGCGTGGTGGTGGACAACGGTGTGTACGGCACCATCCGCATGCACCAGGAGCGCGAGTACCCCTGCCGCACGGCCGGGACCGACCTCTACAACCCCGACTTCGCGCAGCTCGCGCGCGCCTTCGGCTGGGAGGCCGCTTATGTCGAGCGCACCGAGGACTTCGAGCCCGCGCTGCGCGAGGCCATGGCGCATGAGCGGCCCACGCTCATTCACCTGCGCCTCTCGCCCGATGTCTCCAACAGCCGCAGCACGCTGAGCGCCATCCGCGAGGCCGCCATCAAGCGCCAACAGAGCTGATGCCGCGCTCGTGCTGGCTGACAATGCGGGGATGAACGCAGTTCCAACCCCCATTGAATTCCAGCTCCGTGGCGAATACATCGAGCTCGATAAATTGCTCAAAGCCACCGGCCTGGCTGAAAGCGGCGGCCAGGCCCGCATGATGATCAGCGAAGGCCTGGTTCAGGTCGACGGCCAAACCGAGAGCCGCAAGACGGCCAAGATACGCCCTGGGCAGCAGGTGCGCCTGGGGGAGCAAACCATACGGATTGCCCCAGCGGCTTGATGCCGAGCACCCCTCAGAGCCCGCCTGTGCGGGCTCTTGGTTTTTAGCGCGGCAGCGTGGGTTTGGCAGCCCAGCGCAGCACCAGCTGCGTCAGCACAATCGCCAGCACGATGTCGCCCCAGGTGGTGTAGTTCAGCCAGCCGTCTTTGCTCAAGGACAGGGCCACCAGCAAATTCACACCCGCCATGACCGCACCCACCGCAGCCATGCCGGCCGACAGACGGCGCAAGTTGATGCGCTCGTCCATCAGGTAGACACGCATGCGCTGGCCCAGCCAGCGGCCGCCAAACAGCGCGTCCACGCCAAAGCACAGCGCACCAATGCTGCCGATCACCGTGGACTTGAGCTGCACGGCGAACTCAGACTCGAAGTACCAGGAAAAGCCCGCGCCCAGCAGCATGATGAACACACCAAACAGGGCCAGGCCACCGAGCAAATCGACGCGCTTGCTGGCCCAGCGGTTGATGGCCCATTGAATGGGCAGCAGGGCCAGGCCCACCGCTGCTGTGACCAGCGCGGCCGTGCGCAAGTCACTGAGCTTGCCCACCACAAAGAACAGCAGGCCCAAGCCGATGTCTACCGCAATGGCAGGCGATTGTTTTTTGAATTGATTGAAGTCGCCACCGGGTTGGGGCACGGGTTGCTGGATCGAGGACATGGATTGAGCGCTTGGATGAGCGCGATGCAAAAAAGTCGTGACAGAACAGTAAAAAGCCCTGCACTGAGGGCATTGAGGCCAGAAGGCTGGGGCCTAGCGCAGCACGCTCAGGACTTGATCCAGCCCCCCAGCATTGATGGCCACCATGGCTTGCTCGCGCACCTTGGGTTTGGCGCAGTAGGCCACGGAGAGTGCGGCCGCACCCATCATGGGCAAATCGTTGGCGCCGTCGCCCACGGCGATGGCCTGGGTCTTGGCGTCCGCACCGATCTCGGCGCAGCAAGCCAACAGCATGCGGCGCTTTTCCTCGCCGTCGCAAATCTCACCCCAGGCCTGCATGACGAGGCCCCCGCTCAGGCGGCCGTCGGCAATCTCTAGCTCATTGCTGCGCACCCAGTCCATGCCCAGCTCGGTGGCCACGTGGCGCGTGAAATAGGTAAAGCCCCCTGAGACCAGCAGCAGCTTCAGGCCCGCGGCTTTGAGCGCCGCGCACAGCTCGCGCGCACCGGGGTTGAACTGCAAGCGCTCGCGCAGCACCTGCTCCAGGGCAGCCTCAGGCACCCCTTTAAGCAGCGCCAAACGCCGCCGCAAGCTGTCTTTGAAGTCGGTGATCTCGCCGCGCATGGCCGCTTCGGTGATGGCCGCCACCTCGGCCTTCTTCCCTGCCACCGCCGCAATCTCGTCGATGCACTCGATGTTGATCAGCGTCGAGTCCATATCAAACGCCGCCAGGCGAAAGTCGCTCAAACGCAGCGGCGGGGTGAAGCCTTGGGTCACAAGCGCAGCAAGGGTGTCTGTCACGGTGGGGGCAATGCAAGGTTGGGCCAGAAGCCCGCCACCTTAGCATGGGCCTGCATGAAAAAACGCCCGAAGACCTGAGGGTCTGTTCGGGCGTCTGGGGTGCTAGAAGGTGCTCAGCACTCGACGATATTGACCGCCAAACCGCCGCGGGCGGTTTCTTTGTATTTGGTCATCATGTCAGCGCCGGTTTCGCGCATGGTTTTGATGACTTTGTCCAGGCTCACGAAGTGGGTGCCGTCGCCGCGCAGTGCCATGCGCGCGGCGTTGATGGCTTTCACGGACGCGATGGCGTTGCGTTCGATGCAGGGGATTTGCACCAGGCCGCCCACGGGGTCGCAGGTCAGGCCGAGGTGGTGTTCCATGCCGATTTCGGCCGCGTTTTCCACTTGCTCTGGGCTGCCGCCCATGACTTGGCACAGCGCACCGGCGGCCATGGAGCAGGCCACGCCCACTTCGCCTTGACAGCCCACTTCGGCGCCGGAGATGGAGGCGTTTTCTTTGTAGAGGATGCCAATGGCGGCGGCGGTGAGCAGGAAGTCCACCACGCCGTCTTCGTTGGCGCCGTGCACAAAGCGGGTGTAGTAGTGCAGCACCGCGGGCACGATGCCTGCAGCACCGTTGGTGGGAGCGGTGACCACACGCCCGCCAGCCGCGTTTTCTTCGTTCACGGCCAGTGCGTAGAGGTTGACCCAGTCCATGACCTGCAGCGGGTCGCGCAGCGCGGCTTCGGGGTTGGCGGTGAGCTGGCGGTGCAGATCGGCGGCGCGACGCTTGACGCGAAAGCCCCCGTGCAGCTCGCCCTCGGTGCGGCAGCCGCGCTCCACACACTCTTGCATGACGCGCCAGATCTTGAGCAGCCCGGCGCGGGTGTCGTCGTCGCTGCGCCAGTGGCGCTCGTTGCGGCGCATCACCTCAGCAATGCTGATGCCGTGGGCCTTGGTGAGGGCCAGCAGCTCGTCGCCCGTTTTGAAGGGGAAGGGCAGCACGGTGGCGTCGGGGGCGATGACTTTTTGCTTGGAGCCATCGGCCGCCACTTCATCGCTGACCACAAAGCCGCCGCCCACGCTGTAGTAGGTGCGCTCTTCCAGCAGCTGGTTGGCCTCGTCGTAGGCCAGCAGGCGCATGCCGTTGGCGTGGAAGGGCAGGGACTTGTTGCGGAAAAAGAGCAGGTCCGTCTTCTCGGTGTAGGTGATGTTGTGCTCACCCATGAGCGAGAGCTGAGCGCTGCTGCGGATGTGCGCCAGGTACTCGGGCACACTTTCTACATCCACGCTGTCGGGCTCATGGCCGCACAGGCCCAGCAGCACAGCGGTGTCGCTGCCATGCCCTTTGCCTGTGGCGCCCAGCGAGCCGTAGAGCTCACAAATCACCCGGTGGGTGCGCTTCACCAAGCCTTCTGCGCGCAGCCGCAGGCCGAACATGCGCGCTGCGCGCATGGGGCCCACGGTGTGTGAGCTCGAAGGCCCGATGCCGATCTTGAACAGATCGAAGACTGAGACTGCCATGGGTATCTTTCTCCGCAGCGCTGGCTCAGGCGTAGTCCGACACCGGCGGGCAGCTGCACACCAGGTTACGGTCGCCGTAGACATTGTCCACCCGGCCCACGGGCGACCAGTACTTGACCTGGCGCAGCGAAGCCACCGGGTAGGCCGCAGCCTCGCGGCTGTAGCTGTGGGTCCAGTCCTGGGCCAGCAAGACTTCGGCGGTGTGAGGGGCGTTGACCAGCGGGTTGTCTTCGCGGCTCCAGCTGCCGGATTCGACTTGCGCGATTTCCTGGCGGATCTGGATCATGGCCGCGATGAAACGGTCCAGCTCGGCCTTGGACTCGCTCTCGGTGGGCTCCACCATCAGCGTGCCAGCCACGGGGAAGGAGAGCGTGGGCGCGTGGAAGCCGTAGTCGATGAGCCGCTTGGCCACGTCTTCGGCGGACACACCCGAGCTGTCCTTCAGGGGGCGCAGGTCCAAGATGCACTCGTGTGCCACGCCGCCACCCTTGACGCCAGCGATGTTGCCGCTGAAGTGGATGTCGTAGTGCCCAGCCAGGCGCGCAGCCACGTAGTTGGCCGACAGGATGGCGGTTTCGGTGGCAGCCTTGAGGCCGTCAGCGCCCATCATGCGGATGTACATCCACGAGATCGGCAGCACGGCGGCGTTGCCCAGCGGTGCGGCCGACACGGCGCCCACATTGCTGGGCTGGCCCAGACCGGCGCTGCGGTGCGCGGGAAGGAAGGGCACGAGGTCTTCGACCACGCACACCGGACCGACGCCGGGGCCGCCGCCGCCGTGCGGGATGCAGAAGGTCTTGTGCAGGTTCAGGTGCGAGACATCGCCACCGAACTCGCCCGGCGCGGCCACGCCCACCAGGGCGTTCATGTTGGCGCCGTCCACATACACGCGCCCCCCGTGGCTCTTGACGAGCTGGCAGATCTCTTTGACATGGATGTCAAACACGCCGTAGGTGGAGGGGTAGGTGATCATGATGGCGGCTAGCGAGGCGCTGTGCTGCTCGCACTTGGCCTTGAGGTCCGCCAGGTCGATATTGCCTTCCTTGTCGCACTTGGTCACCACCACTTGCATGCCCACCATCTGGGCCGAAGCGGGGTTGGTGCCGTGGGCGGACTCGGGGATTAGGCAGATCTTGCGATGGCCTTCGCCGCGCGACTCGTGGTAGGCCTTGATGGCCAGCAGACCGGCGTACTCGCCTTGCGAGCCGGCGTTGGGCTGCAGGCTGATGCCGGCATAGCCCGTGGCTTGGCACAGCCAGGTGGTCAGCAGCTGGTCCAGCTCGGTGTAGCCCGCGAGCTGGTCTTGCGGTGCGAAGGGGTGCACCTGCGCAAACTCCGGCCAGGTGATGGGGATCATCTCGCTGGTGGCGTTGAGCTTCATGGTGCAGGAGCCCAGGGGGATCATGCTGCGGTCCAGCGCCAAGTCCTTGTCGGCCAGCATGCGCAGGTAGCGCAGCAGCTCGGTTTCGGAGTGGTAGCGGTTGAACACCGGGTGCGTGAGGTAGCTGGAGCTGCGCAGCAGCTCGGCCGGGATCAGCGTGGCCACGCCGTTTTCGTGCGCGCCGAAGGCGTCCACGGTCTTGCCTGCGTTGAAGACGGCCAGCAGTGCGGCGATGTCTTCACGCGTGGTCGATTCGTCCAGCGAGATCGACAGGCTTTGCGCGCAGGCGCGGCGCAGGTTGATGCCAGCGGCCACGGCAGCGGCCAGCAGCGGCTCCGTCTTGGCGCCGGTGTGCACGTGCAGGGTGTCGAAGCTGGCTTCGTGCGCCAGCGTGAAGCCCAGGCCCTTCAACGCGTGGGCCAGCACGGCGGTGTAGGTGGCCACGCGCTGGGCAATGCGCTTGAGGCCTTGCGGGCCGTGGTAGACGGCGTACATGGACGCGACCACCGCAGGCAGCACCTGCGCCGTGCAGATGTTGGAGGTGGCTTTTTCGCGGCGGATGTGCTGCTCGCGGGTTTGCAGCGAGAGGCGGTAGGCTTGCTTGCCGTGCGAGTCCACCGACACGCCCACCAAGCGGCCGGGCAGGCTGCGCTTGAATTCGTCGCGGCAGGCCATATAGCCCGCGTGCGGGCCGCCAGCGCCCATGGGCATGCCAAAGCGCTGCGTGGTGCCCACGGCGATGTCTGCACCCAGCTCGGCCGGGGCTTTGATGAGGGTGAGGGCCAGCAGGTCGGCCGCCACGATGACCACACCTTGGCTGCGCGCCTTGTACTGGGCAATCCAGTCGGCGTAGTTGCGCACTTGCCCGTTCACGCCGGGGTATTGCAGCAGCACGGCAAAGCTGTCGTTTTGCAGGGCTTCGTCGCCGCTGCACACGCGCACTTCCAGGCCCAGGGGTTCGGCGCGGGTGCGCACCACTTCCAGGGTTTGGGGCAGCACGTCGTCGGCCACGTAGAAGACCTTGCTCTTGCTCTTGCCCGTGCGCAGCGCCAGCGTCATGGCTTCGGCGGCGGCGGTGGCTTCGTCCAGCATGGAGGCGTTGGCAATGGCCATGCCGGTGAGGTCGGTCACCATGGTCTGGAAGTTCACCAGCGCTTCCATGCGGCCTTGGGAGATTTCGGCCTGGTAGGGCGTGTAGGCCGTGTACCAAGCGGGGTTTTCCAAGATGTTGCGCAGGATCACGCCGGGGGTGAGGGTGCCGTAGTAGCCCTGACCGATGTAGCTCTTGAGCACACGGTTCTTGCTGGCAATGGCTTTGAGTTCGGCCAGCGCTTGCGCCTCGGTGGTGGCTGCAGGCAGCGCCATGGCGTCGGCGCGCTTGATGCTGGCGGGCACGATGGCGTCGATCAACGCGGCACGCGAGGCCACGCCGATGGCCGACAGCATCTGGGCTTCGTCAGCGGCATCGGGGCCAATGTGGCGGGCGTGGAATTCGCTGGCGTTTTCCAGCTCAGCAAGGGTGGGCAGGGCAGACTTCAACATGGCGGCGGTCCTGGGGTGGGTAGCGCGGCCTGTGGCGGCGCCGCGGTCAGGGCCGGGTGCCCGGTATGGGGCGAGCCCGGCAGAAAAGTTTGGCTTAGAGGGTTTTGAGCAGCTCGTCGTAGGCTGTGCTGTCCAGCAGACCGTTGAGTTCGGCGGCGTTGGAGAGTTTGACCTTGAAGAACCAGCCAGCCTTGAGCGGGTCGGTGTTGGCCAGGGCGGGGTCGTCACGCAGAGCTTCATTGACTTCCACGATCTCGCCCGAGACGGGGGCGTAGACGTCGGCGGCGGCCTTGACTGACTCCACAACACCAGCGGTTTCGCCGATGGCAAAGGCCTTGCCCACATCAGGCAGGTCGACGAACACCACGTCGCCCAGCGCGTCTTGCGCGTGCACGGTGATGCCCACCGTTGCGGTGCCGTCGGCGTGAATCTCAACCCACTCGTGGTCGGGCGTGTACTTGATGGTCATGGTTTTGCTCCGTGAATCTTGGATGGTGGAGAAAGATCAGCCGCGGTAGTAGCGGTTGGGCGTGAAAGGGGTGGCAGAAACAGTCAGGGGCGTGCGCTTGTCACGCACCAGGGCAAAGACCTCGGTGCCTTGCGCGGCGTACGCGGTTTGCACGTAGGCCAGCGCCACGGGCTTGCCCACGGTGGGGCCCAGGGTGCCGCTGGTGACGTGGCCAATCTCCTGGCCTTCGGCGTTGACGAGCTTGGCGCCTTCGCGCACGGGCATGCGCTCGGCCGACACCAGACCCACGCGCTTTTTGGCCACGCCGTTGGTGAACTGAGCGTCAATCACGGCGGCGCCAGGGTAGCCACCGGCACGCGCGCCACCGGCGCGGCGCACTTTCTGGATGGCCCAGGTCAGCGAGGCTTCCACGGGCGTGGTGCCTTGGTCGATGTCGTGGCCGTAGAGGCACAGGCCGGCTTCGAGGCGCAGCGAGTCGCGCGCGCCCAGGCCAATGGGCTTGACTTCGGGTTGCGCCAGCAACTTCTTGGCCAGGGCAATGGCGTGCTCGCCAGCCACGGAGATTTCGTAGCCGTCTTCGCCGGTGTAGCCCGAGCGGGTGAGGAAGGCGGGAATGCCGTCCAGCTCGAAGAAGCCGCCGGTCATGAAGACCAGCTTGGCCACGTCGGGGTTCAGTCGTGCCAGTGCAGTGACGGCCTCGGGGCCTTGCAGGGCCAGCAGGGCCTGCTCGGGCAGGGGCTGCACTTCGCAGCGGCTGCTCAGGTGTTTTTGCATGTGAGCAATGTCTTGCTCTTTGCAACCGGCGTTGACCACCACGAACAGGTCGTCGGCGCGGCGGCACACCATCAGATCGTCCATGATGCCGCCCTGCTCGTTGGTGAACAGTGCGTAGCGCTGCTTGAATTCGCCCAGGTCGACGATGTCCACCGGCACGATGGTTTCCAGCGCGGCGGCAGCGTCAGCGCCCAAGAGGCGCACTTGGCCCATGTGCGAGACGTCGAACAAGCCTGCGGCGGCACGCGTGTGCTTGTGCTCGGCCATCACGCCCGTGGGGTATTGCACCGGCATTTCGTAGCCCGCGAAAGGCACCATCTTGGCGCCCAGTTCGAGGTGCAGCGCGTGCAGCGGGGTGGTCTTCAAAGCTTGGGGGGTGTCAGCAGACATGGTCAGGCAATTCCGAGGGCATTGAGCAATCACCCTGTCACGTTGGAATGCCGTAACCGGGGTGGATGATGCCCTCGCTGTCCGCTTTACCTGAGAGATTGGCCAGCGGCATACAACTGCCGCAGGCTTGCCCCTTCGGTGGGTGCTGCGGCCATGTAAAGCCGCGGCACCTCTCTCCAGTGAGGAACGCCCACGCATGGGCGTTTTGCCAGTCCTTTTGCCTGAGCGTTCGAAGCTGCGGGGCGAACCCTGCGGCCACTGCGCCTTCGGCGGCTCACCTCAGCGGGTGGGCTCTCTCCTGGCGGGGCGCATTGTAGCGGTGGCGCTGCTTCACGCGGGGGAGCTTTTGGGCCGCGCCACTGCGAAGCGTGCGCTGGGCAATGCGTTAAGAAATTCACGCTTTGTGCCGATACCCCCATCACGGCAGCGCCATGCGCGCAGACATGGGCGCCGCTCTCTGGGGAGGGCAACACGTCTAGCTGAGGTGGGTATGGAAGTCTGGACTACGGCGCTGCGGCAATTGCTGCTCATGGCGCACACCCTCGCGTTTGCTTTTGCCATCGTGGCCTTGCTCAGGGCCGATCTGGCCATGTTGCGCACCCAGCGCATTGATGCGGCCAAACTCGCGGCGACCGAGAGTTTGATTGCGCGAATGCTGGGCTTGCTGTGGCTCACCGGTGGGGCTTTGGTGTTGCTGGACCCCAATTTGCAATGGCATGCCTTGGTGCTGCCGCCCAAGCTGGCGACCAAGCTCACGGTGGTGACGCTGCTCACCATCAACGGCGCGGTGCTGCACTGGGTGGTGTTTCCCAAGCTGACCCAGCCGCAGGACTCGCCGCACGCGGCGGCGGCCCTTTGTGCGGTGACTGGCGCCATCAGCTCGGTGACGTGGCTCTATGCCACTTTCCTGGGCGTGGGTCGGCTGATTGCGCCCATCATGAACTACGGCCTTTTCATGGGCCTCTATGGCTTGGGCTTGATGGTGGGAGTGCTGGTGGCGATGCTGTTTGTTCGGCCGCGGCTGGAGCGGCTCATGGCCAGCGGCGGTCGGCCTGAGCTGCGCCAGGTGCGGGCCTGAGCTCAGTAGCGGCCCAGCACGTTTTTGTCGTGGTAGTGCTTGGCCAGGGAGGCCTTGAGTTCCGCACCCTGGTGGCGCACTTGTGCACTGGCTCCGAGACCCACACCGAAGAAGTAGAGGTCGTGGCTCTCGTAGTCGGTGTTGAAGGCGTGTTCGCTGAACCAGGCGGTGGGCGGGCATAGCGCGCTGAAGTCCTCAGCCGCCAGGTTGCGGTAGTAGTTTTGGCTCATGCCCACGGTGAGGGGTGAGTCGCCGGGCTGGAACTCGGCGGTGCCGTGCTGGCGCCGGCCGTGGGTGGCGCAGGTCATGATCATCAGCCCGTCGGGCTTGAGCATGCGCAGCATGTTCAGCCAGGTCGTGCGCCAGGCGGGGTTGTGCTCCATGGCCTCGCAGCTGATGATGACGTCGTAGCTCTCCGCCGTGGCACCGTGGTTCTCGCCGTGGCAGACCAGGTCCACATCCCGGCCCGGGCCGACATCCAGGCCCAGGTAGTCGCAGTCGGTGAAGAACTGGCGCACCGAGCCGTTGAGGTTCAGGCTGCCGATCTCCAAGACCTTTTTGCCCTGGAAGTGCTGAGGCAGAAACTGCTTGACACCGTTGACGAAGAAGAACTGCTGGATGTGTGCCATGTGGTGCTCTTGAGTGTGTGAAGGGGTGAGGGGTCAGGCGGCCAGACGCTGCACGCGCGCTTTGAGGCGCTCGGCACTGGCGGGTGCCAGTTGTTCCAGGGCGGGGAGCAAAAAGCCTGAGCGGCTTTGAATGATTCGGTCCGAGAGGTGGTCGACCAAGAAGTCCGGTGCGTTGCGATAGACCTGGGGCAGCCAGAAAAGGCCGTGAAAGCCAAAGGTCGGGTAGGGCACGGCAGGGAACTCCACCGAGAAGTGCGAGGCCACCGCGCGCGGCGCAAAACGCATGCCCTGCGCTTCAAGCTCTGGCCGCAGGCGCTGGCAGATCAGCAAATCTTCAACATCGATGGGGCCGGGCGGGGTCAGCGCGGCGGCGGCTTGCACCAAGCGGCGCGAGCGCCAGGAAAAACCGCCGTTGCCAACATCGTTGTGCTCGTCTTGGCCGGGCCAGGGGGCGCCGATGTAGTCGTAGTGATAGAAGTGCGGCGAGAACTCTTTGGAGTCCAAGATGAAGCCGTCGTACTGCACGGTCAGCACAAAGTCGGTGCGCAGGTGCTGGGCCAGGCCGCGCACGGCGATGTCGTTGTAAGCCTCGATGGAGCGGATCTTGGGGGTGGGGATGACGGGCAATCCCTCGAAGGCCTCAGGCAAGTCGCTGAAGATCAGCACCTCGTCAAAGTGCATGCTTGCCAGGCACTGACGCACGGCCTGGTTGGCCAAGACGTGCAGGTCTGTGTCGGCAATGAACAGGCTGAGACTGCGCTTATTGGGCATGGGAATGCACGGGGGATAGGGTCACCCAGCTTAAGCGCCGGTATCGCAGCGCTATGGCTTGAAAAGGGTGCCGTAGAGCGGACATTCCGGTGCTTTGCGCACGGGACTTCGCGCCTGAAGTGAGACCGTCGCAAAGTCTCGTGCGGGTCGCAGGTACTGGCCCGGCCGTAGCTTGCGCTGGGCACCTGGGTTAGGTAAGGCCTGGGTCGGCTATGCACTTGAGGCGGGAAGCGGTGACGCTGCCATGTCAAACGCTCATTCAGGGGGAGGGAGTCTTCGCGCCTAAGTCCTAGCCTTGCACTCGGCGGCGCCGTGCCTGCGGCCGCAGCGGTAACACAACGGTCCAAGGTTTCGGATGAAAGTACCCCAACCCACCGGGCGCACGAGGCTGTCCGGTCGCTTTTTGCGCCGCGTGGCCTTGGACGAGCTGGATCGTCCCGTGGGAGCGTTGCATCGGGGCTACCTCTTTGCGCTGAGCCTGCTGGCCATCTTGGCGCTGGCGAACTTCCTGATCTTGCGCTCCATGATCGCCGCGCAGAGCCAGGCGGTGGAGATCACGCGCATCGCCACCAATCAGCGCCAAACCTTTGCCCGTGTGGCCCGTATCGTGGAGCTGATCTTGCGCACCCAGGATCAATACGCGGGCGGCGGCAAGTGGTTGGCCGCCACGCGTGAGGAACTGCAGCTGCTGGCCCAGCGTGTGCGCGCCAACCAGACGCAGCTCAACGCCATGCTGCCGCCAGACGGGAAGTCTTGGCCGGCTTGGCTGAATTTTCGTGGTGGCGAGGACGGGGAGCCCGCTTATGCGGCTGTCACGCCAGAGCGCTTGGCAGACTTTTCCCGGCTGACCGCCCAGTTGGCGGACCAAATCGAAGATTTTTCCAAACTCGACGCCCAGCAGGTTGAATGGCACTTTTCACTGTGGGCGCCGATTGAGTTGACGCTGGCTGATCGCGGGGCGCTGGTCAGCGAGGTCAACGCATTGACCCATGACCTCTACGCCGCAGCACTCACTGGGGCGCGGCGCTTTTCGAGGGTGCACGAGTTGCTTGCGGCGGTGACCCTGCTGACTCTGCTGGCCGAGCTGATGTTCATCTTCCACCCGCTGCTGCGCCGCTTGGGTCAGCGCAACCGGCGCTTGTTGGTCACAGTGCGCAAGCTCCGCCAGGTGGTCACCCACGACATGCTCACCGGGTTAGGCAACCGGCTTTACCTCAACAGCCGTTTGCAGGAGCTGTTGGGGGAGCCAGTTCCCAAGCTCGCGCTGGTATTGGTGGACGTGCGCAACTTCCGATCTGTCAACGATGTGTTTGGCCACCACATTGGCGACCAATTGCTCAAGACCTTGGCGCAGCGTCTGAGCCGCGTGGAAGTTCCCAGCGAAGGGCATGTTTTTCGCACTGGCGGCAATGAGTTCGCGGTGATTTTTCTGCAGGACCTCAATGCAGCGGCTTTGTTGCAACGTGCACAGCGGCTCAGGGATGAGCTCAATGAGCCCATCTTCGAAGGCGGGCGTGAGCTGCAGCTCAAAGTCAGCATTGGTGCGGCCATTTTTGAACCCGCAGCATCAAAGTGTGGCGAGGACGACGAGGACGTTTACGCGCGGGTGGGTCCTGACTTGATGTCACCCGCTCCTGCTGACGATGTCAGTGGCCAGACTGCTGTGCAGCAGCAGGTGTCGCGGCTCATGCATCAGGCGGGCTTGGCCTTGCGCAGTGCCAAAGCGTCGCGCGCCGATACCGTCAGCTTGTTTGGCTCTGAGGACGAGGCCATGAGCTTGGTGCGCGACGCCCTGGCTCAGCGCTTGGTGCGCGCTGTGGGCGGGGGGGATATCGTGCCCTACTACCAGCCCATTGTGGAGGCTGGCAGCAATCGGTTGGTGGCGGTGGAGGCCCTGGCGCGCTGGATCACACCCATGGGCGTGGTGTTGCCACTGGAATTCCTGCTGGTCATGGAGGAATATGGGCTGCTGGACGCTTTGACCGATTGCATGCTGCAGGCCGTGATTGCCGATCGTGCGCGCTGGCAGGCTGCCGGTCTGCAGGTGCCGCGCATCGGTGTGAATTTTCCGGAGGTTACGCTGGCCGATCGACGCTTGCTCGCGCGGCTCGAGCGGCTCTCGGGCAGCGCGGATTTGAGCTGGCTGAGTGTGGAGATTGTGGAGACCGTTCTGCTGAGTCGCGCGCACGGGCTGGTGGAAGGCAACCTCAAGCAGTTGCGCCGCGCCGGGGCGCATATTGCGCTGGACGACTTCGGCACCGGACACGCCTCGCTCACGCATTTGCTGAGCCTGCCGTGTGACACCATCAAGATCGATCGCAGCTTTGTGTCCACCATGCTTAGCGACCACAGCAGCATGCTGATCGTGCGCGGTGTGGCGGACATTGCCACTGGGCTGGGCATACGCATCACCGTGGAGGGTATCGAATGCGCCGAACAATGGGCCGTCTTTCAAGCCTGGCCGGGCGTCTCAGGGCAGGGCCTGCTGTTTGGGGCCCCCATGCCCGCACAACAGCTGGCGCAGCGTCTGAGCTCCACGCACGCGGCCGTCTAGCTTGTGCCGCCCTGGCCGGATGGGTGCTGTGCTGCTCAGTGGGCGCGCTGCAAGCGGCCGCGCCTGAAGGGGCAGCCATGGATTTTGCGCACTACTGGATCTCGCCCAGCGAACGTGCCAGTCTGGACCAGGTGGCTCAGCGTTTTCGTGCCGCGGGTGGGCGCTGGACGGAGTCGGTCTCGCAAGACTATGAGTTCATGAAGCGCGACGCCGTCATGCGCATTGCCACCGGGTTTGCGCCGGGCGCCATGTGGCTGGGCGGCGAAGACATTGCACACATCGGTGCGCTGGGCCTGGTTAAGGCCATGGACGCACAAGCTACGCAAGACCGTTGGCCCGCGCTGATGCACGACTTTCTGCTGCAGCCGCCGCGCTATCGTGGCACCCTGATTGCTCAGCCCGTCACGCTGCACAACGAAAACTGGGCCTGGTTCAATGCCCGTATCTATCGCCGCCTCAAGCTGCCACTGCCCACCACCTGGGACGAATTCCTGGCCCAAGCCCCCAAGCTCAAGGCCGCCGGCGTGAACCCCCTTGCCATCAGCGACCAAGCCTGGAATGTGCGGCTTTTGTTCACCACCTTGGTGGCCGGTGCGGGCGGCCCAGCCATCTACAAGCGCTTGTTTGTGAACGAGGACGCCAGCGTGCTGGACGAAGCGCGCATGCAGCGCGTGCTGCGCTTGTTGGCTGAGTTGCGCCAATGGCGTCCTGCATCGGGTCAGATGCGCACCTGGGACCAGGCCACGCAGCAGGTGATCAAGGGGCGCGCGGCCATGCAAGTCATGGGTGACTGGGCCAAGGGTGAATTCAAGGTGGTCGGTGTCAAGCCAGGCATGGACTACATCTGCGCGCCTGTGCCCGAAGCGGGGGGGAGCTTCATCATGGCGCTGGACATGGTGGCTTATCCGGTGTCGAGCCAATCGGTCACCGAGGCGGGGCAAGGCCTGCTGGCCAAAACCTGGCTGGACCGCGATCTGCAGCTGGCTTTTGCCCGCAAAAAGGGCTCGCTGCCCGTGCGCAAAGACATACGCGCTGAAGACCTGGACGCCTGTGCTGCCGACAGCCTGCCGCGCCTGCTCGACGCCAGCAGGCGCCTGTCCGCACCCCGCCTGACCATGTCCGAGCCGGTGCGCACCGAGTTGCAGGCAGCGCTGGCTGCGTTCTGGGTTTCACCCCAGATGAGCGTGGAAGATTTGGCGCAACGCATGCGACGGGCGCTGTCGCGCCGATCTGACAAGTCCTAAGTCCCTGTGGGTGTGCCGGGTCCCATGCACAATGTGCGCCACCTCACCAGCACCCCTAGGAGCACTGCTTTGACCACCATCTTGGCCCTCAGCGGCAGCCTACGAGCTGCATCTCGAAACACTGGTTTGCTGCGCTGTGCGCAAGCCCAGGCACCACGCGGGGTGAGCGTCGAAATTGCAGACCTGCGCGACATTCCCTTCTACAACGCAGACCACCCCGAACCCACGCCTGCCGTGGCCCAGTTCTTCGCTCAGCTAGAGCGTTGCGACGCATTGCTGCTGGCCTGCCCGGAGTACAACTACTCCATCGCCCCGGTGCTCAAGAACGCGCTGGACTGGGCCAGCCGCGCGCCCAACAACAGCCTGCTGGCGGGCAAACCCACGGCCATCGTCAGCGCTGGCGGTGGCATGGGGGGCTCGCGCGCGCAGTACCACCTGCGCCAAGTCGCGGTGTGCCTGAAGCTCAATGTCTTGTTGGCGCCGGAGCTGTTCGCCAACGCCTTCGGGCCTGACTTCAACGAGGCTGGCGATGTGGTGGGCGAGCGCACGCGGGCTCTGGTGGCTGGGCAGCTCGACGCTTTGCTGGCCCTGCGATGAACTTGCGCTCATCACCCTTGGCTCTGGCTGCGGGCCTGACGCTGTCGGCTCTGTGTGCTGCGGCCACAGCGCAGGCACCGGACGCCACATCCAGCAGCGAGGCCCCCGCCGCCACACCCGAACCCATGCCCCATGCCAATGCTTCTAGCAGGCCGCTGTGGGAGCTGGGCCTGGTCAGCGTGGCCGCCTCGCAAACAGCATGGCCTGGCGCCCAGCAACGCGTCGGACGCTTCCTGGTGCTGCCCTATGTGGTGTACCGCGGCGAGCATTTGCGCGCTGACCGCGACAGTGCGGGTTGGCGGGCCTATAAAACCAGCGGCTTCGAGCTGGACTTGGGCGTGGGTGGCTCGCTGGGTGGAGCTGCCACCAACGAAGGCGTGCGCCAAGGCATGCCGCAACTCGGCACCTTGCTGGAGCTGGGGCCGCGCGCCAGCTGGACGCTGACGCAGCACCGTGACGAACAGGTGGTGCTGGAGCTGCCGCTGCGCGCCGCCTTGGACCTGAGCCACCGTGGCAGGCATCGCGGCTGGACGCTGGAGCCCAAGCTGCGCTGGGAACGCGCGCTGGCGGGCAACACTTTTGTGGCGGTGAGCACCTCGGCTGTGCTGGCCGATCAGCGCTTGGCCAGCTATTTCTATGGCGTGGAGCCACCCTACGCCACGACACAGCGCCCAGCCTACCAGGCCCGCGCGGGCCTGGTGGCCTGGCGCCTGTCGGCTTCCGGGGCCTGGCGCATTCACCCGCAATGGCGCGTGTTTGGCGCGCTGCGCGGCGAGGTGCTCAGCGGCGCGGTCAATCTGGACAGCCCGCTGGTGCAGCGCAAAACCGGCTATGCGGCAGCTCTGGGCTTGGTCTACACCTGGAAGCAATCCGAGCAACGCGGCGCCGATTGAGGGTGCGGGCGGGGTGCGCAAAGCACCTGCCCAATTTGCGCTGCGCGCTTTTCCCAATGTGTGGTACATTCGAGAGATAGATTCGCGCAAGACCGTTCTACCCAGGTCACATCTGCAGCCCCGCTGGCCTCCCCTAGGCCTCAGTTCGCGAGCGGCTCGCTTCAGCCCAACACCCGCTGATTGCTCTTGAGTGTTTCTGTCTCCGTAACGCATTCGCGTGCTCGGAGTCCCTTCTTCATCTATCCCTATTTATCAAGGAAACACCATGACAACTCAGTCCGGTACCGTGAAATGGTTCAACGACAGCAAGGGCTTTGGCTTCATCGCCCCGGCTGATGGCTCCAAGGACCTGTTCGCCCACCAAAGCGAAATCCGCAACAACGGCGGCTTCCGCACCTTGGCCGAAGGCGCGCGCGTTGAGTTCGAGGTGAAGGACGGCCCCAAGGGTCCCCAAGCCTCCAACATCCGCGTTCTGTAAGCACAAGCTGCAAGCCGCAGCATCCGGGCCTCAAGGCCCGGCCCAAAACCGCGCCAAGACGGTTCTCGCCGATCAAGGCGCACACCTCAAGCCATATGCATAACAACAGCATTGAGGTGGGGCGCTTCACTGTCTCACCCATGACTCATTCCGAAGCTGACGGTCGATTCGTCGCTTCGGTGTCTATCCGCTCCGGAAGAGGGATGGCCAGCACGGACCGCGTTTGGCGGTTCGAACAGCGCTTCCCCTGCTCGGAATCAGCCCTGCGTTTCGCAGCAGGCGAAGGCGTTGCTTGGGCCACCCAGCATTGACGGCGCCAGCCTTTCGAACAGGGCACCACCATGAGAGGTCTTGGTCGGCACCGACCGGGAGCTTTCCTTACCAAAGGGTCACATGGCCAAAGAAGAACTCATCGAGATGCGCGGTACTGTGGACGAGGTTTTGCCCGACTCCCGGTTCAGAGTGAAGCTTGAAAACGGCCATGTGGTGATCGCGTACACCGGCGGCAAGATGCGCAAGCATCACATCCGCATCCTGGCTGGCGACAGCGTGACCCTGGAGCTGTCGGCTTACGACCTCTCCAAAGGTCGCATCACCTTCCGGCATCTGGAGCGCCGCGCGCCCACGCCCAATCAAGGCTATCAGCGCCGCTGAAGCACTTGTGGCGCTGCACGGCTGCAGCGCCCCCGCTGCGGCCACGCCCGCAGCGCTAATTCATCACACATCGACGTGTTGCCAGCACAGCAAGAGATTGTTGGCTGGCATTTCCACGTGCTGGCGCAACTGCAGGCCCGCGGCCTGCGCAGCTTGTTCGGCGCTTCATACGTGGGCCAGAACCTTGCCCAGTTGCACCATGGGCGTGCCAGTTAAACCATTGGGCCGTGGTCGACCAAGCTGTAGCCGTGGCCTTGGTAGAGCTGGATCAAGCGCTGGTTACTGCCCGACTCGCTTTCGGCTTCAAGCGCCTGCAGCGTGATGATCAGCGGTGTTCTCGCTGGTGGTGTCTGCCATCCTCGCACGAAACAAGGTCAGGCGGTCCGATATGCCTGGACGTTGGATGAAGAAGAGTTGCATAGGGGTGAGTCGACGTCAGCGCTTGCCCAGGGCCCGCGCCAAAAAGTCCACCAGTACGCGTGTGAACTCAGGTGCCAAGGGCAGGGATGGGTTGCCATAGGAGGCCATTTGCTGCTGTGGATCGGCCTCGACCTGTTTCAACACATGGTTCATGCCTGTCACGATGCTCAGTTGGCAGCGTGACTGAGCGGCGCTGAGCCGTTTGGCATCACTGACTTGCACCTGAATGTCCGTATCCCCTTGGAGGATCAGGCAGGGGGCTTTGGTTTTGGCCAGCTCCTGCTCCGGTTGAATCTTGATCCACGATATCAGATAGGGTTGGACTGAGGGGCGGTAGAGTGCGGCCAGTTCGGGCGGAGCGTCTGGGACTGTTTTGCCTTGCTCCAGGGTTTTGAGCACTTCTTCGTTGCGTGCCGCAAGCGTGGCGGGGAGCCGCCCCGCCAACTGGCGCCGCAGTGTCGCCCCTGCGCTCTCGCCCGCGCCGGCGATCAGAACCAAGGCACTGAGTGAGCGCTGGGTCTGGGCGGCCATGGTGGCAATCAATGCGCCCTCGCTGTGACCGATCACACCCACGCGGCTGAAACGTTTGTCGGTGCCCAGCATGGCCAGCCAGTCCGCAGCGTCGCGCACAAAATGGTCAAAGCGCAGGTCGGCTTCGGCGGTGGCTGCTGCAACGCTTTCTGCCACACCCCGCTTGTCATAGCGCACCGAGGCAATGCCAGCGCTGGACAGCGCATCCGCGAGTTGCTTCAGGTTGTTGGACTGCAGTTGCGCGACCGGCCCGTTGCCGTTTCGGTCGGTAGGGCCCGAGCCCGCGATGATCAGGACCACCGGTGCAGGCGCACCAGTCTCGGGTTCACTCAGGGTGCCAAAGAGGCTACCCGTTGGCGTTTTCAATTCCATGGCTGACTCAGCGCCCAGCGCGGCAGTCAGCGAGCAGCAAAACAACGTGAAGGCCAGTAGAGGGGTTCGCATGGCACAAGGTCCAACACCTAGGGTGCAGGGGGAGTGGACATGTGAGCCACTCTACTGCAGTGCAACATGACCAGGCTGCGGGAATACCAGTGGCGAAGTCGATGCTGCGGGCACAAAAAAGCCCGCCGAGGTGGCGGGCTGCTTGGGTGCTCAAAGCGGCATGGGCCGCTTCGTTCAGGCGTTCACGCCCTTGGCCACGTCGGCGTACTCTTCGATCTGGTCGAAGTTCATGTAGCGGTAGACGCTGGCCTTGTCGGCGTCGATCACGCCCATCTCCTTGAGGTACTCCTCCTTGGTCGGCAGGCGGCCCAGGCGCGAGGCAATGGCTGCCAGCTCGGCCGAGCCCAGGAATACATTGGTGTTCTTGCCCAGACGGTTGGGGAAGTTGCGGGTGGAGGTGGAGATCACGGTGGCGCCTTCGCGGACCTGCGCCTGGTTGCCCATGCACAGCGAGCAGCCCGGCATTTCGGTGCGCGCACCGGCGGTGCCGAAGGCGGCGTAATGGCCTTCCTTGATCAGCTCGCTCTGGTCCATCTTGGTCGGCGGGGCGACCCACAGCTTGACCGGGATGTCGCGCTGGCCGCCCAGCAGCTTGGCTGCGGCGCGGAAGTGACCGATATTGGTCATGCACGAACCGATGAAGGCTTCATCGATCTTGGTGCCGGCCACTTCGGAGAGGAACTTGGCGTCGTCCGGGTCGTTGGGGCAGCAGACGATGGGTTCCTTGATGTCGGCCAGATCGATCTCGATCACAGCAGCGTACTCGGCGTCCTTGTCGGCTTGCAGCAGCTCGGGCTTGGCCAGCCAGGCTTCGACCTTCTCGATGCGGCGCTGCAGGGTCTTGGCGTCGGCATAACCGTCGGCGATCATGTTCTTCATCAGCACGATGTTGCTGGTGAGGTATTCCTTGATCGGCTCGGGGTTGAGCTTGATGGTGCAGCCAGCGGCCGAGCGCTCGGCTGAGGCGTCGCTCAGCTCAAACGCTTGCTCCACCTTCAGGTCGGGCAGACCTTCGATTTCCAGGATGCGACCCGAGAACACATTCTTCTTGCCGGCCTTGGCCACGGTCAGCAGACCGGCCTTGATGGCATAGAGCGGAATGGCATGCACCAGGTCACGCAGGGTGACGCCGGGCTGCAGCTCGCCCTTGAAGCGCACCAGCACCGACTCGGGCATGTCCAGGGGCATCACGCCCGTGGCGGCGCCGAAGGCCACCAGACCGGAACCGGCCGGGAAGGAGATGCCGATGGGGAAGCGGGTGTGCGAGTCACCGCCGGTGCCCACGGTGTCGGGCAGCAGCAGGCGGTTCAGCCAGCTGTGGATCACGCCGTCGCCCGGACGCAGGGCCACGCCGCCGCGGTTGGAGATGAAGGCAGGCAGCTCGCGGTGGGTCTTGACGTCTACGGGCTTGGGGTAGGCGGCGGTGTGGCAGAAGCTCTGCATCACCAGGTCGGCCGAGAAGCCCAGGCAGGCCAGGTCCTTCAGCTCGTCGCGGGTCATGGGGCCGGTGGTGTCTTGCGAACCCACGGTCGTCATCTTGGGCTCGCAGTAGGTGCCCGGGCGCACGCCCTGGCCTTCAGGCAGGCCGACTGCGCGGCCGACCATCTTCTGCGCCAGGGTGAAGCCGGCCTTGGATTCGGCAGGGGGCTGGGGCAGGCGGAACAGGGTGGAGGCGGACAGGCCCAGGAACTCGCGCGCCTTGGCGGTCAGCGAGCGGCCGATGATCAGGTTGATGCGGCCGCCAGCGCGCACTTCGTCGAACAGCACATCGCTCTTGAGCTTGAACTCGGCCACGGTCTGGCCGTTCTTCACCAGCTTGCCGTCATAGGGCAGCACGTCGATGACGTCGCCCATCTCTAGCTTGCTCACATCCACCTCGATGGGCAGGGAGCCGGAGTCTTCTTGCGTGTTGAAGAAGATGGGGGCGATCTTGCCGCCCAGGGTCACGCCGCCAAAGCGCTTGTTGGGCACAAAGGGGATGTCTTGGCCGGTGGCCCAGATCACCGAGTTGGTGGCGGATTTGCGGCTGGAGCCGGTGCCGACCACGTCGCCCACATAGGCCACGAGGTTGCCCTTTTTCTTGAGGTCCTCGATGAACTGCATCGGGCCGCGCTTGCCGTCTTCCTCGGGCTTGAAGGCCGCGTCGGGACGGGTGTTCTTCAGCATGGCCAGGTAGTGCAGCGGGATGTCCGGGCGGCTCCAGGCGTCGGGGGCGGGCGAAAGGTCGTCGGTATTGGTTTCGCCGGGCACCTTGAAGACGGTGACGGTGATCTTCTTCTCGACTTCGGGACGCGAGGTGAACCACTCGCCGTCGGCCCAGCTTTGCATCACTTGCTTGGCCCAGGCATTGCCGGCCTTGGCCTTGGCGGCCACATCGTTGAAGTAGTCGAACATCAGCAGGGTCTTCTTCAGACCCTCAGCGGCCACGCCAGCGACTTCGGCGTCGTCCAGCAGCTCGATCAGCGGATGCACGTTGTAGCCGCCCACCATGGTGCCCAGCAGCTCGGTGGCCTTGGCCTTGGAGATCAGCGCCACGCTGATGTCGCCATGGGCTACGGCGGCCAGGAACGAGGCCTTGACCTTGGCGGCGTCGTCCACGCCCGGGGGCACGCGGTGGGTGAGCAAATCAACCAGAAAGGCGTCTTCACCCGCGGGCGGGTTTTTGATCAGCTCGATCAGGGCCTCCACCTGCTTGGCATCCAAGGGCAGGGGAGGAATGCCCAGCGCGGCGCGCTCGGCAACGTGTTGGCGGTAGGCTTGCAGCATGACTAGCTCCTGAGTGGCTGAGGGCGGGTTGTGGCTCGGGCTCAAAGACTGGGCCGTATGAGTTTCAACCCTTTGAAATAGGTTTTGAAAAACGACTCGTCGGCGGTGATCAGTCCATTGCATTGCAACAGGGCATGGGCACCAACGAGGAAATCGGGCGAGGCGCGGCGGTCTGCCGCTTGGCGACTGCGGTGGCGGCGTTGCATTTCACCGGCGCGCACCGCGGCTTTTTGTTCGAGCGGGCTGTAGCGTATGCCCATGTCTTCGAGCACCTGCATGGCTTCGTCGCCGCCGTGCAGCGCGGCGCAGACCTCGGCCACCACTACATCGCACACCACCACGGGGCCACGGGTGAGCGCTTCGCGCAGCGCCGCTTCGGCCATATCGGCCCGCGCACTGCCTGAGAGCAAATCCACCAGCACCGAGGAATCGATGGCGATCACGGGTTTCAGGACTCCATGGGGTCGTTGGGGGCGCGGCCGCGCACGGCGCGCATGGCTTGGTCCACATCGCTAAAGCCATCCAGCTTGAAGCGGCCCCGCGCGCGGGAGATGGCGTCGTCAACGTTTTTGCGCAAGATGATGCGCGCACCATCAAGCTCGACTTTCAGCGTGGTGCCTTTGGTCAAGCCCAGCGCATCACGCACGGCCTTGGGCAGCGTGATTTGCCCCCGCTCTGCCACGGTGGCTTCCATGATGCGCTCCGGTGTTGTGCTCATTGCCTCTCCGGTATGGCTCGAAAAGTATGCATTCATTATACGTACCGAAGAGGTCCAAGCAAAACGCTCAGGTTTGACTGTGGGCGTGAAAAAGGCCCGCAAGCGGGCCTTTGGATTGTGCGGGGCAAGGGCCTTACTGTGGCTGTGTGATGCCAAGTCCAGTGCCTGGCGCGCTGGCGGCTTCAGCAGCCATGGCCGCGGCAAAAGACTTTTGTTCTTCATTGACGCAACTGTCGACCAAGCGCTGGCCGACTTTGGTGTTCATCAACATGCTTTTGGCCGGAATTTGCAACCACACCACGCCAGCATGTTTGTCCTCCAGGCGCACGGCGCCTGTGCTGGTGGGCTCAGGGGTCATGTTGTAAGTCTGCTTGCCAAACTGCAGCTTGAAGTGCCCAGCCTTGTTGGGGTTGGGTGTGATGAGTACTTTTTGGTTGAACTCGCAGTGCGCTTCGCCGTGAGCCACGTGCGGGGCCACGGCCAGCTGAGCGTCGCTCAAGGGCAGTTCCTCGACGCGCGCGGCCGGTGTTGCGGTCTTGGTGTTGCGGGTTTTGCTGGCGCTGCGCTTTTCACTGCTCTTTGTGGCTTGGGTCGATGGGCTGGGGGTGTTGGCCGCGAGGGCAGTCTCAGCTTGCAGGCCCAGGGTCAGTGCTATTGCCAGACACAAACGGTGGGTGGTCATGCTCATAAACGTACCTGTCTTTTCGATTTGTATTGAGACAAAAGGGGAGTGGGCCAATTGTCTGCTCAGCCGAGCCCGGCGCAGATCAGGGTTTGCGGCCAAGTTGTGTCAATCGGCTGCAAAAAACGCCTGACGCACTTCTTGCGGCAGATCTTGCCCAGTGCGATGTGCGCGCTGCAGAACTTGCCAGAAGTAGCGGTAGCTGGCGCGGTCGTGCAGGGTGTCGCGGTGCTGGATGGGGGCCCAGTGGGCGGCTTGTGCTGCCATCAGGATGTCGATGGCCTGGTCCACCTCGGCTGCACTGGGCGCAAACGCGTCCAGAATGGGCTGAATCTGTTGGGGGTGAATGCTCCACATGCGCGTGTAGCCAAACTCGCGAGCAGCGCGCTCGGCAGCTGCTTGCAGGGCGGCGGTGTTTTTGAACTCCGTCACCACGCAGTGCGAAGGTGTTTTGCCCCAGCAGTGCGCCGCCGCCGCCAATTCCAGCTTGGCGCGCACCACCAACGGGTGGGTGAACTGGCCGTGCGCGGTCATGGCGTACTGAGGAATGGCGCCACCGTGGGCCGAGACAAAGTCCATCAGGCCAAAGGACAGTGACTCAATGCGCGGATGCGCGGCAATGGCTTGCACATCCCGCAGTGCGCCGTGGGTCTCGATGAGGGTGTGAATGGGCAGACTTTGCGGCTGCAGGCCGTGGCGCCGCAGGGTGGCGTCAATCCAGTCAGCGGCGCGCTGCACGTCCTGCAGGCTCTGGGGCTTGGGCACCATGACGTAAGCGCAGCGCTGCGCGTGTGCGCATAGCGCCTCGACGTCGGCCTCAAATGCAGCGTGCCCCCAGGGGTGAACGCGCACGCCCACGCGGCCATGGGCGTTGTGCGCACTGTTGAGCAAGCTCAGCACCATCAGCATGTGCTCAGCTTCGCCGCCCACGGGCGCGCCATCTTCGCAGTCCAGTGTCACATCAAACACAGGCCCCATCTGGGCTTGCAGCTCCAAGCTCTTGCGCATGCGGGCTTCGACGCCGCAGTAGTGGTCGACCACCGGGAGCGCGATTTGTGAGGCTTGGTCCTCGAACAGGGCTTGATGGGGGTGCTGGGGTGCGGTCATGGCATGAGGCAATAAAAAAGGGCTGGCGAGAGCCAACCCTTTGGAGTGTCGCTCAAGCGCCGGCTGGCGCTTGGGGCTCACAGCAGATGCTTGACGCCGTCTTTCTCGCCTTCGAGCTCAGCCAGAGTCTTGTTGATGCACTCTTGGCTGAAGGCGTCGATTTCCAGGCCTTCGACGATTTTGTATTCGCCATTGGCACAGGTCACGGGGTAGCCGAACATGGTTTCCTTGGGGATGCCGTATTCGCCGTTGCTGGGGATGCCCATGGTCACCCACTTGCCGTTGGTGCCCAGTGCCCAGTCGCGCATGTGGTCGATGGCGGCGTTGGCAGCCGAGGCGGCGGAGGACAGGCCGCGTGCCGCAATGATGGCTGCGCCGCGCTTGCCCACGGTGGGCAGGAACACGTCACGGTTCCACACTTCGTCGTTGATCAGAGCCTTGACGCTTTGACCGTCGATGGTGGCAAAGCGGTAGTCCGCGTACATGGTGGGCGAGTGGTTGCCCCACACGGCCAGTTTCTCGATCGAGCCCACAGCCTTGCCGGTCTTGGTAGCGATCTGGCTGGCGGCACGGTTGTGGTCCAGGCGCAGCATGGCGGTGAAGTTCTTGGCCGGCAGGTCCGGCGCCGACTTCATGGCGATGTAGGCGTTGGTGTTGGCGGGGTTGCCCACCACCAGTACCTTCACATTGCGCGAGGCCACGGCGTTGAGCGCCTTGCCCTGGGCCGTGAAGATTTGAGCGTTGGCGGCCAGCAGGTCGGCGCGCTCCATACCGGGGCCGCGGGGACGGGCGCCGACCAGCAGGGCGTAGTCGGTGTCCTTGAAGGCAGTCATGGGGTCGCTGTGGGCTTCAATGCCAGCCAGCAGCGGGAAGGCGCAATCTTCCAGCTCCATGATCACGCCCTTGAGCGCGTTTTGCGCCTTTTCGTCGGGGATCTCCAGCAGCTGCAGGATCACGGGCTGGTCTTTGCCCAGCATTTCGCCAGAGGCGATGCGAAACAGCAGCGCATAGCCAATCTGACCAGCGGCGCCAGTAACGGCGACGCGAACGGGTTTCTTGCTCATCAGAGTCTCCGAGAGAGGGGCTAAAAAACTTGTGGCGATCGCAGCGCCCGCCCAAATGTGGCGCCGCACGCAGCGCGGCAAGTGTAGGGCAAGCGGCCTCGCGCCAAGTGTGCATTGCGGGCGTTGTTGGCGCTTTAGTGAGCCTATAGCGCAAGCTTTGCGTTGTGCTGACGGTCTTGTGTCTTATATAAGACATCCTGTGAATGTTTGGACAGCACGCTTGGCCTGTGCTGCAATTCTGCCCACCATGCCAGCCACGCGCCCGCCCAAGTCTTTGCCTGTGTCCGCTGCAGGTCTGCCAGAGTCCATGGCGGGCGAGGCGGCCGAGCGAGGCTTGGCCTTTGCGCCGCTGTACCGCCAAGTCAAAGCGCGCATCGTGGCGAGCTTGCAGTCGTGTGAGTGGCGCCCGGGTGAACTCATTCCCAGCGAAATGGAGCTGGCTGCGCGCCTGGGCGTGAGCCAGGGCACAGTGCGAAAGGCCGTGGATGAGCTCGCCGCTGAGAACCTGCTGGTGCGCCGACAGGGGCGGGGCACGTTTGTGGCCACGCACGCCGAGCAGCGTCAGCAATACCGGTTTTTGCGCCTGATGGCTGACGAGGGTGGCGTGCCGCTGCTGGAGCGAGAGTTGCTGGAGTGCCGCCGGCTGCGCGCGCCGGGCTGGGTGGCCAAGGCGCTGCAGTTGCGCAGCGGCGATGGCGTGATCGAGATTCGCCGCCTGCTGCGCGAGGTGCCAGGGGCTGAGCAGGAGCGCGGTGCGGGCACGCCCGTCGTGCTTGACGACATTTGGCTGCCCGGCGCGCTCTTCAAGGGTTTGAATACAGAGATGCTGATGGCCCACAAAGGGCCGTTTTATGGTTTGCTTGAGACGCGCTTTGGGGTGCAAATGATTCGTGCCCAGGAGCGCATTCGGGCTGTGGCGGCTGACGAGGAGACTGCGGCCTTGTTGCTTCAGCCCCAGGGAGTGCCGCTCTTGAGCGTGGAGCGTCTGTCCTACACCTACGCAGACAAGCCAGTGGAGCTGCGACGCGGCTTCTACAGCACGGCGCGGCATTTTTATCGGAATGAATTGAATTGAAATGCGCTGTGACTGGACAAAAAGGGGCAAAGCTGTGTCACTTACAGCTGTTGCATTGCAATAAAATCTTTAGGTTTAACACCACTCAAGGTCTGACATGACGGACATCACCAAGGACACGCCAAGACCGCGCGCGGTCTATCGCAACATCCACGTGACGCAGATCCTGGCATACCGGCTGCCTCCAGCTGGCATTGTTTCCATCCTGCACCGCGCCAGCGGCATGCTGATGTTTCTGCTGTTGCCCTTCGTGGTTTGGATGTTTGACAACAGCGTCAGCTCGGAAATCTCTTTCGATGCGTTCACCAACGTCTTTGTCGCGGGCTGTGGCTTTGTGCCAGGCTGGGCGGTCAAACTCGTGGCGCTGGGTCTGATCTGGGCCTATTTGCACCACTTCATCGCGGGCGTGCGCCACCTCTGGATGGACGCCACCCACAGCGTCAGCAAAGAGCAGGGGCGTTCGAGCGCCGTCATCACCCTCGTGCTGGGTGTGGTTTTGACCTTGGCTCTGGGCGCCAAGCTGTTTGGTCTGTATTGAGTTTTCTCAGGCAACCCCAGTCCTGATTTCAAGACGAGGCAACCCAAGTTATGAGTACTTATGGCTCCAAGCGCACGGTAGTCGGTGCGCACTACGGGCTGCGCGACTGGTTGGCGCAACGCGCTACCGCCGTGCTGATGGCCCTGTTCACCATCGTGCTGTTGGTTCAAGTCCTGTTCACCGCTGAGCCCCTGGGCTACGAGCTGTGGGCCGGCATCTTTGACCGGCAGTGGATGAAATTCCTGACCTTCACGCTGATCCTGTCCCTGGCTTATCACGCCTGGGTGGGTGTGCGTGATATTTGGATGGACTACGTCAAATCGGTGGGCCTGCGCCTGGCGCTGCACGTGTTCACACTGGTTTGGCTGCTGGGTTGCGCGGGTTGGGCGATCCAAGTGATCTGGAGGCTTTAAGAAATGCAAGTAGGAACCTCGCTGCCCAAGCGCAGATTTGATGTGGTGATCATCGGCGCTGGTGGCTCCGGCATGCGCGCCTCGCTGCAGTTGTCGCTGGCTGGCCTTAACGTGGCCGTGCTCTCTAAGGTCTTTCCCACGCGCTCCCACACCGTGGCCGCTCAAGGCGGCATCGGTGCGAGCCTGGGCAATATGTCCGAAGACAACTGGCACTATCACTTCTTCGACACCGTCAAGGGCTCAGACTGGCTGGGCGACCAAGACGCCATCGAGTTCATGTGCCGCGAAGCGCCCAAGGTCGTCTACGAGCTTGAGCACTTTGGCATGCCGTTTGACCGCAATCCCGACGGCAGCATTTATCAGCGCCCCTTCGGTGGTCACACCGCCAACTACGGCGAAAAGCCTGTGCAACGCGCTTGTGCTGCGGCTGACCGCACCGGCCACGCGCTGCTGCACACGCTCTACCAACAAAACGTCAAAGCCAAGACCCAGTTCTTCGTGGAGTGGATGGCCCTGGACCTGATCCGCGACGCCGAAGGTGACGTGGTGGGCGTGACGGCGCTGGAAATGGAAACCGGCGAAGTGCACATCCTGCAGGCCAAGACCGTGCTGATGGCCACGGGCGGTGCGGGCCGCATCTACGCGGCTTCGACCAACGCCTTCATCAACACCGGCGACGGTCTGGGCATGGCCGCGCGCGCGGGCATTCCGCTCGAAGACATGGAGTTCTGGCAGTTCCACCCCACCGGCGTGGCCGGCGCGGGCGTGCTGCTGACCGAAGGCTGCCGCGGTGAGGGGGCGATTTTGCGCAACGCCAACGGCGAGCGCTTCATGGAGCGTTATGCGCCGACCCTGAAGGACTTGGCCCCGCGTGACTTTGTGTCTCGCTCCATGGACCAGGAAATCAAGGAAGGTCGCGGCTGCGGTCCCAACAAGGACTATGTGCTGCTGGATATGACCCACCTGGGTGCCGAGACGATCATGAAGCGTCTGCCCTCGGTGTACGAGATTGGCCACAACTTCGCCAACGTCGACATCACCAAGGAACCCATTCCTGTGGTGCCGACCATTCACTACCAGATGGGTGGCATCCCGACCAATATCCACGGTCAGGTGGTCGTGCCCAACAACGGCAAGCACAACGACATCATCAACGGCCTCTACGCCGTGGGCGAGTGCTCCTGCGTGTCGGTGCACGGCGCCAACCGCCTGGGCACCAACTCGCTGCTGGACTTGGTGGTGTTTGGCCGCGCGGCGGGCCGCCACATCGTCGAGTTCAACCTCAAGAACCGCGAGCACAAAGACCTGCCCAAGGACGCGGCCGACCGCACCTTGGAGCGTCTGGCACGCTTGGATTCGACCACCAACGGCGAATACGCCCAGGACGTGGCCAACGACATCCGCGCCACCATGCAAAAGCACGCCGGTGTGTTCCGCACCCAAGCCAGCATGGAGGAGGGTGTGCAGAAGATCATGGAAGTTGCCGAGCGCGTCAAGAGCATTGGCCTGAAGGACAAATCCAAGATCTTCAACACGGCACGTGTTGAGGCGCTGGAAGTCGAAAACCTCATCGAGGCGGCCAAGGCCACCATGACCTCGGCGGCGGCGCGCCCCGAGTCCCGTGGCGCCCACGCTCACAACGACTACCCCAACCGCGATGACGCGAACTGGATGAAGCACACGCTGTGGTATTCCGAGGGTAACCGGCTGGACTACAAGCCCGTGAACCTCAAGCCACTGACGGTTGAATCCGTGCCCCCCAAGGTCCGTACGTTCTGAGCGTCGAGTCGAGGTATTGAATATGAGCCAAAAGCGAACTTTCCAGATCTACCGCTACGACCCGGACAAGGATGCCAAGCCCTATATGCAGACCATCGAGATCGAACTCGATGGGAACGAACGCATGTTGCTGGACGCCCTGGTCAAGCTCAAAGCGGTGGACCCCACCCTGAGCTTCCGTCGCTCCTGCCGCGAAGGCGTGTGCGGCTCCGACGCCATGAACATCAACGGCAAGAACGGTCTTGCTTGCTTGACGAATATGCGCTCGCTGCCGCAAACCGTGGTGCTCAAGCCCCTGCCGGGCCTGCCCGTGGTGCGCGACCTGATCGTCGACATGACGCAGTTCTTCAAGCAGTACCACTCGATCAAGCCTTTCTTGATCAACGACACGCCGCCGCCCGAGAAGGAGCGTCCGCAGTCGCCTCAAGAGCGCGAAGAGCTCGATGGTCTGTACGAATGCATCTTGTGCGCGAGCTGCTCGACGAGCTGCCCCAGCTTCTGGTGGAACCCCGACAAGTTCGTGGGTCCTGCCGGTTTGTTGCAGGCCTACCGCTTCATTGCGGACAGCCGCGACCAAGCCACCAGCGAGCGCCTGGACAACCTTGAAGACCCCTACCGTTTGTTCCGCTGCCACACCATCATGAACTGCGTCGATGTCTGCCCCAAGGGTTTGAACCCCACCAAGGCCATTGGCAAGATCAAGGAATTGATGGTTCGCCGCGCCGTGTGATGAATGTCATGACTGCCGATGTACACACCCTGGTCGATGAGCGGGCGCTCTCCAAGCTGAAGTGGCGCTGCCGCCGCGGCTTGCTTGAGAACGATTTGTTCATTGAGCGTTTTTTCAAGCGCTACGAAGGCAGTTTGACCGCATTTCAAGCCGAAGGGCTGCGCCAGCTGATGGATTTGTCCGATAACGACTTGTTGGACTTGCTGCTGCAGCGCAAGCAGCCCGAGGGCGAACTGACGCGCCCGGAGGTGCTGGAGGTTTTGGGCATGCTCAAAACTCCAGCCTGATCGCAGCCAAAAGCCAACCACCATTTCACCCGTAGTCAAAAGGAAAGCTTATGACCCCCTCTGACGTCAAAGCCACCCTGTCGTTCTCGGACGGCAGCCCCAGCATGGATCTGCCCCTCTACAAGGGCAGCATCGGTCCGGACGTGATCGATATCCGCAAGCTTTACGCTCAGACGGGCAAGTTCACTTACGACCCCGGCTTCCTCTCGACGGCTTCGTGCAACTCCACCATCACCTACATCGATGGCGACAAGGGTGAGCTGCTCTACCGCGGCTACCCCATCGAGCAGCTGGCGGTGTCGTGTGACTACCTGGAAGTCTGTTATCTGCTGCTCAACGGCGAACTGCCCAACGAGTCGCAAAAGGCCGAGTTCGAGCACAGCGTCATGCACCACACCATGGTGAATGAGCAGATGCAATTCTTCCTGCGCGGCTTCCGCCGCGATGCTCACCCCATGGCCGTGATGACCGGCTTGGTGGGCGCGATGTCGGCCTTCTATCACGACAGCACCGACATCAATAATCCCGAGCACCGCAAGATTGCGGCGATTCGCTTGATTGCCAAGATGCCCACCCTGGTGGCCATGGCTTACAAGTACACCATCGGGCAGCCCTACATCTACCCGAAGAACGACCTGTCCTACGCTGGCAACTTCATGCGCATGATGTTCGCCACGCCCTGCGAGGAGTACAAGCCCAACGAGGTGCTGGTGCGTGCCATGGACCGCATCTTCACGCTGCATGCCGACCACGAGCAAAACGCCTCCACGTCGACCGTGCGTCTGTGCGGCTCCTCGGGCACCAACCCCTTTGCTGCCATCGCCGCTGGCGTGGCTTGCCTGTGGGGCCCGGCGCACGGTGGTGCCAACGAGGCCTGCCTCAATATGCTGGCCGAAATCCAACAAATGGGTGGCGAAGCCAAGATCGGCGAGTTCATCAAGCAGGTCAAGGACAAGAACAGCAACGTCAAGCTGATGGGCTTTGGTCACCGGGTCTACAAGAACTACGACCCGCGCGCCAAGCTCATGCGCGAAACCTGCCACGAGGTGCTGAGCGAGCTGGGTCTGCATGACGACCCGCTGTTCAAGCTGGCCATGTCGCTGGAGAAGATTGCGTTGGAAGACGAATACTTCGTCGCCCGCAAGCTCTACCCGAACGTGGACTTCTACTCGGGCATCGTGCAGCGCGCCATCGGCATCCCGGTGCCGCTGTTCACGGCCATCTTCGCTCTGGCTCGTACCGTGGGTTGGATTGCCCAGCTCAACGAAATGATCAGCGACCCCGAGTACAAGATCGGCCGTCCGCGCCAGCTCTTCGTTGGTGCCGCTCCCCGCAACGTCACGCCTTTGGCTCAGCGTTGATGGCTTGAGGCTGCGCTCGCGGCTGGGGCCCTTGCTCCAGCATTGGGTGGCCTTGGCTGCACACAAAGCCCTCGTCCCTGCGGCCGAGGGCTTTGTGTTTTTGACAGCATTTTTGCCCGTAGACGCCATGGATGCGGGGCATGCGGATGCGCGGCGACAGCACCGCGTTTGTTTCAAAAAGCGGCTTGATGGAATGGAGTGCTGACCGTTCCAATAGCTGCTTTGGTGCGTGCGGCCGCCCAGGTCGCGCCGCCATTTTTAGGAGATATGTACATGACACAAGCTGTTTGCGTGCTTATGCCACGTTGGCTTATCACCATGACCCCAGGCTGTCCGGTGCTGGAGCAGCATGCGCTGGTGATGCAAGGGCAGCGTATTGCTGCGGTGCTGCCTCGCGATGAGGCGCTGGCGCGCTACGCCGATGCCCAGCGCGTGGAGCTGCCCGACCACGTACTGATTCCCGGTCTGATCAATGCCCACACGCACTCGGCCATGAGCCTGCTGCGCGGCGTGGCGGACGACCTGGCTTTGATGGACTGGCTCAACAACCACATCTGGCCGCTGGAGCGTCAGTGGGTGAGTGAAGACTGGGTCTATCAGGGCTCGCTGCTGTCCGCAGCTGAGGCCATCCGTGGCGGCGTGACCTACCTGAATGACATGTATTTCTTCCCCACGGCCATGGCACGTGCGGCGGTGGACAGCGGCATTCGTGCGGGCGTGTCCATCAACGTCATCGACTTCCCCACGGGCTATGCCAGCGGGCCGGATGACTACATTGCCAAGGGCCTCGCTGCATACGAGCAGTACAAGGGCGAAGCCTTGCTGGACTGGACCAGCGCACCGCACGCGCCCTACACGGTGTCGGACGAGACTTTTGTGAAGCTGCGCGAGCTGGCGGAGCGGCTGGATTTGCAGCTGCACTGCCACATTCACGAGACGCAAGACGAGATTGACGGCAGCCTCAAGCAGCACGGCGTGCGCCCGCTGGAGCGCCTGCACAAGCTGGGCCTGCTGAACTCGCGCATGATGGCCGTGCACATGGTGCACCTGAACGAAGCCGAGATTCAGCTCGTGGCACAGCAGGGCGTGCACCTGGTGCACAACCCGAGCTCCAATCTCAAGCTGGCCTCGGGTGTGGCGCCGCTCAAGGCGCTGGAAGCCGCGGGCGTCAACACCGTGTTGGGTACGGATGGCGCGGCGTCCAACAACCGCCAGGACATGTTTGCCGAAGTGCGTGCGGCAGCGCTGCTGGCTAAGGGTGTGACCGGGGACCCGCTCACGGTCAACGCCCGCACCGCGCTGGAGATGGCCACTGTGCGCGCGGCGCGCGCCATGGGCCGTGCCGACGATTTGGGCACCCTGGAAGTGGGCAAGCTGGCTGATGTGGTGGCTGTGTCGCTGGGCGCGCTGGAGTGCCAGCCTGTCTACCACGCAGACGCGCAGCTGGTGTATGTGGCTGGGCGCGAGCACGTCAGCGACGTGTGGGTGGCTGGTCGCCAGTTGCTGCGCAATCGCGAACTCACCACCATCGACAGCGGCGCTTTGCTGGCGCGCTGCGGCGACATCGTCGCGCGCATGAAAGCAGGGCGCTAAGCGCCCTGCTACAGCGCCCCCGGCTTGATGTGCGGGGGCGCTTTTTCGCCATCAACCCGGCTGGATGTGGATGACGGCGGCGACCAGCACGCCGTTGCTCATCTGGCCCTTGATGGAGACCTTCACGCCATTGGCGAGTTGGCTCAGCGTGCCGTCTTTGACCACCACGCTGGCCGCACTGGCATCGACGCGCTGTCCGTTCACGGTGAACTGCGCCGGGCTCGCAAAGTCCGCAATCAAGCCGCTGGCGTAGCTCATGCCTTGGGTGTTTTTGCCATCTTCCACCTCAATCTTGAGCGCCGTCAGGCTGACCTGCCCGTTGACCAAGCTGGCGCTGGCTTTGACTTCGACGCGCTTGCCGCTGACCAAATCGGCCAAGGAATTGCTCGGGCCTTCGACGCGGGTGGTGCTGGAGAGGGCTACGGTGTAGCTGCCAAGCTTGAAGCTGTTGGTGCCAACTTCGGAGATCACACCGCTCAAGCCCACCGTGCGTTCAGTCGGTAGGGGTGATGCCACGGTGATGGAGCTGGCCAACAGCGTAGCGCTGCTGGCCGAGTAGCTGCCTTCCACCACCAGCATGGCGCCCACGCTGAGGTCGGCGGCTGACTTGCCGCTGGGCAAGAAGCGGGTGCTCTCACCCCATTGCACGGGCACGCCCAGCAGGGTGAATTGGCGTGCCGCGGCATTGACGGCGCTGAGCGCACCTGCCAAGCGCGCGGGCTTGTCCGCCGGTGGCGTGGTGACTGTGATGTCCTTGGCCTGGACGCCGTTGGCGGTGATGGCGCCGCTGATCTGCACCCAGGTGCCCAGCGCCAAGTCACTGGCTTGGCCGCGCACAAAACGAGCTTGGGAGCCGTCCACCGTCGTGCCGCGCACGCTGAACTGAGAGAGGCTGACAAAGTCGCTGATCTGGCCGATGAGCAGGGCTTTGATGGCTGTGTCTTGCTTGAAGACCTTGAGCTTGTTGGCCACCAGTACGCCGTTGACCACGGTGCCGCTGGCCACGGCCTGCGCACCGTTGGCGATATCGGCCGCTGTGGTGCCATCGGTCAATGCTGCCTTGCTGGCGTCGACCGCCACATCGCCGATATAAAAGGCCGAAAGGCTTAGGAACTGCGAGATCACGCCGCCTGCGGCCAAGCTGGCGCCCTCTGTGGGTTTGCCTTTATGCACATCCACCTGGCTGGCTTGCAACACGGTGCGGCCACCGCTGGTGCTGGGGCTGCTCAGGGCGATGACGCTGACGCGGGTGCCGTTGGCAATGCTGGCGCCTGCGGGCAGCAAGCTGGCTTTGGCGTAGTCCACCACCACGCTGCTATTGCCCACCAGGCCAAAGGTTTTGGCGCTGCCGTCCACGTCGCGCACCATGCCGCTGAGGCGGAAGACTTCGGTGCCGTCTTTGGCGCGGCGCTCGATGCGTGTGGCCGTCACGCTGCCGTCTGCGGCCACAGTACCCGCCACACGCACCAAGTCGCCCACCACCAGCTGATTGAGGCCTGTAAAGCCCTCGTACTGCGTGGGCAGCTGCCCGCTGCTGACGACGTTGATGGCTTGCCCGAACACGCGCAGGTTGCCTTGGGTCGCATTCACCGCATCCACTGTGCCCACCATTGCAAAGTTCACGGTCAGGGCGTTGAGCAAGCCGTCGCTGCCCAGGCTGGCGCTGACTCGCATGCCTGTGCGCAGCTCGCCGAGCGAGGCGGCGGTCAGGGCATCCGCCTTGTGGGCAAAGCCCACGGTGGTGCGGCTGTCGTCGTAGCGCACGCCATCGATGACGACACTACCAAAGCCCGTGACGGTGCCTTCCAGGGCGGTGATGGCTGCCGGCTCCGGTGTGGCAGGCGAAGGCTGTGCGGGGGCGGCAGTGCTACCGCCACCACCACAGGCGCTCAAGAGTGCGGCAGTCAGCAGGGCGCTGCACAGCGCTAGCGTTGCGGCAAAGTGTTTCATGTTGGACCTCATGGAGTTGGCCAAGTAACGCAGGACTGGCGGCGCGAGAGCAAGCCAGTCAGTGCCAGAAACTGTAGGGGCGAATGCCGCACGGAATGCTTAGATTTGTAAAGTGATGGCGGGCTTGTTGCGTGCAGGCCTGGTCAGAAGTCACGCCCAACGGCAGCGTGTACTTTCCCAGTCTTGTCTCGACTTCTCAGGGCAATCACGGATGCTGGGCTGCGGCGCGGGCTAAAATTTTGGATTCCGTGCCGCTATGGCGGCGCATCGCAAACTCCAGCCCTACCCTCGGGACTCCATGGCCAGCCAGACCTCCTCCAAGCATCTGTTTCACTTTGAAGGGGGCAATGCGCTCTCCAGCTTCCGCGCCCAGGCCTTGCTGGCCCAGTTGCAGGCCGCGCACCCCGCGCTGGCTGCGCGCGTGAGCGACATCCAAGCCCGGCATGTGCATTGGGTTTGGGCCGAGCGGGACCTGGCCCCGGCCGAACAACAGCGGCTGGGTGATTTGCTGAACTATGGCGACGCCTACGCCGGGGCCACCGAGGGGCCGCTGGTGGTGGTGGCACCGCGCCTGGGCACGCTCTCGCCCTGGGCCTCCAAGGCCACGGACATTGCCCACAACTGCGGTTTTGACATCCGCCGCGTTGAGCGCGTGACCGAGTATCGCGTGGTGCTCAAGACCGGCTTGCTGGACAAAGTGGTGGGCACCAAGGCCCTGACACAGGAGGAGCTGCTGGCGCTGGCGGGCTTGCTGCACGACCGCATGACCGAAAGCGTGCTGCTGTCGCGCGAGGATGCGCGCCACCTGTTTGACGATAAAGAGGCGCAAGCCCTGGCCCATGTGGACGTGCTGCAGCGCGGCCGCGCGGCGCTTGATGAAGCCAATGTGGCTTGGGGCCTGGCGCTGTCGGACGACGAGATCGACTACCTGGCCAGCGCCTTCCAGAAACTGGGTCGCAACCCCAGCGATGTGGAACTGATGATGTTCGCCCAGGCCAACAGCGAACACTGCCGCCACAAAATCTTCAACGCCCAGTTCACTGTGGACGGCCAAGCGCAGCCGCTGTCGCTGTTTGGCATGATCCGCAACACCGAAAAGCTCAGCCCTCAGCACACGGTGGTGGCCTATTCGGACAACGCCGCCATCATGGAAGGCCACGCCATCGAGCGCTGGATGCCGCAGATTGGCGCCGAAGGCAGCCTGCGTGCGCCGCAATACCAAGCACGGCCTGAAACCGCCCATGTGCTCATGAAGGTGGAGACACACAACCACCCCACGGCCATCTCGCCGCACCCCGGTGCGTCCACAGGCGCGGGCGGTGAAATTCGCGACGAAGGCGCCACGGGCCGCGGCGCCAAGCCCAAGGCGGGCTTGACGGGCTTTTCGGTCTCCAACTTACACCTGCCGGGCTTGGTTGAGCCTTGGGAGCAGGGCGCGGTGGGCAAGCCCGAACACATTGCCAGCGCGCGCCAAATCATGACCGAAGGCCCGCTGGGTGGCGCGGCCTTCAACAACGAATTCGGGCGCCCCAATCTGGGCGGCTATTTCCGCGTGTACGAACAGGCCGTGGACGGCGTGGTGCGCGGCTATCACAAGCCCATCATGATTGCCGGTGGCCTGGGGGCCATCCGCGCTGACCAAACGCACAAGATCGAGTTCCCCGCAGGCACGCTGCTCATCCAGCTGGGCGGCCCGGGCATGCGCATCGGCATGGGCGGTGGCGCGGCCAGCTCCATGGCGGCGGGCACCAACACGGCGGACCTGGACTTCGACTCCGTGCAGCGCGGCAACCCCGAGATCGAGCGCCGTGCGCAAGAGGTCATCAACCACTGCTGGGGCTTGGGCGAAGCCAACCCCATCCTGGCCATCCACGACGTGGGCGCGGGCGGCATCTCCAACGCCTTCCCCGAGCTGGTCAACGACGCCGGACGCGGTGCCACTTTTGACCTGCGCCAAGTGCCGCTGGAAGAGTCGGGCCTGGCCCCCAAGGAAATCTGGTGCAACGAAAGCCAGGAGCGCTACGTGCTGGCCATCGCGCCGCAAAGCCTGCCGCTGTTTGAGGCCCTGTGTGCGCGCGAGCGCTGCCCCTTCGGCGTGGTGGGCCGCACCACCGAGCAGCGCGACCTGGTGCTGGAAGACGGGCCTCAGGGCGAGCGCGCCATCGACATGCCCATGGACGTGCTGCTGGGCAAGCCGCCCAAGATGCACCGCCAAGTACAGCGCGTGGCGCGCAGCGGCGGCGCGCTGGACCTGGGCGCGGTTGACCTGCAGCAGGCGGCGCTGGACGTGCTGCGCCACCCCACGGTGGCGAACAAGCGCTTTTTGGTGACCATTGGCGACCGCACTGTGGGCGGCCTCAACCATCGCGACCAAATGGTCGGCCCCTGGCAGGTGCCAGTGGCTGATTGCGCCGTGACGCTGGCGGACTTCAGCGGCTTTGCGGGCGAAGCCATGGCCATGGGCGAGCGCACGCCGCTGGCCGCGGTGAACGCTCCGGCGTCGGGCCGCATGGCCGTGGCCGAGGCCATCACCAATTTGCTGGCCGCACCGATTGAACTCTCGCGCGTGAAGCTGTCGGCCAACTGGATGGCCGCCTGTGGCGAGCCCGGCGAGGACGCCGCCTTGTTCGACACCGTGCATGCCGTGGGCATGTCGCTGTGCCCGCAGTTGGGCATCTCCATCCCCGTGGGCAAGGATTCGCTGTCCATGCGCACACGCTGGAGCGATGCCGACGGCCAGGTGCGCCAAGTCACCGCGCCGGTGTCTCTCATCATCACCGCCTTTGCCAGTGTGGCCGATGTGCGCAGCACGCTGACCCCGCAGCTGCAAGCCGGCGACACCACGCTGGTGCTGGTGGACTTGGGCCAAGGCCGCATGCGCATGGGCGGCTCCATCCTGGCGCAAACGCGCCAGCAGTTCGGCCCCGAAGTGCCCGATCTGGACGACGCCGAGCAGCTCAAGCAGCTGGTGCTGGCCGTCAACGCGCTGCGCGAGCAAGGCCACATCCTGGCCTACCACGACCGCAGCGACGGCGGCCTGTTTGCCTGCGTGGCTGAAATGGCGTTTGCTGGCCGCCAAGGCGTGGCGCTGAACGTGGACATGCTGGTGACTGAGGGCGACGGCATCAACGACAGCCGCGCCGATGTGGGCGACTCCAAGAACTGGGCCGCCCAAGTCAGCGCCCGGCGCGAGGAGCTCACGCTCAAAGCGCTGTTCAACGAAGAGCTGGGCGTGGTGCTGCAAGTGCCCACCGAGGCTCGTGATGCCGTGCTGCAAACCCTGCGCACGCATGGCCTCTCGCGCCACAGCCATGTGGTGGGCAAGACCACGGCGCAGACCGCGCTGGAAGTCTGGCGCGACACCAAGAAAATCTTTGGCGCCGAGCTGACCGAGCTGCTGCAGGCCTGGGACCAAGTGTCTTGGCGCATTGCCCGCGAACGCGACAACCCGGCCTGTGCAGACCAAGAGCACAGCCAGACCTGCGCCGTGGGCCCAGCCCCCCTGGTGTGGGCGCCGAGCTTTGATCCGGCCGACGATGTGGCCGCCCCGTTTATTGCCAGCGGCCAGCGGCCCAAGGTGGCCATCCTGCGCGAGCAGGGCGTGAACTCGCATGTGGAAATGGCCTATGCCATGGCGCAAGCGGGCTTTGATGCCTACGACGTGCACATGAGCGACCTGCAAGCCGGTGCGGTGGACTTGAGCGGCTTCAAGGGCTTCATCGCCTGCGGCGGCTTCTCCTACGGCGACACGCTGGGTGCGGGTGAGGGCTGGGCGCGCTCCATCCTCTTCAACGCCAAGCTCAAAGAGGCCTTTGAAGCCTTCTTCGCGCGTCAGGACAGCTTTGCCCTGGGCGTGTGCAACGGCTGCCAGATGCTGGCCGCACTCTCGCCCGTGATTCCCGGTGCCCAGCACTGGCCCAAATTCACGCGCAACAAGAGCGAGCAGTTCGAGGCCCGACTGAGCCTGGTGGAAGTGCTGGATTCGCCCAGCCTCTTCTTCCAAGGCATGAGCGGCAGCCGCCTGCCCATTGCCGTGGCTCACGGTGAGGGGTTTGCCGACTTCTCGCAGCGCGGCGACGCCGCCCAGGTGCTGCGCGCCATGCGCTTCGTGGACGGTCAGGGCCAAGCCACCGAGCACTACCCGCTCAACCCCAACGGCAGCCCGCAGGGCCTGACCGCTGTGACCACGGCCGATGGCCGCTTCACCGCCATGATGCCGCACCCCGAACGCGTGTTCCGCAATGCCCAGCTGAGCTGGCATGGTGGCGACATCAGCGCAGCCAGCCCGTGGCTGCGCATGTTCCGCAATGCGCGCAAATGGGTGGGGTGAGGCGCCAGTCCGCTAGAATCCCGCGTTTCTCTCTGACACTTTCATTCGACTCGGAGCCACCATGGGCAACAAGATCATCACCGAAGCTGACCGCCGCGCCACGCCGCGCCCTGTCGCCCCCAAGGGCGTGACCATCACCACCGTGCGTGGCCAAAAGAGCAGCCTGGAGCGTGGCAGCCACACGCGCAGCAAGAAGAACCCCGGCAAGCGCCCGCATTCGGGTTGAGTGCCCAAAGGCATTGGCACCACCCCTTGCGGGCTTGGTGCTGAGGCCTTCGCCTGGTTTTAGGCGTTTGCAACAAACAGGCCCCGCCGCTCGCGTCCGGGCCTGTTTTGTTTTTGTTGCCGCCGCTGTTGTTTCCTTCTTGCTTGATCACTAGCCCTGATCCACCGCAACCATGATCCGCATCACCGAACTGCGCCTGCCGCTGCACCACAGCGAGTCCGAGCTGCGCCCGGCCATCGTTCAACGCCTGGGCCTGCAGGACGCGCAATTGCTGTCCTACACCGTCTTCAAGCGCAGCTACGACGCGCGCAAGAAAACCGCCATCACCCTGAGCTACACGCTGGACTGCGAGGTGCAGGACGAAGCGGCCACGTTGGCGCGCTTGAGCGGCGAACACACCATCAAGCCCACGCCCGACACGTCTTACAAATTCGTGGGCCATGCGGCAGCGGACTTCTACACCGGCGGCGAGCGGTTGCGCCCTGTGGTGGTGGGCTTTGGCCCTTGCGGCATTTTGGCGGCCTTGGTGCTGGCGCAGATGGGCTTGCGCCCCATCGTGCTGGAGCGCGGCACGCAGGTGCGCGAGCGCACCAAAGACACCTGGGATTTGTGGCGCAAACAAAACCTGCACCCCGAGTCGAACGTGCAGTTCGGCGAGGGCGGGGCGGGCACGTTTTCTGACGGCAAGCTCTACAGCCAGATTTCCGACCCCCGCCACCTCACCCGCAAGGTGCTCACGGAGTTCGTCAAAGCCGGTGCGCCGGAAGAAATTCTCTACGTCAGCAAACCCCACATCGGCACCTTTCGCTTGGTGAGCATGGTCATCAAGATCCGCGCGGAAATCGAACGCCTGGGCGGCGAGATTCGTTTCCAGCAAAAGGTCACGGACGTGTTGATCGAGCCCGGCCAGGACGGCCTGCGCCATGTGCGCGGCGTGCAGCTGCAAAGCGGCGAGCAGCTGCGCACCGACCACCTCATCGTGGCCCTGGGGCACAGCGCGCGCGACACCTTCACCATGCTGCATGAGCGCGGCGTGTTCATGGAGGCCAAGCCCTTTTCCATAGGCTATCGCATCGAGCACCCGCAGTCGCTCATCGACGCGGCGCGCTTTGGTCCCAACGCCGGGCACCCGCTGTTGGGTGCGGCGGATTACAAGCTGGTGCACCACGCCAAGAACGGGCGCTCGGTCTACAGCTTTTGCATGTGCCCCGGCGGCACGGTGGTGGCTGCCACCTCCGAACCCGAGCGCGTGGTGACCAATGGCATGAGCCAGTACTCGCGCGCCGAGCGCAACGCCAATGCGGGCATTGTGGTGGGCATCAGCCCCGAGGACTATCGCCAGGACGGCAAGCGCGATGGCAGCCCGGTCAACCCGCTCGATGGCATGGCCTTTCAGCGCATCTGGGAGAGCCGTGCTTATGAGCTGGGCGGCGGCGGCTATATCGCGCCGGGCAGCTTGGTGGGTGACTTCATCAAGCGTCAGCGCTCGAGTGACTTTGGCGCCGTGCAGCCGTCCTACAAGCCCGGCGTGCTGTTGACCGATTTGCAAGACAAGCAACGCGGCAGCCTGCCGGACTACTGCCTGGAGGCCATCCGTGAGGCCTTGCCTGCGTTTGCGCGCCAAATCAAAGGCTTTGACCGCGCTGATGCTGTGCTCACCGGCGTGGAAACACGCACCTCCAGCCCGCTGCGTATCACGCGTGGGCGCGACTACCAAAGCCTCAATGTGCGCGGCCTCTACCCAGCGGGCGAGGGCGCGGGCTATGCCGGCGGCATCATGAGTGCGGGGGTGGATGGCATCGAGGTGGCCGAAGCCCTGGGCCGCGCGCTGCTGGGCGAGCAAGCCCAGATCGACCCCCAGGCATGAGCCCTCAAGCACGCCAAAACGTATCGGTGCAGCCATTGCAGGCCAGTGACGAGGCTGAGTTCCTCGCTGCCGTTGCGCGCTCCCGCGCTTTGCATCGGCCCTGGGTGGCACCGCCAGCCACAGCGCAGGCCTATGCCGACTACTTGGCGCGCATGCAGCCGCCGCTCAACCATGCTTGGGCGGTGAAGCGCCGCAGCGATGGTGCGCTGGTGGGGGTGATCAACCTCAGCAACATCGTGATGGGTTGCTTTCGCAGCGGCTATCTGGGCTACTACGCCTTCAGTCCCTATGCCGGGCAGGGGCTGATGAAGGCGGGCTTGCAGGCCGCTTTGCGCCAAGCCTTTGGCGTGCTCAAACTGCACCGGCTGGAGGCCAACATCCAGCCCGACAACACAGCTTCGAAGGCACTGGTGCAGTCCTGCGGTTTCGAGCAAGAGGGCTACTCGCCCAAATACCTCAAGATCGGCGGGCGTTGGCGCGACCACGAGCGCTGGGCCTGCCGGGCGGACTGATGGCGCTGCGCTCAGGGCGGCGCCAAAAACCGTCAGGGGCCGCGCCGATGCGCTTGCAGCAAGGCCGCCAAGCCCTGGTGCGCATCGCTGCCTTGACCCTCAAGCGCCTGCACCAAAGAGCGCTGGTTTTGCTCAGGCTGGTTTTGCCCCACTTTGAACTTGCCTTGCAGGCGGTGAATGGTGAACTCCACACCGACGATGTGCTGCAGCATGGTGTCGATATAGGCGGGCGGCGCTTCGTCAAGTCGCCAGGGGTGGGGCAGGCCGGCCTCATGGCGCTGGCTCAGGTCTGACACCAGCTGCCGCAAGGCCTGGGGCTCGTGCACGGCCCTGAGCGTGCAGTGGGCATGCACCACCGCGTAGTTCCAGGTGGGAACCACCTTGCCATTGGCCGTCTTGCTCTCGTACCACGAGGGTGTGATGTAGGCGCTTGGCCCCTGAAACACCAGCAGCAACTCTTGCTCAGTGGCTGACTGCCACAAGGGGTTGGCTTTGGCCACATGGCCACGCAAGCAACCCAGCGTGCCCGCCACAGCTTGGTGCATGACGGGAATGTGGTCGGCCTCAAAAACACCGCCAGCACTGTGCCGCACCACGGTGGCCAAGGGGTGCTGGTGCATCAGCGCCAGCAAAGCATCTGGGTCGTTTTGCTGAAAGTGGGCGGGGCAGTACATGGGTGTGAGAACTCCATCGGTGGCCGGGTGAGGGCAGTATCGGTGTGCCTATGCAGTGGGTCAGTTGTGACAGCCGGTACTGATGGGGATTGCCACATGAGAATTTTCCCAGCCCCTGAGTCGGGTGGGCTGCGGGTTTAGGAAGGTTCCGGCGGATTTGCATCGTTGCTTCAATCTCACCTCTGAGAAATCAGGGGGCATGTTTTGCATATTGAGGAACTTGCGATGCAGTTTTCGAACAAGGTTTTGGTGTTGAGCGTGCTGGCAGTCGCCTCGCACGGTGTGTGGGCACAAAGTAGTGCGCTGGAAGTGGATGTGAGCGTGCCCACAACGGCCAGCGCATCAAAGGCTGTGCTGGCGCGCGTGACGCTGCGCAACACCAGCGCTCAGCCGGTCAAGGTGCTGAAGTCGCTCTTGCCTGTGGCAGGTCAGTCCAGCATGTTGTTTGACATCAGCCGCGATGGTCAGCCTCTGCCATACGTGGGGGCAGTGCGCTTGCGTCGCGCGCCTGTGGCCTCGGACTATCTGACACTGGCTGCAGGCAAGTCGGTGAGCTACTCCGTAGACCTGCGTGAGCATGTTGACTTCAGTGCGAGCGGGCACTACACGGTGCGCTATCGGGTGGAGTCGCCCGATGGCGATATGAGTGTGCTCACCTCGCTGCCCCGCACCGTGTGGATTTCCGCAGCGCCGACCGTTCGCTCCATCGAGGCGGCCTCTGCGGTGTCGCAGATGACGCGCTCTTTTGGTGGCAATGTGACATTTGATGGCTGCTCGGCGCAGCAGCGCGAAGACATCAATGCCGCGTTTGCACAAGCGCGCAGCTATATCCGCAATGCCGTGGCACACCTGGAAAACAACAACTGGGGTACGGTGCGCTACACCACCTGGTTTGGTACTTATGACCAAGCGCGGCATGACGAGTTGCTGGGCAAGATGCGCAACATCCGCGATACCTTTGAGAACGAAACCATCACGGCGGACTGTGGCTGCAACACCAGTGACTACGCCTGGGTGAAACCGGGCATCAAATACCGTGTCCACCTGTGCAAGTCCTTCTGGCCTGCGCCTGTGGCAGGCACTGATTCCAAGGCCGGAACGCTGATTCACGAGACCAGCCATTTCCACGGTGTGGGCAACACCAGCGACATTCGCTATAGGCAAGACCGTGCTCAGCTTTTGGCGCAGCGCTTCCCCGAACGCGCCATTCACAACGCTGACAGCTACGAGTACTTCAGCGAAAACAACCCCAAGTTGGATTGAGGGTGCAAAGCCGCCGTCAGCGCTCTTTCAAGGCGGCGCTGAGGCGGCTTTGGGCGCTTGGCTTCATGGGGGCTTGCGCCGCCGCGGCAAGGGTGGGCAGCCAGTCCATGGTGATGGCCACTTGCTCGCTCACCCCGGGCTTGAGCTGAGCCGGCCAGCTCATGATGGTGGGCACGCCCGGCGCGGTCGCGGTGCGAGAAGTAGTCCAAGCCCCCGCCCAGATTGCCGTGGCGCTGCGGGCTGTACTGGGCTCCGCAGCCGAGATGCCATTTGCCTACCAAGGCGCAGTGGTAGCCCGCTGCGGCCAAGGTCAGCGGCAGCTGACCCTCACCATTGGGTAGTCCCTGTGTGGACTTGGGGCCGGGAATGGGCTCTTCGAGCCCCATGCGCAAGCGGTAGTGGTAGCGCCCGGTGATGAGCGCCGTGCGCGAGGGCGAGCACACAGGCGAGGCGGCATAGGCCTGGCGCATGCGCACGCCGCTGGCGGCCAGGGCGTCCAGGTGCGGTGTGCTGTAGTCGGTTTGGCCAAAGCAGGAGAGGTCAGCCCAGCCCAAGTCGTCGGCCATGATGAAGACGATGTGGGGGGCTCGCCCAGGTCTTGCAGTTGCTGGCGACGAAGCTGCGAACGCAGTTTGGGCAAGGGCCGGGGCGGCGGCCGTGCTCAGCCGAGTGTTCGTATTGCACGAAGTCACAAATAAGATTTCGCGGAAATTCATTGAATGCGCGAAGACTAGAATGCCTGCAGCCCGCCACCGCCACGCTGCTTGCCTTTGTCGTCATGCGTCTGGACTTAACCACGCTCAACCTGGTGCTCGCCATCGAGCAGACGCGCTCCATCACGCGTGGAGCCGAGCGTGAGCATCTCGCGCTGGCCGCGGCCAGCAAGCGCTTGTCGGACCTGGAGTCGCGCCTGGGTGTGCAGCTGTTTGAGCGCCGGGCACGCGGGGTGGAGCCCACCGAGGCCTGCCGCGCGTTGGTGCGCCACATCCGCAGCCTCAACGCCTCGCTGCATGCGCTCGAGAGCGAGGTGGTGGAGTTCGCGCGCGGCATCAAAGGGCATTTGCGACTGGTGGCCAATGCCAGCGCCATCAGCGAATGCCTGCCACCAGACTTGGTGGCGTTTTCGCAGGCTCACCCGCAGATCCGGATCAGCCTGGAAGATCTCACCAGCGCCGAGGTGCAAACCGCGGTGGCAGAAGGGCGCGCCGATGTGGGCGTGTTCACGCCGCCGCTGCTGGATTCCCGGCTGCAGACCTGGCCTTATCGCAGCGGGCGCTTGGCGGTGCTGGTCCCGCAGGGGCATGCCCTGGGCGAGCGCGAGGCGCTGCCTTTTGTCGACTTGCTCGATTACGACCTCATCGGCCTGCACGCGGGGGCTTCGGTGCAAGAACTCATGCGCGAGCAGGCACTGACCCATGGCCGCACGCTCAAAGCCCGGCTGCAGGTGCGGGGCTTTGACGCCATTGCGCAGCTGGTCGAAGCCGGGCTGGGTGTTGCCGTCCTGCCTGAAGGACCGGCGCGGCGCCTGGCTCAGGTGTTTCGCGTGCAGGTGCTGCGCTTGGACGAGCCCTGGGCGCAGCGCCAGTACCTGCTGGGCGTGGCCGCACAAGAACGTTTGCCGCTGGTGGTCCAGCGCTTCACAGACAGCCTGCTGCAATGCGCAGGCACACATCCTGAACAGGAGCCCTCATGAGCCCCCGTACCCTCTACGACAAACTCTGGGACGCTCACGTCGTCCACACCGAAGAAGACGGCACGGCCGTGCTCTACATCGACCGGCATTTGCTGCACGAAGTCACCAGCCCCCAAGCTTTTGAGGGCTTGGAACTGGCCGGGCGCAAGCTCTGGCGCCTCTCGGCCAATCTGGCCGTGAGCGACCACAACGTGCCCACCACCGACCGCAGCCAAGGCATTGCCGACCCCATCTCCAAGCTCCAGGTCGACACGCTGGACGCCAACTGCGACCGTCACGGCGTGACGCAGTTCAAGATGGGCGATCTGCGCCAAGGCATCGTGCACGTCATCGGCCCGGAGCAGGGCGCCACGCTGCCGGGCATGACGGTGGTGTGCGGCGACAGCCACACCTCCACCCACGGTGCCTTCGGCGCACTGGCCCATGGCATTGGCACCAGCGAGGTCGAGCACGTGATGGCCACGCAAACCCTGCTGGCCAAAAAGGCCAAGAACATGCTGGTCAAGGTGGAAGGCAAAGTGGCCAAAGGCGTGGGTGCCAAGGACATCGTGCTGGCCATCATTGGCAAGATTGGCACTGCAGGTGGCACCGGCTACACGATTGAATTTGCAGGCTCGGCCATTCGTGCGCTGAGCATGGAAGGCCGCATGACGGTGTGCAATATGGCGATTGAGGCGGGCGCGCGCGCCGGCTTGGTGGCCGTGGACGACACCACGCTGCGCTACGTGCAGGGCCGCCCCTTCAGCCCGCAAGGTGTGGAGCTGGAGCAGGCCGCGGCCTACTGGCGCACGCTGCACTCCGACGACGGTGCGCACTTTGACAAGGTCGTGGAGCTCGACGCGGCGCAGATCAAGCCCCAGGTGACCTGGGGCACCAGCCCCGAGATGGTGCTGTCCATCGAAGACCGCGTGCCCGACCCCGACAAGGAAAAAGACGCCGTCAAGCGCGGCGCCATCGAACGCGCGCTGCAATACATGGCGCTGGAACCCAACAAGGCGCTGGCCGATGTGCGCATCGACAAGGTCTTTATCGGCTCCTGCACCAACAGCCGCATCGAAGACATGCGCGAAGCCGCCGAGGTCGTCAAGCGCGTTGGGGGCCGCATTGCCGCCAACGTGAAACTGGCCTTGGTGGTGCCGGGCTCAGGCTTGGTCAAAGCCCAGGCTGAGGCCGAAGGGCTGGACAAAATCTTCAAAGCCGCAGGCTTTGAGTGGCGCGAGCCCGGCTGCAGCATGTGCTTGGCCATGAATGCCGACCGTCTGGAACCCGGCGAGCGCTGCGCTTCCACCAGCAACCGCAATTTCGAAGGCCGCCAAGGCGCGGGGGGGCGCACCCACTTGGTCAGCCCAGCCATGGCTGCCGCCGCGGCGATGGCGGGACATTTCGTAGACGTGCGCCGCGTGGCCTGAGTGCCGCGTGAACCGCTTTGACACAGGAGTTGACTCATGCGTTACCTCAGCGCCCTGATCTTGTCCTTGGTCCTGTTGACCCTCGCTGGCTGCAACACCATGCAGGGCTTGGGCAAGGACATTCAAAAAGCCGGTGAGACGCTCGAAGGCGCCGCCAAAAAGAAATAAGACCATGCAAGCATTCACCCTGCACAAGGGCCTGGTGGCCCCCATGGACCGCGAGAACGTCGACACCGACGCCATCATCCCCAAGCAATTCCTCAAGTCCATCAAGCGCACGGGCTTTGGCCCGAACTTGTTTGACGAGTGGCGCTATCTGGATGCGGGCGAGCCCGGGCAAGACCCTGCCTCGCGCAAACCCAATCCCGACTTCGTGCTCAACCAGGCCCGCTACCAAGGCGCCAGTGTGCTGATTGCGCGCGACAACTTCGGCTGCGGCTCCAGCCGCGAGCACGCGCCCTGGGCGCTGGAGCAGTACGGCTTTCGGGCGCTGATTGCGCCGTCTTTTGCCGACATCTTCTTCAACAACTGCTTCAAAAACGGCGTGCTGCCCATCGTGCTGCCGGCCTCGCAAGTGGCGCAGCTCTTCGATGAAGTGCATGCCTTCCCCGGCTACCAGCTCAGCATCGACTTGCCGCGCCAAGTGGTCGTCAAGCCCGATGGCACCGAGCTGCCCTTTGAGGTGCAGGCCTTTCGCAAGTACTGCTTGGTCAACGGCTTTGACGACATCGGTCTCACGCTGCGCCACGCCGACAAAATCAAGGCCTATGAGGCGCGGCGCCTGGCCACCATGCCCTGGCTGGCCACGCGGCTGCTGGGCTGAGTTCCCCCTTCAACGGATTTGAGAGGCTATTCATGGCAATGAAGATTGCAGTGCTGCCGGGTGACGGCATCGGGGTCGAAATCGTGGCCGAGGCCGTGCGCGTGCTGAACGTGCTGGACCTGCCCTTCGAGATGGAAGAGGCCAAGGTGGGCGGTGCCGCCTATGAAGCCCATGGCCACCCGTTGCCCGACAGCACCCTGGCCCTGGCCAAGGCAGCCGACGCCATCCTCTTCGGCGCGGTGGGCGACTGGAAGTACGACACCCTCGAGCGCCCGCTGCGCCCCGAGCAAGCCATCCTGGGTCTGCGCAAGCACCTCGGGCTGTTTGCCAACTTCCGCCCCGCCATTTGCTACGAGCAGCTCACCCACGCCTCCAGCCTCAAGCCTGAGCTGGTGGCGGGCTTGGACATCCTCATCATCCGCGAGCTCACGGGCGACATTTACTTCGGCCAGCCGCGCGGGCGCCGCACCGCGGTGGACGGGCACTTCCCCGGCGCGCAAGAGGCGTTTGACACCATGCGCTACTCGCGCCCAGAGATCGAGCGCATTGCCCATGTGGCCTTCCAGGCCGCCAGAAAGCGCAACCGCAAAGTCACCTCGGTCGACAAAGCCAATGTGCTGGAGACCTTCCAGTTCTGGAAAGACGTTGTGACCGAAGTGCATGCCCAGTACCCGGACGTGGAGCTGGAGCATATGTATGTGGACAATGCCGCCATGCAACTGGTCAAGGCGCCCAAGAAGTTCGACGTGGTGGTCACCGGCAATATGTTTGGCGACATCCTCTCGGACGAGGCCGCCATGCTCACGGGCTCCATCGGCATGCTGCCCTCGGCCTCGCTGGATAAAAACAACAAGGGCCTCTACGAGCCCAGCCATGGCAGCGCGCCAGACATCGCAGGCAAGGGTGTAGCCAATCCTCTGGCTACAATCCTCTCCGCTGCCATGATGCTCAAGTTCTCCCTCAACCAGCCTGAAGCCGCTGCTCGTATCGAGCAGGCGGTGCAATCCGTGCTGGCCCAAGGTCTGCGCACCGCAGACATTTGGAGCGAGGGCACGCAAAAGGTCGGCACGCGCGAGATGGGTGATGCCGTCGTCAAGGCCATCACCATGACCAAAACCATTAAGAGCTAGTCCAGCTCCGGTTCGTCTCGCCCCTACACCCCCAAGGCGAAACGAGCCGGAAGGGGAAGAGTTCGAAGTCTTTCAACTCAATTCACGTAAGGGCGAGAGGTAACACGATGACGACACTGGTAGGACTGGTTGGTTGGCGCGGCATGGTCGGCTCTGTGCTGATGGACCGCATGGTGGCTGAGCGCGATTTCGATCTGATCGAGCCGCTGTTTTTCAGCACCTCCAACGCCGGGGGCACCGCCCCCGCTCAGGCAAAAAACGAAACCCGCCTGCAAGACGCGTATGACATCGAGCAGCTCAAGCGCTGCGAGATCATCATTACCGCTCAGGGCGGCGACTACACCAGCGAGGTTTACCCCAAGCTGCGCGCCGCGGGCTGGAGCGGGCACTGGATTGATGCCGCCTCCACCCTGCGCATGGCGCAGGACGCCGTCATCGTGCTGGACCCCGTCAACATGCCCGTCATCAAAGACGCGCTGAGCAAGGGCGGTAAAGACTGGATTGGCGGCAATTGCACGGTGTCTTGCATGCTCATGGGTGTGGGCGCGCTCTACAAAGCCGGGCTGGTGGAGTGGATGTCCACCCAGACCTACCAAGCCGCCAGCGGCGGCGGTGCCCAGCACATGCGCGAGCTGCTCACGCAATACGGCACGCTCAACGCTGAAGTCAAAGCCCTGCTGGACGATCCCAAGAGCGCCATTTTGGAGATCGACCGCAAGATCATCGCCAAGCAACGCAATCTGTCTGCGGGCGAAGTGGCGAACTTCGGCGTGCCGCTGGGCGGCTCGCTGATTCCCTGGATCGACAAAGACCTGGGCAATGGTCAGTCCAAGGAAGAGTGGAAGGGCATGGCCGAGACCAACAAAATCCTGGGGCAGGGCGAGGGTTTTGGCACGGCTGCGATTCCCGTTGACGGTTTTTGCGTGCGCGTGGGCGCCATGCGCTGTCACAGCCAGGCCCTGACCTTTAAGCTCAAGAAGGACGTGCCGCTGGCGGACATCGAAGCCTTGATCGCCGCGGACAACGCTTGGGTGAAAGTGGTGCCCAACACGCGCGAGGCTACGCTGCAAGATCTCACGCCTGTGGCGGTCACCGGCACCATGACCATACCCGTAGGCCGGCTGCGCAAGCTGGCCATGGGGCCGGACTATCTGGGCGCCTTCACCATCGGCGACCAGCTGCTGTGGGGCGCTGCCGAACCCCTGCGCCGCATGCTGCGCATCCTCATTGAGCGTTGATTCGGATGCAGCCACCCGTTGCCCTCATGCGACATGGCGGTAACGGGTGGTGAACAGTCCGGCACGCCTGTGCTGATTTCTGGTTCGTGCTGGATGATGAAACGGCTATGCTTGCCGCCGTTGTTATTCACGGCACAAGCGACGGGTGACGTTTTAAATCCCAGCGGAGCATGCGCAAAGCAATACCAAAAATGACCGATTTATGGGGTGCGCAAAATCCGCGGCTCGTCGCGCTGGATGGGGAGAAGTCTTGAGTATGACCACCTGCGCGCGCGCGCGATTTGCTTGGAGCAAGCTGGCAGTGGCTTGCGCCTTGGGCAGTTGGGTCACCGCAGCCTCGGCGCTGGGTTTGGGCAAGCTCACTGTGCTGTCCGCACTGGGTGAGCCGCTGCGTGCCGAGGTGGAGATTCAATCCATCTCGCCTGACGAGCAAGCCACCCTGGTGTCGCGCATTGCCTCGCCAGATGCTTTTCGGCTCAGCGGCCTGGACTACAACTCACTCCTGACCTCCACGCAGGTTCAGTTGCGCAAGCGCGGTGATGGGCGCATGGTCTTGCTGCTGACCAGTGAGCGCGCGGTGCAGGAACCTTTTGTCGACGTGATCGTCGAGATGAACTGGAACAGCGGTCGGCTGGTGCGTGAGTTCACCCTGCTGTTCGACCCGCCCAGCAATTTGCGCGCTGCGTTGGCAGAGCCGCCCGCACCACCCGTTGTAGTGCCTGCACAGCAGGGCAACCCCCAGGTCAAAGAAGCTCCTGTGGCCAAGGCGGCGGAACCCGCGCCAGCGGCTCGGCCCACGCCGACGCGGCCAGCGCCACCTAGCCAGGAGGCGCGTGAGCCTGCCAGCAGCACTCAGCAGTACCTCGTTCGCCCAGGCGATACGCTCTACCGCGTGGCCACGCGCACGCGCAGCGGCGAGGTGACCTTGGAGCAAATGCTGGTCGGCCTCTATCGCAACAACCAAGATGCATTTGTGGGCGCAGACATGAACCGCCTCAAGGCTGGTGTTGTGTTGCGCGTGCCCTCGGCCGAAGTGGCAGGTGCTATTCCTCAGCCCGAAGCGCGCCAAGAGATTGCAAGCCATTCGGCGGACTTTGGTGCCTATAAAGAACGTTTGGCGACACATGCGCCCAAGGTGCGGCAGGAGTCGCCCGATCAGCAACTCAAAGGGCGCGTGCAGCCTGCGGTCAAAGAGGCCCGTGACGCTGTCGCCGCCACGCCTGACCGCCTGACCTTGAGCAAGCCTGGCGCTGCCAGTTCTGAGGTGGCCGTTTCGAAGGAGACTCAGCGGCAGGAGTCTGCTTCTCGCGTGGCCGAGCTGTCTCGCAACGTCCAGGAGCTCAAGCAGCTGGCGGCCAAAGTGGGCTCGACTGCTCCCGCGCCTGGGGCTGCCAGCTCACAGCCAGCTTCGGCGGGATTGGCAGCGCCTGTGGCGCTGGCCAGCGCATCCGCAGCTCCGGCATCTGAGGCGCAGGCTGCGTCTCAGCCCGCTTCCAAGCCTGCGCGAAAGGCTTCAGCGCCGTCTCTGCCGGCCTCGTTGCCGGAGTCACAACCCGCTGCAGAGCCCGAACACGGCTTGATGGACCGCCTGGGTGATTTTGCGGTGCCGCTGGTGGGCTTGCTCGTGGCATTGCTGGCAGGTCTGGGTTTGATGCGTTGGCGTGCGCGTCGCCAACTCCAGGCACCGGGTGAGACCGGCTTTATCGAAAGCCGTCTGCAGCCAGACTCATTCTTTGGCGTCAGCGGCGGGCAGCGGGTGGACACGCGCGAGGGAGGCTCTTCTCAGTCTTCCATGAGCTACTCCTTGAGTCAGCTCGACGCCATTGGCGATGTCGACCCGGTGGCCGAAGCAGATGTGTATCTGGCCTATGGCCGCGATTTGCAGGCCGAGGAAATTCTCAAAGAAGCGCTGCGTGCCACGCCAGACCGCCTGGCCATACGCCACAAGCTGCTGGAGGTTTACGCCAAGCGGCGCGATGTCAGAGCCTTTGAGCAGCTGGCCATCCAGCTCTATGCCGAGACCCAAGGTCAGGGCGAGGATTGGGCGAAAGTGCAGGATTTGGGGCAGCAGTTGGACCCCGACAACCCGCTCTACCGCCCGGGTGGCGCTCCAGTGGTGGCCGATGACGAAGAACAACGTCCCGAGCCCATGAATGCCTCGACCTTGCCCGCCACCAATTTGTCGCCGTCGACGGTGCCATTGGGGGTGACGCCGGTTCGTGTCGATGCGCTGTCTGATGTCGATCTGGACTTGGATTTGGGCCAGTCCAATGCGACGGCACTGCCGAGTGTGCCCAGTCTGGACGACGGCGGTGCGACATTGGTGACTGAGCTGGCGGATTCACAGCCCCAAGCAGAGGTGGCAAGCGATGCGCTTCCAGGGTTGGACTTTGACCTTGAAGAGCTGGCTGAGACGCAGCTTGCCGACGGTCAAAAGGCCGCGATAGATGTAGAGGCGCGTCAGGTGTCCGATTCCTCGTTGGGCTTTGATTTGGCAGACCTTGATTTGGGCTTGGAAAAACCCGCTGAAACCACGCCACCGGCGGGTTTGGCCGCCAGTTTGGATAAGGTTGCCGAGGCTGCCCGCCCCTCAGTGATTGATTCGGGTACGGTGTCTTTCGCTGATCTGGGTGTGGATCTGGACAGCGGCTTTGATGACAACGATCCCGAGGCCTTGCAACGCCAGTTGGACTTGGCCGAGGAGTTCCGTCAAATCGGCGACAGCGAAGGTGCGCGCGACGTGCTGCAGGAGCTGATACAGCGCTCCAGCGGCGAGATCCAAGAGAAGGCGCAGGCCATGCTCAAAGAGCTGAGCTAAAGTCCGCGCTCAGTCAGAGTGAATCAAAGCCTCAAGGGGCGCTCGGCCAGTCCGTGCGCCCCTTGGCATTTGGGAGTTGTGCTTATGCGCGTGGCCCTGGGGGTCAGTTATCGGGGAGGTGCCTACAAGGGCTGGCAGAGTCAGCCCGGTGGAGGCACGGTGCAAGATGCCCTGGAGTTGGCACTGAGCCGCTTTGCCGACCGGCCCGTTCGAACCCTTTGCGCGGGCCGGACCGACACCGGCGTGCATGGCCTCAACCAAGTGGTGCATTTCGACACCGATGCCGTGCGCGAGCCTTTCTCTTGGGTGCGCGGCACCAACCGCTACTTGCCGCCCGATATTGCTGTGCAGTGGTGCGCCTTTCCAGGCGACGCCTTTCATGCGCGCAACTGGGCGCGCGGGCGGCGCTACTGCTATGTGCTGCTGGAATCCGCTGTGCGCCCAGCCATTGAGCAGGGTGCTGCAGGCTGGATATTTCGTCCCTTGGACGGCGTGGCCATGCAAGACGCCGCTCAACGCCTCATTGGCGAGCATGACTTCAGCTCCTTTCGCTCATCAGAGTGCCAGGCCGCTTCTCCCGTGAAAGTCATGCGGCGCATTGAGGTGCAGCGGCGCGGCGCCTATTGGCGCTTTGAGTTCGATGGCTCAGCCTTTTTGCACCATATGGTGCGCAATGTGATGGGCTGCCTGGTGGCTGTGGGCTCTGGGCAGCGGCCCGCGTCTTGGATGGACGAGGTGCTGGCTGCGCGCTCGCGTGATGCTGCAGCGCCCACCTTCGCGCCCGATGGGCTCTACTTTGTGGGGCCGTACTACGACGCCCATCTGGGGCTGCCCGAGCATGTGGCCGCCATGGACTGGCTGCCTTGAGGCCGCCTGCGCCAAGACAAGGAGATACCTCGCTGTGAACCGCACCCGAATCAAGATCTGTGGCCTGACGCGCGAGGCCGATGTGGACGCCGCAGTGGCTGCCGGCGCCGACGCCATTGGGCTTGTCTTCTACGACAAAAGCCCGCGTGCGGTGACGGTGGCGCGCGCAGCCGAGCTGGCGCGCCGGTTGCCGCCGTTTGTCACGCCGGTGGGCTTGTTTGTCAACGCCCAGCCCCAGCTCATCCAGGAGGCTGTGCTCGCCATCCCGCAGCTGACGCTGCAGTTTCATGGCGATGAAGACGAGGCCGCCTGCACGCGCTGGCAACGCCCCTATCTGCGGGCTGCACGTGTGCGCGAGGGCTTTGATTTGCTAGACTTCGCAGCTCAATTTTCGAGTGCCCAAGCCATTTTGCTCGACGCCTTTGTCGACGGTTATGGCGGTGGCGGAAAGGTGTTTGATTGGTCACTGCTGCCTCCAAGCGTTCCCTCTCCGGTCGTTTTGTCTGGTGGGTTGAGTGCAGCCAACGTGACCGATGGTGTGAGGCGTCTGCGGCCCTGGGCCGTTGACGTCAGCTCCGGCGTTGAGGAGGCCAAAGGCCTCAAGAACGCAGCGCTGATGCAGGCTTTCTGCGCTGCGGTTCGGCTTGCCGACGCAGGCTGATTCACGCTTCACACACCCGTCGGTGGTCCTTGGCTGACCGCCGCCTTTGCACCGCGAGGTTTTCTCATGTCCAGCTATTCCCAACCCGACGCCCAAGGGCGCTTCGGCCCCATTGCTCATCCGCTTGATGGCTCGCAGAGCTATTACGGTGGCCGCTTTGTTTCAGAAACCCTGGTTCACGCACTCGACGAGCTGCGTGAGGCCTACGCCCACTACAGCAAAGACCCGGAATTCGTGGCTGAGTTTCAGCACGAGCTGGCGCACTTCGTGGGTCGTCCCAGCCCCATCTACCATGCGCGGCGTTTGAGTCAGGAGCTCGGTGGTGCACAAATCCATCTCAAGCGCGAGGACTTGAACCACACCGGCGCGCACAAGGTCAACAACACCATTGGCCAAGCGCTGCTGGCGCGGCGCATGGGCAAGCGGCGCGTGATTGCCGAGACTGGCGCGGGCCAGCACGGTGTGGCCACGGCCACCATTTGCGCCCGTTTCGGCATGGAGTGCGTGGTCTATATGGGTTCGGAGGACGTCAAGCGCCAGTCGCCCAACGTCTACCGCATGAAGCTGCTGGGTGCGACCGTGGTGCCGGTGGAGTCGGGCTCCAAAACCCTCAAGGATGCGCTCAACGAGGCCATGCGCGACTGGGTGACGAATGTGGAGTCGACCTTCTACATCATTGGCACCGTAGCGGGTCCGCACCCTTACCCCATGATGGTGCGGGACTTCCAGCGCGTCATCGGTGATGAATGCCTGCAGCAAATGCCCCAGCAGATTGGCCGCCAGCCTGATGCGGTGATTGCCTGCGTGGGCGGTGGCAGCAATGCCATCGGCATCTTCTACCCCTATATCGAGCACCGCGATGTGCGCCTCATCGGCGTGGAGGCGGCCGGCGAGGGTCTGGCCAGCGGCAAGCACGCCGCCACGCTGCAAGCGGGCACGCCTGGCGTGTTGCATGGCAACCGAACCTATTTGATTCAGGACGCGCACGGCCAAATCATCGAAACGCATTCGATTTCTGCGGGGCTGGACTACCCCGGCGTGGGCCCCGAGCACGCTTACCTCAAAGACATCGGCCGGGCTGAATACGTGGGCATCACCGACGCCGAGGCGCTGGCGGCTTTCCACCGCCTTTGCCGCACCGAGGGCATCATTCCCGCGCTGGAGTCCAGCCACGCGCTGGCGCACGCCGTGAAGTTGGCGCCCACCCTGAGGCCCGACCAGCACTTGCTGGTGAATCTCTCGGGCCGTGGTGACAAGGACATCGGCACCGTGGCCGATTTGTCCGGCGCGGACTTTTTCTGCCGACCCACCTGCCAAGGCCAGACGGTCAAAGGCGGCGGTGTGGCCGTGCGCGTGGTTCAAGGAGGTGCAGCATGAGCCGCATTGCCCACTGCTTTGCCCAATTGAGCGCTTCTGGGCGCAAGGCCTTGATTCCCTACATCACGGCGGGTGACCCTTATCTGGATGCCACGACCGAGCTGATGCTGGCCATGGCCGATGCAGGAGCCGATGTCATCGAGCTGGGTGTGCCGTTTTCCGACCCCATGGCGGACGGGCCCGTGATCCAGCGCGCCAGCGAGCGAGCACTTGCGCGTGGCATGAATCTGTCCTTGGTGCTGGAGCAGGTCAAGCAATTCCGCCAGCGCAACACGCACACGCCGGTGGTGCTGATGGGCTACGCCAACCCCGTGGAGTGCTATGGCGTGGCCGCCTTTGCGCGCGACGCTCAAGCCTGTGGGGTGGATGGGGTGTTGATCGTCGACTACCCGCCCGAGGAGTGCGAGGGCTTTGCCAGCTTGCTGCGCGACCACGAGATGGACCCCATCTTCCTGCTGGCGCCGACCTCCAGCGATGCGCGCATCCAGCAAGCCGCGCGGCTGGGCAGCGGCTATGTCTACTACGTCTCGCTCAAGGGTGTGACCGGCGCAGCCCACCTTGACACCGACGCTGTGGCCCAGGCTGTGCCGCGCATCAAAGCCCATGTTTCGGTGCCCGTGGGCGTGGGTTTTGGCATTCGCGACGGGGCCACGGCTGCCGCAGTGGCGCGCCATGCGGACGCTGTGGTCATCGGCTCAGCCTTGGTGCAGCGCCTGGAGTCTCAGACGCGCGATAATGTCGCCCAAGAGGCCGCCGCTTTCATCCGAGACGTGCGCGCCGCGCTGGACGCCTGAACCAGGTCTGCCCACACCCAACACGAGAGGACTGCGCCATGAGTTGGCTCGAAAAACTTCTGCCCCCCAAGATCCAGCAGACCGACCCGGATCAGCGCCGCACCGTGCCCGAAGGTCTTTGGATCAAGTGCCCCTCATGCGACACCGTGCTCTACAAGACGGACTTGGAGCAAAACATCAACGTCTGCCCCAAGTGCAGCCACCACCACCGCATTGGCGCGCGCGCGCGCCTGGATGCGTTTTTGGACGGGGAAGGGCGCTACGAAGTCGGTCAGGAAGTTTTGCCTGTTGATCCGCTGAAGTTCAAAGACAGCAAAAAGTACCCAGACCGGCTCAAAGAGGCGTTGGATACCACGGGCGAGACCGACGCGCTGGTGGTGATGGGCGGCGCAGTGCGCTCCATTCCCGTGGTGGCAGCCTGCTTCGAGTTCGACTTCATGGGCGGCTCCATGGGTTCGGTGGTGGGTGAGCGTTTTGCGCGCGGCGTGGAAACGGCGCTGGAGCAAAAAACACCGTTCATCTGCTTCACCGCGACGGGTGGCGCACGCATGCAGGAAGGTTTGCTGTCGCTGATGCAAATGGCCAAAACCAACGCGGCCCTGTCGCGTTTGGCCAAGGCCAAGCTGCCCTACATCAGCGTGCTCACCGACCCGACCATGGGCGGTGTGTCTGCCAGCTTTGCTTTCGTGGGCGACGTCGTGATTGCCGAGCCCAAGGCGCTGATCGGGTTTGCCGGCCCACGCGTGATTGAAAACACGGTGCGCGAAAAGCTGCCGCCTGGCTTCCAGCGCGCTGAGTTCCTGTTGGAGAAGGGCGCCGTGGACATGATCGTCGACCGCCGCGAGCTGCGCGACACCATCGCCCGTAACTTGGCCATCTTGCAGCGCCAAAGCGCTGACGCTGTGGCCTGAGGTTCAGCCCAGCGCTGCCTTTGATGGGTGACGGCCAGACCCCTCGGTCTGGCCGTTGTTGTTTTGCCTTGCCCTTTGCACACCCTGCTGCGTGGGAGATTCACCATGCCCGATACCTTGCCCCCCGCGTTTGACGCCAGCGCCAGCCCCGCAGCGGCGCAGCAACTTCTGGACCAATGGCTGGCGCATTGCGAGCGCGCTCATCCCAAAGAAATCGACATGGGGCTCACGCGCGTCAACGCCGTGCGCGATGCTCTGGGCTTGCGCTTTTCGCCCGACACCGTGGTGGTCATGGTGGCCGGTACCAACGGCAAGGGCTCGACCTGCGCCATGCTCGAGAGCATTGCCTTGCAGGCGGGCTACCGCGTGGGGCTCTACATCAAGCCGCATCTGGTGCATTTCCAGGAGCGCTGCCGGGTGGGCGGGGAGCCGGTGCAGGCGGCGTCTTTGCTGCCGCATTTCGAGGCCGTGGAGGCGGCTCGCGGCGCGCACTCGCTGACCTATTTCGAGCACACCACGCTGGCGATTTTGCGTCGGCTCGCCAGTGAGCCTTTGGATTTGGTGATTTTGGAAGTGGGGCTGGGCGGACGGCTGGATGCCGTCAACACCATCGATGCCGATTGCAGCGTGATCACGAGCATCGACCTCGACCACACCGAGTACTTGGGTCCGGACCGCGAGTCGATTGGTCTGGAGAAAGCCCACATCATGCGCAGCGGCCGCCCGGCTGTGGTGTCTGATCCAGTGGCTCCCGCCTCCATCGAGCAGTACGCGGCGCGCATCGGTGCCGATGTGCGTTTGCTCGGACGAGACTTCCAGCATGGCGGCGACCGCCAACAGTGGCAATGGTCGGGGCGCAGCAAACGCTTCAGTGGCTTGGCCTACCCGGCGCTGCGCGGCGTGAACCAATTGCTCAACGCCTCGGGCGTGTTGGCCGTGCTTGAGGCTTTGGCCGAGCGGCTGCCTGTAAGCGCGCAAGCCGTGCGCTCGGGACTGGCTTTGGTGAGCTTGCCGGGGCGTTTCCAGGTGGTGGCGGGTTCGCCCACGCTGGTGCTGGACGTAGCGCACAACCCGCACGCGGTGGCGGCGCTGGCGCACAACCTCGATCAAATGGGATTCTTCCCGCGCACGCACGCTATTTTTGGTGCCATGGCCGACAAAGATTTGCAAGCCATCATGCAGCGCATGGCGCCACTGGTGGACCACTGGCACTGCTGCGATTTGCCGCTGCCCCGTGCGGCCAGTGCAGAAGCCCTGGCCCAGCAGCTGCGGCAGCTCGACGCGCAACAGCTGCTCAAAACACCTGGTGGACTGAGTGTCAGCACCCACGACAGCCCCATGAGCGCCCTCAATGCCGCAACAGCTCAAGTGGGGCCCGCTGATAGAATTTTGGCCTTCGGTTCCTTCTTTACCGTGGGTGGCATCTTGGCCAATGGCTTGCCGCGCCTGGGTGAGGGTGCGGGCCGCTCCGATCCGGCTTCAGCCCCTGCCGCGGGTGGCTAGGGTCGGTTCATCTCCCCAGGCGTTTGTGCGTGGTTTTGGCGCCTGGCCTTGCTGACTTGGGGTCTGTGTGCATGGCCTGCTCTTGGGCGCTGAATACTCTGCAAAAAGGTTGAGACACGATGGGCTGGTGGAGCTTCTTCAGGCGCGGTGAAGGTGAGGGCAGCAGCAACCGGGCCGGTGCTGATATGGCGCAAGACCTGCAACAGCTGCGCATGCAGGCCCGTCACAGGCTCATTGGCGCTGCGGTGCTGGTGCTGGCGGCGCTGATTGTTTTCCCCATGGTTTTTGAAACCAAGCCGCGCCCAATTCCCGCTGACTTGCCACTGAACTTGCCGCAACAAGCGGCTGTCGAGGTGCCTGCGCCTGTTGCGCAGGTCAAGACCGCCAGCCTTCCCGTGGCCCCTGTGTTGCCGCCGGTGGCGGCGGCCAGCCGCCAGCCGCATGCACCCGCCGCGCCTGAGGTGGTGATGGAAGACTTGCACGGCGCAGGCCGGGAAGTTGTGCCTCCTGAGAAGCCTGCATCGAGCGCTCAAGCGCTTGCTGCTGCGCCCCGCGCATCCGCAGCCAGCGCGCACCCCGTCAAAGAAAAACCTGCCACAGCAACACGCGTGGCAGAACAAGAGGTCGCCAAGCCTGCCGCACGGCCCAGTGAAAAAGCCGCGCCGCGCGCCGAGCGGCCTGCTGCAGAGCCCGCACCACGCGCTGTGACGGAGCCCAAGCGTGAAGCGCCGCCCGTTCAAGCCAAGCGTGACGAGCACGCCCAATCACAAGAACGCGCTCGCGCTTTGCTGGAAGGCCGGGACCCCGCTAGCACGGCCGCCAAGCCCGCGCAGACAGGGCGCTACATCGTTCAAATCGGTGCATTCAGCGATAGCAAATCGGTTCAAGAGCTGCGCGACAAGGTCGAGCGCATGGGCTTCAAGACCTACACCCAAGCCATTGAAACGGCTCAAGGCAAGCGCGTGCGTGTGCGCATCGGGCCCTATGCCGCTCGGGATGAGGCCGACAAAGCCGCCGCCCGTTTGCGCAGCGCTGGGCTTGGCTCTGCCGTGCTGACGCTGTGATTTCACTCATGGCATGGATAGACATTGCGTTTTGGGGTGGGCTTGGCCTGTCCGTGGTATTGGGGTTTTGGCGCGGTTTGACTTTTGAGCTGCTGTCTCTGTTGGGCTGGGTGGCGGCCTACTTTGCCGCACCTTTTCTGCAGCCTCTGGTGGCTGCGAATTTGCCGGCCATGCCCATGGGACAGGGCGCCACGCTGGTGGTGGCGTGGGTGCTGAGTGCATTGCTGATTTTGGTGCTGTGGGGCTTGGCGGCCAAGGTGGTCCGTGCACTGCTGCACGCCACGCCACTGAATGTGCTGGACCGCATGGGTGGTGCGGTGTTTGGTGCGTTGAGAGCTTTTTTGTTGTCGCTGCTGCTGGTTGTGTTGGTGGGCATGACGCCCGCGGTAAATTGGCAGGCTTGGCAATCGTCGCAGTGGGTGCCGTGGTTACAGCTTGGCCTTTCGGGGCTCAAGCCCTGGGTGCCACCGGCCGTGCAGCAGTATTTGTCGCCTCGGGAGTCACAAGCCCCCATGGCGATCTAACGTTTGAGCATTCTGAGAAGGACTAAGGCATGTGCGGCATCGTCGGTGTGATTTCTAAGGCGCCGGTCAACCAACTCATCTATGACGCGCTGTTGCTGTTGCAACATCGCGGCCAAGATGCAGCAGGCATCGTGACTATGCAAGGCAACAAGTGCTTTATGCACAAGGCGCGCGGCATGGTGCGTGATGTGTTCCGTACCCGCAATATGCGAGCCTTGCCCGGCACCATTGGGCTGGGGCAGGTGCGCTACCCCACGGCGGGGAACGCCTATAGCGAAGAGGAAGCTCAGCCTTTTTACGTCAATGCGCCCTACGGCATTGTGTTGGTGCACAACGGCAATCTCACCAACGCGCATGCGTTGAAAGACGAGTTGTTCGAAATCGACCGCCGTCACATCAACACCGAGAGTGACACCGAGGTGCTGATCAATGTGCTGGCGCATGAGCTGGAGCGCGTTGCCGATGCCGTGCCACTCACGCCTGATGCGGTATTTGCCGCTGTTGCCGCGGTGCACAAGCGCATCAAGGGTTCCTATGGTGTGATCGCGTTGATTGCGGGTCAGGGCTTGCTGGCATTTCGTGACCCTTACGGCATTCGCCCCTTGTGTTTTGGTGAATCCGAGCAAGGTGAAATCATGGTGGCCAGCGAAAGCGTGGCTCTGGAGGGGACGGGGCACAAACTGCTGCGTGACGTTGCTCCAGGCGAGGCCATCTTTATTGATATCAATGGCCAAATCCACAGCCGCCAATGTGCAGAGAATCCGCAGCTCCACCCTTGCATGTTTGAGTTCGTGTATCTTGCGCGGCCTGACTCGGTGATGGATGGCATCTCCGTCTATCAGGCGCGCCTGAACATGGGCGAGACGCTGGCGCAGCGCGTGATCTCAACCATCCCGCCTAGCGAGATTGATGTTGTGATTCCCATCCCGGAGTCCAGCCGTCCATCGGCTATGCAGCTGGCTCACCGTATTGGCAAGCCCTATCGCGAAGGTTTTGTGAAGAACCGCTATGTGGGGCGTACCTTCATCATGCCAGGGCAGGGCGCACGAAAAAAATCGGTCCGTCAAAAGCTCAATGCCATTGGTCTGGAGTTCAAGGGCCGTAACGTGCTGCTGGTGGATGACTCCATCGTGCGCGGCACGACCTCCAAAGAGATCGTGCAAATGGCGCGCGAGGCTGGAGCCAATAAGGTTTACCTCGCTTCTGCGGCTCCTCCGGTGCGTTTCCCGAACGTCTACGGCATCGACATGCCCACCAAGAGTGAATTGATTGCGCACGGGAGAACCATTGAGGAAGTGCGTCAGTACATCGGTGCCGATGCTTTGATCTACCAAGACGTTGATGCCATGAAACGTGTGGTGGGGGTCTTGTGCCCGCAGCTTAGGGGCTTTGAGGCCTCTTGCTTTGATGGCAGCTACATCACGGGTGATGTTTCCGCCGAGGACTTCGCGGTCATTGCCCAGCAACGCAGCTCCCAGGGCGATGAGGAAGACGGCGCCGCTCGCAGTCGCCTGGCTTTGCAAAGCGGAACGGAATCCACATGAGCGCCAACGCACCCACCCCCGATCGTCGCCCTTTGCCCCCTGGCTTGCGCCGTGAAACGCTGGCGGTGCGCACGGCGCTGCCACCGAGCCAACATGGCGAAAACAGCGAAGGTCTGTTTCTGAGCAGCGCCTTTGTGCAGCCCGATGCACAAACCTCGGCGCAGCGTTTTGCCAATTCGGAGGACTTCACCTACGCGCGCACCAGCAACCCGACGGTGCGCAGTTTTGAAGCCCGCTTGGCGGCCTTGGAAGGCACCGAGGCCTGTGTGGCCACGGCCACGGGCATGAGCGCCATCTTGCTGATCATCATGGGCTTGCTCAAAGCAGGCGACCATGTGGTGTGCTCGCGCTCTGTGTTTGGCTCCACACTCAATCTCTTTGCCAAGGAATTTGGCAAGTTCGGTGTGCAGACCAGCTTTGTCTCGCAAACCGATCTGGCGCAGTGGCGCGAGGCCGTGCAGCCCAATACCCGGCTGTTCTTTGCCGAGACGCCCACCAATCCCTTGACCGAAGTGTGCGACATCACCGCCTTGGCGGACATCGCCCACGCGGCAGGCGCTTTGCTGGCGGTCGACAACACCTTTTGCTCGCCTGCACTGCAGCGCCCGGTGGAGCTGGGCGCCGACCTCGTCATGCACGCCGCCACCAAGTATTTGGACGGGCAGGGACGCGTCATGGGCGGCGCGCTGTGCGGTTCCAACGCCTTGATTCGCGATGTGTTTGGCCCCACTGTGCGCACCGCGGGCATGACGCTCTCGCCCTTCAATGCCTGGGTGTTGATCAAGGGCCTGGAAACCCTGGCGCTGCGCATGCGGGCCCAAAGCGAAGCCGCCCTGGCGGTGGCGCATTGGCTCGAACAACAGCCTCAAGTCTCGCGGGTTTACTTCCCGGGCTTGGCATCCCACCCGCAACACGAGTTGGCCATGCGCCAGCAAGGCGGGTTGGGCGGTGCTGTGGTGTCGTTTGACGTGCGTGCCGATAGCCCGGAGGCTGCACGTGCTGCGGCGTTTCACGTCATCAACAGCACTCAGGTCTTGTCCATCGCCACGAATCTGGGCGACACCAAATCTCTCATCACCCACCCCGCGACCACATCGCACGGTCGACTCTCCGAAGAACAACGCCAAGCCGCAGGCATTGGTCAAGGCCTGATCCGTCTGGCCGTTGGTCTGGAGCATGTGCAGGACATCTGCGATGACTTGCAGCGCGGGCTCACCACACTGAATCAGGCATGAGCGCTATTCCTCCCATTCGCACCCGCATCGCACCGTCGCCCACAGGCTTTTTGCACCTGGGGACGGCCCGCACCGCCCTGTATTCCTGGGCATACGCCAAACACCACGGTGGGCAGTTCGTTCTGCGCATCGAAGACACGGATGTGGCCCGCTCCTCGCAGGACTCTGTCGAGCAAATCCTGGCCTCCATGCACTGGCTGGGCTTGGACTACGACGAAGGCCCGATCTATCAAATGCAGCGCCTAGAGCGGTACCACGCCGTGGCCCAGCAGCTCATTGCGGCGGGGCGGGCGTACTACTGCTACTGCACGCCGCAGGAGCTCGATGAAATGCGCGAGGGTCAGAAAGCGCGCGGCGAGAAAACTCGCTACGACGGCCGCTGGCGCCCGGAGCCTGGCAAAACCTTGCCAGCAGTGCCTGCTGGTGTTCAGCCCGTGGTGCGCTTCAAAAACCCGCTGGAAGGTGACGTCAGCTGGCAAGACTTGGTCAAGGGCACCATCACCATCAACAACCGGGAAATTGATGACCTGATCATCATTCGCCCCCCGGCTGCCGACGCTCCAGCGGGCACGCTGGGCGTGCCAACCTACAACTTTGCCGTCGTGGTCGACGACTGGGACATGAGCATCACCCATGTGTTCCGAGGCGACGAGCACATCAACAACACGCCCTGGCAGATCAATATCTTTGAAGCCTTGGGGGCACGCCTCCCGGCCTTTGGTCACATCCCGGTCATTCTTGGCGACGACGGGCTCAAACTCTCCAAGCGTCGTGGTGCTGTCAGCGTCACCGCCTACGAAGAGCAGGGCTATTTGCCCGAGGCCATGCTGAACTATCTGGCGCGTCTGGGTTGGAGCCACGGCGACGACGAGCTCTTCAGCCCCGAGCAGCTGGTTGCTTGGTTCGATGGCAGCCATCTGTCCAAGAGTCCGGCGCAATGGGATCCGGCCAAGCTTGAATGGGTGAATGCTCAATACATCAAGCGTGCCGACGATCAACGCCTGGCCAGCCTGGTGCAGGCGCAGTTGGCCAAGCGTGGTGTAGCCGCGCCGGCACGGCTGGAAGCCATCTGCGCTTTGTACAAAGACCGCTGCGCGACCACGGTGGCTTTGGCTGACTGGGCCAGCGTGTATGCAACTCAGGTGCAGCCTAGCCAGGATGATTTGGCACAGCACCTTACTGAGCTTGCGAAACCTGCATTGGCAAGCTTGGCAGCGCGTTTTGAGTCGCTGGCGCAATGGACCCGTGCGGACATTGCTGCGGCGTTCAAGGAAACCTTGAGCGAGCATGGGCTGAAGATGCCGCAATTGGCTGTGCCTGTGCGTGTTTTGGTCTGTGGCTGCGCCCAAACCCCCTCAGTCGATGCGGTGCTGGAGTTGTTCGACAAAGAAATTGTTGTGAAACGCTTGCGTCAGCAGTAAAAAACGTTCTATACTCTCGTTCTCGCTTGAACAGCGCAGCGCCGTAGGGTGAACGCAATACCAAGCCGCAAGGTAGGTTTGCACACTTGAGGGGGTATAGCTCAGCTGGGAGAGCGCTTGCATGGCATGCAAGAGGTCAGCGGTTCGATCCCGCTTACCTCCACCATCACAGGTGGCGCGCTGTTCGGGAAGAAGGTTTAGTCCCCTTCGTCTAGAGGCCTAGGACACGACCCTTTCACGGTTGTAACAGGGGTTCGAATCCCCTAGGGGACGCCAAGTTTTGCGATACTTGAAAAATCATTCAGTGATTTTTGAAATTGCCAGAATATATCGGTGATATAATATATCTCGATATAAGGAGTGGTAGTTCAGTTGGTTAGAATACCGGCCTGTCACGCCGGGGGTCGCGGGTTCGAGCCCCGTCCACTCCGCCAACATTATGAGCTTGTGGCTCGCTATGCCGAATTTCGGGGGTATAGCTCAGCTGGGAGAGCGCTTGCATGGCATGCAAGAGGTCAGCGGTTCGATCCCGCTTACCTCCACCAAATTTGCTTTGCGGGCCGCAGGTTCAATATGTCCCCTTCGTCTAGAGGCCTAGGACACGACCCTTTCACGGTTGTAACAGGGGTTCGAATCCCCTAGGGGACGCCAAATAGAGAGTTTGGCTCTGGTCAGGCTCTTTGAATCGACGTAAAGCCGATTCTGGAGTGGTAGTTCAGTTGGTTAGAATACCGGCCTGTCACGCCGGGGGTCGCGGGTTCGAGCCCCGTCCACTCCGCCAACATATTTGCATAGCTTTTGCTGTGCGCAATTGAGTGAAAGTCCCCTTCGTCTAGAGGCCTAGGACACGACCCTTTCACGGTTGTAACAGGGGTTCGAATCCCCTAGGGGACGCCAAATAGAGAGTTTGGCTCTGGTCAGGCTCTTTGAATCGACGTAAAGCCGATTCTGGAGTGGTAGTTCAGTTGGTTAGAATACCGGCCTGTCACGCCGGGGGTCGCGGGTTCGAGCCCCGTCCACTCCGCCAACATATTTACGCATAAATTCCCCGGAATTTAGCGCTCATGAAAAAGGCCACCGCAAGGTGGCCTTTTTGTTTTCGTGAATCTTATTGCGCGCATAGGCGCTGACAAATGCTTGGCTTACAAGCATTTGCGCAATTTCTGTCAGGCATTGTTGCGGGATGGTTTGGGGTCGGCGACAACCCTGGTGTCGCCCGTATTCCAAGAAAAAACCCAAGTGACGAATACATCACTTGGGTTTTGATCTGGCGGAGAGAGCGGGATTCGAACCCGCGGTGGGCTATTAACCCACACACGCTTTCCAGGCGTGCGACTTAAACCACTCATCCATCTCTCCAGATGAGTCTGCTACTATAGCACGAAATTTCAGTAGCAAGACTGAACTTGCCAAAATGATGGGGCTGTGGTGCCCCTACTTCAGCCCCCCGCTGAGGAAGGCCTTGAGGCGTTCGCTTTGGGGGCGCACCAGCACTTCTTTTGGGGCGCCTTGTTCTTCCACCTTACCCTGGTGCAGGAAGAGGGTGTAGTTGGAGACTTCGCGGGCAAAGCCCATTTCGTGGGTGACCACGATCATGGTGCGGCCCTCAGCCGCGAGGTCGCGCATGACTTTGAGCACTTCGCCCACCAGTTCGGGGTCCAGGGCCGAGGTGGGCTCGTCAAACAGCATCACCTCAGGGTCCACGGCCAGCGCGCGCGCAATGGCCACACGCTGCTGTTCGCCGCCCGAGAGCTGCGCAGGGTAGACCGACTTGCGGTGGCTTACACCTACGCGTGCCAGCAGGGCTTCGGCTTTTTCAATGGCTTCAGCTTTGGGGATGCCCAGCACGTGGATGGGCACTTCGGTGACGTTTTCCAGCACCGTGCGGTGCGCCCAGAGGTTGAAGTTCTGAAACACCATGGCCAGGCGCGAGCGCCAGCGCTGTAGCTGTGCGGCGTCGGCGGCTTTGAGGCTGCCGTCGCGGTCGCGCACCAACTTGAGTTCTTCTTCGCCCAGGCGCAGCCGGCCTTCCCAGGGTTGCTCCAGCAAGTTGATGCAACGCAGGAAGGTACTTTTGCCTGAGCCGCTAGAGCCGATGAGGGTGATCACATCGCCGGGCTTGGCCGCGAGGGAAACACCTTTGAGCACTTCGCGCTCTCCATAGCGCTTGTGCAACTCTTCTACAACCAGACTGGCTGACATCTCAACGAGCTCCTAACAATTTGCCGCTGCGCGTGGGATTGCGTCCGGCGACTTTGGCAATGCGCGCTCCAGCGCACACCAAGTGAAGCGCATCACGCGCAAAAAACAGCCCATCCACGGGGGCCACGATTTCGGTCAGCACGCCGCTGAGTGGGTCGATGACGTGCGCCAGGCACTCACCGGCTTGAACCTCTCGCCCCAGTTCGCACACATAGGCCAGAACACCGCCGACCGGAGTCTCGACAAATTCGCAGCCAGCCAGAGGCCGCGCCTGACCGGCACTGGGCAAGGGCGGGGGCGTGAGGTCAAGCACGCCGCGCCGGGCCAGGTAGTGCAGCAAGGCCTGGGCGTCCTGACGGGCCAGCTCATGGTTCACATCGTGCTGGCCGCGCAGCTCCACCGTGGTGGACATGCAGGCTTGCGGAATGGGAAAGCGCACGTGCTCGCCGTTGAAGTGTTGCTGCCACTGTTGCCAGGGGCCAGAGCAGGCTTCGTCGAACGGGTGGTCGCCCGACTCTTCGGCCAGCAAGGTCAGCGGGGCTTGCAGGTCCGCGGCCAGTGCCTCGCACTGCGGCCAGCAGGCTGGGGTGGTGTAGAGGTGCATCAGCGACTGTGCGTCGCAATGCAGGTCCAGCACGATGTCGGCGTCGCAAGCCAGCAGGTAGAGCGTGCGGCGCAGCGATTGCAGCTCGGTGTGCGGCCGGTAGGCCGCCACTTGCGCCTTGAGGGCTTGACGCAGCACGCTCACGTTGTGAGCGGCGTCGCTGCTGCTGAGCTGGGCTTGGGCTGCCTGCGCAGCAGCCAGGGCAAAGGCCGGGTAGTGGCGGTTGAAGTTCTCGCCGCTGAGGCTTTCAAAGCGCCCCAGATGGGCTTGCTGCCACCACTGCGAGGCGCCTATGGGGTTGGCCATGGGGACCAGCACGACTTCACCCCGGATGGCGCCTTGGGCCTCCAGCGTGTTGAAGTGCTGGCGCAGATGCCAGGCGGTCAACATGCCGGGCAGTTCGTCGGCATGCAAGGAGGTCTGGATATAGACCTTGGGTCCACGCCCGGGCTGGCCATAGTGCAGCGACAGCAGCTCGCGCTGCGTGCCGGGCACGGGGCTGATGAGGGGGTGTCGTTGTTCGCGCATGAATCACAAAGCCTCAATGCAGACGCCTAGGGTAGGCTATCAGCGTGGCATGAGCGGTTTGAGCCAACGCGCTTCGGCGCGATGGAAAAGGGCCACCAGCACCAAGGTCAGGGTCAGGTAAAACGCTGCAGCGGTGATGAAGGCCTCGAAGGGGATGTAGTAGCTGCTGTTGACCACGCGTGCGGCATTCGTCAGGTCTGAGATGGTGACAATAGAAGCCAGCGATGTGCCATGCAGCATGAAGATGGCCTCATTGCTGTAGGCCGGTATGGCGCGGCGCAGCGCCGAGGGCAGCACGATGCGGCGCAGCATCACCCAGCGGCTCATGCCCATGGCCTTGGCCGCCTCGATCTCACCCGCAGGCATTGCACGAATGCCCCCAGCAATGATCTCCACCGTGTAGGCGCAGGTGTTGAGCGCAAAAGCCAGGCAAGCGCAAAACCATGGCGAGCTGAAGTAGGGCCACAGGGCGCTGTTTTGCATCCAGGCGAATTGCGCCAGGCCGTAGTAAATGAGAAAGAGCTGCACCAGCATAGGGGTGCCGCGAAACACATAGGTGTAGAGCCAAATTGGGCGCGACACCCAGGGGATAGGCAGAGCCCGCAGCACGGCAAGCGGAATGGCCGCCACCAAGCCCAGCAGCAGGGATGTAGCTAGCAGCTGCAGCGTCACCAGTGCTGCAGAAAAGTACATCGGCAGCTGCTCGGCAATGATGTTCCAGTTCATAGCGTGTGCCCCTTGACGCCAATGGACAGACGCTTTTGCAAGCGATCAAACAACAGCTCAGAAGCTGAGGTGAATACCAAGTAGATCAACGCAACAGCGGTATAGAACACAAAGGGCTCCCGCGTAGCCCCTGCGGCTTGGGATCCCCGTGTCATGAGGTCTGAGAGGCCGATGACCGAAACAATGGCGGTGCTCTTGATCAAGACCAGCCAGTTGTTGGACAAGCCCGGCAGCGCGTGACGAAACATCTGTGGAAAGGTGATGCGCCACGCAATCTGCCAAGGGCTCATGCCATAGGCTTGACCGGCCTCACGCTGCCCTGGCGGAACTGCCAGGAAAGCGCCACGAAAAGCCTCAGTGAGATAGGCGCCGAAGATGAAACCAATGGTCAGAATGCCCGCCAAAAAGGGGTTGATGTCCACGTACTCGTCATGCCCCAGGGCTGTTGCGATGGCGTTGACGGCAACCTGGCCGCCAAAAAACACCAACAGCATCAACAACAAGTCAGGCACACCGCGGATCACCGTGGTGTAGGCCGTGGCAGGCAATCGCAAGACTGCCCAGCGCGAGAGCTTGCAGAGCGCGCCCACCAGCCCCAACACCATGGCCAGAGACATGGAACTCAGAGCCACCCCGAGGGTGACTCCTGCGCCCTCGATCAGACTGTGCAAATAGCCATACAACATCTTCGACAACCGTTTTCTTTACTTCTTGGGGGCGATGTCGTACTCGAAGTACTTGTCGTTGAGCTTCTTGAAGGTGCCATTGACTCGCACAGCAGCGATGGCGTCGTTGATCTTCTTGCCCAAGGTCTTCTCGTCGAGCTTGCGCAGGCCAGCGCCTACGCCGGTGCCGAAGTATTTCGGGTCTTCAAAGTTGGGGCCCACGAAGGCAAAGCCCTTGCCGCCCGGCGTTTTCAGAAATCCGGTGTCGGCAGCAACCAGGTCAGCCAGCGTCAGGTCCACTCGGCCTGACTTGAGGTCCAGGAAGGCTTGGTCCTGGGTGGCGTAGCGCACGATTTGGCTGTTTTTGAACACCTCAGAGACAAAGCGCTCATGGATGGTGGCACGTTGCACGGCAATCTTCTTGCCTTTGAGGCCGGTGGGAGAGATTTCCAGCTTGGCATCGGCGCGCGCCACAAAGCGTGCGGGCATGTTGTAGTAGGAGTTGGAGAAGGCGATGACTTTTTTGCGCTCGTCCGTGATGGACATGGAGGCAATGATGGCGTCGACCTTGCGCGCTTGCAGCGCGGGGATGAGGCCGTCAAAGTCTTGTTGCACCAGCGTGCACTCAGCCTTCATTTCAGCGCAAAGGGCATTGGCCAGATCGATTTCAAAGCCCTTGAGCTTGCCGTCCGGGCCAACCTCGGAGAAGGGGGGGTATGCACCTTCCACGCCGATGCGGATTTTTTTCCACTCCGGTGATTGGGCATGAGCGGTGCTGAATGCGCTGATGGCCATGGCCAAAGCAAGCGCGCCTTGGGCGATGAGGTGTCGACGTTGCATGTACTCTCCTGTGGTTGCTGGGGTGAGGTGGAAAGGGTGGATAGTGCGCTGTCCCTGATCGCTAGAGCATCAGGGTTTGAGCGAGTGCAAAAACTCAAGAACGGGCTCCACGCTGGCGCGAGGATCTTCTTCCTGTGGCATATGCCCCAAATGTGCAAAGGTATGCCAGCGGCTGTGGGGCCAAGACGCGGTGAGATCACGCGTGGCTTGTTGGGGAATGTAGGTGTCGCGCTCGCCCCAAAGGATCAGGGTCGGAGTTTGTGAAACCGTCGAAGGTTCCGAGGGGTTGGCTCGCAGCACCTGCCAGCGCTGGCGTAGGGCCTCGCGGTGACCTTGTCGTTGGATCAGCTCGTAGTGGCGCTGCACCAGTTCGCTGCTGACGGCGCTGGGGTCTCCCCACAACTGCTGCAGTGTTTGCCGCAACAAAGGCCGGGGCAAGATGTCGTTCAGCAGCGGTGAGAGCAGGGCGTCCAGCCCCAGCAGCTGAAAGCCAATGGGCGGGTGCTGCAGCGCCGAGGGCTGCTGCCAGCCACCGTTGACCAGCACCAACGCCTCAACGCGTTCAGGGTGTTTGGCCGCGAATTGCCAAGCCAGCTGCGCGCCCAGCGAGTGCCCGCCCAGCACCACGCGGTCGAGCTTGAGCTGGGCCATCAAGGCCGTGATGAAGTTCAGGTCTTCCTCGGTGCTGTAGCGGCCTTGTGGCGAGGGACCACTCAGGCCCAGACCTGGCAGATCGACGGTGATGACACGGTAGCGGCCTTGCAGCTGCGCCACCCAGCCCTCCCAGCTGTGCAGGCTTGAGCCCAGGCCGTGCAGCAAGAGCAGCGGTGGACGCGCGCCCGCGGGGCCTTGATCGCGCACATGCAACAGTTGCGGCGTGCTTGTACCGGGCAGGCGAAGTTCAATGAAGTCAGACGGCGCAGGCGCCCAGCGTGGCACCAGCGAAGTGAGGTCCCGCTGTGGCGCACGGAAAGCCATGGCACACAAGGCCAGACCGAGCAGCATCAAACCTAGCATGCGCCACACCGCGACCGCGACCACGCCACTGGGGCGCTGATGGGCGGGGTCAGTGCGCGGTGGCATGGCAACCGGTAGCAAGGGCGAAACTACGCATGAAATCATTCTAAGAGGCCCGTCTGTTGGGGCTTGGCGCATTGTCAAGCTCGACAGACGCAAAGGAGAGGTGCTTACTCCCGCGATCGTGGGGCGCGCTTCCCCTAGGCCTGGGCCAGGACTTGCTATGCAAGAAGGCCTCAGGGCTGGGCAGTCGGTGGTGCCTCGCGGACCGGTGCGCTGGCGCTGCAAAGGTCCACATAGCCGGGGCTGTGCACAAACCAGCCACCGCGCTGGCGGCGTGTTTGCAGCCACTCTTGCCAGCTGCTGCTGTCGGAGCGCAGCACCTGCAGGCGCGGGCGCTCCGCCTCGGGCAGGCTGCTGGAGAGGCGAATGTGCTGGATGGTGGTGTGTTGCTCGGGCGAGGCATAAAAACCCATAGCTCCGGTGCCGCGCGGCAGGGCTGCCAGCCAGTGCATGCCCTGCAGCACGCGACCCACCACGGTGATGTTGAGGTCCAGCCCGCGTGCTGGTGTCAGCATGGCGTAGAGCTCAGCACCGGTGCTGGAGTCCACCGTGTCGCCCCGGCCTGCGCCCACCACGCCGTAGCAATGGGCCAGCCAGGCGCGCCCGCTTTGCGGATTGGCGGCCACTTGAAAGCCCTCCACATGCCCCGCCACGGGGGCCCAGCCGTCCACATCGCGCAGCGGCGTGAGGGGCAAGCCCGCCAGTGGCAGCGAAAACTCTGCGGGCAGCTTGGCGCGCGCGCCGGCCTTGGGCCGCGCTTTGGTGGCGTCTTCATCGTTGGGGTCGCCCCACTGCGCCACATAGTTGTCCTGCACGCGCAGCACGCTCAGACCGTCCCAGTAGTGGTTGCGTGCCAGTGCGCGGATATTGGCCACATGCTGAGGCGCAAAACGCTCGGCCAGCTCGATGAGCACGCGCCCTTGCGGCAGCGTCATGACGAGCAGGTTGTCGGGTGCAACGTCGCACCAATGCTCCGCAGGGGCTTGCGCCAGCACATCCGCGCCGGTGCGGGGCGGCTTTTGCGCTTGGGTTTGGGCCGCGGCAAGGGGCGCGGCACAAAGCAAGCCCGCCAGGGTGGCCAGGCTCAAAAGGGCAGAGCGTTGGAGGTGTGGTGCCATACAAAGCGGCCGCACAAGCGGCAGGTGCTGGTGGATGTGGCGGCAGCTTAACCAGCTTGATGGCCAGCCCAGGGCAAGCCCAGGCGAAAAGTCCAACAAAAGAGTTTGCGAGCGGTCGCCTTTGGCGCGTGCGGCAAGGGCGGCGGCGCCCAGGGGGCTGCCTACAATCGCGCCCCATGGCATTTGTTCACCTGCGCACCCACTCCGAGTTCTCCGTCGTTGACGGCACCTTGCGTATCGACGACGCGGCCAAGGCGGCCGCCAAAGACGGCCAAGTGGCCTTGGCTTTGACCGATCTGGCCAATATGTTTGGCGCGGTCAAGTTCTACAACGCCTGCCGCAAAAACGGCGTCAAACCGGTGCTGGGCGCAGACGTGTGGCTGGAGCCCGATGCGGCAGACCGCCCCCCCAGCCGCGTGCTGCTGCTGGTGCAAAGCACGCAGGGCTACCTCAACCTCAGCGAGCTGCTGTCGCGCGCCTGGATCACCAACGTGCAGCGCAACCAGGCCCTCGTCAAGCTGGAATGGCTGCAGGAACTGGGCGAGGGGCTGATCTGCCTCTCGGGCATGCAACACGGGCCGCTGGGTCAGGCCCTGGTGGCGGGCGACAGGCCGCGCGCCCTGGCCGCAGCAAAGCAGCTGGCACTGCTCTTTCCGCGCCGTTTTTATGTGGAGCTGCAGCGCGCGGGCCTGCCCGGGCAGGACGCGCTGGTGCGCCAGCTCGTGCCCTTGGCGGCGGAACTGCAGCTGCCCGTGGTGGCCACGCACCCGATTCAGTTCCTCACGCCCGAGGACTTTGACGCTCACGAGGCGCGCGTGTGCATTGCCGAGGGCGAAACCCTGGCCAACCCCAAGCGCATCAAGCGTTTTTTGCCCGATCAGCATTTCAAAACCCAGGCGCAGATGGAGGCGCTGTTTGCCGATGTGCCCAGCGCCGTGGCCAACACCGTGGAAATTGCGCGCCGCTGCAGCGTCGTGCTGGTGCTGGGCAAGCCGCAGCTGCCCAATTTCCCCACGCCCATCCAGGACGACGGCACGCCCATGCCGATGGACCAGTACTTCCGCCAGCTCTCGCATGAGGGGCTGGAGGAGAGGCTGCTCCAGCTCTACCCCGACGCGCAGCAGCGCGAAGCGCAGCGCCCGCGCTATGTGCAGCGCCTGGAGTTTGAGCTCGAGACCATCATCAAGATGGGCTTCCCTGGCTACTTCCTCATCGTGGGTGACTTCATCCGCTGGGCCAAGCAAAACGGCTGCCCCGTGGGGCCGGGCCGGGGCTCGGGTGCGGGTTCGCTGGTGGCTTATGTGCTGCTCATCACCGACCTGGACCCGCTCAAATACAACCTGCTGTTCGAGCGTTTCTTGAACCCTGAGCGGGTCTCCATGCCCGACTTTGACATTGACTTTTGCCAGGGCAACCGAGACCGGGTGATCGACTACGTCAAAGACAAATACGGCCTGCCCGCAGTCAGCCAGATTGCCACCTTCGGCACCATGGCGGCCAAGGCCGCGCTGCGCGACATCGGCCGCGTGCTGGGCATGGGCTTTGGGCATGTGGATTCCATCGCCAAGCTCATTCCTGCGCCACCGGGCAAAACCGTCACGCTGGCCAAGCTGCCGCCGGACTTCGACCCGGACAAAGCCAAGGTCATCTACGCCCGCCACGAGGCGCCCGAAATCGAGGAGCGCGAGCAGCAGGAAGAGGAAGTGGCTGAGCTGCTGAAGCTGGCCGCACGGGTTGAAGGCATGGTGCGCAACATCGGCATGCACGCCGGCGGCGTGCTGATCGCACCGGGCAAGATCACCGACTTCTGCCCCATGTACCAGCAGCCGGGCTCCACCAGCGCGGTGAGCATGTACGACAAGGACGACGTCGAGGCCATTGGCCTGGTGAAGTTCGACTTCTTGGGCCTGGCCACGCTGACCATTTTGGAGCTGGCCAAGCAGTTCATCGTCGCGCGCCACCCGCAGCGCCACGATTTCGACTGGGCCAAAGTGCCGCTGGACGACGGCAAAGTCTTCAAGCTCTTCGGGGACGGCTATTCCGAGAGCGTGTTCCAGTTTGAATCGCCGGGCATGCAGCGTCTGCTCAAGGATGCCAAGCCCTCGCGCTTTGAAGATTTGATCGCGCTGGTGTCGCTCTACCGCCCAGGGCCGATGGACCTGATCCCGTCCTTCGTGGCGCGCAAGCATGGCAAGGAAACCATCTCTTACCCCCACCCGCTGCTGGGCCAGGTGCTGGAAGAGACCTACGGCGTTTTCGTCTACCAGGAGCAGGTGATGCAGGCCGCGCAGGTGCTGGGCGGCTACAGCCTGGGCGGCGCGGACATGCTGCGCCGTGCCATGGGCAAGAAGAAGGCCGAGGAAATGGCCATGCACCGCGAGATCTTCCGCAAGGGGGCGGCGGAGAAGGGCATCGACCAGGTCAAGGCCGACGAGGTCTTTGACCTGATGGAGAAGTTCGCGGGCTACGGTTTCAACAAGTCGCACGCCGCGGCCTATGCGCTGTTGAGCTACCACACGGCCTGGCTCAAGACGCACTACACAGCGGAGTTCTACGCCGCCAACATGACCATCGAAATGGACGACACCGACAAGCTCAAGGTGTTGCTCAACGATGCCAAGATTTTTGGCATTGCTTTCGATGGCCCCTGCGTCAACAGCGGTGTCTACCGGTTTGAGCCCTTGTCCAACAAGCTCATCAACTATGGCTTGGGCGCCATCAAGGGCACGGGGCAGGGCGCTATCGAGGCCATCATGGCCGCGCGCGCTGAAGGCGGCCCCTTCAAGAGCTTCTTTGATTTCTGTGCGCGTGTGGACCGCAAGTCGGTGAACAAGCGCGTGGTGGAGGCGCTCATCAAAGCCGGTGCGTTTGACCGCGTTGAGCCCAATCGCGCGGCGCTGCTGGCCTCGGTGGCGCTGGGCTACACCTACGCCGACAACCTGGCCGCCAACGTCAACCAGGGCGGGCTGTTCGACTTCGACGACACGCACGGTTCCTCCACGGCCGAGCCGCCCTTGGTGGAGCTGCCCGAGTGGGGCGTCAAAGAGCGCCTGAGCATGGAGAAAACGGCCATTGGCTACTACCTCTCCGGCCATTTGTTCGACCAAGCCGAGGCCGAGCTCTCGCGCATGGTGCGCCGCCGCATCGTGGACCTGCAAGACAGCCGCGAGCCGGTGATGGTGGCCGGCGTGATTGGGGATTTGCGCATCATCAACGGCAACCGCGGCCGCGCGGCGCTGTTCCAGCTGGACGACAAAACCCACCGCATCGACGCCGTGGCCAACGAAGAAACCATCAACCAGCACAAAGACTTGCTGGCGGACGACGAGCTGGTGGTGGCCGTGGGCCGTGTGCAAAACGACCGCTTCAGCGGCGGTTTGCGCATGAACGTGCAGCAGCTCTACAGCCTCACCGAGGCCCGCGCCCGCCTGGGCCGCTTTGTGCGCACCGCACGCAACTGCCCCGCAGCCACGGTGCAAGCGCTGCTGCGCCAATGGCCCGCACGCGAGGTGCAAACCGAGCAGGGCACTGTGCGCCAGGGGCTGCAGCTGCGCATTCCCATCCAGCGCGAAGGCGCCACGGCCGAGCTGGAGCTGCGCGGCGACGCGCGCTTTTGGCCCTGCGACGAAGCCCTGCAACACCTGGCCCAGGCTGAGATCATTTACGACAACGCGGGCTAAATCCCGCAGCGCGTCTTGGCCGCCACAAGGCCTCGATTTGGACGGCATTGGCGCGGATTTTTCACCCTCGAGCGTGGGGCAGGGGGCGTAAGCTGGCCCCATGCCCGCTCCGCCCTGGATAGAACCCAATGCCGCGCTCAGCGCCTCGCGTTTTGAGGCGCAGCCGCCCAAAACCCGCCGCGCCGGCCTGGTGCTCAGCGGTGGCGGCGCGCGTGCGGCCTACCAAGTGGGGGTGCTGGCGGCCATTGCCCAGCTGCGGCGTAATGCCGCGGCTGAGCCGATTTCGCCTTTTGAGGTCATCGTGGGCACCTCGGCCGGGGCCATCAACGCCTGCACGCTGGCCAGCGAGGCCGACGATTTCTGCGGCGCGGTCGATGGCCTCATGCACATGTGGCAGAACCTGCACGTGGATCAGGTCTACGCCGCCGATTCCCTGGGCGTGGTGCGCTCCGGCGCACGCTGGCTGACCATGATGAGCCTGGGCTGGGCGCTGGCGCGCTGGCGCCGCAGCCAGCCGCGCAGCCTCCTGGACAACGCGCCGCTGCGTGAGCTGCTCACGCGCTGGGTGCGCCTGCACCGCGTGCCGCGCATGCTCAGCAGTGGCGCGCTCAAGGCGCTGTCGGTCACGGGCTTTTCTTACTCATCGGGCCAGCACGTCACCTTTTATCAATCGAGTGAACCTGTCTCGCCCTGGCTGCGCACCAACCGCGTGGCCGTGCCGGCCGACATCAACCACTCGCACTTGCTGGCCTCCTCCTCCATTCCCTTCATCTTCCCGCCCGAGCCTCTGGTGCTGGGCGACGAGCGCCAGTGGTTTGGCGACGGCTCCATGCGCCAGAGCTCCCCGGTCTCGCCCGCCGTGCATTTGGGCGCGGAGCGCATCTTGGTGGTGGGGGCCGGGCGCATGCAGGAAATCGGCCAGCTGCAGGTGCGCGCTGGCCAGTCCCACGGCGCACCCACGCTGGCGCAAATCGCCGGGCATGCGCTGTCCAACATCTTTTTGGATGCGCTCTCGGTCGACGTAGAGCGCCTGCAGCGCATCAACCACACCCTGTCATTGCTGCCGCCAGGCGCGCGCCATGGCACCGCGCTCAAACCCATTGACGTAATGCTCATCGCCCCCAGTCGGCGCCTTGACGACCTGGCCGCCGAGCATTTCGAGAGCCTGCCTCTGCCCATTCGCGGCCTGCTGCGCGGCGTGGGGGTGAACGTCAAAGGCCAACGCGCCAGCGGCACCGCCCTGGCCAGCTATTTGCTGTTTGAGCCCTCGTACACGCGCGAGCTCATCATGCTGGGCATGCGCGACACCCTGGAGCGGCGCGAGGAAGTGCTGCGCTTCTTCGGCTGGCCCAACCACACCGAGGGCTTTGACCCCGCCCAAGTGGCCTCCCGCGGCGCGGGCTTTGTGGCGCAGCAAACGGCTTAGCTGCGGCTCACTCGTGCTGCATCAATACCAAGCCGGCGTACACGCCAGATTGCGCCATCAGCGCTTCGTGTGTGCCGGACTCCAGCAGCCGGCCATGGCCCAGCACGTGGATGCAGTCGGCATGGCGCACGGTGGAGAGGCGGTGCGCGATGACGATGAGGGTTTTCTTGCCCTGCCACTGTTCCAGGGCCTGCTGCACGGCGCGTTCGCTGTCGCTGTCCAGGGCGCTGGTGGCTTCATCGAAGATCCAGACGGGGGCATCTTTGTAGAGCGCGCGGGCAATGGCCAGACGCTGGCGCTGACCACCTGAGAGTTTGGAGCCGTTGGTGCCCACCGGGGTGTCCAGGCCTTGTGGCAGGGTTTGCACAAAGTCCCACAGCGCTGCGGCGCGCAGCACTTGCTCCAGGCGCGCGTCGTCCCGAGGCTGGGCGTAGGCGATATTGCCCGCCACGCTGCTGTCAAACAGCACGATGTCTTGCGACACCACTGCGAACTGTTGGCGCAGCGAGGCCCGACTCAGTGTTGCAATGTCCAGCCCATCCAGGGTGATGCGGCCTTGGTCTGGCGCGGCAAAGCCCAGCAGCAAATGCACCACCGAGCTTTTGCCCGCGCCTGATGCTCCCACCAAGGCTGTTGTGCAACCGGCGGGGATGCTCAGGCTCAGGGCGTCCAGGGCAGGGCGCTCGGCGCCGGGGTAGCGCAGGGTGACTTGCTCCAGCTGCAGATCACCTTTGGCGCTCTTGAGTGTGGCCCTGCCCTGTTCTTGCTCGGGCTCGCAGTCCAGCAGCTCCAGGCAGCCCTTGAGCACAGACAGTGCCGTGGTGATGGGCTGCATCAAATCGCTGAGGTGGCGCAGGCGAGAGATGAGCAGCAGCAGTGCGGCGAAGTAGGCCAGAAACTCTTCCGCCCCACCGCCGGCTTGTCGCGTCTGGTGAATGGCCAGGGCCACGATGAAGGACAGCCCCACGCTGGCCATGAGCTGCGACAGCGGCTGGCCCAGGGCAGCGGCGGCGGCGGTTTTGAGCGCGCTGCGCTGGGCTTCTTGCGTCAGCTGCGCGAACTCTTGGCGCTCGTAGTCCACAGCGTCGAATGAGCGCACCACGCGCCAGGCGCGGGTGACATCGTCGACCTTGTTCACAAGGTGGATTTGCGCGTCGTAGTTGCGGTCGGCCATGCGCTTGACGCGGTGGTTGATGCGTCGCACCACATAGCCCATGGCCGGGGTCACCACCAAGGCCATGAGCGTGAGCTGCCAGTTGGTCCAAAGCAGCCACAGCAAGATGCCGATGGCGGGCAGCCCGTCGCGCAAAACCGCCATGGCGCTGGCGCCCAGCAGCGAGATGATTTGCTGCGGGTCGTTCACCACCTTGGCCACCGTGGCGCCAGACTGCAGCCGCGTGTAGACCGAAGCGTCAGCGCGCAGCAGCGCGTCCATCATGGCCTGGCGCATGAGCATGACGCTGCGCGTGATGCTGCGGTGAAACAGGTATTGCCCCAGAAAACCAAAAGCCCCACGCACCGCAAACAGCCCAATCAACACCACCGGCACCCACCAAATGGCAAAGGGCTTTTCCCTGAAGCCCGGGCCAAAAACGTATTTGACCAAGGCCGGAATAGCTGGCTCGGTGGCTGCCACGGCCACAAAGGCCAGCACCATCAACACCAGCGCGTTGCGCTGCGGGCGCACAAAAGGCAGGAGTCGGCGCAGTAGGTGGCGGCGGGGTTCGGAAGGGGAGGGGGTCATGTCGCGCTGCGAGTTCTGGCTTGATATCGCCGTTGCCGACGCTTGGCGTTGAGCTGACGCAGTGCCAGTAGTACCCGTTCCCACAGGCTTGGTTTACAGGTTGTCACGATGCCATGTAGCAAGTACTTCTGAGTCCAGCGAGCAGCGCCCAGGTCGTACTCTTGAAGAATTCGGGCTTCGTCGCTTCGAGGGTCCATCTCGGGATTGTTCCGATAAAGGTCGCCACCCAACGGACGCGTGTGCTTCACCGGTGTTGCGTCCAACACGGCGATTGCGTCTTTGCGGCCTCGGCCTGCTAGGTGCGGCCAAACCCAATCCAAGCCCCAGCCACTGCGACTTTGGCCAAATGTGTGCAGGCAGGCCTTCAGTGCGCTCTTTTCAAACAGGGGGGCCATCACTTCCACAAAACTTGTAAAGCGCAAGATATGTTCTGGCCGTTGCAGCAGCACATCCCAGCTGTGATACGAGTCGCGTGTCAGTGCAGGCTGGGCGAGGGCCAAGGCAAATCCGTGAAACAACCCGAACATGCGATTCAACGTTTCAGTGGTCGCGGCCAAGTCATCGTCTGGGAACCAGAACGCGTCGTATTGGTTCAGCAGCTCGGGGTGTTCAGATAGCAAATCCGCAATGCACGACCATTTGGGACCGGGACGTTGTTCGTAGTAGTCGGCATCGGCCCGGTGCATGTCCGCTTGCTTGCCGTAGTAGCTGATGAAGAGGTCGAAGTCGCGGTTGGGTTCAGCAATCCAGCCGCGATGTAGTGATCCGTCGCCCGCGCGCAGGATGACCAAATTGCGACGATTGGGAGTGTGCAAGGGGCTGGGCGTGATCATGGCTGGGTCTCCAGCAGGCCTTGGGCCGCCGTCAGCGCAGTAGCGACGATTTGGTCCATGTTGTAGTAGCGGTACTGAGCTAGGCGCCCAACAAAAGTCACTCCCTGTGCAGCTTCAGCCAGGGCCTGATAACGCTTGAACAGGGCCTCGTTCTCCGGTCTTGGTACGGGGTAATAAGGATCGCCCTCAGCTTGCGGATACTCACGCACGATCGAGGTTCCGACGTGCTGCTGCCCCGTCAAGTGTTTGAACTCTGTGATCCGGGTATAGGCGTGCTCGTTGGGGAAATTGACCGTTCCTACTGCCTGGAACTGCGCGGTGTCGGCAAGATGTTCATGGGCAAAGCTCAGGCTGCGGTAAGGTAATGCGCCGTAGCAATGATCGAAATAGGCATCGATGGGGCCGGTGTAAATGATGTGCGCTCGGGGGTGCTGGTCGCGAATGTCTTTGAAGTCGCAACTGGTGCGTACTGCGATGCCAGGGTGGTCCAGCATGCGCTCGAACATGGCGGTGTAGCCCTCAGCCGGCATGAACTGGAAGCTGTCGCTGAAATAGCGGTCGTCGTCGTTGCTGCGCGTGGGGATTCGCGCAGCAACGCCAGCCGAGAGTTGAGACAACTCCAAACCCCACTGCTTTTTTGTGTAGCCGCGGAAGAACTTGTCGCACAGGTCTAGACCCACTGAGTTCAACACCACGTCTTCGCTGGTCTGCAGCGACTCGCGCGGTTGGCGCACTTTTTCCAGGTAGCTCGGCACTTCGTCTTCACTCAGGTTCAGGCCGTAGAGCTGGTTGATGGTGGTGCGATTGATCGGGATGGGTAGCAGCTGTGCACCGACCTGAGCCAATACTCTGTGCTCGTAAAAGCGCCATGCGGTGAAGCGTGACAAATATTCGAACACCTTCTTGCTGTTGGTGTGAAAGATGTGTGGGCCGTAGGGGTGGATCAGCACACCGTGAGCATCGCGCTCGTCATAGGCATTGCCCCCAATGTGCCTTCGTTTATCGACCAGCAGTACAGCCTTACCAGCTTCAGCCAAAACACGGGCGCAGACCGATCCCGCAAAACCAGCGCCGACAATCAGGTAGTCAGGGTGCATCGTTCCTCTCCAATTCGGGAAATGGATTGCCCTGGCGAGATAGATGCAGGTTCGCCCAGGCATTGCGCAAGGTGTAGGTCCATTGTCCGAGCGCCTTGCGCCAGCGGCGCGCCCACCACTGGCCAAGCTCGCGCTGACCAATCGTGGACACCAGGGACTCGTCGCCAAGTGAGACCGGGTAAGGCCAGAGGCCATATAGGCGCAGTCCCGAACGCCACCAGTGGCGCAAGTCCACATCGATGGGGCGGTAGAAGCGACTGTGAGCGGCGAGCAGCTTGATGGCACCATCGCGACTGAGCAGGTAGGCACCGGTCAGGCTGGGCGGTCGGTGATATCGGATCAGGTCGGTGCCGACCGCTGGAGCCTGCAAGGTCCAGCGCTGCCAGGGCTTCTCACGCTCCCGTCCAACCAGCTTGATCATGTCCCAACGTGGGGGCAGCTGTGCTAAAGATTCAAGCACTGCAGGAAGCTGGGGAAGCAGCAGAACATCGTCTTCCAGCACCATCGCGAGGGGCGCTGAACCATCGGCCAACTGCTGCCAAACCGCAAGATGGCTGGCATAGCAGCCAATCTCACCAAGCGTCATCACTTGGTGATAGCGAGCAGCATTGGCCGCGGCGTCATACAACTGCTCCTGCTGCGCTTCGCTCAGGTCCTTGCCGTATACCGCCTGCACCTGATGAAAGGGAAGCTGCAAGGCATGGAGCTGCTGCGCCATCACCGCCAAGCGCTGTGTGTCACGCGGCAAGTTGATTAAGTAGATGGGGACGGTGCAGCTCACAGGCGCAGAAGGGCGTTGTGTTGACGGCGATAAAAGGCCTCAATGTGCGCCGCTTGATTGGGCAACTGAAAGCCTTCGAGGGGGTATTGCTGCCGGGCGGGCGGCTGTGCAGCGATCGCACGAAGGGCATCGCACAAGGCCGGAACATCTTCGCAAGGAAGAAGAGGTCGCTGGATCAAGCTTTTGAGATGCATGGCTCCCTGGCTCGCACTGGCCAAAATGGGCAAACCCGCATGCATCGCCTCCAAGAACACCAAGCCAAAGGGCTCGCTGCGCGCGGCGCTGACGAACAAATCAAAGGCGGCGAACCAAGCCTGAGGGTTGGATACAAAGCCAGGCATGATCACATCAGCAGGCGCTTGGCGACGCAAAGCAGCCCAATCCCGGCCGTCGCCGACGATCGCTAGCCTTGCATTAGGTAGGGCAGCTTGTCGCCAGGCCTGCAGCAGCAGATCCAGGCCTTTGCTGCGCTCCGTGCGGCCCAGCGCGCCCACCAGCAGGACGTCGTCACTAAGACCCAGTTGCGCACGTAGTGCAGCGCGTGTGCCCGCCGTGGGTAGGGGCGCAACGCTCCAGTTGTCGATTTGTTCGCAAGGTAATTGCGGCGGGACGGCCGCCAGCTGCCAGGGTGCAATGGCGATAAGCGCATCCAGCTCCCTGTGTTGCTGTGACTTGTAGTGGATATGCAAAGTGGCTGTACGCAGGGTGCGGCCGCGCGGAAGAGCGGCTACAGCCTTGCAAGCCTGGCTCAGGTGAGCGTGGGCGACATCGGGACGCAGACGCTGCAGCACTTTGCACGCCGCATAGCTGCGCATCAATTTCCAACCACCCAGCAGATGAATTTGTACCTGGGCATCGACCCGATGTGCCAGGGCGTCATCTCGGTTTTCTGCTGCGCTACGCGGCAGGATCAGGCTGACTCGATGGCGTTGCGCCTGCCAGTTGGCCAGTTCCAGAGCGTAGCGTTCACTGCCAGCAAAACGGTCGGTGAGCAGCACGTGGCAAATATGCAGACGATCGTCACTCATTCGCGCCAATGCCCCGCGATCCAAGGTGCCGCTTTGGCCTTGCGCCAATTGCCGTTGCTGCGCCCGGCCAGGGCATCAGGGGGGTTGACCACGCCGTGGAAGATCAAGATGCGCGCGCCGGTCGGGATACTGGGTGCACGTAGGTAGTTCAAGGGCCAGCGCGGGATGCAGTGGTATTTGTAGCTGGCGCACCAGCGTTCGTCCCAGTACTGCAGCTGGCCTTTTTGCTGGATTTCGTCCGAGAGGTAAGCCTGCTCGTTGCGGAACTTGGCGCGGATGCTGTCGAACTCGCGGCGGAATTTGGCCAGTACGTCGGCGTGCGCGCCCAGCCTGAAGCGGTAGACCGAGGAGTTGCCGGTGATGCGCCAGGGGCGCTTCCAGTCGTGGATGATGAGGAACTCGCCCGGGACTTCAAAGAAGGGGGTGATGTCGTCGACGATCACCACGTCCAAATCCAGAAACAGGGCTGTGCCGCGCAGGCCGTGCAGGTCGGCCTCAAAGGTGGTGAGCTTGGTCCAGCCGCGCTCAGGCGTGCCTGGCGGCAGGGCCAGCGCGGGGATGGGCAGGCACTGCACTTCGGGGCGTATGCCCTCGCTGCGGTCGGTCAGGCAGACAAAACGAAAGGGGCCGCGCAGGTGCCGTGCCACCATGGCGTAGAGACGGTTGACGTACTCGGGGCCGTACTTGGTGCCCCATTTCATGCACAGGATGACGCGCTCTGGCGTCGGTGTCGCGGCAGGGGCGGACATCACAATTCCTCGACGTGGCGTGGCGGGTAGCTCTCCCAGCTCAAACAGCCCGGGCACTGCCAGAAGTAATGCTGCGATTCAAAGCCGCAGGCGGCGCAGCGGTAGCGCCGCAGCGGGCGCAGTGCCTGCTTCAGCGCGGCTTGTACCAGAGTAGCTTCGCTGGCGTCGAGCTGGGCGTGGGTTTGCTCCAGTAGAGCCGCCGCCGCACTGAGGCTGGGTTCGTGGCGCAGATGGGTGTTGAGGCGTTCGCGCCGCTGCTGGTCTTGTGTTTGCAGCAGCGCCAGCGCGTCCAGCAGCGCCAAGCTGGGCCGCTGCTGATAAAGGCTTTGCAGCTGCTGCAGCGCTTGTTCTTGTCGCCCACAGCCTTGTGCTGCGCGAGCGTAGTCGCTGGCAGCCAGATTGAAGGCGTCCGGATTGGCACTCACCAAGGTGGTCAGTGCCTCAAAAGCCTGTTGCGGCTGGCCGTCTTGCATGGCCATTTGGGCCAGCAGCACATGGGCGCGGCCGGACTGTGGCGCGCGTGCACGGGCTTGCTGCAGCAGTGTCAGCGCGGCGTCGGCGTGTTGCTGGGCGCGGGCCTCCAGCGCTTGCTCGCAGCAGTAGTGAGCAATGCGTGTGGCGAAGGAGCCTGCACCGGCGGCTTCCAGGTGCCCGGCCATTTGTGCGGCCTTGCTCCATTCGCGCGAGCGCTCGTAGAGCGACAGCAGCGCTTGGCTGGCGTCCAAGTCGAAGGCGCTGTCTTTGAGCTGCGCATAGGCTGCTTCAGCGCGGTCAAACAGGCCGGCCTTGAAGAAGTCTTGCGCCAGCGCGTACTGCGCGCGGTCGCGTTCGGCTTGGGGTAAGTCGGCGCGCGCCAGCAAGTGCTGGTGCACACGCACGGCGCGCTCGTGCTCGCCCCGGCGGCGAAACAGATTGCCCAGCGCAAAGTGCAGCTCGGTGGTGTCGGGGTCGGATTGAACGGCTTCGATGAAGGCGTCAATGGCTTTGTCTTGTTGCTCGTTGAGCAGCAGGTTGAGGCCTTTGAAATAGGCACGCGGCGCGTCGCGTTGTTCGCGGCGCCACTGGCGTGAATCCCATTTGGCACCCAACCACCCCAGCGCGAACACCAGGGGCGCGCCAATCAAAAGCCAGCTTGGGTCAAATTCCATCAGGATGCGGGGGCACAGGGTCAGCGGGAGCCGTTTGAGTGGCCGCGGCACGCCGCGCCTCGACACGGGCGATGCGGCGCTGGCGCCACCACCCGGGCAGCATGGCCAGGACGCCAAAGGCGCAACCCAGCGCAAAAACCAGCAGCACCACGATGATCAGTGGGGCGTGCCAAGTTTGCCCAAAAAACCAATGGACACGCACTTCTTGGCTGTTGTTCAGCGAGAAGGCAAACAGGGTGAAAAACACAAAGGCTCGAAAGAGCCAAACCAGCACACGCATGGTGCGGATTCTAGGCCCTCAGAGAGAGGAATTGCCATGGAGTGGGGCGCAGGCGACTGGTACGTCGACCGCCTCGCGCAGGGCTTTGCCTGGCTTGAAATGGGGTACGCGCTTTTCAGGGATGAGCACTTGCTCGCCGCTGCGCGGGTTGCGGCCTTTGCGCGGTGGGCGCCGGTTCACACTGAAGCTGCCAAAGCCGCGAATTTCAATGCGGTGGCCACGGGCCAGCGCGTCGGACATGGCGTCCAGAATGGTCTTGACCGCGAACTCGGTATCGCGCTGAGTGAGCTGCGTGAAGCGCTCGGACAGGAGGTTTACCAGGTCTGATCGGGTCATGGGCATCTCACAAGTACACAGTGGGAGAGGAAAAGGCCCACCGCAAAGGGTGGGCCTGTGGTCCCAATTGCGCTGCTGCAGCGCTCGCGCACTGCAGCAGCAGCCCAGAACAGGGATCAACACGGAGAGGGTGGCGTGCGCTTGGGCTGCGCCGCCCTATGCCCGTGAGATCAGTTGCCCTGGTTGTCCAGCTTGGCGCGCAGCAGTGCGCCCAGGCTGGTGGTGCCAGCGTTTTCACGCTCGTTGGACTGCGACAGGCGGCTCATCGCTTCTTGCTGGTCAGCGCTGTCCTTGGCCTTGATCGACAGCTGGATGCTGCGGGTCTTGCGGTCCACGTTGACGATGATGGCGGTGACTTCGTCGCCTTCCTTCAGCACATTACGGGCGTCTTCCACGCGGTCGCGGGAGATTTCCGAAGCGCGCAGGTAGCCGGTGATGTCTTCACCCAGATCGATCTCGGCGCCACGGGCGTCAACCGTCTTGACCTTGCCGGTCACGGTCTGGCCACGGTCGTTGACCGACACGAAGGTGGAGAAGGGGTCGCCATCGAGCTGCTTGATGCCCAGCGAGATGCGCTCGCGCTCGACGTCCACAGCCAACACCACGGCGTCGACTTCCTGGCCCTTCTTGTAGTTGCGCACAGCGGTTTCGCCGGGCTCGTTCCAAGACAGGTCGGAGAGGTGCACCAGGCCATCGATGCCTTGTGCCAGGCCCACGAACACGCCGAAGTCGGTGATGCTCTTGATGGGGCCCTTGACCTTGTCGCCGCGCTTGACGTTCTCGGCGAACTCTTCCCAGGGGTTGGCGCGGCATTGCTTCATGCCCAGCGAGATGCGACGCTTGTCTTCGTCGATCTCCAGCACCATGACTTCGACTTCGTCGCCCAGCGAGACAACCTTGGAAGGAGCCACGTTCTTGTTGGTCCAGTCCATTTCGGAGACGTGCACCAGGCCTTCGATGCCGGGTTCGATCTCGACGAATGCGCCGTAGTCAGCGATGTTGGTGACCTTGCCGAACAGGCGGGTGTTGGCCGGGTAGCGGCGCGAAACGCCGAACCAGGGGTCGTCGCCCAGCTGCTTCAGGCCCAGAGACACGCGGTTCTTCTCGGCGTCGAACTTCAGGACCTTGGCGGTCAGCTCTTGGCCCACGGTCACCACCTCGGAGGGGTGACGCACGCGGCGCCATGCCATGTCGGTGATGTGCAGCAGGCCGTCGATGCCGCCCAGATCCACGAATGCGCCGTACTCGGTGATGTTCTTGACCACACCTTGCACGATAGCGCCTTCGGACAGGGTCTCCAGCAGCTTGGCGCGCTCTTCGCCCATCGAAGCCTCAACCACAGCGCGGCGGCTCAACACCACGTTGTTGCGCTTGCGGTCCAGCTTGATGACCTTGAATTCCATGGTCTTGCCCTCGTAGGGGCTCATGTCCTTCACGGGGCGGGTGTCCAGCAGCGAGCCGGGCAGGAAGGCGCGGATGCCGTTGACCAGAACGGTCAGGCCGCCCTTGACCTTGCCGGAGACGGTGCCGGTGACGAAGTCGCCAGACTCCAGCGCGGTTTCCAGGCTCAGCCACGAGGCCAGGCGCTTGGCCTTGTCGCGCGACAGGATGGTGTCGCCGTAGCCGTTTTCGATGGCGTCGATGGCCACCGAGATGAAGTCGCCGACTTGAACTTCGACTTCGCCTTGGTCGTTCTTGAACTCTTCGACGGGAACGTAGGCTTCAGACTTCAGGCCAGCGTTGACGACGACGAAGTTGTGCTCGATGCGAACGACTTCTGCCGAGATGACTTCGCCAGCGCGCATGTTGGAGCGCTGCAGCGATTCCTCGAACAGGGCGGCAAAAGATTCGCCACCGAAGGCGGTTTGGGTTTCGGACATGGTGTGTGCAAGCCCATGCTTGCGGGTTGGGTTGGTGAATACACCGCCCCCAGTGAACTGACGTTCGGCGGGAGGGGCGGCGCTCCGGTGGGCTTCTCAGGCCCGGGGCTCTTCGGTGCGGTGGCTGCGTGGACGCATCACGCCGCAGGGAAGGGCCTGCGCTCTTGCCACCAAGTCAGCACCAGATCACGAGATTGCTCAATGGTCTGTGCCGAGTTGTCTAGCAAGAGCGCGTCTGCGGCGGCTCGGGTGGGCGATGAACTGCGGTTTTGATCCCGCGCGTCCCGCGCTTCCAAGTCTGCACGCAAGCTCTCGATATTAGCTGAAATCCCCTTGGAAATCAATTGCTTATGCCGCCTGTCCGCGCGCGTTGAGGCGCTGGCGGTGAGGAAGACTTTGAGATCGGCCTGCGGAAACAGCGCCGTTCCCATGTCGCGCCCATCGGCCACCAGACCGGGCAGGCGTCGAAAACTGTGCTGCAGCGCCGTGAGTGCCTCACGCACTGGCGGGTGAACTGCAACCTGCGAGGCCATCAGCCCCGTGGCTTCCTCGCGCAGCGCGGCGCTGACTTCTTCTTCGCCCAGCCAGATCTCGCCGGCCACAAAGCGCAGTTGCAAACTCGGCACCAACGCGGCCACAGCCTCGCCATCAGACAGGTCCAGTCCGGCGCGTGTGGCGGCCAAGCCGGTCACGCGGTAGAGCGCGCCGGAGTCCAGCACTTGGTAGCCCAGCGCATCGGCCACCTCATGGGCCAGCGTGCCTTTGCCCGATGCAGTGGGGCCGTCGATGGTGATGACGGGGATGTCCTGCGCGTGGGTGCGCACCACACCAAAGAGGGTCTCGAAGTAATCCGGGAAAGTCTTGGCCACGCATTTGGGGTCGAGGATGCGCACGGGCAGGCCCGCAGCCTGCGGTGCTCCCGCGCGGATGCCATTGAGCGCTGCCAGCGAGAAGCACATGGCCATGCGGTGGTCGTCGTAGGTATGAATGGCTGCAGCACGCCATTGCGACAAGGGCTGGATTTGCAGCCAATCCGGACCTTCTTCCACCTGGGCGCCGAGGCGCCGCAGCTCTGTGGCCATGGCGCTGAGGCGGTCGGTCTCTTTCACGCGCCAGGACGCAATGTTGCGCAGCCGGCTGGGGCCATCGGCAAACAACGCCATCACGGCCAGGGTCATGGCCGCGTCGGGGATGTGGTTGCAGTCCAGGTCCAAGGCGCGCAGCGGCCACAGACCGCGACGCACTTCAATCCAATTGGGCCCGAGCTCTACCTGCGCACCCATGGCCTGCGCGGCCTCGACGAAACGGATGTCGCCTTGCACCGATTGCGCGCCCACACCCTCGATGCGCAGCGGCTGCTCGACGGCCGCCATGGCGCCCAGGGCTACAAAGTAGGAGGCCGAAGAGGCATCGCCTTCAACGTAAATACTGCCGGGCGAGCGGTAGCGGCTGCCTGCGGGGATGACGAAGCGGCGCCACTGCTCGTCGCGCTGCACCGTCACACCAAAGCGGGCCAGCAGCTGCAGGGTGATTTCGATATAGGGCTTGGAGATGAGCTCCCCCGTGACCTCGATCACCAGGTCTTGGGTGGATTGTGCGTCGCTGCTCAGCAGCGGGAAGGCCAGCAGCAACGCGGTCAGGAACTGGCTGGATACATCGCCGCGCACGCGCACCGCTTGATCGAGCTTGAGCGCGCAGGGGCCGCTCAGGCGCAGCGGCGGGTAGCCGGGCTGCCCCAGGTCTTCAATCGTGCAGCCCAGAGCGCGCAGAGCGTCGACCAGGTCGGCAATGGGCCGCTCGTGCATGCGCGGCACGCCGCTGAGCTCCATCTGCCCGCCTTGGCGTGCCGTCAGCAAGGCCAGCGCGGCGGTGAGTGGGCGCATGGCTGTGCCCGCATTGCCCAAAAACAGACTGGCTTGTTTCACCGCCAGCTGGCCGCCCAGCCCCCGCACGCGCAGGGTGCGAGCGTCTGGCTGCGTGATCTCGCAGCCGAGCTGGCGCAGCGCCTGCAGCATGACGTGGGTGTCCTCGGACTCCAGGATGTCGTGAACCAGGGTTTCGCCTTCAGCCAATCCGGCCAAGAGCAGTACACGGTTGGAAATGCTTTTTGAGCCGGGCAGCTGCACCGTGCCCACCGCGCTTTGCAGGGGCGGCAGGTCCAAATAGGCAGTCGTAAACATGGGGGAATTCAGACCTTGGGTTTGACAATAGCGCGGCGTCGCGAGCTGGGTTCTTGCCAGCGGCTGCGCCCTTCAGAGGCTTGTCTGAGCACGCGCTCCAGGCCGGAGCCGTCTTCCTCTTCCAGCGCGCGTTCCATGGCGTCGAGCTGGTGGCGGAAGTGCTTGAGTTGCTGCAGCAGTTCGCTGCGGTTCGATAAAAAGATGTCGCGCCACATGCCAGGTTCGCTGGCTGCAATGCGCGTGAAGTCGCGAAAGCCCGGGCCGGCCAGGCTCATGAAGTCGCTGCCAGAAGTCTGCGCGGCCACGGCGTTGAAGTAGCTGTAAGCCAGCAAATGGGGCAGGTGGCTGACCGCGGCAAAAGCCGCGTCGTGCAGCCGGGGCTCCATGCGCAACACGCGGCAGCCCAGGGCGCTCCAAACATCGATGGCTTTTTGCACCAACTCTGGCCGGTTGCTGGGCAGCGGGGTCAGCACCACTTGGCTGCCAAGGTACAAATCCGCGTCCGCGTTGGCCACGCCCGATTTTTCTTTGCCCGCTATGGGGTGGGCTGGCACAAAAGACTCGATGTGTTTGCCCAGTGCTTTTTGCGCCGCCAGCACCACATCCTGTTTGGTTGAGCCCACGTCCATGACCAGGGTCTGCGGCGATACCAAGTGGCGTATGGCTCGCAGCGTCGATTCCGTGGCCGACACCGGCACGGCCAGCAGCACCAAGTCAGAGCCTGACGTGGCCAGCAATGCAGAGTCCGCCACCACGTCCACGACACCCAGGCGCCTGGCTGCCTCGGTGGTGGAGGGCGATTTGGAGTAGCCCACCACGCGCCGCACCAGCCCGGCCTTCTTCAGGGCAAGGGCGAAGGAGCCCCCCATCAGGCCGCAGCCAATGATGCCTAGTTGCTGGAACATGTCTTAAGTCTTGATTGGGTAAGCGCCAATCACCTTGAAGAAAGCGCAGAGTTGACGCAGCTCCGCCAGCGCCGCGGCCACATGCGGCTGCGAGGGGTGCCCGTCCAAGTCGATGTAGAAATAGTATTCCCATTGCCCGGTGCGCGCCGGGCGGGACTCCAGCCGCGTCATCGAGACCCCATGCGTTTTCAGCGGCATGAGCAAATCGTGCATGGCACCGGGCCGGTTGGGGACGGAGACGATCAGGCTGGTGCAATCGCGCCCGCTGGCTGGCGGCGTACCCATGGTTTGCGGCAGGCAAATCACGGCAAAGCGCGTGCGGTTGTAAGCCTCGTCCTGCACCGCGTGAGCGGCAATGTGCAGGCCAAACAAGGAGGCGGCACGCTCGCTGGCAATGGCAGCCCATTCGGGGTGCTGGGCTGCCAGCCGTGCGCCTTCAGCGTTGCTGGAGACGGCGCGGCGCTCAGCGTCGGGCAGGTGCTTGTTCAGCCAATGTTGGCATTGCGCCAGGGCCTGCGGGTGTGCCAGCACAGCCTGCACGCCTTGCAGTGAATTGCTCTGGCGCAGCAGGTTGTGGCGAATCAGCAGGCTGACTTCACCGATTTGGTGAGCAGGCGTGTGCAAGAACAAATCCAGCGAGCGCGTCACCACGCCCTCGGTCATGTTCTCCACGCCCACCACGCCGTACTGCGCGCTGCCGCAGGCCGTGGCGTGAAAGACTTCGTCAAAGCTCGCGCAGTAGATCAAATCGGCCGCGCCGCCGAAGTACTCAATCGCCGCCAACTCGCAAAACGTACCCACCGGGCCCAGCACGGCGACGCGCTGGGGAGATTCCAGCGCCAAACAGGCGGACATGATTTCCCGCCACACGGCGCTGACATGTTCGTCCTTGAGGGGGCCTTGGTTGGCGCTTTGAATCTTGGCAATCACCTGCGCCACCCGGTCAGGGCGAAAGAATGGTGTGCCTTCACGTCGCTTGACTTCGCCCACTTGCTCCGCAACGCGTGCGCGCTGGTTGAGCAGGGACAGCAACTGGCTGTCGAGCGCGTCGATTTGATCGCGCAATGCCAGCAGTTCAGGGTTGGCTTGAGGTTCTGGTGCCGTGGGCTCAGCCATATTGCAACTCGAATTCCTTGAGATAGCGCACCAGTGCTTGCACGCCTTCTATGGGCATGGCGTTGTACAGCGATGCCCTCAAACCCCCTGCAGATTTATGTCCTTTGAGCTGAAGCAGCCCGCGCTCTTGGGCGCCAGTTAAAAACGTCTCGTACAGCGCGTCGGATGCGCGCTGTGCCTTCAAGAAGAAGGGAATATTCATGCGCGAGCGCGCCGCCACGGCCACGCGGCTCTCAAACAGCGGCGATGCATCCAGCGCTTCGTAAAGCAGTGCGGCCTTGTCGATGTTGCGCTGCTCTACGGCTGCCAAGCCGGACAGGCCACGGTATTGCTGTGCCAGCAGCCACTCGAACACAAGCCCTGCCACGTAGATGCCAAAGGTGGGCGGCGTGTTGAACATGGACTCGGCCTTGGCCACGGCCTCATAGTTCAGGGCTGAGGGGCAAGTGGCGCTGGCATGGCCCAGCAAGTCTTCGCGCACGATCACCAGGGTCAAGCCGGCGGGACCGATGTTTTTTTGCGCCCCCCCAAATGCCAAGCCGATGCGCGACCAGTCAATGCGACGAGAAGCGACATGGGAAGAAAAATCGACCACCAGCGGCGCATGGCAACCGAGCGCGGCCAAGTCGGGCAGCTCGTGCATTTCCAGGCCATCAATCGTCTCGTTGCTGCAGACGTGGACGTAAGCGGTGTCGCGGCGCAACTGCCAGCTCGATGGCGAGGGGATCTCGGTGTAGCGGCCTTGCGCATCGGCACCTTGGGCCACCACCTGCACATCGGCGTATTTGCGCGCCTCAGCCGCACTCTTGGCCGACCAGGAGCCGCTGACCACCACGTCCACCTTGCCGCTGCCACCGCGCTGCGCCAAGTTCATGGGCACGATGGCGTTGTGCGCCAATGCCCCGCCTTGCATGAACAAGATGTGGAAGTGCTCGGGTACGGCCAGCAGCTGACGCAAATCGCGCTGGGCTTGGTCCGCGATGAGCTTGAACTCTTTGCCCCGGTGGCTCATCTCCATCACGCCCATGCCACAGCCGCGCCAGGACAACATGTCTTCGGCCACTCGTTGCAGCACTGCTTCGGGCAGAGCTGCCGGACCGGCGGAAAAGTTGAACGGACGTTGCTGAGTCATGGGGCGGTGCCGAGGCAGACGCTAAAGGGGGCTCAGCGCCAGGGACTGTGCCTGGCGCTGCCACAGGTTTACTTCTTGGGGCTATCGCCCTTGCCAGCAGCGGGTGCCACACCCAGGTGCTTGCCAACCGCGTTTTGCAGCGCATTGAAGCGCTCGTCCATGGTCTTGCCTGCATCGGCCATGAGCTTTTCGGACAGCGTGCGCTGCAAGTCCGGCATGGTTTGGCTCAGCTTGCGGTTCACCGGAGACTCCAGCCAGGCAATGGCCTGACGCAGTTCGTCTTCGCTGAAACGTTCATCCAACACGGGAGACAGTGCGCTCGGCGCTACCTTGACGGCCCGTTCTTTGAGGAAGGCCGTGTTGGTGTCGAGGAACTTGCGCACATCGGCCTCAATGGCCTTGGCGGCAGCTTCGCGTTTGTCTTGTGGCAGCTGTTGCAAGGCATTGCCAGCGCGTTGCATCAGCTGCCCCACAGGCGCTTGCAACAGGCCCGCAGCAACAGCTTCACCGCCACCGAGCTGCAACTGCACCAGCTTAGCAATCAGTGCCTTTTTGGCGGGAGAGGTGGCCGAAGCAGGTGCTTGGGTGGAGCTGGCTGCAGTGCTTTGTGCCTGAGCCAGGGGAACCACGCCCAAAAGGGCGGCCAAAATCAGCGGGTGATGGAGTTTCAAGAGTTGTCCTCGTCTGACGCAGTCGGCTCGCCATCTTCGGGGGCATCCACCCCTTGGTCGTTGGCGTCGTTTTCCACGATACGTTGCAAGCCCGACAGTTTGGCACCGTCATCCAGGGCAATCAGCGTCACCCCCTGAGTTGCGCGTCCCAGTTCACGAATTTCCGCGACGCGGGTTCGCACCAAAACGCCGGTATCGGTGATCAGCATGATCTCGTCTTCCGGGCGCACCAGCGTGGCGGCGACCACGCGGCCGTTGCGCTCACTTTGCTGGATGGCGATCATGCCCTTGGTGCCGCGGCCATGGCGCGTGTACTCCACGATGGAGGTGCGCTTGCCGTAGCCGTTTTCCGTGGCGGTCAGTACGCTTTGGCTTTCGTCCTCGGCCACCAACATGGCGATGAGGCGCTGTTCGGGCTCCAGCATCATGCCGCGGACACCGCGCGCTTGGCGACCCATGGGGCGTACGTCGTTTTCGTCGAAGCGCACAGCCTTGCCGCCGTCGCTGAAGAGCATCACATCATGGTGCCCGTCGGTCAGCGCGGCGCCAACAAGGTAGTCGCCCTCATCCAAGTCCACGGCAATGATGCCGGCCTTGCGCGGATTGCTGAAATCCTTGAGCGAGGTCTTTTTCACCGTGCCCAGGGCCGTGGCCATGAAGATGTAGTGGTCCTCAGGGAAGCTGCGGAACTCGCCGGTGAGCGGCAGCACCACATTGATTTTTTCTTCAGGCTGCAGCGGGAACATGTTCACGATAGGCTTGCCGCGCGAATTGCGCGAACCCTGCGGCACTTCCCAGACCTTGAGCCAATACACGCGCCCACGATTGCTGAAGCACAGCATCCAGTCGTGGGTGTTGGCGATGAAGAGCTGATCAATCCAGTCGTCATCCTTGGTGGCGGTGGCCTGCTTGCCGCGGCCACCGCGACGTTGGGCTCGGTACTCACTCAAGGCCTGACTCTTGATGTAGCCCGTGTGTGAGAGCGTCACCACCATGTCGGTGGGGGTGATCAGGTCTTCGGTGCCCAGCTCTTGGGCGTTGTGCTCGATGACGCTGCGGCGTGCGCCCAGCTTGGTCTGACCAAACTCTTGACGCAGCTGGGTGAGCTCGTCCGTGATGATGATGGTCACGCGTTCGGGCTTGGCAAGGATGTCCAGCAAATCGGCGATTTGCGCCATCACGTCGCGGTACTCGCCAACGATCTTGTCTTGCTCCAGCCCGGTGAGGCGTTGCAGGCGCATCTGCAAAATCTCACCCGCTTGGTCGTCCGAGAGGCGGTAGAGGCCGTCGGGCTGCATGCCGAACTGAGCCGCCAAGCCTTCGGGGCGGTAGGCATTGCGGCCGCCTGGCGTGTCGGACTCAGCCCGCGACAGCATCTCGCGCACCAGTGAGGAATCCCACGCTCGGGTCATCAACTCTGCCTTGGCCACAGGGGGCGTGGGCGAGCGCTTGATGATGGCGATGAACTCGTCGATATTGGCCAGCGCAACCGCCAGGCCTTCCAAAACATGACCCCGCTCACGGGCCTTGCGCAGCTCGTAGACGGTGCGCCGCGTGACCACTTCACGGCGGTGCTCCAGGAACACCGAAATGAGGTCCTTCAGATTGCAGAGCTTGGGTTGCCCATCAATCAGGGCCACCATATTCATGCCGAAGGTGTCTTGCAGCTGCGTTTGCTTGTAGAGGTTGTTGAGCACCACCTCAGGAACTTCACCGCGCTTGAGTTCAATCACAACGCGCATGCCCGACTTGTCGGACTCGTCCTGGATGTGGCTGATGCCCTCAATCTTTTTGTCATGGACCAGCTCGGCAATGCGCTCGAGCAGGGTCTTTTTGTTGACCTGATAGGGGATCTCGTCAACGATGATCGCTTGCCGGTTGCCGCGATCGATGTCCTCGAAGTGGACTTTGGCGCGCATGATCACCTTGCCGCGGCCCGTCCGATAGCCTTCGCGCACGCCGTTGAGGCCGTAGATGATGCCGGCCGTCGGGAAGTCCGGTGCGGGCACGATTTCCATCAGCTCATCGATGCTGCAATCGGGGTTCTTGAGCGCGTGCAAGCAGGCATCGACCACCTCGTTGAGGTTGTGCGGCGGAATGTTGGTGGCCATGCCCACAGCGATGCCGGCACTGCCATTGATGAGCAGCTGCGGCAGACGGGCGGGCAGCACGAGCGGCTCTTTTTCCGAGCCGTCGTAGTTCGGTCCGAAATCGACGGTTTCTTTGTCGATGTCGGCCAGCATGTCGTGGGCGATTTTGGCCAGGCGGATTTCGGTGTACCGCATGGCTGCGGCGTTGTCCCCGTCCACCGAGCCGAAGTTACCTTGCCCATCCACCAGCATGTGGCGCAGCGAAAAGTCCTGCGCCATACGCACGATGGTGTCGTACACCGCGCTGTCGCCGTGCGGGTGGTATTTACCGATCACGTCACCGACGATACGCGCCGACTTCTTGTAGGGGCGGTTCCAGTCGTTGTTGAGCTCGTGCATGGCGAACAGCACGCGCCGATGCACTGGTTTCAATCCGTCTCGGGCGTCGGGCAGGGCCCGTCCGACGATCACGCTCATCGCGTAATCCAGATACGAACGCCGCATCTCCTCTTCGAGGCTGATGGGCAGGGTTTCCTTGGCGAACTGGGTCATGCGCGAAAGGGGCACTGGTGCCCCAGCCTAGAGGTCAACGGAGCCCCCGATTCTAAGTGGGCGTTCTTGTCTCGCTATCGCAACATCATGTGCATGTGCACCATGAGCTGCCGCCACAATGAGGGCGTGTTGTTGCTCTATGGCACAATCTTTCGGTTCCTGGGGAAAACCCAAATATCGGGTCATCCTTTGGGTGGTGTCGATATTAACTGGATGACTCGCAGGGCAACTGCGGCTTTCCTTGAGAGGAGAATCATGAAGAAATTGAATCGCGTGGCGTCGCTCTTCGCATTGGCTGCTGTGGCCGCTTCGGGCGCTATGGCTCAAACCGTGGATAACTGGCGTGCTACCGACGGTACCGTCTGGAAAAACGGCACCAACGAACTGTGCTGGCGTGACAGCAACTGGACTCCGGCTACCGCCGCCAAGGACTGCGACGGCGCGCCGAAGCCTGTGGTGAAGCCTGCTTCTGCACCGGCACCTGTTGTGGCAGCTCCCGCTCCTGCGGCAGCACCAGCACCCGCTGCAGCTCCCGCTCCGGCCAAGCCCGTGAGCGAGAAGGTAACCTATGCCGCTGACGCCTTCTTTGACTTCGACAAGGCTGTGTTGAAGTCTGAAGCCAAGACCAAGCTGGATGACTTGGTGTCCAAGACTGGCGCCATCAATCTGGAAGTGATCATCGCTGTGGGTCACACCGACAGCGTCGGCTCTGATGTCTACAACCAGAAGCTGTCGGTTCGCCGCGCTGAAGCCGTGAAGGCCTATCTGGTCGGCAAGGGTCTGGAAAAGACTCGCGTCTACACCGAAGGTAAGGGTGAGAAGCAGCCGGTTGCTGACAACAAGACTGGCGAAGGCCGTGCCAAGAACCGCCGCGTCGAAATCGAAGTGGTTGGTACCCGCACTGTGACCAAGTAATCGCCTTTCCGGCCTTTACCGGCCAAGTTACTTAGGCTTGGCCGATAAACCCTGCTGCAGCGCTGCTTCAGCAGGGTTTTTGATTTTCCGGCCAGTGGTTTTCGGTGCAATTGCACGGGCTGCTGACTTCAATATCTTTGGCATCTATGACAAACGTCGATACCAACGAGCTCCAAAAATTCAGTGACTTGGCTCACAAGTGGTGGGACCCGGAAAGTGAGTTCAAGCCGCTTCATCGCATCAACCCGCTGCGCCTGGATTGGATTCAGTCTTACGCACCCTTGCGGGGCTTGCGAGTTCTGGATGTTGGTTGCGGCGGCGGCATCCTGGCTGAAGCCATGGCCAAGCAGGGTGCCGAAGTGCTGGGCATTGACTTGGCAGTGAAGTCTTTGAAGGTTGCGCAGCTCCACGCCATGGAATCTGGTGTGACATCGCTCGCCTACAAAGAGATTGCGGTGGAGGCGCTCGCGCAAGAACAAGCCGGCAGCTTTGATGTTGTGACATGCATGGAGATGCTTGAGCACGTCCCTGACCCCGCATCCGTTGTGCGCGCCTGTCATGCGCTGGTGCGCCCCGGTGGCTGGGTGTTTATGTCTACGCTCAACCGCAACCTCAAGAGCTTTTTGTTTGCGGTGGTGGGCGCGGAATATGTGCTAAAGCTCTTGCCGCGCGGGACCCACGACTACGCGCGTTTTCTCAAACCGGCTGAGCTCGCGCAAATGGCCAGAGACGCTGATCTGGACGTGATTGGCGCGCGTGGCCTGAGCTACAACCCGCTCACGCAGCGATATGCCTTGGGTGAGGACACCGACGTCAACTACCTGTTGGCGACAAGGCGGGCGCTGTGAGGGCGAAGGCACTGTCGGACGCCACTCAGGTGAGGGCTGTGCTGTTCGACCTTGACGGTACCTTGGTCGATAGCGCACCTGACTTGGCCGCCGCCGCCAACGAGTTGCGACACCAGCAAGCCTTGCCCCCTCTGCCGCTGGAGCAGTTGCGCCCGTACGTTGGTACTGGGGCGCGCGGTATGTTGGCTGTGGCGATGAATGTGGGGCCAGACGATGCGTCTTTTGAGGCTCTGAGGCAAGACTTTTTGTGCCGCTACGAACGCATCATGCTGGAGCGTACGGCGTTGTTTGCGGGCGTCGAGTGCCTTCTGCGAAGCTTGGAGTCTGATGGCATGCCCTGGGGCATTGTGACGAACAAGGCTGAGCGATTTGCACTGCCCATCGTGCATGCGCTGGGGCTGAGTGCGCGCGCTGCTGCGGTGATTGCAGGCGACACCACCCCCTATGCCAAGCCTCATCCGCGGCCTTTGCTGGAGGCTGCTGTCCGCATGGGTGTAGACCCAGAATTTTGTCTCTACCTAGGCGATGATGCGCGAGACATGCAGGCTGCTCGCGCTGCAGGCATGGGGGCGGTCGCTGCAGCTTGGGGTTACCTGGGGCCGGGGGCAGATGTGAATACTTGGGCCGCAGATGTCGTGCTTCAGGCACCGCAAGATCTTTTGGCGCTATTTGAGATGGCATAATGAACCACCCTTTCAGGGGCCGACCTGGTTTCGACGTGGGTGCGGATCTGGAGTAGGGCATGCCGAGCACCAGTTCGCTCGTAAAACCACTGGAAACAAAGTAACTGCAAACGACGAAAAGTTTGCCCTCGCTGCTTAATTAGCACGAGGCTCAGCAACAGTTGGCCTATGGGCTGGGGTGGCAACACCTGCTGAGTCATTCACATAGGCTGGTTCCGGATTGGGCTGCACAGCACGGGACGAGATCTAGCAGCTGGCGGTGTTCAAAGCGTGCCCCTGCGCGTTGACGCCGTGAGAATCAAATCAGACGGCTAAGCATGTAGAACTGCCCGGTGATGGCTTACGGACGCGGGTTCAATTCCCGCCGGCTCCACCATTAGTACTTCCGGTAATGTCCCGGAACATCCAAAAGGCCCAAGTAAATCAACGACTTGGGCCTTTTTTTCGTCTGCTGACTTCCGGGTAAGTCCGCCAGCTTCCAGCGATTGACCGGGTAACTTTCCGGGTAACTTGAGCTACCCGGGTAACATGCGCGCCGAGTTACCCGGTTCAGTGCCGGGCTTAGAGGCAAGCAAGATGGCAGCGAGCGACCTACTCTCAGATAAAACGATCCGGGCCGCACTCAAGGTGGCAGGGCAGGCCGACAAGGCGCGAAAAATCAGCGACGGTGGCGGGTTGGTGCTTGATGTGAGGCCAACGGGCGCGGGCTGGTGGCGCTTGCGTTACTGGCTGGATGGCAAGGAGCGCATGCTTTCCCTTGGAACGTACCCGGATACATCGTTGGCGCAAGCCCGGGCGAAGCGGGATGAAGCCCGCCGCCTGCTGGCAGATGGGCAGGACCCTAGTGCGGCCCGGCAAGAGGCAAAGGCTGCAATGCAGCGCAAGCGCCAGGCAGAACAGTTGGCGGACGCGGGTTTGCCGCCTGAAGGTTCTTTTGAGGCTGTCGCGCGTGAATGGCTGACCCGAGTGCATCAAGTCAAGGTCAGCGCAGGCCATGCCGAACGCACCCGCATTCGACTAGAACAAGATGCTTTCCCTTGGCTGGGGCGGCGGCCCATCGGGGAGATTGAGGCGCCCGAGTTGCTGCAAATGCTGCGCCGGGTGGAAGGGCGGGGGGCAATTGAAACGGCGCACCGAATCAAGGACGCCTGCGGGCAGGTGTTCCGCTATGGCATTGCCATCGGGGCATGTGCGCGCAACCCCGCTGCCGACCTGCGAGACGCCTTGCAGCCGGTCCAGACAAAGCACCATGCGGCAATTGTTGACCCGGTGCAGGTTGGCAAGCTGCTGAGGGACATGCACGACTATCAAGGCAACGCAATCACGCGGGCGGCCTTGGCCTTGTCCGCGCTGCTGTTGCTTCGGCCTGGTGAGCTGCGGCACATGGAATGGGCTTGGCTTGATCTTGACGCCGGGTTGTTGACCGTACCGGCTGAGGTGATGAAGCGCAAGAAAGCCGACAAGGCGGACGGCCCGCCTCACCTGGTGCCCCTGGCAGCGCAAGCGGTGGCGGTCCTGCGTGACCTGGAGCCTTTGACGGGTTCGGGGCGGTTTGTCTTTCCGGCCCTGACCAGCAAGCAGCGATGCATGAGTGAAAACACAGTGCGCAGCGCTTTGCGCCGGTTGGGCTACGGCAATGACGACATGACGGCCCACGGGTTCAGGGCCACGGCCCGCACCATGATTGCAGAGCGCCTGGGCGTACCTGCCGAAGTGATCGAGGCGCAACTTGCCCACGCGGTGGGTGATGCGCTAGGGCGGGCCTACAACCGGACTCAGTTTGCCGACCAACGCCGCGCCATGATGCAGTCATGGGCCGATTACTTGGACAAGCTGCGCAAGGGGGCCGATGTATTACCCATGCCCAGCAAAGCCGCATGACGGCTTGCTGAAGCCACATCAACACCAAGGGGCCGCAAGGCCCTTTTTGTTTGCCCGCGCGGTGGTGGTGGTGGGGCGGGGATCACTATTGCGCCAACTTTTGAGGGTGTGCAGTGCGCCAGCAAAGAGAACGGAAAGCCAGCCAACGGAAACGGATCAACGCAAATCGTCCCGAAACGCACGAAGGCAACGGGAACACGGGAACACGGCGCCAGGGCGGAGACAAAAACCGGGCAAGAGGGCCCAATTGATAGAGGTTCTAAGCCATTTGCAGAGCGAGACGATGCCCCAAAAAGGGCGGGAACAGAGACGGGAACAGAGCGGGAACAACGGGAACAGAAGAAGGAATGAGGAAATCAATATTCATATCAATATCCACATATACAAACCCTGCCTTCCGCCTTTCGTCCGCTGCGCCCTGGGGTAGGCATGAGGGAGGGGGGTACAAAAGTCTCAGGGTGCGACCCCAAGGACCGATCGGTTAGTCGGATTTTTGAGGCGAGCAAAAAATACCCCCGGGGGGGTTCAAGGGTGAGGGGCTGAGGCCGGGTGCGGGTCCTTCCCGAGGCGTGGACACGTGAGGTCGTTCGGGCCGCGTGGCGTGGGCGGTTCCGGTTTTCCGGGCTGGGTTGACGCCCTGGGTTGACGGTATGCCTTGCGGTAATGGTTGACGGTTGACGCGGCGCCGACTGTCCGCGCATCCCCTGGCACTGAATCTCGTTGGATTTTGGCAACAAACTGGGGACTTTGTGCGCATAAATATTCCCTACCCCCAGCATCCAAGTCGCGCCGATTTGAGCCTTCCAAGGCGCAGTTTGTTCGGTTGAAATTGCCCGACTTCAACAACAGACAGAGCGAAGACACCAAGAACACTAACGGAGACGGGGCTATCAACCACTCGAATCAGGGTTGACGCATTGCGCTGCCGCTGCGAAAGCGAACCCCATTTAGCAAGTCAAGCCCATCGCTTCGCGCCTAGAAAAACCAACGCAAACAGTTTTAGGCAAATATGAGGTTGGCTAACATTGTGTCTTGCTGCATCCATCAGCGTGCAGCAAGACATATGGGCTTGTGCAGCCTGAACGCCGGTTGGAGCGCCTTTCGGGGCCTTGCGGCAAGCGGCGCACAGAGCCCTGCCAAAACCACGGGAGAAGACTTAACGGAAAGACGTACTGCCACCAAAGGCGATGCGCACAAATGCGAGTGACGGACAGTCGCTCAAAAGAGAAGACCGAGATGGCGGCAACCACCCCGGCCTTGATGTGACGCGAAGCCACAGCGACTTAGCCCGACCGGGCGATGCCTGGTCGAACCCGCGTTCAAGTTCACGCTTGAACGCTTCCGAGCGATCCCCCGCCAAGTTTGGCGGATGGCTCCCTCTTTGGAGTCCTTGGTTCCCCCAAGGAGTTCACAAGACGTGAATCCTACTACCCCTGTCATTTTTTCTGCCAAATCAGTCAAGTCTGAAATGGCGATATTCGCACAAGGCACAAGAAAAACTTGTGTGATTGAGGGTGCTGTGGCAGCCCATCGACCCATCGGCCAGGACTTGGACCGCCCCACTGCGGGCGCGTCGTCCCGTTTGGTCAAGCTGCCCGAGGTCATGAACTTGACCGCACTTTCGCGCAGCAGCGTGTACGCCAAGATGAAGCAATCCGGCCCCGACCGCTTCCCGGCCTGCGTGGCCGTGGGAGGCCGCGCCGTGGCTTGGCGCCTGGTTGATGTGCTGGCCTGGATCGACAGCAGGCAAGCCAAAGCCCCCGCGTCTTGATCGACCTGCCCTAGCGCCCTCTGCGCGGCGCTTCGTGCCCTGACCGCCTTTCGCATTTGATGCCTTCCCCTGGGGTGGCATTGGTGCTGCGCCCTGGGCTATTGCTTTCCGCTTTGTGTCGCTTGCTACCGAGCAGGCGTAATGCCATGAATCAAACTTCCAGCTGCGAGGTCCAATCTCGCCACCCCGTCGCCCGGGCGCGCCTTGCCGCCCCGGTCGAACGGCGTACCTATACCCCACGCCAAAAGCGACAGATGCGCCACCTTGTGCTCTTTGCAAGAGCCCGGGGGCGCATGAGTGATGCGCAAGCCATCTTGCACTTGCATGCACTGCAACCTTCAGAGGCAAGCCAAGATCACGGAATGCCTATTGCCATGAGCCCGCACGGCGCGGTGTATGGCTCGCTGTGGGCCGAGAGCTTGGACACCTACGCTTCCACGCCAAAAGAGGCGCGTTGGCTAGCGTTGTGCGCCCGCCAGGTCTTGGTGGCCGAATGGCGCCCCAACTTGTACGCCTGCGACTTTGAATGCAACGGGCAGCACTACCGCGCAGAGTTACACCTGATCCATGACGCCAAGCAGCCAGGGCGAACACCTGTCATGCGCTTGTTGGTGACTGCGCGCGCTAGCGGCGCCCTTGTCTCTCAATCGGTTGCGCTTCCCTGGGATCAACTGCGGCGAGCTGATGACATCCATACAGACGCCACGGCGCCATGCGTGGATGCCAGCGAAGAGGCCCGGAAGTGGGCCACTGCCTGGGCACGGTCTGACGCGCCGTCAGTCCAACAAGAGGCCGCAAAGGCCATGGCGCAAGCCCGGCATGAGGTCGCGGGCGAACACTTCAACCTTGTAGGCGGCACCCCTGCACACGGATACTTTTACCGCGTGACTTTGTTGAGCGATGAAGTCCAGCGGGTGCGCTTGGCGGTGTTGCGCCTGGGGCATGACGGATTTTTGTCGGATCAATTGACGCTGCTTTCGCCCTGGCTTGAATTGAGTTGCATGGAGTTGGGCAGCAGCGCATGTGCCCCCGTGCTAAATTGCTCGCCGGTGCTAGTCACACCACAAAACAAGCGTTTGGCCGCCACGACAGCGCGGCTGTGTCATGCCCCGAATTCATCAAGGTTTTGGGGCTGGGAGCGCCCACCCGTAAGGACGGCGGCACGGCTTGTTTCGTGTGACTATCCCCAGCCCCACCAACTTGCGCTAGTCACGCAATTTGGTGGTTTCAAGCAGCTCAACAAGGAGCCTGAAACCATGTCCGTCAAAACCTGCGGCAACGTGCCCGCATGCCTTGCTTCGCCCGCTGCGGGCGAGTTCCCCCACTACCTGCGCCGCGTGGCGCGTGTGATTGTGCTGCGTGCCGCCTTGCGGGGCCGCATTGGCTGGCCTGTGGCCTTGCTGGTGCTGAACAAGATTGGGGGCCAAGCATGAGCCGCGCACAAGGCAACACCGCCACCTTCCAGCCGGTGCGCATGCCGGGCGCCTATGCCGCCGAACATGGCATTTGGGCAACCATGCCGGGAAGTGCGATGGCGCACCTACTGGGGCAGGTCCGCGACATTGCCCAAGGCGTTCAAACCGTGCTTGAAATGCTGGAACGGGACGATGCCGAGGCCGAAGCTCGCCGCATGATGGCTGATGCACAAGCCCCCATTCTTAGCCCCTTGCATCGGGAGCAACTGCACCGCCTGGCTATTGCTTCATCGGCACTGCTGGCACAGCGCGCCGAACAGTGGTGCGACCAATTGGACGCCAACGCACGCAAAGCGGAGCAAGAAAACTCGCCTGACGTGATCGAGGGGGCCGACCATGCGGCAGACCAATGAACCACGCCCCCCGCGCGCCATTACCCCCGAGCTGATCCGCGATGCGCTGCACCATGTGCCGCCCACGGTGGAGCGGGAAACCTGGGTGAAGCTAGGCATGGCCGTTAAGGCGGAAATGGGCAGCGGTGGCTTTGACGTTTGGGACGCTTGGAGCGCCCAAGCCGACAACTACAGCAGTCAAGATGCCCGCGACACGTGGCGCGGCATCAAGGCCGGGGGCAAGGTGGGCGTGGGTTCGCTGTTCCACATTGCCAAGCAGTACGGCTTTCGCTTCCCCGATGATGACCGCACCCTGACCGCTGCGGAGTTGGCAGCCCTGCACCAGCAGCGCCAGCAGGCCCAAGCCGCGCAGCAAGCCCGAGCACTGCAAGAGCAACAAGCCGAAGCCGCCGCACATGAGCGCGCGGCCCAAGCGGCGGCGAAGCTGTGGGAGAGTGGGCAAGCCCCCGAGCAAGCCACCCAAACTAGCCCCTACATGCAGCGCAAAGGCGTGAACCCTGAAGGCGTGCGCCTGCTGCAAGAGCCCGAAGGCATGGCCGTGCTGGTGCCCTTGCGTGACCACGCGGGGCGGCTGTGGAACGTGCAGACCATCCACGCCAACGGGGAAAAGCGCTTTCTCAAAGGCGGGCGCAAGTCGGGCTTGTGGTGCATGGTTGCCGCTGGCGGTGAAGTGGGCAACGCGCCTGCGCTGCTGCTGGCTGAGGGGCTGGCTACGGCCCTGAGCTTGCACCAGGCGTGCGGCTTGCCGGTGGCCGTGGCGTTTGATGCGGGCAACCTGCGCCGCGTGGCTGAGGCGCTGCGCGCCGCGCACCCTGCCGTGCCGCTGCTGGTGTGCGGTGATGATGACCGCCGCACCCAAGCCGACACGGGCACCAATCCGGGCCGCAAGTACGCACAGCAGGCCGCGCAAGTGGCGCATGGTGCGACAGCGCCCGCCGCTGTGGTGTTCCCTGAAGGCTTGCCGGATGAGGGGTCAGACTTCAACGACTTGGCCCAACACGCCGGGCTTGAGGCCGTGGCCGCCATCGTGCGCGCTGCCCTGGTGCAGTTCAAAGCGGGCACAGCCACGCCACCCGGCCCGCCACCACCAGCCCCGCCACCCGAACGCAAGCCCAAGGCGCCACCAGCAGCGACCGAAGGAGCCGCGCCGAATGATCCGTTCTTCGTGCGCCTTAAAGGCCCCAGCCCTGGCCTGTACTTCGTGGGCCGCGACCGTGAGGGCCGCGAAAGCGCGCCCGAGTGGGTGTGCGCGCCCATCGTGATATCGGCCAAGACCCGCACCGAAGGCGCGGACCAGTGGGGCTTCCTTCTGGAGTTCACCGACCCGGACGGCAACCCCAAAACCTGGGCCATGCCTGCGCAAATGCTGGCGGGCGATGGCAGCGAGTGGGCGGGGTACTTGCGCGCCATGGGCCTTCAGATGGCCCCGGGCACCAAGGCCCGCAACCTGCTGGCCCGCTACATCGACACGCGCAGCACCACAGCCCGCGCCACCTGTACGGATCGCGTCGGCTGGCATGGGGCGGTGTACGTGCTGCCATCGGCAACCTTGGGCACCAGCGAGGGGCACCGCTATGTGTTTCAAAGCGAAGGCGGCATAGAGGACCAATACAAGCAGCGGGGCAGCTTGCAGGCATGGCAAACCGAAGTCGCGGCGCTGGCCGTGGGCAATTCGCGCTTGGCCTTTGCGCTGTGCTGTGCATTTGCGGGGCCACTGTTGCGCCTGGCTGGTGTGGAGAGTGGGGGCTTCCAGCTCAAGGGCAATTCCAGCGGCGGCAAAACGACTGCGCTCAAAGTGGCCGCTTCGGTGTTCGGCCCGCCTGGCTACATGCAGCGGTGGCGCACCACCGACAATGCCTTAGAGGCCACAGCGGTTCAGCATAGTGATTCGCTTTTGATCCTGGATGAGTTCGGGCAGCTGGATGCCAAGGTAGCGGGGGAATGCGCCTACATGCTGGCCAACGAGCAAGAGAAGGGCCGGGCCACGCGGGGCGGTTTGGCCAAGCGGCGGCGAACGTGGCGGCTGTTGTTCTTGTCGTCCGGGGAACTGGGCCTTGCGGATCACATGCGCCAAGCAGGCAAAGAGGTACGTGCCGGGCAGGAGGTTCGCTTTGTCGATGTGCCCTTAGAGGCCGGGGCGGGCATGGGCGGCTTGGAGCGCCTGCACGGGTTTGAATCGCCCCAAGCCCTGGCCGAAGCCATCATTGAACGTGCCGCGCAGCACTACGGCACAGCCGGGCGTGCCTGGCTGGAATGGCTGACCGCCCACCATGCCACCCTGCCCGAGAAGCTACCGCAACAGATGGAAGCGCAAAAGGCCAAAATGGTGCCCGAGTCTGCCGCGCAGCAAGTGGCACGCATTGGCAATCGCTTTGCGGTGGTGGCCGCTGCGGGCGAACTGGCCACACAAGCAGGCGTGACAGGCTGGCCAGCGGGGGAGGCTTCAGCGGCGGTGCGCGAATGCTTCAATGCTTGGCTTGGTGCCCGTGGCCACATGGAAAACGGCGAAGAGGCCGCCATCCTGCGCCAGGTGCGCGCCTGGTTGGAGAAGAACGGGGATGCGCTCTTTACCTGGAGCCATCGGGCCATGGATGACCACCGCCCGAACACGCCATACCGGGCAGGCTTTAAGCGGCTGGTGGACTCGGACGGCAAGCCGCTGAAATTCGATGCGGCAACCGACTACATGGAAAAGCACAGCACCAGCGAAAGCAGCGAGCGCGCCCATGCAGTGGTGGAATACATGGTGCTTCCCGAAGCCTTCCGCCAAGAGATGGCCAAGGGCTATGACCCTGGGGCGGTTGCTGCCGTGCTCAGGAGGCGCGGGCACCTGATCCATGAGAAGGACCGGAACACCAACAAGCAGCGCTTGCCGGGCATGGGGGCAGTGCCTGTGTTTCACATCAAGCCGAGCTTGTTTGCCGATGAAATGTGCGCCGCCTAGGGCGAAAGCACGGGCCGCGCACCCACCAAACACCCACGGGGCCAGATGGCCCCTTTTTGCTGCCCGCATCCCTGGCAAGCCTGTTCCCGGTGTTATTTGGGAACGGGAACGCAAAAACGCCACCCGGGAACGCTGTTTCCCTTGTAAATCAAAGAGTTGCGGCGACTGTTCCCGAAATCCCGCTGTTCCCGCTGAAAAATGAATGGGGTGGAAGTTGGGGCGGTTGCAACATGACTCACTGCGCCGGGGCAAGAGCTCAGTGGTGATGGCTGAGCGTGCGGCGCGTCTGGTGGAGAGGGGTAGAACTGGAACGATTCGGGTAGGTCGCGGCGCACTGACCGGGTAACTTTCCGGGTAACTCAAGGGTGTTGAATTGAGGAAACACAGTGTTCATGGGGCTTTCCGGCTGCGGTTCAAGTGACGCCGGCCCACCATTAGTACTTCCGGTAATGTCCCGGAACATCCAAAAGGCCCAAGTAAATCAACGACTTGGGCCTTTTTATTTGTCCTGTGAAGTGCAAGAACTTACCTGGGTTTCCTGCTTCCGACAGCAAGAACTCGACCATCGAGACGGCTGCACAATCCACCCCCTTGCAGGGCTGAGCGTGCCATTAGAGACCGAATTGGTTGCGAATCAAACCTACGGCAATACCTTCGATGGTGATGTCGTCGCGATCAGCCTGAACGATGATGGGTTCAAAATCGGGATTTTCGGGCAGCAGTTCGATTCGCTGCCCCTGACGCCGCCAGCGCTTGACGGTCACTTCGTCACCCAGCCGGGCCACCACGATTTGCCCGTTGCGAGCCTCGCGGGTTTGGCGCACTGCCAATAAATCACCGTCGAGGATGCCCGCATCTTTCATGCTGAGCCCTTTGACGCGCAGCAGGTAGTCGGGCTGGGCGCTGAACAAATGGGCTTGGACGGCTACATGTTGCTCAACATGCTCTTGGGCCAAGATGGGGTGGCCTGCGGCGACGCGGCCGACCAGGGGCAAAACGCAGGGCAGGGCGTCGGAGATGGCCTGCAGCGGTGAAAACTTGCTCTGAACTTGCTGGCGGGCACGGTGCAGTTGCTGCAGCGTGTCGGCCTTGAGCCGGATGCCGCGAGAGGTGCCCCCCACCAACTCCAAAACGCCCTTGCGAGCGAGCGCTTGGAGGTGTTCTTCAGCTGCATTGGCGGAACGAAAGCCCAGCTGGGCGGCGATCTCGGCCCGCGTGGGTGGCGCTCCTGTGGTTTCGATGCTGCGGCGAACCAGGTCCAGAATTTCCTGCTGGCGGGGGGTAAGTTTGGTTTTGTTGTCCAAAGGAATCCTCGGCTTGATGGCGGCTCCGCGCAGTGCGCGACAATGGGGCTGACTTTTCATCCAGTATCTGTATTTTTATCCAGCTATCGAAAAATGCAAAGCGTTGCAAATACTGTTGTAGTTCTGGGAACGGGTGGAACCATCGCCGGGCGTGCGAATCGCGGCGATGACAACGTGGGCTACCAGGCCGGCGAGGTCGGCGTTGCTGATTTGGTGGCTGAAGTTCCCGGGCTGGCTGCCTTCACCTTGGAAGCCCACCAGCTCGCGCAGCTCGACAGCAAAGACATGGACGTGCCGACGTGGCAGCGTTTGGCGCAGGCTGTTTTGAGCCATGTGCAGCGCGAGGACGTGACCGGGGTGGTCATCACTCATGGCACGGACACGCTGGAGGAGACCGCCTACTTTCTGCATCGTGTCTTGCCGCAGTCCAAGCCTGTGGTGTTGACGGCAGCCATGCGCCCCACCACGGCTTTGCTGCGGGACGGGCCGCAAAACCTGCTGGACGCCGTGCGCCTGGCCGCTTTGCCCGGCGCACAAGGTGTGCTGGTGCTGCTTGCGGGGCAAGTGCACGCGGCGCACGCGGTGCGCAAGGTACATAGCTACGCGGTGGCTGCGTTTGCCTCTCCCGAGAGCGGGCCCTTGGCGCTGATGGAGGAGGGCGCCGTGCGCCAGTTGCATGCCTGGCCCCAGCAGGCCGAAGCGCCTCTGGCCCTGCGAGCTTGGATGAAGGACGTTCAACAGTGGCCGCGTGTGGAGATCGTGCTCAACCACGTGGGCGCAGACGGGCGCTTGGTGGACGCGCTGCTGGCGCAAGGCGTGGTCGGGCTGGTGGTGGCTGGCACGGGCAATGGCACGGTGTCAACGGGCTTGGCACAGGCGTTGGATCGCGCTCAGGCGCAAGGCGTGGCTGTGCTGCGCAGCACACGCTGCGATGCCGGCGCGGTGGTGGGCGAGGGACGGTGGCCACACGCCGGTAGCCTGGGGCCGGTGAAGGCGCGCATTGCGCTGCAGCTGGAGTTGCTGCAGCGCTGACAAGCCCATGGGGCTTGGCTCAAAGCCCCGCGGCTTGGGTGCGTGTTTGAATGTCTTCGCTGAGTTCCAGCCAGCGCAACTCAAGACTGTCGATTTGATCCCCCACAGCTTTGAGCCTGCGCCCTTGCTCGGCGATTTGCGCTGCCGTCAAACTGCCCTCGGCCAAGGCGGCTTCAAGTGTTGAGCGCTCCTGCGTGAGCAGGGGCAGCTCTTTCTCGATGCGTTCCAGCTCTTTTCGCAGCGGGCGAATTTCTTCGTTCAGGCGCGCGCGGAGTTGGGCCTGCGCTTTGCGCTCTTCGCGCGAGCCGCCCTGTGCTGCAGCCGCAGGCGCGCCACCGTTTTGGGCAGCCTCGCGCAGCTGCTTGGCCACCTCACGGTTGGTGTCCAGCAGCCATTGCTGATAGTCGTCCAAGTCGCCATCGAAAGGCTCAATGCCGCCCTTGGTGACGAGCCAGAACTCATCGCAGACCTCGCGCAGCAGCGCCCGGTCGTGGCTGACCAACATGACGCTGCCTTCAAACTCGTTGAGCGCCATCGATAGCGCTTCGCGGGTGTTGAGGTCCAGGTGGTTGGTGGGCTCATCCAGCAGCAGCAGATTGGGTCGCTGCCACACCAGCATGGCCAGCACGAGGCGGGCCTTTTCACCACCCGAGAGCGAGTCCACGGCTTGGTTGACCATGTCGCCCACGAAGCGGAATTGCCCAAGGAAGTCGCGCAGCTCCTGCTCGCGGGCCTGGGGCGAGACGGCCTTGGCCAGGCGGATCATGTGCGCCAGGGGGCCTTCTTGCGGGCGCAGCACATCAAGCTCTTGCTGCGCGAAATAGCCGATGGACAAACCCTTGCCTTGCGTGACCGTGCCGCTCACCGGCTCCAGCGTGCCTGCCAGTGTTTTCACAAAGGTGGACTTGCCCTGGCCGTTGGCACCCAGGATGCCGATGCGCTGGCCCGCCAGCACCGTGCGCTGGATATTGCGCACGATGGTGATGGGTTCGGCCTGTGGCTCGGCGCCGGGGTAGCCGCAGCTCACGCCGCTCAGCGCTAGCATGGGGTTGGGCAGGGAGGCCGGTTCGCGGAACTCAAAGCTGAAGTCGGCAGAGGTGAGCACCGGCGCGAGGCGCTCCATGCGCTCCAGGGCTTTGACACGGCTTTGCGCCTGCTTGGCTTTGCTGGCCTTGGCCTTGAAGCGGTCGATGAATTTCTGCAGGTGGGTGATGCGGTCTTGCTGGCGCTCAAAAGCGGCTTGCTGCTGCACCATGCGCTCGGCGCGCATGGTCTCAAAAGCACTGTAGTTGCCGCCGTAGCGTGCGAGCTTGCCTTCGTCCAGGTGCAGGGTCACGCGCGTCACGGCGTCGAGGAACTCGCGGTCGTGGCTGATGATGATGAGCGTGCCTTCAAAGCGCTTGAGCCAGGACTCCAGCCACACCAAGGCATCCAAATCCAAGTGGTTGGTGGGCTCGTCCAGCAGCATCAGGTCCGCCGGGCACATCAGCGCGCGCGCCAGTTGCAGGCGCATGCGCCAGCCGCCGGAGAAGCTGTTGACGGGGGCGTCGAGCTGGTCGACACGAAAGCCCAGGCCCATCAGCAAGGTCTGCGCGCGGGACGGTGCATCGAAGGCCTGCGCATCGCTCAAAGCCACATGGGCTTCGGCCAAGGCATGGCCGTCGCCGCTGGCATCGGCCTGCGCCAGCAGCGCGCGCGCCGCCATCAAACGCGTGTCGCCCTCGAGCACGAAGTCGGTGGCGCCTTGCGAGGTCTCGGGCATGTGCTGGGCCACCTCGGCCCGGCGCCAATGCTTGGGGCACTCGAACTCGCCCTGGTCGGCCTGCAGGCGTTCGGCCAGCAGTGCAAACAGGCTGGATTTGCCCGCGCCATTGCGGCCCACCAGACCGACCTTCTCGCCGGGTTGCAGGAGCGCGCTGGCGCCGTCCAAAACCACTTTGGTGCCGCGTCGCAGCACCACGTTTTTGAGCTGAATCATGGGCTTAGACGGCTGAGTTTTGCGGGCCCTGGGCCAGCAGGGCGTCGCGCGTGACCAGCAACACCTGGTCTTCGCCTGCGCTGCATTCCAGCCACGCCACTTCCAGGCGCGGGAAGGCGGCCTCGAAGTGCTCGCGCTCGTTGCCGATCTCCAGCACCAACACGCCCTCAGCACTGAGTTTGGCGGGGGCTTGTGCCAGTAGCTGGCGGATGAAGTCCATGCCATCGCTGCCACCGGCCAGGGCCAGCGTGGGCTCGGCTTGGTATTCGGCGGGCAGGGCATTCATGGAGCCTGCATTGACGTAGGGCGGGTTGCACAAGATGAGGTCGTACACGCCTTGCGCGGGAATGAGCCCATCACCCTGCAGCAGTTGAATGCGCTCACTCAGGCCGTGGCGGTCCACATTGATGCGCGCCACCTCCAAGGCCTCAGGGCTGAGGTCGATGGCGTCGAGCGTGAGTTCAGGCCAGGCCATGGCCGCCAGGATGGCGAGACTGCCGTTGCCCGTGCACAGGTCCAGCGCCCGGCGCGTGCGCTCAGACAGCCAGGGGTCGATGCTGGCCTCGGCAATGAGCTCGGCAATAAAGCTGCGCGGCACGATGGCGCGCTCGTCCACGTAAAAAGGCACGCCTTGCAGCCAGGCTTCGTGCGTGAGGTAGGCCGTGGGCTTGCGCGACTGGATGCGCTCTTGCACCAGCGCTTGCACGGCCTGCAGTTGCGCAGCGTCCAGCACATCGGCTTCATGGTCTTGCAGCGCGTGCAGGGGCAGACCCAAGCGCCACAGCACCAGCCAGCAGGCTTCATCCATGGCGTTGGTGGTGCCATGACCAAAAGACACGCCTGCGGCTTCCAACAGCGCCGCTTGGGCGCGAATGCATTCAATCAGGGTCACAGCAGCAGGTTTTCCAAGGTTTTTGCGTAGATGGCCGCCAGCGGGCCGAGTTGGTCCAGGGGCACGTATTCGTCGATTTTGTGAATGCTCGCGTTGAGCGGGCCGAACTCGACGACTTGGGGGCAGAGCGTGGCGATGAAGCGCCCGTCAGAGGTGCCGCCGGTGGTGGACAGTTCGGTCTGCACCCCCGTGTGGTGCAGGATGGCCGCACTCAGCGCCTGGCTGAGCGTGCCCACGGGTGTCAGAAAGGGCTGGCCCGAGAGTGTCCAGCTCAGCTCGTAGCGCAGCTGGTGCGCGTCCAGCAGCGCATGCACACGGGATTTGAGGCTCTCGGCCGTGGATTCGGTGCTGAAGCGGAAGTTGAAGTCCACCCAGAAGTCGCCCGGGATGACATTGCCCGCGCCTGTGCCAGCCTGCACATTGGAGATTTGGAAGGACGTGGCCGGGAAATGTGCGTTGCCCGAGTCCCAGCTGGTGGCGACCAGCTCGGCCAGCGCTGCGGCAGCTTCGTGCACGGGGTTGCGCGCCAGCTGCGGGTAGGCCACATGGCCTTGTACGCCCAGCACGCGCAGCCGCCCCGAGAGCGAACCGCGCCGACCGTTCTTCACGGTGTCGCCCAGCTGCTGCACGGAGGTGGGTTCGCCCACGATGCAGTAGTCCATGCGCTGGCCGCGCGCGCGCAGTTGTTCCACACACAGCTTGGTGCCGTGCAGCGCCGGGCCTTCTTCGTCGCTGGTGAGCAAAAAGGCAATGCCGCCGCGGTGCTTGGCGTGCTTGCGCACAAAGTGCTCGACGGCCACCACCATCGCGGCCAGCGAGGTTTTCATGTCCGCCGCGCCGCGTCCATAGAGCTTGCCGTCTCGGATGCTGGGCACAAAGGGGTCGCTGTGCCAGTGGTTCAAGTCGCCGGTGGGCACCACATCGGTGTGGCCTGCAAACACCAGAATTTCGCCCTCGGGGTCAGTGCCGGGCTTGAGTGCCCAGAGGTTGCTCACGCGCGCCTCAGCCGGGCCGCCGTCCATGCGCTCCAGCGCAAAACCCAGCGCGGAGAGGCGCTCGCCGATGAGCTCCAGGCAGCCTGCATCCTGCGGCGTGACGGAGGGGCGGGCAATCAGGGCCTCAAGCAGGGTCAGTGTTTCGTCGGCCCAGTGGTCGGACAAGGGCGCGGGGGCAGTGTTGGCAATCGTTGGCACGGCAGAGATGTCAGTCGTGATGCACGTCTAGCGTGATGGAGGTGAAGGTGGCTTCGTCCTCGGCGTTGTCTTCAGTGCGCGCCGCACCGGGTTTGGCGCCTGGTCCGTCGTTTTGCAAGCGCCACAGCAGATTGGTGGGCGAGTCGGCGTAAGCCAAGCCCTCTTCGCGGCTGATGGTGCCGTTCTCGATCAATCTGGCGAAGTGCTCTTCAAAGCTCATAGAGCCTTCGGCGATGGATTTCTCCATGGCCTCTTTCACGCCCGCGAAGTTTCCAAGCTCAATGAACTCGGCGATGAGCTTGGTGTTGAGCAAGATCTCCATCACCGGCGTGCGTTGGCCCGTTTGCGAGCTCACCAAGCGCTGCGACACGATGGCCCGCAGCGCCGCACCCAAGTCGTTGAGCATGGCTGGCCGCGCATCGGGCGGGTAGAAAGACATGATGCGATTGAGCGCGTGATAGCTGTTGTTGCCATGCAAGGTGGCCAGCACCAAGTGCCCGGACAGCGCATAGGAAATGGCCGAGGTCATGGTGTCGCGGTCGCGGATCTCGCCAATCAAGATGCAGTCCGGGGCCTGGCGCAGGGCGTTTTTCAGCGCCAGTTGCAGCGAGACGGTGTCGCGCCCGACCTCGCGCTGGTTCACCAGCGAGCGCTTGTTGGTGAACAAGAACTCCACCGGGTCTTCGATGGTGAGAATGTGCCCGCTCATGGTCTTGTTGCGGTGCTCCAGCATGGAGGCCAGCGTGGTGCTCTTGCCCGTGCCGGTGGCGCCCACCATCAAAATGAGCCCACGCTTTTCCTTCACCAACTGTCCCAATATGGGCGGCAGGCCCAGCTCTTCCAGCGAGGGAATGACGTGCGGGATGTGCCGAAAGACCGCAGCAATCGAACCGCGCTGGCGAAAGCCCGAGAGCCGAAAGCTTCCCACCTTGGGAATAGCCACGGCCATATTCAACTCGCCATGCGCCTCAAGCTCAGCCATTTGATTGGCGTCGATGACTTCTCCGATGAGCTGGCGCGGTTGGCTGGGGGTCAGCACCTGGTCTGAGAGCTGCAAGATCTGACCGTTGATGCGCACCAATACGGGCATGTTGGCTGACAGGTAGGCGTCCGACGCGCCCTTTTCCGCCATCAGGCGCAGGATGCGTTCCATGTTTCCGCTGCTCATGCCCTTGCTCCGTGTGGGTGGTGTGCTGGTCGTGAATGCTGGGGTGTTGGTGCAGCGGGGCGCGTGCCCCCGTGCTCACCCGCGGTTGTGGCGCTGGTGGCGGGCAACGGGGGAGCCCAGGCTGCGCTCAGGCGCGCAGCAGCTCGTTGATGCTGGTCTTGGCGCGGGTGCCTGCGTCGACCTTTTTCACAATGATGGCGGCATAGAGGCTGTACTTGCCATCGGCCTTGGGCAGCGAACCGCTGATCACCACCGAGCCCGCGGGCACGCGGCCATAGCTGACGGTGTCGGCTTCGCGGTCGTAAATCGGCGTGCTCTGGCCGATGTAGACGCCCATGGAGATGACGGAGTTCTCTTCCACCACCACGCCTTCGACGATTTCCGAGCGCGCGCCGATGAAGCAGTTGTCTTCAATGATGGTGGGGTTGGCTTGCAGGGGTTCCAGCACGCCACCAATGCCCACGCCGCCGCTGAGGTGGACGTTCTTGCCGATCTGGGCGCAGGAGCCCACCGTGGCCCAGGTGTCCACCATGGCGCCTTCATCGACGTAGGCGCCGATGTTCACGTACGAGGGCATGAGCACCACATTGCGCGCCACAAAGCTGCCACGGCGCGCCACGGCCGGCGGCACCACGCGCACGCCGCTGGCACGCAGCTGCTCTTCGCTCCAGCCCGAAAACTTGGTGGGTACTTTGTCGAAGAAGGTGAGCTCACCCGCACCCATGGCGCGGTTGTCGTTGAGGCGGAAGGACAGCAGCACGGCCTTCTTCACCCACTGGTGAACCGTCCACTCGCCCACGCCCTGGCGCTGGGCCACACGCAGGCGGCCCGCGTCGAGTTCGCCCAGCACATGGTCCACAGCCTCACGGATCTTGGGGTCGGCCTGGCTGGGGCTCAGCGAAGCACGGCCCTCCCAGGCCAAGTCGATCAGGGATTGCAGTTCTTGTGTCATGTTGGGATCTCGTCGAAGCGGTGCAAAGAATGGATGTGGAGCCGGGCTCAGCGGCGAGCCTCGCGCACAAAGGCTGCGATGCGCTGCGCGGCTTCCAGACAGGCGGCCTCTTCGGCCACCAGCGCCAAGCGCAGACGCCCGGCGCCAGGGTTGCAGCCATGCGCACTGCGCGCCAGCAAACTGCCCGGCAGCACGGCCACATTGTATTGAGCGAGCAGGCCCTGAGCGAAGGCGATATCGTCGCCGCCGCAGACATCAGGCGGGATGCCGCACCAAAGGTAAAAGCCCGCATCGGGCAGGCGCACGTCCAGCACCTCGGCCAGCACGGGCGTGACCTGCGCGAACTTGCGCCGGTAGGCCTCGCGGTTGGCCACCACATGGGCTTCGTCACCCCAAGCGGCGATGGAGGCGGCTTGCACCAGTGGGCTCATGGCACTGCCGTGGTAGGTGCGGTAGAGCAGGAACTTGCGGACGATGTCTGCATCCCCGGCCACAAAGCCTGAGCGCAGACCCGGCACGTTGGAGCGCTTGGACAGGCTGGTGAAGACGATGAGGCGGCGGTAGTCCGTCCGGCCCAGCTGCTGAGCAGCCTGCAAGGCCGACAGCGGCGCGGCATCGGCGCCTTCGCGGAAGTAGATCTCGGAGTAGCACTCGTCCGAGGCAATCACAAAGTCGTGGCGGTCGGCCAGCTCAAAGAGCTGGGCCCACTCTTGCAGCGGCATCACCGCGCCTGTGGGGTTGCCCGGTGAGCAGGTGTAGAGCAGCTGCGTGCGTGCCCAGGTGGCCTCGTCAATCTGCGACCAATCCGCGGCGAAATTGCGCGCTGGGTCGGAGTTGGCAAAGGCGGGCGTGGCACCGGCCAGCAGTGCCGCACCTTCGTAGATTTGGTAGAAGGGGTTGGGGCACACCACCACCGGGTCGGGGCGGCTGGCATCCACCACGGCCTGGGCCAGCGCAAACAGCGCCTCACGCGATCCATTCACCGGCAGCACCTGCGTGGCGGCATCCAGGCTCAAGCCATAGCGGCGCTGCACCCAGTCAGCCATGGCTTGGCGCAAGGGCACCGACCCCGCCGTGGGCGGGTAGCTGGACAAGCCGCTGAGGCTGCCCAGCAAGGCGTCTTCCACCAGCTTGGGTGCAGGGTGGCGGGGCTCGCCCATGCCCAGCGAGATGGGGCTCAGGGCCGGGTTGGGGGTGATGTGCCGGGTCAGCGCGTTGAGCCGCTCAAACGGGTAGGGCTGCAGGCGCTCGAGTAGTGGATTCATCGCGTGAGGTGGTGGCGTGGTGCGCTCAACGCAGGCCGCTGGCCTGGGGCAGTTGCGGGGCGGGGATGAGGCTTTCGGACTTGAAGCCACGTGCACGGTGCTCCACCACCACATTGGTGTAGATGCCGCCGCGCACATACCAGCGCGCCGTGATGCGGGCATAGCGCGGCTTGGTGGTGGCCACGATCTTGCCCAAGATGTCGTTGGTGACCTTCTCGTGGAAAGCCCCTTCGTCGCGGAAGCTCCACATATACATCTTCAAGCTCTTGAGCTCCACGCACAGCTTGTCGGCCACCATGTCGATGGTGAAGTGCGCAAAGTCAGGCTGGCCGGTCAGCGGGCAGTGGCAGGTGAACTCGGGCACCTGGAATTGGATCAGGTAGTCGCGTTCAGGCGCGGGGTTGGGGAAGACGTGCAGCTCTTTGCTCGGGCGCGAAGGCGGGTTGGGCGGCATTTCGCGCATGGCCGGTGCGGCCACAGCGGCGGCGCTGGCCTTCTTTTTGCTGCTGCTGGAGGTGGGGGTGGAGGCAGACTTCTTCATGGCTTTGGAGGGTGGGCGGGCGCGGCGGGTGCCTGCCCGGCAGTACAAGGGCGCGATGGTATCATCGAGGCACCGCCTGACGCCCCTTTGAGGGGCGTTTTTACAAGTAAATCAAAGGCTTAGCTGAGGAGTCCCGCCCGCCCATGCGTCTGACCTCGATCAAGCTGTCCGGCTTCAAATCGTTTGCCGAGCCGACCCATTTCCAGCTGCCCGGCCAACTGGTGGGGGTGGTGGGCCCCAATGGCTGCGGCAAGTCCAACATCATGGACGCGGTGCGCTGGGTCTTGGGCGAGAGCAAGGCCAGCGAGCTGCGCGGCGAGTCCATGCAGGACGTGATCTTCAACGGCAGCGGCAACCGCAAGCCCGCCAGCCGTGCCAGCGTGGAGCTGGTGTTTGACAACAGCAGCGCGCGCGCCGGTGGGCAGTGGAACCAGTTTGGCGAAATCGCGGTGAAGCGCGTGCTCACGCGCGACGGCACCAGCAGCTACTACATCAACAACCAGCCTGTGCGTCGGCGTGACGTGCAAGACGTGTTCCTCGGCACCGGCCTGGGCCCGCGCGCCTACGCCATCATCGGCCAGGGCACCATCAGCCGCATCATTGAATCCAAGCCCGAGGAACTGCGCATGTTCCTCGAAGAAGCGGCCGGCGTGTCCAAGTACAAAGAGCGCCGGCGCGAGACCGAGAACCGGCTCAAAGACACGCGTGAAAACCTGACCCGCGTGGACGACATCCTGCGCGAGCTCAACGCCCAGCTCGAAAAGCTCGAACGCCAGGCCGAAGTGGCCTCGCGCTACCAGGGCCTGCAAGACCAAGGCACGCTCAAGCTGCACCAGCTGTGGTTCCTCAAACACCGCGACGCTGCGGGCGAGGCCGCGCGCGTCAAGACTGAGCACCTGGAAGCCGTCAACGCGCTTGAAGCGCGCCTGGCTGAGTTGCGCCACACCGAAGCCGAGCTCGAGGTGCTGCGCCAGCAACACTTCGATGCCGGTGACGCGCTGCACGCCGAACAAGGCCTCTATGCCGAGGCGCAACTGGCCGTCAGCCGCTTGGAAGAGCGCATTCGCTACGTGGTGGAAGGGCGGTCGCGGCTGCAAACCCGTCTGGCCGAAGTGCAGGCGCAAAACGAGCAATGGCTGCAGCGCAGCCGCGCCGCGCAAGAAGAGCTCGACGCCCTGGCCCTGCAGCTCGAACAAGCGCAAGAGCATGGCGAAGTGCTGGAAGCCCAAGCCCAGGAGCAAGCGCTGCGCTTGCCCGAGCTTGAAGAACAACTGCGCCAGGCTCAGCAACGCAGCACCGAGCAGCGAGCGCAAGTCACCCAGGTGCAGCAGCAGATTCAGGTGCTGGCCGCCGAGAGCCGCAGCCTGGACGAGCAACAGCGCAGCCTGCAGCTGCGCCGCGAGCGCTTTGCGCAAGAGCGCTCCGCCCTGAGTGCGCCCGACGACGCTGTGCTGGCGCAGCTGCGCAGCGACTGCGAGGAGGCCGATGCGCAGCTGGAACTCTCGCAAGCCCAGCTGGCCGAGCTGACCGAGCAGGCCGCCCAGGCCGACCTGCTGCGCCAACAGGCCCAGCGCGACGCGCAGCTGCAAAGCGCCACGCTCACCGACATCAGCGCGCGAGTCAGCGCCTTGCGTGCCCTGCAAGAGCGCGTGCAAACCGAGGGCAAGCTCCAGCCCTGGCTGGCCAAACACGGCTTGCAGCAGCTGCAGCCGCTGTGGCGCCAGCTACACATCACGCCGGGCTGGGAAGCAGCACTGGAGGCCGCGCTGAGGGAGCGCATGGGCGCGTTGGCCGTGGGCCGGCTCGAAACCGTGCAGGCCTTTGCGCAGGATGCGCCCCCAGCGCGCCTGGCTTTTTACGCGCTGCCCCAGCAGGCCGAGCCGCCCAAGGCGCACGCCTTGCCCGCGCTGCTGGACTTGCTCAAATTCGACACCGAGTCTGCACCGCTGTCGGCGCCAAGCGGGCATTTGAAGGCGCTCTTGAGCGATTGGCTCGAAGGCATTTACACCGCTGACTCGCTGGAGCAAGCGCTGCTGCAGCGCCCGCAACTGCGCCACGGCGAACTCATCATGACGCGCCAGGGCCATGCCGTGGGCGCCCATGCGGTGAGCTTTTATGCGCCGGACTCCGAGACCGCAGGCCTGCTGGCGCGGGCTCAGGAAATCGAGCAGCTGGACTTGCAGCAGCGTGCGCAGTCGCTCATCAGCGATGAAGCCCGCAGCCAGGCCGTGCGCGCCGAGGCCGCCTACGCCGACATCACCCAGCGCCAAAACGCCCAGCGCCGCCAGGCCAGCGAGGCGCAAGAGCGCGCCCACCGCTTACACGTGGAGCTGCTGCGCCAGTCGCAGCTGAGCGAGACAGCGCGCGCGCGCCACCGCCAGCTCGAAGAAGAGCTCGGTGAGCTGGATGCGCAGCTGCAGTTCCTGCAAGAACGCCGCGCCGAGGGCGAGGCTCGCTTTGAGGAGCTGGACATGCAGCTGGCCAACACCCAGGAGCGCCACGCTGAGCTGGAAGACGCGGTGCTGGACACCGAGCGGCGGCTCAACGATGCGCGCGAGCAGCAGCGCGGCCTGGAGCGTCGCGCCCAGGAAGCCCACTTCAATGCCCGCAGCCTGCAAGCGCGGCGCAGCGAAATGGAACGCACCATCGAGACGGCGCGCCAGCAAATCGAGCTGGGCCAGCAGGGCGTGGCGCAGATGCAGCAAGAGCAGGCCGAGCTGGACGACGCGGCCGCACAGGCCGGTTTGCAAGAGGCGCTGGAGCTCAAGACCCAGCGCGAGCAAGCCCTGAGCCAGGTGCGCCAGAACTACGACGACTTGAGCCTGCGCCTCAAGCGCGGCGAGGAACAGCGGCTCACGCTGGAGCGTGCGCTGGAGCCGCTGCGCGCGGCCATCTCGCAGCTGCAGCTCGACGAGCAGGCCGCGCAGCTCGGCGGCCAGCAGTACCTGGACCAGCTCCAAGCCGCGGGCGTGGACCTGCAGGTGCTCGAGGCCGGTATTGCGGCGCAAGACGTCAAGCTCTGGGGCCTGCAAACCGAGATCGACCGCATCAACCGCGAGATCGCGCAGCTCGGTGCCGTCAACCTGGCAGCACTGGAAGAGCTGGGCGCGGCGCGCGAGCGCAAGCAGTTTTTGGACGCCCAGTACAGCGACCTCACGCACGCCATTGGCACGCTGGAAGACGCCATACGGCGCATCGACTTGGAGACGCGTGATTTGCTCGGGAACACCTTTGCGCAGGTCAACGATCACTTCGGCCGCATGTTCCCCAGCCTCTTTGGCGGCGGGCAGGCCAAGCTGGTGATGACGGGCGACGAAATTCTGGACGCTGGCGTGCAGGTCATGGCGCAGCCCCCGGGCAAGAAGAACAGCACCATTCACCTGCTGTCGGGCGGCGAGAAAGCGCTCACGGCCATTGCGTTGGTGTTTGCCATCTTCCAGCTCAATCCCGCGCCGTTTTGCCTGCTCGACGAGGTGGACGCGCCGCTGGACGATGCCAACACCGAGCGCTACGCCAAGCTGGTAACGCAGATGAGTGAGGTGACGCAGTTCCTCTTCATCTCGCACAACAAAATTGCCATGGAAATGGCCAAGCAATTGATTGGCGTGACCATGCAGGAACAGGGGGTCTCACGCATCGTGGCGGTGGACATGGAGTCCGCACTGGCCATGAGCGAGAGCTGAGGAAATGACGATGGAATGGAATCTGACGAGTTTGCTGGCGCTGACCGGTGCCGTGGTTTTGGTGGGTGTGGTGGTGCACGGTTGGTGGCAGGCGCGCCGCGCGGGCCCGCGCCAAGCGCCGGTGCTGCCGCGCGAGCAACGCCAGGAACCCAGCCTGGGGCAGGGCGCGGCTGAGGGCACACAAGAGGGCGACACCCTGCCCATGGAGTTCGCGCCGGGCACGCCGGGCCAGACCCTGGTGCGCAAGCCCAGCAAGCCTTCGGTGCGTATTGACGCCTTGATCGACGCCATTGCCACCATCCGCCCCGACACCCTGGTCAGTGCCGAGCTGGCGCTGGCGCACCTGCCCGGCAGCTGGCGCGCCGGTACCAAGCCGCTGCACATCGAGGCCATCAACAGCGAGACCGGCGAGTGGGAGCTGCCCCAGCCCGGCCAGCGCTATAGCGAGTTCCAAGCGGCAGTACAGCTGGCCAACCGTGCCGGGGCGCTCAATGAGATCGAGTACTCCGAGTTCGTGCACAAGGTGCAGGCGTTTGCCGATGGCATCAACGCGCTGCCGGAGTTCCCGGACATGCTCGATGTGGTGGCACGTGCGCGCGAGCTGGACCAATTCGCCGCCGGGCATGACGCGCAGCTGGCCATCGTGCTGCGCGCACGCGGTGCGGCGTGGACGCCGGGCTTTGTGCATCAAATCGCCGCGCGCCATGGCTTTACGGCCGGGGCACTGCCCGGGCGTTTGGTGCTGCCTTCGTCTGAAGAAGGCGCGCCGCCGGTGCTGACGCTGAGCTACGACGCCCAGGCCGCCATGGCCGACGAGGCTCAAAACGTGGTGGTGCGCGAGCTGACCCTGGCGCTGGATGTGCAGCAAACGCCGGAAGCTCTGGAGCCCTTTGCCGCCTGGCAAGAGGCCTCGCGCGGCCTGGCGCGCGACTTCGAGGCCGATGTCTGCGACGATAGAGGTCAGGTGCTGAACCTGCACGCCTTCCAGTCGATTGGGCAGGAACTCAGCACCCTCTACAAAGCCCTGGCCTCGCGCGACCTGGCAGCGGGCTCGTCCGCGGCGAGGCGCTTGTTCAGCTGAGGCCCGATTTGCGCCCATGCCCGTGAAGGAGCCCGCGTGAGCACCAGCCTGTTTTTGATCGGCTTGCTGATTGCCGCCAGCGCTTTCTTCTCCATGGCTGAGTTGTCTCTGGCGGCTTCGCGGCGTCTGCGCCTGCGCCAGCTGGCTGACGAAGGTGACGCCCGCGCCCTGGCCGTCTTGAAGGTGCAGGAGCAACCGGGCTACTACTTCACCGTGGTGCAGATCGGCGTGAACACCCTGGCCATCTTGGCCGGTGTGGTGGGCGAGGGCGCGCTCAGCCCGCACTTCGAAGACTTGCTGCGCTTGATTTGGGACGACGCCGCGGCGCAGCGCTGGGGCTTTGTGCTGTCCTTCTTCTGCGTCACCGCCCTGTTCACGGTGCTGGCGGATTTGCTGCCCAAGCGCCTTTCCATGAACGAGCCCGAGCGCGTGGCCATGGTGCTCATCGGCCCCATGCAGTGGCTGACGCTGCTGCTCAAACCCTTGGCCTGGGGCTTCAATGCGCTGGTGGACGCGCTGCTGCGCCTGCTGGGCCGCCCGGTGCGGCCGGACAACACCATTACGCACGCCGACATCCTGGCGCTGGCCGAGGCCGGGCAGCAGGCCGGTGTGGTGGCGCAGGCCGAGCAGCAGGTGATTGAAAACGTCTTCGAGCTCGAGACGCGCACCGTCGAGAGCGCCATGACCTCGCGCGAGCGCATTGTCTTTCTGACCCTGGATGACGATGACGCCCTGGTGCGCGTGCGTGTGGCCGAGGCTCCGCACAGCACTTATTTGGTCTGCAAAGACGGCATTGACGACGTGGTGGGTTATGTAGACGCCACCGATTTGTTCCAGCGCGTGCTCACGGCACAGCCCATACGCTTGGCGCAAGACACGGGGCTGGTGAAGAAAGTGCTCATCGTGCCCGACCGGCTGACCCTGGCCGAGGTGCTGACGCAGTTCAGGCAGGCGCACGAGGACTTTGCCGTCATCGTCAACGAATACAGCCTGGTGGTGGGTGTGATCACGCTCAACGACGTCATGAGCACCGTCATGGGCAGCATGCTGGCCACGGACGATGAAGAGCAAAGCATCATCCGGCGTGAAGACGGCAGCCTGCTGGCCGACGGCATCACGCCGGTGCCCGATTTGTTGCGCGCGCTCAACCTCGACGAGCTGCCGCACTCCGGCCAGTACGACACGCTGGCGGGCTTTTTGATGGTGATGCTGCGCCGCATTCCAAAGCGCACCGACCATGTGGAGTGGGCGGGTTGGCGCTTTGAGGTGGTGGACGTGGACAGCCACCGTGTGGACCAGGTCATGATCAGCCGCCTGCCCGGGGCTCCCGCGGCAGACGGCTAGAGGCGCCGCTCTTGTGGGTTCAGGCTGCTTCAGCCAGCTGCTTGGCTTTGGCCTGACGGCGCAGCGCCACAGCATCGCCGAGTGACTGCTGCCGCGCACCCAGCTTGAACACAGCCAGCGAGGCCTGCACGGACTGCGCGTGGTCGGAGAGCTGCACTGCGGCGTCAGCGAGTTTGTCCACCAAGCCCGCGTTTTGCTGCGTGATGCCGTCCATCTGGCAAATCGCCTCGTGGATTTGCGACACGCCACTGAGCTGCTCGCGCGCCGTGCTTTGGATGGCGCACAGCAAGCTGTTGATGTGCTGCACCGAGCCCAAGGTGTCACTCATCTGCGAGCGAGCCTGCTCGGCCTGTGAGGTGCCGTGCTGCATTTGCGCGGTCGAGCGCTGTGTGAGCTGGCGAATTTCCCGCGCAGCGGTGGAGCAGCGCTGGGACAGCGCGCGCACCTCGCTGGCCACCACGGCAAAGCCCTTGCCATGGTCGCCCGCCCGCGCGGCCTCTACCGCGGCGTTGAGCGCCAGCAGATTGGTCTGGAAGGCAATGCCGTCGATGGTCTGGCTGATGTCGGCAATGCGGTCAGAAACCTTGGCAATTTGCGCCATGGTTTCATGCACGCTGGCCACCACATCGGCGCCCTCTTTGGCCATGCTGCTGACGCGCTCGGCCGAGCTCACGGCCTGCATGGTGGTCTCGGTGTTTTGGCTGGCCGTGGCCTGAATCTGATGCGTGCTGGCCGCGGTTTGCTCCAGGCTGGCGGACTGCGCCTCGGTGCGCGCAGCCAAGTCTTGGTTGCCTTGGCTGAGGTCTTGGCTGACGCTCATCATGCGCTGCAGCTCTTGTTGGGTGTCAGACACCAGTGCGCGCATGTTCACGCTGAGCTGGCTCAGCGCACCTTCGAGCGGGCGCAGCAACAAGTTGCCGCTGACGGGCACTTGGCTGCTGAGGTCCCCGGCGGCAAGACGGTTGGCAAAACCGCAGATGCGCCGCAGCCCTTGCGCTTCGTGCCGGGTGAGCGCGGCGTTGTAGCCCAACGCGGCCACGAGGGCGGCCAGTGGCGCCGCCCAGCTCCAGCTGGCTGGCAGCGCCCAAATGCCCATGAGTAGCGCAAACAGGGCCAGTGAGGACAGGGGGTTGAGGCGTGGCCAAAGAGCGGCCACGCGCGCCAGACCCCGCGGCTGCACACGCCCTGCGCGCAGCGCAATGCTGCCAGGTGCATGGCGCATTTGCTCATAAAGCGCCTGGGCGGCCTGAACTTGCTCGCGGCTGGGTTCGGTACGCACGGACATATAGCCCACGGGGCTGTCGCCATCCATCAGCGGCGTCACATTGGCCTGCACCCAGTAGTGGCTGCCGTCCTTGCGGCGGTTTTTCACCAAGCCCAACCAGGGGCTGCCGCTGGCAATGGTTTGCCACATATCGGCAAAAGCCTCGGGGGGCATGTCTGGGTGGCGTATGAGGTTGTGGGGCTGGCCCATCAACTCCTCTCGGCTGTAGCCACTGACCTCAACAAATGCACTGTTGCAGTGCAGGATGCGGCCTTGCAAATCGGTGGTGGACACCAAAGACTCGCCGCTCGGAAAGGGGTACTCCTGATCTACAACAGGCAGATTCAGACGCATGGTGGGTTCAGGTTCAGGGATGTTGGTCGGAAGGTGCTTGGCAAGTGGTCAAGCGGGCGGTCACCCTGAATCACCACCGCGTACACGCCGCCTCTTTCGGCTTGATTCACATCAAGCGGGAATGAGGGTGCCTCGCCATGTGTGAGAAAGCTCACGCTGGGGACAGCATTCTCCCGTGGGTCAGGGGGTGCTCTCACCCTGCCCAAGCCCTGAACAAAACCGGAATCAGCCCTCTGATAGCTCGACCACCACGGGTGTGTGGTCGCTAGGGCGCTCGTTGCGGCGCGGTGCTTTGTCGATGCTGCAGCCCAGCACACGTTCGCGCAGGGGCTGCGAGACCAGGATGTGGTCGATGCGCAAGCCCTGGTTTTTGCGGAAGGCCAGGTTGCGATAGTCCCACCAGCTCCAGCTCTTGGGCGCTTGCTCAAAAAGCCTGAAGGCGTCGTGCAGGCCCAGCTGCAGCAGCTGCTGGAAGTGTTCGCGTTCTTGCGGTGTGCAGTGGATTTGCCCGGCCCAGGCCACGGGGTCGTGGACATCGCGGTCTTCGGGGGCGATGTTGAAGTCGCCCATCAGCACCAGCTGGGGGTGCTGCGCCAGCTCTTGCGCCAGCCAGGTGCGCAGCGCGTCGAGCCAGGCCATTTTGTAGACGAACTTCTCGCTGTCAGGAGCTTGGCCGTTGGGGAAGTAACCACCGACCACACGCACGCCGCCGACTGTGCCAGCAATCACCCGGGCTTGCGGGTCTTCAAAGCCGGGGATGTTTTTGACCACGTCCGTGGCCGCCTGGCGGCTGATCAGCGCCACGCCGTTGTAGGTCTTCTGGCCAAACCATTGCACCTGATAGCCTGCGGCGTTGATCTCGGCCACGGGGAATTTGTCGTCGGTGAGCTTGGTTTCTTGCAGCACCAAGGCGTCCATGGGGTGCTGGGCTAACCAGTCCAGCAGCTGGGGCAGGCGCACGGCCAGCGAGTTCACATTCCAGGTGGCGAGTTTCATGACTTACTTCTGCTTGGGCGCGGATGCGCCGGGGTCGGGGGTGTCGGTTTCGCTGTAGTGCCGCCAGGCCGCACCGGCGCGGTCCAGCAGTCGGACTTGACGCCCAAAGGCCGCACAGGCGCGGCAAATGCGCAAATGCAGGCGCTGGCGCCAGGGCAGCGGGTGGCCGCCATTGTCCCGCGCCTGGAGCAGGGCCAGGGCCACTTCCTTGCAGTTGGGTAACTTCAGCATGGCTGCTCCAGGGGGGTGTCAAACCAGCGCTGTTGCAGGCATTCGCGCAGCCGCAGCCGGGCGCGGTGCAGGCAGACAAAGAAGTTGCTGCTGCTCATGGCCAGCTCTTTGCAAATCTCGGCGCTGTCGAGGTCCAGCCATTCGCGCATCATGAAGACGCGGCCTTGCTGTGCGGGCAGCAGCTCCACACAGGCTTCGAGCACGCGCAGAAAGTCCACTTGCTGCAGGGCTTGCTCGGGCTGGTCGCCCCAATCTATGGGCGGGTTGATCCAGCGGCCCTGGGCGGTGAAGAGCAATTGCTCCAGCGCCTCGTCGTCTTCATCGCTGGGCAGTGCGACTTCGCGCCGCTGGCGGCGCAGCTGGTCCACCAGCTTGTGCTTGAGGATGCCCACCAGCCAGGACTTGAGCTGCGAGCGCCCTTCAAAGCGCTGTGGCGCTTCCAGCGCGGCGAGCAGGGTCTCGGAGACCACGTCCTCGGCCCACGCGTCGTTGCGCAGCTGCAGCCGTGCGTAGCGCAGCAACTCAGGGCGCAGCCGGTGCAGCTGCGATTGGATGTCGGTGGGGTTGGGGGTGCTCATGTGCGGGCCAGTGTAAGGTTTGGACCCGGTTCTTCGACTTAGCTACAACCCAGCCAAGGGGGTTGGGTTGAACTGCATCGGAGGACTCTTATGAATCAACGTGTTGCATGGATTGGCTCGGCCTTGGCCGCATCGCTGGCGCTGGGCTTGGCTCAGCATTCGCAGGCCCAGGACAAGATGAGCAAGGAAAAGTGCTACGGCGTTGCCAAAGCCGGGCAAAACGATTGCGCCAGCCTCGGTGGCAGCCATTCCTGCGCGGGCCAAGCCAAGGCCGACATGCTGCCCGATGAGTGGAAGTACGTGCCCAAGGGTGAGTGCAAGGCCAAGGGCGGCATGACGGCCGAGGAAGTCAAGGCCAAGATGGCCGACACCAAGAAGTAAGCCATGTGCGCTGCCCCAGCCGCAGCGCCTTGTGCTGGGTTGGCGCCCTCGGCCGTTGGGCTGGGGTGGCGCCAACCGCACTACCAGGTGCTCATGAACGCCGCGCATTGGCGCGAGCAGATTGATTTTCTTGAAGTCCACAGCGAGAACTTTCTGGCTCCGGCCAGTGCCTCGCGCGTGCTGCTGCAAGACATGGCGCAGCAGCGGCCCATTTCTTTGCACGGCGTGGGGCTGGGCTTGGGCTCGGCAGGGGCGCTGGACGCAGAGCACCTCGCCCAACTGCGCGATCTGGTGCAGGACATCAGCCCGGCGCTGCTGTCCGAGCACGCATGTTTTACGCGTGCGCACTGGGGTGGGCGCTGGCACCATGCGCACGACCTGCTGCCGCTACCCTGGAGTGCTTCGGCCCTGGCGCATCTCGCCGCTCAGGTGGCGCAGGCCCAGCACCGCTTGGGTCGAGCGCTGCTGCTGGAAAACCTCAGCAATTATTTGCAATGGCAGGGTGAGGAGCCCGAGCTGGCCGAGCCCGAGTTCTTCAACCGGCTCTGCGCCCAAGAAGGCTGTGGCCTCTTGCTGGACCTCAACAACCTGCTGGTCAACGCCCTCAACGACGGCTTGGCCCAGCCGGATGCTCTGGCCTATTGCCGTGCGTGGATTGAGGCCATCGAGCCGCAGCATGTGGGCCAGTACCACCTGGCGGGCCACAGCGCTGGACCGGACCTGGTGGTGGACGATCACGGCAGCGCCGTGCCCGAGCCCGTGTGGGCGCTCTACCGCCATGCGCTGCGGCGCATCGGCCCGCGCCCCACTTTGATCGAGTGGGACAACAACATTCCCGAGCTGTCCGTGCTGCTGGAGCAGGTGCGCTTGGCGCGGCAGCACCAACAAGCAGTCCAGAACGATCTTCCTCAAACCGCGCCGCCCAAGGGCTTGGTGCTGGCGCATGCAGAGTCTCCATCGCCCAGCACCGACGCCAGCACCAGCACTTGGCCGCAAGGCCAGCGCCAGCTGCTGCAAGCCCTGCGCCAAAGCCAGGCCGATTTGCCTGCGAGCTGGCAGGCCCGGCGTGGTGTGCGTGGTGCGGCCCCGCGCGCGCTTTTGGCCTACCGCCAGCATGCCGCCGTGCTGGCGCAACGAGTGCTCGCGCAGCGCCACCCCGTGCTGATGGGCTTGATGGAGGCGCAGGAGCCCGGCAGCTTTGCGCGCATGGCCTGGCAGGCCTGGCGCGAAGACGGGCCCTCGCAAGGCGATGTGGACACATGGTGCGGCCCGCTGCAGCGCTGGCTGGCGGCGGTGCCAAGCGAGCAAGCTCAGGCCTGGGCGCTGCTGGCGCAGCTGGAGGGCTGGGTGCAAGCTGCCGAGCGTCTGCCCCATCTGGGCCAGAACCCGGCCGAGCTGCAGCAGCTGTGGGCTGCCATGAGCCAAGGTGCGGAGGACTGGCTGGCCTGGCGCCTGCGTTTGGCGCCGCATCTGCGCTTTCTTGCCTTGCCCGAGGGTGTGCTGGGGCATTGGGGCGCGTGGCCGCAAGCGCCTGCGGACACGGTGCTGAGCCACTGGCTGCAAGCCCCGCCGGGTTTGCCGTGGTGCAGCGGCCTTGAGCGCCCAGAGCTCGCGCCCGCACTGCATCTGGCCGTGTGGCGTGCGCCTTCAGCCGAGGTGTGTGTGGCGCCGCTGCCTGCCGCTTTGGGGTCGTGGCTGGAGGCTTTGCAAGCTGGGCAGTGCTTGGGCGAGGCCCTGTCGGCGCTGCATCCCGAAAGCACCGCGGGCCAGGCAGCCTTGGCACTGCTGCCAGCTTGGTGGCAATGGGCCAGCGCACAGGCCTGGGTGTGGGGCTTTAGGCCCGATGGGGTGGGAGATCAACATGAGGAATAGGCTCAAGGCCGTTGCGGCCACAGAGACCCGGCCTGCTTTGCAGCGCGCAGTGGCATGGCTGTGCGCCACGCGCTCGGCACTGGAGCGCCCGCTGCAAGCGGCTCAAGACCTGGCGCTGCTGGCGGCCAGGCTTGATGTGGCCTGGGTGTTTTGGCGCTCGGGGCTGACCAAGATTCAGGATTGGTCCACCACCCAGCTGCTCTTCACCGAGGAATACCGAGTGCCCTTGCTGCCGCCCGAGCTGGCGGCTTGGCTGGGCACTGGCGGCGAGCTGCTGCTGCCCGTGCTTTTGGCCTTTGGGGTGGCGGGGCGTTTGGGGGCGCTGGGCCTGAGCGTGGTGAATGTGGTGGCTGTGCTCAGCCTCAGCACCATAGCGCCTGCGGCGCAAGAGCAGCACTTGCGCTGGGGCCTGCAACTGATGGTGCTGCTTCTGTGGGGCAGCGGGCGCTATGCCGTGGATGCGCTGCTGTGCCAGCGCCTGGGGCTCAAGCTCGCGCCGCGCTGAGAGGCGGGCTTAGAGCTCGCGCGGGCGGAAGGCGATTTCCAGCTGCGCGGGCACCCGGCCGTCGGTGTCGCGGGGCAAGACCTCGGTCTTGGTGATGGCGCGCAGCACGGCGCGGTCCCACTCGCTGTCGCCGCTGGACTTGATCAAGCGGCTGTCGACGATGGTGCCGTCGGGCGCCATGCGCAAGGCCACCACCGCCTCTGGGTTGGTGGCACCCACGACGTAGACGATGTTGGGTTTGATGCGTGCCTTGATGCGCCCGGCGTAGTTGGACGAGGGCCCTGCGCTCTTGAGCGCTGTGCCGCTGGCTTCCGCACCGCCCGAGGCTCCGGCCAGGCCTTGGATGCGCTTGAGGTGTTCCTGGCGCAGGGCTTCGCGCTGCGCGGCCTCGCGGTTCTCGGCGTCTTTGCGCGCTTTGGCTTGGCGGTCTTGCTCGGCCTGGCGTTGGCGTTGCTCGGCCAGGGCTTTCTTGTCGCGCGCTTCTTGTTCCGCGCGTTCACGCTGCTCGCGCTCGGCCTTTTCTTGCGCCAGCTTCTCGCGTTTTTGGCGCTCGGCCCGCAGGCGTTCGGCTTCCTTTTTGCGCTCTTGCTCGCGGGCCTTGGCCAGGGCGATTTCGGCCTCGCGCTGTTCTTGCTCAAGCTGCTGGGGCTCGGGCTCCGGGGCGGGCTTGGGCTTCGGGGTTTCGGCCGCAGGCTCTGGCGGGGGCGGTTCCTGCGCACGCGGTGCGGCCGCCACGGGCACACTGGCCCACAGCTCGGCTTCCAGCGCCACCACGGGCTGGCTGTGCCAGTGCGTGGCCACGGACAGGGCCAAAACCAGCGCCAAGTGAGCACCCAGCGCAAAAGCAATGCCGCGCGCCATGCCACGCTGCGCGGGCGGGCGCAGGGCATCGAGATCCAGTGGAGAGGCCGAGGCCAGAGCACTCATGGCGCGTGGGTCAGGGTTGTGCCGCTGCGTTCTTCACCGCCAGGCCCACGCGCAGCACGCCGGCGCGCTGCAGCACGTCCATGGTTTTCACCACGGCTTCGTAGCGCACTTTGCGGTCGGCCGAAATGACCACGGGCACTTGCGCATCGCCACCCTGGGCCTGGCGCACTGCGGCGGCCAAATCGGCATGGGTGAGGCCTTTTTGCTCGCCGCCGTCGATTTTCAGCTTGAGGCTTTCGTCTTCGGCCACGATGACTTGAATCACCTGCTTGGGCTGCTGGCGGCTCGCACCCACGCTGGGCAGGTCCACCACGCCGGTGGTGATGAGCGGCGCGCTGACCATGAAGATGATCAACAGCACCAGCATCACGTCGATGAAGGGCACCATATTGATCTCGTTGATGGTGCGGCGGCGACCCCGTCCGCGGGAGGCAATGGCGGCCATGGTTGGACTCCCTCAGGCGTTGGTGGAGCCAGGCTGCGTGGCGTTGCGCTGCAGGATGTTGGAGAACTCTTCGATAAAGGTCTCCAGCGTGATGGCGCTGCGGTCGATTTGCCGCGCAAAGCGGTTGTAGGCCAGCACGGCAGGAATGGCGGCAAAGAGGCCAATGGCCGTGGCCACCAGGGCTTCAGCAATGCCAGGCGCCACCGTGGCCAGGGTGACTTGCTGCAGGTTCGAGAGGCCCACAAAGGCGTGCATGATGCCCCAGATGGTGCCGAACAAGCCCACGTAGGGCGACACCGAACCCACCGAGGCCAGGAAGGAGAGGTGGGACTCCATGGCGTCGAGCTCGCGCTGGAAGCTCGCGCGCATGGCGCGGCGTGCGCCGTCCAGCAGCGCGCCGGGGTCGGCCATGCGGCGCTCGCGCAGCTTCAGAAACTCGCGCATGCCGGAGGCAAAAATGCGCTCCAGCGGCGCCGTTTCCTGCTTGGCGCTGACGCCGTTGTAGAGCTCGTTGAGGTTGCGGCCGGACCAGAACTCCTGCTCAAAAGCCTCGTTGCGCGACTGCAGACGCGACAGCGCAAAGAACTTGTTGAAGATGACGCTCCAGCTGGCCAGCGACACCAGCAGCAGCGCGGCCATGACCAGCTGAACCACCAGACTGGCTTGGGCAATGAGGTTGATGATCGAGAGGTCTTGGTTCATGGTGGCCGGTTCGCGCTCGGGTCAGAGAGTTCAAAAGAAGATCGTGCGGCTGGCAAGCCCCAAAGCCGGGGCCCTGCCAGGCCAAGCGCCGCAGCGCTCAGCCGCCCAATGTTCGCAGGATGTCTGCGGGGATGCGTGCCGGGCGCAGCTCCTGCGCGCTGACACAGCCAATGCGTATGCTGCCCTCGGTCAGCAACTGCTCGCCGCGCCAGGCTTGCTGCGTCACCACCAGGCTGGCGCGCCCGATTTGGCTGGGCACGACGGTGATGCGCAGCCAGTCGTCCAGCCGCGCGGGCGCCAGGTAGCGCATCTGGGTTTCGCTCACCACAAACAGCAAGCCCTGCTCGCGGCGCATGCGCTCTTGCTCAAAGCCCAGCTGGCGCAGCCATTCGGTGCGGGCGCGTTCTAGGAACTTCAGGTAATTGGCATAAAACACCACGCCACCGGCGTCGGTGTCTTCCCAATAAATGCGCAGCTCGTGGCTGAAAGGCGTGCTGGGTGGGACGGTCAGTTCACTGCTCATGAGTGCGGGCGGGGCAGGGGCTCAACGACGGTCTTGACGGGCGGCTTGCACTTCTTGGGGGCGCAGGTCGATGGCGGCGCGGTCCAGCACGCCGTTGACGTATTTGTGCCCGTCGGTGCCGCCAAACGACTTGGCCAGCTCCAGCGCCTCATTGATGGCCACTCGGTAGGGAATGTCCACGCAGTACTTCAGCTCGTAAGCACCCAGCAGCAAGATGGCGTGCTCGATGGGGGAGAGCTCGGTGGTCTTGCGGTCGGTGTGGCGGCCCAGCACTGCGTCGAGGTCAGCGGCTTCGTTGACCACGCCGTGCAGGATGGCGTCGTAGTGGGCTTGGTCGCAGCGGGCAAAGCCTTCTTGCTCGCGCGTGTGGGCGTCCACCGCGCCGATGTCCTCACCCGTCAAGAGCCACTGGTAGAGCCCTTGCAGGGCCGCTTCGCGCGAGCGGCGGCGTGCCGATTTGGCCCCAGGGCGCTTGGCGCCGGGCTGCTTGGACTTGGGAGAAGCTGGGGAGGTACTCACTGTAGTGCTTTCAACAACTGCGCCATTTCAATGGCGACTTGGGCTGCATCGCGCCCCTTCTCCTCGACACGGGCCCAGGCTTGGGCTTCGTTTTCGACGGTCAGGATGGCGTTGGCAATGGGGATGTGGTGGTCCAGTGAGAGCCGGGTCACGCCCGCGCCGCTCTCGTTGGCCACCAGCTCGAAGTGGTAGGTTTCACCGCGGATGATGCAGCCCAGCGCCACCAGCGCGTCGTGGCGCTTGGTGCGTGCCATGGCCTGCAGGGCCACGGGCACTTCCAGCGCACCGGGCACGGTGACGTGTTCAATGGCGGCCGCGCTCACGCCGTGGCGTTGCAGCTCGGCCATGCAGGCTTGGGCCAATTTGCCGGTCATCTCGGCATTGAAGCGGGCTTGGACGATGCCCACTCGCAGCCCTTGACCGTTGAGCTGCTGGGGGTTGCCTTTGTCGGAGTCTTGCATGGTGGCTGCGCTTGGCAAATCAGCGTTGGTGGGCGGTTTCGAAACCGGTGACTTCCAGGCCATAACCGGCCATGCTGGGCATGCGGCGTGGGCTGCCCAGCAGCTTCATACGCTGCACACCCAGTTCCCGCAGGATTTGCGCGCCCACGCCATAGGTGCGCAGGTCCACGGCGCTGGTGCCTGCGGGGCGCTGTGCGCCTTGCAGACGCTCCAGCAACTGCCCGTCAGCGTCGCCGGCGTTGAGCAGCACGGCCACGCCTTGGCCACGCTGCTGCAAAGCGGCGAGGGCCTGCAGCAGCGGCCAGGAATGCCCGCCTGCATGGGTTTCCAGCAGATCAAGCGCACTGAAGGGCTCGTGCACACGCACCAGCACTTCGTCTTGTGGCTGCCACTGGCCCACGGTGAGGGCAAGGTGGGTGGCGCCAGTTCGGTCGCCGAACACATGGCAGTGGAATTCACCTGCCGCAGTGCTCAGGCTGCGCTCGAAGTGGCGGTGCACCAGCGATTCATGGCGGCTGCGGTGCTCGATGAGGTCGGCAATGGTGCCGATCTTCAGGCCGTGCTGGGCTGCAAACACTTCGAGATCGGGCAGGCGCGCCATGGTGCCGTCGTCGTTCATGATCTCGCAGATCACGCTCGACGGTGTCAGGCCGGCCATGCGCGCCAAGTCGCAACCCGCTTCGGTATGGCCCGCGCGCATGAGCACGCCGCCGTCTTGCGCTTGCAGCGGGAAGATGTGGCCGGGCTGGACCAAGTCGCTGGCCTGGGCGTTGCGGGCCACGGCGGCCTGCACGGTGCGGGCGCGGTCAGCGGCCGAGATGCCGGTGCTCACGCCTGTTGCGGCTTCGATCGACACCGTAAACGCCGTGCCGTGGCGCGTGCCGTTGTGGCTGACCATGGGCGGCAGCTGCAGCTGTTCGCAGCGCTCGCGCGTGAGCGTCAGGCACACCAGACCTCGGCCGTACTTGGCCATGAAGTTGATGGCTTCGGGACTCACATGGTCGGCGGCCAAGACCAGATCGCCTTCGTTTTCGCGGTCTTCCTCGTCGACAAGAATGACCATGCGGCCGGCGGCCAACTCGGCAACAAGCTCAGGAATAGGGGAAATAGGCATGGCGCAATTGTAGGCGGCGCCACCGCCCGGGAGTGCGCTCGCGCGGCGCCCTAGGGGCGAGATGGCGATTTTTAGCGCAAGGCGCGCAGCCGCAGGTCGCTGCCAAGCAGCTGTGGCGCCAGCCAGCGCCAGCGTGTGGCCTGCGTCAGCGCCGTGAGTTCCGGCAGCACAGCCTGCGGCCGACCGGGGCCCAGCAAGGTAGGCGCCACATAGAGCAGCAGCTCGTCCACCAAGCCTTGCTGCAGCAAGGCGCCGTTGAGCACAGCTCCGGCCTCGACGTGCAACTCGTTGACTTCGCGCTGGCCCAGGGCCTGCAGCAGTGCTTGCAAATCCACCCGCTCGCCCTGAGCGGGCAAGGCCAGCCATTGTGCGCCCGCACTGCGCAAAGTCGCTGCGGCTGCAGGTTCACCCAGGCCGCACACCAAGGTGGCGCCGGGTTCGGCGAGGATTTGCGCCTGCAGCGGCGTGCGGGCGTGGGAGTCCAGCACCACACGCAGGGGTTGGCAGTGCGTGGGCAGCTCACGCACGCTCAGGCGGGGGTTGTCTGCCAGCACGGTGCCAATGCCAGTGAGCACGGCTTGTGCACGGCGCCGCCAGGCATGGCCGTCCCGGCGTGCCTCTGGTCCTGTGATCCATTGGCTTTGGCCGTTGCGCAGCGCGGTTTGAGCATCAATGGAGCAGGCTACCTTCATGCGCACCCAGGGAGTGCCGCGCGCCATGCGCGTCAAAAAACCGACATTCAGCGCTGCGGCCGCTACGGCCAGTGGGTGCTGCGGGTCGAGTACGCGCACCTCGATGCCCGCAGCACGCATGCGCGCCAGCCCAGCGCCGGCCACCTTGGGGTGGGGGTCGGCCAGGGCGACGACCACCCGCGAGAGCCCGGCGGCGATGAGCGCATCACAGCATGGCGGCGTGCGCCCAAAAAACGCGCAGGGCTCCAGCGTGACATAGGCCGTGGCACCCACTACGGTGTTCCCCTGCTGAGCCGCATCGCGCAACGCCATGACTTCGGCATGCGCTTGCCCCACCTGCTGGGTGTGGCCCTGACCCAAAACCTGACCGCCTGCCGAGGTGATGACGCAGCCCACGCGCGGGTTGGGGTCGCTCAGGCCAATGGCCTGCTCAGCCAGACTCAATGCACTGTGTAAGTGGGCCCAATCCGCCGACGCTGGTAGGGGATCAAATGACTCGGAGGTCGGCATGCGAAAACTCGGCGGTAGACATACGGGCAGTCTAGCGGCAGCGCCGCTGTGCTCAGGGTTGGTGCGCCTGTGTGCCCCAGCTCTGAGCGGGCTGGTTGGTGCCTTGGCCGCGGAGTCCGGGGCAGCTGCTGCCAAAGGGAATGACGAGGAAATTTTGGTGAATCAGCGCTTGGGTGATGTTTTCGTAGCGCGCGGGGTGTTCTTCGCGCTCGATATCACCGTCGCCGTCCAGGTCAGCGCTGTAGCGGCACACCCTCAGCCCACCGGGGGTGAGCGGCAAGTGCTGCAGCAGCAAACGGCCTGACCAGCGTGGGCGATCGGGCTGCAGCGGCACCACACACAGGTAGCGCACCATGGCCTGGGCCTTTGGGGCTGCTGGCGCATCGTCAAAGCACTCGGCGGGAGCGGCGTCTTCTGATTCGCGCTGCACCAGTTCCAGGCGCAAGGGGTAGGCGGGGCCCACAGCAGCGCCCTCTTGAGGCAGGCCGCCATCACTGAACTGCACATGGCCGCTGATGGGCAGGGCTTTGAGCTTGCCCATGCAGGCGCGCAGCGCTGCTGCGCTGAGCTGCGCCGGTGGCACATCGGTGCGGCAGCGCCCAAGCAGCAGACCACTGTCGCGCTCCCAGATCCAGACTTCGTCCGCCTGCATCCAAGGGCGCTCCAGCGACCACTCTCCCAAATCCACCGCCTGCGGCGGTATGGCCGCGTGCCTGCCCAAATGCGGGCGCCAGGGGTGGTGTGCCGCCGCGACGCTCAGGCTGAGGGACAAGACCGGGTCAGTGTCAGTCAGCAGGCTGTGCAGTTGCAGGCGCGCGGGCTGGCCCATGCGGTTCAGCCACAGTACCTCGGTGGAGAGGGCTTGCTTCACGCCAGCCTCGTCCAACTGCCAGCGCTGCGTGCCTGTGTACGCGGTGTTGCGGCCAGCAAAGGGGAGTTCTTGCTCATTGGGTGGGCCGATCAGGCCGCGCTGCTGGGCCAATTGCTGCCGCACCCAGGTGGCAGCTTCGCTCATTTGCTGACCGTGCTCAGCAGCCACGCGCCAATGGCGCTGCAGGGCCACCAGGCCTAGCAGCCCCACCGCAAGCACCAAACTGGCCACCAGTACTTCCAGCAGGCTGGCGCCGCGCTGGTTTGAGGTGCTTGATGGGCGCGGCGTCATGGACTTCAGCCCAGCTGATTCCAGCTTGCGGGCACGGGCACAAAACTGCCCTCATGGGCATGCAAGGCCATCAGCGCCTGGGCATCAAAGCGCACGGTCACGGGGCTTTCGACCCGCATGCTGCCGCCCACCAACACCGCACCAAGCACGTCAGACACGCCACCAGCCGCCGACTGCCACTGCAAATTGCCCGCCACCAGCAAAGCACCATGGAGCGTGAGCGCGGCTTGCACCCGCAGCGACCCGCGCGCTGCCAGCAGCAGTGGGGCGTCTGCGCTGCCCAGGTTCAGCGGTGTGCTCAGAACGGCACCGTCGGGCAGCACCACAAAGCGCTGCCCTTGGTCGACGGCAGCTTGCAGCGCCGCCGAGCAGTCCTCGGCGCAATCCAGCACCTGTGCCCCAGGCTGTTTGAGGTAGCGCTCCCAAGCCATGCCAATGTGATGGCGCAGCAGCTCGGTCTGGGCACCCTGAGCGCTGTCACCCACGCGCAGCGCCTGGGGCAGGGGTGTGCCACCAACGGAGCGCGAGGCGGCAGAGAGCTGCAAGTCCGCTGGGCTCAGCACTTGCGTGGCGTTGAGCAAGAGGCCTGGGCTGCGCGGATCTTGGTTGTGCAAGGTGAGCTGCTGGGCGCCGTGCAAGTCCTGCCCCAGCAGCAGGGCAGCCGCGGGCAGCACCTTGAGGCTGCTGACCAGCGCCAGGTCCTGGGTGATGAGCTGGCGACTCTGGCCAGGCGGTGCCTCGGCCTGTGCGCCATCTGCGGGAAAGCTTAGGCAGCCGCGTGTGCGGCCATTGCAGCCTACTGCCCAGACGCGAAGCACCGAGGGTTGCGCCGGGAGGGCCTGCAAGCGCAGGGCGAAGCCACCTTGCGCGTGTTCCGCATCTGGCAGCTCGGCGGGGGTGTCGCTGGCGCACTGGCACTGCAGGCGGCCCTCAGCAGTCATCACACAGGCGGCTTGCCAGGGCGCTGTGGGGTGACGCAGCTGCCAGCCGCCGTCTTCGCGGGCTTGCAGCAAATGGGCTCTGAGCGAGCGTCCGGCAGGCGCGCCTGCGCAGGGCGGCGCTGCGGAGGCCCTGGTGTTGAGCTGTTGCTGCAACCAGGCCAGGCCGGACTCCGCCATGTCTTGTGCCACCACACGCCGCCATTGGTTGGCGCCCAGCTTTTGCTCCAGCGTTTGTACACGGCTGATGTGCAGCATGGCCAAGGTGGTGAGGTAGAGCAGCACGGACACTGTCAGCAAGGTGCTGAAGCCTTTGATCCATCGACGTTGTGGGATCTGGCCGTGCTGGCGTGGTGTGCGGGTCATGGGCGCGCGGGCTCCTGTGCTCAGGCGCAGGCGGTGCGAAGCACCGGGGTTCGCAGTGGCACTTGCCATTGCAGCTCCCTGCTGAGTTCTGGCCATTTGGGGGACTGGACTTGGAGGCGCAAGTCCAACACCCGGCGGCTCACTCCAGGCGCAGCCGCAGAAGCTGCGGCACCCGGGGCGCACAGTTCGGGCGCATCAATGTCGTTGCCTTGAAGGCGGAGCTCGAAGGCGGTGACGCGCATCAGCGCGGTGTCGTTCAAAGGCTGAAAGTTGCCGCCGTTGAGCCTCTGCAGCAACTCGTTGCGCCGCCACGCCACGCCTTGCCATTCGTCGGCATCAATGCGCTGGTTTTCGGCGGACTCCGGTGCCTTGGGGCGCTGGCGGTTGTCGTGGCTGGAGCGAGCGAAGCTCAGGCCTCGGCCCCCTGGTGTCAGCTGCAAGCTGATGTAGGGGTTGTTGATGGGGCTGGGGTTGGTGGTGGCATCCCAGACACCGCGTTCCGGACTTTCCCAGGCGTTGGCACGCTGCAGTTCTTTGGTCAACAGATCTGCTGCGGCGCGCAGGTCTTGCTCCAGACGCACGGCCTCGGCCAAGCGGCTTTGATCGGCTAGTTGTTGCCCGACATGCTCCAGGGCCAGGCTGCTGACCAACAGCCCCAAAGTCATCGCGACCATGAGCTCAACCAAGCTCACCCCGCGGTGTCGGGTTTTGGAGCGCATCACTGTGGCCAGCATGATGCGGCGCTGTCGCGCCCCTGCTCGTCTTGCGCCAGGTAGCGGGTGTGGGCGTGCTGCACTTCAAGGCGGATGATTTGGCAGGGACGGTCCTTGGCCTGTGCCCCTTGTGCGTTGGCGCTGACGCGGTAGCCGCCCTCGATCAGCTCAAGGGTGAGTGTGTAGTGGCCGTGTGCGGAGCTGGTGCCCAAGCCCAGGCCTTGTGCGCCCAGCTCTGCGCTGTAGCTCGGGTTCAGGCTGCGCCAGCGTTCCTGAGCCAGCTGCACCTGGGCAAGGCTGCTCAGGGCATCGGTGCGGCGGGATTTGTGCACTTGCTGGGTCCAGACCGGCTGGGCTACCAGGGCAAGAATGCCCACGATGCAAAGCACAACGATCAGCTCGATCAAGCTCAGGCCCCGCATTTGCTGTGGCAGCGGATATGAGGTGCGGCGTGTGCTCATGGCAATTCCTCAAGCGCAGACGGGAAATCCCAGTGCTGGCGTGCCGGGGCTGCAGGCGCGTACGCGCCCCATGAGGCTCACCACATGGCGAATTCGAGCTTGTTCCGAGAGGCTGAGCTCCAGCGTGCCTGTGCTGCTGACCGTGCCGTGCTGCCCACTGAAGAGCAGCTGTTGGACATTGCTGGTAAGGGTGGGGCGGCCAGGCTTGTGCTCAAACATGCGTGTGGCAATGAGCTGTGCGCCGCTGTCGCAAATGGCCTCGCGCTGTTGGGTGCACTGGCAGGCTTGCTGCGCCCCGGTGTGGAGCACATAGCAGCGGCCACCGGGGATGTCTTGCAGCTGAAGGCGTACGGTCTTTGATCCCAGCAGCGCTTCGGAACGGGCCAATTGCAAGTCAGCCACCAAGTTGCGAGATGCTGACTTCAGCCGCTGTGCGGCCAGCAGGTCTGCAAACCAGGGGGTGGCCGCGCTCAGCAGCGCCAGCAGCACAGCCAGGGTGGTGCAGAGCTCAATTAGCGTCAGTCCGCGCGGCGTTCGGGCTGTTTCACAGCGGGGGTGGGGCCTGTGCATTGCAACCTCACGAGTACCGTGGAGGCGCAAATATTGCTGGCACTGAACGGCGCCGTCTTCGCTAAACAGTGGGGCGAACCGGTCCTGCCAAAGGAGGGGTCAGGTGAGGCATTTACACCCATTTGGGTGTGTTGTCCCAAAACTTTTGGGAGAAACCAAGTTGGCAGGTGCGTTGCTTGGCAGCGATAGCTGTCAGCATGATCAGACGCCTGCTGATCCAACAAAAGCGGATCAAGCGAACCCACGATCAGCTCGCCAGTGGCAATGATCTGCCTGGGTCTTTTGTGGAAGTTCAAGCCCATGACTGGGCAGGTTTTGCTGATGCACGCTGTCCACAACACTTGTGAGTTTTGTTGTGGTGCCCGGGGCCGGACTCGAACCGGCACACCTTGCGGCGGGGGATTTTGAGTCCCCTGCGTCTACCGATTTCGCCACCCGGGCGCATCAGCTTCGCGGCTTGTGTGTCTGCGCTGCGAAGCCTTGAATTATGCCATGAAATTTGTGCGTGGGGCTGAGACAATGCACAACATGACTCAGGCACATAACTACCCCACTTTGGAAGACGTGATTGGCCGCACGCCCCTGGTGCGTTTGCAGCGCTTGCTGGGGCCCGATTTGGAAGCACGCGGCAATGTGCTTCTGGCCAAGCTCGAAGGCAACAACCCGGCAGGCTCTGTCAAAGACCGGCCAGCCATCAGCATGATTCGTCGCGCTGAAGAGCGCGGTGATATCCAGCCTGGCGACACCTTGATTGAGGCGACCTCAGGCAACACCGGCATTGCCCTGGCCATGGCCGCTGCCGTGCGGGGCTACCGCATGGTGTTGATCATGCCCGAGGACCTCTCCATCGAGCGTGCGCAAACCATGAAGGCCTTTGGCGCGGAGTTGATCCTCACACCCCGTTCCGGCGGCATGGAATACGCGCGGGATTTGGCCGAGAAACTCCAGCACGAAGGCAAGGGCAAGGTGCTTGACCAATTTGCCAACGCGGATAACCCACGCATCCATTACGAGACCACCGGCCCTGAGATTTGGCAGGACACGCAAGGCCGGGTGACGCACTTTGTTTCCGCCATGGGCACCACGGGCACCATCACCGGGGTTTCGCGCTATCTGAAGGAACGCAAGCCCGATGTGCGCATCGTCGGCGCACAGCCTGCCGATGGCTCACGCATTCCTGGTATTCGCCGCTGGCCCGAGGCCTACCTGCCCAAGATTTACGACGCGCGCGCCGTTGATGAATTGGTGCTGGTGTCGCAGTCCGATGCCGAAGACATGGCGCGGCGTCTGGCGCGTGAAGAGGGCCTGTTTGCGGGTATTTCCGCAGCCGGTGCCTGCTGGGTGGCGTTGCAGCTGGCGCAACAGTTGCGCAATGCCACGGTGGTGTTTGTGGTGTGCGACCGGGGTGACCGGTATTTGTCGACAGGCGTTTTTCCGGCTTGAAGCCGGGCGTGCCAGAATCAGCCAACTTTTGCGCGAGGACGGATATGGAGATTCACAAAGAACTCGACACCCGCGGGCTCAACTGCCCACTACCCATACTCAAGGCCAAGAAGGCGCTGGCGGATATGGAGAGTGGCCAACTGCTCAAAGTGGTCGCCACAGACCCGGGTTCGCCCCGCGACTTTCAGGCCTTTTCGCGCCAAACCGGTAACGAGCTGGTGTCGCAAAGCACGGAAGGTGCAGAGTTTGTGCATGTGCTGAAGCGCCGCTGAAACTCGCGCAGCTTGCATCGCACTGGCGGCAGAAATAGCAAAAGGCCTCGCATGCGAGGCCTTTTGCATGGGCTCCACGCGAAGCGTGCTTTAGAGCTCCAGCGACTGCAAATACTCGCGGAAGCCTGCGCCCAATTGCGGGTGGCTCAAGGCCAAATCCACATTGGCCTGTAAGAAACCTTCCTTGCTGCCGCAGTCATAGCGCTTGCCGCGGTAGGTGTAGGCAAACACTTTTTCGCGGCGCAGCAGACCGGCAATGCCGTCGGTGAGCTGGATTTCGCCGCCCACGCCGCGCGGCTGGTTGGCGATTTCATGGAACACGCCGGGCGTCAGGATGTAGCGGCCGGCCACACCCAGGCGCGAAGGGGCGGCTTCCGGAGCAGGCTTTTCAACGATGCGGGTCACGTCCAGCAGGCGGTCGTTGACGGCAGTGCCCGCGACGATGCCGTAGCGGCGGGTGTGCTCAGCAGGCACTTCCTGCACTGCCAAGATGGAGGCACGCCACTCGGAGTACTGCTCCACCATCTGCGCCAGCACCGGGGGCTCGCCCACCATCAGGTCATCGGCCAGCAACACAGCAAAGGGCTCGTTGCCCACCAGGCGCTGCCCGCACAGCACGGCGTGGCCCAGGCCCAGGGCTTGGGCTTGGCGCACGTAGATGCACTCCATGTCGTCCGGTTTGACGCTGCGCACCACGCTCAGGAGCTCGTCCTTTTTGGCGTTCTCCAGCGCGACTTCGAGCTCAAACGTCATGTCGAAATGGTCTTCGATGGGGCGCTTGTGGCGCCCTGTGACAAAGATCATTTCGCGAATGCCTGCGGCGTAAGCCTCTTCCACGGCGTACTGAATCAGCGGCTTGTCCACTACGGGCAGCATTTCTTTGGGCTGTGCCTTGGTGGCAGGTAGAAAACGGGTGCCCAGTCCAGCAACCGGAAAAATGGCTTTGGTAACCTGCATGAAAGTTCCTCTCCTCTACGTTTCTGAAGTCAGCCGACTATCCCAAAGGTCTGTATCGGCTTTTGTGTATCGCATGTCGCTGCTTTAGGTGCCCTGGCTATGGCATCAGCCCAGACGCTGCAGTTGCTGCTGCAGGCGTGCCAGCGTGGCGCTGAAATCCTCAACGCGCGCGCGCTCCTGGGCCACCACGGCCTCGGGTGCACGGGCCACAAAGCTCTCGTTGGAGAGCTTGGCTTGCGCTTTGCTGATTTCACCTTCCAGGCGGGCGATCTCCTTGCTCAGGCGTGCAGTTTCGGCTTGCACGTCGACTTCCACCCGCAGCGCCAAGCGTGCTGGGCCATGCACCAACACAGGCAGGTTGCGGCTGGCATCGTCGAACTGGGCTTCGTCTTGCAACAACTGCACATCGGCCAACTTGGCCAAAGTCTTGAGCAGGGGCGCGGCCGAGGCCACGAAACCGTCGTCACCGCCCACGAGCAAGGGCACGCGCTCCGCGGGTGAGAGCCCCATCTCGCCGCGCAGGCTGCGGCAGGTGCCGACCAGGTCTTTGAGCTTGGCCATCCAGGCGCAGGCGGCTTCGTCGATTTTTTCCGGCTCGCCAACAGGGTAGGGTGCCGTGACGATGTGCTCGGTGTTTTTGCGGTCGGCCACCGGCGCGACGGTTTGCCACAGCGCCTCGGTGATGAAGGGGGCGATGGGGTGCAGCAGGCGCAGCACCACTTCCAGCACTCGAATCAAGGTGCGGCGCGTGGCTCGGGCTGCGGCTTCGTTGCCGCTGTCCTTGGCCACTTGCAGCTGCACCTTGGCGATTTCCAGATACCAGTCGCAGTACTCGTTCCAGACAAAGTCGTAGAGCACGTTGGCCACGTTGTCCAGGCGGTAGTCCGCAAAGCCTTGCGCCACATGGAGCTCCACGCGCTGCAGCTCGCTGACGATCCAGCGGTCGGCAGCTGAAAATTCGTTAAAGCCTTGCGGGCACTTGCCTTCTGGGTGCTGCGCGAAAAGCCCGGTGTCCTGGCCTTGCACGTTCATGAGCACAAAGCGCGTGGCATTCCAGAGCTTGTTGCAGAAGTTGCGATAGCCCTCGCAGCGCTTGGTGTCGAAGTTGACTGAACGCCCCAGCGTGGCCATGGCCGCAAAGGTGAAGCGCAGCGCGTCAGCGCCATAGGCGGGGATGCCTTCGGGGAACTCTTTCTCGGTGGCTTTGCGCACCTTGGGTGCGGTTTCAGGCTTGCGCAGGCCTTGGGTGCGCTTGTCCAGCAGCGGGGCGAGTTCGATGCCGTCGATCAAGTCCACCGGGTCCAGCACATTGCCTTCGCTCTTGCTCATCTTCTTGCCCTGTGCGTCCAGCACCAGGCCGTGGATGTACACATGCTTGAAAGGCACCTTGCCGGTGAAGTGCTTGGTCATCATGATCATCCTGGCCACCCAGAAGAAGATGATGTCGTAGCCCGTGACCAGCACAGCGGAGGGCAGGAAGAGATCTTGCTCCACGGATTGGCCCGGCCAGCCCATGGTGGAGAAGGGCACCATGGCCGAAGAGAACCACGTGTCCAGCACGTCTTCTTCGCGCTTGAGCGTTTTGCCCGGCGCCTTGGCCTGGGCTTCAGCTTCGCTGCGGGCGACGTAGATTTGGCCATCCTCGTCGTACCAGGCCGGAATCTGATGGCCCCACCAGAGCTGGCGCGAGATGCACCAGTCCTGAATGTTCTTCATCCATTGGTTATAGGTGTTGACCCAGTTCTCGGGCACGAACTTCACCTCGCCGCTGGCAACGGCCTCAATGGCGCCATCGGCAATGCTCTTGCCCTGTGCACCGGGCTTGCTCATGGCCACAAACCATTGGTCGGTGAGCATGGGTTCAATGACCTGGCCGGTGCGGGCGCAGCGCGGCACCATGAGCTTGTGCTTTTTGACCTCGACCAGCAGGCCTTGGGCTTCGAACTCGGCCACGAGTTTTTTGCGCGCCACAAAGCGGTCCAGGCCGACATATTCGGCGGGAATTTCGGGCACTTCGGCATTGCTGACTTTGGCCTCGAGGTCAAAGATGGTCAGCATGGGCAGGCCATGGCGCAGGCCCACTTGGTAGTCGTTGGTGTCGTGGGCTGGTGTGACCTTGACCACGCCGGTGCCGAAGTCCTTGTCCACGTAGTCGTCGGCAATCACAGGCACCAAGCGTCCGGTGATGGGCAGCTTGACTTGCTGGCCAATCAGGTGGCGGTAGCGCTCATCTTCGGGGTGGACCATCACAGCGGTGTCGCCCAGCATGGTTTCGGGGCGGGTGGTGGCTACCACCAGGGATTCATTGCCCTCGGCCAGCGGGTAGCGGATGTGCCACAGCGAGCCGTCTTCCTCCTCGCTCTCCACCTCCAGGTCGGAGACCGCCGACTTCAAAATCGGGTCCCAGCTCACCAGGCGCTTGCCGCGGTAGATCAGGCCTTCTTCGTAGAGGCGCACAAAGGCTTCGGTCACGGCCGTGGAGCGCGGCTCGTCCATGGTGAAGTACTCGTGTGCCCAGCTCACGCTGGCACCCATGCGGCGCATTTGCTGGGTGATGGTGTTGCCCGACTGCTCTTTCCACTCCCAGACGCGGGCGACGAAATTCTTGCGGCCCAGCTCATGCCGGTTCATGCCCGCTTCTTGCAGCTGGCGCTCCACCACGATTTGCGTGGCAATGCCGGCGTGGTCCGTGCCCGGCACCCACAGCGTGTTGTGCCCGCGCATGCGGTGGTAGCGCGTGAGCGAGTCCATGATGGTTTGGTTGAACGCATGGCCCATGTGCAGCGTGCCCGTCACATTGGGCGGCGGCAGCTGGATGCAAAAGGACTCGCGGCTGGCATCCAGCGTGGGCGCGTAAAGACCTTGCTGTTCCCACAGCGGGCCCCAGTGGGCTTCCAGGTCTTTGGGTTCGAAGGATTTGGCGAGTTCGGTCATGGCGTGGGCGCCCGCAGATGCGGGGCTCGATAAAAGTCTTTGGAAGGCTGTTGCAGCCAGTTGCACATTGTAGTGAGGCCCAGGGGCCGCTACGGCCGGGCACCTGGGCTGCGTACCTGGTATCGCCGCAGGCAGCGCTCAGGGTTCGACGTCGCTGCTGGCGTTGTGAGGCACCTCTGCGGCCTCAGCCGCAGAAGCCGCGCTGGCACGCTGCGGCGCACCGTTGCTGCCCAGGTAGTGCCAAGCGCCATCTTGCGCAAACTCGGCAAACAACCATTCAGGGCCTTGCGGGCCTTCACTCATCACCAGACCTTGGCTGGGCGCTTGAAGTGGCTGCAGCGGCGTGTTGCGCAGCGCGACGTTCATGAAGTCAATCCAAACCGGCAGCGCCAGACCGCCGCCGGATTCACGGTCGCCCAAGGAGCGGGGCTGGGCGTAGCCCAGCCACACGGCGGCCACCACTTGCTTTTGAAAGCCCACAAACCACGCGTCCATGGCTTGGTTGGTGGTGCCGGTTTTGCCGTAGAGGTCGTCTCGGCGTAGCTGCCCGCTGGCGCGCGCGGCCGTGCCGCTGCGCATCACCTCTTGCAGCATGGTGCTGGTGACAAAGGCATTGCGCTCGCTGATGGCGCGGTTGCTCTCACTCAGCTGCGCGGCGGGGGCTTCAAAAAGTACTTGCCCGCTGGCATCGGTGATGCGCTCAATCAGCCAGGGCTTGAGTAAATAGCCGCCATTGGCAAAAGCGGCGTAGGCGCTGGCCATTTGCAGCGGCGTGGCTGTGCCACTGCCCAAGGCCAGGGTGAGGTTGGCTGGCTGTTGCCGCGTATCCAAACCCAGCTTGCCGGCCCATTGCCTGGCGCGCTCAGGGCCTATGGTTTCAATGAGCCGAATGCTCACCATATTGCGCGAGCGTGCCAGGGCCTGGCGCAGGGTGATGGGGCCATCGAACAGACCGTCTGAGTTTTTGGGCTCCCAGTCGCCATAGACCAAGGGGGCGTCTTCCACCACCGTGCCTGGGTAAGCGCCATCTTCCAGCGCGGCGGAGTAGAGCAGTGGCTTGAAGCTGGAACCGGGTTGGCGCATGGCCTGCGTGGCGTGGTTGAACTGATTGCGCGCAAAATCAAAGCCGCCCACCAGTGCGACCAGCTTGCCACTGGCGGGCTCCAAGGCCACCACAGCGCCTTCAACCTCGGGGGCTTGGGCCACACGCCATTGCGCCGTGCTGCTGCTGCCGCGCGCGGCCGGCAGGGCTTGCACCCGCACCACCGCACCACGGCGCAGCTTGAGCTGCGGCGCGGCATTCGCGCTCAAGCCGGGCAGGGCTTGACGCAGGCCTTCGCCTTCGATGCGAATGACCTCGCCGCTGAGCAGGGCCAGCTGCAACTGCCTCGGGCTGGCCTCGGTGACCACGGCCACGCGCAGGTCGTCCAGGTCCTGATGGTCTTGGCTGGCTGCGGAGAGGGCTTGCTCAATGCTTTCGTCGTCAGAGCTGATGGGCACATAGCCCAGAGGGCCGCGCCAGGCTTGGCGGCGGTCGAAATCCACCAGGGCGCGGCGCAGTGCTTTGTAGGCGGCAATCTGGGCATCAGACTGCAGCGTGGTTTTGACACTGAACCCGCGCGTGTAGGCGGCTTCGCCGTATTGCTCGTACAGCGATTGGCGCACCATCTCAGCAGCGTACTCAGCGTGGATGGGCCGCTCTTGCACGCGGCGCAGTTGCAGAGGCTCGGCCAGGGCTTGGTCTGCAGCGGCTTGCTGGATGCGACCGGTGTCCACCATGCGCCCCAGCACCACGGCTTGGCGGCGCTTGGCGCGCTCGAAGTTCTGGATGGGGTTGGCGTAGTACGGGTTCTTGGGCAGGCCCGCCAGCATGGAGGCTTCAGCCAGTGAGAGCTGCTTGAGCGATTTGCCGAAGTAGGTGTTGGCTGCAGCCTCAAAGCCATAGGCGCGCTGCCCCAGATAGATCTGGTTCATGTAGATCTGCAGGATCTCGTCCTTGCTCAAGCGGCTCTCAATCTTGAGTGCCAGCAAGACTTCCACGAACTTGCGCGTGTAGGTTTTCTTTTTGCTGAGGTAGAGGTCCCGCGCCAGCTGCTGGGTGATGGTGGACGCACCCTGGCTGCGCGATTCGCCGAGATTGGCCAGCAGCGCGCGGCCAATGCCCAGCACCGAAATACCTTGGTGCGAGTAGAAACCATCGTCTTCCACCGCCAGCAGGGCATCGCGCATCAGCGGTGGAATGTCTGCAAGCGGTACCACACGGCGGCGCTCGCTGCCGAATTCCTGCAGCAGTTCGCCGTCCGCGCTGAAGATGCGCAGCGGCTGCTTGGGTTGGTAGTGGGTGAGCTCGTCCAGGTCAGGCAGCGTGGCATAGACCCCGGCGGTAGCCACCAACAACACGCTGCCCAGGCCCAATGCCAGCCAGGCCGCCACGCGCCACCACGGACGTTTTCCCAAGTGTTTGTCGCCCGAAGGTGAGGTAGGGGGAGTGTGCTGCGCGCGCGAAGAGTTCATGGGGGAGCAGGCGTGAGGGCGGCTGACGGTAACCGCTCAAGTGGCGGCGATTATTCCCCATCAGATCCCCCGTTTTGAGGGAGCAGCTCAACGCGCCTGAGCTGCTTGCGGCGTCAGCGCAGCTTGAATTTCGTCATGAGCGCGCTGAGCCGCTGCGCTTGCTCGGCCAGACTGTCCGCCGCCGCGGTGCTTTGCTCCACCAGGGCAGCGTTTTGCTGAGTGACTTGGTCCAGCCGCGACACGGCGCAGCCAATTTCCCCGAGGCCCGTGGCCTGTTGCTGGCTGGCGCGGTTGATTTCTTGCAGCAGGGCTGCCACTTCATTGACTTCCTTGACCATGTCTTGCACGGTGTCGCCCGCAGCGCTGACCTGGGCGGTGCCTGCATGTACCTTGGTGGAAGATTCTTGAATCAAGGTCTTGATTTCCCGCGCCGCCGAGGCGCTGCGCTGGGCCAGCGCACGCACTTCGCTGGCCACCACCGCAAAGCCGCGCCCTTGCTCGCCTGCGCGAGCAGCTTCCACCGCGGCGTTGAGCGCCAGGATGTTGGTCTGAAACGCGATGCTGTCGATCACGCCGATGATGTCGCCGATGCGGCTGGAGCTTCGGGCAATGTCTTCCATGGTGTGTACCACCTGGCTGACCGCATGCCCGCTTTGGCTGGCCGTGGAAGCAGCCGCCAGCGCTTTGGCTTCAGCGCGCTGGGCATTGGCCGCGTTTTCGCGCACCGTGCCGGCAAGCTCCTCCATGGACGCCGCGGTCTGCTCCAGATTGCTGGCTTGCTCTTCAGTGCGGCGGCTCAGGTCATTGCTGCCTGCGGCGATTTGCTCTGATCCTGTGGCAATGGTTTGAGCGGTGTCGCGCACTTCGCCCACCACGTGGCTGAGTTGCTGCGTCATGTCTGCCAGCCCTTTGAGCAAGTGCCGTGCTTCGCGATCACCTTGCTCCACCACCTCAGCGCTCAAGTCTCCAGTGGCTACCGTACGGGTCACGACCACCGCTTGGGCCAAGGGGCCAGCCACACGCCTTGCGGTCATGACGCTCAACACCAGCAGCACCACCGGGGTGGCTAGCGCCAAGGCGCCAATGAGCAGCAAGGTGTTGTCGCCCAACAGTTCGTTGGCGGCTTGCTGTTCCTCGTTGAGTGCAGCAATTTGGTCGCTGAGTTTTTCCATGTCCTCTTCGAGCACTTTGAAGGACTGGTCAAAGTGCGTGAGCTGTTGGCGCGCCGCTTGCGGGCGCTCAAAGGCTGCATGGACGACGCTTTGAGCCGTGCGGATGTAGTCATCCAGCTTGGGGCGCAGTTGAGTCACGGTTTGCTGCACGGGCTCGGGCAGGGGCATGGCTTTGAGGGAGTCGGCCAGCCTGGTGAAGTTTTCAACATGTTCACTGAGGTCTTTGTTGACGTCGTCTTGCTTGGGCGTATCGCCTTGGGACGCTGCGTAAAGCGCAGCCAGCACATCCGAGCGCAGGGCGTCGTGCATCATGTCCGCTTCGGTTTGAGCACGCAGCGCCTCACCAACGAGCTGCATATTGCGACCGGCGTCAATGAGCTGTTGCAGCGCGGTGAAGCTCAACGCGCCGCCCAGCAGCACACAAAGACTTGCGGCAGCGCCTTGCATCAGTAGGCGCTGTGTGATGGTCAGGCTTCGGGCCATGTGAGGTACTCCCTGGTACTGCTTTTGCCGCCCAATGACGGCGCTGTTGCTCGTGTCAATTCGGCGCATTGCAGGCGCCGCTGAAGTCAAAGGATGCGTAACACCGGAAGAATCACGCAAAGTCCTGGGGTATCGTTCATGCCATGAATGACACGAGCTTTTTTTGGCACGACTACGAAACCTTTGGACGCGTGCCGCGACGTGACGCGCCAGCCCAGTTCGCAGGCGTGCGCACAGACGCTGACCTCAATGAAATCGACGCGCCGGTGATGGTGTATTGCCAACCGCCGCGCGATCGCTTGCCTGAACCCGAGGCCTGCCTGCTCACCGGGATAGTGCCGCAAACCTGCGCCGAACAGGGGCTGCCAGAGCACGAATTCGCGGCACTAGTCCACGAACATTTGGCTAGACCTGGCACCATCGGGGTGGGCTACAACAGCATCCGCTTTGACGACGAGGTCACACGCTTTTTGTTTTGGCGCAATTTGCTCGACCCTTATGGAAGGGAATGGCAAAACGGTTGCGGGCGCTGGGACTTGCTGGACGTGGTGCGCTGCGCCTACGCCCTTCGCCCGGAAGGTATTGTTTGGCCCAGGCATGAAGACGGCAGTGCCTCCTTCAAGCTGGAACATCTCACCCAGGCCAACGGCATCGGCCACGCCAATGCGCACGATGCCCTCAGCGACGTGCGTGCCACCATCGCGCTGGCGCGGCTCATCAAGCAGCAGCAACCCCGGTTGTGGGACTTCTGTCTGAAGCTGCGCAAGAAAGAGGCGGTTTGGACTGAAATCGGTGTGGGCAAACCGTTTTTGCATGTGTCAGGTATGTACGGTACCGAGCGCGGCTGCATCGCACTGGTTTGGCCTTTGGCGCCGCACCCGACCAACAAGAACGAACTCATCGTCTGGGACTTGTCGGTGAACCCCGAGCTGCTCCGCGGCTTGAGTAGTGAAGACTTGAAGGCGCGCATCTTCACGCGCCAAGACATGCTGCCCGAAGGTGTGAGCCGTCTGCCCATCAAGACCATTCACGTTAACAAATCACCTGTGGTGATTGGGCAAATCAAGGCACTCTCAGACGCACAGGCTCAGCGCTGGGGGCTTGATGTCGCGCAGGCACTCAGTCACGCGCAGGCGCTGGCGCAGTGGGGGCGTGAGCTGGATGGTCTGTGGGGCGAGGTCTTCCACCGCGACTTCGACAGTGCCAGCACCGATGTCGACGAAGACCTCTATGGCGGCTTTGTGGGCAACACCGATCGGCGCAGGCTGGAGCGTCTGCGGACGCAGTCTCCACAGGCGCTGGCACAGCAAACTGCCAGCGGGGGGCTTGGCTTTGAGGACCCGCGCTTGGAAGAGCTGGTGTTTCGCTTCCGTGCCCGGAACTGGCCGCAGTACTTGAGTGAAGCCGAGCAGCAACGCTGGGTGCGTCATTGCCAACAGCGGCTGAGCAGCGAGACCATGGCACGCTATATGGACCATCTGGATGCACTGGGTCAGGAATACGAGCAAAGCGAAGACGCGGCCGCTCAGCGCTCGGTGGAGATCGTCGGTGCACTGATGGACTGGGCCTCCGAGCTGGCGTGACATCTTGGGCGCTTGCTGCCATCGCATATGTGCTGCGCGGCTTTGTTGGGCCTGGTGCCGTTACAGGGTGCGCGAGCTGTGCCGATAGTGAGGGCAGAGGTCACATAAATCTGAGTGGCTGATCGGAAGCGCGACGAATATGGTCTGGAAACGCCTCAAACGATGGTGGAGATTGCGCACCAACGCAGCGCGTTGGGCGGAATTTTCCGCCTGGGCGCAAGGCCAAGGCGGCAGCATGCGCCTGTTCCCAGACGGGCGTGGATTTGCGCTTGATTTCCCCAGCCATGTTGGCGGCGCGCTACGCATCGAGTGGGGGGGCTCCACGCGTCGGTACGTCGTCGGACAGGAGCTGCGAATTCGGCACCAATGTGGGTTGGATCCAGAATTGCAACTTATGGTGATTGAACGCACCTTGATGGAGGCGCTGGAGCGCGAGGTTTTCGAGGCTTACACCGATACCGTAAAAACCCGCAGCGACACGGATACCCCGGAAGAAATGCGCTGGCTCGTGATGTTCCAAAAACTCGGGGGTGACGTTGCACGTTTGGCACGGCAGCATTTCGGCGTTTTGGGCTTGAGGCGTGAACTGTGCACAGCCTGGATGGACCCACCTTTTGAAGAGGCATTGCATTACGCGGTTCAAGATTTGAAGTTGACTGGGCGGCCTCTGGTCTTGATGTGCATGCGCAGCGCCGTGGTCTTAAGGATACAAATGCCAGTGCCAGACCTGCATGCCATAGAGCACCTAGTGCGGCTGGTTCAGCGCGCTGGGCGCTCGGCTCACTCCATCTATTTGACACACGATCCAGTGCTTGGCGACAGTCTTTGGCGCTCTACCGCAGCCACGGCATGGACCCCGGAAGGTAATTCGCCTGCGTGATGGCAAATTGTGAATTTGTCCCGATATTGCGTTGCGATTCGCTGAGTGAGGTGCCATTAGGCACAAGAATTTGCACAATTCCAAATCGAGGGTGGGCTGAAAACCCAATCTGCCAGCAACGCTCGACTCGGGGGATCTTGAGTCCCCTACATGAGTGGACAGCTCGCACAGTGGTGTGAAATATTCAGACACTCTTGCCTACCCGAAGTTGTGCCGCATGATGTCCCGCATTGCGGCAGACGACCCTGTCGCGCGTTTTGTAGGGGTGGCGGCGCGCGGCCGCATGCTAGAGTGAAATGAAATCTCCCAATCGAAAAGTAATGCGAGGAAGCTCCCCAATTAACCGCTCGTGGCTGCGTGCAGCAGTGCCTTTGCTTGGCCTCACCCAGGCGTTGATGGGTGCGGGTTCGGTGTGGGCATTGGGCGTAGGGAAAATCGAATCTCACTCCCAGCTCGGACAGCCGCTGAAATTGAGCCTGCCCCTCCAGCTTTCCAAAGGGGAAACCATCTCCGCGGAATGTCTGCAGGTAGAGGTCATGGTCGGCGACGACAAATTGCCCGGCGCCCTGCTGCAAACTGATTTGGGCGCACAGTCTGCGCATGGCGTGAGGCTGCTACATGTGGAGAGCACGGGCCGCATTGATGAGCCCATGATTCAAGTGCGGCTCACTTTGGTCTGTCCGCTGCGGATGACGCGTCAGTTCGTGGTGATGCTTGATCCGCCCGGATTTCATCTGGGAGACAACGCGCTCGCAGCACTGGATGCCGCTGGGCAAGATGTGTCCACGGCGGTGGTCACAGCGTCAACTACATCGGCCACGCCGCTGGCTCACCGTGCAGGTCGAGAAAAGGGTGGCCGACAGGAACGCACGGGTAGTGGCCGCAGAGATGTGTCCGGCCAGGCGCATGTCGGCAGTCAACCATTGACCAAGCGCCCTGGGGCTTTGTCGCCGCAGCGCCTGGCTGCCAGCGAACCCACCGGGGCACAGTTGCGTCTTGAGGCCCCCAGCATGGGCTTGCGGCTGTTCCAGTTCGACAACACCTTGGGTCCGCAGGGCACCGCCCCGAGCGACGACAGCGCAATTGGCTTGGAGCGGCAGCTGGCGCAGTTGCGTGAACAGCAAGCTCGTACTGCGCAACGCGCTGCGCTGCTGCAGCAGCAGTTGGCTGCCAAGGACAGCGAGCCCAAGCTGGATATGCTGCATTGGCTGCTGGGTGGTGGCAGCGCTTTGTTTGCTGCTTTGAGTGTCTTTTTGTGGGTGCGCCAGCGTCGGGTCGCAAAGCATTGGTTGGAAGATGATGGTGAGGTCGCCGCGACCCCCGCAGAACCCAAGCCCCAAGAGTTCGATCCGGCCGTCAAGGTGGCGCAGGTCGATGGGAAGCTGAGCTCAGGCCCCTCTGGCGTGTCCAAAGTTGTGCGGCCAGCACTGGGCGGCAGTTTCTCGTTGCAGGCCCCAGATGTGGCGGTGAATGAGGGGCGTGATGAGCCTGTGACGTACCCAGGCGACCCCTACCATGACCAAGCCGTGCGGCAAGCTGAACCGCATTCGGTTGAGCCCCAGTTTGCTCGAGCTGAACTTCAGCCTTTTGAGGTGCAGGCCACCGAGGCGCCACAACTGTCGAAGATCTCCCTGGACTTCTCTCAGGACCAAGAGCAGCCTGTCAACGTGGACGGCCTTTTGGATTTGGAGCAGCAGGTTGAATTTTTCAAGGTACTGGGGCAGGAAGAGGCGGCGATTGAGCTGCTGAGTCAAAAAATGGCCGCTTACAAGCACGTCAGCGGCCTGCCGTATTTGCGCTTGCTGCAACTGCTTAAGCAGCACAACGATCACCAAAATTTTGATGCAGTAGCACTGCGCTTCGCCACTGAGTTCAAGGCCCCACTGCCACAGTGGGACGAAGATTTGGAGTCGGGTGCTGGTCTTGAATCGCAGGCTGAGTTGCTGTCTCACGTCCAATCCGGCTGGCGCGACAGCAAGAACATGCTACTGCTCTTGAACGATTTGCTGACCCAGCCCAATCCGTTGACGTCGCAACTGGATTTGCAATGCTACGGTGATTTGTTGATGCTCTATTGCGTCAGCAAGGACTTGGCTGAGCATCCTCAGCAGCATCTGGTCGATGACTTCAGTGTCGACGTGCTCTTGCCCTTGAGCGGAGCCGAGGGGGCCCGCCCGGTGTTCAATGTGGACTCGGGTCTTGAGGTGGATTTGCCGCTGGACATCGACTTGCCGGTGGTGGAGCTGCCCAAGGTCGATATGCCGAAAGTGGACTACCCTCAGGCGAGTGCATTCCCTGCCAAGGCATTGGATGTGGAGTTTGACTTTCAGCTCGAGCCCAAACTCCCTTCGCCGGTGGGCAGCAAAGACATCTAATGACGACGTGCCAGCACTTGAGTTGTCACGGGATTTGGTGAAAACCCGTGTCCCTGCTATAGTTGCGTTTCTTCGTTCGTCTCCTCTGACCAAAGGCGTACCCGTGTTGTCATCCCCTAGGGGCTAGGCACACTGCTACGTCGCCTTCGGGTTCGGTCGGCGGCGATGCCGTCGCTCACGACTGTTCCCCGGCGCCCCCGCCAGGCATTGAACGCATTGAGCTTGCTGCTGCGCTACGCATGGCGGTGAGGGTGCGCTTCGCCAAGCCCTGGTGGTCGACGCGAGCTTGTCTCCCAGCGACCTGACCCTAGCTGCCCTGTTGCCACGCTGTATGTTTGTGGCCGGCGCAGTGGTCGTGCCTTGTGCATGCCTTGATGCATGCGGATTCGGTACGGCAGTGCTTTGGATATGCCATGACTTTTGATCGCGAAACCTCCCCTGAATTGATTGCTGACGCTCCTGCCGTCGTACAAAGCAACATCACGGAGGCTACTCCCGCATTTGCCTCTTTGGGCCTGCATGAGGCTCTGGTGCGTGCTGTGCATGACTCGGGCTACGAGTGCGCCACCGAGGTGCAGGGCCAAGCCATTCCGCCCGCACTCAGTGGCGAGGACTTGATGGTCTCCTCTCGCACGGGCTCGGGCAAGACCGCCTCTTTCATCCTGCCCGCGCTGCAGATGGTCATCGCTGCTCGCGGTGAGCTGCAAGAAGCGGCCAAGCGCAAGGGCGCACCGCGTGGCCGTGCTCCCGCAGGTCCTACCGTGTTGGTGCTGGCACCCACGCGTGAATTGGCGCAGCAAGTGGCCAAGGCGGCTCAAACCTATGGCCGCCACATTCAAGGTCTGCGTGTAGCCACGGTGCTGGGTGGTATGCCCTATGCGCAGCAGATTCGCATGCTCTCGGGCCCCTTGGATATCTTGATTGCCACGCCCGGCCGCCTCATGGACCTCATCGACAGCGGCCGTTGCTCGCTGGAACAGGTGCGCATGTTCGTGCTGGACGAGGCCGATCGCATGCTGGACATGGGCTTTATCGAGGACATCGAGTACGTGGCCAGCAAGCTGCCCGAGCAGCGCCAGACGCTGATGTACAGCGCCACGTTCGCAGGCAATGCCGGTCGTCTGGCGTCGCAGCTGATGCGCGAGCCGCGTCGCATCGAGGTCAGCGGCCACACCGAATCGCACGCCAATATCGAGCAGCGTCTGCACTGGGCTGACAACAGCCAGCACAAGCGCAAACTGCTGGAGCACATTCTGGCTGAGCGCGATCTGGACCAAGCCGTGGTGTTCACCTCCACGCAGCAGGACGCTGAATGGCTGGCCGAGCAGCTGGCTGAAATCGGTCACCGCGTCGCTTCGCTGCACGGCGGCATGCCCCAAGGCAAACGCAATCGCACGCTGATGGCTTTGCGCCGCCGTGATCTGCGCGTGCTGGTGGCCACCGATGTGGCAGCCCGCGGCATCGACGTGCCCACCATCTCGCACGTCATCAATTACGGTCTGCCCATGAAGGCTGAGGACTATGTGCACCGCATCGGTCGCACGGGTCGTGCTGGCCGCTCTGGCGTGGCCGTGACCCTGGCTGAGCGCCAGGATCTGATGATGATCAAGCGCATCCAGCAATTCACCACGCAGCCCATCCCTGTGGCGCGTATTGAAGGCTTGGAGCCACGTATGGAAGAGCCGCGCATCTTCATGAACAGCCGCCCTGTGCGTGATGGTCGTGGTGCTCCGGCTGGTCGCGGTGGCCATGGCGGCCGCGGTGGTCCTCGCGGTGGCGATGGTTTTGGCCCCCGTGGTGGCAACTTCCGCGAGCGTGGCAATGAGCGCGTGTTTGACAACAACCGCTACGAAGGCCCTGCGGGCGAGCCGCGTTTTGACGCCCCTGCACGCGGTCATGCGCGTCCTGATGCACGCCCCAACGACCGCGCTGGCGCTGGCCGTTTCGAAGGTCGTCCGGAAGGTCGCTTCGAACCCCGTGGCGAAGGCCGCTTCGAGCGTGGCCCCCGTCAAAGCTTTGGTGGTGACCGCCGTGGCCCCGGCACTGGTCAAGGGTTTGAATCCCGTGGCCCAGCTCGCCCTGATGCCGCACTGGGTCAAGGCCCCCGCGCCGCCTTCCAGCGTGACCGTGACGCGGCCCCGCGTTGGGAAGGTGCACGCCAAGACGGCCCCGGTGCGCGTCCGGCGCGCAAGCCTGCCGGCGCAGGCAAGCCCTTTGGCAAAGGCCCGCGCAAGAGCTTCTGATTTGGCCTTGTTTGGGCGAAGGTGAGACGGCTTAGGCGCTCAGAGCTGACATGTCTGTTGGGCAAGTTAGGCAGCAAGGCCGCCTGGTGCATTGGAACCCTGCCAAGGGCTACGGTTTCATTGCGCCTTCTGGCGGTGGCGACAAAGTCTTTGTTCCCCGTCAGGCCTTTGAGCGCCAGGCTCAGGCACCGCGCCTGGGCGATTTGCTGAGCTTTGTGCTGGTGCGGGACGCCCAGGGCAAGCCGCAGGCGCAGCAGGTGCGTGTGCTGAGTGCGAGGGCCGCGAAGACGGCCAGCCCCTCAGCACCGAGTCCTGTCACTCCCTCTACGGGTAACGGCGACGCCTGGTCGCTGTGGCTGGTGCCCGGCTTTGCGGCCTTGGTGGGCTTGACCCACCTGGCTTGGCCGCTGCCGCGCGGGGTGTGGAGCTTTTACATGGCCATGAGCATGGCCACGTTTGTGGTCTATGCCCTGGACCGCCGTGCTGCCCGACTTGGGCGTTGGCGTGTGGCTGAAAACACGCTGCATCTGTTGGCCCTGCTCGGCGGTTGGCCCGGCGCTTTGCTGGCGCGGCGCGCGCTGCGCCACAAAATTCGCAAGCTGGCCTTCACGCGGCGCTTCTGGTGCACCGTGGCCGGCAACATTCTGGTTTTTGTTTTGGTGTTCACGCCGCTGCTCACGCGTTTCGTGGCGTGACTGTGTTTGGAATATGGTTCAGTACAAAGTGATCACCCCGGCTGATGTGCCGGTGGTGCTGGCGCTCCAGGCCCGCTGCTACGGGCCTCAGTTTTTGGAAAACGCGCAGGCCTTCGAGGCCAAGCTGCAAGCCGCGGCCGGATTGCACTGCAGCTTTTTGGCGCTGGACGAGCGCGAGCCCGCGCGCGCACTGGGCTACATCATCAGCCTGCCTGTTCAGGGGCACCAGCTGCCTGAACTCAATGCGCAGGCGCTGCCTGCGGCGGCACGCCCTTGCACGCTCTATCTGCATGACTTGGCGGTCTCTCCCGAAGGACGCTCGCAGCGCGTGGGTGCGGCCTTGTTGCAGCAGGTGATCGGCCGCGCGCGCGACATGGGCTTGCAGCACATGGCGCTGGTGGCCGTGCAGGGCTCGACGGCTTACTGGGAACGCCATGGCTTTGAGGCCGTCAACGACGCACTGCCCAGCGGTGTGCGCCGCCACCTCAGCAGCTTCGGCCCGCAAGCCTGCTATATGCGCCGCGCTCTGCGCCCGCACTGAGCCCCTCCAGCGGCGCCACAATCGGCGCCCATGGCTCTGACTTTTCTAGCTCCATCACTGACGCCCGCTGAGCGCGGCGTGCTGCGCGCCGCAGGTCTGCGCGCGCAGCCAGCGTGGCCTCCGGCACCCAGTACTCGGCTGTGGGTGGACGGTCACGCAGTGGGCTGGTTGGAAGCCCCGCAGCAGGCGCAATGGCTGAGCGTTGCGCCACTTCCTCCTCACGATTCCAAGGGCTGGCACTGGCACACAGGCGCTCCGCAATGCGGCTGGCGCAGCCGCCACATGCAGCGCTTGGCTCAGCGCCTCGCGGCTGTGGGGGCGATTGCGGGTTGGCGCAATGAATGGCAGGACGTGCCCGCATTGCAAAGTGCAGCAGGCAGCGAAACTGACGCCCCCGTGGTGGCATGGCTGGAGCGCGCCGCATTTCGGTTTTTCGGCCTGCGCAGCCGTGCCGTTCACATCAATGCTTGCGACGCAAGTGGGCGCTGGTGGTGTGGTCGGCGGGCCGCAAACAAGAGCCGTGATCCAGGCCTCTTGGACAACCTCGCCGCTGGCGGTGTGGCGGCAGGTGAAAGTCTGAAGCAATGTGCGCTGCGTGAGCTCTGGGAAGAGGCGGGTGTGCCGCTGGGCGCGCCCCTGGCGCTGCAGGGCTGCGGTGTTTTGCACAGCCGCGCATGGACCGTCGAAGGCTGGCACAACGAGCTGCTGCACTGCGCCGTGATGGCGCTGCCCCCTGGCTTTGTGCCCCACAATCAAGACGGTGAGGTGGCAGCTTTTGAGTCCTACACGCCCGCCGAGGTCGTGGCCGCCATTGATGCGGGCCTCTTCACGGTGGACGCCGCAGCGGCGTTTGCGCAAACCTGGTTGGGCAGCGAGGGCTGAGCGGGCCCACGGCTCACGCCGATCAAGCCGCATCCGCACCCGGCTCTGGCCCTTGCCATTGGCCGTCTTGCAGGATTTGATAGGGCGCGAAGCGGCTCTTGTAGGACATCTTGGGGCTGGCCTTGATCCAGTAGCCCAAGTACAGGTGGGGCAGGCCCAGGGCGCGCGCTTGTTCGATTTGCCACAGCACGTTGTAGGTGCCGTAGCTCGCGCCCTCGGTGGGTTCGTAGAAGGTGTAGACGGCTGAGAGCCCATCGCTCAAAACATCCAGCACCGACACCATGGCCAGCTGCCCCGCTGGGGTGCGGAATTCCACCAGGCGCGAATTCACCCGGCTTTGCAGGAGGAACTGGGCGTATTGGTCCATGCTGTCGTGGTCCATGCCGCCGCCGCTGTGGCGCTGCGTTTGGTAGCGCAGGTATAGGGCGTAGTGCTCTTCGCTATAGCCCAGCTGGATGACGCGGCTGCGCAATGCTTGGTGCTGCTTGGCAGCGCGGCGCTGGCTGCGGTTGGGTACGAAGTCTTTGACCAAGACGCGCAGCGGCACGCAGGCCTGGCAGTTGTCGCAATGAGGGCGGTAGGTGAAGAGCCCGCTGCGACGAAAGCCTCGGGCAACGAGGTCGGAGTAAACGTCGGAATGGATGAGGTGGCTGGGGGTTGCGACTTGCGAGCGCGCCATGTGGTCGCTCAGATAGCTGCAGGGGTAGGGCGCCGTGGCATAGAACTGCAGTTCGGCCAGCGGGAGTTCTTTGGGGTGGGTCACGGCTGGTGCTCAGGAGGGGAGGACCAAGGGCGCGTCTGCCCCCAACAGCCAGGCCCAATGCTGTGGTCGGTAGACCCAAGGCCCGGCGTTGGGGCCATGGGCGTGCTGGGCCAAGTGAGCTTCAAAAACATCCCGCGCCACGGGCCTGGCACCCAAAGAAGCCAAGTGCGCCGTTTGCTGCTGGCAGTCTATCCACGGGATGTTGAGCGCCCGACAGTGGCTGACCAAGTAACACAGGGCGAGCTTGGAGGCGTCGGTGCGGTGGGCAAACATCGACTCACCATAGAACATTTGGCCCAGCGCCACGCCGTAGAGGCCGCCCACGAGTTCGCCGTCCACCCAGGTCTCCACGCTGTGCACCACGCCTTGGTCGGCCAGCTCGACGAAAGCCTGCTGCATGTCCGGCACGATCCACGTGCCACGCTGGCCCTCGCGCGGAGTGCTGGCACAGGCGCTGATGACTTCGGCCGTGGCGCTGTCGACGCGGATAGTGCAGCCGGGGGTGCGCAGGAAATGGCGCAAAGTCTTGCGCAGCGAGCGCGTGAGCCGGAACTCCTCGACGGGCAACACCATGCGCGGTGCCAGCGACCACCACAGAATGGGTTGGTCGGCACTGAACCAGGGAAAGATGCCCTGCCGGTAGGCCGCCATCAGGCGTGCCGGACTCAAGTCGCCGCCTGCCGCCAGCAGGCCGGGCGCATCAGATTCTGCGCCCCAGGCCTTAGAGGTGGGCGGGAAGTCAAGCGTGCCGGGAAGTAGCCAATCAACCATGGGCTTGCATGGTAGCGTGCTGCCCTGGCCCATGCGGCAATATCACTGTGACGGACATGATCATCCTCTACGGCATCCCCAACTGCGACAGCGTCAAACGCGCCCGAGCCTGGCTCACGGAGCAAGGGCTCGGCTATGAATTCCATGACTTCAAAAAAGCCGGCGTGCCGCAGCCTGAGCTGCAGCAGTGGCTGCAAGCGCTGGGCTGGGAGCGGGTGCTCAACCGCGCGGGCACCACATGGCGCAAGCTGGACGACGCCACCAAGGCCCGCGCCCAGGACGCAACTTCCGTGGCGGCGCTGCTGTGCGAGCACCCCAGTGCCATCAAACGCCCGCTGGTGCGCTGGTCTAGCGGCCAGTACAGCGTGGGCTTTGATGCTGCGCAATTTGCGCTTCTGGCCGCTGGCGCGGCAACCCACTGATAAGCTCGCAGCCCTATGTTTACAGGCATTGTTCAAGGTGTGGCCCAGGTCCTGGCATTGCAGGACCGTAGCGGCCTGCGCAGCCTGCGCTTGCAGTTCCCCACTGGGTTTGGTGAAGGCTTGGAGATTGGCGCCAGCGTTGCGTGCGACGGCGTTTGCCTGACCGTGACGGCGCTGCCCGCGCCCGACCAGGCGGATTTCGACGTGATGCAGCAAACGCTCACCCTGACCACGCTGGGTGCGCTGGTGCCGGGCAGCCGCATCAATGTGGAGCGTGCGGCACGCGACGGCGCGGAGATTGGCGGGCACCCGCTCTCCGGCCATGTGGATGTGATGGGGCAGGTGGTGGAGGTGCGCCAGCCCGAGAACAACCATGTGTTGCGCATGGCACTGCCCGCGCCCTGGATGCGCTACGTCTTTGCTAAGGGCTATATCGCCGTCAATGGTGCGAGCCTGACGGTGGCCCAAGCCCAGCGCGAGCGCGATGGCTCAGGCTGGTTTGAGGTCTGGCTGATTCCTGAAACGCTGCGCATGACCACCTTCGGTGACAAAACCGTGGGCGCAGCCGTGCATGTGGAGATCGACCGCAGCACCCAGGTGTTTGTTGACACCGTGCGCGCTGCGCTCGACGAGAAGCTGGGGCCGCTGCTGCCTGCCTTGGAGCGCCTGCTGGCTCAACAAGGGCTGAGCCTGGATGAGTTGCAAAACCCGCCTGCGCAACTGGGCGCCGCCAGTCAAAAGGCCTAGGGTCTAAGGCTTTGGGGAAGGGTAGTCACCAGCGGCCGGGAGGCCGCTGGTGCGCTGTTTTCAGTGCAAGTCGTCGCTGCGCGCGGGCCAGCGGATGCTCAGGGTGGGGGCTTCGTCTGCGGCCTTGGGCCAGTGCAGCTGCGCCCCGGCCAGTGAGAGCTGGGTTTGTAGCGCGCGCAAGGTGTCAGCGGGAATTGCCGCGGCGCTGGGCGCGGGGTGAAGTTGCAGTGCCAGGCCATGCCCCTGTGCCTGCAGCGTGATGCGCGAGAAAGGCTGACCGGAGCTGAGCAGGTGGCGGCAGCTCTCGCTGACGCTGCGCACCACCATGCGGGGCAATTCTTGCAAGTCGCCGCTGAGTTCCAGCAAGGGCGCCTGCCAAGCGGTGTTTTGAGCGCCCAGTGTTTCCAGGGTGGCTTCCAGGGCCAGCACCAGCATATTGGGCAGCGTCTGCAGGCTCAGCGCCGGGCTGCTGCTCAAGGCCGCAGTGCTGGTGGAGGCGGAGGCAGACAGGCTGGAGCGAGCACCATCGGACAGCGGCGGGGCGAAGGTCACCAAAGTGGGGCTGGACATGAGCGGCTCCTGGAAATACAGCTGGCAGGGCCGGGAAATCGGCTCGCTATACCGATACTAAAGGCCGGGCCATGGGTGTCAATCCCAGTAGATCGGTCTGCCTGATGAGTGCTGTAGGAGGCGCTGTCAAATACTTCACGAAATACCCGATTGAGTGACGCGAGCTTGCATTCCGACCCCCTTTGACCATGGGGGTGAAAGGCTTGCGAGGGGGCTCAGGGCGTGCTGAGCTTTGCAAGGGCTTGCTGCACCAGCGGGTGCAGCCCTTGTGCGCTGCCTTTGCGTGCTTCATCCAGCAGCTGGCGGCGCATGCGCGGTTCCCAGAAGCGGCTGATGTGCTGGGCCACACCGCTGCTGGCCTCCTCGGGGTCTGGCATGGCGGCGAAGAAGTCGGCAATGCGGTTGGCCATGCGGATGAGGTTGTCGGTGTCCATAGTGGGGGCTTGGGTGAACTTTCACAAAGTAGCAGGCGGCGGCGTGTAGGCCACCAAAGCATTGCCGCGCACAAAGCCCAGCAGGGTCAGGCCGCAGTCCCGCGCCACCTCCACGGCCATGTGCGTGGGGGCAGACACCGCTGCGAGCATGCCCATGCCAGCACGGGCGGTTTTTTGCACCATTTCAAAGCTGGCGCGGCTGCTGATCACCACCATGCCCTGCTGCCGGGGTGTGCCCTGGCGCAGCAGGGCGCCTATGAGTTTGTCCAGCGCGTTGTGTCGGCCGACGTCCTCGCGCACCAGCTGCAGCTGGCCTTGGGCGTCACACCAGGCTGCGGCATGGGTGGCGCCGCACAGGGCCAGCCGTGTTTGGTGCTGTTGCAACTGCGCCATGGCGTGGCAGACCTGGGTGGCACTCAGCGCGGGTGGTGCCACAGCAGGCAGAGGCAGGCGAACTTGAGCCAGGCTGTCGGCACCGCAAAGGCCGCAACCGGTGCGCCCGGCCGCGGCACGGCGGCGCGCCTGCAGCTGCCAGGCGCAGCCCGCCATGACGCGCATGTGCACCTCCCAGCCCTGTTCGCTGCGCTGGGGCTCGCAGTCCAGCACGTCTTGCGGCTGGGTGATCCACCCCTCGGTATAGGCCAAGCCCAAGGCCAGGTCTTCGAGGTCGGCTGGGGTGGCCAGCATCACCAGCTGGGTGATGCCATCCACCACAAATGCCACGGGCACTTCCTCGGCCAGCACGTCAGGTTGGGCTTTGGGGGCACAGCCCTGGGCGTAGCGCCACACAGGCGCAGGCAGCAGGCCCTCAGGCAGCGGGCTGCCGCCATCGGTTTTTGGCAGGCTCGTGCTGAGGGGGGGGAGCGTGGCGGACATGGGGGATGGCGGCTCTTCAGTTGGGGCTGCGTGCCTGTGCCAGCAGAGCCAGCTGCTGCTCATGGAAGGTTTTGAAATCCTGCTGCCAGGCGCTGGGTTGCATGACCTTGCTGACCTGTACCGCCGTGACTTTGTACTCCGGGCAGTTGGTGGCCCAGTCTGAGCTGTCGGTGGTGATGACGTTGGCGCCAGACTCGGGGAAGTGGAAGGTGGTGTAGACCACGCCAGCGGGCACGTCTTGGCTGACGCGTGCACGCAGCACGGTGTCACCCGCACGGCTTTGGATGCCGACCCAGTCGCCGTCGGCAATGCCGCGCTCTTGGGCGTCGTGGGGGTGGATGTCGAGCCGGTCTTCGTCATGCCACTGCGAATTGGCGGTGCGGCGCGTTTGGGCGCCTACGTTGTACTGGGTGAGCACGCGCCCGGTGGTCAGCAGCAGCGGGAAGCGGCGGGTGACTTTTTCGTCGCTGGGCACGTATTGGGTGTTGAAGAAGCGGCCCTTGCCGCGCACAAATGTGCCCACGTGCATGGTGGAAATGCCTGCCTCGGGCGTGTTGGCGTTGCAAGGCCATTGCACCGAACCCAGGCGCTCGATCTTCTCGTAGCTCACGCCCGCAAATGTCGGGGTGAGCGCGGCGATCTCGCGCATGATCTCCTCAGGGTGGGCGTAGTTCATGGGGTAGCCCAGGGCATTGGCCAGGCGCTGGGTGACCTGCCAGTCCGCCAGGCCTGCCAGCGGTGCCATGGCTTGGCGCACGCGCGAAATGCGCCGCTCGGCATTGGTGAAGGTGCCGTCTTTTTCCAGGAATGAGCTGCCGGGCAGCAGCACGTGGGCGTACTTGGCGGTTTCGTTCAGGAAGATGTCTTGCACCACCAGACAATCCAGCTGCGAGAGGGCTTGGGCCACGTGCTGGGTGTTGGGGTCGGACTGCACGATGTCCTCGCCCTGCACATACATGCCTTTGAAGCTGCCAGCCAGGGCGGCCTCGAACATATTGGGAATGCGCAGGCCCGGCTCGGGCGAGAGCCTCACGCCCCAGGCCGCCTCGAACTGGCCACGCACGGTGGCGTCGCCCACATGGCGGTAGCCGGGCAGCTCATGCGGGAAGCTGCCCATATCGCAGGAACCCTGCACATTGTTCTGGCCGCGCAGTGGGTTCATGCCCACGCCTTCGCGGCCCACCATGCCGCAGGCCATGGCCAGGTTGGCAATGCCAATCACCATGGTGGAGCCCTGGGCGTGTTCGGTCACACCCAGGCCGTAGTAAATGGCCGAGTTGGGACCCGAGGCATAGAGCCGTGCGGCAGCACGCAGCTCGGCAGCGGGCACGCCGCTGACGGCTTCAAAGGCCTCAGGCGAGTTTTCCGCTCGGGCGACAAAGGCGCGCCACTCGTTAAAGCTCTTGGTGTCGCAGCGCTCGGCCACATAGGCTTCGTTGACCAGCCCTTCGGTCACCACCACGTGGGCCATGGCGGTGATGACGGCCACATTGGTGCCGGGGCGCAGCTGCAGGTGGTGCTGGGCACGCACATGCGGGCTGCTCACCAGCTCGATGCGGCGTGGGTCCACCACGATCAGGCGCGCACCCTGGCGCACGCGGCGCTTGAGGCGCGAGGCGAACACGGGGTGGGCGTCGCTGGGGTTGGCGCCGATGACCATGATCACATCGGCCTGGCTGATGCTCTTGAAGGTCTGCGTGCCCGCCGAGGTGCCAAAGGTCTGCCCCATGCCGTAGCCCGTGGGGGAGTGGCAGACGCGCGCGCAGGTGTCCACATTGTTGTTGCCAAAGGCCGCGCGCACCAGTTTTTGCACGAGGTAGACCTCCTCGTTGGTGCAGCGGCTGGAGGTGATGCCACCCACCGCATCCACTCCGTGCTGGGCTTGGATGGCTTTGAAGCGCGAGGCGGCAAAGTCAATGGCTTCGTCCCAGCTGACTTCGCGCCAGGGGTCGGTGATGCGCTCGCGCACCATGGGCGCACGGATGCGGTCGGCATGGGTGGCGTAGCCCCAGGCAAAGCGGCCTTTCACGCAGCTGTGCCCTTCGTTGGCTTGGCCGTCTTTCCAGGGTGTCATGCGCACCACGGTGTTGCCTTTGAGCTCGGCCTTGAAGGCACAGCCCACCCCGCAGTAGGCGCAGGTGGTGATGAGTTCGCGCGTGGGCTGGCCCAGCTGGATGACGCTCTTCTCGACCAGCGTGGCGGTGGGGCAGGTCTGCACGCAGGCGCCGCAGCTCACGCATTCGCTGTCCATCAAGCTCTGGTTCTGGCCTGGGGTGACGCGCGCTTCAAAGCCGCGCCCGCTGATGGTCAGGGCAAAGCTGCCTTGCACTTCCTCGCAGGCACGCACACAGCGGTTGCAGACGATGCATTTGGCCGGGTCGTAGCTGAAGTAGGGGTTGGAGTGATCGGCCTCATCCTGGGTGTGGTGGGCGCCGCAGACGCTGGCCACCTCGGCCCCGGCCACGCCATAGCGCACCTCGCGCAGGCCCACGGCGCCGGCCTGGGTTTGCAGCTCGCAGTCGCCGTTGGAGGCGCAGGTCAGGCAGTCCAGCGGGTGGTCGCTGATGTAGAGCTCCATGACGTTGCGCCGCAGCGCTTGCAGCCGCTCGGTTTGCGTGCGCACCACCATGCCTTCTTCCACCGGCGTGGTGCAGGAAGCGGGCGTGCCCTTGCGGCCTTCAATCTCCACCAGGCACAGGCGGCAGGAGCCAAACGGCTCCAGGCTGTCGGTGGCGCAGAGCTTGGGAATGGGGGTGCCCGCCAGCGTGGCAGCGCGCATCACCGAGCTGCCTTTGGGCGCGCTCACGCGCATGCCGTCGATGGTCAGCGTGACCATCTCCGTGCTGGTGCTGGCCGGGGTGCCGTAGTCGACTTCTGAAAACAAGGTGCTCATGGGTGGCTCCTGGGCGTGCGGGTCAGGCGGCAGTGGTGGCGCTTGCAGCGCTGCGCAGACCGAAGTCGTCGGGGTAATGATTGAGGGCAGACAGCACGGGGTAGGGCGTCATGCTGCCCATGGCGCACAGGCTGGCTTGCTGCATGGTGTCGCACAGCTCGCGCAGCAGCACTTCTTGCTGCTGCTGAACCTGGGTGTCGCGGGCGGCCACCAGGCGGTCTATGACCTCCACCCCGCGTGTAGAGCCAATGCGGCAGGGCGTGCATTTGCCGCAGCTCTCCAGCGCGCAAAAAGCCATGGCGTGGCGCGCCAGACCGGCCAGATCGGCGCTGTCGTCATGCACCACCACGCCGCCGTGGCCCACCGTGGCACCCAGCGCGGCGTAGGCCTCGTAGTCCAGCGGCACATCCCACTGCGACTCGGGCACGTAAGCGCCCAGCGGGCCGCCCACCTGAATGGCTTTGACAGGCCGCCCGCTGCGCGTGCCGCCGCCAAAGTCAAACACCAGCTGGCGCAGGGTCAGGCCAAAGGCCTTTTCCACCAATCCGCCGTGGCGCACATTGCCCGCGAGCTGAAACGGCAGCGTGCCGAGGCTGCGGCCCACGCCGTAAGCGCGGTAGAAGTCGGCCCCGCGCGCCAAGATCAGCGGCACGCTGGCCAGGCTGATGACGTTGTGGATCAAGGTCGGCTGGCCAAACAGTCCCTGCAGTGCGGGCAGCGGCGGCTTGGCGCGCACCACGCCACGCCGACCTTCGATGCTCTCGAGCATGGCGGTTTCCTCACCGCACACATAAGAGCCCGCGCCCACGCGTACTTCCAGGTGGAAGCTGCGGCCGCTGCCCAGAACGTCCTCGCCCAACCAGCCCTGTTCTTGGGTGCGGGCGATGGCTTGGCGCAGCGTGGCCACGGCGTGCGGGTATTCCGAGCGCGTGTAAATCACCCCTTGCGTGGCGCCCACGGCCAGCGCGGCAATGCACAGGCCTTCGATGAGCATGAAGGGGTCGCCCTCCATGACCATGCGGTCGCTGAAGGTGCCTGAGTCGCCTTCGTCGGCATTGCAGACCACATACTTTTGCGCTGCCTCGGCCGTGGCCACGGTGCGCCACTTGATGCCCGCCGGAAAGGCCGCGCCCCCACGGCCGCGCAGGCCGGAGTGCAGCACCTCCTGCACCACCTCGGCAGCGCTCAGGGCCAGGGCCCGGCGCAGCCCCTGCAGGCCGCCGTGCGCGAGGTAGTCCTCGGTGCTGAGCGGGTCGGTGAGGCCCACGCGCGCAAAGGTCAGGCGCTCTTGCTGCGCCAGGTAGGGCATGGCGTCGGTCAGGCCCAGAGCCAGAGGGTGAGGGCGGTCGTGCAGCAGGGCGTCCACCAGGCTGGGCACTTCGGCCACTTCCATGGGGCCAAAGGCCATGCGGCCTTGGGGTCCCGCCCATTCCACCAGGGGCTCCAGCCACAGCAGGCCGCGCGAGCCGTTGCGCACCAACTCCAGCGCCACGCCACGGCGTGCGCACTCGGCTTGCAGCGCGTCGGCCACGGCGTCGGCGCCCAGGGCCAGGGCCGCGCTGTCGCGTGGTACCCACAGTTTGAGTGTGCTCATCGGGCGGTCTCCTGGGGCTTGTCGCTCTCGTCATCGGTGGCTTGGCGCAGCAGCTCCACGAGCTTGTGCGCATCCACACGCCCGTGCAGGGCTTGGTTGAGCTGCAGTGCGGGCCCGCTGGCGCACAGGCCCAGGCAGTACACCGGCTCCAGGGTGAAGGCGCCGTCGGCGCGGGTTTGGTGCATGTCGCAGTCCAGCAGGCGCTGGGCGTGCTGGGCCAGGTCTTTGGCGCCGCAGGCCAGGCAGGCCTCGGCCATGCAGACTTGCAGCACATGGCGCCCCGGGGGCTGGCTGCGGAAGTGGTGGTAGTAGCTGATGACGCCGTGCACCTCAGCACGCGAGCGCGCCAGCGCCTCGGCAATGGCGGGCACGCAGTCCGGCGGCACCCAGCCCAGGCGGTCTTGAATGGCGTGCAGCAGCGGCAGCAAGGCGCCGGGCACATGGCGGTGCGCTTCAATCAAGTCAGCCACGGCAACGTGGTGGCCTTCGCCCGGCTTGGGTGGGTTGGGCTCGCCCCGTGTGGCGGTGCGGGTGGTGGTGGCAGTCATCAGGGCTCCTGGCGTCCGCGCTCAAAAAGCAAACAAGGCGGGGGCTGGGTCAATGCGAAGCAGTTTAGGCCGTGGGCCAGGGGCCATCCTCGCTTTGCATGAGAGGGGGCGCAATATGAAGCGTTCAGCGCAGCACATATGGCAACTCACCTCATAAGTGATTACCCCTTATTGCCACAAAGCAAGCGGCCTCATGCAGGGGAGCGGCTTGGCGTCGAGGGGAGCGAGCGGCGCAGTGATAATCCGCCGCCATGACGTTTGACTCAGGGCGCGCGGACGAGGCACTGCGCGAGGAATTTTCAGAACAAGGCTGCGAGAGCTACTTCCGAGACGGCCAGTTGCCGCAGGACTCGCTGCTGTGGTGGCAGCTCGAGCGCAATGACGCGCTGCTCAATGCGCACCGCGCGCTGTTCTACGGCCCGCCGGGTTTGGTGCGGCTGCGGGTGTGGGTGTTCATCGAGCTCCTGAGCCTGCCGCAGGCGCGCATCACGCGCGAGACCCTGAATCAGCACTTTCATGTGCTGCGCGACGAGGCGCTGGAGCTGGTGCTCAAGCGCCTGCGCGAGGCCAATTTGCTGAGCTGGGACGGCTCCCAGCAGCTCTACAGCGTGACCCCGCTGGCCCAGCAGATGTTGGCCTTGCTCTCACCGCTCACGCAGGCCCAGGGCGAGGACGGCGACCTCAGCGGTCTGCTGGCCACCGTGGCGGGCGCGCAGCAGCTGGGCACGCTGGAGCCCGCACAGCTGCAGCACTTGCGCGCGCAGCTGGCACGGCTCTACGACGAATTTGCCGACGCCATTGCCTCGGGCTCAGAATTCAATCTGCGCCGCGCGCGCAGCCGTTTTGAGCGGGCACTGAGCCTGGTGGAGCGCGCCAGCGAGGCGCTCAAAGCCATCATCGAGCAGGCCCAAACCGACGGCAATGCACGGTTGGAGCGCCTGGCGCGCGAGCTGGGCCTGGCGCAGGCGCGGCTGCTGGCCATGGCCAGCCAGTTCAACCGCGCGCTGCAGCAGGCCGACCGCCAGCGCGTCACCCTGGGCTCCACCGGCATCACCACCACCGATGTGCGGCGCTGGTTGCAGGGCGTGCCCTTTTTGGAAAACCTGGCACTGGGGGCGTTGTCGCGCCCCGTCCACCCGGTGTTTGTGGCCCAGCATGAGTTGCTGGACAGCTGCGAGGCTGAGTTCGAGCGCGACCGACCCGTGGCCGCCTTGCCCGAGCCACTGCCCCAGGGCGTGCAAGCCCCGCTGGGCGAGCTGGCCGTGATGAGCCTGCCGCCTGAAATGAGCCAAATGCAAGCCGTGCTGGAGCGCTGGCGCGCCGAAGGCCACACCCAGCACGATCTGCGCGAGGCCGTGCTGGGCGGCAGCTATGCGCGCGCGGCCTACCGTGCGCAGCTGCTGCCCCTGCTGGGTGACCCGCAGGCCCAACACCTGGCCGGCGCCACCGGCGACATGGCGCGCCAACCCTGGCGCGTGCGCTGGTCGGTCGAGCAAGGCCCGGTGGACGACAGCTATGTCTCCTGGATGAGTCAAGGCCTGCTGCACACCACCGACAGCGAACCCGAACTGCCGCCCCCGCTGCAAGCGCCGCTGCTGCACCCACCTACGCCCGATACACAAGCATGAGTTCTGCTCTCGACGACGCCGCGCAACTGGCGGCCCAACTGCTGGCCCGGCGCTGGCTGCCCCGCAACCAGCCCCTGGTGCGCCGTGCCCTCATCGACCAAGAGCTCTGGCGCGCGCTCAACGAGCGCCTGGGCGCTGTGGGCCTGCGCGTGGTGGACAACGTCTATGCCGACCACATCAGCGTGGCGCTGCTGCGCCCGGCCGAAGTGGCGGTGTTTGGCGAGACCGGCCTGGCCAACAACAACAACCTGGAACTGCCGCGCGACGGTGTGGCCCTCTTGGTGGTGCTGTGGGCGCTGATCGTGCTGCCCAAGCGCCAGCGCCAGCTCAACCGCGCTGATGCCCAAGAGGACCAGGGCGAAATGTTCGCCACCGACAAGCCCCTGCCCAGCGCCTCGGCCAGCGCCCCGACGCTGTCCTACCGCAGCTTGCTGGCGGACTTTGGCAACCAGCTGGGCAAGAAGATGCGCCTGGACGCCAACCTCAAGCTGCTGGAGCGCCAAGGCTTCATCACGCGCAAGGGCGAAGACATCACCGAGGGCCCGCTGCTGGACTTGCTGCTGGACTACGACACCCTGGCGCCGCGCATCCTCGACGGTGCGCTGGCCGATGTGCTGGCACGCAGCACCGATGCCCATGCCGGCGTGCAGATCAACGCCATCTTGGCCGCGCGCCATAACGAAGAAGCCGAAGACGCCTGATGTTTCACCTGCAATCGCTCGAACTGCTGCACTGGGACTACTGCCGCCGCGTCAGCATGCCGCTGGACGGCAACATCATCACCATCGCCGGGCCCAATGGCTCGGGCAAAACCACGTTGCTGGATGCGCTGCGCACGCTGCTGGGCTTGGAGTGCTCGGGCGGGCGCACCTACAAAACCTATGCCCGCCACGCCAACGCCGACGTGGCCTGGCTGCGCGCCCTGGTGGACAACCGCCCGCGCAGCCGCCAAAACAGCAGCCGGCCCTTTGCCAGCTCGCTGCTCTACGCCGACCAAGTCACGCTGGCCTGCCGCATTTCGCGCCAGGGTGGGGACTGGGTGCGCCGCTATGTGCTGGTCGACGGTGTGCAAGACATCGAAACCCTGGACCAACGCCCCGAGAAAGACTGGCTGGGTATCGAAGCCTGGAAAAAACGCCTGGAAGCCGCCGGCCTGACACGCGCCATTGGCCGCGTGCTGGCCCTGGAGCAGGGGCAGACCGACCGGCTGTGCGAGCTCAGCCCCAAAGAGCTGCTGCGCCTGGTGTTTGAAGTGTTTGGCGACCAGGAAGTGCTGGACCGCTACGAGCTGGCGCGCAACCACCAGCAGCAGCTGCTCAAGGAAGTCGAGCAGTCCAGCCACGAGCTCTCCCACACCCAGGCCCAGCTCTCGGACCTGGCCAACCGCGTCAACAGCTACCAGCAATACCAGCTGCGGCTCAAAGAACGCGAGCGCCTGGCCACCGAGGTGTTGCCCGTCATGCAGTGGGCCGAGGCGCGCCAGCGCTGCGCCCAGCAGCTGCGCGAACTGCACCGCCAGCGCTTGTTTGCGCAAAGCGATGCACGCGGCATCCGCCACCAGCGCCAGCAGCTGCTGGACTTCTTCAACGCTCAGGAAGCCGCGCGGGCGCAGCTCGGCGAGCTCGAAGCCGCCCGCAAGGTGGCGCGCCAGGCCTTTGACGCTGCGCGCGAAGGCGAGCGCCCGCTGGAGCAGCTGGCCAAGCGCGAAGAGGAGCTGCGCCAGCTCGCCGCCGTGGAAACCGATGGCGAGCAACTCACCCAGCGCTTGCAGGCCCTGGGCGAGCAGCAACACGCGCTTCGCGAGAACTACACGCGCAGCAACGACCAGATGCGCAAGGCCCAGGCCGCGCTGGACGCCCTGGCCGGCCAGCAACTGCCCCCGCCGCCGCCTGAGGTGACGCGCTTTTTGCGCCAGCTCAGCGAGGCCGGCATTGCCCACCACGTGCTGGCCGATGCCATCGACATCGCCAACGACACCTGGCGCGCGGCGGCCGAAGGCTTTTTGCGCCCCTCGCGCTGGGTGGTGGTGCTGGCCCAGCCGCAGGACGAGCGCGAGGCCCTGCGCATCGCTGCGCGCGAGCGCTATCGCCACTACGTGGTGGCGCAGGCCGAACACGCCCCCGCGCAAGTGCCGCCCGACAGCCTGCTGGCCGCGCTGCGACTCAATGCCAAGCTGCCGGGTTGGCTGCTGCGCCAGCTCGCCACGGTGCGCTGCGTCAAAGACACCGACCAAGGTGCGGGCGTCAGCGGCGAGTGGATCACCGCCGACGCCTACTACCGCGACGGCCGCGGCGGCCGCAGCCTGTGGGTGGAGCCGCGCGAGTACCAGTTCGGCCTCTCCGCCCTGGACTCGCGCCGCGCCAGTCTGGACAAAGAACTGGCGCGCTACGACTTGGAACTCTCGCGCCTGGCCAAAGAGCAGGCCGAAGTCGAACGCCAGCTCAAGGACGCCCAGCGCGCTGCTCAGGGCCACAAAGCCGCGCTGGAATTGGTCGAGCGCTCCGAGGAATTTGCTCAGGCGCGCGCCCGGCTGCCCGCGCTGCGCCAAGCGCGCATCGAAGCTGCCACACGCATGGGCCAGCTCGACCAGGACCACGAGCGCGCCGTGGCCACGCGCACGCGCGCTGAACGCGATTACGAGTCGGCGCAGGCCCAGCTCAAGTCCAGCGAAGACGGCGTGCTGCGCTCTGAGCGCGACTGGCTGCAACGCCGCACCGAGCTGCAGGCCAGCGCTCGCGCCTCGCGCGAGACGCGTGCGCGCTTCCCGCACAGCTGGATTCACGCGGCGCGCCTGGCCGCGCTGCGCGATGAGTTTGAGAACGCCAAGCAGGCCGAGATTGCGCTGCGCCACGTGCAGCAGGAGCTGGACCAAGGCCTCAGTGCGGGCACCTGGGAAACCGACCCACAGGTGGCCGAGCGCCACACGCGCATGCAAGTGGCCGTGCTGGAGCAAAGCACCCAGCTCGACGACCGCCGCGCCAGCAACGAAATGGCACGCATTGCCGCCTTCAACGCCCGCGAGCGCTACATCGACGTGCTGCGCGCCACCGTGCGCCGCTACAAAAAGAATGTGCAGGAGCTCGGCGAGTTGGCGGGCGTGCTGGCCCAGGCCGAGCTGCCGCACCTCGACAACGACGACACCGTGCTGGCCCAGGCCGGGCTGCATGTGCGCTTTAACTTCGACGGCAAGGGCGAAGTCGGGCTCAACGACGGCGAGGCCTCGGGTGGCCAGCAGGTGCTCAAGAGCTTGATCCTGCTGGTGGGTTTGATGAAGGACGACGACGCGCCGGGCGGCTTTGTCTTCATCGACGAGCCCTTTGCGCACTTGGACGTGCGCAACATCCAGCTCGTGGGCCACTTCCTCAAGAGCACGCGCGCTCAGTACCTGCTCACCACCCCCATCACGCACAACGTGGAGGTCTTCGAGCCCTCGGAAATCACCCTGGTGACGAGCAAGAAGCCGCGCGGCGAACGCTGGGCGCCGCCCATTGCCGTGCTGGCGCGCCGCGCTGAGGTGTCGCCCTACGACTGAGTGTGCTCAGAGATCGTAGGCGTCGCCGTCGCCACTCATGGCGCGCTGCAGCAGCTTGCGGTCCAGGCGGTCGGACAGCAGTTCGGCAAAGCTGAACACAAAGTTGCGCAAATAGGCACCGCGCTTGAAGGCAATGCGCGTGGTGTTCTGGCCAAAGGTGTGGCCCAGCGGGCGCCACACCAGGTCGCTGTCGGGCGGGTCGTCGCGCACGGCCATCTCCGCCACAATGCCCGCGCCCAGGCCCAGGCGCACATAGGTCTTGATCACGTCTGAATCAATCGCCTCCAGCACCACCTTGGGCTGCAGCTGGCGCTGCGCAAACGCGCGGTCAATGCGCGTGCGCCCCGTGAAGCTGGGGTGGTAGGTGATGAGCGGCTCTTGCGCCAAATCTTCCAGCGTGATGCGCTCGAGCTGCGCCAGCGCGTGCGCGCGCGGCACCACCAGTACGTGCTGCCAGTCGTAGCAGGGCAGGGTCACGAGGTCGGTGTAGTTGGACAGCGACTCGGTGGCCAGGCCGATGTCTGCACTTTCCTCGAGCAGCATGCGCGCCACTTGATCGGGGCTGCCCTGGTGCAGGCTGATGTGCACCTGCGGGTATTGGCGGCGCAGCTGCGCCACGGGATTGGGCAGCACGTAGCGCGCCTGCGTGTGCGTGGTGGCGATGGAGAGCGTGCCCACGTCTTGCTTGGAGTACTCCTCGCCAATGCGCTTGAGGTTGCCGACCTCGCGCATGATGATTTCAATCGACTTGAGCACCGCCTTGCCCGGCTCGGTGATGGTGCGCAAGCGCTTGCCGTGGCGCGAGAAGATGTCGATGCCCAGCTCTTCTTCCAACTCCAAAATGGCCTTGGAGACACCGGGCTGCGAGGTGAACAGGGCCTTGGCGGTCTCGGTCAAATTGAGATTGCGCCGCGCAGCCTCTTGCACGAAGCGGAACTGGTGCAGGTTCATGATGTGTTTCAGTTTGCCGCCGGGGCCTGCGGGCTTTGCTCGATGAGCTGGTGCGCCGCTAGGGCCATGGCGTTGATGACAGCGGCCTGTTCGCCCAGCGCGGCGTGCAGCACCCACTCCACCTGCGGGTGGGCCTCACGCAGGGCTTGCAGCCGTGGCGGGATGTCCCGCAGCACATGCCCGGCGCTGCCCAGGAAGGCAGGCAGCACGTCCACGCGCGTGCAGCCCGAGGCCACCAGGCTCTGGCCCGCGGTGTCCAGGTCGGGGCTCATGAATTCCAGATAGGCCACTGCCACGGGGTCTTGCGGGCGCAGCGCCTGCAGCTGGCTGGCGAGCTGGATGAAGGGGCGAGCCCATTCGGGATTTCGGGCCCCGTGGGCGAGAAGTAGCAAGCCGTGGCGCATGGTGTTGGTTCTGCGAAAAATTGGGCTCAGCGGTTGCGAACCAGCCAAGCGAATGAGGCCATGGACAAGCCCAGGAAGAGGGCTGCGGGCGCGCCCGCCACCAACCAGGGAGTCCAGTCTTTGAGCACGCCGAGGTGGCCGGCCAAGTTGTTCAACAGCACAAAGCTGATGCCCAGCATGATGCCGCCAAACACCTTGACGCTGACGCCGCCGGAGCGGAAGTGCAAGTAGGCAAAGGGCAAGGCCAGTGCGAGCATGACCATGCAGGCGAAAGGATAAAAGGCTTTGAGCCAGAACTGGATTTCAAAACTCTGGGCTGATTGCTCTTGGCTGGAGAGGTGGCGTGTGTAGCGGTAGAGCTCCAGCGTCGACATATTCCACGCGGGCAGTGTGGCGGCAGCCACCAGCTGTGGGCCTAGCGTTGAGCGCCACTGCAGCTGTGCCACCTGCAATTGGCGCACCTGGGGCGTGTCGAGCTGCGGTACATCTGGCTGGGCATTGGCGGCGACGGGTTTGAGCTGTTCACCCAGTGGCTCGGTCAGCGGCGTGGGAGGCGATGCCCAGGCCGTGACGAGGGCATCTTTGAACAGCCAGGTGCCACCGTCCTGGACCTGTGCGGACTCGGCCTGCAGCCGCGTCAGCATGCGCCCTTGAGGGTCGAATTCAAACACCACCACCTGCTCCAGCGCACCGCCGCCGCGCGCGCGTTCGATGCGCACCGCGTAATGCGTGTCGCCCAGCGCAGTGGACTGGCGGTCTTTGAGCCAGGCTACGCCTTTGCTGGCTGCGCTGCCGGTGGCCGTGGCGCGCACCTGCGCGGCCTGGCGGTCGGCCCAGGGGGCAATGAAATCGCCCACCACAAAGGCCACCAAACCAAAGCCCAGCGCCAGGGTTGAGAGCAGGCCCAAGGCCCGACCGGGGCTCAGCCCTCCGGTGCGCAAGATGGTGAATTCGCTGTTCTGCGCCATGCGCGACAGGCTGAAGATGCTGCCAATCAAGATGGCAATGGGCAGCAGCTCGTAAAAGTGCGAGGGCAGTTTGAGCACGCACATCCAGGCCGCCGCCGCCGCACCCGCACCGGCGCGCGTGAAGCGCTCCAGGTCGTCTACAAAATCCAGAAAGAAAAACAGTGCCAGAAAGCCCACCATCACAAAGCCCACCGAGCCCAGGATGTCCTTGTAGAGCATGCTGCGAACGGTCTTCATGCACAGGACTCCGCGCGGTGGCGCCATTGCAGGCGGTTGGCGTTGTCGCGCCACCAAATCAGCGCCAGCGCCAGCAGCAGGGCGCCGCCGTGCAGCGCCAGCAAGACTTGGGGCAGGCCCATCCAGCCGCGCGAGACCCAGCTCTCGCTGAGCGTGATGAGGTTGAAATACACAGCAAAGCTCAGCAGCGCAAACAGCAAATTCCAGCTGCTGGCGCGGCGCGGGTTGGTGGCGGCCAGGCCCAGGCCCAATAGCATCAGCGTCACACAGCCCAGCACTTGGCCAAAGCGCCAGGCCAGCTCGCCGTCACCGGCTTTGCTGCGTTCGCGCAGCAGCTCCAGCGTGCTGCGGGTTTTGGGCTTGCGCTCTTCGGTGCGGCGCATCACCTGCTCATCCACTTCCAGGCTGTAGCGTTCAAAGCGCGCCAGGGTTTTTTCGCCGTCGCGCAAATCCATTTCGTTGCGCTGCCCATGCTCCAGCACCAGCAGGCGCTGGGTGTCGGTAGTCTGGAGGTAGCCGCGCGAGGCGGTGGTCACAGACTCTTTGTTCTCGCCCGAGAGCATGATGAAGACATTGCGCGCAATCGCGTCGTCTTGGTGGTCGCGTTCGATGAAGAACACGCGCTGCCCGTCGGCCGAGCTTTGGAACTGGCCTGGTGCCACACGCGAGAGGTCGCCGCGCCGTTCAAACTGTTCGCGCAGCTGTTGGCTGTTTTGATTGCCCCAAGGCCAGATCAGCAGCATCAGCACCGCCACGGCCCCAAATACTGGCCAAGCCATGCGCAGGGTGGGGCGCACAAAGTTGCGCAAGCCCACGCCGCTGGCAAACCAGATGGTGGCTTCGGAGTCGCGGTACATGCGCCCCAGCGTGGCCACCACGGCGACAAACAAGGACAGGCTCAGGATATTGGCCAAGTAGGACAGCGTGGCATAGCCCAGGAACAGCAGCACATGCTGGGGCGACACGCTGCCCTTGGCCGCCAGACCCACGGCCTTGATCATCATCATGGTCACGACGATGGTGATGATGACGGTGAAGCTCACGCCAAAGGTCTTGGCCAGCTCCTTTCGCAACGTGGAATCGAATAACATCTGCGGACTTTGTCTACCTCTCACTATTATGGACTTGCGTTTTCAGTCGGCCGGGTTTGACGCGCTCAATAGCGTGGCTACAGACGCCCTGGTACTGGTGTTGGCGGGCGGCAGCGTGCCCGCTGATTTGGACCCCACCGTGTCGGCATTGATCAAAGACGCGATCAAGCTCGGTGACTTTGAGCTCAAAGCCGGACAAAGCTTGGTGCTGACGCGCCCGCAAGGCCTCAAGGCGCATCGCCTGGTGCTGGCAGGCACGGGCACTGACCACGTCAAGGGTGCTCGCGCTGCGGCGCAGGCCGCCATTGCTCAGCTGAAGTCGCGCGGTGCGGCTTCGGCCGCCGTGGCTTTTGTGGGCTACGCCGCTGAGCACGCTGAAGCGCTGGCGGAGCAGCTGGCGCTGGCCGCTGCCGATGCGCTCTACACCTACCGCCACACCAAGCCCAGCGCCGCTGCGCCGAGCAAGCTCGCACGCATCAGCCTGCTGGGCGACAAGGCTGCCATGAAGGCCGCCAAGGTGGGGCTGGCACGCGGCCAAGCCATTGCCGCTGGCGTGGAACTGGCACGCGAGTGCGCCAACCGTCCGGGCAACTACGCCACCCCGAGCTTCCTGGCCGAGCAAGTGCGCGCCCTGGGCCGCAGCCACGCGCTGAAGGTGGAAGTGCTGGATCAAAAAGCCATTGAAAAGCTGGGCATGGGCTCCTTCCTGGCCGTGGCCAAGGGCTCTGACGAGCCGCCGCGTTTCATCGTGGCGCGCTATGACGGCGCCGCCAAGAGCCAGGCCCCCGTGGTGCTGGTGGGCAAGGGCATCACCTTTGACTCGGGCGGCATCTCGCTCAAGCCCGGTGCCGACATGGACGAGATGAAGTTCGACATGGGCGGCGCTGCCAGCGTGCTGGGCACGCTGCGTGCCGTGGCCGAGCTCAAGCCCAAGGTCAACCTCGTGGCCATCATCGCGGCCTGCGAAAACATGCCCAGCGGCCGTGCGCTCAAGCCCGGTGACGTCATCACCTCCATGTCCGGTCAGACCATCGAAGTGCTCAACACCGATGCCGAAGGCCGCCTGATTCTGTGTGACGCTCTGACCTACGCCGAGCGCTTCAAGCCCGCGGCTGTGGTGGATGTGGCCACGCTCACGGGCGCTTGCGTCATCGCCCTGGGCGGCGTGCGCAGCGGCATGTACGCCAGCTGCGACCAACTGGCTGCCGAGCTCGAAGCCGCTGGCGACCAGGCGTTGGACCCCTGCTGGCGCATGCCGCTGGACGCGGAATATGACGATGGCCTCAAGAGCAACTTTGCTGACTTGGCCAACGTGGGCTCGCGTGCCGGTGGTTCCATCACGGCGGCCAAATTCCTGCAGCGCTTTGCCAGCAAGTACCGTTGGGGTCACCTGGACATCGCCGGTACGGCCTGGAAATCGGGCGCAGGCAAAGGCGCTACGGGCCGCCCCGTGGGCTTGCTGACGCACTACGTGCTGTCGCAGGCCAAGTAATCCGCAGAGCAGTTGCAAACCCAGGCCCAAGTCATGTCCGAGGTGCTGTTCTATTCAGGTGTTTCGGACAGGCTGGGCTTTGTCTGCAAGCTGCTGCGTAAAGCCGTGGCCAGCGGCGCGCGCGTGGGGGTGTGTGGCCCGCAGCGCGCGCTCGACAAGCTAGACCAGGCCCTGTGGGTGCATGAGCCCCACGAATTTGTGCCGCACCTCAGCGTGCGGCCCGATTCCGACCCCGAGCTGCTGCAGCGCACGCCTGTGCTGCTGGTCTCGCAGCTCGAGCAACTGCCGCATCGCGAGGTCTTGCTCAATCTCGAGACCGAGGTGCCCACGGCGTTTGACGAATTCCAGCGCATTTTGGAAGTGGTCTCTACCGAGGCACAGACAGTGCAATGGGGCCGCCGCCGCTACAAACACTACCAGCAAGCCGGCTGCGAAATGCAGCACTACGTGGCTGGGGAAGGGCGTTGAAATGCGCAATGACCGCCCAATGCCGCGCGTGGTGCCCACGCTCACGGAAGTTCTTGATGTGCCCGCAGCCAGCGGCTTTCTTGACTTGAGCGAAGAGCTGCCAGGGCCCAGTCCGGCACTTTTGCCCAAGCCCGAATCTCTAGCCGTGGATGCCGCCAGTCTCGACAGTGATTGGCAAGACTTGGCGCCAGCGGCTCACGCCGATTTGGAGGCGCTGTGCCAGCAGATTGAGGCCCGGCTGCGCGGCCAGCTCAGCTTGCACGTGGAAGTTTTGGTGCGCGATGTCATGGAGCAGCTGCGCCCTGTGCTGGACCGCGAGCTGCGCCGCCATCGTTGAGCGGCAGGCCTTAACGGCCCTCCAAACTGTTGGTTGACCGCCGCGCGCCCATGCTTTCCCCATGTGGCTGGTCCTTGAAATCGGGTTAAGGTCGAACGCGTTGAAAGATTCAACAGCAACTTCACTCTAGTGGTTTGGAGGATTACATGCGAATCAACGCAAACGTGTTTGTCGGGGCCATTGCACTCATGCTCGGTACCGGAGCCATGGCGCAAGAACTGGTGGTGAAAATTGGCCATGTGGGGCCAACCAGTGGACAAATCGCCCACCTGGGCAAGGACAACGAACTCGGCGCGCGTCTGGCCATCGAGGAACTCAACGCCAAGGGCGTGACCATTGGCGGCAAGAAGGCCAAGTTTGAGCTGCTGGCCGAGGACGACGCAGGTGATCCCAAGCAGGGCACGGCTGCCGCGCAGAAGCTGGCGGATTCCAAAGTCAACGGCGTGGTGGGTCACCTGAACTCGGGCACCTCCATCCCCGCGGCCAAGATCTACAGCGACGCAGGCATTCCACAAATCAGCCCTTCGGCCACTCATCCCAAGTTCACGCGCAGTGGCTACAAGACCACTTTCCGCGTGGTGGCTGACGACGTGCACCTTGGCGGCACGCTGGGCAAGTACGCTGTGCAGCAAGTCAAGGGCAAAACCATTGTGGTGGTGGACGACCGCACGGCCTACGGCCAAGGTGTGGGCGACGAATTCATCAAGGGCGTGAAGGCTGCAGGTGGCAAAGTGGTGGCGCGCGAATTCACCACCGACAAAGCCACGGACTTCACCGCCATCCTGACCACCTTGAAGGGCAAGAAGCCCGATGTGATCTTCTTTGGTGGCATGGACGCAGTGGCCGGCCCCATGCTGCGCCAGATGAAGCAACTGGGCATCAGTGCCAAGTTCATGGGTGGCGACGGCATCTGCACGGCCAACCTGCCCAAGTTGGCCGTGGACAGCTTGGCTGACGACCAAGTGGTGTGCGCCGAAGCCGGTGGCGTCGAAGGTGCTTCCAAGAAGACTTTGGAAGACTTCAAGACCCGCTTTGAAGCCAAGTTCAACACCAAGGTTGAAATCTACGCGCCCTATGTGTACGACGCCGTCAACGTGATGGTGGCTGCCATGGTCAAGGCAGGCTCGGCCGAGCCTGCCAAGTACCTGCCGGTGTTGGCCAAGACCGAAGGCTACAAGGGCGTGACGGGCACCATCAGCTTTGACAACAAGGGCGATATCAAGAATGGCGCCCTGACCATGTACACCTACCGCGGTGGCAAGCGCGCTGAAATCGCTGTGGTGCGTTAAGCCTCATGAGTAGAGGCTCGGTTTGAGCCGCAGCACGCGACGGGCGCCCTCTGAGAGGCGCCCGTTTTCTTTGTGCGCTGAAGTGAAGCTCAGCGTTGGGCTTGGCGCAGCTGCAGCACGAAGTCATGCAGCGCTTGCAGCGTGGCAAAGCGGCTGCCGTCGAGGTCGCCCACTTCGATATTCAAGCCGTAGCGCGCCTCCAGCGCGGCCAGCAGGCTCACCACGGCCATGGAGTCCAGCTCGGGCAGGGCGCCCAGCAGCGCGGTGTCTGGGGTGAAGCTGAGCGCACGGCCCTGCAGCTGTAGCACATCGTCCAGCAGGTGACGGAGCTCGTCGAACAAATCCATGGCGGTCAGGGGCGGCGCAAAGCAGCGTGGGCGAAAAAACGCGCGATTCTAAATGCACGCCCTCAGCTCGGCAGGGCTGGGCAGAACAAGCCACAATGCCGACTCGGTCGGCCACGCCCGGCATTGCCTTGGTTTTGGGCGCTTCAGCGCTGTTGCTTTTGATGACTGTGTCTTCTTCGCCTTCCATTGAATCACCGCGTCTGTTGCACGATTTGTGTGCCGCAGCGGCCCAGCGCTGGCCTCAAAGCGCGGCCTTGGTTGATGCCCGTGGGCAGCTCAGTTTTTCGCAGCTGCACCAGCAGGTGGGGCAGTTCGCCAAAGGCCTGAGCGCGCTGGGCGTGAAGCGCGGGCAGCGCGTGGCCGTGTACCTGGACAAGCGCATCGAAACCGTGGTGGCCTGCCTGGGCGCCACGGCGGCGGGCGCGGTGATGGTGCCCATCAACCCCGTGCTCAAACCCGCGCAAGTGGCGCATGTGCTGCAGGACTGTGGCGCCGTGCTGCTGGTCAGTAGCGCCAGCCGTTGCAGCGTGTTGGAGGGCTGGACGGGAGCAGGGCTGCGCCACCTGGTGCTGGTGGACGGTGGGCTGGCTCAGAGTGCCGAGCTCGCCATGCATGACTGGGCGGACTTGATGGCACAGCCTGCCGCTGCGCCAGAGTTGCCCATCCTGATTGATGCTGACCTGGCCGCCATCCTCTACACCTCGGGCAGCACCGGCAAGCCCAAGGGCGTGATGCTGTCGCACCGCAATTTGGTGGCGGGGGCGCAGAGTGTGGCCAGCTATTTGGGCAACACCGAGCAGGACTGTTTGCTGGCGGCGCTGCCGCTTTCTTTTGACGCGGGCTTCAGCCAACTCACCACTGCTTTGTGCAGCGGTGCGCGCCTGGTGCTCTTGAACTGGCTGTTTGCGCGCGATGTGCTGGCGGCGATGGCGCAGCATGGCGTCACGGGCTTGACGGCCGTGCCGCCGCTGTTCATGCAACTGGCGGCCTTGCCATGGCCCGACGAGGCACTGCGCACGCTGCGCTATCTGGCCAATACGGGGGGGCGCATGCCGCTGGAAACCCTGCAGCGCCTGCAGCAGCGCGCCCCTGCCGCACAGGTGTATTTGATGTATGGGCTGACCGAGGCGTTCCGCTCCACCTATTTGCCGCCGCAGGAATTGGCACGCAGGCCCGATTCGATGGGCCGCGCCATCCCCAACGCCGAGGTGCTGGTGCTGCGCCCCGATGGCACGCCTTGCGACGCTGACGAGCCCGGCGAGCTGGTGCACCGCGGTGCGCTGGTGGCGCTGGGCTATTGGCGCGATGCCGCGCGCACGGCCGAGCGCTTTCGCCCGCTTCCGCCGCAGGCGCTGCCCGAGCATGATGCGCGGCCCCTGCCGGAAATTGCCGTCTTCAGCGGTGACACCGTGCGCCGCGACGCCGAAGGCTTTTTGTACTTTGTGGCGCGCAGCGACGAGATGATCAAAACCTCGGGCTACCGTGTCAGCCCCACTGAGGTGGAAGAGGTGCTCTATGCCACCGGTCTGGTGCAAGAGTGCGTGGCCTTTGGCGTGGCTGATGCGCAGCTGGGCCAGCGCATTCAGGTGGTGGCTGCGGCGCCTGCAGCGCAAAGCCTGGATGTGGCCGCGCTCATGAATGCCTGCCGCCAACAGCTGCCCAGCTATATGCTGCCCGCCCATGTGCATGTGCTGCCCGCGCCCCTGCCGCGCAACGCCAACGGCAAGCTCGACCGCGCCGCCTTGCGCGCCCAGTTTCAGGCCGACTGAAGGGCTGCTGGCGCTACTCATTTTTGCTGTTCGATATGTCCACCACTACGCCGCCCATCCACGCCCCCATGCACCAATTCGAATGGCGCGAAGGCGCACCGCTGCTGGGCGGCTTCACGCTGGAGCAGCTCGCCCAGCGCGCCGGGCAAACGCCGTTTTATGCCTACGAGCGGCGCGCGCTCACGCAGCAAGTGCAGGCCTTGCGCGCGGCATTGCCTGCGGAGGTGGAGCTGCACTACGCCATCAAGGCCAACCCCATGCCCGCGCTGCTGGCGCACCTCAAGGGCTTGGTGGATGGGCTTGACGTGGCCTCGGGCGGCGAGCTGCTGCGGGCGCTGGACACCGGCGTGGACCGCCAACACATCAGCTTTGCTGGGCCCGGCAAGCGACCTGCTGAACTGCGCCAGGCCCTGGCTGCGGGTGTGCTCGTCAATGTGGAGTCGTTGCGTGAGCTTGATGTGCTGGCCCAGCTCAGCGCCGAGATGGCTTGCCCCGCGCGCGTGGCGCTGCGCATCAACCCCGACTATGAGCTCAAGGGTGCGGGCATGCGCATGGGCGGCGGCGCCAAGCCTTTTGGGCTGGATGTGGCGCTGATTGAGCCAGCCTTTGAGCGCATTCGCGCAGCGGGGCCAGAGCGGCTCGGTTTCGAAGGCTTTCACCTCTTTGCCGGTTCCCAAAGCCTGCGGGCTGACGCCATCGCGCAAGCCCAGCAGCAAGCCTACGAGCTGGCCCTGCACTGGGCGAGCAAGGCCAGCGCGCCCGTGCGGGTGCTCAACCTGGGTGGCGGCTTTGGCATTCCCTATTTCCCGGGCGACCAGCGCCTGGATTTGGCCCCCATCAGCGCCATGATGTCGGGGCTGGTCGAGCGCGCACGCCACGAGCTGCCGCAGGCCCGCCTGGTGCTGGAGCTGGGGCGCTACTTGGTGGGCGAGGCGGGTGTCTATGTCTGCCGCGTGGTGGAGCGCAAGACTTCGCACGGACAGGTCTATCTGGTGTGCGACGGGGGGCTGCACCACCACCTGGCCGCTTCAGGAAATTTTGGCCAAGTGCTGCGCCGCAACTACCCCGTGGCCTTGGTGCGCCAGCAAGCGGGCGCTCAGGGCCAGGGCGACGGCGAGCTCGAAACCGTCAACATCGTCGGCCCGCTGTGCACGCCGCTGGACCTGATAGCCGACCGCGTCAGCCTGCCACGCGCAGACGTGGGCGATTTGGTGGTGGTTTTCCAGTCGGGCGCCTACGGTGCTACGGCCAGCCCGCAAGGCTTTCTGGGTCATCCGACCGTGTTGGAAATGGTGGTCTGAAACGGACCTGCGGGCAAATCAATCGACGAAATCCCAGGCCCACCCCAGGCATGGGGGCTCCATGACCTGGGACGCTGTTTGAAGGGGCATGGCGGCTTGTAGGCGGAAATTGAAGTGCCTATGCTCGCGCCACCTTCCAGCGTGTACCGCGAGTTTGCGTGGCCTGTTCTGCCGCAGTACTGGGTGGTGCCGGATGACCGTGCCAGCGGTGCGCGTGTTCACAGGAGACCCCGATGACACGCAAAGCTTTTTCCTGCAACCCGGGCTATTGTTTGGCGGCTTTGCTGTCCTTGGCCGCACCTGCCCTCGCCCTGGCTCAGGCCTCGCTGCCTCAGCCCACCATCCATGGTCGCGAAGCCGCTCCGCGCCAAACCATGCGCGCCTATTTCGATGATGTGCGCAAGGCTCGCGCCATTGCGCACAGCCGCTTTGAGACTTTGGCCTCGGAGTACGAGCTGGGCTATGTGATTGTTCAGCTCAACGAGCAAGAAGCCAGCGAGCTGCGCGCGATGGGATTCCGCCTGGTGCCAGACCCCCACTGGATGACGCAGCAGCTGGAGCAAGCCCGCAAGGAGTCCGAGGCGCGAGCCCGGGCGTCACAAGCGACGGCTACCGGCATTCCCAACTACAGCTGCTACCCCACGGTGGAAGAGGTGTTCACTGAGGCAGAAGGGATGGCCGCCAACAAGCCTCAGCTGGCCAGTTGGATAGACATTGGCGACTCCTGGGCCAAGGGCGCGGGGCAGGGCGGCTACGACCTGCGCGTGCTCAAGCTCACCAACAGTGCGGTGAGTGGCGACAAGCCCAAGCTGTTCATCAACGCCGGCATTCACGCCCGGGAATACACCACCACGCCGTTGGTGCTCGAGTTCGCGCGCAAGCTCTACAACGGCCACGGCGTGGACGCCGATGCCACCTGGATACTCGACCACCACGAGGTGCACCTGCTGCTGGCCACCAACCCGGACGGGCGTAAAAAGGCCGAGAGCGGTATCTTGTGGCGCAAGAACACCAACACCGCCTACTGCGGCGCCACCAGCAACTACCGTGGGGCTGACCTCAACCGCAACTTCGGCTTCACCTGGAACATCAGCAACGGCGGCGGGTCCAGCGGCAACGCTTGCTCTGAGACTTACCGCGGCCCCAGCGCCGCTTCAGAGCCTGAAACCCGAGCCGTTGAGGCTTACATCCGAAGCCTGTGGCCGGACCGGCGCGGCCCCAACCGTACCGACCCTGCACCGCTGGACACCAGCGGCATCCATCTGGACATTCACAGCCACGGCCGCCTGCTGCTGTGGCCCTGGGGCTCCAACGGCGCGCCTGCGGGCAACGACACCCAGCTGGCGACCTTGGGCCGCAAATTTGCCTACTGGAACCGCCATACGCCTCAGCGCTCGCTGGATCTGTACGAAACCGATGGCACCAGCGATGGCCCCAGCTACGGCGAGCTGGGCGTGGCCTCGTTCACCTTCGAGCTGGGCACGGCCTTCTTCCAGCAGTGCAGCTACTACAACTCCACCGTGCTGCCGGACAACATGCCCGCGCTGATGTATGCCGCCAAGGTGGTGCGCACGCCCTATCAAACGCCCGCTGGCCCTGACGTCACAGCCCTGGCGCTGAATTACAAGCGCGTGCCGCAGGGGCGTCCGGCCACTTTGGTGGCGCGCGTGGACGACACGCGCTACAACCAGACCAACGGCACAGAACCGACCCAAACCATCGCTGCCGCCGAGGCCTATATCGACGTGCCGCCCTGGCTGAGTGGCGCACGCGCCATACCGCTGTCAGCGCGCGATGGCAGCTTTGATGCCAACAACGAATACGTTGTGGGCCAGATCGATACGACTGGGCTCTCCGTGGGGCAGCATTTGGTCTATGTGCGCGGACAGGACGCTGCAGGCAACTGGGGCGCATTCAGCGCGCTCTTCATGCAGGTGGATGCGCCAAACCGCACCGCGCTCACAAGCCCTCAAAAAGAAGCGCAGCGGCGCTGAGGACGGCTTACCGCGATGCCGATGCAGCCGCTTGCGTGGCTGCGTCGGCTGGCTTGGTGCAGCCAGGCCTCATCAGGCCTGGGGCCTGGCTTTGTAGAACTTCACCGGGGCCGCGTGGGTTTGTTGCAGCACGCTTTTCTTGATTTTGCCCACCACATGCATTTCGCAGGGTTTGCAGTCAAAGCGCAGGGTCAGCTTTTCTTTGCCGTTGATGAGCTGTAGCGGCTCGGCGCGCACCGTGCCTTGCACGCCCGTCACGCCCTTGGCTTGCTTGGGGCAGAGCGAGAGGCTGTAGCGCACGCAGTGCTTGGTGATCATGAGGCTGACGTCGCCCAGCTCTTGCTGGCTCTCGTACGCAGCGTCGACCACGCGCACGCCGTGGTGCAGGTAGAACTGCTGGGCGGCGTGGTTGTAGACGTTGGCCAGGTAGCTCAGGGTGTCGTCGGGGTAGGCGGCGGGGGGCTGCACGGGCGTGGCACGGGGCAGGCGTTGCCAGGCTGCGGCGCGGGCGGCTTCCAGTTCAGCCAGGGCCTGGCGGCGCAGGGCGTTGAGCTGGCTCAGGGGCAGGAAGAGCGCTGGGCCGCTCCAGTGCAGGCTCAGTTCGCGGGCTTCGAAGTCGGTGCCGCCGAGCTTGGCCAGCGCCTCGCGCAGCTGGGCTTGGGCTTTGTCGGGTTGCTGGGCGCGCTGCTTTTGCAGGGGCAGTTCCACATAGGCGGCATGGCCGTCTTCGTCGCTGAGCTGCAGGGCCACGCCGTCGGGCACTTCCAGCAGCGTCATGTCCAGGGCGATGCGGCGCTCGGCCGATTTCTTTTCCAGCACGCGGTCCCAGGCCATGTCGCGGTTGCGCGAGAGGGCCACGTCGCGGCGCAGGTCTTTGAGCGCGGCCAGCGGCTCGTTGGGCTGCACACGCCACTGGCGGAGGCTGGCGTCCAGCGCGGTGGCGATGTTCACGCGCAGGCCCACCAGCTCGTGCTGCAGGTCCAGGTAGGTGAGGGCGTCGCCGTTGTTGAGTGGGCTCACGCCTTCGTCCAGCCTGCAGTCGAAGTGGTCGCTGCCCACGTGGCTCACCCAGCCCAGCGGCAGGCCGGCGTGTTTGGGGGTGTCGAAGGCGCCGATGTCGTCTTGGCGCCCGTTGACGAAGTAGTCCGTGGCGCCGCGGTTGAAGCTGCGCTGTGGGTCGGGGGTGAAGCGCAGCCGGGTGTGGCCGCTTGAACCGCGCGCCAGGCTGGGGCGCTCGTGCAGGACTTCGTCCAGCAGGCGCCGGTAGTGGCCGGTGATGTTCTTCACATAGCCCATGTCTTTGTAGCGGCCTTCGATCTTGAAGCTGCGCACGCCCGCATCCACCAGCGCGCGCAGGTTGGCGCTTTGGTCGTTGTCCTTCATGGACAGCACGTGTTTTTGGTGCGCCACGATGCGCCCCTGGCCGTCCACCACCTCATAGGGCAGGCGGCAAGCCTGCGAGCAATCGCCCCGGTTGGCGCTGCGCCCGGTGTGGGCGTGGCTGATGAAGCACTGGCCGCTGTAGGCCACGCACAGCGCACCGTGGATGAAAAACTCCAGCTGCGCGCTGCTGAGCGCCTCGGCCATGGCGCGGATTTGCGCCAGCGTCAGCTCACGCGCGGCCACCACCTGCGAAAAGCCCACGTCTTGCAAAAAGCGCGCTTTCTCGGGTGTGCGGATGTCGCATTGCGTGCTGGCGTGCAGCTGTATGGGCGGCAGGTCCAGCTGCAGCAGGCCCATGTCCTGCACGATCAGCGCATCGGCCCCGGCCTCGTAGACCTGCCAGGCTAGGCGGCGCGCGTCTTCGAGCTCGTCGTCGCGCAAGATGGTGTTGAGCGTGATGAAGATGCGCGCATTGAAGCGGTGTGCGTGGCGCACCAGGCGCTCAATGTCTTCAATCGCGTTGCCCGCGTTGTGCCGCGCGCCGAAATCCGGGCCGCCGATGTAAACCGCGTCCGCCCCGTGTTGAATGGCCTCGATGCCGATGTCTGCTGTGCGCGCCGGTGCCAGCAGCTCTAGGTGTCTGGGTGATGCACTCATGGTGGTGGGGGATTTTGGCGCAGCTGCGCTGCGCATCCCCATGCGGGTAAAGCCGCACCCGATCACCCCTCCAAACTGAAACGCACCGGGAACTGAACCCAGCTGGCAATGGGCTGCTGATTGATGTGGCCGGGGTGAAAGCGCCAGTGGCGCACGGCGCTGAGGGCGGCGTGGTCCAGCAGCTCCCAGCCGCTGCTGCGCAGCAGCTCGATGAGTTGGGCGCGCCCGTCGGCCTCAACGCGCACGCGCAGCCACACCACGCCTTCTATGCCCTGCTCACGCAGCAGTTCGGGGTAGCGCGGCGGCGGGCTGTGGGCATGGTCGGGGCGGGCCAAGGCGGTGGGCGCGCCGGCACCTGGGGCCGGATTCAAGGGCGTTGGCTTGGGGGTGGCGGGGGCCGCGGGCGTCGCATCGGCAAGGGTTTGTTGTGGCAAGGGCGTGGAGGGCCCGGTGCTGCTTGGCGGCGGTGGTGCCGTGACCAGATCGGTGGCCTTGCTCGAGCTGAGGGCTTCAGCGCTGGCTTGAGGTGGCACGCGGCTTGGCTGCGCCGCCTGCACCAGGGTTTGGCGGCGCGTGTGTGAGCCCTCTGGATGGGGCAGCGGCAACAGGCGCAGGGTGATGGTGTGGCCAGGCTGGGTGGCGGCGCGTGCGCTCTTGTGTGCTGGCCCCAAGGTGCCGCCTGTGCCCAGCACCCACAGCAGGAACCCCAGGTGCAGCGCCGCGCTGGCCCACAGCCCGCTGTGACTGGGCTTGGGGGACCAGGGCGGCGTGGACTGGCGCATGCGACCTCAGGCCCCTGCGGCGCATGCCGCGCTGCGGGTTTGGCGTGTGGCGCGCCAGCGCTGCAGGGCGGGGACCACGGCGCTTTCGCCCTCGGCGCTGTAGGCGTGGCACAGAGGCAGACCGTAGAGCGCTTCGAGCAAGGGCAGTGCACGGTTGGGGGTGGCGGGCAGGTCGGCCACCAGCTGGCCTTGCTGCATGAGCCACAGGCGCTCAAAGCTGTTGAGCGCTTGGTTGATGTCGTGCAGCACCGCCACCACGGCGTGTTGGCGCTCGCGGGCGTAGTGCTGCAGCGTGTCCATGAGCTGCCATTGCAGCCCGGGGTCTAGCGCAGCCAGCGGCTCGTCCACCAGCAGCAGGCCGCCCTGGCAATCCCACAGCTGGGCCAGCACGCGCGCCAGTTGCACGCGGGCTTTTTCGCCGCCCGAGAGGGTGTCAAAACGGCGCTCCAGCAGGTGTTGGGCCTGCGCGCTGGCGGCGGCTTGGGCCACGATGGCCTCGCGCTGCGGGTCGTGGCGCAGCGCCACGCGGCCCAGTGCGATGACCAGCGCCACCGGCAGCCCGAACGCCACCTCGTGGGACTGCGGCATCACCGCGCGCTGGCGGGCCAGCTCGGCCAGGGGCCAGCGTGCCAGCGTACGGTCGTGCAGCTGTAGCGTGCCGCTGGCTGGGCTCAGCTCCGCGGCCAGCAGCTTGAGCAGGGTGGACTTGCCCGCGCCACTGGGGCCCAGCACGGCCACGCGCTCGCCCTGCTGCAAAGACAGATTGATGGGCCCCAGCGGCTGGGCGCCCAGGCGCAGCCGCGCCTCGCGGCACTGCAGCAGCAACGGTGTCAAGGGCCAACGCCGGGGGGTATTGAGATCCAAAGGACGCATGGTGTCAGCCTCCGTGGCGCAGCCCGCGCAACAAGAGCAGGAAGAAGGGCGCGCCCAAGAGCGCAGTGAAAATTCCCACCGGGATTTCGGCCGGCACGGCCAGGGTGCGAGCCAGGGTGTCGGCCCCGAGCAGCAGGAGTGCGCCCAGCACCATCGAGAGCGGCAGCACGCTGTGCTGGTCGGCCCCCAGCAGCAGGCGCACCAGGTGTGGCGCCAGCAGCCCGATGAAGCCAATCATTCCGCACCACGCCACGGCCAGGCCGTTGAGCACCGCCACCACCAGCACAATGCCCCAGCGCAGGCGCGGCAGCGACACCCCCACATGCCCGGCTACGGCCTCCCCCAGGGCCAGGGCGTTGAGGGCAGCGGCCATGCGCCGCGCCAGCACCGCCGCCAGCACCAGTGCCACACCGAGCACGGCCACCAACACCCAGCGTGCGCCGGCCAGCGAACCCAGGGTCCAGAAGGAGAGGCTGCGCAGTTGCTCGTCTGTGGCCAGATAGGTGCACAGGCCAATCACCGCCGCAGCCAGCGCATTGAGCGCAATGCCGCACAGCAAGAGCCCGCTGACCGAGTGCGCACTGGTGAGCCAACGCGCCAGCGCGTCCAGCAGCACGCACACCCCCACAGCACCGGCAAAGGCTGCCAGGGGCAGCAGCCAGTAGCGCCAAGCCAGGGCCTGAGCCCAGGCGCTGTCGGCCAGCAGCACGATGGCGAGCGCTGCTGCGCAGGCCGCGCCGCTGCTCACGCCCAAGAGGCCGGGGTCGGCCAGCGGGTTGCGAAACAGCCCCTGTGTGAGCGCGCCGCAAAGCCCCAGCGCTGCGCCAACCAAGACCGCCAGCCCCACGCGCGGCAGGCGCAGCTGGGCCAGCACATAGGCGCCGCCGCTCAAAGGGGCGTCCTGCCCCCATTGAATCCACGACCACAGCGCCTCCACGTCGTGCAGGCCCACGCGCACTGCACCGCGGCTGGCCGCCCAGACCATGAGCAAGGCCAGCACGCCCAAGCTCCAGCTCAGCGGGTGCTGGCGCAGCCCGTTCATGGCGCGCTGTGCCAGCACCTGCACCGGGCTGGCGGGTGCGTGGTTCTGCAGGGCTTGGGGCAGGGCGCTCATGGGCGCTGCCCCTGCATGGCGCTGTGCAGCCGCGCATCCAGCTCGGCCACGGCGGCTGGCAGGCGTGGGCCAAAGCCCAGCAGGTACATGGTTTCCATGGCCAGCACGCGGCCATGGCGGCCGGCCGGTGTTTGCGCCAGCCCGGGCAGTTGCAGGGCGCCGTCGTGCCCGCCCATGGCTTGGTAGCCCTGTTCGGTGAGCAGCAAGACATCGGGTTGCGCGGCAATCAAGGCCTCTGGGGTGAGGGGCTTGTAGCCCTCAAAGCCCTGCACCACATTGCGCGCTCCGGCGTAGGCCAGCACGGCATCGGCACTGGTGGCGCGGCCGCTGACCATCATTTGGCTGGGGCCGTGGGACATCACAAACAGCACCCGCGGTGCGGGCGCACTGCGCCCAGCCACACGGGCGCGCGTGGCCTGCCATTGTGTGCTGAGCTGCTGGGCCAGCGCTTGCGCGGCCTCGCGCCGGCCCAGCAGTTCGCCCATGCGCTGCACGCGCTGGACCACACCCTCAAAGCGCTTGTTGGCAGGCAGCACGGTGAGTGGCACACCGGCTTGTTCGAGCTGGCGCAGCACCGCTGGCGGTCCGGCGTCTTCGGTGGCCAGCACACGCGTGGGGGCCAGCGCCAGCAAGCCCTCGCTGGAGAGCTGGCGCGCGTAGCCCACGCTGGGCAGCTGGCGGGCCGCGGTGGGGAAATTGGAGGTGGTGTCCACCCCCACCAGCTGGGCTTGTGCGCCCAGGGCATAGACGGTTTCGGTGAGCGCACCACCCACACACACCACGCGTGCGGGGCTGCTGCCGCGCGCCGTGGGGGCCAGCGTCAGGGCCAGCAGCGGTGCACCACTGAGGCACTGCAGCAGGCGGCGGCGCGTCGGGCTTGTGTTGGGGCAGGGCGAGGGCAGGCGGCGGCTCATGCGGCCTCCTGCTGGGCGGCGGGCATAGACTGCAGCAGGGCGCGCCAGTCTTGGCGCTCGGGCTCTCCGGGTTTGCGCACGCCAAAGAACATGGCGATGACCTGGCCGTGGCTGTCAAACAGCTCCAGCGAACTGACCACGCCGTCGCTGGTGGGCTTGCGCACCAGCCAGGCTTGGGCAATGTGGTCAGCGCGCAGGTGCAGGTTGAAGCCTGGGTCCAGCACATTCACCCAGGGCCCCAGCACCGTGATGCGCTGCACCGCCCCGCTGTGGATTTGGATGATGCCGCGGTTGCCCACAAACACCATCAGCGGCACGCTGTTTTGCGCACCGCGCTGCAGCAGGGGCAGGGCGCAATCGGGGCTCAGGCGCTGGGCAAACTGGGGCTCCGCCAGGCGCAGGGCTTGGGTGCGGCTCAGGCCGTGGGTTTTGAGCAGACCGAAGAATTCATGCGTGTCGCGCAGGTCGCGCCAGGCTTGGCGAAAGGCCAGCACGTCCACTTGCGTGTCGGGGCATTCGGGCTCGGGCTGCGCGGCCGCATCAGGCGCCAGCGCTGGGGGCTGTGCCGTGCTGAGCTCTGGCGCTGCGTAGTGCTGCACCAGTGCGGCATAGGCGCCGTGGTCGCTGTTTTGGCGCAGAAAGACTTTGTGCACGGCCTGTCCCTGCTCGTCGAAAAACTGCAGGCTGTGCTGCGCGGTTTTGCCACTGCAGTCCTGCACCGCGAAGCCCCAGCGCCAGTGTTTGTAGAAAAGCCGCAGGTCGATGTCGGCGCCCAGCACCAGCCCGACATTGGCGTTGTGGCTGGCCTTGCGGTAGACGCCCACCTTCTCGTGCACGCAGGCGGCGTTGCGCGTGAGGGCCATGAGCTCGCCCAGGCTCTCCAGGCGGCCCATCAAGCCCGCCCAATCGGGCTGCAGCGCCGTGGCTTGGAGCGAGGCGTCGCTGTGCTGGGTGTGGGCGGCGAGCAAGGCCGCCTCGCTCACGCCCAGTTGCTGTGCGATGTCGCGCTGGCGCAGCCCATCGCGGCGCAGCTGGGTGAACTGTTGGCGCAACACTTGGGGGCCTGGCTCAAGAGGGCGTGTGGCGGCAGGGGAGAAGCTCATGGGGAACTCCTGAAGCGTTGTGGGTTTGTGGGTCAGAAGTCGTGGCGCAGGCTCACGCGAGCGTTGCGGCCGCTGGCGGTGTAGGCATCGGCCACGGGGCTGTTGGCAGGCAGACCACGCACGTCAGACCACAGCCAGTAGCGGCGGTTGAAGAGGTTGTCGACATGCGCTTGCAGCGTGAGTGCGGGCGTGGCCTGCCAGCGCAAACTGAGGTTGAACACCGTGGACGCGGGCGGTGCAAACGGCACTTGCCTGGGAGTGGCGTCGATGTCTGAGAGCTTTTTGGCGCGCTGGTGTTGCACGGCCAGTCGCGCGCCCCATTGCGCCCGCTCCTGGGCAAGCCAGGCCTGCAGCTGCAGCGGGTTGACGCTGTTGAGTGGCCGGCTCACGCCGGCGTCCACAGTGTGGCCGCGTGACCAGGCCAGACCGCTGCCCGCGCTCAGGCCTTGGGTGCCCAGCCACTGCAGGCGCAGCTCGGCGCCGCGTATGCGGGCCTGTGTGCTGTTGACGTACTGGAACTTGAGCGGGTCGCTTACCGTGCCGGTGCCGCCCACGGTTTTTTGCTGGATGAAGTCGCTGTAGCGGTTGTCGTACAGCGCCAGCGACCAGCGCAGGCCCGCGCCGGGCTGGCTCTGACTGGCGCTCCAATGGCCGCGCACACCCAGCTCCAGGCTGTTGGCGTGCTCGGGCTTGAGATGGGGGTTGCCCAGCGTCATATAGCCCGAGGCCACGTTGGAGAAGCCGTTGTTGACCTGGTCGGGTGTAGGCGCGCGAAAGCCTTGCGCCCACTGCGCATAGGGCGTGGCCAGCGGCGCGAGGCGCCACACCAGGCCCAGGCGCGGGGTCCAGGCCTGGTCGCGCAGCGCCGTGACGGGCCCGCCGCCATAGCCCGCCAGGCTGGGGCTGAGTTGGAACTGCTCCAGACGCAGCGCGGGGATCAGGTCCAGCGGGCCCCAGCTCAGCTCGCTTTGTGCAAACAGCCCGGATTGGGTGAAGCGGGTGTCCGGAAAAGGCTTGGTCGGAAAGGTTTCACCCCCTGGGGGCACGGTGCCGTCGCGCACGCTGCTGATGCGTGCTTGGCTCCAGTCCAGCCCCAGGCTCAGGCGCTGGCGCAGCGCTCCATCAAGCGCGCTGCCACCGTTGAACTCCAGCTGTGTGCTCATGCCCGAGAGCTGGGTGTCGTAGCGGTTGTCGCGCAGCCGGTCGCTGGCCGTGTGGCGGTCTTCCTTTGCCCATTGCCGGGTGTCGGCGCGCTGGGTGTAGAGCAGCGTGTGGGCGCGCTGCAGCAGCGCGGCCTGCGGCTGGTGGTAGCGGTGGTGGGCCGAGAGGCGCTGGCGTTGCACGCGGTCTTGGGCATCCAGATCCACCACGCTGCTGGCTTGCAGCGGGGGCTTGGCGCGCGCGGAGTAGACCTCGGTGTTCTGGTGCCGCTGCAGCACTTCCAGATGGGCTTCGAGCTGGTGGGCTGCTTGGGGCTTCCAGCCCAGCTTGCCCAGCACATAGCGCTGGCGGTAGTCCAGCGGGTTGGGGCGTGTGCGCTCCAGATTCTGGGCGCTGTTGAGGCCTTGGTTGCTGGTCTCGTGGCCTTGGGTGCGGCTCATGAGCAGCAGACCTGACCATTGCTCGCCTTGGGCGGCGGCGCTGCCGCTCAGCGCCAGGCTGCGGTCCAGGCTGCTGTAGCGTGCGCTGGCAAAGCCGCCGCTGTTGCGCCCCGGGCCCAGCACATCAACCACGCCCAAGGTGCTGAAGTTCACCGCACCCGCCAGGCCGTCGCTGCCGAATTGGGTGGAGGCCGGGCCGCGCAGAATTTCGGCCTTGCGCAAGCCCTCAAGGGCCACATAGTCGCCCCGTCCCGTGGCAAAGGCACCAAACGAAAAGGCCAGGGGCAAGCGTATGCCGTCCACGGCCATCAGCACCTGGTTGCCCTCCAGCCCGCGCACGTTCACGCCCTCAATGCCGGCACGGCCCGCCGCAGAGCCTGCTGCCGTGAAGCGCGGCGCCACCTGGCGCACCGACACGCCCAGCTCCTCGGCAAACCACTCTTTGATGTGCCGTGCGCCGCGCTGCTGCGCTTGCGCCTGGCTTGGCGCTGTGACGGTGGCCGGTGTGTTCTGCGCGCTGCGCGCAGTGCGCGTGGCGCTGACGGTCACCTCCTGCAGCGGGGTGTCCTTGAGCGCCGTGGCGCTGAGCGCAGTGCGGGAGGTTTCGGGTGATGTGTTGTGTTGAGCGTGGGCCTGGGGCAGCAGCAAAGAGCCCAGGGCGCAGGCCCAGGTGGTGGTGCGCAGCATGGATGTCTTGTGTGTGAGACGAACCCTTGCTGGCGCTGCGGCTGGCCGGTTGGTAGAACTGAAATTCAGGCCAAAGTATAAATGCGATCTATTCGCATTTGTTGCAATCCACGCTGGCTTTACGGACTTGGGGGTTGGGTCAGTGCCATTGCGGTGACGGCTGTGAATTCCTCACGGAAGCTGCGCTTGGCAGATTTGATTCGGAACGCTGCATCAACCACTATTGATTCATGAACACGCACACCACCCCCTATCTGGTCCGAGCCCTGTTCCTGGCGGGCTTGGTGTTGAGCTCCGTGCCTGCACATGCCGAGGTGTTTGGCACGACCTTGCCAGGTGAGACGACGGTCAGCTTTGCGACCGTGCAGTACGCGGACGAAGCTCCAGCAGAGCCCCATTGGCGCAGCCAGCCGCTGTGGCAGGAGCAGCAGGAGCCCTCTAGCGTCGGCGTGGTGACACGCGTCGTGTTGCAGTCCGCCGAGCCACGCAGTGTGCCGGAGCCCGCGCAGGCGGCCTTGTTTGTGGGTGGGCTGATATGCCTGCTGCTGTGCCTGCGCCGCCCGCGCAAGCGGTCTCAGTCGTCGCTGGCAGACAAGGTCACGGCCACGGTGCGTGAGCGCCCGGCGTTCCACACCGTCAGGCTCACGCGCTCGCCCATCTGACGTGCTTCCAGCAGGCTGAGCAGGTCGTCCCAATCGGCCACGGCTTGGCCGTTGAGGGCGGTGATGACGTCTCCGGCCACGATACCCCCGTCGCGCCCGCGTCTGAAGGGCTGTAGCCCAGCCTGCGCGGCCGGGCTGCCGCCTTGCACCGCCACCAGCGGCACACCTTTGGGCAGGCGCAGGGCCTGGCTCAACTGTGCAGAGCCCCCGCTGACCCCCAGCGCCGGGCGGATGAAGCGCCCGTCTTTGATGAGCCGCGGCACCACGCGGTTGACCTCGTCCACGGGAATGGCAAAGCCAATGCCGGCGCTGGCACCGCTGGGGCTGTAGATGCTGGTGTTCACACCGATGAGCCGTCCGGCCGAGTCCAGCAGCGGCCCGCCGGAGTTGCCGGGGTTGATGGCCGCATCGGTTTGAATCGCACCGCGAATGGTGCGCTGGGTCATGGACTCGATCTCGCGGTTGAGCGCCGACACCAAGCCCCGCGTCAGCGTCTGATCCAGCCCAAAGGGGTTGCCAATGGCGTAGACGGTTTGCCCCACTTGCAAGTCGCGGCTGCTGCCCAGGGGCACGGGCTGGAGCTTGTCGCGCGGGGCTTGGATGCGCAGCACGGCCAGGTCGCGGTCGGGGAAGGCGCCCACCAGGCGCGCGGAGTAAGTGGATTGGTCAGCCAGCGTCACGCGCGCGGCATCGGCGCCCTGGATGACGTGGTAGTTGGTGACGATATGCCCCTGCTCATCCCAGAAAAAACCCGTGCCCGTGCCGCGTGGCACCTGGTGCACGGCGCGGCTGAAGAGGTCGCGCTGCGTGTCCAGCGTGGTGATGTGCACCACCGAAGGCGAGGCCTTGCGAAACAGCGCCATGGTGCTTTGCTCTTGCGCGTCTAGCGGGCCGCGCGGCGTGACGGCGCGTGGGCTTTGCGCCAGTGCGGGCAAGGCCGCGCAAAAAATCAGGGCACACAAGGCCCGACGAAGGTGCGGGTGACTCAGCATGTAGCAGCTCGCCAAAACAGTTTGCTTCAGTGACCAAAGCCCAGCGCTGCAGAAGCACTCCGGGCTCTGGCAATGATAGGGGGCTGGCTGTCGATTCACGCCTTGCACTCACCGTTGGGCGCATGCCCCTGGCTGCGCGGGCCCGCGCTGCCTACGCTGGCGCCAGCTCGGGTGGTCCGGGCCAGAGGAGTGACTGGCAATGGAAGCAAAACAAGAGGTCGCAAACCCGTCTCAAGGCATCTTGCTGCAGGCCTGGGGGCTCAAGAAGAACTACGGCGACCGTAGCGCCGTGCGCGGCTTTGACTTGCAGCTGCGCCGCGGCGAAATCGTGGCCTTGCTGGGGCCCAACGGCGCGGGCAAGAGCACCACGGTGGGCATGTTGGCCCAGCTCATGGCGCCTGACGGGGGCAGCTGCCAGCTGTTGGGCCAGGAGGTGCGCGGCGACGCCGACCCGATCAAAGCCCGCCTGGGCCTGGTGACACAAGACCTTGCTCTGCACGAGCCCTTGAGCGCACAGGCCAATTTGCGTGCTTTCGGTGGTCTCTATGGCCTCAAGGGGGCGGTGCTGGCACAGCGTGTGGAGGCCGCGCTGAACCTGGCCGGTTTGAGCCAGCGCGCGCACGAGGCTGTGAGCCGCTTCAGCGGAGGCATGAAGCGGCGCCTGCACATTGCCTGCGCCTTGCTGCACCAGCCCGACGTGATCATCCTGGACGAGCCCACCACGGGCGTGGACGCCCAAAGCCGCAACGCCATCTTCGACATGCTGCTGCAGCTGCGCGACACGGGCCATGCGCTGCTCTACACCACGCACTACATGGAAGAAGCCCAGCGCCTGTGCGACCGTGTACTCATCATGGATGCAGGCCGCGTGCTGGCCCAAGGCACGGTGGCTGAACTCAGCGCGCTGCTGCCCGCCGCTGAGCGGCGCCACGACGGCAGCACCGATTTGGAGCAGGTCTTTCTGCACCTCACCGGCCGCGCACTGCGCGACTGCGCCTAAGCCGCAATCTCTACACACCAAGGAGTTCCCATGACCGCATGGATGTCATTGCTGCGCCTGCAGCTCCAGCTCTACTTCAGCAACCGCAAGGCCGTGCTGCTGAACCTGCTGCTACCTCTGGTGGTGGCTGCATTTTTTGGCAGCATCTTTGTGCCGCAAAGCCGTGAGGCCAAGGCCGTGGTGCTCACCGTGGGTTGGGTGGACGAAGACGCCAGCGCACTGAGCCAGCGTTTGGCGCAACAGCTCACCCAAGGCGGCAGCGTGCAGCTGCTGCGCCTGAGCAAAACGCAGGCCCAGCAACAGGTGCGAGACGGCAAGCTCTCCCTGGCCGTCTGGCTGCCCCAGGGCTTTGGTCAGAGCATGGCGACCGCGGCCACCCGCGAGCCCCTGATGCTGTGGCACGAGCCCAGCGCCACGCTGTCCCAGGCACTGCTGCAGTCCTTGCTGACGCAGTCGCTGAGCCATACCGCTGCGGCCGCGAGCAGCGGCCCCGTGCTGCCCGTGCAGGCGCAGGCGCTTTCCAACTACAGCGGCTACAACAGCTATGCCCACGCTTTTGCCGGCACGGGCGTGCAGTTTGTGATGATGCTGGGCATCGAGTTGGGTGTGGGCCTGCTGGTCCTGCGCCGCAGCGCCCTGTGGCAACGCCTGCGCGCCGCGCCGCTGTCCAAAAGCGTGCTGGTGGCGGCGCACTTTGCCAGCATCGCCCTCATTGCTTCAGCCCTGTTGACCCTGGTGCTGGCGCTGGGCATGGCGGTGTTTGGCTTTAGCGTGCAAGGCAGCGTGCTGGGCTTGGCACTGGTGGTGCTGGCTTTTGGTTGCTTCACCGCGGGGCTGGGCCTGTTGCTGGCCGCCGTGGGCGGCAGCCCGGAAGTCACGCGCAGCCTGGCCATCATGGTCACGCTCGTGCTGGTCATGCTGGGCGGCGGCTGGGTGCCCACCTTTGTGTTCCCGCCCTGGCTGCAAAGCCTCACCACCTGGGTGCCCGTGCGCTGGGCCGTGGACGGGCTCGAAGCCATGACCTGGCGCGCCCTGCCCATCGAGGTGGCTGCCACTCACGCCAGCGCGCTCATGCTCACGGGCGCAGCCCTCGTCGCCCTGGCGGTATGGCGCTTGCGGTGGAGGGAGTAGGCGAACTGCCCCTCACCCCCTGAGCTCTTTGCGGATCACCAGCTTCAGGCCTGACCAAATCTCGCTCACGGCGCAGACTTTGACGTCCACCAAGCCCAGCGGCTGGGCCACGGCGCGGATGGTGTCTTCGGTGATGTCGGTCTTGACCTTGGAGGCCTTTTTCGGCCACGACACCCAAACGGCCGCTGTTGGGTTCATGGACTGGCGGATGGCTGCCAGCGTTTGTTCCAGTTCGGCGCGGGCTTGCACAAACAGGTGCAGCACCGTGGTGGTGGGGCTCAACTGCTGCACGCGCTGCAGCCCGTCGGGCAGCTCTCCCAGCAGCGCCATGTACTCAGCGGGTTCGTTGAGCACCCACAGCTGTGTGCTGGCATGGAGCCCCAGCTTCTTGGGTAGCGGTGTTCCTGAGTAGCCAGCGGGCATGGGCAGCTCCAAGCGGTGAAGGGCGTGAGGCCCTTCCATGAGGATAGCCTAGGCGAGCTCGCGGCCAGTCGCCTTGGGTGAATTCCCGGCTCAGCTTGGGTGGGGGCAATTCGCATATTGAAAACGTGTTTTCACAATGTGGCATTTGCGTTTGTTGCGCTGCATCAATCTTTCTCATTATGGGGATTCGCTTTTTGCATGCCGAAATGAAAACTCCAACCTATTGATTAGAAAGGGAAATATTTTTAGTCTTATATAAGACACAAGTCTCCCGCTCCCGCGCCTGTGCTCATAGGCTTGAAGCCAAGCAATCCCGCTTTTTCTTCATCGCTAGGAGTCACCCATGAGCCAAGCCACACGTGAGCAGCAGATCGCAGCCCTGGAACAAGACTGGGCCACCAACCCCCGCTGGAAGGGCATTGAACGCGGCTACAGCGCCGCCGACGTGGTGCGCCTGCGCGGGTCGGTGCAGTTGGAGCACACGCTGGCCAAGCGTGGCGCAGAAAAGCTCTGGAAGCTCTTGAACGAAGAGCCTTTCGTCAACGCCCTGGGCGCGCTGACGGGCAACCAGGCCATGCAGCAGGTCAAGGCGGGCTTGAAGGCGATTTACCTCTCGGGCTGGCAGGTGGCGGGCGACGCCAACAGCAATGGCGAGATGTACCCCGACCAGTCGCTGTACTCCGTGGATTCGGTGCCCAAGGTGGTCAAGCGCATCAACGCAACCTTCAAGCGCGCCGACGAAATCCAGTGGAGCGAGGGCAAGGACGAGATCGATTTCTTCGCCCCCATCGTGGCCGACGCCGAAGCGGGCTTTGGCGGTGTGCTCAACGCTTTTGAGCTGATGAAGAGCATGATCGACGCGGGCGCGGCGGGCGTGCACTTTGAGGACCAGCTCGCCAGCGCCAAGAAGTGCGGGCACATGGGCGGCAAGGTGCTGGTGCCCACGCGTGAGGCCGTGGCCAAGCTGGTGGCAGCGCGTCTGGCCGCCGACACCATGGGCGTGCCCACACTGCTGGTGGCGCGCACCGATGCTGAAGCGGGTGACCTCATCACCAGCGACATCGACGACAACGACAAGCCTTTTTGCACCGGCGAGCGCACGGTGGAGGGCTTCTACCGCACCGCCAACGGTCTGGAGCAAGCCATCAGCCGCGGTCTGGCCTACGCGCCCTATGCCGACTTGGTGTGGTGCGAAACCGGCAAGCCGGACCTGGCCTTTGCCAAAGCTTTCGCACAAGCCATCCATGCCAAGTTCCCCGGCAAGATGCTGGCCTACAACTGCTCGCCCTCGTTCAACTGGAAGAAGAACCTGGACGACGCCACCATCGCCAAGTTCCAGCGCGAGCTCGGCGCCATGGGCTACAAGTTCCAGTTCATCACCCTGGCCGGGTTCCACAGCCTGAACTACTCCATGTTCGACCTGGCCTACGGCTATGCGCGCCAGAACATGAGCGCCTTTGTCGAGCTGCAAGAGAAGGAGTTCGCAGCGGCCGAACGCGGCTTCACCGCCGTGAAGCACCAGCGCGAGGTGGGCACGGGCTATTTCGACGCCGTGACCACCACCATCGAAGCGCAGGCCTCCACCGCGGCGCTCAAGGGCTCCACCGAGGACGAACAGTTCTTCGACGGCAAGCATTGAGCCAGCGCTAAAGCCGGAGCCGGGCCTTTGTGCCCGGCTTTTTGCTTTGCCGCGCTGAATCAAAGGGGGAGGGCGGTCGCCCAAAGCAGGGCGTTGGGCTTTGCGACAATCGCCCCCTCACACCCCCAAAACACTGCGCCAAAAGTGCAGGAGCGCCTCGTTGTCCACCTCACACCTCACCCCCCGCATGGCGGCGGTGCTTGAACGCATACACCGCGCCAACCGCCCGGCCTTTCACAGCCTCAGCCCCAAACAGGCGCGCATTGCCTATTTGATGGGCGCGGAAATTCTGGATTTGCCCCGCGCGCCACTGCCCCGCGTGCAGAACTTGAGCATCCCCGGTCCGGCAGGACCCCTGGGCGCACGGCTTTACGCCGCGCAAACGCAAGAGGCCGGGCCCTTGCCGGTGCTGCTGTACTTTCATGGCGGTGGCTTTGTGATTGGCAATCTGGAAACGCACGACTCGCTGTGCCGCCAGTTGGCGCTGCGCAGCGGGGCGGCGGTTCTGGCGCTGGACTACCGCCTGGCGCCCGAACATGTTTTCCCCGCCGCCGTGGACGACTGCTGGGCGGCGCTGCGCTGGCTGGTGAGCCAAGCCAGCGAGTTGGGGCTCGATGCCCAGCGCGTGGCCGTGGGCGGCGACAGCGCGGGCGGCACGCTGGCCGCGGTAACGGCGCTTCATGCGCGCGACATTCGCCAGCAGCTGGGCGTGGCGCTGTCGCTGCAGCTGCTCATCACCCCCGGTGCCACGGCCCATGCCGACACCGACTCGCACCGCCGTTTTGCCCAAGGGCATTTGCTCGATGCCGAAGGCATTGCCTGGTTTTTCGACCACTACATCGAGCCCACCCAGCGTGAGGACTGGCGCTTTGCGCCCCTGCTGGCCGAGGACCATGCCGATCTGGCCCCCGCCTGCGTGATCCTGGCCGAAGCCGACCCGCTGGTGGACGAAGGCCTGGCCTACGCCGACATGCTGCGCGGCCAAGGCAACGCCGTGCAGCTGGAGCTCTACCGCGGCGTGACGCACGACTTCATCAAAATGGGCCGCAGCATTCCCGAAGCCGAATTGGCCTTGGATGCCTGCGCCAGCGCACTGCGCGCCGCCTTTGGCCTGGAGGCCACCCTGTGAGCAAGCTCCCCCTGGCGCAAGACCGCCACAGCTACCGCTGCGTGCAGCGCCTGCGCGTGCGCCCCAGCGATGTGGGCGCCCAGCAAAGCGTGGCGCCCGCGCAGTTTCTGAGCTATTTGGAAGCCGGTGTGAGCGCCTATTGGCGCGCGCTGGCCCTGAGCGAGGGCACGCGCAAAGCCTTGGTGAGCGAGGCCCTGCAGCTGCGCCGCTGCGAGCTGAACTACGCGCTGCCCGCGCGCGACGATGAACTGCTGGAAGTGGGCCTGCGCTGCCTCAGCGCCCAAGGCCCCAGCCTGCGCATGGCGGCCGCCGTGTTTCGCGGCCCCGATTGCCTGGCCCACGGCGAGCTGGAGTTCCAGTGGCAGGGTGAGCCCGCACGGCTTGGCGAAGCCTCGCCCCAGGCGCTGCAAGCCCTGGTGCAAGCCTACGAGAGTGGCCAGAGCATGACCCTGGTGCGGGTGGGCTCGTGGGCCGAGCTGGGCGCGCATGCTCAGGCCATTCGCCAAAGCGTGTTCGTGGACGAGCAGGGCATTGCACCCGAGATGGAATGGGATGCGGCCGATATGGGCTGCGTCCACGCCGTGGCCTACAACCGCTTGGAGCAGGCCCTGGCCACGGGCCGTTTGCTGGAACACGTGCCCGGCGTGGCCAAAATCGGCCGCATGGCCGTGCTGCCCGCTTCAAGAGGCAGCGGCGTGGGCCGCCAGGTGCTGGACGCCTTGCTGCAAAAAGCCCGCCAGCACGGCTTTCGCGAAGCGCTGCTGCACGCCCAACTCAGCGCCGAGGGCTTTTATGTGCGCGCCGGTTTCCAGCGTCGCGGGCCGGTGTTTGAGGAGGCCGGCATCGGCCATGTCGAGATGGTGCGCCCGCTCTGAGCGCGGCTCACAGCGGGGCAAAGCGCTCGATGTGGCGCGGCCCCGCAATCCAGGGCTGCAGCGCTGCGGCCACCTGGGGTTCCAGCTGCGCGGCCTGGGCGTCCTCGTAAATCTCCATCCACGTGGCCTGTTGCAGGGCGCTGGCTTCAACGCGCTGCAACAGGCGCACGCCCGCAGCCCCAGCCGTGGCGCGGGCAAACGCCGCGTGTGCGGCCTGGGTCTGGCCCCAGTCCAGCCGGTAGTAGACGTAGAGCTGCTGGGCGTGGGGCATGGCTCAGGTCACGTCGACGAATTCATAGGGCAGGGTCAAGAGCGTCAGCACCGGCCCCGAAGCCTCGGCCAGATGCACCTGCCCAGAGGCCAGTGCGGCGAGCTTGAGCTCGGCCAAGATTTGGCCGGGCGCTGTGGCCACCACCATGCCAGCGGGCTGCTCGGGGTCGTCGCTGTGAAACAGCTCTTGCCCCACTTGTGCTTGCACGCCTGGGGGCAGGGCCAAGCGCTGTGTGCGGCGCTTGAGGGTGCCGCGGTACTGGCTGCGCGCCACCACCTCTTGCCCGGGATAGCAGCCTTTTTTGAAGTTCACGCCACCCAGCAGCTCCAGGTTGAGCATTTGCGGCACCAGCTGCTCCACCGTGGCGCTGCGCAGCCAGGCCATGCCCGACTGCACCTCCAGCAGCTGCCAAGCCTCGGCGGGGAGGGGCGGCAGCTGCGGCGCGGCTGCGTCGCTGGGCCACAGCAGCTGCCAGCGCGGGGTTTGGCCGTCGTCGGGCAAGCGCGTGACCCAGGCGCTGCGCCCACTGGCGCTGCTGCTGGGCAGAGCGCTGGCATCCCAGGTTTGCTGGGGCGCATGCGCACCCAGCCACTGATGGGCCGCCTGGCCAGCCAGGCCCCAGACTTGCCAGCCATGGGCGGCATCGTCAGCGGCCGGTGCGCTGAGCTTGCAACGTGCGCGCAGCACAAACATCGACAGGCGCTTGAGCGTGGGGGCCAGCAGCTCGGTGGGCAGGGCCAGCAGCAGTTCGTCGGCTTGGGGCTTGAACGCCAACATCACGGCCAGCAATCGGCCTTTGGGTGAGCAGTAGCCCACCAGGCGCGCTTGCTGTGCGGACTGCAGTTGCACGTCCTGGGTCAGCTGGCCTTGCAAAAAGCTGGCGGCATCGTCACCGTGGGCGCGCATCACGCCCCAGTCTGTGAGCGCCAAAGCGCCGCCTGAGGTGAGGGTAGAGGTGTGGTCCATCATGGGCCGCATTATCATCAGCACCGCGTTTCACCCTTTGAGAGACAGGACTTTGAGCCGACACGGCAGACCGCACCCATCACGCCGTTGGCGCTCCTCGCTCTTGCTGCGCCTGCTGGCTTTGCTGCTACTGGCCGCGCTGAGTTTGGGGGCTGCGCTGGCCTGGTGGTTGAGCCGCCCGCTGGACTTGGCCACACCCTCGGTGGAGCTCTCTGTCGAGCCCGGCCAAACCCCGCGCGAGGTGGCGCAGGCCTGGGTGCAGGCCGGTGTGCAAACCCGGGCGTCCTGGCTGTACTACTGGTTTCGCTTTTCGGGCGATGCGCGCAAGCTGCGCGCAGGCAGCTACGAAGTCCACACCGGCGTGACCCCCATCAGCCTGCTGGACAAAATGGTGCGCGGCGAGGAGGTGCTGGAGCAGCTGCGGCTGATCGAGGGCTGGACTTTCGCCCAAGTGCGCCAGGCCCTGGCCCTGGCCCCGGCGCTCAAACCCAGCACGGCGGGCATGAGTGAAGCCGAACTCATGGCCGCACTGGGGCGCCCCGGGCAGCACCCCGAAGGTCGATTTTTTCCAGACACCTACACCTACAGCCGCGGGGTCAGCGACCTGACCGTGCTCAAGCGCGCCCACGCGGCCATGCAGCGCCGCCTGGACGCCGCCTGGGCGCAGCGCAGCGCCGACTTGCCGCTCAAGAACGCCGAAGAAGCCCTCATCCTGGCCTCCATCGTCGAGAAGGAAACTGGCGCGGCCGCCGACCGGCCCCTGGTGGCCTCGGTTTTTGTGAACCGGCTGCGCATCGGCATGCCGCTGCAGACTGATCCGACGGTCATTTACGGCATGGGCTCGAGCTTTGACGGCAATCTGCGCAAGCGCGATTTGCAAACCGACACACCCTACAACACCTACACGCGCCGCGGCCTGCCGCCCACACCCATCGCCATGCCCGGACAAGCCGCGCTGCAAGCCACACTGCACCCGGCCCGCACGCGAGCCCTCTATTTCGTGGCGCGCGGCGACGGCAGCAGCCAATTCAGCGAAGACTTGGCCGCGCATAATGCCGCCGTCAACAAGTACCAAAGAAAGCAATAACAGCGTGCGCCAGCCCGGTTTGTTCATCACCTTCGAAGGCATTGATGGAGCAGGCAAGACCACCCACATCGACGCGACCAGCCAATGGTTGCGCGAGCGCGGTCACACCCTGCTGCACACCCGCGAGCCTGGCGGCACCGAGCTGGCCGAAGCCCTGCGCGCCCTGTTTCTGCACAAAGACATGGACGGCCTGACCGAGGCCCTGCTGGTGTTCGCCGCCCGGCGCGACCACCTGCGCCAAGTCATCGCGCCCGCGCTGCAGCAAGGCCACACCGTGCTGTGCGACCGCTTTGCCGACGCCACCTTCGCCTACCAAGGCGGCGGGCGCGGCATGGACTGGGCGCAGCTGCAAACGCTGGAGCAATGGGTGGTGGGCCCGCACCAACCGCAGCTCACCCTGTGGTTTGACCTCGACCCCGCTGTGGCCGCGCAGCGCCGTGCCCTGGCTCGCAGTGCCGACCGCCTGGAGCAGCAAGACCTCGACTTTTTCGCCCTGGTGCGCAGTGCCTACGAGCGCCGTGCCGCTGAGGCGCCTGAGCGCGTGCGCCGCATCGACGCGGGGCAAAGCATCGAGGCGGTGCGCACCCAAGTGCTGGCCCAGCTGGAGGCGCTGTGTTGAGCGCGCTGCCCTGGCTGGCTGCACCGCTGCAGCAAGCGCTGGAGCGCGCACGCGGCCATGCCTTGCTGCTGCACGGGCCTGAAGGGGTAGGGCAGTTCGAGCTGGCCTGGCAACTGGCCAAAGCCTGGCTGTGCGAAGCACGCGCCGACGCCCAGCACAGCGCCTGCGGCCACTGCCCCAGCTGCCACCTGTTTGAACAGCGCGCTCACCCGGACTTCCAAATGTTGCTGCCCGAAGCGCTGCAAGAAGCCCTGGGCCTGAGCACAGAGTCCGACGGTGAGGGGGCTTCCGGAAAATCCAAGGCCAAGCCCAGCCGTGAAATCAAGGTGGAGGCCGTGCGCCAGATGCTGAGCTTTGCGCAAGTCAGCAGCGCGCGCGGTAGTGCCAAAGTGGTGCTGGTGCACCCGGCCGAAGCACTCAACACCGTGGCGGCCAATGCCCTGCTCAAGACCCTGGAAGAGCCCAGCGGTCAGCTGCGCTTTGTGCTGACCAGCAGCGGGCTGGAGCAGGTGCTGCCCACCATACGCAGCCGCTGCCAGCCCATGGCGCTGACCCTGCCTCCTGCACACGAGGCCCTGCCTTGGCTGCAACAGCAAGCCAAGCTGGAGGACGCACAAGCCGCCGCCGTGCTGCTGGCCGCCACAGGCGGGCGCCCCCAAGAAGCCTTGCAGTGGCTCGAAGCTGGCATTGGTGCTCAGCAATGGCTGGCTTTGCCGCGCGCCATCGCCATGGGGCAGGCCAAAGCCCTGCAAGACTGGCCCCTGCCGCGCGCCGTGAGCGCCATGCAAAAGCTGGTGCATGACTTGCTGTGCCTGAACTGGGCTTGTGCACCCCGCTATTTCCCGCGTGAGGCCCTGCCCACGCGGCAGTTGCGCCGCCAAGCGCTGCAAGACTGGGCCCAGCAACTGCAGCAGCTGGCCCGCCAGGCCGAACACCCTTGGAATGCCGGCTTGTTTTTGGAGGCGCTGGTGGCGCAAGGTCAAACGGCCATGCAGCCCATGCCACGCCAAGCGGCGCCTACCGCGCCTCAGCACTGAACTCCCACAGGGACGCGCTCCATGGCAGACAACCCACCCAGCACCGCGAGCGGGCCGCTCACCAGCACGCCACGGCCCAGCGTCATTCAGCTGGTCTTCAAGGAGAAGGGCGCGCTGTACGCGGCCTACATCCCGGCCATGAAAAACGGCGGCGTTTTTGTGCCCACACAGCGCGAATACCGGCTGGGTGACGACATCTACCTGCTCATGAGCCTGCCCGACGACGCCCAGCGCTACCCCGTGGCCGGGAAAGTGGCCTGGATCACGCCCGGCAACACCTCCGGCGGGCGCACCCAGGGCGTGGGCGTGACGTTCCCGCCCGATGAAAAAACCCAGCTGCTGCGCCTGCGCATTGAGCAGGTGCTGGGCACCAGCATCGCCTCGAGCAAACCGACTCAAACCCTCTAAAGCTCCCCCCGGATGTTCATCGATTCCCATTGCCACCTGAGCTTTCCCGAGCTGCGCGAACAACTGCCCCAAGTGCTGCAGGCCATGCACGAGGCCCAGGTTCACCAGGCCATCAGCATCTGCACCACCATGGAAGAGTTCCCCAGCGTGCTGGCGCTGGCGCAGGCCCATGAGCCGCTGTGGGCCACAGTCGGTGTCCACCCCGACTCGGAAGATGTGCATGAGCCCAGCGAGGACGAACTCGTGGCCGCCGCTGCGCAGGCCAAGGTGGTGGCCATTGGCGAAACCGGGCTGGACTACTACCGCCTGGCCGGCCGCAGCGTGCAAGACATGCAGTGGCAGCGCGACCGCTTTGCCACCCACATCCGCGCCGCACGGCGGGCGCGCAAGCCCTTGGTGGTGCACACCCGCGCTTCGGCACAAGACACGCTCGACCTCATGCGCGAGGAGGGCGCTGATCAAGCCGGTGGCGTGATGCATTGCTTCACCGAAACCGAGGCCGTGGCCCGCGCTGCGCTGGATCTGGGCTTTTACATCTCGCTCTCGGGCATCGTGACCTTCAAAAACGCTGCCGAGTTGCGCGCACTGGCCCGCTTCATCCCCGCTGACCGGCTTTTGATCGAAACCGACAGCCCCTACCTGGCGCCCGTTCCGTACCGCGGGAAAACCAACCAACCCGCCTACGTGCGCCATGTTGCGGCCTGCTTGGCCGAGCTGCGCGGCGTGGACCTGCCCACACTGGCCGAGCAATGCCACAACAACACCTGCCGTTTGTTTGCGCTGCCCCCCAACTCCAGCGCCACGGCTTGACTGTGCACCTGTGTGTGGGGCTGGCGCTGCTCTTTGCCAGTGCCTGGCCCCTCCAAACGGCTGCGGGAAACCTCCCTGAAGCGGCCGCTGAGGCCAGCGGCACGGCAGCAAACCCGGGCCTCACCGGGCGCAGCACTGCATTGCACCGGGCCGCCAAGCTGGACCGTGCTCACGACATCAGCCAATTGCTGGGTGCCGGGGCTGATGTCAACGCGCGAGACGAGCAGGGCTACACGCCGCTGCACCAAGCCATTCGCGAAGAATCGGCCAACGCCGTCAAAGCCTTGCTGGCGAGCGCTGAGCTGGACGTTGCCGCCATCACCCCCGCAGGCGAAACACCGCTCATGCTGGCCGCCATCAAGGGCCAGCTGGGCTGGTGCCAAGCTTTGGTGCAACGCGGCGCGCCCGTCAACGAGCCGGGCTGGAATGCCTTGCACTACGCCGCCTCGGGGCCTTCGCATGAGGTGGTGGCTTGGCTGCTCAAGCAGGGCGCCACCGTCGACGCCCGTGCGCCCAACGGCAACACCGCGCTAATGATGGCACTGGGCTACGGCAGCATCAGCGCCGCCGAGTTGCTGCTGCAGGCCGGTGCCGACCCTGAGCTGCGCAATGACAAAGGCCTCAACACCTGGGACTACGCCCGCATGGCAGGCCGTGAAGATATGGTTCGTCGCCTGGGTTTGCGTCGAAAACCAGGGTAATTGCTTAGGAATTCCGCTGGCTTGACTAAGAGTTTGTCTGACAAAGGTTTTGGCTCGGGGCCGACTGTGCACCCAAGGGCCAGGCTTCTACAGTGGCTTCACACACTGCAAAAGGAAACCACGTCATGCCGCAACTCAACCCCAAAACCCTGGTTGGCAACCCCTTTGCCATGCTGATGAACCTGGAAGATGTGGTCCACGCCATGGAGGAGTCCGAGCCCCTGGCCTTGCTCAACCGCCGACTCTGCCGTCCTCTGGACAAGCCGCAAATCGTCAGCGCCAACGCCAGCCTTCAGGAAGAAGATGACGCTGAAGACGACAGCGCCGAACTGCCAGAGCAGACGACAGATGCCTCAGAATCCGAAATTGGAAACTGTGCTTGAGATTGATTCGAATATCATCCGATGAGAAATATAAAAACAAAAACAGCCCCTTGGGGCTGTTTTTGTTGGAGATGAGTTTTGAATCGAGGTTGGGAATTAGCGCTTGACGCGACGACGCGACATCACACCGAAAGCACCCAGGCCCGCCAGCAATAGCGCATAAGTACCCGGTTCTGGCACGGCGGTGATGCTGACGTTGTCTAGCGAGGTTCCCAGGGCGTCGCTGGTATTGATGGCGCGAAACATCAGCTCTGTGGTGCTGCCTGTGGCCACGAACTGCCCACTGAAGCTATGCCAGACGTAATCAGTCGGGGTCACAACGTCGTTCCATGTGGTGCCCCCGTCCAGTGACCAAGACATGCCATTGGTGCTGAGCGCTGTGCCCCTGCGATTGGAATAGTCAAAGCTGAAGCTGTAGGCACTTCCTGTAGTCAGCCCACTCACGGTCTGGTGAATGGTGGAGTTGATGCGTGCATCCAACTCCAAAAATTGAACACCTTGCGAGGCTGTGCCAGCAACATTGTTGCGAATTTCAATCTCGCCAACGGTCGCATTCCAACCAGTCACATTGGCGTAAATGCCAAGCGTACCGGCGGCCAAAGAAGGCTGCTCAAAACTGCCGTTGACCACCAAGTTTTGTGCTTGGGTCAACATTGGTAGAGCCAGTGCGGCAACTATTGCAAGAGTACGTTTCATTTGGATTCCCCATAAATATTTTCTGAACCTGGAAGGTGATTGCAAATGGATGCAAGCTCGCCGATCAGGGCTGGCCATATTGTTTAATGGTGCGCATATATTTATTACCCCTTATCCAATGGGGTGTGCGGACCTTTGGCCACAAAACTTGAACACTGATCTTGGGACATACAAGGTGCACCAAGCTGCAGCGCTGCAGCTCAGTCCAGTCCTTGTCGGGGTGGCCACAAGAAACGGAAAATTTAGTACGTTAAGCCATCGATGTCTAAGGGTGCCAAGTATTCTGGAGGAAATGGCATAAGGACATTCCGCCTGCTTCGCGGCGGACAATGGCGGTCGTTCTTAGCTCTCGTCAGTCGCAGACGGCTGGTGGTCGCTCGCGGCATCACTATCAGGCTGGGCCTCTGCTTGTCGCGGCGTGAATGGCCGGAGCTGTCTGAATTCACCCGGCTTCGGCTGTTTGCTACTTGCCCAACTGTAGTCACCGGTTAGCGAGATGTGGTTCCAACCCAGCGGCGAGATGTGCGCCAGCAGAGCGTCGTTGACCGGCTGTTGCAACCGGATTGTTTCGATGGCTCGTTCAAGATAGACGGTATTCCATGCGGTAATGGCTTGCATCACCAAGTTCAATCCGCTGGCACGGTTCTGCTGGTCCTCGAATGCGCGATCGCGTACTTCGCCGAGGCGATGGAAGAACACTGCCCTCGCGAGCTTGTGACGAGCCTCGCCCTTGTTGAGGCCGGCGCCTACTCGGCGCCGATAGGCTGGCTCGCGCAGCCATTTGAGCATGTGAAGACTGCGCTCAATGCGGCCGAGTTCGCGCAGTCCGAGCGCGATGCTGTTCTGCCGCGGATAGGAGGCCAGCTTGCGCAGTAGCAATGAGGCAGTAACGGTCCCTTGCCGGATTGAAGCCATCACGCGCTGACAGTCGTCGAACGTTTGATCGATGAGCTTGATATTCAAGCTCCCGCCAATGATCGCGGCCAAGGTCGGCCAATCGGCAGCCTTCCCTGGCGCAAATAAGACCTTGTCCTGCATATCGGCAATGCGCGGCGCGAAGGCGAAGCCGTGCATGAAGCAGGCAGCGAACACCTGGTCTGTGAAGCCTGCCGTGTCGGTGTAGTGCTCTTCGATCTGCAAATCCGACTCGTGGTAGAGAAGCCCGTCGAGCACGTGCGTGGCATCTCGAGCCGGCCCATTGATCACCTTGATGTGGTAGCCGGCGTACTGGCCGGACACATGGGTGTAGAACAGCACGCCCGGGTCATCCCCATACTTCGGATTCTGGAAACCGCTGCTCTCCGCATGCCCGCCGGCTTTGAACCTCTGCCCATCGGACGAGGATGTGCTGCCATCACCCCAATGGGCTGCGAACGGAAGTTTGTGGTGGAAGTTCACGAGTTCGGCCAAGGCCTTCGAGTACGTTTCCGTTCGCACGTGCCAAGCGACCAGGTATGCCAGGCGGGACGCCGTCATGCCCGGACAGGCCTCAGCCATTTTTTCCAAGCCGAGATTGAAGGCATCCGCCAGCACTGCCGTCAACAACAGCGTGTGATCCTTGTGGGGCGCCCCGCTCTTCAGATGCGTGAACTGGGCGCCGAAATCAACCCAACTGAGCACCTCCAGCAGCAGGTCCGTGATCTTGATACGCGGCAGCATGGAGTACGCCTGGATCTTCAGGGCTTCGGCCTCCGGCGGGACCTCGTTCTCGATGGGAGATATCTTGATCCCCCTGTCGTCGATCCGCACGTCGGTCAGCTCGCCTGCGGCCGCGAGTCGATTGGCTTCGTCAAGCGCTTCCCGCAGCAGCCCCAGGCGCTCCTCGAGATATTCGTTGACGTCGGTCGGTACCGGAAGGTCCAGCCGGCCCTCGGCCTTCTGACTTTCGAAAACGGCCTTTGGCAGCAGGTAGTCCTCGAAATCCTTGAACTGCCGGCTGCCGACCACCGAAACGTCTCCCGATCTCAACGCGTCCTTCAGCTCGCTCATGGCCGCCATCTCATAGAAACGCCGGTCGACGCCGTCCTCGGTGAGGATGAAGCGTTGCCAGCGCACCTTGAAGAAGTCCATTGGCGCGTTCGGGGGAACATCGCGTTCGCCCGCTTTGTTCATCTCGCGCAGCACGTCGATGGCGTCGATTAGGGGCTGCCTTGCCGGCGCGGCCCTGAATTCGAAGAGCTCCAGGAATGCTGGCGAATAACGGCGCAACTGACCGAAGTACTCGGTCAGCAGTTCCATCGAATCGAACTCCTTGTCGCGGGCAAGGCGTTTTGCCTCCTCCACGCTGCGCTGAAATTCTTCCCAGCTCAGCACGGTCTCAATGGCCGCGTAGGCATCACCATCGGCGTCACGGGCTTCAATGAGCGCTGTGCCGACATCTGCAAACAGACGTACCTTGGCGTTCAGTGACTTTCCGTCGTCAGCGAAGCGCTGCGCATACTTGTGCTTGGATTTGTTGAAGAACTGTCCGATCAGGCGGTCGTGCAGGTCCAGGATCTTGTCGGTCAGTGTGGAACCGACATCCAGCGCGATCGCCACGAGCGTGGCCTGCCGCCGAAGCGGTTCGTACTCTTTCAACTGATAGACCGCCATCTGCGCCCCTTCGCGGGCCATGCGCAGCACGCGGTCGGCGTTCACGTCGCGCCCCAGGTCGACGGGAAGATTGAGGGCGCGCACAGCTTGCAGCCGGGCCGTGTGCGCGAGGATGGTCCGAGCGCTGGGCTTGCCTGGCGGTTGACGCAGCCACGTCAGGACTGTGAGCGGGCCGCCCTTGTGGGGTTCCAGCAAGCTGTCCAGGGCCGAGCGCTGCGCGTCGCTCAACGGGGCCGTCAGCATCTTGAAGATGCGCCGTTGCGCTCTGGTCTGCACCTCGGCGCACAATCGCTCAATGGTACCTAGGGCCGGCAGCACCATCAGGCGCTTGCGCATCTCGTCTACCAAGGCTTGGGCCAGCACAATGCCCTGAGTGGACTGCATTGCGATTGGCATCAGCCAGGTCGACAGACTGCGGTGGTCGGTCAGGCCCATATTCTTCAACCCGAGCCAGCGGATGATGCTGCCGGCATGCTCGCGCCGGGTTTCATCACGGCTTGCGTACAGGGTCCACGCCGATTCCGGCGTTTTCAGTTGCGCAGCAACCATCGCCAGCAATGGCGGATGCGGGTTCTCGCCACGCGCTATCGGCTGCCCCGGAAAACGCAGATAGGCGATCTGCACGGCAACGCCCAGTCGGTTCTGAGCGCCTCGATGAGCCCTGATGAATGCCTGATCGGCTTCGCCCAGTGTGTATAGGCGGATCAGCTCGGCTTCGTCGGTAGGGAACGCGAGCAGTTGCTCGCGTTGCGCCGGGGTGAGGAGTTCGCGGCGCGGCATGCGTCAGCCGGGATTCGGTCGAGTGAGATTGAGCGCCACTCCCGGTCTCGAACAGGAAGCGCCACCGGTCGCGGCAGGCATCTCGGCGCGAGACCGCGGCTTGCACGAGGCAGAACGCTCGCCGGCTGCTGGAGTCTGAGGAAGTGCTGGCTCGATATAACGCATTGGTTGGTCGTGCTTGGTGCCGTGGTTCACTCATGCAAGGCCGATCGGTGTTCGAGATGCTTGCAGGCCCCGCCCAGCCCGATGTGTTCGAGGCGGAAGCCGGGCGGTGTCGCGATGCTGATACCCGCCAATGACGCATGGGACTGCGGCGATCGACGCGCAATGTAGCGGCCCGAATTCGACGCAACGCTAGGTGCTCGCCCGACCTGAAGGATCCTTCAGGGTCGAACGATTGACATCGCGGACATCCCGTACCGCGATAGACGGAATCTTTCGATTTTGCTTTGCTTCTCTTTGCTTTTGAGTCCGGCAGAGCGTGAAGAGAAGCGCATCGCTTTCCAATGAAGCCCCGACAGAGAGCCGCGGCAACTTGATGGCATCCCCTCAATGTGCAGGCGATGTCCACGTCATGCGCGTCCACATGTCCTCGCTGACGTCGACGGACTCGCCGAGGCCGTTGTGCGCCGCAACTGTCATCAGCATGAGCAGGACAAGCTCTTGTTCGACGGGAGGCCCGCCGAGTTCGTAGGTACGCCCTGAGGTCGTGATTGCAGATCGTTCTCTGACATTCAGGCCTTCGATGGCCGACGTGATGCGACACGAGCCGCAGTCCAGCAGCGCAAGGATATGGAAATCGCCCTCGGGCGTTCGAAGCATTCGCCACCACTTCAGCGGCACGTGCGGCTGCTCTTCAACGGGTGAAGGATCGCGCACGTTCGCAAGAACAAAGTTCATCGGGTCGCCTCATTCCTCAATGGTTCTGTATTTTTAATAACGTGGCTCCGGCGCCACAGCTTTGGGAAGCTCAGGCGACATGTCCACTCGCCCGAGAAAAATCGCACCGAAGCGCGGCCGACCCAAAGGCGCTACCAGCTTCAATGCCGAAGTAGCGCTTGCGTTCGGTGCCGTCGTGCGTGCGCTGCGGCTGGACTCCGGCCTGTCGCAGGAGAGCTTCGCGCACGTCGCTGATATCGAGCGCTCGCACATGAGCAGGATTGAGCGTGGCGCGAGTCAGCCGACCCTGTACGCCATCATGCGGATCGCCACGGCGCTCGGCATCGAGGGCAGCACGCTCCTGCGGAAGACCGAGCGCGAGCTCCGCAAGGCAGCGTCGGGCGAATAGCTGAGCATTTGGCGCGGTCCTCATCGCGCGCGGCGGCGGCCACTGCTGAAATGCACCCGGGCCGACGCTGACTTCGAAGCCGAGGTCAGTCTCGGATCGATCGAGGTGTGCGTGGCCAGCGAGACGTCGAGCTCCAGCATGAAATCGATGAAGTTCACGTCGAGCGCGCGCAGCCACGCCCGCAATTCGATGATGTCGAGCTTGCGCGACCCGCGTTCGACCCGACTCACCATCGTCTGATCTCGCCCCAGCAGTTGGGCCAGATCGAGCTGGCGCAGGCGGACCGACTCGCGTGACCTACGCAGGAGTAAGAGAAAGACATCGTGCTGGCGGCTGTGGATGGACTTGTGCATGGAAAACCTTCGGGGCCGAAAGCTATCTCATCAAATGCCGTATGCAAAAACAGAATCTAAAGCCGACGAACTCCTGAGCGAATGAGCCGGTACAGGCGATCTCTGGCGAGAATTTCAACCCGTTTTATAAAACTCAGCCATGTTCGCCACGCATTCGTCCGACCGACTCCACACGCCCGGCTCGTTGCTCCTGCCCGAGCAGTCGTACTGGCGCGCGATGGCGCTCACCGCTCACCGAGCCTGGCTATTGGCGACTTTTCGGGTGCGCGATGGCAAGGCGGAGTTTCGGCAGACCCTGTGCTTCGGCTGCGGATCGGACCTGCTGGAACGCGTCCGCGCAGTCCCTGTCGAACCGCTCGACGCCTTGGTCTTCATGGCGCCGCCGTGGCAGACACAGCGCGGCCAATGGGCTTCGCACAATGTCACCGCGATCTGGTCCGCGAGTTCCACCGCCGGCGGCCCCGACATGCTCGTTTTCGACACGGACGCGGGCAACTGCCTCGTGGCCGATCCCGCATGTGATCCGGCTGATCGGGTTCAGAAGCTCGAGCTGTTGCTCCGCATTCCTTCGTGCGGGCGGACGCTGTGACCACGCGCGAAGAACGCCTGCGCGCGCTTCACGCAGCCGCCGCGTTCCTGAAAGAGCTCACCCAAGAGGCCGGTTGACCCGCTGAACTCGAGCGGCTGGTTGCGATGGCCGTCAACGAATACCCCTCCGCCTCTGAAATCGACGCGCTATTCGTTGGCGCTGATACAGCGGCAATTCACCGGTGGGGCATGGCCTTCCTGCGCACGCGCTGCGTGCTAGAGCAGTTGATCGTGCGGGCGGAGCCCGCGGTACGGCGCGAGGCCCTGTTCATCGAGCGCCATTTCCCGGCCTGGCTCGGACTGCCAGCAACGCCGTCGGACCAGGACTGGTGGCGTATCGGATTTTTTGGGCTCGATGGCCCGGATTCGCAATGAAGCGACGTGATCGCAACGGGGCCAGCACCGACGCAGCACGTGGTGGGTTCGGCGAGGCCTTGCGGATGCCTGATGCGGCACCGACAGATCTCCGCTGGGACATGCCGCCGGTGGGCTCAGCGGAGTGCGACGCGTATCTCGAGGCTCGGCATCAGGAAACGCTGTCACAGCAAGCGATAGCGGCGAAGCCCCAACCCGATCCTTCTAACCCGACACCAGCGGCATTCCCGTGCTCAGGACGACAAGCACCGCGGCGGCCCCGTCCGCTCTCAATGATGGTCTTCGCGGGGGCGTTGCTAGTCCTGACCTTGTGCATTGCCATGTGAATTCAGACCCAAGGACCGAGCTCAGCTGCGCTCTTTCAGGCGGGCCGGCGTTGCTGGCGCATCAAAAGAAATGCCGCCGGAACCACGATCATCGACAGCAGCGGCGCCGTGATCATCCCGCCGACCATGGGCGCCGCGATGCGCTGCATCACCTCCGACCCGGTGCCCGCGCCCCACATGATCGGGAGCAGCCCGGCCAGGATGACGGCCACCGTCATCGCCTTCGGCCGCACCCGCAGCACCGCGCCCTCGCGGATCGCGTCGAGCAAGTCAGCGTCGGTCGTTCGCCCGAGCGCGATCCGGTCCTGCCAAGCGTGCTTCAGGTACAGCAGCATGATCACGCCGAACTCGGCCGCGACGCCGGCCAGCGCAATGAAGCCGACGACGCCGGCAACCGACAGGTCGTAGCCGAGCCACCAAAGCAGCCAGATGCCGCCGATCAGTGCGAACGGCAGCGCCGCCATGATCAGAAGCGCCTCGTCGAAGGCGCGAAAGGTCAGGTACAGCAGCACGAAGATGATCAGGAGCGTGAACGGCACGACGACCTTGAGCCTGGCCCTCGCGCGCTCGAGGAACTCGAACTGGCCGGACCACGAGATCGAGTAGCCGGGCGGAAGCTTCACCTTGTCGGCGACCACGCGCTGCATGTCGTGCACGGCCGAGCGCATGTCGCGTCCGCGGATATCGACGTAGACCCAGCCCGACAGCCGCGCGTTCCCGCTTCGCAGCATTGGCGGGCCGTCGCTGATACGGATGTCGGCCACGTCGGACAGCACGAGCCGCTGGCCTCGCTCGCCGACGATCGGCAAGCGACGCAGCGCCTCGAGCGAGTCGCGCAGCTCTCGCGAGTAGCGCACGCTGATCGGGAAGCGCTGCAGGCCCTCGACGGTCTCGCCGATGTTCTCGCCGCCGACGGCCGTGGCGATCACCGACTGCACATCGGCGATGTTCATGCCGAAGCGCGCCGCCTCGGCGCGGCGGATGTCGATGTCGACATAGCGCCCGCCCGTCAGGCGCTCAGCCAGCGCGCTGGTGACGCCGGGCACGTCCTTCAGCGCGCGCTCGACCTCGCCGGTCAGCCGGTCGATCGTCTGCAGGTCGCTGCCCGCGACCTTCACGCCGACCGGGCTCTGGATGCCCGTGGCCAGCATGTCGATGCGGTTGCGGATCGGCGGCACCCAGATGTTGGCAAGACCTGGCACCTGGGCGACGCGGTCGAGCTCCTCGACGAGCTTGTCCGGCGTCATGCCAGCGCGCCACTGCTCGCTTCACGCGCAATGCACTGGCGTTTGCCAACAAGACGCAGCGACGCATGGTGTCGGCAGCCATCGGCACGGTGTTCGGCCAGGACTGCCCCGACGCGGCCCGCAAGCAATGGCGCTGCGTGGCCGACCAGTTCCGCGAGAGGATGCCCAAGCTCGCGGCCTGCATGGACGAGGCCGAGAACGACATGCTGGCCTTCATGACCTTCCCGCGATCGCATTGGACGCAGATCTACTCGACCAACCCGCTGGAGCGGCTGAACGCGGAGATCAAGCGACGCACGAACGTAGTGGGCATCTTCCCCAACGACGCGGCCATCACGCGCCTGGTCGGCGCCATGATGCTGGAGCAGAACGACGAGTGGTCTTTGAATCGGCGTTACATGACGCTGGAGGGCCTGCAGTCGCTCAACGATACTGCCCCGACTCGGCTGCCCGCAGTGACACGCTGAGTATGTGAATCTCAGCCTGTCCGGGTAAGCGACTTACACCACGGCTTGGGACATCACCCTCCTACGCCACAGTCAGCTTGATCACGCTGTCAGCGAATGACGGCACAATGGAATGCAACCTTTAATGAATTCCAGTGAGACCAGGTGGCGCCTCGTGCTGGAGACAAGCGGCGACGGCGGCCGGTTGCAGATCTAGGGAAAACTGCAAGTGGCGGGCCAATGCGGAGAAAAGCCTTTCTTCGGTGGAATGTCGGCGTTGTTCTCCTGATGGCGGCGAGCATTCCGGTGATCGTCTCGGTCGACCACACAAGCCCGGCATCCCCGATCGAGCCGGGGCCGCCGCGAACAGAGCCAATCTCGCAATCAATTGGACAGGAAGACGTAGCGACTGTCGCAAAGATGACTGTGCCCCTATTGTCGACGCCGGGGCACACATTGCCCTCGGCAACTCTGCGTTCGTTAGGGGAGAGCGCTCCCGAAATTCTCTTTGCCGCCTACACGCGTGGCAGGAATTCTTCTCTGCCATTGGAGAAGTACGCGGCCTATTACGTGGCATCGTTCTGCGCACCCGTAGTGCTCGGCTCCGACTCGTCGGCCACAATGAGAGCATCCGAGTCGTGGGGGCAGAACATCCTCCTGGCGACGAACAGCCTGCGCGAGCGATGCCGGCTTTTCGCCTCAATCCCTTCCCGTGAACTCACGGCGCAAGTGCGGCGGCTTCAAGACGAAGTCATTGACGCAAGGTTTGAGCTAAGCCCGGTGCTCGTGGAACTCTTGCGAGACGAGACGGATGCCGACGAAATTCGTCGCACCCGACGTGCGCTGAAGGAGACCTTCGAGCGCTACGGTGCGGACGCTCTGCAGTGGGCGGGGCCAGGTCTCGCGATTTGGATCGACTTCGCAGCAACCGACACCAATTGGAAATCGTCGTTGGATCCGCTGTTGCACGACGCGGATCTCGCGGCCATCTTGCCCGTGGCGATGTGCTTCTCCGGGTTCAAATGTGGGCCTGATGGAATCCTCTATCTGCGGCTGTGTTCGACTGCGGCTCGATGCGGCAGGTCGGTGGATAGTGATGTTCTCAACCGCCTTTCGAGTGTCGAACGACGCGACAAGGTCGAGCAGCAAGCGAAGTTCATCGCGCGCGTCTTGGAAACCAAGGAATTTGGTCGCCTCGGCCTTTAGGCACGCTCGGGCTCTTGAGGAAAGGACTGGATACCAAGCTGAGCCCTCTCGCCGACGGGCATCCGCAATAGATGGCTCTCAACACCCAGCACCTGGAACACATCACCCGGACGGATGCGTCGATCAACCAAACCAGTGACGTTGGATTACATCAACCGCATCGCCTGCCTTGCTAGCAAGCGCCGCCACATGATGCGAGTCGACCGCAACATGCTGGATTTGCCACGGGGCGCTGCCCGGAATTTGGACAAGCTCCGCTGGACATCCATGGTCGTCGACGACGCAAAGGGTTCGAGGATCGATGGTCAGCCCCCGTCCATCCGCCTTCAAGCAGGCTTCCTTGGCCGTCCATATCTGCGCGAAGAGGGTGGCTGGGTCGTCTGCGCGCTCAAGAACTTCAATTTCGACTTGATGACACGCCGCCGCCACGGCCTCGAGCTTTGACTCGTCGATGCGCTCAATGTCCACACCGATCCGCGACCTGGAGCAGGCCAGCATGGCCATGGCGTCGCGGTGGCTCCAACTGAAGTCGAAATCGGCCGGACTTAGCTGCGGCCTTCCATGGGAGCCACGGCGGAAGACAAGCTCGTGGGGATCCCGCCCCACGTACCGCGCGAGCAGGCTGCGTAGATGTTGCTGTCCATTTGCGAACCTGTCGCACAGCAGTTGCGTGGCGAACCGGTTGGCGCGCAGTCGCTCGGCGGCATCAAGGAGCACTGGATCACCCGCGCGATCTCGATCGACCATCCACAGGTGCACTTGGCCTGGTCGAAGCGCCAAGACACTGGTGATGTCACGACCAAGCCAGCCGACAGAGCGTTCGACCGTGTTGAGTGGAGTTGATGGTGGATTGCGTGCCATTGGCGTGATATGCCGATAAAGACAATGATTTACTAATGCGAATCGTTATCATTTGCAGTTTCTGTAGAACAGGAGCATACTACTGTCGTCCCGCAATGAGGTGCGGGACGGATGGGATGTTTACATGTTGAATCAAGGTTCGGCGGCGCTGCGCTCCGCCTTTGTCGGGCATCGTGAGCCTCTCCGGCGCGCTGCATTGGCCATCGTTGGAAGTCCTGAACGAGCAGATGACGTGCTGCAGGACGCCTACCTGCGCCTTCATGGGGTCTCGGAGGCGACCAGCGTGCGCCAACCGCTCCATTTCTGCTTCAGGGTGGTCCGGAACCTGGCGCTCGATCATTGGCGCAAGGCTTCCTTCGAGTCCGATCTCATGGCCGCGCAGGAGGAGGCCGAGCACGTTCCGGCGACGCAGGCTACACCAGAGCAGCACGCGATCAGCCGACAGCTATTGGCATTGGTTGACCGTGTAATTAACAACTTACCTACACGTACACAAAAGGCCTTTGAGCTCTATCACCTCAGTGGCCTGACGCAACGCGACATAGGCCGGGAGATGGGGGTTTCGACGGGACTCGTCAATGCGCTCCTTCGCGAAGCGAGCGACGCATTGCTGCTCCACCACCGTGGAGCCGGAAAAGCGTGATCGCGCTGAACATTTCTCGCGTCCAAACGTCATCTTTCAAAGCAGTCTCGCTCGTTCGCAAGACACCCAACTACTGAGGATCGCTCCCATGTCTACCAGCTGTTTCGACCGCGAAGACGAAGTCTTCATCGTTTTGATCAACCACGAAGATCAGTACTCGATCTGGCCACATTGGAAGGCGGTACCGCAGGGCTGGACTGCTGTCGAAGGCATCAAAGGCGACAAGAAGACGGTCACCGAATTCGTCGACAAGACGTGGACCGACATGCGCCCGCTGTCACTGCGTCGTTGGATGGACGAGCAGGCTCGGGTCGCTTGATTCGATGATCGATCTGCTGTGCCTTCCCTGCGCGGGCGCGAGTGCCACGATGTACATGCGCTGGCGCCGCCTAGTGCCCTCCTGGCTGAGTCTGGTGCCTATTGAGCTCCCAGGGCGCGGCGCGCGTTCCGACGAGGCGTTCGCGACCGACTTCGACGCGCTCGTGGGGCAGATCAGTCGCGAGATCATGGGTGGTCGACATCGACAGGGTGCTCGTCCCTACGCGCTGTTCGGCCACAGCATGGGTGGCCTGCTCTCCTACGGGGTGGCCCAGCGCCTGCGGTTGCTCGGCGCGCCACTGCCGCGCTACTTGTTCGTGTCGGGGAGTCCTGCGCCGTCGCGTCGCGATGCCAAGCGTTTCACGGACAAGGTGGGCGACGAAGCGTTGATCGCGGACCTCCGTGCGCACGGAGGCACGCCGGAAGAGGTCTTCGAGAACCCCGAGTTGCTGCGCATCACGCTCGATACCTTGGCGGCGGACTACCGCGTTTGCGCGAGCTACTCGCACCGCGCTCTTCCCCCGCTGCCGGTGCCCGTGCACGCGTGCGGGGGCCGTGATGACGACATCTCGGTGGATGACCTGCTGGCCTGGGGCGATGCAACGAGCGCGGGCTTCTCGCTCGAGTGGTTCACCGGTGGTCACTTCTTCATCCGCCAGCACGAGCGGTCGCTGCTGCAAGGCGTTGCCGCACAGTTGGCGCGCACGAACGAAACGAGGCTTGTTCATGACGCCGTTTGAACGCAATGGGCCGCGCGGATGCGAGCTTCCCGTTCTCATCACGCCATCGCTGACGGGCGAGTCGCTGCTCGACGCACTGGCGCGGCTGCGCGACCAGATCGAAGCTCACCTGCTGGTGGTCGGCGGCGTGTTGCTGCGCGGATTTTCGGTGCCGACGGTCGATGCCTTTCGGGAGTTCGCGGCCGGTTTCGGGCATCCGCTGCTGAGCTATGAGTTCGGCTCGACGCCGCGCAGCGAAGTCGGGGGAGGCGTCTACACGTCTACTGAGTACCCCGCGCATCAGCACATCCCGCTGCACAACGAGCAGGCCTACACGCGCGAATGGCCGATGAAAATCTGGTTCCACTGCGTGACGGCGGCGCCGAGCGGCGGGGCAACCCCGATCGCTGACAGCCGCGCCATCCTGCGTCGTATGCCGGCGCCAATCCGTTCGCGCTTCGAGTCGGGACTCGTCTACGTCCGCAACTACGGAGACCTCGACCTGCCTTGGCAGAAGGTGTTCAACACCGACAGCCGTGCGGCGGTGGAAGCGTTCTGCCTTCGTAGCGACATCCGTTGGGAGTGGACGATTGAGGGTGGGTTGCGTACGCGGCAGCTCGTCCAGGGCCTCGCGGCCCATCCGCGCAGCGGGGAGCGGGTGTGGTTCAACCAGGCGCATCTCTTCCACGCTTCGAATCTGCAGGCCGAAGTGCGTGAATCGCTCGAAGAGCTCTATGGCGTCGAGAACCTCCCTCGCAACGTCGTGTACGCCGATGGCACGTCCATACCGGACGGTGTGCTCGAGGAGATCCGTGCCGTGTTGGCCGAAGAGACGGTGAGCTTCGCATGGCAGCAGGGTGACGTTCTCATGCTCGACAACATGCTCGTGGCGCACGCGCGTGAACCATATCAAGGGCCTCGAAAGGTCGTCGTCGCGATGGCCGAGCCCCACAACAACCTGAGTGGCTTCTGAAGCTCTCTTCGAACTCAAGCAGTCCATGAGTCTGGTGACATCCGCTGTGACCGCGGCAGAGCGCCGCCATCCGCGCAACTTCGTCGAGCATCTGAGTGCGCTGTCCCGTGATCGGGCTGCCGATCTGGCGCTCGTCGCCATGTCGCGCGAGGGTGAGGTTCGGCTCGACTACGCAGAGCTGGACCGGCGAGTGCGAGCTGTCGCTGCGCTGTTGCAGCAACGCTTCGAGCCGGGCGCTCGGGCGCTCCTGCCGCTCGACAACAACGAGCACTATGTCGTCGCGTTTCTCGCATGCCTGCACGCAGGTCTGATCGCCGTGCCGGTCTTCCCTCCGGAGTCGGTACGGGAGCAGCACCTGGCGCGACTGGCTTCGATCGCCGCAGACTGCTCCGCCGCCGTCGTGCTCACGACAAGCGACGTGGTCGATCTGCTGCGCGACCATGCCGACCTGTTCGGCAGCGCGGCGACCATTGCCGTCGACGGCATCGACGCTGCAATGGCAGCGCAATGGGTTCCGCACGAGCCGAGTGGTGCGGACATCGCGTTCCTGCAGTACACGTCGGGTTCGACCTCGATGCCCAAGGGCGTGATGGTCAGCCACGCCAACCTGATGGCGAACGAGCGCGCAATCGAGGAACGCCTGGGCGTGCGGGCCGACGACGTGTTCGTCAACTGGCTCCCGCTGTATCACGACATGGGCCTGATCGGCGGACTGCTGCAGCCGCTGCATCGCGGCATCCCTGTCGTCCTGATGAGCCCGAGCTTCTTCCTGGAGCGGCCGGTGCGCTGGCTCGAGGCGATCGCACGTCATGGCGGGACGATCAGCGGGGGGCCGGACTTCGCCTACCGCCTCTGCGTCGAGCGTGTGAAGGACGGGCGGCTGGCCGAGCTCGATCTATCGAGCTGGCGTGTCGCGTTCTCGGGCGCGGAGCCGGTGCGCAGCGACACCCTTCACGCGTTCGTCGAACGCTTCGCCTCGTCGCGATTCGATGCCGGTGCCGTGTACCCGTGCTACGGGCTCGCCGAAGCCACACTGCTGGTCAGCGGCGGCCGGCGCGGAAGTGGATTCCTACCGCGCGCGTTCGATGCAGCAAGCTTGGCGGCGGCGCGGCCTCTTCACGCAAAGAGGAACTCGAGCGGCAGCGCGGTCGAGGTGGCCACCCTGGTCGGCTGTGGCATCGCGCCGACGGAGCATTCGATCCGGATCGCTGATCCTGCAACGGGCTCGCCAACGGCCCCCGGTTGCGTCGGCGAGATCTGGTTCAGCGGCCCCAGCGTGGCGCAGGGCTACTGGCAGCGCGCCGAAGAAAGCGCGCGCACTTTCGTCGAGCGCGATGGCGCCCGGTGGCTGCGAACGGGCGACCTCGGCTTCGTCGATGAAGGCGAGCTGTTCATCACCGGGCGGATCAAGGATCTGATCATTGTGCGGGGGCACAACCTGTACCCGCAGGATATCGAGCGATGCATCGAGTCCGAAGTGGAGGGAGTCCGCAGCGGACGCGTCGCCGCGTTCGCGGTCGACACTGAATCAGGCGAGGGCATCGGTATTGCAGCGGAGGTGTCTCGAAGCGCAAGACGCCAAGGTTCGACCCAGCTGCTGATCGAGGCTCTGACGACCGCGGTAGGTCGGCAGAGCGGCGAGCGTGTGTCCGTCATCGTCCTGCTGAATCCCGGTGGTTTGCCCAAGACATCGAGCGGCAAGCTGCAGCGCGGCGCATGCCGGCAGGGATGGCGTGCAGGAGCCCTGGATGCCTACGCGATATGGGAGACGGGGCGGTTCGTGCTTGGAGAGTCCGGCGATGGGGTGTCGCCAACAGGGGAGACGGACCCGACCACCGCACTGGAACGGGAACTCGGTTCGATCTGGCGCGCTGCGCTGGGCGCGTGCGCCGAGCAGCAGAGCCTGAAGGATCTGCACTTCTTCTCCAGCGGTGGGAGCTCGCTGACGGCCACGAAAGTCGCAGCGGAAGTCGCCCAGCGATGGAAGGTGTCGTTCCCGGTTCGGTTGGTCTTCGAACACCCCCGGCTCGTCGACTGTGCGGCAGCGCTGCAGTCGCGCCTCGATGCCGGTTCTTCCGAAACCCCGATTCCGCGCCTTCCCGCCGACCAACGCGGCCGGCCGCTTCCACTGTCGCACGCGCAGGAGCGTCAATGGTTCTTGTGGAATCTCGACCCCGAGAGCGCGGCTTATCACGTCAGCTTCGGATTGAGGCTGCGTGGCGCATTGCAGATGACGTCCATGCAGCGGGCGCTGGACGCCGCGGTCGGCAGGCACGAGGCCTTGAGGACCGTGTTCGGCCGCGGCAGCAACGGCATCGCCTTCCAGCAGGTATCGCCTGCCTCGTCGTTCGAAGTCCCGGTCATCGACCTGCGGACCGTGCCGGAGGCCGAGCGCGAACGAGCGGCCGTAGACGAGGCTCGACGCCTGCTGTCCGCGCCGATGGATCTGACCCGCGGCCCACTGCGGCGAGCGAGCCTGCTGCGCCTGGGCGAGCGGGAGCATGTGCTTGTGCTGGTGTTCCATCACATCATTTCCGATGGTGCCTCCATTCAGCATCTGATCGGCGAGATCGCGCGCGACTACGCCGCGCATCTGCAAGACGCGATCGCTCCGGCTACCGCTCCTGCGATCCAGTACAGCGATTACGCGCTCTGGCAACGCGGGTGGCTCGCTGGCGGCGAGGGCGCGCGTCAGCTTGCATGGTGGCGAGATCATCTCGGTGACGATCAGCCGGCATTGCGCCTGCCTGGCGAGCAGGTTGCTTCGGCCACGGCTCGCGCCCTGCGTCTCTCGATCGAGTTGCCATTGGCGTTGACCGAGCAATTGCGCTCCCTCGTCCGCGCCGAAGGTGCCACGCTGTTCATGGCGCTGCTCGCGGGATTCCAGGCGCTGTTGCATCGCTATACGGACCAGACCGACATCCGCATCGGCGTGCCGGTCGCCAATCGAGAACGTGCCCAGACCCAGGGCGTGATGGGTATGTTCGTCAACACACTCGTCGTGCGCGGAGACGTTGAGGGACGCCGCAGCTTTCTCGATCTTCTCGGGCAGGCTCGCAAGACGATGCTCGGTGCGCAAGCCCACCAGGACCTGCCGTTCGAGCTTCTCGTCGCGGCCTTGCAACCTGCGCGCCACGCCGGCCAGAGTCCGCTGGTGCAGGTCGTCCTGAACCACCGCACCGAGGACTCCGACGCGCTGTCGGCGTTGCCAGACCTCGTCGCGAGCGAGTTCGCGCTTCCCGAGCCGGCAGCCCAGTTCGCGCTGGCGCTCGACGCGATCGAGCGAACGGGCGGCCGCGTTGAACTGCGATTCAACTATCCGGAGGCGCGTTTCGAGTCCGGCACGATCGAGCGTCTCGCGTCGCACTATGTCGGGCTACTCGAAGCCTTGAGCGTTCGCCCGAAGCAGTGCATCGGCGAGGTGCCCTTGTTCGCTGGTGAGGCCCGCGGAGGGCAGGTGCCTGACGCGACGACGTCTCTTCCTGTACATCGGGCCTTCGAGCAGCGCGCGAAGGAGCGCGCCGATGCGCCGGCGGTGATCTTCGGTGACTCGCAGCTCAGCTACGCCGAGCTCAATGCCTCCGCGAACCGGCTTGCCCATCGACTCAGGGCGCAAGGCATCGGGCCGGACGATCGCGTGGGCATCCTGCTCGAACGATCGCCAGCGATGCTCGTGGCGGTTTTTGCCGTGCTGAAGTCCGGCGCTGCCTATGTGCCGCTCGATCCCGACTATCCGCGGCCGAGGCTGGCCTTCATGGCGCAGGACAGCGGCATCAAGGTGCTGATCTGCGCGACCAGGCAAGACGCGCAGCTTCCGGCCGTCGATATACCGGTGCTGAGGGTCGATGCCGCGGCGGTCGATGCCGAGCCCGATTCGAACCCGAACGAAGCCGTGCATGGCGAGTCGCTGGCCTATGTGATCTATACGTCCGGATCGACGGGCTTGCCCAAGGGCGTCGGCGTCTCCCACGGGGCGCTGTCGCGGCACCTCGAGGCGGCGCAAAGCTATCTGCGCCTGTCGTCGTCGGATCGCATGTTGCAGTTCTCGACGATCAGCTTCGATGGCTTCGTCGAGCAGTTGTTCGCTCCGCTTGCGGTCGGCGCAGCCATCGTGCTGCGAGGTCCTGCCTTGTGGACGTTGGAAGAGTTCCAGCGCGAGGTGATCGAGCGGCGCATCAGCATCGCCGATCTCCCGGCCGCCTACTGGAACCTGCTGGCACAGGACTGGGCTCGTCAGGGAAGTGTCGACCGAGGCGAGTTGCGCCAGGTACAGGTTTCGGGCGAAGCCATGCCCGCGCAGGGACTGCGCGCCTGGCGCGCGGTCAGGATCGATGGCGTCCGACTGCTTAACCTCTACGGCCCGACGGAATCGGTCGTCACGGCGACGGTGCAAGATTGCGCAGAGATCGCGCCTGAATCGGACCACGCGCCGATCGGCCGCGCGCTGGCCGGGCGGCACCTGCATGTTGTCGATGCCGATCTCAATCTCGCACCGCTCGGCGCGGTCGGCGAGCTGTGCATCGGCGGTCCGCTGCTGGCGCGCGGCTACCTGGCGCGTCCTTCGCTGAGCGCCGAGCGCTTCGTTGCGGACCCCTTCGACACGCGAGGGGGGCGCATGTATCGCACCGGGGACCTCGTGCGCTGGAACGCCGCCGGGGCGCTCGAGTTCATCGGTCGGGCGGACCGGCAGATCAAGCTGCGTGGCCTGCGGGTGGAGCTTGGCGAAATCGAGACGCAACTGCTTGCCGATCCTGAGATCGGCGAGGCGGTCGTCATTGCGCGCGACGACGCAGCAGGGCTGCGCTTGATCGGTTACGTTGCGCCGCGCGCGGGATTGACCGTCGATGCGATCGAGCTGCGCCAGCGGCTCGCGGCGGCATTGCCGGATCACCTGGTGCCGGCCCTGTTGGTGGTGCTCGAGCGCCTGCCCGTGGGCGTCCACGGCAAGGTCGATCGATCCGCCTTGCCGGATCCGTTGCCCGCATCTGAGCGAGTGACCGAGCCGCCTCAGGGCGACATCGAGTCGGCACTGGCTGGCATCTGGACCGAGCTGCTGCATGTGCAGCGCGTCGGCCGTCACGACAGCTTCTTCGAGCTCGGCGGGCATTCGCTGCTGCTGCTGCAGGCCCATCGAATGATCGAGGACAGGCTCGGCAAGAAGCCGGCGGTCGTCGATCTCTTCAAGTACCCCACGCTGGCCACGCTGGCAGCGTTCCTGGCCGCGGCCGGCCCGGCGGAGCCGCAACGTATTGCCGAGGTCGAAGCACGCGGCCGCCGGCAGCTCGGCGCGTTCCTGCCCCGCCGCACCAGCAAGACGACAACATGAGCTATTCACTGCAGGACCGCACGGGTGCGGAGATCGCCATCGTCGGCATGGCCGGCCGTTTTCCGGGCGCCGACAACGTCGATGCCTTCTGGCGCAACCTCCAGGCCGGCCTTGAATCGGTCACCCGCTTCGATGCGGAGGAACTTCGCCGGCAAGGCGTCGATGCGGCGCTGCTCGACGACCCGAACTACGTGAAGGCCGGCGTGCTCCTCGAAGGGCTCGATCGATTCGACGCGGGGTTCTTCGGCTACTCGCCACGCGAAGCGCAGCAGTTCGATCCTCAGCACCGCCTGTTCCTCGAAACGGCGTGGGAAGCGCTCGAGCACGCGGGCTACGGCGAGCCGGCAACGAATCCGCTGACGGGCATCTATGCGGGATGCGGTGCGAATCTCTATCTGATGCGCCATCTGCTGCCTTCGCTCGACTGGCGCGGCGGCGACATCTCGGCGCTGTTGGGGCTGATGAACGGCAACGACCAGGACTCGCTCGTGTCCCGCGTCGCCTTCAAGTTCGATCTTCGCGGTCCGAGCTTGGCCGTGCAGACCGCATGTTCGACCTCGCTGGCTGCCGTGCATCTGGCTTGTCGCGGGCTGCTGAACCATGAAGCCGATCTCGCGCTTGCCGGCGGCGTCTGGCTCAACCTGCTCCAGCAAGGCGGCTATCTTCACCAGCCAGGTGCGATCCTGTCGCCGGATGGCCACTGTCGCGCATTCGACGAGCGCGCGGCGGGCACGCTGATCGGAAGCGGTGTCGGCGTCGTGGTGCTGAAGCGCCTCGACGAGGCGCTGGCGGATGGCGACACGATCCACGCGGTCATCAAGGGCTCGGCGCTCAACAATGACGGCGCAGCGAAGGTCGGTTTCGCCGCGCCGAGCGTCGACGGACAGACCGAAGTGATCGTCGCGGCGCATTCGATGGCCCAGGTTCCGTCGGACGCCATCGGATACGTCGAGGCGCATGGCACGGGCACGACCCTCGGAGACCCGATCGAGGTCGCCGCGTTGACCCAGGCGTTCCGCCGCGGTTCCGAGCGACGAGGCTACTGCGCGCTCGGATCGCTGAAGACGAACGTCGGACACCTGGACGCAGCGGCTGGGGTTGCCGGACTGATCAAGGCGGCTTCGGCCGTCCGCGACGGGGTGCTTCCCCCCAGCCTCAATTTCGAGCGTCCGAACCCGCAGATCGATTTCGCGGGCAGCCCGTTCTATGTGAATACCCAGAGCAAGCCGTGGCCCAAAGGCGCGCGGTATGCCGGCGTCAGCTCGTTCGGCATGGGGGGGACGAATGTCCACGTCGTGCTGGAGCAAGCTCCTCCCATGGAGCTCGTCGTGGCGGAAGACATCGGCCTGCAAGTGCTGCAGCTGTCGGCGCGGAGTTCTGCATCCCTTGCTGCGGCGCGTCGTCGCCTCTCTGAACGGTTGGGGGAGGAGTCGCCCCCGGGTCTGACGGACATTGCTTACACGCTTCGGGCCGGTCGCAGGCACTTCGAGCACCGCGCCGCGCTGATCGCGCGCGATCTGTCGGAAGCTCGGACGGCGCTGGACGGCGCGAGCGCGAACGAGCTGTTCGAGGGGCGGGTCTTGTCCGAACAGCCGACGGTGGCGTTCCTGTTCCCTGGGCAGGGGGCCCAGCATCCGGACATGGGCCGCGCGCTCTATGAACGCGAGCCCGTTTTCCGTGCTGCGGTCGACGAGGCATGCGACAAGCTGTGCGAGCCTCTCGGGCTCGACCTGCGAAGTCTGCTGTTCCCGGCCGCCTCGAATGCCGTCGAGGCGGCGGAGCGACTCCAGCAGACTGCGCTGACGCAGCCGGCGCTGTTCGTGATCGAGCATGCGATGGCGAAGCTTTGGATGCGCTGGGGGCTGGCGCCGGACGCCATGCTCGGCCACAGCATCGGCGAGTACGTGGCTGCCTGCGTGGCGGGCGTCTTCGACCTCGATGCGGCGCTGGCAATCGTCGCGCTGCGCGGCAAGCTGCTGCAGGCAACCGAGCCCGGGGCGATGCTCGCGGTCAGCCTGTCCGAAGCCGAGCTTGCAGCGTTCGAACTGGCGGGCTGCGACCTGGCCGCGGTCAACGCCGATGCGTTGTGCGTGCTGGCCGGATCGACGGATGCCATCGCGGCAGCCCAAGTGCTGATTGAAGCCCGTGGCGCCGCTGTTCGGCGCCTCCATGTCTCGCACGCGTTCCATTCGGTGCTGGTCGAGCCCATGCTCGCCGAGTTCGAGCAGCACCTTGCGCGCGTGCGTCTTTCTGCGCCGCGTATTCCGTTCGTGTCGAACGTGACGGGACGCTGGATCACGCCGGAGGAAGCGTGCAGTCCGGCCTACTGGGTGAAGCACCTGCGCGGCACCGTGCGCTTTGCGGCCGGCCTCAGCGAACTGCTCGCCAAGCCCGATCGGGCATTGCTCGAAGTCGGTCCGGGCGAGACCCTCAGCGGCCTGGCTCGGCGTCACCCGCTGGCGGGCTCGGCGCGACCGATCGTCGCTTCCCAATGCCACCCGCAACGTGCGGCGTTGAACGCAGACCAGCCCGCGCGCTGCATCGCCAGGCTGTGGGTCGCCGGCGTTGCGGTCGACCGCTATCCGCATTCGCCCGGCCGTCGCGTGCCTCTGCCGACCTACCCGTTCGAGCGGCAGTCGTACTGGATCGAGGCGCCGTCGGCGGCACGGGGGGCACGGGCGGCAGCGCCCCTCGCGCCTGTCTCGCTGAAGCGGCGACTTCCGATTGACGCGTGGTTCCACCAACCGGTCTGGAAGCGCGTGCCATTGCCGCGTCATGTGCAGCGCCCGGCGTGTGCTGGCGCCGTGCTGCTGCTCGGCCCGGCCGAAGGGGTGTGCGCGGCCTTGCGTGTCGAGCTTGCCGCCCGCGGCCTGAAAGTCGTGCACGCCGCGGCAAGCTCGTCCAAAGATGAAGTCGAGGTCCTGTTGCGCGAGGTCGAGCGCGAGCATGGCACGCTCGCGGCAATCTGCCATCTGGGCTCGCTGAACCGCGGAACGCCGCCACCGGAAGCCATGCAGGAGCGCGGACTGCACAGCCTGATCGCTTTGGCCCAGGCGCTCGACGCGGTGAGCGTCTCCGCAGTGCAGCCGCTGACCATCACGGTTGTCTCCGACGGGCTCGAGGACGTGACGGGCGCCGAAGTGTTGCGCCCGGAGAAGGCCACGCTGCACGGCCCCTGCAAGGTGATTCCGCAGGAGTATCCGCAGCTCGCTTGCCGTTTGATCGACATCGTCGCGCCGGCAGCACGCAGCGACGCCGAGCGCGCGCTCGCCCGCCAGATTGCGCTGGAGATCGAGGGCGGAACGGGCGTAGAGCTCGTCGCGTATCGCGGTGCCCATCGGTGGATTCGAGACTACGAGCCACTGCTCGGCCACCCGGGCAACGATTCGGGAGGCGACGTGCCGCTGCGCAAGCACGGTGTCTACCTGATCACCGGGGGGCTCGGCGGTATCGGCCTGGCATTCGCGCGTCACCTCGCTCTGAACTGGCAGGCGCGGCTGGTCCTGGTCGGGCGAGGGGCGCCCGACGACGCGCAGCGCGCCGAGCTGTCCGCCTTCGAGGCCGCCGGCGCGGAAGTGTTGGCGTTGCAGGCCGATGTGGCTGACGAGCGCGGACTTCGAGAGACGCTTGCCGTGGCGCGGGCGCACTTCGGTGCGATCGACGGCGCGATTCACGCGGCCGGCGTCGCTGGTGGTGGCCGGATCGCCCAGCGGGACCGCGCGGCGATCGAGAGGGTGCTTGCGCCGAAGCTCGACGGCACCTTGAACCTGCTCGATGCCCTGGGCGACGATGCGGCGGACTTCGTGCTGCTGTGCTCGTCGCTGACCGCGGCCACAGGCGGTTTCGGCCAGGTCGACTACTGTGCTGCGAACTGCGCGCTCGAGGCGATTGCGCAGCGTGCTGCGCGCGACGGGCGCCGGCGCGCGATTGCCGTCGCCTGGGACGCGTGGCGCGATGTCGGCATGGCGGCCTCGCAAAGGTTGCCGGACGGATTCGGTATCGATCCGGCCGAAGCAGGCGAGTTGCTGGAGCGCGTGCTGGCGGTCGCTCCATCGGCACAGCTGGTCGTCTCGACCATTGACCTCGAGCAGCAGTTCGCACAGTCCGCCTCGACGCTGGATGCAAGCGAATTGCTCGCTGATCCGATCGCCCCGCGCGCACGCCATCCGCGACCGGCGCTGCCGACGCCTTACGCAGCACCGCAAAGCGAACTCGAGGAGGGGCTCGCGGCGCTGTGGGGCGAGTTTCTCGGCATCGACTCGATCGGCGCCGAGGACCACTTCTTCGAGCTCGGCGGCGACTCGCTGCTGGCCATCCAACTGGTGGCCAGGCTGCGGAGTCTCTACGGCGTCCAACTGCACCCGGCAGAGTTTTTCAAGACCCCGACGATCGCCGCGCTGGCCGCGACCGTCGAACTGCGCCTGATCGAAGCGATCGAGCACGAGGAAGCGGCGAAGGGCGCTGCGGTTTGAAGGTTTGTTGTCCATGTCCAATCCGCTGAATCTGTCCGAGCGCCGAGCAGGCCTGACCCCGGAACAACGAGCGAAACTCGCTGCCCGGATGCGTGGCGCTGCCGCTCCGGCAACCGCCGAGACGGCCATTGCGCCGCGCTCGCCATCTGCGCCCGCGCCGCTGTCCTTCGCCCAACAACGGCAGTGGTTCCTCTGGCGACTCGACCCGACGAGCCGGGCCAACCATCTGTCCGGGGGACTGAAGCTGTCGGGTCGACTCGACGTCGCGGCGTTGCATCGCGCGCTCGAGGCCTTGGCTCGGCGGCATGCGTCGCTGCGTACCACCTTCCGCGAGCGTGAGGACGGCTCGGCCGAACAAGTCGTGTTGGCATCGCCCGGGGTCGAGCTACCGTTGATGGACCTCGCTGGCCAAGCAATGGACGATGCCGCGCTCCGATCGGCCTGCACGGAGCCCTTCGACCTCGAGCAAGGTCCGTTGTGGCGCACGCGGCTCTTCAAGCAGGGCGATGACGAGCATTGGTTGCTCGTAGCCATGCATCACATCATCTCGGATGCATGGTCGACCCAGGTGATCCTGGACGATCTCGGGCGGCTCTATCGGGAGGAGGTCGACGGCTCGCCGGCCGACATGTTCACGCTGCCGATCGACTACCGCGACTACGCCGAGTGGCAACGTCGTGAGGTCGAATCCGTCGAGGTCAGGCGGCAGTTGGAGTACTGGCGAGGCCGGCTCGGCGGCGTCCAGCCCGTCCTGGTCGTGCCGACCGACCGGCCGCGCATGGCGAAGCAGTGCGCGGCAGCCGCCCAGCACGATCTCGCGCTGCCACCGGCCCTGACCGACATGCTCCGCAAGCAGGCACAGGCGAGCGGGGGAACCTTGTTCATGTCGCTGCTGGCTGCCTTCAAGGGACTGCTGTTCCGGCTGACCGGCGAGTCCGACCTGCGCATCGGGGTGCCGATCGCTAACCGCCTGCGCGCCGAAACCGCAGGCTTGGTCGGCTTCTTCGTCAACACCCAGGTGCTGCGCGGCGTGGTCGACGCGAGGATGTCGCTCGATCGACTGTTGGAAATCGTGCGGCAGGCCTCCTTCGACGCTCAGGCGCATCAGGATCTGCCCTTTGAGCGCCTCGTGGAGGCACTGCAGCCGGAGCGCAGCGTCAATCAAAGCCCGCTGTTCCAGGTGATGTTCAACCATCTGCGCCGCGACCATCGCTCGCTGGCGGACTGGCCGAATCTCCGCGTGCGGCCCTGGGACCTGCGCGAATGGGAGGCGCAGTTCGACTTGAGCCTGGAGACGGTCGAGGCCGCGGATGGAACCGTGACGGCCACGCTCATTTACGCGGCGGAGCTGTTCGAACCGACGACGATCGAGCGGCTGGGCGATCACTACCTGGCGATGCTGCAAGCGCTGGCCGAACATCCAGAGCAGGCGCTGGGCGAGGTTGAGCTCGCAGGCGAGGCGGAGC
>NZ_JBIGHZ010000004.1:0-550063 GCF_043555845.1 Roseateles rivi | reverse complement strand
CAGTGATCAGCGAAGAGGCGAGATTTTGTCTCACCATCAACTTCTTGTCAAGCACTTTTTGAAAATTCTTTTTCAAAACTCGGCAGCTCTTGCAAACCACCTCTCGCCTGACCTTCCGTCAGCCGCCGAACACATCAGTGATCAGCGAAGACTCAGACTGTAGCATGCTTTCCGAGCGCTGAATTGAATTCCTGAGAAATATTGCGCAGCGCAGGATGAAGAAGTCATCGACGGGATGTCGGCTTGGGGCGTTCGCGCCTTCGCTGAGCGCTAAGCTGCCAGCAAAGGATGCCGTGCTTTTCGAAGGCGGCTCAATGTGGCGCATGCCGCCAAGCCCAAGGCAGTGAGCAAGAACGTTGCGGCCATAGGGCGGGAGACGATGTAGGCCCAATCCCCGCGGGCCAACAGCAGGGCCTGACGCAGCTTTTCTTCAAGCGGCGCGCCGACCACATAGCCCAGCATCAGCGGCGCGAGTTCGAAGTCGAGCTTGCGCAGCGCATAGCCACCCAGCGCAAACACGCCCACCAAGAACACATCAAAGCTGCTGTTGCTCAATGAGTAGGCGCCAATGCAGCAAAAAGTCAAGATGGCCGGATAGAGATACGGGTAGGGCATCAGGAGCAGTCGACACCACAGTCCGATCAAGGGCAGGTTCAGGACGAGCAGCATGGCATTGCCAATCCACATCGAGGCCACCAAGGCCCAAAACAGCGTGGAGTGAGTGCTGAGAACCTCCGGCCCGGGAGCGATACCTTTAAGAGTGAGTACGCCAAGCAGCAAGGCCATGACAGCATTGGGGGCCACGCCCAAAGTCAGCATGGGAATGAAACTGGTTTGGGCCGCGGCGTTGTTGGCGCTCTCGGGACCTGCAACACCTTGAATGGCGCCTTGCCCAAAAGGATGGCGGGGATTGCGCACCCATTTGCGCTCAAGGGCATACGAGGCAAAGGTCGCCAACAGCAAGCCGCCCCCAGGCAAGACACCCAGAACTGAGCCAATGGCCGTCCCCCTCAGCACGGCCGGTACAGCCTCGCGCACATCGTCGCGGGTGAGCCGACCGTCCTGCTTGATCATGGACACAGAGCGCCGCTGTGCAAGTGGGCGCTCCAGCGTCACAAGCACCTCCCCCACGCCGAAGACGCCCATGGCAATGACGACAAAGCCAATGCCATCGCTGAGTTCCGGCAGGCCCAGCGAATAGCGCGCCACGCCCGAAATGACGTCGGTGTTGATTTGCGCCAGCAGCAGGCCCAGCAGGGTCATCGCGGCCGCTTTGAGTGGCGCTCCATTGGCCAGCACCATGGCCCCCACCAAGCCGAGCGTCAAAAGTGCAAAGTGTTCGGCAGGGCCAAAGGTGAAAGCCAGCTGGGCCAGTATGGGGGCAAACACCGCCATCAGCAGCGTCCCCACACAGCCGGCAAAGAATGAGCCCCAGGCCGAGATGGCCAAGGCGGCGGCGGCGCGACCTTGCTGGGCCATTTGGTAGCCATCAAGCGCGGTCATGACGCTAGAGGCTTCGCCTGGCGTGTTGATCAGGATGGCGGTGGTGGAACCGCCGTATTGGGCGCCGTAATAAATACCCGCGAGCAGGATGAGCGATGAGGTGGCATCCAAACCGTTGAGCGCGGGCAAGAGCATGGCCATGGTGGCCACCGGGCCCAAGCCGGGGAGCACGCCCACCAAAGTCCCCAGCAAAACACCCAACCAGGCCAATAGCAGGTTGGGCGCCGACAGCGCTGTCAGAAAGCCGGCCTGGAGATGCGTGAGCCCATCCATATCGGCATGCTCCTCAGCGCAACCAAGCTGCGGGCAGCAGCGGCCAATCCAGACCCAAGCCCCACACAAACAGCAGGCTGCTCATCAGCGTCAACGCCAGGGCCAGCAGGACGGAAGCTCGCCAGGAAATCACCTTGACCGCACAGCAGGCCAGCAAAACAGCGGCTGAGGTGGTGAGCACAAGCCCCAAGCTCGGCAGCCCGAGGGTGAACACAGCGATGGAGCCCAGCACGCAGAACAACACGCGCAGCGTGGCGCGGGCCGAAACCCCTTCACAAGCAGGACGGGCGCGGCCCTGGCGCGGCGCCAGCAAGGCCATGAACACACCCACCGCACTGAGCAAGCTGCCTACGAGCAGAGGAAAAAAACCGGGGCCAGGCGCCACGACCGAACCGACGGGGTAAGTGCTTGCGCCAACTGCAAAGCCCAAGCCAATGGCCAGCAAGACCAAACCTGCCCAGAAATCCTGGTGCCGTGTGTGCCGCATGGCGCGCCCGTGTCGTGATGCACTGGCTTGCAGTGTCCGGGCGACGCGCCGCCCGAGGCATGGGGGGAAACGGCAAGCCGCGGCGCCTGCGCGCCACAGCCCTCAGCAATCACCCCTCCCAACTCGGGGTGCAGCGCAACACCTCATCGAGGGTGGTCAGGCCCTCGGCCACCTTCATGGCGCCAGCCAAACGCAGCGGACGCAAGCCCTGCTGCAGGGCTTGCCGACGGATTGAGGGCAAATCACCCGCAGGGTGCACCAGCTGCGCCAAGCGCTCGTCCAGGGTGAGCAACTCAAACAGACCTGCGCGGCCGCGGTAGCCGGTGTGGCGGCAATCCAGACAACCCACAGGCTGATAGGCCTGCACCGCGCCATGCATGCGCCAATGTTTATTCACAGCCTCCAAGGTCTCGCGCGTCAGCGAGGGGTCGGGCTGTTTGCACTTGGGGCAGAGGGTGCGGACCAAACGCTGCGCCAACACGCCAATCACGGTGGCGCTGATGAGATAGCTGGGAACGCCCAGATCCATCAAGCGCGCAATGGCGCTGACGGAGTCGTTGGTGTGCAGCGTGGAAAACACCAGATGCCCAGTGAGTGCGGCCTGAATGGCCATCTCGGCAGTTTGGAGATCGCGGATTTCGCCGACCATGATGACATCGGGGTCCTGCCGCATGAGCGCGCGCAGGCCTTCGGCAAAGCCCAGATCCAGCGCGGCCTGCACCTGGGTCTGGTTGAAGCTGGGCTCGATCATTTCGATCGGGTCCTCGACGGTGCAGACGTTGATCTCGTCCGTGGCCAAGCGCTTCAAAGTGGCGTAGAGCGTGGAGGTCTTACCGCTGCCCGTGGGGCCAGTCACCAACACAATACCGTGCGGGCGAGCCATGAGGGCTTGCCAGCGCTCGGCCTCGTGGGCGCCAAAGCCCAGCTGCGACAGATCTTTGAGCGCGGTGTCCGGGTCAAAGATGCGCATGACCATTTTTTCGCCAAAGGCCGTGGGCAGCGTGGAGAGCCGCATCTCCACCTCTTCGCCTGCGGGATTGCGCGTCTTGATGCGGCCATCCAGCGGGCGGCGCTTTTCCACCACGTCCATGCGCCCCAGCAGCTTGATGCGTGAGGTCATGGCGGCCAACACCGCAGGCGGCAGTTGGTAGACCGTGTGCAACACACCATCGATGCGAAAGCGGATCACGCCCAGATCGCGCCGGGGTTCCAGATGGATGTCGCTGGCGCGCTGGTCAAACGCGTATTGCCACAGCCAATCCACCACCTGCACCACGCCTTGATCGTTGGCGTCGAGCTGGCGGTTGCTGCGGCCCAGCTCCACCAGTTGTTCAAAGCTCGCGGTCTGGCTGACCTCACCGTTTTTGATGGCGGCGCGAACCGAGCGCGCCAGGGTGTAGAACTCGGTGGTGTAGCGCGCAATGTCGGTGGGGTTGGCCAGCACCAAACGCACACTGCGGCGCAGGTGGGATTCGATCTGGGCCACCCAGCCCGCCATGAGGGGCTCGGCCGTGGCCACCACGACTTCCGTCAGCGTCACCTGCAGCGGCAGGCAGCGCCGGGCCTCGGCATAGTGTGCGGACATGACATCAGCCACGCGGCCCACATCGACTTTGAGTGGGTCGATGCGCACATAGCCCATCTTCAGCCGCCCGGCCAACCACTCGGTGAGCATTTCAACGTCGATGACTTTGCCGTTGTCGGCTCGCAGCAGGTCTGCTGAACCCAAGCGCACCAGCGCGTGCTGGCTGCTGTCGCCCGAGCCAAAACGAGATTCGACACGAGCCACCTGGGCGGCATCCAACCAACCATCGGCCTGCAACCACTTGAGGATTTGCCGCCAGTCGAGCCTATGCTCGGCCGCAGCAGCAGAGGCGTGGCGCCCCGAGGCTGGCGCGGACTTGCTGGGTTCAATCATCGCCCTCTCCCTCTGGGGTTTGCAAAATGCTCAGCGGCAGGGGGCGCACCAGGCGCAGCCATTTGGTGGCGGGTAGGTCAAAGCGCGCCTCGATGTGCGCGGCACGGCGCAGCAGTTCTTCGCGGTCAGGCACGGTCACGCCGTTGGCGGCCACCACCACGGTGTTGCCCTCTCGCGTGGGGGCCAGTTGCCAGACTTGGTCAGACCCAAAAGCCTTGGCAATGCGGCGTGCGCTCAGCGCGAAGCTGGCGTGGCGTCCGAAGAGGTTGACGGTCATCAGCCCGCCAGGGACCAGGGTCTTGCGGCACAGGCTGTAGAACTCTTCGCTGTCGAGCACGGGGCCTGCGGCGTCGTGGTCGTAGAGGTCGACATTCAAGACCTGCACCTGATCCCAGTGCTGGGCATCGGCCACCCAGTGCGCAGCGTCAGCTTGCACCACCGCCAGACGGGCCGTGTCCTGCGGCAGGTGAAACCAGGTGCGGCAAGCGGAGATGACGCTGGGATTGAACTCCACCGCCGTGGTGTGCATGCGCAGGCGGCTGTGAGCAAAACGCGTCAGCGCCCCCGCCCCCAGGCCCAGTTGCACGGCACGGCCACGACACAGCTCGGCGCTGGGCCGCCACAGCATCCAGGCCATCATGCGCTGGATGTATTCCAGCTCCAGATGCAGGGGCTTGCGTATGCGCATGGCGCCCTGCACCCAGATGGAATCCAAGTGCAGGTAACGCACGCCATCGGCCTCACTCAGCGTGGCGGGCGTGTGGTCCTGGCGGCTGGTTTTTCGCGTAGTCAAGTCAGTAAGTCTTTCAAAAGGGCAGAGCGCTCAGAGCCAGGGCAAGCACCCCAGCACAGGGGACACGAGTGTTGTAGCCTCAGAACTCGCTCAGATAGGGGGGGACTGTAAGTCTCGCCGAGCGTTACACAGTGGCTCGCGCGCGCCCCGACCGGTGGCGGGCCCTCACCCTGCGAAAGGACATCATGAACACATCGAACCTAAACACTCAAGCGCTATGGGATTTTGTCAGCACCCACGGCACTGATTTGGCGCTAAAAGTGGCCGCAGCCCTGGCCGCGTGGATCATCGGGCGCTGGATCATTGGCCTGGCCGTGGGGCTGGTGACCAAAGCACTGGAGGCCGGGCGACGCATCGATGCCACCTTGTCCACCTATCTGCGCTCCATCCTGACGGTGTTGCTGAACATCGTGCTGGTGCTGGCGATCTTGGACATCTTCGGCATCCAAACCACCTCCTTTGCTGCCTTGCTGGCAGGTGCGGGTTTGGCCATAGGCACGGCCTGGGGCGGTCTGCTGACGCATTTCGCGGCGGGCGTCTTCATGCAGGTCTTGCGCCCCTTCAAGGTGGGTGATTTTGTTCAGGTGGGCGGGGTGGTCGGCACCGTCAGCGAGATTGGACTGTTCGGCACCACCGTCATCACCCCCGACAACGTGCAAACCATTGTTGGCAACAACAAGATTTTTTCGGACACCATCCAAAACTTCAGCACCCTGCCCCACCGCCGGGTGGACTGCGTGGCCAAGGTGGCCAATAGCGTGGACCCCAACGAGGCCATCGAACGGCTGCGCCCGGTCATTGCCGCCATTGCCAATGTGAAGGCCTCGCCCGCACCGGACATCGAGATTCTGTCCTTCACGCCCGAGGGCCCACTGCTGTGCGTGCGCCCCTACACCCACACCGACCACTACTGGCAGGTGTACTTCGACACCCACAAGGCCGTGGTGGCCACCTTCGGCGCGGCGGGCTACCCCGTGCCCGAAACACCGCTGGCACCGCGCACGCGCTAAGCGCGCGGCAGCAGCCCTGCCAGCCTGGGCAGGGCCTGCAGGCTGTTGGTCTTGAGCTGCGCGGCAAAGGCGGCATCGCAAGCCGCGCCGCGCAGCTGCGCCAACTCGGCGGCAATGCGCGGCAGCTGCGCGGGCTCGTTGCGACTGTGCTCCCCGGCGCGGCGCTGGGCGGCGGTTTTGTAAAGCCAGTGCGGCGGCATGTCAGGCGCGTCGGTTTCCAGCACCAACGCCTCCACAGGCAGCTGGCTGGCGAGGCGGCGGATTTGCAGCGCGCGCTCAAAAGTCAGGGCACCGCCCATGCCCAGCTTGAAGCCCAGGCTGATGAAGTGCTGGGCTTGCTGCAGGCTGCCGTTGAAGGCGTGGGCCAGGCCGCCCACCACAGGTGTGCGGCGCAGCGCGGCCAGCACATGGTCCACGCTGCGGCGGCTGTGCAGCAGCACGGGCAGCCCGTGTTGCGCCGCCAGGCGCAGCTGCGCTTGCAAAAAGACTTGCTGCTTGTGCACATCCAGGCCCGGCACAAAGTAGTCCAGCCCGATTTCGCCCACCGCCACCAGCAGCGGGTCGTCGCGCCAGCGTGCCAGCGCTTGCGCCAGCTGCTCCAGCGCGGCTTCGCCCTCGCCCTGCACATACAGCGGGTGAATGCCCAGCGCATAGGCCAGACCCCAGCGCTGCGCCATGTCGCGCATGGGCTCCATCTGCGCCGAGCTGACGCCGGGCAGCACCAGCTGCACCACGCCCGCACTGCGTGCGCGCAGCAGCACGGCCTCGCGGTCGGTGTCGAATTCCGTGGCGTCCAGATGGCAGTGGGTGTCAATCCACATGAGCGTATGGGCGGCTAACGAAACACCACCGTGCGCTGGCCGTTGAGCAGCACGCGGTGCTCGGCCTGCCACTGAATGGCACGCGCCAGCGCCAGGCACTCCAGGTCGCGGCCCACGGCCACCAGCTGTTGCGGGCTCATGCTGTGGTCGATGCGTGCCACCTCCTGCTCGATGATGGGGCCCTCGTCCAAATCGGCCGTGACGTAATGTGCCGTGGCGCCGATGAGCTTGACCCCGCGCTCATGCGCCTGGTGGTAGGGTCGCGCGCCCTTGAAGCTGGGCAGCAGGCCGTGGTGGATGTTGATGGCTCGCCCGCGCAATGCCTCGCACAGCTGGGGTGAGAGCACCTGCATATAGCGCGCCAGCACCACCAGCTCGATCTGCAAGTCTTCGATCAAAGCCAGCAACGCCTGTTCTTGCTGGGCTTTTTGCTCGGGCGTGGCCTTCAGCAGTGGCAGGTGGTGAAAGGCAATGCCGTGAGACTGCGCCAGCGGCTCGAAATCCCGGTGGTTGGACACAATGGCCGGCACCTCGATGTTCAGATGCTGGGACTGCACGCGAAACAGCAAATCATTGAGGCAATGCCCGAACTGCGACACCAGCAGCAAGGTGCGCATCTTGGCGCTGCTGGCCACCACACTCCACTCCATGTGCAGATCGCGGCCCAGCGCTGCCAAGGCCTGGCGCAGCACGGCCAGGGTCTGAGGGCTTTCGAACTCGATGCGCATGAAAAAGCGCTGCGCGTCAGGGTCGCCGTACTGCGCCGAACTCAGGATGTTGCCCTCGGCCACCAACAAGCAGCCGCTGACGGCATGAACAATGCCCGGACGATCCGGGCAAGATAACTTCAAGACGTAGCGCTGCGCCGCCATGCGTGGTCTCCCTAGGGCCCCACGGCGGGGCCGACCCAGCATTGCAACACAGTGCGGCGCTCAGGCCCCCAGGTGCAAGACGTCGTTGCAGCGCTGTGCCAACTGGGTGTCGTGCGTCACCATCACAAAGGCTGTGCCTTGCGACTGCGCCAACTCCAGCATGAGCTCAAACACCTGGTTGGCCGTGCCTCGGTCCAGATTGCCCGTGGGCTCATCGGCCAGCACGCAGCTGGGCTGCGTGACCAAAGCGCGTGCCAGCGCCACCCGCTGGCGTTCGCCCCCCGAGAGTTCGCTGGGGCGGTGCGCCACGCGCGGCCCCAGGCCCACGCGCTGCAGCATGTGCTGTGCGGCCTCACGCGCCTGGGCCTGCGGCACACGGCGTATGCGCAGGGGCAAGGCCACGTTGTCCAGCGCGCTGAATTCCGGCAGCAGGTGGTGGAACTGGTAGACAAAGCCCAGGTGGCGGTTGCGCCACTGGCCGCGCTGCGCTTCGCTGAGCTGCGCCAGGTCCTGGCCCTTGACCAGCACGCGCCCGGCGCTGGGCACATCCAGCCCGCCGAGCAAATGCAGCAAGGTGCTTTTGCCCGAACCCGAGGCGCCCACCACAGCCAGCGTTTGGCCTGCGCGCACGCTCAAATCCATGCCCTGGAACACCGTGACGTCCAGGCCCCCTTGTTGGTAGCGGCGGCTCAAGCCCTGAGCTTGCAGAACCGGTGCCGTGCTGTTGAGCTCACTCATAGCGCAGCGCCTCCGCCGGTTGCACGCGGCTGGCGCGCCAGCTGGGGTAGAGCGTTGCCAGCAGCGACAGCGCCAGCGAATTCAAGGTGATGGGCACGATGTCTGCAGCGCGCGGGTCGCTGGGCATATGGCTGATCAAGTACATGCTGGCCGGCAGGAACTGGGTATTGAAGAGGCGCTCAATGGCCGGGACGATGACGTCCAGATGGGTGGCCACGCCCAACCCCAAAGCCACGCCGCTGAGGGTGCCAAACACCCCGGCCAGCGCGCCTTGGGTGATGAAGATGCACATGATGGAGCGCGGGCTCGCCCCCAAAGTGCGCAGGATGGCGATGTCGGCCTGCTTTTCCGTCACCGACATCACCAGCGAGGACACCAGATTGAAGGCGGCCACGGCCACGATCAGCGTCAGGATGATGCCCATCATGCGCTTTTCCACCTGCACCGCGTCATACCAGTGGGCGTTGGTGCGCGTCCAGTCCCGCACCCGGTACTGCGGGCCCAGCGTGCCAGCCAGCACATCGCCCGCTTGGCGCGCGGCATGCACATCAGCCAGGCGCAGCTGCACGCCCGTCACGCCACCGGTGCGCAGCAGCGCCGCGGCATCGCGCGCATGCACCAGGGCCATGCCGCTGTCGTATTCAAAATGGCCGGCGCTGAACACACCTGCCACGCGGAACTGTTTGACACGCGGCATCACCCCCGCCGGCGTGACCTGGGCCGAAGGCGGCACCACCGAGATTTGGTCGCCCTTTTGCACGCCCAGCTGGCGCGCCAGCTCCACGCCCAAAATGATGTTCCACTGCCCCGGCTGCAGCACCTGCAGCAAGCCTTCTTGATGCAAGGCAGCGGCCACATCGGTCAGCTGCGCTTCGGCCTCGGGTTCAATGCCGCGCAGCAGCGCGCCGCGCATGTCTTCACCACGGGCCACCAGCACTTGAGAGGTCACAAAAGGTGCGGCCGCGCGCACAGGCGTGGTGGCGGCTGACTTTGCCTGCTGGGCCAGCGCCTGCCAATCCTCCAGCGCCTCGCCGCTGTAGCTGCTGATCTCCACATGGGCCACCACAGAGAGCATGCGGTCACGCACCTCTTTTTGAAAGCCATTCATCACCGACAGCACGATGATGAGCGCCGCCACCCCCAGCGCAATGCCCAGCACCGACACGCCGGAGATGAAGGAAATAAAGCGGTTGCGCCGCCCGCCTTGGCCCGCGCGCGTGTAGCGCCAGCCGATTTGCAGTTCATAGGGCCAATTCATGGGGCGCCATGCTACAGGAGCAGGGCCTGCAAAACGGCTTTAGCACCGTGCCAAAAGCTGTTAGCGAACAAGGTGCCAAAGCCCTGCATTGCTCGCAGCGCGCACAACAGGCGTGACACAGCTGTTGCGGGTGCAACCCTTTGTTGCAAACCCAGTCCACAGCCGCTGGCTGCAGCCGCCCTCACCCCACAATCGGCGCCCAGCACGCCGGCCAACCCAGGCGTGTTTTTGTTTTCGTCGCACAAAGAACAGGGAGATTTATGACATTGCCTTACCCCTTGCCACGCCTGGGCCTGCTGGCCACTGGCGCGCTGTTTGCGCTGGGCTTGGCCTCCAGCGCGCAAGCCCATGGCTACCTCAGCCAGCCTCAATCTCGCGCCTTGCTTTGCAAAACCGGCGCCAACACCCAGTGCGGCGCAGTGCAGTGGGAACCGCAAAGCGTGGAAGGCCTCTCGGGCTACCCCGCGCGCGGACCTGCGGACGGGCAGATTGCCAGTGCGGGGCTGGTGCAGTTCGGTGCACTCAACGAGCAAAGCAGCAGCCGCTGGGCCAAGCGCCCTATCAGCGCGGGTGCACAAAACTTCACCTGGACCTTCACGGCCAACCACGTCACGCGCAACTTCCGCTACTACATCACCCGCCAGGGCTGGAACCCCAACGCGCAGCTGTCGCGCTCGTCTTTTGAAAGCGAGCCGTTTTGCACCCACGACGGCGGCATGCGCCAGCCGCCCAAGGTGTTGACGCACAACTGCCAGGTGCCCGCGCGCAGCGGCTATCAAATCGTGCTGGCGGTCTGGGAGGTGGGCGACACGCCCATGAGCTTCTACAACGTGGCCGATGTGGTGTTCCAAGACGGCAGCACCCCCACGCCACCCGCAGCCACCTGGGAAGCACGTGGCGCCATCAACCCCTCGGTGGACTTGAGCGTGGGCGACCGCGTGGCGACACGCGTGTTTGATGCCCAGGGCGAGCGCCGCGAGCTCAGCACGCAAGTGCGCATTGGCAGCGCCAGCGATGGCCACCCCAACACCTGGCCTTTCCTGCTGGCCCAGCGCATCAACGCCGAGCAGCCCCTGCTGCGCGCCGGTCAGCGCGGTGCTGATGGCCGCATCGCCCCCGCGCCCGGCCGCAACGAAGTTTTTGCCCAAGCCAGCAGCGGCATTGCGCGCGTGGAAGTGCAAATCGACAAGGCAGCCGCGCCCAATGTGGACCTGCTGCTGGGCAGCGTGCCCAGCCAGCTGGCCATTGCCAACGGCCAAGCGACGCTGAACGTCTCGATCACCGCCGTGGGTGAACTCGACATCACGGCCACGGTGCTGGACCACGCTGGCACCACGCGTGCCACACAAAGCCTGAGCTTGAACAACACGGGCCGACAGCTCGCGCTGGTGATCAAGCCTGCGCAGCCCGGCCACCACCAGCTGGTGGTCAAGGGCGTGGTCAAGGGCAGTGGCGCTTTGGTGCAAAAGACAGCGGACTTTATGCTCAGCGGCCCCGCCACACCGCCCGGCGCAGCGCAGTTCACCTTCCCCGAAGGGCTGCGTCAGTACAAGGCCGGCACCGTGGTGCTGCAGCCCAAGGACGGCCGCCTGTACGAATGCCGCCCCTGGCCCAACAACGGCTACTGCGTGCAGTGGTCGCCCAGCACCCCGCACTTCGAGCCCGGTGTGGGTTCGCACTGGCGTGACGCCTGGATCCAGCGCTGAGCACGCCCAGTAAAAAAGCCCGTGCACCCCAGGGGTGACGGGCGTTGGCGGGTGGCAGCGCAAAGGCCACCCTGCTTCATCTCAAACCGCTTGGCGCCTGAGCGCCAAGCCCGCTCAACTCGCGCGGCGGCGCGATGCTGCGCCCACGGCCAGCAGGCCCAGGGCCATCAGCGCATAAGTGCTGGGTTCGGGCACAGGCGAGACACCAAAGGTCAGCTTGCCGTTCCACAAGCCATCGGGGTTGCCGCCGTCCACAAAGCCCTCATGGAACTCCAAGCGCAGCACGCCATCGGAGCCCACCTGGAAGCTCAGGCCCGCCGCCGCGATATCGGCATTGCCGCTAAAGGTTTGCGTGCCGGAGCGCTGTTCACCCACACCCGGGGTGAAGGTGAGCCCATCAAGACCGTCCTTGTCAGAGAACGTGACCCGCAGTTCCGACAGCCAGCTCGGATCAAAAGCCGTCAGCGACAAGTCCCACTGCAACGAGGTGATGGTGGCGTTAGCACCCACCTGCAGCTCCAGCACGCTGTTGCCGGGTGCCCCCAGACTGCCACGGCTGGCCACATCGTTGAGGTTCAACTCGTAGCTCTGCGTCGTTTGCGCGGTGATGGCGCTGCTCTTGGCTCCCAGGTCTATGAACTGGGTGGTCGCAGCGCTGTCCTTGGCCTGTGCGCCAACGCTAGCACCCAGCGCCAAAGCTGCGGCAAGCACCGTGGCACGCCAAGTTGAAATTGCTCTCATTCATTACTCCCGTTATTGGCAAATACATTCATGACTTGCCCCCCATGGGCAAGCCAGAGCAATATTTGCCGCACGGCAAGCGCGGCATCATGGACTGACTGGGACATCTGCGGCTTTACGGCGCCACCCGCATGGGCGACACCTGTCCCCCGCCAGGCGCTGAAGTCACAGCCAGACGCGACACGCAGTCGCGCCTGAGCCCGCCAGGCACCTCAGCTCAGTGCGCGGCCTCCCAGCTCGCGCCCACGCCCACCTCGGCCAGCAGTGGCACACGCAAATCAGCCACACCGGCCATGAGGCGCGGGATGTGGGTGCGCACCCAGTCCAGCTCGGCTTCGGGCACTTCAAACACCAGTTCATCGTGGACCTGCATCACGATGCGGGTCTGCTTGCCCTCCTCGTCCAGCGCCTTTTGCACCGCCAGCATGGCCAGCTTGATGAGGTCGGCCGCTGTGCCCTGCATGGGGGCGTTGATGGCCTGGCGCTCGGCACCGGCGCGGCGCGGCCCGTTGCCGGAGTTGATCTCGGGCAGCCACAGGCGGCGCCCAAACACCGTCTCCACATAGCCGCGAGCCTTGGCGGCTTCGCGTGTTTCGTCCATATAGCGCTTGACCCCGGCAAAGCGCGTGAAGTAGCGCTCGATGTAGTCCTTGGCCGCTTTGTTGTCTATGCCCAGCGACTGCGCCAGCCCAAAAGCCCCCATGCCATAGATGAGCCCGAAGTTGATGGTCTTGGCATAGCGACGCTGCTCGGGCGTGACGGCATCAAGGGCCACGCCAAAGACTTCGGCCGCGGTGGCGCGGTGGACGTCTTGGCCCTGCTGGAAGGCGCCGAGCAAGCCCGGGTCCTGGCTGATGTGGGCCATGATGCGCAGCTCGATTTGCGAATAGTCGGCGCTGGCAATGACGCAGCCCGGCGGCGCCACAAAGGCCTCGCGCACGCGGCGGCCTTCGGCCGTGCGCACAGGGATGTTTTGCAAATTCGGCTCGTTGCTGGAGAGCCGCCCTGTCACCGCCACGGCCTGCGCGTAGTTGGTGTGGACGCGCCCCGTGGTGGGGTTGATTTGCAGCGGCAGCTTGTCGGTGTAGGTGCTCTTGAGCTTGGCGAGGCTGCGGTATTCCAGAATCTTGGCCGGCAGCGGGTAGTCCTGCGCCAGCTTGTCCAGCACCTCTTCATCCGTCGACGGCGCACCCGTGGCCGTGCGCTTGACCACCGGCAGACCCAGGCGGTTGAAGAGGATTTCGCCAATCTGCTTGGGGCTGCCCATATTGAAGGGCTGACCGGCAATGGCATAGGCCTCTTGCTCGATGTGCAGCAGGCGCTGGCCCAGCTCATGGCTTTGGGCGTTGAGCATGGCCGCGTCGATCAACACGCCGGTGCGCTCAATGCGGCCCAGCACCAGGGCCACGGGCAGCTCGATGTCGCGGTAGACGCGCTGCAAGCCTGCATCGGCCTGCACCTGGGGCAGCAGGGTTTGGCAGACGTGCAAAGTCATGTCCGAGTCCTCGCCGCTGTACTGCGCGGCGCGCGCCACATCGACTTGGGCAAAAGGAATTTGCTGCGCGCCCTTGCCGCAGAGCTCTTCGTAGCTCAGCCCGCTGCGGCCGAGGTGGCGCTGCGCCAGGGCCTCCAGGCCATGGGTTTTGTGCGCCTCCAGCACATAGCTCTGCAGCATGGTGTCGTGGGCGTAGCCCGCCACCGCGATGCCGTGGTTGGCCAGCACATGCCAGTCGTACTTGATGTTCTGGCCCACCTTGGCACGCGCGGGGTCTTGCAACCAGGGGCGCAGCCGCTCCAGCACCTCAGCCAGCGGCAGCTGGGTGGGGGTGTCTGGGCCGCTGTGGGCCAAGGGGATGTAGCAGCCCTGGCCGACTTTGTCGCTGAACGACAGGCCGACGATGCGCGCCGCCATGGGGTCCAGCGAGTCGGTCTCGGTGTCAAAGGCCACCAGCTCGGCGGCCTCCAGGCGCGCCAGCCAGCGCTCAAAGTCGGGCCAGCTCTGCACGATGTCGTACTGCCCTTGCACCGCTGCGGCTTCGGGCGAGGGCTCGGCCTGCGCGAACAAATCCTGCGTGGCACCGGCTGGCGCCGCAGCCGCCGGGCGCGGGGCGGCGTCGCTGCGCAGCTCGACGGCCAGTGACTTGAAGCCATGCGTGGCGTAGAAGGCAGCCAACGCCTCGCGCTGTTCCTCCTGCAAAGCCAAGGCGTCCAGCGCGGGCCAGCCCGGCACATGCTCCTGCAGCTCGCAGTCGCACTTCACCGTCACCAGGCGGCGCCCTGTGGGCAGCCAGTCCAGGGCTTTGCGCAGGTTGTCGCCCACCGCGCCCTTGATGTCTTGGGCCGCCGCGAGCACGCCGTCGAGCGAGCCGTATTGGGCAATCCACTTGGCCGCGGTTTTGGGGCCGACCTTCTCCACCCCAGGCACGTTGTCCACCACATCGCCCATGAGGGTGAGGTAGTCCACGATGCGCTCCGGGGGCACACCGAACTTTTCTTGCACCCCCGCCACATCCAGGCGACTGGGGGGTTTGTCCATGGTGTTGATCAGGCTGGTGTGCGGGCTTACAAGCTGGGCCAAGTCTTTGTCGCCCGTGGCGATCACGACCTGATAGCCCGCAGCCTCGGCCACGCGCGCCAGGGTGCCAATGGCATCGTCGGCTTCAATGCCGGGCACCACCAGCACCGGCCAGCCCAAGAGCCGCATGGCCTCGTGGATGGGCTCGATCTGTTCGCGCAGCGCATCGGGCATGGGTGCGCGCTGAGCCTTGTACTCGGGGTACCACTCGTCGCGAAAGGTGGGGCCCTTGGCGTCGAACACGCAGGCCGCATGGGCCGCGCCAATATCGCTGCGCAAGGCTCGCATCATGTTGATCATGCCGCGCAGCGCCCCGGTGGGCTGGTTGGCAGGGCCGCGCAGATCGGGCATGGCGTGAAAGGCGCGGTAGAGGAAGCTGGAGCCGTCGACCAGCAGCAAAATGGGTGTGCTCATGCGTGCATTGTTGCAAAGCCACCCCCATACGCGGGTCCAAGCACACGCGGTGGGGGTATGAGGCGGGCGCATAGAATTTGCAAATCCGCCCGAGGCAGTCACACAAACCGGCCCCACCCCCACCAGGGTTGGGCTCTGTGAGAGCTCCGGCGCCCTGCCTGTGACACGGCCTTCCCTGCGCTGTGCTGCTGCTTTTTCGCCCCTACAGCCCCACCCTATGGCCGTCTTCACCACTGTCACGCCGCAACTGGCTCAACCGCTGTTGAACGCGCTGGGTCTGGGCCCGCTGCAGCAGCTGCGCGGCATCAGCGCAGGCATTGAGAACACCAACTACTTTGTCACCACCGATCAGGGCGAGTTCGTCCTGACCGTGTTCGAGCGCCTCAGCGCCCAGCAGCTGCCGTTTTATCTGGAGCTGATGCGCCACCTCGCGCAGCGCGGCATTCCGGTGCCCGAGCCGCGCGCCGACGCCCAAGGCCGCATCCTGCACAGCCTGGCGGGCAAGCCCGCTGCGGTGGTGAGCAAGCTGCGCGGCAGCCACCAGCTGGCGCCCAACGCCTACCACTGCGAGCAGCTCGGCGCCATGCTGGCGCGCATGCATCTGGCTGCGCAGGACTTTGCCCTGCACCAGCCCAATCTGCGCGCCCTGCCCTGGTGGGAAGAAACCGTGCCCGTGGTGCTGCCCCATCTGGACGCCGCGCAGGCCGAGCTGATCCAGGCCGAGCTGGCCTTCCAGCAGCAGTTCGCCCACCAAGCCGCCTTGCTGCCGCGCGGGCCCATCCATGCCGACCTCTTCAGAGACAACGCCATGTTTGAAGATGAGCTCGGTCAACCGGGCCGCGAGCGGCTCTCGGGCTTGTTTGACTTCTACTTCGCGGGCGTGGACAGCTGGCTGTTTGACATGGCCGTGTGCATCAACGACTGGTGCATAGACTTGGCCAGCGGGCGGCTGCACGAAGAGCGCGCCGCCGCGCTGGTGGCAGCTTACGAGGGCGTGCGCCCGCTCAGCGGTGCCGAGCACCGCCTGCTGCCGGGCATGCTGCGCGGTGCGGCGCTGCGCTTTTGGGTGTCGCGCCTGTGGGATTTCCACCTGCCGCGCGAAGCCAGCCTGCTCACCCCCCACGACCCCAGCCACTTCGAAAGAGTGCTGCGCCAGCGCGTGCAGCAGCCCTGGCACGCCTTGGCCACGACAGAATGAACCTCCATCTCCAAAACGTTCCGCCCCGCAATGGCTACCTGTGGGTGCGCCACGGCCTCAAAGTGCTGCAGCGCAAACCCATGGCCCTGACCAGCATGTTCGGACTGTTCCTGCTCTGCAGCCTGTTGCTGATGTTGCTGCCCGCGCTGGGCCCGCTGCTGGTGCTGGCCGCGCTGCCGCTGGTGTCTTTGGGCTTTATGTTGGCCACGCACATGGTGCTGCAGGCGCAAACCCCCACCATGGCGGTGTTCGCGCAGCCGCTGCAGCTCACGCCCCAGCGCCGCCGCTCACAGCTGATCTTGGGCGCGGCCTACGCTGCAGCCACGGTGCTGGTGATGATGCTCAGCGACTGGGTGGACGGCGGCGCCTTCGGCGCGCTGCAAGACGCGCTGCAGCAAGGCGAGGCTGGTGCCGCCGCGACCAAGCTCGCCCTGGAAGACCCACGCCTGTTCTGGGGCGCGGTCACCCGCCTGGGGCTCACTGCGCTGCTGTCCGTGCCCTTTTGGCATGCCCCTGCTCTGGTGCATTGGGCCGGCCAAGGCCCCATGCAGGCGCTGTTTTCCAGCACCCTGGGCGTGTGGCGCAACAAGAGCGCGTTTGCCCTGTCGGCCCTGGCCTGGGCCAGCTTGGTGATGCTTTGCAGCACCGCCCTGGCCTTGCCGCTGAGCCTGCTGGGCTTGGGCGTGCTGCTGCCCCTGGTGGCCATGGTGGTGGGGGGCATCATCAGCACAGCGTTCTACTGCTCGCTCTACTTCACCTTCATCGACTGCTTTATGTTTGGTGCGCCCAAAGACGTGCTGGACGAACCCAGGGCCTGATGGGCTTGCGCCGCCACAGTGCTGGCGGCGCCACACCCCAAAGTGCGGGGAACACCGTCACTGCCCTGACATATGGGCTGCCTACATTGCCTGCCATCTGCAGCTTTGTATGGAATGGAGTTCCTCAGCATGACGCAAGTCTCCCAACCCTCGCGCCGCCAGGCCCTGAAATTCCTGTCGGCCACCACACTGCTGCCCTTGAGTGGCGGTGCTGCTTCCTTGTTGAGCGCCTGCGGTGGGGGCAGTGACGATGTGGCCCTGCCCACCCTGGTGTCCGCCACCTTCAAGGGCATGGCCGCGCCCACCCTCAGCGCAGCGGCTGCCATGGCGCAAACCTCAGTGGGCTCGGCCCTCGACGTGGCGTTGTCTGACGGCAGCACCCAAACCTTCAAGCTCGCCTACGCGCCCTTTTTCGTCACGGGCGACATGGTCCCCGATGGCCAGGGCGGCACCGTGCTGGCCGGCGGCTACTACGACATCCGCAACCAGCCCATCATGGACAACAGCGTGGCCGACAAGCCGCGCCAGTTCTTCTCGGATTCGCCCGATGGCACCTCGCTGCTGAGCCTGCCCAACGCCACCGTCGCCGGCATCAAAGGCAAGGCCGTGTTTGCCGTGGTGCAGTTTGAATACACCACCTGGGCGCAAGACGGCAAGACCGATATGTACGGCAAGCTGCCCTCGCCCATTGCCGTGCTGAGCCTGGACCAAGACCCCAACACCGGCAAGCTCACGCTGGTGAAATACCACCGCGTGGACACCTCCAGCGTGCATGGTCTGTGGATCACCTGCGGCTCAAGTCTCTCGCCCTGGGGCACCCACCTCTCCAGCGAAGAGTACGAGCCCGACGCCTTCACCATCGCCTCGAACGCCCAATTCAAGGCCTACAGCAAGAATCTGTTCGGCGACGAAACCACGGCCAAGCCCTACCACTACGGGCACCTGCCCGAGGTGACGGTCAACCCCGACGGCAGCGCCAGCATCAAAAAGCACTACTGCCTGGGCCGCATCTCGCATGAGCTGATTCAAGTCATGCCCGACAACCGCACGGCGCTGATGGGCGACGACGCCACCAACGGCGGCCTGTTCCTCTTCGTCGCTGACAAGGAAAAAGACCTCTCTGCGGGCACGCTGTACGTGGCGCGTTTTGCCGCGGGCCTCTCAGTCGACCCCGCTGCGGCAGGCGCCAACATCAGCTGGATCAAGCTCGGCTCGGCCACCAGCGCGGAAATCGAACGCATGGCCGACACGCTGCAGCCCACCGACATCATGGAGGTCAAAACCACCGACCCGCAAGACGCCAGCTTCACCAAGATCTGGCTCGGCGGCAAGGTGCAGTGGGTCAAGCTCAAGCCCGGCATGGAAAAGGCAGCGGCCTTCCTGGAAACCCACCGCTACGCCGCGCTGATGGGCGGCTCCATGGCCTTCACCAAGATGGAAGGCACCACCGTCAACATCAAAGACAAGGTGGCCTACTCAGCGCTGCAAAACATCCAGACCTCCATGGTCAAGGGCCACGCCGCCAACAATGAGGCTTACAACGTCGGCATGGACAAAGCCTTGGTGGCCGGTGGCATCCTGGCCCATAGCTTGAGCAGCGGCCAGAAAGACACGGCCGGTGGCGCCATGGCCAGCGACTGGGTGCCCAGCAGCAGCAAGATGCTCATCACCGGTGAAGACATCAGCGCCGATGCCCTGGGCAACACGGGCAACCCCGACAAAATCGCCAACCCCGACAACCTCAAGTTCTCGGAAAAGCTGCGCACCCTCTTCATCGGTGAAGACAGCGGTCAGCACGTCAACAACTTCGTGTGGGCCTACAACGTCGACACCAAGCAGCTCAGCCGCTTGATGTCCATGCCCGCAGGTGCTGAAGCCACGGGCCTGGGCGTGGTGGACGATCTCAACGGCTGGACCTACATCACCAGCAACTTCCAGCACCCGGGTGACTGGACGGGCATCCACGGCGTGGTCAAGTCCACGCTGGAGCCGCTGATCAACGCCAACTACAAAAACCGTTTTGGCGCGGCGGTGGGCTACCTCACAGGCGAGCTCAGCAGCATCAAGCTGCGCAAGTAAGGGCCCCACTCACGTCCAGGGCTGAAGACCTCAGTCGATGGGCGTGAGCTTGGCCACGCTCAGGGCCAGCCACTTGATGCCGTGGCGCCCGAAGTTGACTTGGGCGCGTGCATCCGCACCGCTGCCCTCAAGGGTGAGCAGCACGCCCTCACCGAACTTGGTGTGGAACACGCCCTTGCCCACACGCAAGCCGCCGAATTCCGCACCGGTCTTGGCCGCTGCGGACTTTTGCAGCGCCGCCGGTGGGGCCTGGGGCTCCACACGCCCGGCGCCAACCATGGATTTGAGCCCGCTGCCACGCTCCCAGGCCTGCTGGTAGCCGCGCTCAAAGCCCGAGCCAAAGCCCTGGTGGCGCGGTGTCAGCCACTTCAGGCAGGGCTCGGGCAGCTCCTCCAAAAAGCGGCTCTTGATGTTGTAGCGCGTCTGCCCGTGCAGCATGCGGGTCTGGCAAAAGCTGATGTAGAGCCGCTGGCGCGCCCGCGTGATGGCCACATACATGAGGCGGCGCTCTTCCTCCAGCCCGTCGGGGTCGGACAGCGCGTTCTCGTGCGGGAACAGGCCCTCTTCCAGCCCGGTCAAAAAGACGGCGTCGAACTCCAGGCCCTTGGCCGCATGCACAGTCATGAGCTGCAAGGCGTCCTGCCCGGCCTGCGCTTGGTTGTCGCCCGCCTCCAGCGAGGCATGCGACAAAAACGCCGCCAGCGGCGACATGATCTCGCCCGTCTCGGCATCGGGCACAGGGGTGGCCGCGGGGGCTGGCGCCACGGGCAAGCCCGGGGCCAGATCGCCGGGCGCATAGCCCGCGCCAGACTCATCCACCGGCAGCGCCACGGCGTCTTTGCCAAAGCCCTCCTGGGTGACAAAGGCCTCGGCGGCGTTGATCAACTCATCCAAGTTCTCCAGCCGGTCCGCGCCCTCTTTCTCGGCACGGTAGAAATCCTGCAGGCCGCTGGCGTGCAGCATGTGCTCGATGATCTCGCGCAGTGTCAGCCCCACGGTGGCTTGGCGCAGGCCCTCCACCAGGGCCACAAAAGCCCCCAGGCTGCTGCCACCACGCCCGCCCACCGCGCCCACGCTTTGGTAGAGGCTGCGCCCGCTGGCACGCGCGGCGTCTTGCAGCTGCTCGATGGTGCGCGCGCCAATGCCGCGCGCCGGGAAGTTCACCACGCGCAAAAAGCTGGTGTCGTCGTTGGCGTTTTCAATCAGGCGCAAATAGGCCAGGGCGTGCTTGACTTCGGCGCGCTCGAAAAAGCGCAGCCCGCCATACACCCGGTAGGGAATGCCGGCGTTGAACAGCGCTGACTCCACCACGCGCGACTGCGCATTGCTGCGGTAGAGCACGGCAATCTGGCTGCGTGCCAGCCCCTGGCGGTGCAGGGCCTGGGCTTCTTCCAGCAGCCACTGGGCTTCGGCGTAGTCACTGGCGGCTTCGTTCACGCGCACAGGTTCACCGGGCCCGGCTTCGGTGCGCAGGTTCTTGCCCAAGCGGCTTTTGTTGTGGCTGATGAGGGCGTTGGCGCAGTCCAGGATGTTGCCAAAGGAGCGGTAGTTCTGCTCCAGCTTGACCACCTGGCGCACGCGGTACTCGCGCTCGAAGTCGGCCATATTGCCCACGCGTGCGCCGCGAAAGGCGTAGATGCTTTGGTCGTCGTCGCCCACGGCAAACACGCACTGCTGGCTGCCGGGGGGCGCGAACATCTTGAGCCAGGCGTATTGCAGGCGGTTGGTGTCTTGAAACTCATCCACCAGCACATGCTGGAAGCGGCGCTGGTAGTGCGCGCGCAGCTCGGCGTTGTCGCGCAGCAGCTCGTAGGAGCGCAGCATGAGCTCGGCAAAGTCCACCACGCCTTCGCGCAGGCATTGGTCCTCGTAGGCCTGGTAGATGCTGACCAAGCGGCGGGTTTGCTCGTCGCGCTGCTCCATGTCTTGCGGGCGCAGGCCGTCTTCTTTGGCGCCTGCAATAAACCAGGCCACCTGCTTGGGCACAAAGCGCTCTTCGTCGAGCTTCATGCCCTTGATGACGCGCTTCACGGCGGCCACGGTGTCGCCCGCATCAAGAATCTGAAAGCCCTGGGGCAGGCCCGCAAGCTTCCAGTGCGCGCGCAAAAAGCGGTGACACAGGCCGTGGAAGGTGCCAATCCACATGCCGCGCACATTCACCGGCAGCATGGCCGACAGGCGCGTGAGCATCTCTTTCGCGGCCTTGTTGGTGAAGGTCACGGCCATCAGGTTGGCCGGGGTGGCCAGGCCCTGGCTCATCAGCCAGGCAATGCGCGTGGTCAGCACACGCGTCTTGCCCGAGCCCGCGCCCGCCAGAATCAGCGCCGGGGCTTGGCCTGCGGTCACCGCGGCCAACTGCTCGGGGTTGAGACCTTCGAGCAAACCGCGTGGCGCTGCGGGCGTGAAGAGGTCTGGGGGCGGCGCGTCGTCGGCGGCTGAGTGGAGTGCGCGAGGCTGGAGATTCATCCAGCCATTTTAGTGAGCCACGCCGCTGGCATGATGACGCGCATGAAATCCAAGCCCCCGGCTTTTGAGGCCGACATGCCCTGCCCATGCGGCCTGCCGCAGCCCTATCTGCAATGCTGCGGCACCCTGCACGCACGCTTTCACGCTGACGCCACGCTGGCCGCGCCCACGGCCGAGGCGCTCATGCGCTCACGCTACAGCGCCTATGTGCATAGCGACACGGCCTACTTGCTGGCGAGCTGGCACGCCAGCACGCGACCCGCGCAGCTCGAACCCCTGGAAGCCGAGTTGCGCTGGCTGGGCCTGCAAGTGCGCCAGCACCGCATGATCGACGCCCAACACGCCGAAGTGGAGTTTGTGGCGCGCAGCAAATGGCAGGGCCGCGCGCAGCGCATGCACGAGACCAGCCGCTTCGTGCTGGAAAACGGGCAGTGGTTTTACGTGGACGGCGTGCAGCACGGCTGAGCCGTAAAGCTCAGCAGGCCCTCACGCGAACTCGTTGTGAATGCGCGCGCTGTTCCACTGCGGCAGAAAGCTCAGCCGCAAGCCCAGCGCCAGCAAGACCATGTCCAGCAGGCCCAGGCTGGCCATGGCCCACAGCGGCAAGAGCCCGCTGGCAGCCCCCAGCAACAGCCAGGGCAGCCAGCCCAGGGCCAACAGGCGTGCCGGACGGCGGCTCCAAGGCAGGCGCCGCAACAGGGCTTGCCCCACCCAGATGGACGCAGCCGCCCAAGGCAGCAGCAGCACGCCGCCGAGCCCCCCCACCCAAGCCCCCACCAACAAGCCCGCCACGCCCAAGCCCAGCAAGAGCCAACTCAGCGCACTGACCAGGCCTGAGCGGTGTCCAATGTGAATTTCTTGCGGCATGGTGAACTCCTGAAACAAGGGCTTCGCGTCAAGTCGACACGGTGTGTGTCTTGAGATCGGAATTGTCCGAATGGAATGTGACAACTCTCTAACCCCCAAAGGGGGAATTTGTGGGGACATGAACGCACTGCCCGTGCTTTTTGCCGACACCCATTTGGTGGTGGTGAACAAACCCCCCGGTTTGCTGGTGCACCGCACACAACTCGATGCGCATGAGCAAGACGCCGCGCTGCAGCGCGTGAGCCAGCAGCTGGGTCGCCATGTCTGGCCCGTGCACCGCCTGGACAAAGGCACCTCGGGGCTGTTGGTCTTTGCCTTGAACGAAGACGCTGCCCGCACGCTGTGCCAAGCCTTTGAGGCGGCAGAGGTGCGCAAAAGCTACCTCGCCCTGGTGCGGGGCTGGCCCGCGCCCCACATCAGCTGCCAGCACCCCTTGGCTCGTGACCCCGAGCTGCCCTCGGCCGGGCAGCCCATGCTGGCGGCCAGCACCCACTTCGAAACCTTGGGGCAGCTGAGCTGGCCGTTTTCGGTGGACGGCCGCCACGCCAGCAGCCGCTATGCCGTGGTGCGGGCACGGCCCGAGACCGGACGGCGTCACCAGATCCGCCGCCACCTCAAGCACCTGGCCCACCCCATCGTGGGCGACGCCACGCATGGCAAGGGCGCACACAACCGCGCCGTGGCCGCGCATCTGGGCTTGCAGCGGCTGTGGCTGCACGCGCACACGCTGGAGCTGCCCCACCCCATGGGCACGGGGGTGCTGCACCTGCAGTGCCCGCCCGATGCCCATTGGGCACCCGTGCTGCAGAGCTGTGGACTCGAGGCCAGCCTCAAGCCCGGGGCCAGCGCCACGGCTACCATGCTGCCACGATGACCACCACTTCCACCGACCAGAGCGGCGCGCGCGGCGTGCTTTTCGCAGCCGCCGCCTACGCCATCTGGGGCCTCTTCCCTTTGTATTTCAAACAGCTGCAGCAAGTCAGCGCCGCCGAAATCGTGGTGCACCGCGCCCTGTGGTGCATGTTGCTGCTACTGGCCGTGCTCGGTGCGCTCAAGCGCTGGGGCTGGCTGGCTGAGCTGCGCCAGCAGCCGCGCGTGCTCCTAGGCTTTGCGGCCTCCGCCGCGCTGCTGGGCGTGAACTGGCTGATCTACATCTGGGCCGTGAACAACGGCCGCGTGCTGGACGCCAGCCTGGGCTACTTCATCAACCCCCTGGTGAATGTGCTGCTGGGCACCCTGGTGCTGCACGAGCGGCTGCGCCCTGCGCAGTGGTGTGCCATTGCCCTGGCCGCCATGGGTGTGGTGTGGATGACGCTCAGCGCCGGGGCCCTGCCCTGGGTGGCGCTGAGCCTGGCCGTGTCGTTTGGCCTCTACGGGTTGCTGAGAAAAACCGCCGCGCTGGGCCCCCTCGAAGGGCTGACACTGGAAACCGCCTTTGCCGCTCCATTGGCCCTGGGTGCAGTGCTGTGGTGGGTGAGCCAGGGCAGCCTGGACGTGGGGCTGACCGCCGCCCCCGGGCGTTCCGGCCACGAGCACACCATGCTGTGGGTATGGCTGCTGCTGTCGGGCCCCATGACCGCCCTGCCGCTGCTGCTGTTTGCCGCTGGCGCGCGGCGCATCCGCATGAGCACGCTGGGCCTGCTGCAATACATCGCGCCCAGCCTGCAGTTTTTGCTGGGCTGGGGTCTGTATCACGAGACGCTCAGCAGCGGCCGCCTGGTGGGCTTTGCCTGCATCTGGACCGCCTTGCTGGTGTACTCGGCCGAGCACCTCTGGCGGGAGCGCCGCAGCCTGGCCGCGGCGCGCTGAGCTCGACTTCAGCCCTGCACAGGCTGCGGCGTGCGGATGAGGTAGTCAAAGGCCGAGAGTGAGGCCTTGGCGCCCTCGCCCGCAGCGATGACGATTTGCTTGTAGGGCACGGTGGTCGCGTCACCAGCCGCGAACACGCCGGGCAGCGAGGTGTGGCCTTTGACGTCCACCACGATCTCACCGAACTTGCTCAGCTCCAGCGTGCTCTTGAGCCAGTCGGTGTTGGGCACCAGGCCGATTTGAACGAACACGCCCTCGAGTGCGAGTTCGTGCGTCTCGTTGCTGAGCCGGTCGGTGTAGTGCAGGGCCTGCAGGCGCTGCCCGTCGCCGGTGAGTTCGCGGGTTTGGGCGTTGGTGATGATGTTCACATTGGGCAGGCTCTTGAGCTTGTCCACCAACACCGCGTCGGCGCGCAGCTCGGGGGCGAACTCCAGCAGCGTCACATGGGCCACCACACCGGCCAGGTCGATGGCGGCTTCCACGCCGGAGTTGCCGCCCCCCACCACCGCCACGCGCTTGCCCTTGAAGAGCGGGCCGTCGCAATGCGGGCAGTAGGCCACGCCCTTGTTTTTGTACTCGGCTTCACCGGGCACATTCAGGTTGCGCCAGCGCGCGCCCGTGGCCAGGATGATGCTGCGGCTGCGCAGCACCGCGCCGTTGTCCAGCGCCACCTCAATCAAACCACCGGGCTGCTCAGCAGGCTTCAGCGCGCTGGCACGCTGCAGGTTCATCACGTCCACGCCGTAGTGGCGCACCTGGGCTTCCAGGGCGGCTGCGAATTTGGGGCCATCGGTCTCCAGCACGGAGATGTAGTTTTCAATCGCCAGGGTGTCGTTGACCTGGCCACCAAAGCGCTCAGCCGCCACGCCCACACGCAAGCCCTTGCGCGCCGCATACACCGCCGCTGCCGCGCCAGCCGGGCCACCGCCGACGATGAGCATGTCGTAAGCCGCCTTCTGGCTCAGTGCCGCGGCTTCACGCGCTGCCGCACCCACATCGAGCTTGGCAAGAATTTCTTCCAAGCTCATGCGGCCCGCGCCAAAGACCTCGCCATTGCGGTAAACACAGGGCACGGCCATGACCTGACGCTGCTCGACCTCGGCTTGAAAAGCGCCGCCTTCGATCACCGTGGTGCGAATGCCGGGGTTGAGCAAGCTCATGAGGGTGAGCGCCTGCACCACGTCCGGGCAGTTGTGGCAGGAGAGGCTCATATAGACCTCGAACACATGCTCGCCGGGCAAGGCCTTGATCTGCTCGAGCACGGCGGGTTCGACCTTGGGCGGGTGGCCGCCCATCCACAACAGGGCCAGCACCAGCGAGGTGAACTCATGGCCCAGCGGCAGACCCGCAAAACTCAGGCGGCTGGCCTCCCCGGCACGCTGCAGGGCAAAGGACGGCGCACGCGCATCCTGCCCATCCCAGCGCAGCTGGATCTTGTCGCAGGCGGCGGCAATTTCTTGCAGCAGCTCGCGCATTTCGGCGGCGGTGTCGGATGAATCGAGCGTGGCGACGATCTCAAATGGCTCGCGCACGCGCTCCAGGTAGGCCTTGAGTTGCTCTTTGAGTTGGACGTCCAACATGGCGTGCTCCTTTGACTGCGGGGTTTGCGTTCAGGCGTGGCGGTTCAAGCCACCCTGAAAACACCCGCTGGAGCCGCAGCTATCGCAGCACTGGAGAGGGTGTTTTCAGCGTCGCTTGCAGCGTTGCTGGGGGTCATGGGCTGCACACCTGTGACGGTGTGCAGCCGCGGTCTGTCTCACGACAAACGGTTCAAGTCAGCCTGAACTTAGATCTTGCCGACCAGGTCCAGCGAGGGGGTCAGGGTCTTGGCGCCTTCGTTCCACTTGGCTGGGCAGACTTGGCCGGGGTTGTTGGCCACGAACTGAGCCGCCTTGAGCTTGCGCAGGGTTTCCTTCATGTCGCGAGCGATGGCGTTGTCATGCACTTCAGCGGTCTTGATCACGCCTTCGGGGTTGATCACAAAGGTGCCGCGCAGGGCCAGACCTTCTTCTTCGATGTGCACGCCAAAAGCGCGGGTCAGCGCGTGCGTGGGGTCACCCACCAGCGGGAACTTGGCCTTGCCCACGGCGGGGCTGGTTTCGTGCCACACCTTGTGCGAGAAGTGGGTGTCGGTGGTGACGATGTAGATCTCGGCGCCAGCCTTTTGGAACTCGGCGTATTGATCAGCAGCGTCTTCCACTTCGGTGGGGCAGTTGAAGGTGAAAGCGGCGGGCATGAACACCAGCACCGACCACTTGCCCTTCAGGCTGGCGTCGCTGACTTCAACAAACTTGCCGTTGTGGAAGGCCTGGGTCTTGAAGGGCTGGACTTGGGTGTTGATCAGGGACATGTGTCACTCCGTGTGTGTGGTTGAACGAACGGGAGTAATGATATGACCTGCCTCAATCCCTTAGGTTTGATTAATCAAATCACTGCCATTGGGGCAGCCTATGAGCGTCTTCTATCGTGCCGCTCACACCGCTTCCAAGTCCAGAAGCTCTTGCACCGTCTGGCGGCGGCGGATCAGGCGCGGCGGTGCCGCGCCATCCAGGAGCACCTCGGCCGCCAGCGGGCGGCTGTTGTAGTTGCTGGACATGGAGGCGCCATAGGCCCCGGTGTCGTGCACCACCAGCCAATCGCCCACCTGTGCTTGAGGCAGTGGCCGGGCCAGCACCGTGCCGCCCTCGCCTTGTGTGAACACATCGCCAGACTCGCACAGCGGGCCAGCCACCACGCTCAAGCGAGCCGCCCGCGCTTGAGCGTCGGCAGCCACCAGGCTCATGGCGTGATAGGCGCCATACATGGCCGGGCGCATGAGCTCGTTAAAGCCCGCGTCCACCAGCACAAAGTGATTGGCCCCGGCGTCCTTCACGGCGCGCACCTCACTCAGCAGCACGCCGGACTCCGCCACCAGGTAGCGGCCGGGCTCGATCTCCAAATGCACCTCGCGCCCTTGCAGTTGCTGCGCTTGGCGGCGCACCTCGTCCCACAGGCCGAAGTAGTGCTGCACATCCACGCGCGGCGCACCTGCTTGGTAAGGGATGGACAAGCCGCCACCGGCCGAGATGGCCGGCACCTGCAGGCCCAGGGCATGCGCGCGGCGCACCAGGCCCAGCATGGCCTCGCCGACTTGGGCCAGATGGGCGTAGTCCACGCCCGAGCCAATGTGCATGTGCAGCCCCGCCAACACCAAGCCCCGCGCGCGCACCACCTCCAGCGCCGCCTCAAACTCGGTGTGCCAAATGCCGTGCTTGCTGTGCTCGCCGCCGGTGTTGGTCTTGTTGCTGTGACCGTGACCAAAGCCCGGGTTGAGCCGCAGCCAGACCGGGTGGCCGGGCGACACCGCGGCGAGCTGGTGCAGCATGTCGATGGACCCGGCGTTGACGGGAATGCGGTGCTGCGCCACGCAGGCCAGCGTGGCAGCGTCGAGCACATCGGCGGTGAACACAATCTCCTGCGCTGGCGTACCGGGCTCGTAGCCCGCTGCCAGGGCACGCAGGATCTCGCCGTGCGAGACCGCATCCACCTTCACGCCCTGCGCGCGCATCAGGCGCAGGATGTGGGTGTTGGAGCAGGCCTTCTGCGCAAAGCGGATGGTGTCGAAGGCGCGCAGCGCTTCAATGCGCTCGCGCACAGTGGCCGCGTCGTACACCCACAGCGGCGTGCCAAAGCGCTGCACCAACTCGCGCACGGTGTTTTCAGACAAAGACAGGGGCAAAGACGCGTTCATGAACAGGTACAGCTGTGTGTTTGAAACAGGCGCCAGCATGCCGCAGCCCACCCATGCGTGCAAATAGCGAAAATAGCCACATCCATTCATTTTCGATATGAGCACTGACACTCCCGATACCCCCCATCGCACGCCATTGAGCCACCGCCACATCGAGGTGTTTCGCGCCATCATGCAAGCGGGCAGCGTGACGCAGGCGGCGGCGGCACTGTGGAGTTCGCAGCCCACCCTCAGCCGGGAGCTGGCCCGCATGGAGCAGCTGCTGGGCTATGCGCTGTTCGAGCGTCAGGCAGGCCGCCTGCGCCCCACGGCGCGCGCGCTGGCGCTGTACGACGAGGTGCAGCTGGCCTGGCAGGGCCTGGCGCGGGTGCAGGAGCGCGCCTCAGCCCTGCGCACGGGCTTGGACGACACCTTGCAGCTGCTGGCCCTGCCTGCGCTGGCGCATGCGCTGCTGCCTCGCTTATGCCGCGAGCTGCTGCTGCAGTCACCGCAGGCGCGGCTGTCCATCACCACGCAAGAAGCCCCGCTGCTGCACGAATGGATGGGCGCACAGCGCTTTGACCTGGGCTTTGCCGAACAGGCCGCCCCGCAAGCCGGGGTGCGCAGCACCCTGGTGGCGCGCCTGGACGAAGTGGCCGTGCTGCCCGCAGGCCACCCTCTGTTGTCCAAACCCAAGCTACGACTCCAAGACTTTGAGGGCGAGCGCTTTGTCAGCCTCGCGCCCCAAGACCCCTACCGACAACAAATCGATCAGTGTTTTGCGCAGGCGGCTGTGCAGCGCAAACTCAGCCTGCAAACCGAAAGCGCGGCCACGCTGTGCGCCCTGGTGGCCCAGGGCCTGGGGGTGGCCATCGTCAATCCCTTGACGGCCCTGGCCGCAGCCAGCGAGGCGCTACACCTGCGCCCCTTGGCCTTCAGCCTGCCCTTTGAGCTGCATGTGTTGGAGCCCCTGCACCGCCCACGCCACGCGCTGGTCGCACCGCTCCAAACTCGGCTGCAGCGGCTGATGCAGGCGGTAAAGGACGATCTGGCCTGAGCTGGCAGGCGAGGCGCAAGACTCAGCGCTCGATGCGCGCGTAAGCCGAATGGTTGTGGATGGACTCGAAGTTTTCCACCTCGGCCACATAGGCGCCCACGCGCGCATCGGCGTTGAGGCGCAGCGCCACGTCGCGCACCAAGTCCTCGACGAACTTGGGGTTCTCGTAAGCGCGCTCGGTGATCCACTTCTCGTCGCTGCGTTTGAGCAGCGGCCAGATTTCGCTCGAGGCACTGGCCTCGGCCACGCGCACGAGGTCGATGAGGCTGAGCTGCTCGTCCTTAGGTGCCACGCGAATGGTCACCAGCGAGCGCTGGTTGTGCGCGCCGTAGTCGGAAATCTCTTTGGAGCAGGGGCACAGGCTTTTGACCGGTGCGGCCACCTCCAGCCACAGCTGCGTGTGCCCGGAGCGGGTCTCGCAAATGAATGCCCCTTGGTAGTCCAGCAGGCTCTCAATGCCTGAGACCGGTGCACGCTTGCGAATGAAGAAGGTGAAGCGCACCTCGATGCGGCCGTCTTGCGCCTCCAGGCGCTGCAGCATGAGGGCATGCAGGCGCAGCAGGGTTGCGCCATCCAGCGGCTCGCGCAGCTCGTCCAGCCAAGCCACAAAGCGCGACATGTGCGTGCCCTTTTTTTCAGCAGGCAGCAAAACGTCCAGCGACCACAGCCCCACGGCGGGCTCAACGCGCCCACCAATTTGGAGCTGCAGCGGGTAGCGCACATCCTTCACGCCCACGCGCTGGATGAGCAGATGGCGCGTGTCGCGCTCGCTCTGGGTGTCGGGAATGTGCAGGGTGCTGGTGATTTGGTTCATGCGGCCTCGTTCAGGCGCCCGGCTGGGGCAACAGCGGCGCTGAGCCCTGCAAGTGCAGGCCCAGCGCACTGCCCATCTTCTCAGCTTGTGCTTGCGCGCTCAGGCAAAGGGTTATTGATCACTGGTTGACGGCCGAGGGCACGCTGGTGGCCGGCCAGTAGCGCTCGCGCACCGAACGCTCAATGCCCGCGGCATCGAGGCCGCAAAGCGACATCAGCTTGGGCACATCGCCGTGCTCGATGAACTCGTCAGGCAAGCCCAGCTGCAACAGCGGCAAGGTCAGGCCATGCGCGGCCAGCACCTCAGCCACGGCGCTGCCGGCCCCGCCCATGATGCAGCCGTCTTCGATGGTCACCAGGGCGTCGTGGCTGCGCGCCAGCTCCAGCACCAAGGCTTGGTCCAGGGGTTTGACAAAGCGCATATTGGCCACGCTGGCGTCAAGCGCCTCAGCGGCCTGCAGCGCTGGGTAGAGCAAGGTGCCAAAGGCCAGCAGCGCAATGCGCGCCGGGCCTTGCCCGCGCGTCTGCGCCTGACCGGAGTGGCGGCGCATTTCGCCCTTGCCCCAGGGCCAGGCTTGCATCGCGCTTTGCGGCACCGCTCCCACACCTGCGCCACGGGGGTAGCGCACCGTCACTGGGCCGGGATGGCGCTGCCCGGTGTAGAGCGCCTGGCGGCATTCGTTCTCGTCGGCCGGGGTCAGCACGGCCATATTGGGAATGCAGCGCGTGTAGGCAATGTCGTAATTGCCCGCATGGGTGGCACCATCGGCGCCCACCAAGCCAGCACGGTCTAGCGCGAACAGCACGGGCAGGTTTTGCAGCGCCACGTCATGCACCAGCTGGTCGTAGGCGCGCTGCAAGAAGGTCGAGTAAATGGCCACCACCGGGTGCAGCCCCTCGCAAGCCAGACCCGCGGCAAAGGTCACCGCATGCTGCTCGGCAATGCCCACGTCGAAATAGCGGCTGGGGTAGCGCTGGTGGAACTCCACCATGCCCGAGCCCTCGCGCATGGCCGGGGTGATGGCCACCAGCGTGGGGTCCAGCTCCGCCATATCGCACAGCCAGTTGCCAAACACCTGCGTGAAAGTGGGCTTGGCCGGGGCGGTGGATTTCACAAAGCCCACGGCCGGATCGAACTTGCCCGAAGCGGCGTGGTACTTCACCGGATCGGCCTCGGCCAGCTCGTAGCCTGCGCCCTTTTTGGTCACCACGTGCAGGAACTGCGCGCCGGGGCGGTCGCGCAGGTTTTCCAGCGTGGGGATGAGCGAGTCCAGATCGTGCCCGTCGATGGGCCCGACATAGTTGAAGCCGAATTCTTCAAAGATGGTGCCGGGCACCACCATGCCTTTGGTGTGCTCTTCAAAACGGCGCGCCAGCTCGTACAGCGGCGTGTGGCGCAGCACGCTCTTGGCGCCTTCGCGCGCCTTGGCGTAGAACTTGCCGCTCATGAGCCGCGCCAGGTATTTGTTCAACGCGCCCACTGGGGGGCTGATCGACATGTCGTTGTCGTTGAGCACCACCAGCATGTCGCCCATCAGCCCGCCGTGCGCAATGCCCGCGTTGTTCAAGGCCTCAAAGGCCATGCCCGCCGTCATGGCACCGTCGCCAATGATGGCCACAGCCTTGCGTGCCTCGCCCTTGAGCTTGGCCGCCATGGCCATGCCATGCGCTGCAGAGATGGAGGTGGAAGAGTGCCCGACGCCAAAGGTGTCGTACTCGCTTTCTTCGCGCCGCGGGAAGCCGCTGATGCCGCCGAAATGGCGGATGGTGGGCAGCTCGTCGCGCCGCCCGGTCAGCACCTTGTGCGGGTAGGTCTGGTGACCCACATCCCACACCAGGCGGTCGTGCGGCGTGTCAAACACGTAGTGCAAAGCCACCGTCAGCTCGACCGTGCCAAGGTTGGAGCCCAAATGCCCGCCCACCTTGGAGTTGGCCAGGGTGTCAAGCACATAGGCGCGCAACTCATCGGCCAGTTGGCGCAGCTGGGTGCGGGGCAAGGCTCGCAGCTGCGCCGGCGTGTTGATGGTGCGCAGCAGGGGGTAGGAGGATGCTGTGTCTGTCATGGCCTGCCGCTCAATGCTGGCGCTCCACCACTTTGTCCGCCAGCAGACTCAGCCACTGGGTGTCTTCCAAACCACTGGCTTGCAGTGCGGCTTGGGCGCGCTGGCGCAGCTCGTCGGCGTAGTCCGATGCGGCCTGCAAGCCCATGACGCTCACAAAGGTGGGCTTGTTGCAATCTTCATCCTTGCCGGCGGTTTTGCCCAGCACATCTGAGGCCTGGGTCACGTCCAGGATGTCGTCCACCACCTGGAAGGCCACGCCCAGGGCGGCGCCGTAGTCGCTCAACGCCTGCCATTGCTCGGGCGTGGTTTGACCGCAGGCCGCGCCCATGAGCACGCTGCCTTGCAGCAGCACGCCGGTTTTGCGGCGGTGCATATCGTGCAGCTGTTCGCGGCTGAGCTGCTGGCCCACGCTGGCCAAATCAATGGCCTGGCCGCCCGCCATGCCTTCGGGGCCGCTGGCACGCGCCAGCATGGCGCACAGGCGCACTTGCAGCAGGGGGTCTACACCCGTCTCGGGGGTGAGCACTTCAAACGCCAGGGCCTGCATGGCATCACCGGCGAGCATGGCCTTGGCTTCGCCAAACGCCACATGCAGGGTGGGTTTGCCGCGGCGCAGCACATCGTTGTCCATGCAGGGCATGTCGTCATGCACCAAGGAGTAGGCGTGGATGAGCTCCACCGCACAGGCGGCACGCAGCGCCGCGGCATATTGACCCCGCACAGCCTGCGCTGCGGCCAGCACAAGGAGCGGGCGCAAACGCTTGCCCGCACCCAGCACCGCGTAGCGCATGGCCTCGCCCAAGCCTGCAGGAGCCTCGGGGCAAACCCAGGCGTCCAGCGCCTGCTCCACCTGCACCAGGCTCTCGTGCACCCACGCATCAAATCGGTTCATGTTCATTATTCAGAGCGCACCATCGGACGCAGGGGCTGCCGAGTCAATTTGCTGCACCTGCTGCTCCACCGCCTGCAGCTGTGCGCGGCAGTAGCTGAGCAGCTCGGCGCCGCGCCGGTAGCTGGTGAGCACATGCTCCAGCGCCAGCTGACCGGTATCCATATCCGCCACCAAACGCTCCAGCTCCTCCAGCGCAAGCTCAAAGCTTTGAGCCACGGGCGCTGCTGCGGCGTCTGCAGCCTTGCTTTTGCTGGTAGGTTTGCTCATTTTTTTCGACAAAAGCGGCATTCTAAGCGCCCCATATGCGGGCAAGGACCCCATCCCCCATCGGGGGCAGCTTCGCTTTGGCCTGAAAGAATTCACGGCGCCTTGGAAGTAGCACTCCTCGGTGAGCCCAGGTCGGCTCAGCTTGCACTGATACAATCATGCCCTCGTTTGCCTTGGTACAGCTTGTGTACTCGGGCTCCCCCCGTGGCCCCGCAAGGTGGCCATTTTCTTTATTCCCGGCGGCTTGCTTGGCTATCAAAGCCAAACGCCAAAGGCGCCGGGGGGTTGACATTGGTTTCTTGGAGAACCCTTTGGATCATGTCCGACCTGAGCCTCTCTCTCAGCGCGCTTAATCGCAGCCACTCGCAGCTGCCTGTCACTTCGTATTTCGACGAGGGCTTGTTCCAAAAGGAACAAGAGCTCATCTTCCAGTCCGGCCCGCGCTACCTGGGCCACGCGCTGTCCGTGCCCGAGGTGGGGGACTACCACGCACTGCCCCAGGAAGCCGAAGGCCGCGCTTTGGTGCGCACGCCCCAGGGGCTGGAGCTGATTTCCAACGTCTGCCGCCACCGCCAGGCGGTGATGTTGAAGGGCCGCGGCAACACGCGCAGCAACATCGTCTGCCCACTGCACCGCTGGACCTACAGCCTGCAGGGTGAGCTCATTGGCGCGCCGCACTTCGACCACGACCCCTGCCTGAACCTCAAGCGCTACCCCGTGCGTGAGTGGAATGGCCTGGTGTTTGAAGACAACGGGCGGGACATTGCAACGGATCTGGCCAAGGTTGGCCCGCGTGCCGCGCTGGACTTTGCGGGCTACCAGCTCGACAAGGTGCAGCTGCACGAGTGCAACTACAACTGGAAGACCTTTATCGAGGTCTATCTGGAGGACTACCACGTCGGCCCCTTCCACCCGGGTTTGGGCAGCTTTGTGACCTGCGACGACCTGACCTGGGAGTTCGGGCGCGAGTACTCGGTGCAGACCGTGGGCATCAACAAGGCGCTGGCCAAGCCGGGGTCGGATGTCTACAAGCTCTGGCACGAGCAGGTGCTGAAGTACGGCCAGGGCCAAAGCCCCACCCAGGGTGCGATTTGGCTGACCTACTACCCCAACATCATGGTGGAGTGGTATCCGAACGTGCTGGTGGTCTCCACCCTCTTCCCGCGCGGCGTGGACAAGACGCTGAACCTGGTGGAGTTCTACTACCCCGAGGAAATCGTCGCGTTTGAGCGCGAATTCGTCGATGCCCAGCAAGCCGCCTATATGGAGACCTGCATCGAGGACGACGAAATCGCCGAGCGCATGGACGCCGGGCGCAAAGCCCTGATGCTGCGCGGCGACAACGAAGTGGGCCCCTACCAAAGCCCCATGGAAGACGGCATGCAGCACTTCCACGAGTGGTACCGCGACAAACTCGGCCTCTGAAGCCTCACTGCAGAAGCCCAAGCACCCACTGACAACGCCCCCACATCGGGGGCGTTGTGCTTGGTGGCTGGGCCACAATGCCCGCCATGTCTGCGTCTTGGATGATGGTGCTGGCCAGTGCGCTGTTTGCCAGCATGGGGGTGTGCGTGAAATTGGCTGCGGCGCATTACAGCGCAGCCGAAATCGTGATGTACCGCGGTTTGATCGGTGCCGTGCTGACGGCGCTGCTGTGCCTGCGCCAGGGCCTGAGCCTGCGCACCGCCGTGCCTGGCATGCACCTGTGGCGTAGCATCAGCGGGGTGAGCGCTCTGTGTCTGTGGTTTTACGCCATTGCCGAGCTGCCCCTGGCCACGGCCATGACCTTCAACTACATGTCCTCGGTGTGGATGGCGGCGTTTCTGCTGGGCGGCAGCGTCTTGCTCGGTGCCGCGCGCCTGGATGGTCGTCTGGTCGCCGCCGTACTCGTGGGCTTTGTAGGCGTGGGCCTGCTGCTGCGCCCCACGCTGGCACCCGAGCAAATCTGGCACGCGCTGGCGGGGCTGACATCGGGCGTGCTGTCGGCTCTGGCGTATTTGCAGGTCGGCGCACTGGGCCGCGCGGGCGAGCCCGAGCTGCGCGTGGTCTTCTTCTTCAGCGTGGGCGGCGCAGTGGCGGGTGCGCTGCTCACCAGCACGCTGCCCGAAGCCGGAGGCTGGCACGGCCACTCCCTGCGCGGTGCGGCCTTGCTGCTGGCCGTGGGCCTCTTGGCCACGGCGGCACAGCTGCTCATGACACGCGCCTACGCCGTGGGCAAAGCCCTCACCAACGCCACACTCAACTACCTGGGCATTGTGTTTTCGGTGCTGTGGGGGGTGTTGATTTTTGATGAGCGCCTGCCCTGGATGTCCCTGCTCGGTATGCTCCTCATCGTGGCTGCCGGGTTCAGCGCCACACTGCTGCGCACGCGTGCGGCAGGCCCCAAGCCACCCCCAGACATGACCGCCCCCAAGGACTCCTGACCCATGAGCACGCCACCCCTGATCAGCGCTGCCGAACTGCATGCCCTGCTGGCGCAGCCCCAGGCCCCAGTGCTGGTGGACTGCAGCTTCGCCCTCACCGACCCGCAGGCCGGTGCGCTGCAGTACGCGCAAGCCCACATTCCCGGCGCGCACTACCTGCATTTGGAGGCGGACCTCTCTGGCCCCAAGACCGACGCGCAAGGCCGCTTTGCCGGGCGCCACCCCTTGCCCGACCCGCACCAGCTCACCCAATGCCTGCGCGGCCTGGGCCTGCATAGGCAGCAGCGCCTGGTGGCTTACGACCGCCAGGGCGGCCTGTTTGCCGCGCGGCTGTGGTGGCTGGCACGCTGGCTGGGCCATGCCCCTGTGCAGGTGCTGGACGGCGGCTTTGAGGCCTGGGTGGCCGCGGGCGGCACGGTACAAGCGGGCCAAGAACCCCAACCCCAGACAGGTGACTTTGAGGCTTCAGCCTCGCTGCAGGCCACCCTCAGCGCGACAGAACTGCTGGCGACCCTGGACACACAAACCCTGCTGGACGCGCGCGCGCCCGAGCGCTTTTCAGGCCAGGTCGAGCCCCTGGACCCGCAAGCAGGCCACATCCCAGGCGCACTCAACCACTTCTACCAACACAACCTCGGCGCAGACGGCCACTTTCTCAGCCCGGCTGAGCTGCGCCAGCGCTTCAGCGCCGTGCTGGGGCAGCGCGACCCCGCCGCTGTGGTCCACCAGTGCGGCTCGGGCGTGAGCGCCTGCCACAACCTGCTGGCCATGGCCCACGCCGGGCTGCCCGCAGGGCCGCTGTACCCGGGCTCGTGGAGCGAATGGTGTAGCGACCCCAGCCGCCCCGTTGCACGCAGCTGAGCCCAGCAGAGCCTCCCGGGCACTCTGCCCTAGCGATGAGCGACGCAGCGCGAATGGCGCGCTGGCAGACTTGAGTTCGATCAAGTTGTAGTCGGTCGGCCGACCGCACACTGCCCGCAAGCACCAACGCTGCAACCCCTCACACGGAGGCCTCTATGTACAAGCGCATTCTCGTTCCCACCGACGGCTCAGACATCACCGCCAAGGCCATTCAAACCGCTGTTGAGCTGGCCCGGCTGCAAGGCGCCACGCTCTACGCCATCAGCGTCAAAGAGCCCTTTCCCTACAGCGCCGTGACGGAGATGCAGCCCACGCCGCCGCAGGAGTTTTACGACGCACAAGAGCGCATCGCCCAAACCCGGCTGAGCGCCGTGGTCCAGGCCGCACAGACTGCGGGCGTGCCTGTTGAAGCGCACACCATCGAAGCGCTGCATGCCTGGGAAGCCATCATCGACCACAGCAAGACCGTGGGCGCTGACTTGGTGGTCATGGCCTCACACGGTCGGCGCGGCTTTCAGGCCCTGCTGCTGGGCAGCGAAACCCAGAAGGTACTCACCCACTGCACCATCCCGGTGCTGGTGGTGCGTTAAACCCAGGCTCAGTGGGCGTGCCCCGCGTGCGGGCCGCCCACCAGCAACAGCACCAGCGTCACCCCCGTGCCCAGCCACAGCAGCTGGGCCGCGGTTTCGCGCCAGGGCAGGCGGCGCTGCAGTTGCGGAATCAAATCCGCCACCGACACATAGACAAAGCTGCTGGCCGCCACCACGAGCAGGTAGGGAAAGATGCCTTCCCAGTGCCCGGCCAGAAAGTAGCCGGCCAAGCCACCCAACACGGCAGCAAAGCCCGACAAGGCATTGAACAGCAGCGCCTTGGCGCGCGAAAAGCCCGCGTTGAGCAGCACGATGTAGTCGCCCACTTCCTGAGGGATTTCGTGGGCAATGATGGCCATGGCCGTCACCCAGCCCAGGTGGTGGTCCGCCAAAAAGGCGGCGGCGATGATGAAGCCATCGCAGAAGTTGTGAATGCCATCGCCCACCAGCACAGACAAACCTCCGCGCCCAGCTTGCTCGCGGTCGAAATGGTGGTGGTGGTGGTGCCCATCACCCTCGTGGTGGTGGTTGTGCCGGTAGAGCTCGGCTTTTTCCAGCAGGAAGAAAAACAACAAACCCGCCAACAGGGTCAGAAACAGCTTGTGCGCGTCCACGCCGGACTCGAAGGCCTCAGGCAAAACATGCAGCAAGGCCGTTGACAGCAGCACCCCGGCCGAGAGGCTCACCAGGTGCTTGACCACACGGCTGAGCACCGCGTGCGTCAGGCTGGCAGCAATCACCACGGAAGCAATGCCACCCACCAAGGTGGCCAGCAGGATATAGGTCAGGGTCATGGATTCAGGGTTGGCGACAGGCTGACCACTTGGGTTGTGTGCACGGGGCACGGTGGAAACAGGAGGTGGGCGATTCTCTCAGACTCAGCCGCTGCCTTTGCGCAAAAGTCCCGCACCCCCATGGCAACGTGCGGTGGCAGCGCCAATTGCACAGACAATGCGGCGCCATGAGATCGCCTGCCACGCCCCAAACGCTTGCCGCCATTGACATGGGTTCCAACAGCTTCAGGCTGGAAATCGCGCAGCTGGTGCGCGGCAGCTACCGGCGCTTGGGCTACTGGAAAGAAACCGTGCGCTTGGGCGCGGGCTTGGACGAACAGCAAATGCTCACCGAAGAAGCCGCCCAGCGTGGCCTGCAGTGCCTGCGCCAGTTCGCCCGACTGCTGGCCCAGTGGCCGGGCGTGCAGCTGCGCGCCGTGGCCACCCAAACCCTGCGCGAGGCGCGCAACCGCGACGACTTCTTGGCCCGCGCGCGCCAAGAGCTGGGCCACCCCATCGAAGTCATCTCAGGCCGCGAGGAAGCGCGGCTCATCTATGTGGGCGTGTCGCGCCTGCAGCCCAGCGAGGAACCCCGGCTGGTGATCGACATCGGCGGGCGCTCCACCGAAATGATTTTGGGCCGGGGCGAACAGGCGCTGAGTGCCGAGTCTTTCCAAATCGGCAGCGTCAGCCTGTCCATGCGCTACTTCGCCGACGGCGTTTACAGCGCCGAGGCCTTTCGCGCCGCGCAAGTGGCCGCCGGTGCGGAGCTGGAAGAAGCCATTCAGACCTTTGGCAAAGGGCGTCATGGCGTGAAGTGGGTGCAGGCCCTGGGCTCCTCGGGCACGGTGGGTGCGGTGGCGCAGCTGCTGCAGGGCTGCGGCATCACCGACGGCACCATCACCCTGAGCGCCTTGCGCTGGTGCATCGAGCAATGCCTGGCTGCGGGGCATATGAGCGCGCTGAACCTGCCCGGCCTCAAGGACGACCGCCGCCCCGTGGTGGGCGGGGGACTGTGCATTCTCTACACGCTGTTGACGCACTTTGGCATTGAGCAACTGGCTCCGGCCAAGGGGGCTTTGCGCCAGGGCGTCATCTTTGACTTGGCCGAGCGCCTGGTCGCGCAACAGAACTTGGCCGGCCAAGACCGGCGCGACCACTCCGTGCACGAGCTGCAGCAGCGCTTTGGCGTGGACCTGGCGCAGGCTCAGCGCGTGCAGGAGCTGGCCCTGTCGCTGCACACACTGCTGGCCCCGCGTGCCACGCGCGAGCACCAGCGCGAGCTGGCCTGGGCCGCGGCGCTGCACGAAATCGGCATGATGGTCTCGCACCACGACCACCACCGCCACAGCGCCTATTTGCTGGCCCATGTGGACGCGCCGGGCTTCTCGCAAAACCAGCTGCGCCGCCTGGGCAGCCTGGCCCTGGGGCAGCGCGGTGGCCTGCGCAAGCTCGAAGAAGCCCTGGCAGACGAGGCGCTGATGTGGCAGCTCCTGGCGCTGCGCCTGGCCGTCATCAAATGCCATGCGCGCCAGCCCATAGACCCCAAGACATTGGGGCTGACGCGCCGCGGTCGCAGCGTCAGCCTGCGCCTGCCCCCGGACTGGGCGCAGGCCAACCCGCGCTCACAGTACCTCTTGAACGAAGAGCTGCAGGCCTGGAGCAAGTCTGGCCGCCTGGAACTGCGCTTGGCGCGCTGAGCTGCCGCTGCCCTTCAGTCGCTGTCGTGCGCGCGGGCGTAGTGCTGCATCAAGGCCTGCTGTGCGCTCACGCCCTGCTCGCTCACGCGCGTGCTGCGGCCATCGCTGGCCAGCGTCCAGGCGTCCAGGGTGTCGTGCAGATAGGGCACCAAGGCCTCGTCAATCACACGCTGGCGCAGCTTGGGCTCTTCGATGGGCCAGGCTACTTCGATGCGGCGCAGCATGTTGCGACTCATCCAATCGGCACTGGAGAGGTAGAGCGCCTCGTGCTCGGGCTCGTCGCCCCAGCGGAAGTAAAACACCCGCGTGTGCTCCAAAAAGCGCCCCACCACGGAGCGCACGCGAATGCGCTCGCTCAAGCCCGGCAGGCCCGGCGGCAGCATGCAAGCGCCGCGCACGATGAGGTCGATCTCGGCCCCCGCCTGCGAGGCTTTGAACAGCGCAGCAATGAGCTCCATATCGGTGAGCGCATTGGTCTTGAGCACCACGCGGGCGGAGTCCCCGCGCGCGGCCGCCTGCGCCACACGGTCCAGCAGCGAGACCATGGTGGCGTGCATATTGAAGGGTGCAACCAACAGCTTGCGCGGTGGCTTGAAACGCGACTGCGAGGCCAGCTGGCGAAACACCGCGTCCATATCCGCCGTGAGGTCGGGGTTGGACGTCATGTGGCCCATGTCGGTGTAGAGGCGCGCCGTCTTGGGGTTGTAGTTGCCCGTTGAGAGGTGGCCGTAGCGCACCAGGCGGCCGGACTCGCGGCGTGTCACCAGGAGCAGTTTGGCGTGGGTCTTGAGGCCCACAATGCCATAGACCACCTGCGCGCCCACAGCTTCCAGGCGCTCGGCCCAGTTGATATTGGCCTCTTCGTCAAAGCGCGCCTTGAGCTCCACCACCGCCAGCACTTCCTTGCCGCGGCGCGCCGCCTCAATGAGCAAATCCCCCAGCACCGACTGGCTGCCCGTGCGGTAAATGGTTTGCTTGATGGCCAGCACATCGGGGTCTTCCACGGCCTCGCGCAGCATGGCCACCACGGGGTCAAAGCTCTCAAACGGGTGGTGCAAGAGCACATCGCCCTTTTTACGCAGCTTGTTCAGGATGGACTTACCCTGCACCAAACGCTTGAGCGGCCACACCGGCTCGTGCGGCACAAAGCGCAGAGGCGCGGCCTGGGTCTGGTCGATCAACTCGTTGAGCCGCACCAGATTCACCGGCCCGTTGACGCGGTAGAGCGCCGCTTCGGGCAGGCGGAACTGCTGCAGCAAAAAGTCAGCCAGGTCCTCCGGGCAGGTGTTGACCACCTCCAGCCGCACGGCGCGGCCAAAGTGGCGCGTGGTCAGGCCCGAGCGCAGGGCGTGGCGCAGATTGGCCACCTCTTCCTCGTCCACTTCCAGGTCCGAATCGCGGGTGACGCGAAACTGCGAGAACGACTCCACCTGCCGCCCCGGAAAGAGCTCGGCCAGATGCGCGCGAATCACGCTGGTGAGCAGCACAAAGCACTGCTGCCCCTCGCCCACGGCCTCGGGCAGCTTGATCACGCGTGGCAGCACGCGTGGCACTTTGACGATGGCAATGTGGTTGTCGCGCCCGAAGGTGTCTTTGCCGCTGAGGCGAACAATGAAGTGCAGCGACTTGTTCGCCACCTGCGGGAAAGGGTGGGCCGGGTCCAGCCCTTGCGGCACCAGCAGCGGGCGCACCTCGCGTTCAAAAAACCGCGCCACCCATTTGCGCTGCTGCTCGTTGCGGTCAGCGTGGTTGAGCACACGAATACCATGCTCGGCCAGCGCCGGCATGATGTGTTCGTTGAAGGCGTCGTACTGCTGGTCAATCAAATCGTGCGCCGCACGCCCCACACGCACCACATCTTGCGTGGTCACGTACCCGTTCTCCTCGCGCGCCATCTCCAGCATGTCGGCAAAGCGCACCTCGAAAAACTCGTCGAGGTTGGAGGACACGATGCAGATGTAGCGCAGGCGCTCCAGCAAAGGCACGTCGGGGCGCTGCGCCTGGGCCAACACACGGCGATTGAATTCAAGAATCGCCTGCTCGCGGTTGAGCAAAGGTATGGGCAGCATAGAGGTCATCGGATCATTCTATGAATCGCTCGTGTCAACATCATGACAGCGCCCGCCCCTGCTGAACAGCCAGGGGTGGCACCCGGATAATCCGCCCTCATGCATCTGTTGATTCCCTACGCGGGCGTGCTGGGCCCGTCCTTCCAGGCCGCGGCGGCCACACTGTCGGCCCCCACGCTGCAAGCCCTGCTGGGCCTGCTCAGCCCCACCACCCCGGCTGTGGCCGACGACCCGGCGCTGGAATTTGCCCTGCAACTGCCGCACGAGCGCGTGTTGGCCCAGGCCCAAGGGCACAGCGCACCCGCAGCCCTGGCGCTGGCCGCAGGCCTGCCCGCTCAACAGCCCTGGGGCTTGCTGAGCCCCATGCACCTGGCCGTGGGCAGCGACCACATGACCGCGCTGCCGCCCGCCGCACTGGCGCTGGACGAGGCGCAATCGCGCGCCTTCTTCGAGGCGCTCACCTGGCTCATGCCCGATGAAGAAGGCTGGCAGCGGCATTGGCTCAGCCCCTACCAATGGCTGGTGTCCCACCCCGGGCTGGCCGAGGTGCAGGCCGCCAGCCTGGAGCGCGTGCTCAACCGCAATGTCGACCCCTGGCTGCCCGAGCAACGCCTGGCGCGGCGCTTGCTCAACGAAATCCAGATGGCCCTGCACGGCCACCCGCTCAACCTCGCGCGCGAAGCCCAAGGCCAGCTGCCACTGAACTCGGTGTGGTTGAGCGCTTTCGGCGCGAGCCCGGCCACGCCACACCCGAACCTGCCAAGCCCGTTGCTGCTGGACGCCTTGCGCGAACCCGCCCTCAACAGCGACCCCGGTGCCTGGCTGCAGGCCTGGCAGGCGCTGGACGCCGCGCCTGAGCTCAAGCAGGCCCTGGACGCCGCGCGCAGCGGTGCTGCGCTGACCCTCACGCTGTGCGGCGAGCGCCGTGCGCGCAGCTGGCAGAACACGCCGCGCTCCGCACTGCAGCGCTGGTGGCAGCGTGTCAGCGCTGCGCAGCCCAAACTCTCGGCGCTTGTGGAGGATTTGTGATGTCCGTGCCCATCAACCTCAAACAGCGCCCCGCCGCACCGCGCCAGGCCCAGGCGCTGGAGCAACACGGCCTGCCGCCCCTGCTGGCGCGCCTGATGGCCGCACGCGGCGTGAGCAGCGCCACCGAGCTGGACCCTGACCTCAAGCTGCTGCTGCTGCCCGACACCATGAAGGGCATGAGCACCGCCGCGCAAGCCCTGGCCGACGCTCTTCAAAGCGGCCAGCAGCTGTGCATCGTGGCGGACTACGACTGCGACGGCGCCACCGCCTGCGCCGTCATGCGCCGCGGCCTGGCCATGCTGGGCGCGCGGCCGGGCAGCGTGCGCCATGTGGTGCCCGACCGCGCCGTGCACGGCTATGGCCTCGGCCCCACCATCGTGGACTTGGTGCTGTCCCTGCCCGGGCCGCGCCCGGACTGGCTCATCACCGTGGACAACGGCATTGCCAGCCACGCCGGCATTGCCCACGCCCAGGCGCAGGGGCTCAAAGTGCTGGTCACCGACCACCACCTGCCCGCGCTGGTGGACGGCGCGCCCAGCGTGCCCCCGGCGGACGCCCTCATCAACCCCAACCAGCCCGACTGCCCCTTCCCGAGCAAGGCCATGGCCGGCGTGGGCGTGGCCTTCTACCTGCTGCTGGCCACACGCAGCGTGCTGCGCGAGCGCGGCGCCTTCGAGGGCGGCGCGCAGCCCCGGCTCGACGGGCTTTTGGACCTGGTGGCCCTGGGCACCGTGGCCGATGTGGTCAAGCTCGACGCCAACAACCGCCGCCTGGTGGCGCAAGGCCTCAAGCGCATGCGCGCCGGACGCATGCAGCCCGGGCTGGCCGCACTCTTCACCGCCGCCGGGCGTGACGCGCGCCGCGCCAGCGCCAGCGACCTGGGCTTTGCCCTGGGCCCGCGCATCAACGCCGCGGGGCGCCTGGCGGACATGAGCCTGGGCATCCAGTGCCTGTGCACCGACGACGCTGACGAAGCCCTGCGCCTGGCGCGCGAGCTCGACGCCATCAACCGCGCCCGGCGCGACATCGAGGCCGGCATGCAGGACCACGCCCTGCTGCTGCTGGACCGGCTGCAGCAGCACATGCCCGAAGGCGCAGCCCTGCCGCCAGCGCTGGCGCTGTACGACGAAGACTTCCACGAAGGCGTGGTGGGCATCGTGGCCTCGCGCCTGAAAGACCGCTGGCACCGCCCGGTGTTTGTGTTTGCGCGCGGTGCGGACGGGCAGATCAAAGGCTCGGGCCGCTCCATCGCAGGTTTTCACCTGCGCGATGCGCTGGACCTCGTGGCCAAGCGCGCGCCGGACCTGCTCAAGAAGTTCGGCGGCCATGCCATGGCGGCGGGCTGCACGCTGCAGGGCGAGGACGAAGAGGCCAGCGCCGTGGCGCGCTTTGCGGCCGCCTTCGAGCAGGTGGCGCGCGAGTGGCTGGGCGAGGCCACGCCCACGCGCGAGCTGCTCACCGACGGTGCACTCGCCAGCGAGCACTTCAACCCCGACACCGTGGCCCTGCTGGACGAGCAGGTGTGGGGCCAGGCTTTTGAAGCACCGCTGTTTTGCAACCCCGTGGAGGTGCTGCAGCAGCGCATCGTGGGCGAACGCCACCTGAAGCTGCGCGTGCGCGTGGACGGTCAGCTGCGCGACGCCATCTGGTTCGGCCACACCGAAAGCCTGCCTGCCCAGTCGCTGCTGGCCTACCGCTTGTCGCTGGACGAATACCAGGGTCAGCAGCGGGTGCAGATGCTGGTGGAAGCCGCCCTCGCGCCTGCTGCGCCCGCCACGTCGACTTGAGCATCCGGCGCGAAATGCGCCCTCAGGGCATGAGGCGGTAGCCCACGGCGGTTTCGGTCAGCAGGTGGCGGGGCTGGGCCGGCTCGGCTTCGAGCTTGTGGCGCAGCTGCCCCATGTAGACGCGCAGGTAGTGGCTGTCCTCCACATGGCTGGGCCCCCACACCGCTTTGAGCAGCTGGCGGTGCGTGAGCACCTTGCCCGCATGGGTGATGAGGTGCGTGAGCAGCCGGTACTCGGTGGGCGTGAGGTGCACGGCCTGGCCGTCGCGCAGCACACGCCGCGCGGCCAAATCCACCTCCACCGCGCCAAAGCAAAAACGGCTGGCCGCTGCAGCCTGGCTGCTGTGCGCGGCCACAGCCTGGGTGCGGCGCTGCGCCACGCGCACGCGGGCCATGAGCTCGCCCACGCCAAAGGGTTTGGTGAGGTAGTCGTCCGCCCCGGCGTCCAGCGCGGCAATCTTGTCGCGCTCGTCCGCACGGGCCGAGAGCACGATGACGGGCACGCTCGACCAGCTGCGCAGGTCTTTGAGGTAGTTGAGCCCGTCATCATCGGGCAGCCCCAAGTCCAGGATGATGAGCTCGGGGTGGCGCGTGCCCGCGTCGATCAAGCCCTGGCGCACGCTCTCGCACTCATGCACCTGCCAGCCCTCGGCTTCCAGGGCCAGGCGCACAAAGCGGCGGATATTGGGTTCGTCCTCGACGATCAGGGCCGTGGGGCGCAGTTCAATCATGCCAGGGGCTCTTCCTCTTCAACAATGGGCAGCGCCGGGGGGTGACCCAGCGGCAAGGCCAGCACAAACACCGCGCCACTCGCCGTGGCGGTGGGCTTGCCAGCGCTGGCGGCCTGGGCCCAGATGCGCCCGCCATGGGCCGCCATGATGGCGCGGCAAATGGCCAGGCCCAAGCCCACACCGGGGATGCTGGACTCGTTGCGCGCGCGCGTGAATTTCTCAAACAGCAGCTCTTCGCGGCCAGCAGGCAGGCCGGGGCCGTCGTCGGCCACGCTCAGCTGCAGCTCCTCGCCCTGCACATGGGCCTCGATGGCAATGCGGCTGCCCGGCGGCGTGTATTTGGCGGCGTTTTCCAGCAGATTGCTCAGCACGCGCTCGATGAGCGCGGCGTCGATGTCCACCAGCGGCAGGTCCGGCGCAAACGCCGTGTGCACGTGGTGCTGGGTCAGCAGTGGGCGCAGCGCCGCCAGCGTGCTGCCCACCACCTCCTCCAGCGGCAGCCACTGGCGGCGCAGCTGCACCGCACCGCTTTGCAGCCGCGCCATGTCCAGCAGGTTGTGAACCATGGCGTTGACGCGCTGCGCCTCGCGCTGCAGCTGCTGGCTCATTTGCTGGGCAGGCGCGCTCAAGCCCGGCAGTGCGGCCAGCGTGTCGGCCAGGCCGTAGACCACGGCCAGCGGCGTGCGCAAATCGTGCGAGAGCGCCGACAGCAGCGAGTTGCGCAGCCGCTCCGACTCAATGTGCACCAGCGCGTTTTGCGCCACCTCCACATAGTGCACGCGCTCCAGCGCCTGCCCCACGATGCTGGCCATGGTGTCGAGCTGCGCGCGCCGCTCGGGGCGCAGCACCGCAGCCACATCGCTGGGGCGGGCGCACAGCACGCCGCGTGCCCGCATGGGCGCTTGCAGCGGCAGGTAAAACCACGGGCTGCCCGGCAGCGTGTCGGTGGCCAAGCCCGCGGCCTGGCTGTGGTCCAGCGCCCATTGCACAGTGCCAGCGTCGGGCGCATCGGCGCTCTCCCCGGCTTGCGGCAGCACGGCGTGCAGCTGTTCGTCCTGCCCCAGCACCCAGATGTGGGCGCTGCCTTGCAGCTCGCGCGCCAAGCGCTCCTGCGCCAGGCGAACCACCTGCTCGGTTTGCAGCGCGCCCGAGAGCTCGCGCGTGAGTTCGAACAAGGTGCGCGCACGTGCTTCGCGCTCATGCGCCACTTCGGCCTGGTAGCGCAAATGCGCGGTGAGCTGGCCGGTGATCAGGCCCACGGCCAGCATCACTGCAAAGGTCAGCAGGTATTGAACGTCCGACACCGCAAACGACAGGTGCGGCACCACGTAGAAAAAGTCGAACAAGCCCACGCTCAAAAAGCTGGCCAGCACCGAAGGGCCACGCCCCCAGCGCAGCGCCACGCCCAGCACCGCCAGCAAAAACAGCATGACGATGTTGGCCTCGTCAAAGAAGTTTCGCAGCGGCCAGGCCAGCGCCGTGGTGAGGCCACACACCAGGGCGGCTTGGGCGTAATGCTTGGGCGGGTGAGCGCCCGTGAGCTCGCTCGGCGCGGCCGTGGTCGTGCTGCGCGGGGCTGGGGCCGTGGTCTCGCCCAGGCCCACTTCGATGAGCTCGATGTCGGGCTGCGCCTGCCCCAGTTGCTCGCGCAGCGTCGGGCGGCCCAGCCAGCGCTGCAGCAAGGAGCGCGGCCGCGCCCGGCCCAAGAGCAGCTTGGAGAGGTTGTGCTCGCGCGCATGGGCCAGCAAAGCGGGTGCCACGGCCTGGGCCTGCAGCACGGCGGTGGCCGCCCCCAGGTCTTGGGCCAGACGCACCAGGCGCAGCACGCGCTCGCGCTGGGCGTCAGGCAGGCGCTTGAGCTGCGGCGTCTCCACATACACGGCGTGCCAGGACACATTGAGCTGCTGGGCCAGGCGTGCCGCGCTGCGCAGCACGGGCTCGGCGCCGGGGCCCGGGCCCAGCGCGCACAAGATAGCGGCCTCGGTGCTCCAGACCTGGGCAATGGCTTCGTTGCTGCGCCAGGCCTGCACATCGTCCTCCACACGGTCGGCCGTGCGGCGCAGCGCCAGCTCGCGCAAGGCCATCAAATTGCCTTTGCGAAAGAAGTGTTTAGCGGCACGCTCGGCCTGCTGGCCCCGATAGACCTTGCCCGCTTTCAAGCGCGCGAGCAGCTCATCGGCGGGGGTGTCGACCAGCACGACCTCATCAGCAGCATCGAAAAAACGGTCCGGCAGGGTTTCCTGCACGCGCACACCGGTGATGCCGCCCACCACGTCGTTGAGGCTCTCCAGGTGCTGGACGTTGAGGCTGGTGTAGACGTCAATGCCGTTGGCCAGCAACTCCTCCACGTCCTGCCAGCGCTTGGGGTGGCGCGAGCCCGGCACATTGCTGTGCGCCAGCTCGTCCATCAAGATCAGGGGTCGGGGCTGCTGCGGTTGCACCAGGGGCTTGAGCTGCGCCAGCGCGGCGTCGAGGTCGAACTCGGGCAGGCTGCGGCCACGGTAGGCCACCTGGCGCGGCGCCAGCAGCGGCAGGCCTTCGGTGAGGGCGACGGTTTCGCTGCGGCCATGGGTTTCCACCACGCCCACCAGCAGAGAGCGGCCTTCGGCGAGCTGCTTGCGCGCGGCCAGCAGCATGGCGTAGGTTTTGCCCACGCCGGCCGAGGCCCCAAAGTAGATGCGCAGGCGCCCGCGCTGGGCTTTGGCTTCGTCGCTGCGCAGGCGCTGCAAAAGCGTGTCGGGGTCGGGGCGGTCTGGGTCCGTCATGCGCAGCCCTCTCAAAGCCAGCCCGCACGGCGCAGGCGATACCAAAGCAGGCCGCAGACGCAGACGATCAAGCCCAGGGCTGCGGGGTAGCCCCAGGTCCATTTGAGTTCCGGCATGTTCTCGAAATTCATGCCCCAGATGCCCGCAAACGCCGTGGCCACGGCAAAGATGCCCGCCCAGGCGGCCAGGCGTTTGGTCACGTCGCTGTCCTCGATGGCGACCATGGACAGATTGGCCTGGATGGCGGTGGCAATGGTCTCGCGCACGGCCTCGATGGCGCCGTGGATGCGCGCCAGATGGTCGGCCACGTCGCGGAAGTAATGCTCCGACTTCGCGCACAGCGGCGGCACGCGCCCGCCGTGCAGCTTGGTCAGCATCTCCAGCATGGGGGCGGTGGCACGGCGCAGCTGCATCAGGCGGCGTTTGAGCGCGTAGAGGCGCTGGATGTTTTCACGCGCCGCACCGTTGGTGAAGATGCTTTGCTCGATGTCCTCCAGCGCCGACTCCAGCAGGTCGAGCACGGGAAAGTAGCGGTCCACCACCGCGTCCATCAGGGCGTAGAGCACAAAGCTCGGGCCCTGGCGCAAGAGCTCGGGCTCACGCTCGGCACGCTCGCGCACGCCCAGGAAGTGCTGCGGGCTGTGCTGGCGCAGCGACAGCACATAGCCTGGCCCGACAAAGACCGCCACCTCGCCGCGTTGGATGTCGCCACTGAGCCCATCGGGCTCGGCCGCGCCGGCAAGCACCGAGCCGCCCCGGCGCGCACGCGGTGCAGGGGCCTGGGCGGCTGCGGGCACCCAATCGATCAAGTGCATGACCGCAAAGAGATCGTCGCCGTACTCTTCGATCTTGGGCCGCTGCTGGCCCTTGAGCGCGTCTTCCACCGCCAGCGGGTGCAGGTTGAAGAGGCGCTGCCAGGGGGCCAGCTCGGCGGCGTCAGCATCACGCAGGGCCACCCACACAAAGGTGTCAGGTCGGTCCAGATACTGGGCCACCTCGTCGGGGGCCAGATCGGCGAGCTTGCGGCCCTCGCGGTAGGCCACGCAGTTGATCAGCATTGGGGCATTGTCACCTTGCAACAGGCGTTCAGAAGCTGCGCTGCAGGCTCAGCACCAGGCCTGTGCGGCCGACGCGCTTGGCGTCCTGGCCTGCGGCGTTGCCAATCTGGTAGTAGGCCTTGTCGGCATTGCTGCCCACCACGGCCAGGCCCAGATTGAAGCCCCCCAGGCTCTTGACCACGCCGAGCTTGAAGTCGGTGTAGGAGAGCTCCGCGTAGCGGCGCACGGTCAGGCGGCCCACATGGGCATCCAGCGCCAGGCCCTCGCTCAGGCTGGCCAGCTCCCAGCGGTAGTTCAGGTCCAGATAGCTGCTGCCCTTGGAGCTGCCGCGTGCGGCCAGGCCGCTGAAGTAGGCGTAGGGCGCGGTGCGGCTGTTGAGGCCGAAGTAGTCGCTGGCTGCCACCGAGAGCTTGCCTGTGAAGCCCCCGGCGCTGAGGCCCAGATAGACGTCCAGGTTGTCGTACTTCTGGTTGCTGGGCTGGGCTGGGGCGCTGTTGAGCCGCGCGCCGGGGTAGACATAGGCCAGCGCGCCAAAGTCCAGCGTCAGGCTTTGAGACAGCGCGAATTTGTAGCCGCCGTAAACGTCCAACTCCAGCCCGGCGCCGTTGTTGTAACTGTTGCCCGAGACATTGGAGCCCCAGACCCCGGCATAGGCGCCACTGGCGTGGGCATAGTCCAGCCCGCCTTGCAGCGCGGGGGCCAGCCAGGTCTGGCTGATGCCACGAAAGCGGTAGTCGCTGAACAGGCCGAAGTTGCCGCTGAGGCTGTGCGGCGCGCTTTGCGCCTGGCTGCACAGCGGGCTGAGTGCGCCCAGCAGCAGTGTGCCCAGGGCCAGAAGACGGTGGTGTTGCATGCGTTTCATGAGTTCTACTCCTTGTTCAATTCAGGGCGTCCAGCGCCAGGTTCAGGCGCAGCACGTGCACACGGGGCTCGCCCAGCACGCGCAGGTCGCGCGCTTCGGTGTTGGCTTCAATCAGCTCTTGCACTTGAGCCAGCGCCAGGCCGCGCTCCCGCGCCACACGGGGGGCTTGGTATTGCGCTGCCGCGTGGCTGATGTGGGGGTCCAGCCCGCTGGCTGAGGCATTGACCAAATCGGCCGGTACGGGTTCGCGGTTGCCGGGGTCGGCCGCGCGCAATGCGGCAATGCGGGCCTGCACGGCCTCGGCCAACGCGGGGTTGAGCGGGCCTTGGTTGGAGCCACCCGAGCCCGCGGCGTTGTTGGCCATGGGTGCGGTGGCCGAGGGCCGCCCCCAGAAATAGCGCGGGCTGCTGAAGTGCTGGCCGATGAGCTCGGAGCCCACCGCCTGGCCCTCACGCAGGATCAGGCTGCCTTGGGCTTGCACGGGAAACAGGGCCTGGGCCACGCCCGTGACGGCCAGGGGATAGATCAGCCCGGTGACGATGCTCAGCAGCAGCAAGAACACCAGGGCAGGACGCAGTTGGGCCTTCATAGGGAAGCCTCCTTGTGAATCAAACCAGATGGGTGGCCACCAAGAACCAGTCGATGGCCTTGATGCCGATAAAGGGCACGATCAGCCCCCCCAGGCCGTAGATGGCGAGGTTGCGGCGCAGCAAGCTGGCCGCGCCCACAGCGCGGTAGGGCACGCCTTTGAGCGCCAGCGGGATGAGCGCCACGATGATGAGAGCGTTGAAGATCACCGCCGACAAAATCGCCGAGCTGGGGCTGGACAGCTGCATCACGTTGAGCGCCGCCAGCTGCGGGTACACGCCCACAAACAGCGCTGGAACGATGGCGAAGTACTTGGCCACGTCGTTGGCGATGGAGAAGGTGGTGAGCGAGCCGCGCGTCATCAGCAGCTGCTTGCCGGTTTGCACCACCTCCAGCAGCTTGGTGGGGTTGGAGTCCAGGTCGACCATATTCCCGGCTTCCTTGGCCGCCTGGGTGCCGCTGTTCATGGCCACGGCCACATCGGCCTGGGCCAGGGCGGGGGCGTCGTTGGTGCCGTCGCCGGTCATGGCCACCAGTCGACCTTCGGCCTGGTAGTCGCGAATCAGCTTGAGCTTGGCCTCGGGCGTGGCTTCGGCCAGGAAGTCGTCCACGCCGGCCTCAGCGGCAATGGCTGCAGCGGTGAGGCGGTTGTCGCCCGTGATCATCACGGTCTTGATGCCCATGCGGCGCAGCTCGGCAAAGCGCTCTTTGATGCCGCCTTTGACCACGTCCTTGAGCTCCACCACGCCCAGCACGCGCGGGCCTTCGGTGGCCTGCGCACCTGGCGCGCGGCGGCCCCACTCCAGCACCACCAGGGGCGTGCTGCCGCGGCGCGCCACCTCGTCCACGGCTTGCTTGACCTCATAGGGCAGCTTGCCCCCCAAGGCCTCGACTTGGCGTGTGATGGCGTCGGCCGCACCTTTGCGAATGCTGCGGCTGGGCGCGTTGGCGTCGCCAAAGTCCACGCCGCTCATGCGCGTCTGGGCGGTAAAGGGCACAAAGTGCGCCTGCAGCTCGGCCAGCTCGCGCTCGCGCAGGCCGTGCTGGGTCTTGGCCAGCACCACAATGCTGCGACCCTCGGGCGTTTCGTCCGCCAGCGAGGCCAGCTGCGCCGCGTCGGCGAGCTGTTGCGCGCTCACCCCGGCCGCGGGCATGAAGGCGCTGGCCTGGCGGTTGCCCAGGGTGATGGTGCCGGTTTTGTCCAGCATCAGCACGTCCACATCGCCTGCGGCCTCCACGGCGCGGCCCGAGGTGGCAATGACGTTGGCGGCCATCATGCGGCTCATGCCCGCGACCCCAATGGCCGACAGCAGCCCGCCAATGGTGGTGGGAATCAGGCACACCAGCAGCGCCACCAGCGCCGTGACAGACACCACCGTGCCCGCACCGGCCGCCTGCACGCTGTAGATGGAGTAAGGCAGCAGGGTCACTGTCACCACCAGGAACACGATGGTCAGGGCCACCAGCAAGATGGTCAGCGCAATTTCATTGGGGGTCTTCTGGCGCTTGGCGCCTTCGACCATGGCGATCATGCGGTCCAAAAAGGATTCGCCCGGGTTCACACCCACACGCACCACCAGCCAGTCCGAGAGCACGCGCGTGCCGCCCGTGACGGAGGAGAAGTCCCCGCCCGACTCGCGGATCACCGGGGCCGATTCGCCGGTGATGGCGCTCTCGTCCACCGAGGCCACGCCCTCGATCACCTCGCCATCGAGCGGGATCAGGTCGCCCGCATCCACCAGCACCACATGGCCTTTGCGCAGCTCGTCCGAAGGCACGGGGTGCCACTGTGCACCGTGCCGGGGCTCCTGCAGTTTTTTGGCCCAGGTCTTGGCCTTGAGCCCGCGCAGTGACGCGGCCTGCGCCTTGCTGCGGCCCTCGGCCAGCGCCTCGGCAAAGTTGGCAAACAGCACCGTGAACCACAGCCATGCGGCAATGGCGAAGATGAAGCCCGAGCTCTCCTCCACCGTGCCGGGTGCCTGCTGCAAGCTGGCCGCCCACAGCCCGGTGGTGAGCACGCTGCCCACGTAGACGACAAACATCACGGGGTTGCGCCACTGCACGCGCGGGTCCAGCTTGGCCAGGGCCTGCAGCGAGGCTTGCTTGACCAGGCCCGCTTCGAAAACAAAGTCTTTGGAGTTTTTCTTCATGATGATTCCCCCCTTCACTTCCAGAGCAGCAGCTGCTCGACGATGGGGCCTAGGGCCAGTGCGGGGACGTAGTTCAGCAAGCCCACCATCAGCACCGTGCCCACCAGCAGCGCCACAAACAGCGCACCGTGCGTGGGCAAGCTGCCGCTGCTCACCGGCACGCGCTTTTTGGCCGCCAGCGCACCGGCCAGCGCCAGCACCGGCACGATCACGCCAAAGCGCCCCAGCCACATGGCTAGGCCCAGCAGGGTGTTGTAGAAGGGTGTGTTGGCCGACAGCCCAGCAAAGGCCGAGCCGTTGTTGTTGGCCGCTGAGGTGAGGGCGTAGAGGATTTCCGAGAAGCCATGCGCGCCGGGGTTGGCCACACCGGCCACGCCCGCGGGGCTGAGTACCGCCACGGCCGTTCCCACCAGCACCACGGTGGGGGTCACCAGAATGGTCAGCGCGCACATCTTCATCTCAAAGGGCTCGATCTTCTTGCCCAGGTATTCCGGCGTGCGGCCAATCATCAAACCCGCGATAAACACTGCCAGCAGCGCAAACACCAGCATGCCGTAGAGCCCCGTGCCCACGCCGCCAAACACCACCTCGCCCAGCTGCATCATCACCAGCGGCACCATGCCGCCAATGGGCGTCATGGAGTCATGCATGGCATTGACCGCACCACAGGACGCGGCCGTGGTCACCACCGCAAACAGGCTGCTGGCGGCAATGCCAAAGCGCGTTTCCTTGCCCTCCAAATTGCCCGCCGTGTCGTCCACGCCCAGCGCGTGCAGCAGCGGATTGCCCGCTTGTTCGGCCGCCGTGGTCAGCACCACACCGGCCACAAACATCACACTCATGGCCGCCAAAATGGCCACGCCTTGGCGCATGTCTTGCACCTGGCGGCCAAAGGTGAAGCACAAGGCCGCCGGGATCAAAAAGATGGCCAGCATCTGCACGAAGTTGGACAGCGGCGTGGGGTTCTCGTAGGGGTGGGCCGAGTTGGCGTTGAAAAAGCCGCCGCCGTTGGTGCCCAACATCTTGATGGCCAGCTGCGAAGCCACCGGGCCCATGGCCAGGGTCTGGCTGTCGGTTTGCAGGTCCTGCATCAGGGGCTGGCCCTGTGCGTTCTTCATCACCTGCCCTGCGGGGTCGAGCTGGGCCTGCTGGTAGCTCTGCGTTTGCAGCGTGCGCACGGTTTTGTAGGGCTGCAGGTTTTGAATCACGCCCTGCCCCACAAAGAACAGTGCCAGCACCAGGCTGATGGGCAGCAACACCCACAGCGTGACGCGGCTCAGATCAGCCCAGAAGTTGCCCACGTCGGCGCTCAAGCGGCTCGACGTGCCGCCCGCCGAAGGGCTCGCATGGTTCTTGCGTGCAAAGCCGCGCATGAGTGCGAACACCACTGCAATGCCGGTGGCCGCAGAGACAAAGTTCTGCACCGTCAGCGCCAGCATCTGGGTCAGGTAGCTCATGGTGGTTTCGCCGCCATAGCCCTGCCAGTTGGTGTTGGCCACAAAGCTCACCGCCGTGTTGAAGGCCGAGTCCGGCGACACCGCGCCCATGCCCTGTGGGTTCAGCGGCAACAGGTCTTGAAAGCGCTGCAGGCCATACACCGCCAGCAGCCCCAGAAAGTTGAACAGCAGCAGCGCCAGCGCGTACTGCTTCCAGTGCTGCCCCTGCTCGGGCGCAATGCCCCCGAGGCGAAACCACAGCTGCTCCACGCGCCCCATCCAGCGCGGCAAGCGGCCGTCAGCCACCGCTGCCAGCCAGCGCGACAGGGGCCAGGCCAACAGCAGCAGCACGCCCATGAACAGCCCCAGTTGGGCCCATGCCATCGTGCTCACTCAGAACTCCTCCGCGCGCCACAGCGCGCACACCAAATACACCAGCAAGGCCACGCTTGCCAGGCCCATGACCCAGTACAGCGCGCTCATGGCAGACCTCGCTGCAGGCGCTGGCAGGCTTCGATCAGGCCCCACATGAGCAAAGCCAGCAGCGTGGCCAAGCCCAGAAACAACCCATCCATCGGGTGCTCCCACACAGTTGTTGTCAGAGGGGTCAGCTTAGGCAGGGGAGGCTCAACTTGTTGTTCAGAGCAGCCAGCGGCGTATCAAGACGGTGTAAAGACGCGCGCAGCCCACCACGCCTTGACAAGACCTTGAGGCCTGCGGCGCGAGGTTTGGCACCGTTTTGAGTGCTGCTTGCCTAGATTGGGACGCTCATCAACAGCGCGGCTCCGCTCAGACCGGAGCTCTAGACATGAAGCGAATAGCCCTCTTCCAGCACGAGGTCGACACCCAAGGGCCCGGCTTGCTGACCGATTGCCTGGCGCAACACGGCTACACCGCAGAACTCTTTGCCGCGGGCCAGGAACGGCCACGCCGGGCTCAGGACTTTGCGGCCTTGATCGTGCTGGGGAGCAACCACAGCGTGCACGACCCCGAGCCCTGGATTGAGGCGGAGCTGGAGTTGCTGCGTCAGGCGCTGTGGCTGGACATTCCGGTGCTGGGCCATTGCTTTGGCGCCCAGTTGTTGGCGCGTGCCATGCATGCCCCGGTAGCCCGCAACCCCTGGCCGCACATCGGCTGGCAGCACCTGTGGGTCACGCCCGCGGCGCGGGCCTTCTTTGGCGGGCGCCAGCGCGTGCTGAGCTTCAACTGGCACTACGACGGCTTTGGCATTCCCCAGGGCGCGCAGCGCATTCTCTTTGGCGCCAACTGCCTCAACAAAGGCTTTCGCATGGGGCGCCACCTGGCGCTGCAATCTCACTTCGAGGTGACGGCCGCCGACGTGCAAGCCTGGTGCGCGCATGGTGACGCCGAGCTGGCTTGCAGCTGGGGCCCCGCCGCCCAAAGCCGCGCCGAAATCTTGCGTGAACTCACGCAGCGCACGAGTGAGTTGCACCAGGTCTCGCACGCGCTCTACCGGCATTGGCTGCACACCCTGCCACGCCCTGCCCTGGTTTCCATGCTGCATTGAAAGCAATGCAGCAATGCAAAAAGCCCAGCACCTTTCGGTACTGGGCTTTGCAATTTTTTATTGTTCTTGGTCGGGGTGGCGGGATTCGAACTCGCGACCCCTTGCACCCCATGCAAGTGCGCTACCAGGCTGCGCTACACCCCGACGAAGACTTAGATTCTATACGAAAAATTTCGAGCTACGCAAGAAGTTCAGCACGAATTTTTTCAAGTTCTTCGCGAACCTGCGCCCAACCCAAAGGCTGGTCGTTCGCGCTGGGCGCTTCGCCCTCTGGCACCACGTGATTTTGCGGCGCGGCCTGCGCGGCGCCCTGCTCCAGCAAACGGTTGCGCGCACCGCTGATGGTGAAGCCCTCTTCATAGAGCAGCTCGCGGATGCGTCGCACCAGCAGCACTTCGTGGTGCTGGTAGTAGCGACGGTTGCCACGGCGCTTCATGGGGCGCAGCTGGGTGAACTCTTGCTCCCAGTACCTCAGCACATAGGGCTTGACGCCACACAACTCGCTGACCTCACCAATGGTGAAGTAGCGCTTGGCTGGGATGACGGGCAGACCAGATTCCATGGTGAGGGTCAATCAGTGCTCGGGCGTGAGCCGCCGACTCTACTTCAACTCTCCCGCCGACTCGACCGGGGCTTGTACGGCGTCCTTGAGTTTCTGGCTGGCGTGAAAGGTCACCACGTGACGAGCTTTGATGGGAATGGACTCGCCCGTGCGGGGATTGCGCCCCGGGCGCGGGGCTTTGCGACGGATGTTGAAGTTGCCAAAACCCGAGAGCTTCACGTCCTGCCCTTGCGCGAGGTGATCGTGCAGCAGCGTGAAAAAGGCCTCCACCATGTCCTTGGATTCGCGCTTGTTCAAGCCCAGGCGCTCGAACAGCATTTCGGCCATATCGGCCTTGGTCAGCGTGGGCGTTTCCAAACTGTCCAGCAGCACCAAGGCCTGAGCCTTCAGCTCCTCGTCACTCATCAATCTGCTCCCTCATCCACGCAGACGCGCGCCCAGTTTTTCACCGAGCTGGCGCACCACGGCCGCCACGGCTTGTTCGATGCGCTCATCGGTCAGCGTGGCGTCGTCGTCACGCAGCTCCAGTCGCACGGCCAAGCTGCGCTCGCCCGCTTTCAGCTCTGCCGTGGCTTGGGCGGGTTTGAACACGTCGAACAATTTGGCCGAGCGTACCAGCACCTCACCCGCACCCTGAATGGCTTGCATCAAGGCTTCATGGCTGACGGCTTCGCCCACGATCAAGGCCAAGTCGCGCTGCACAGCCTGCTGGCGCGGCACCGGCTGACCTTGCGGCAACTGCCCCGCCAGCACGGCGTCTAGCGCCAACTCAAACAGCACTGGCGCGCCCGGTGCGGCCGGCAGCTCATAGGCTTGACGCCAGCGCGGGTGCAACTCGCCCAGCACGCCGATGTCTTGATCACCCAAGAACACGCGGGCACAGCGCCCCGGGTGCAAGGCAGGATGCTGCGCAGGCTCAAAGCGCAGCGTGCGCGGCGCAAACAAGGCTTCCAGATCGCCCTTGACGTCGTAGAAGTCAACGGCGCGCTCACGCTGGCCCCATTGCAGTTGCTCAGCCCCGCCCCAGGCCAGACCGGCCAGACGCAGCGGCTGCGTCACGCCTTGCACGCCCACCGGGCCTGTTTGGGCGGCGCTGTCGCGCAGGAACACGCGGCCGATTTCGAACACACGCACGCGTGGTGCCTTGCGCGCTAGGTTGTGGCGCAAGACCTGCACCAAGCTGCCCATGAGGCTGGTGCGCATCACCGAGAGCTGGCTGGCAATGGGGTTGTGCAGGCGGATGGGCGTTTCATTGCCCGCCAGCTCGCGCTCCCAGCGCTCTTCCACAAAGCTGAAGTTGATGGTCTCAAAATAGTCGCGCGCGGCCACCGCGTGGCGCAGCGCATGCACGCCCAGGCGCGCCTCGGAGCCCACGCGTGCCACCACAGGAGCCAGCGGCGGCGTGGCGGGCAGGCGCTCATAGCCCAGCACGCGAATGACTTCTTCGATGAGGTCTTCTTCGATCTGCAAATCAAAGCGCCAGCTCGGCGGCGTGACGCTGTAGACGCCGTCGGGCAGCGCCTCAAACGCCAGACCCAAACGCTGCAGCACACCTTCGACTTCAGCAGCACTCAGCGGCAAGCCAATGACTTTGGCCGCGCGTGCCACGCGCAGCTTCACGGCGGGGCGCTCGGGCAGCTGCAGGCTTTGATCGTCCAGAGGGCCGACTTGGCCGCCGCAGATTTGCAGCACCAGTGCGGTGATGTATTCGATGTGCTCGGCAATGTGCTGCGCATCCACACCGCGTTCAAAGCGGTGGCCCGCATCGGTGCTGAAGTTGTAGCGCCGCGCGCGGCCCATCACGGCCTCGGGCCACCAGAAAGCGGCTTCGATGTAGATGTCCTGGGTGTCGTCAGACACCGCCGTGTACGCGCCGCCCATGATGCCCGCGAGCGACTCCACGCGACGGGCGTCGGCAATCACGCCCACCTTGCCATCCAGAGCCACGGTATTGCCGTTGAGCAGCTCGAGCTGCTCGCCCTCATGCGCCCAGCGCACCACCAGACCGCCGTCGATCTTGGCCAAGTCAAACATGTGTGAGGGGCGGCCCAGCTCGAACATCACGTAGTTGGAGATGTCCACCAGCGCCGACACCGAACGCTGGCCGCAACGCGCCAGGCGCTGCACCATCCACTCCGGCGTGGTGGCGCGGGCATTGACACCACGCACAATGCGGCCGGCAAAGCGCCCGCACAGATCGGTGGCCTGCACCTGCACCGGCAGGCGGTCTTGGTGCTGCACCGCCACGGGGGCTATTTTGGGCTGCTGCAGCGGTGCACCGGTCAGTGCGGCCACTTCACGGGCAATGCCATACACGCTCAGGCAGTGGCCCAGATTGGGCGTGAGCTTGAGGGTGAACAGCGTGTCGTCAAGCTGCAAGTGCTCGCGAATGTCTTGGCCCACTGGCGCATCAGCGGCCAGCTCCAGCAAACCGCCATGCTCGTCGCTCAAGCCCAGCTCGCGCGCCGAGCACAGCATGCCCGAGCTCTCCACACCGCGCAGCTTGCCCACGCCAATCTTGAAGGGCTTGCCATCGGCGCCGGGCGGCAGCACCGCACCCACGGTGGCCAGCGGCACGCGAATGCCTGCACGCGCATTGGGCGCGCCGCAGACGATTTGCAGCGGCTGCGAGCCGCCGACATTGACTTGGCACACCCGCAGCTTGTCGGCATTGGGGTGGGGTTGGGCCTCCAGAATCTCCGCCACCACCACGCCGGTGAATGGGGGCGCCACGGCGCGGGCCTCCTCCACTTCCATGCCGGACATGGTCAGCAGATGGGACAGCTCTTGGGTGGTCAGCGAAGGGTTGCAGTAGCTGCGCAGCCAGGACTCAGGGAATTGCATGGACAGGTCTCGTAATCAGTGGGCGGTTGGACGGTTGCTTGCAGGCCAAACAGGCCTCACTTGAACTGCGACAGGAAACGCAAGTCGCCCTCGAAGAACAGCCGCAAATCGTTGACGCCGTAGCGCAGCATGGCCAGGCGGTCGATGCCCGAGCCAAACGCAAAACCGATGTAGCGCTCAGGGTCCAGGCCCATATTGCGAATCACCTGCGGGTGCACCTGCCCCGCGCCAGAAACCTCCAGCCAACGCCCTTTGAGCGGGCCGTGCTCGAACATGATGTCGATCTCGGCGCTGGGCTCGGTGAAGGGGAAATAGCTGGGGCGAAAACGCAGCTGCAAGGCGTCCGTCTCGAAAAACGCGGTGATGAAATTCAGATACACCGCCTTGAGGTCTTTGAAGCTCACGTTCTCACCCACCCACAGGCCTTCAACCTGATGGAACATGGGCGAGTGGGTAGCGTCGCTGTCCACACGGTAGGTGCGGCCCGGCGCAATCACGCGAATCTCCGGCATGCTGTCCTGCCCGGCATAGCGCTTGGCATGAGCCTGGGCGTAGCGGATCTGCATGGGGCTGGTGTGCGGGCGCAGATTGAACCAACGGCCTTCTTCGTCCTTCATGTCGACGTAGAAGGTGTCCTGCATGGACCGCGCAGGATGGTTCTCGGGGTTGTTCAGCGAGGCAAAGCTGAACCAGTCGGTCTCGATCTCAGGGCCGTCGGCCACGTCAAAACCCATGGAGCCGAAGATGGCCTCGATGCGCTCCATCGCGCGCGTGATGGGGTGCAAACCACCGGTGCCGCGCTGGCGCCCAGGCAGGGTGACGTCCAGCACCTCGGCGCGCAGTTGGCGATCCAGCTCCGCATCCGCCAGCGCCTGACGGCGCGCCTGCAGCGCGGCTTCAACGCCTTGCTTGAGCTGGTTGATTTGCGCGCCGCGAGCTTTTTTCTCGTCCACGCTCAGGGCGGCCAAGCCCTTCATCAACTCAGTCAGCTGGCCGCTTTTACCCAGGAACTGCGCTTTGGCGTTCTCCAGGTCAGCGGGGGTCGCGGCGGCCTCGAAGGCGGCCTGAGCTTGTTGCAGCAGCAGGTTGAGATCGTTCACAGCGGGGACGGAATCAGAGGAATGAAAAAAGGCCGAACACCGGGGTGTCGGCCTTTGAGGGATGCCGATCAGCCACAGCCCACAGGACTGCAGCTGGCAGGGTCATCAAGCCAGAGCGGCCTTCACCTTGGCGAAGATGCTGGCAAAGCCAGCAGGATCGTTGACGGCGAGATCGGCCAGAACCTTGCGGTCGATGTCGATCTGGGCCTTCTTCAGGCCGGCCACAAACTTGCTGTAGCTCAGACCCAGGCTGCGGCTGGCGGCGTTGATACGCGCAATCCACAGCTGACGGAAGACGCGCTTCTTGGCACGACGGTCGCGGTAGGCGTATTGACCCGCCTTCATCACCGCCTGTTTGGCGATACGGAAGACATTCTTACGACGACCACGGAAGCCCTTGGCCAGAGCCAAGACCTTCTTATGACGGGCACGAGCGGTTACACCACGTTTAACGCGAGGCATGTGAGTTCTCCTTCAGTAGCTCGGATTACAGACCAGCGAAAGGCAACATCGCAGCGATGTGGCCCATGTTGGTCTCATGCACGTTCGCGGCGCCGCGCAGCTGGCGCTTGTTCTTCGTGGTCTTCTTGGTCAGGATGTGGCGCTTGAACGCTTGGCCGCGCTTGACGGTGCCACCCGGACGCACGCGAAAACGCTTTTTCGCGCTGCTCTTGGTCTTCATCTTGGGCATGACTGCTCCTTATGAATGCGTCCCTGAGGGCGGTTGCGGGACTCGCAACACTTGCCAGCCTCCAGGAGACTAATAAAGCCCGCCAACGACCAAATCGGCGGGCCGAAAACCTTCAACTTTACCCGATACGCCAGCCCCAGGGCCAGCCACTCAGGTGGGGTGAGTTAGCGCTTTTTCGGCGCCAGCACCATGATCATCTGGCGCCCTTCGAGCTTGGGCATGTGCTCCACCACGGCCACATCGGAGAGCTCGTCGCGGATGCGCTCCAGCATGCGCATGCCGATTTCCTGGTGGGTGATTTCACGGCCGCGGTAGCGCAGCGTGACTTTGCCCTTGTCACCATCCTCGGCAATGAAGCGGCGCAGATTGCGCATCTTGATCTGGTAGTCGCCCTCGTCCGTACCCGGGCGGAACTTGACTTCCTTGACCTCGATGACTTTCTGCTTGGACTTGGCCTCAGCAGCGCGCTTTTGCTCTTGGTATTTGAACTTGCCGTAGTCCATCAGCCGGCACACGGGCGGGCTGGCGGTGGCGGCGATTTCCACCAGATCGACGTCCAGATCACCAGCCATGCGCAGGGCTTCCTGGATGCTCACGATGCCAATGGGCTCGTTTTCAGGGCCATTGAGGCGGACTTCGAGGGCGGTGATTTCGCGGTTCAACCTGTGCTTGCGCTCAGGAATCGCACGACGGTCAGCAAACGTAGCGATGGTGAATACCTTTCAACAAGCCCCTGGCACGGGGCCCGATACCAAATAGACAAAAAGCAAAGCGCGCCTGACTCAGGATGGGCCTTACGCCTTGGAAGCGATGATGTCAGCGAGCTTCGTTTGGAAGTCTGCCAAGCTCATCACACCCAGATCCTGGTTGCCACGGGCGCGCACTGCGACGGTGCCGTTGGCCTTCTCCTTGTCACCGACGACGAGGATGAAGGGCACCTTCTGCAGAGAATGCTCGCGAATTTTATATGTGATCTTCTCGTTGCGCAAATCGGTCGCCACTCTAAGCCCTTGTTTTTGCAGAGAATTCGCAACCTCTGCCACATAGTCGGCTTGGGCATCTGTGATATTGGCCACCACCACCTGCACGGGCGCCAGCCAAGTGGGCAAGGCGCCGGCGTGCTGCTCGATGAGGATGCCGATGAAGCGCTCCAAGCTGCCCACAATCGCGCGGTGCAGCATCACCGGGGTCTTGCGTTGCCCGGCTTCGTCCACATACTCGGCCTGCAGGCGCTCGGGCATGTTGTGGTCGATCTGGATGGTGCCGCACTGCCATTCGCGGCCCAGCGCGTCTTTGAGCGCGTACTCGATCTTGGGCGCGTAGAAAGCCCCGTCCCCGTGCGCGATCTGGAAGTCCACGCCGGACTGGCGCAGGCTTTGCATCAACACCTGCTCGGTGCGGTCCCAGTACTCGTCGCTGCCGATGCGCTTTTCAGGCCGCGTCGCCACCTTGTAGACGATCTCGCTAAAGCCAAAGTCCTTGTAGACCTTTTGCAGCAAGGTGGTGAAGGCCGCGCACTCTTGCAGGATTTGCTCTTCGGTGCAGAAGATGTGGCCGTCATCTTGGGTGAAGCCGCGCACGCGCATGATGCCGTGCAGGCCGCCGCTGGGTTCGTTGCGGTGGCACTGACCGAACTCACCGAAGCGCAGCGGCAGGTCGCGATAGCTCTTGATGCCGTGCTTGAAGATCAGGATGTGGCCGGGACAGTTCATCGGCTTGAGCGCGTAGTCGCGCTTTTCCGATTCGGTGGTGAACATGTTGTCGCGGTACTTATCCCAGTGCCCGGTCTTTTCCCACAGCGTCTTGTCGATGATCTGCGGACCCTTGACTTCCTGGTAGCCGTTGTCGCGGTAGACGCGGCGCATGTACTGCTCGACCTCCTGCCACACCGACCAGCCCTTGGGGTGCCAGAACACGGTGCCAGGGCTGTGCTCATCGATGTGGAAGAGCTCCAGCTCACGGCCCAGGCGGCGGTGGTCGCGCTTCTCGGCCTCTTCCAGCAGCGTCAGGTATTTCTGCAGATCATCCTTGCTGGCCCAGGCGGTGCCGTAGATGCGCTGCAGCATCTCGTTGCGATGGTCGCCGCGCCAGTAGGCGCCAGCCACCTTCATGAGCTTGAAGTGTTTGAGCTTGCCGGTCGACGGCACGTGGGGGCCGCGGCAGAGATCCTCGAAGGCACCCTCGCGGTAGAGCGACAGCGCCTCGTTGCTGGGAATGCTCTGGATGATCTCGGCCTTGTAGTGCTCGCCCAGGCCTTTGAAGTAGGCCACGGCCTCGTCGCGCGGCAGCTCGCGGCGTGCGATGGGTTCGTCCTTCTTGGCCAGCTCGGCCATCTTCTTCTCGATGGCCTGCAGATCGTCGGGCGTGAAGGGCCGCTTGTAGGAGAAGTCGTAATAAAAGCCGTTGTCGATGACCGGGCCGATGGTGACTTGCGCGTCGGGGAAGAGTTCTTTGACCGCGTATGCCAGCAAGTGGGCGGTGGAGTGGCGGATGACCTCCAGCCCATCAGCATCTTTGTCAGTGACGATGGCCAGCTGCGCATCGCGCTCGATGCGGTGGCTGGTGTCGACCAACTGGCCGTCCACGCGCCCGGCCAGCGCAGCCTTGGCAAGACCTGCGCCGATGGACGCGGCCACTTCAGCCACGGTCGGGGCTTGCGGGAATTCGCGCTTAGAGCCGTCGGGCAATTGAATCGTGATCATGGGGTTCTCCTTGACGCCCTGGGCTGCCGGAGCAGCCGTTTGCAGTACAGGGCCAAAAACAAAAAAGCGCGGCCGGGGCGCCGCGCTGTGTCACAAGAGAAGAAGGAACGCTGGGGTTCGAGACTTCCGAGAAAAGGCGTGACGTGCCGCGGCCGCTCAGACCCGCTGGGTCGAGCTGTTGGAGCCGGTGCTAGTCCGCGGTGTCATAACCGTCGTGCCTTTCTCAGTCCTTGTGAGGGGTTGGAAGATCTGCGCCCATTCTATGCGCACAGCGCCTGAGCGCGCCAAGCCTGTGCACAAGCGCCTCAGAGCTTGATGTCCAGACCCAGCTGGTACGAGGTTCGCGGGTAGCTCAAGGTTTGCGAGTAGGAGCCGTCGTCAAAGCGCGTGGTGTTGCGGCCATCCAAGGGGGCGATGTTGTTGACGGCCAGGCGCAGAGACATCTGCTTGCTGAGCGTGTACTGAACAAACGCGTCCGCGCTGCGGCTGGCCGACTGCGTTTGCAGCTGCTGCGCAGTCTGCTGCGTGGCAAAGCCCGGCGTGTAGGCGAGGTTCAGGCCCATGGACACCGGCAGCGCTCTGGCGCGGTAGTCCAGACCCAGGGTGGCCGACCAGGGCTGCTGGCCTTCCAGCCGCGCATTGGGCAGAGGCAGTGCCTTGATTTTCGAGCGGTAGATGTTCAGAGAAGTGCGCAGATTCAGCGCCGTCTGCGGATCGAACAAGGCCGGCAGCAGCTCGCCCGCGCGGCCCTTGAGTTCCAGCTCCAGCCCATGGCTGCGCGCTTTGGAGAAGTTCTGCGGGCGCGAGACATAGCGAGCAAGGCCCCCGACTTGCTCCAGCGCGATGACGTTGCGCACCAGGTCCTGCACCTCGCGCACAAACACGCCAACGCTGGCCATGCCGCCACCGCTGAAATAGGTCTCGTAAGCCACATCCAAGCCCGTGGCCAGCTCAGGGCGCAAGAGCGGGTTGCCGCCCCGGTCGGGCGACAACATATCGTTGGGGCGACTCAAGTCTGGGTAGCGGTTGCTGACCGCATAGGGCGCCGTCAGCGCATTGAGGCCCGGCGCCTTGTAGCTGCGTGTGAGGCTGCTGCGAATGAGGTCGCGCCCCTTGGGGTCGAACTTGTAGTTCAGGTGCAGCAAGGGCGAGGTGACGCGGCTGGTGTGGCGCAGCGGCTGACCCTCCACGCTGCTTTGGGTGTTGATTTGCTCGTGACGCAAGCCCAGGTAGAGCCCCCACTGCGGCGTGAGCTCCCATTCGTCTTGAACAAACACCGCCAGGCGGCGCACGCGTGCGAACTGGTCTTGCTCCAGCACCGGGGCCGCGGCCAGTTCTTGGGTGTTGCGCTCATCGCTGCGGCGACGGTGGTCGATGTCCCAGCCCAGCATCAGGCTGTGGCTGTCACCCACCAGCTGGCTGAACTTGCCGGCCTGCGTGAGCCCGTAGGTGTCGTTGCCGCCCCAAACGCGGCGCAAACCAGCGGCACGGGTGAACTCGTTGTCAAACTCGCCACCGGAGCGAAACCAACCCGCCTTGAGCTCGAACTTGCGGTCTTCGTCGAGGCGTTTGTTCCAGGCCAGGTTGAGGTTTTGGTTGTGCCAGACGCCTTCGTTGTAGCTGGGGTCGTCCAGCACCGGCCGGCCCTGCAGCGACAGTGGCTGCAGCGACAGGCGGTTGTGCCAGAAGCCCTTTTGCATAAAGGTGCTCAGCGAGACATTGTCATCGTCGCCGCGCTTCCAGTTGAGGCGGGGCGCGAAGTTGTAGCCATGGCCCCAGTTGGGTTGCAGCACATGCACCAAACTGCTGGCGGGCTGCTGATCGCTGCCCAGCGACTGGGTCAACGTGGTGCGCTCACCCACACCTTTCCAGGAAAACAAAGACAGCGGCACCGAATAGGCCAGCGCACCTTGCTTGTGGTGGTAGGCCATGTGCAGACCAGGACGTGGCTGGTCATAGCTATAGCCCAGCCCAACGCGCGCTTCCATGCTGGTGGTTTTAGGAGCGTCTTTGAGAATGATGTTGATGGCCCCGGCCACGGCTTGGGCGCTGTGCTCGGCCGAAGGGCCCTTGATCACTTCAATGCGCTCTACTTGGCTGGGGTGGAGTTGGTCGAGCTGAAAACCCGGAGGAGCCGGGTCGCCGTTGATGAGAATCAGCGTGTAGCCCGCACCCAGGCCACGCATGCGCGGCGCGCCAGTGGAGAGGTCCACGCCCGGCAGGCGTTTGAGCACCTCGGTCACGGCGGTATCGCCGTACTTGTCCAGCTCTTCACGACCATACAGCTGCTTGGCCACTGGCGCACGGCGGCGCAAATCGGTGTCGCTTTGCGGGCGCGCATTGATTTCCACGCGCTCGAGCTTGGCGGCTGGCGCTTTGGAGGGGCCCTCGCCTTCGGCGGATGTGGTCTCTTGAGCCAGTGCGGCTGTAGGGACGGCGCTCAACAACAAAAGCCAAAAAAACGCAGCGCTCGCAGGGGTGTGCATGTCTGAGAGATCTCCAAGAAAGAGTTCGCAGCGCGCTCTTGGTCGCGCTAGGCCGTCACCTTAGTGCGTGGCGCCCTGGTACGGCGCCCGCGTGCGACCAAATGCGAGAACGAGTACGCCAATGGCAAGCGCTGTGCGCCAAGCGGGCCACCGCTGTGGCGGAGGCGCCGCGTTCAACGCTTGGTTTGGAGCTTGGCGAAAGCTGCGGCCATGGCGCTTTGCCCACCGCTGGGCGCCGCCGCGGCCCCACGGCCTTGGCGCTCTTGACGCCCGGCCGGCACAAAGCCGTTGTTGCTGCGGCCTGCTGCAGCGCGCGGCGCGGCGTCGAGCTTCATGGTCAGGCTGATGCGCTTGCGCGCCAGGTCGACCTCAAGCACACGCACCTTGACGATGTCGCCGGTCTTGACCACCTCGCGCGCGTCGGACACAAACTTGTTGGCCAACTGGCTGACGTGAATCAGGCCGTCCTGGTGCACACCCAGGTCCACAAAGGCGCCGAATTGCGCGACGTTGGACACCGTGCCTTCCAGCACCATGCCCTCCACCAGATCTTTGATGTCGTCCACGCCCTCGTTGAAGCGCGCGACCTTGAAGTCGGGGCGCGGGTCGCGGCCGGGTTTTTCCAGCTCGGTCAGGATGTCTTTGACGGTGATGGCGCCAAAGCGCTCATCGGCAAAGGCCTCGGGGCGCAGGGCGCGGATGACGTCGGTGTTGCCCAGCAACTGCTCAATGGGCCGCTGCGCCGTGGCCAGGATTTTTTCCACCACTGGGTAGGTCTCAGGGTGAACGCCTGAGAGGTCCAGCGGGTTGTCGCCATCGCGAATGCGCAAAAAGCCCGCGGCCAGCTCAAAAGTCTTGGGGCCCAGGCCCGTGACGTCCAGCAGCTGGCGGCGGTTTTTGAACGCGCCATGCGCATCGCGCCAGCGCACGATGCTCGAAGCCACCGTGGCCGACAGGCCCGACACGCGTGCCAGCAGGGGCGCCGAGGCGGTGTTGAGATCCACGCCCACGCCGTTCACGCAGTCTTCCACCACCGCGTCCAGCGTGCGCGCCAGCTCGCTTTGGTTCACATCGTGCTGGTACTGACCCACGCCAATGCTCTTGGGGTCGATCTTCACCAGTTCGGCCAGCGGGTCTTGCAAGCGCCGCGCGATGGAGACAGCGCCGCGCAGGCTCACGTCCAGCTCAGGCAATTCCTTGGAGGCAAATTCGGAGGCCGAATACACCGAAGCACCAGCCTCACTGACCACCACTTTTTGAATCTCGGTGCCCGGCGCCATGCTTTGGATGCGCTTGATCAAATCGCCCGCGAGCTTGTCGGTCTCGCGGCTGGCCGTGCCGTTGCCAATGGCAATCAGGTTCACGCCATGCGTGGCGCACAGACGGCCCAGGGCATGAATGGCACCGTCCCAGTCTTTGCGCGGCTCGTGCGGGTAGACCGTGGTGGTGTCCAGCACACGGCCGGTGTCGCTCACCACCGCCACTTTCACGCCGGTGCGAATGCCCGGGTCCAGGCCCATGACCACGCGCTTGCCCGCAGGAGCAGCCAGCAGCAGGTCGCGCAGGTTCTCCGCAAACACCTTGATGGCCACACGCTCGGCCTCTTCGCGCAGGCGCGAGAACAGGTCGCGCTCCAGGCTCATGCTGAGCTTGACCTTCCAGGTCCAAGCCACGGTTTTGCGCATCAGCTCGTCCGAGGGGCGCTGAGCGTGGCTCCAGCCCAGGTGGCGCGCGATGCGGCCTTCGGCCAGCGAGGGCTGACCCAGCACCACCTCTTCGTCCAGCACCAGCTTGGCGTCGAGAAACTCCTGCGTGCGCCCACGAAACACGGCCAGCGCGCGGTGCGAGGGCACGGTTTTGATGGGTTCAGCGTAGTCGAAATAGTCGCGGAACTTGGCCACATCGGGGTGGCTTTCGTCCTTGCCTGCGAGCAGCTTGCTTTGGAAACGCCCCTCTTCCCACAGCCACTCGCGCAGCTTGCCCACCAGGGCGGCATCCTCGGCCCAGCGTTCGCTGAGCAGATCGCGCACACCGTCGAGCACCGCGTGCGCATCAGCAAAGCCCGCATCGGCGTTGATATAGGCCTGCGCCTGCGCCAGCGGGTCGAGGCTGGGGTCGGCAAACAACAGATCGGCCAGCGGCTCCAGCCCGGCTTCGCGGGCGATCATGCCCTTGGTGCGGCGCTTCGGCTTAAAGGGCAGGTAGAGGTCTTCCAGCTCTTGCTTGGTGGGCGCGCCCTCAATGGCGGCGCGCAACTCGGGCGTGAGCTTGCCCTGCTCTTCAATGCTTTTGAGCACCGCCGCGCGGCGCTCTTCGAGCTCGCGCAAATAGGCCAGGCGGGCCTCCAGCTCGCGCAGCTGGCTGTCGTCCAAACCGTCGGTGGCTTCCTTGCGGTAGCGCGCGATAAAGGGCACGGTAGCGCCCCCATCCAGCAGCTGGACGGCGACGTTGACTTGAGCCGGGCGAACTTTGAGCTCGTCGGCAATCTGGAGCAGGATTTTGTCCAAGGCGGCGTATGGCAAACAAAGGAGCGCGGGAGTGTGCCACAGGCCCCGCACCGGGACTGGGCACGCCAACTGGCCAGGGTGGCCGCGAAATCAGATCAGCGCGGTGACGCGCTCAGCAGGCCAGACCCACGTGCAGGGCCACCATGCCGCCGGTGAGGTTGTGCACGTCCACATGGCCAAAGCCGCAGCCCTTCATCATGGCTTTGAGTTCAGCCTGAGGCGGGTGCATGCGGATGGATTCAGCCAGGTAGCGGTAGCTTTGCGCATCGCCCGCAATCCATTGGCCGATCTTGGGCAGCACTTTGAAGGAGTACCAGTCGTAGGGCTTGCGCAGCGGCTCAGCCACCTGCGAAAACTCCAGCACCAGCAAACGCCCACCGGGACGCAGCACGCGGCGCATTTCTTTGAGTGCGCCTTCCTTGTGCGTCATGTTGCGCAAGCCAAACGCCACGCAGACCATGTCGAAGCAGCCGTCACGGTAGGGCAGCGCTTCGGCGTCGCAGAGGTTGGTGGGCAGCACCAGACCTTCGTTGAGCAAGCGGTCGCGCCCGGTGCGCAGCATGGCTTCGTTGATGTCGGTGTGCACCACCATGCCGGTGGCCCCGACTTTGCGCGCAAACGCCCGCGCCATATCGCCCGTGCCCCCGGCGATGTCCAGCACGCGCTCGCCCGGCTTGAGGTTGGCCACGGCCACCGTGTAGCTTTTCCAGACGCGGTGCAAGCCCATGGACATCAGGTCGTTCATGATGTCGTAGCGCGAGGCCACGGAGTCGAACACGCCGCGCACGCGCTGGGCTTTTTCCTGTTCGTCTACGGTTTCAAATCCGAAATGGGTCTGGCTCATGGTGTCGAGGAATGGTGTGTTCGGTCAGCCTTGGGAGCTGGCGCATTGGCGCGCAGCGGCGCCGGGCATGGGATCATCGCGGTCACGGCCGGCCTCTTGCAGCCGGGCCAGGTACTGGTCCCACAGCATGGCTTGGTCGCGCCCCAAACGGTAGAGATAGTCCCAGGTGAAGATGCCGCTGTCGTGCCCGTCAGAAAAGCGCGGCTGCAGCGCGTAGTGGCCGACTTGCGCCAAGTCCTCGATGAGCACCTCGCGCTTGCCGGACTGCAGCACTTCCTGCCCAGGCCCGTGGCCCATGACCTCGGCCGAGGGGCTCAGCACGCGCATGAGCTCAAACGGGATGCGCCAGCGCGCGCCGTCGTCAAAAGCAATTTCAAGCACTCGGGAGTGCTGGTGGACGACCACGTCGGTGGGACGGGGGCTTGAGGGACTCTGGCCAGACATGACAACGGCGCCCAGCGGGCTGACAAAGGCAAGCCAGCAGTGTAGCCGTGTGCCTGCCCTCGCACAGGGGCCCGCGCTGTAGCCACAGCGGCCCAGCAGGCTTCAATCCAAGGTTTTGAGCGCTTCCAGCAGCAAGGCGTCGAGCTCGGGCAAGGTGAGGGGCAGCACCGGCGCGGCCTCACGCTGGGCGGTGGCCCAGATGGGTTGAGGGAAATGTGCGTCGCCCTCAAAGCGCGCAATCACATGCCAGTGCAGGTGCGGCACCACATTGCCCAGGCTGGCCAGATTGATTTTGGTCGGGCACAGCGCGCGGCGCAGCACTTGCTCCACCGCACACACCACCTCCATGCATTGCTGGCGCTGTGCGCGTGGCAGCTCGGAAAACTCGCCTACATGAGCGTTCCAGATCACGCGGTAGAAGGCTGGGTAGGCGGGCGTGTCGGTCACGCGCACCACCCGCCACAGCGGCCGCTGCAGCAAGAGCAGGCCGCCGGGCTCGGCGCACAGCACGCAGGGCGCAGCAGCGTCTGGGCCCGCAGGTGCGGGGCTGAATGGGGTGAAAGCGGGCGTGGTCATGAGGCCCGCACTCTAACCGCAGAGCACCCTGAACTCAGACCAGCACGCGCTCAATGCCGCCCTGGTTGGCCTTCTCGACATAGTCGGCCATCCAGCGCTCGCCCAGGATGTGGCGCGCCATTTCCACCACCACGTAGTCGGCTTCCAACAGCCCGCTGCTCAAGTCCGACCCGTAGCGGGTCAGCCCCTGCAAGCAGCTGGGGCAGCTGGTGAGCACCTTGATGTTGTCCTGCGGACCGACGGCGCCGCTGCTGCGCAGCCGCTCCTCGCTTTGGCGCAGCTCCTGCTCTTTGCGGTAGCGCACCTGGGTGGAGATGTCGGGCCGCGTCACGCCCAGCGTGCCGCTCTCGCCGCAGCAGCGCGCGCTCAGCTCCACCGAGCTGCCCTGCCCCAGCAGCGACTGCACGGTTTTGAGCGGCTCCTGCTGCTTCATGGGGCTGTGGCAGGGGTCGTGGTAGAGGTAGGTCTGCGCGGCATCGCCCAGGGTGATGCCACGCTCCAGCAGGTATTCGTGGATGTCCAGAATGCGGCAGCCCGGGAAGATGTCTTCGAACTTGTAGCCGCTGAGCTGGTCAAAACAAGTGCCGCAAGACACCACCACGGTTTTGATGTCCAGGTAGTTCAGCGTGTTGGCCACGCGGTGAAAGAGCACCCGGTTGTCGGTGATGATTTTTTCGGCCTTGTCGAACTGCCCCGAGCCGCGCTGCGGGTAGCCGCAGCACAAATAGCCCGGCGGCAGCACGGTTTGCACCCCGGCATGCCAGAGCATGGCCTGGGTGGCCAGACCCACCTGGCTGAACAAGCGCTCAGACCCGCAGCCCGGGAAATAGAACACCGCCTCCGTGTCGGCAGTGGTGCGAGCCGGGTCGCGAATCAGGGGGACGTAGTTTTTGTCCTCGATGTCCAGCAGGGCCCGCGCCGTTTTGTTGGGCAGCCCGGCGGGCAGCTTTTTGTTCACGAAGTGAATCACCTGCTCTTTGATGGGCGCAGGGCCGACCGTGGCCGCAGGGGCTTGGGTTTGCTTGCGCGCCAGGCCTTTGAACAGCTCGTGGGCCAGGCGCTGGGCCCGAAAGCCCACGCCCACCATGGCCGTGCGCGCCAGCTTGATGGTCTCGGGCCGGGTGGCATTGAGCATGAACATGGCCGCCGCGTTGCCCGGACGCCAGGACTTCTGGCCCATCTTGCGCAGGAGGTTGCGCATATTCATGGTGACGTCGCCAAAGTCAATCTTCACCGGGCAGGGCGAGGCGCACTTGTGGCACACCGTGCAGTGGTCGGCCACGTCCTCGAACTCTTCCCAGTGGCGCAAGGACACGCCGCGCCGGGTTTGCTCTTCGTACAAAAAGGCCTCCACCAACAAGGAGGTGGCCAAGATTTTGTTGCGCGGGCTGTAGAGCAGGTTGGCGCGTGGCACATGCGTGGCGCACACGGGTTTGCACTTGCCGCAGCGCAGGCAGTCTTTGACGCTGTCGCTGATGGCGCCGATGTCGCTTTGCTGCATGATCAGCGACTCATGCCCCATCAGCCCAAAGCTGGGGGTGTAGGCATTGGTGAGGTCAGCAAAAGTGCCGTGCGTGCTGAGCTGGGGGCGCAGCAGCTTGCCACGGTTGAAGTGGCCCTGTGGGTCCACGCGCTGCTTGTAGCTGGCGAAGTCGGCCAGCTCTTCGTCGGACAAAAACTCCAGCTTGGTGATGCCGATGCCGTGCTCGCCGGAGATCACACCGCCGAGCGAGCGCGCCAGGGCCATGATGCGCCCCACCGCCTCGTGGGCGGTTTGCAGCATGTCGTAGTTGTCGGAGTTGACGGGGATGTTGGTGTGCACATTGCCGTCACCCGCATGCATGTGCAGCGCCACCCAGACGCGGCCGCGCAGCACCTCTTGGTGAATGGTGCGGCATTGCGCCAGCACGGGCGCAAACGCCGCGCCGGCAAACAGCGTCTGCAGCGGCTTGAGCAGCTGCTGCTTCCAAGAGGCGCGCCAGCTCTTGTCTTGCAAATGGTCAAACACGCTGCGGCCGCTGCTGGCGTCTAACTCGTCCAAACCGTCCAGCCAGCCCTGCCACTGCGCTTGCACCTCGGCCAGCAGCGCTTGCGCTTGCTGCACGCGGTCTTCCAGCAGCTCGCCGCTGGGGATGTCGCTGGCATCGTCGCTGCGGCCCAGGGGCAGCTCGCCCGCGCCGAAAAACGCCTGCAGGCGCTGCACCAGCGCGAGCTTGTTGCGCAACGACAGCTCGATGTTGATGCGCTCAATGCCCAGCGTGTACTCGCCCATGCGGGGCAGCGGAATCACCACGTCTTCGTTCACCTTGAAGGCGTTGGTGTGCTTGCTGATGGCGGCGGTGCGTTTGCGGTCCAGCCAAAACTTTTTGCGCGCATCGGCCCCAACGGCCACAAAGCCTTCGCCCGAGCGCGCATTGGCCAGGCGCACCACCTCGGAGGTGGCTTGCGCCACTTGCTGCTCGTCGTCGCCCACGATGTCGCCAATCAACACCATCTTGGGCAGGCCCGAGCCCCCCGCAGCCGCGCCGCGCTTGCTTTTGGTGGCATAGCCCACGGCCTTCAGGTAGCGGTCGTCCAGGTGCTCCAAGCCCGCCAGCACGGCGCCCCCACTTTGGCGAGCCTGCGCGAACATGTAGTCCTTGATGTCGACAATCGAGGGCACGCAGTCCTTGGGGTTGCCAAAGAACTCAAGGCAAACCGTGCGCACAAAGCGCGGCATGCGGTGCACGATCCAGCGGCAGCTGGTGATGAGGCCATCACAGCCCTCTTTTTGCACCCCGGGCAGACCGGCCAGGAATTTGTCGGTGACGTCTTTGCCCAGCCCTTCTTTGCGAAACACGCGGCCCGGGATTTCCAGCGTTTGCGTGCGCAACAAGCGTTTGGCGCTGGCGTCGAAGTAGCGCAGCTCAAAGCGCGCCAACTCCACGTCGTGAATCTTGCCCAGGTTGTGCTCCAGGCGCACCACCTCCAGCCACTGCGCATCGGGCGTGACCATGCGCCATGAGGCCAGGTTATCCAGCGCCGTGCCCCACAGCACGGCTTTTTTGCCGCCCGCGTTCATGGCGATATTGCCGCCCACGCAGCTGGCTTCAGCGCTGGTGGGGTCCACGGCAAACACATAGCCGTGTTTCTCGGCTTCATCGGCCACGCGCTGCGTCACCACACCGGCCTCGCACTGGATGGTGGCCACTTTTTGCGCCAGCCCGGGCAGGCTGACATGCTCAACGCTGCTCAAGCTGTCGAGCTTTTCGGTGTTGAGCACCGCACTGTTCCACACCAGGGGCACGGCCCCGCCGGTGTAGCCGGTGCCACCACCGCGAGGAATGATGGTCAGGCCCAGCTCAATACAGCCCGCCACCAGATGGGCCATCTCGGCCTCGCTGTCGGGGGTGAGCACCACAAAGGGGTATTCCACACGCCAGTCGGTGGCGTCGGTGACGTGGGAGACGCGCGAGAGCGGGTCGAACTTGATGTTGTGCCGCGCCGTGTGGCGGCCCAGCACTTTTTGCGCGCGGCGACGCAACTCGGCCACACGATCAAACCACGCGGCGAACTCGCCCACAGCCGCATCGGCGCAGGCCAGCAGCTCGCCCACCCAAGCATCGCGGGTCTGGTCGCCTTCGGGGTGGCGGCGGCGCTGCACTTCGCTGAGGCGGTGGCGCAAGGCCTGCACCAAGTCTTGACGCCGGCGCGGGTTGTCCAGCAAATCGTCTTGCAAATAGGGGTTGCGCTGCACCACCCAGATGTCACCCAACACCTCGTAGAGCATGCGAGCCGAGCGCCCGGTTTGGCGCTCCTGGCGCAGCTGGTCCAGCAATTCCCAAGCGCGCTGACCCAAGAGGCGCAGCACGATCTCGCGGTCTGAAAACGAGGTGTAGTTGTAGGGAATTTCGCGCAAACGCACAGGGGCGCTGCGAGCAATAGGGGACACAGCGCCTGGAGCAGGCGTCAGCGGGTGCGGAGCATTCATGGCGGCCAGGCGCCAGGCGCCTTGGGTTGCGGCGTGCCTCACGAGGCACGCCTGATCGAACGATGCGAAAAATAGCAAACACCGCAGGCTTTTGGCCTGAAGGCCCCAACAGGGGCTCAGCTGCGTGGCGATGCGGGGCGGGGGTATGACCAACAACACAACACGCGCCAGGCCATGCTACCGCAGTGCAACAAATTTTCGATCGCCCCCACCCCATTTCGGGCCTTCCCGTACCGACCGTGAAACTCTGCCAGACCACGGGCACGGGCAAGCCGCTAAGCTCAAGCCTGCCATTTTTGGGAGTACACATGCACCGCTCAGCCTGGCCCCTGCCGTTTTGGATTGCTCACCGGGGTGCGGGCAAGCTCGCGCCAGAAAACACCCTGGCGGCTTTTCGAGAGGGGGCAGGTCTTGGCTATCGGGCATTTGAGTGCGACGTCAAACTCAGCGCTGACGGCGTGCCTTATTTGCTGCATGACGCCACACTGGATCGCTGCACCTGCGCCCAGGGCAGCGCTGCGGGCTGGACTTGGTCTGCGCTTTCGCGGCTGGACGCTGGCGCTTGGCACAGCCCCGATTACGCGGGCGAACCGCCAGCCAGCCTGGAAGCGGTCTCGCGCTTTTGCCGCGCCAAAGACTTGGCCTTGAATCTGGAGCTCAAGCCCTTGCCCGGCCAGGCCCACGCCACAGGCGCCACGGTGGCGCGCGCGGTGCAGGGGCTGTGGCAAAACGCTGCCGCGCCCGTGCTGCTGAGTTCTTTTGAGGTGGCGGCACTCGAAGGTGCCTTGAGCAGCGCGCCCCTGGTGCCGCGTGCCTTGCTGGTCGACACCCTGGAGGGCGGTTGGCAGCAGGCCTTGCAAGCGCTGCATTGCGCCGCCCTGATTGCCCACTACCCCTTGGTGGATGCCGAGTTGGTGGCCCAGGTGCATGCGCAGCAGCGCCGCGTTTTGGTCTACACCTGCAATGACCCCGAGGCCGCAGCCTCGCTGCTGGCACTGGGGGTGGACGGCATCATCACCGATGCGCTGGACCGCTTCACGCCGACGCCTGAGCCCACGCTCCAGGTGCGCTGAGCAAGGCGTAAACACGCGTGTCCCGGGGCTGCTGATCAACCCCCAGATGATCCCTGCGCAGCAAGCCCTCGAACTCAAAACCACAGCGCTCGGCCACGGCGCGGCTGCCCACATTGCGCTCATCCATGCGGATTTCCACGCGGCGGGCCTGCAGCTGTGAAAACGCCATGCCTGCGAGTAGGCGCACAGCCTCACTGGCCAGGCCCTGCCCTTGCGAAGAGCGGCGCAGCCAGTAACCCAACTCAAACTTGCGCAAGGCCCAATCCATGCGGCGCAAGGCCACACTACCCAGCAAAGCACTGCGGTGCCCGCCCTCGCCCTGAGCCCAGATCAGATACGGCAGGTCCTGGCGCAGCGTGAACTCAGCACTCATGCGCCGCACCTCGGCTTCGTTGTGCTCAACACTCATGGGCGCATGCGCCCAGGGCATCCACTGCTGCAGCTCCTGCAAGGTTTCCAGCACCGCCGCATGCAGCGCGGCACCATCACCCGGCTGCGGTGCGCGCAGCACAAAACGTGCACCGCGCAGCTCTGTCGGCACTTCAACCAAAGTGGCCGAAAAGCAAGTCGTCATGGTCGGGCTCCATCGGTTTTGTCTGCATCTCGCGGCGGGGTCTCTTGAGCAAAGGCCACGGTGGCCTCGGCGCCCAGCGCGGGCTCTTCCGCCTGCATGACGGGCAGCTCACGCACCTCGCGCAAGGACGACAGCCACCAGGCCACAGCGGCTGTCAACAAAGCCCCAGCGCCTGCCAGCCACAGCGATGCGCGCAAGCTCAGGTGCTCACCCAGCCAGCCGCCCAGCAAGGCTCCAGGCCCGGCGGGCAGCACGGTGAGCCAACGCACGGTGCTGGTCATGCGCCCCAGCATGGGGGCAGGCGTGACGGCCTGACGCAAGGCCAGGAAGTTGATGAAGATGAACACCGCGCCCAGGCCAAAGCAAAACAACATGGCCACAAAAAACCAGACACCCCAGCTGGAGACGGGCGCCATGGCCAGCAAGCTCCAACCCAGGCCGCAGATGACCAAGCCCAGCATCAAGCAAGGCCCCGGCCCGAGGCGCGCACTGACGCGATGCCCCACCACGCTAGCCGCTACGGTGCCCACTCCCAGGGCCACATAACTCAGCCCCACTTCCTGGCCGGACAGCCCCAACACCCGCGTGGCCATCAAAATCTGCACCACCTGCGCGCAATGGTGAAAGCCCTGCCAGGCGCCCAGCGTGAGCGACAACACCACCAACAACTGGTGCCCGCGCACAAAGGCCAGCCCCGCTTTCAGATCGGCCCAAAACCCCACACCCGAGGGCGCGCGCAGCTGTTCTTGCACATGCACACCGCGCAGAATCAGTGTCGACATCAATAGCAAGAATGCGTCCACCGCCAAGGCCACCGGCGCGCCCAAGAGCTTGATGAGCACGCCTGCCAAACCCGGCCCGGCCACCTCGGCGCTGGAAGAGGCCAGCGCGTTCTTCGCATGCGCCTCCACCAAGCGCTCGCGCGAGACCACCTGGGTCAACACGATCTGCGCGGCGGTTCCGGCCACGGTGTGCACGGAGCCCAAAACGAAGGCCACAAAGTACAGCCAGGGCATGCCCAGCCAGCCCGCCCAATAGGCCAGCGGCACACTGGCCACGGCTACGGCCAGCATGGCCTCGCCCGCCACATAGACAGGCAGCTTGCGCACGCGGTCCAGCCACACGCCGCCGGGCAGCGAAAGCAAGGCAAAGGGCGCCACTTCCATGGCCGTGAGCAAGCCCATTTGCGTGGGCGTGGCGTGCAGCAGCACCGCCGCAGTCAAGGGCAAGGCAATGAGGGTGACTTGCGCACCCAAGGTGCTGGTCAGAATGGAAGCCCAGAGATGCCGGTACACGCGGTCGCGCAGCAAGTCACCGGGCGGCAGGCCCAGTCTGTCCAGGCACCAATTCAAACAACGGCTCCAGAGACCAGGTGGTCTGAACTTTGGCTTGATGTTCAAGATCCGAATACTCCCCGATCGACCAGGCCAAGGCCTGGCCGCCCCTCTAACTCAGCTGGCTCAGCGCAGCACCATGTTGTCTCGATGGATGAGTTCCGCTTCGGCCGCATAGCCCAACGCGCGCGCGATGTCGGCGGAGGGCTTGCGTGCAATGAGGCGCGCTTCGGCGCTGGAGTAGTTGCTCAGGCCTCGTGCCAGCTCCCGCCCTTGCGCATTGAGCACCGCAATCACGTCGCCGCGGTGGAACTCGCCTTGCACATCGGTCACCCCAATGGGCAGCAGGCTCTTGCCCTCGCGGCTGAGTTTCTCTGCCGCGCCCGCGTCCACGCTGACTGCGCCGTGCAGCTGCAGGTGATCCATCATCCACTGCTTGCGTGCAGCCAGTTTGGCAGTGCTGGCCAGCAGGGCTGTGCCTATGGTCTCGCCGCGCGCCAATCGCAACAGCACATCGGGCTCACGCCCCCAGGCAATGACGGTCGAAGCGCCGCTGCCCGCAGCACGCTTGGCCGCAAGGATTTTGGTGATCATGCCGCCGCGCCCAATGCTGGAGCCCGCACCGCCGGCCATCAGCTCCAGCGCAGGGTCGCCCGCCACAGCCTCGTGCACAAATTGCGCGTCGGGGTGCTTGCGTGGGTCGGCGCTGTAAAGCCCTTTTTGGTCCGTCAAAATCACCAGCGCATCGGCTTCAACGAGGTTGGCCACCAAGGCGCCCAAGGTGTCGTTGTCGCCGAACTTGATTTCGTCGTTGACCACGGTGTCGTTCTCGTTGATCACCGGCAGCACGCGGTGACTCAAGAGGGTCAACAAGGTGGAGCGCGCGTTGAGGTAGCGCTCCCGATCCGCAAGGTCCGCGTGCGTCAAAAGCACCTGAGCCGAGGTCATGCCCCAGGCGCGCAGCTGCGTTTCGTACATCTGCGCCAGGCCCATCTGCCCTACGGCGGCGGCGGCTTGCAGTTCATGCAGCTCTTGCGGGCGGCTGGCCCAACCCAGGCGCTTCATGCCCTCGGCAATGGCGCCGGAAGACACCATCACCACTTCCCTGCCCTGCTCTGCCAGCTCGGCCAACTGGCGGCACCAGTTGCCAATGGCCGCTGCATCAACGCCGCGCCCCTCGTTGGTCACCAGGCTGGAGCCGACTTTGACAACGATGCGGCGGGCTTTGAGCAGGGGCTGGGCAAGACTCATGAGGAGGTGCTGGACTTCTTCGCAGTGCGCCGCGGTTTGGCGGCAGGGGTAGCTGGGGCTTCGGCGATGGGCGCGAAGCGTGGGTCCACGGGCTCGTCCGGCGCCGCCACTGGGGCGCTGCCGGCCGGTGCATCAGCATCAAAGCGTGGATCAGGATCGGGCGCCACGGGGTTGCGCATCGCGGCCACGTGCTCGTAGATGGCGTGAATCAGCGGCTCGCAGCCCTCGCGGGTCAGGGCCGAGATTTCAAACACCGGGCCCTTCCACTTGTAGCGCTTGACGAAGTCCTTCACGCGCGCGCCGCGCTCCTCGGCCTGTACCATGTCGAGCTTGTTGAGCACCAGCCAACGCGGCTTGTCATGCAACTCTTGGTCGTACTTTTTGAGCTCTTTGACAATGGCCTTGGCTTCAGCCACCGGGTCCACACCCGGGTCGAAAGGCGCCAGGTCGACGACGTGCAGCAACAGACGCGTGCGCTGCAAATGGCGCAGAAACTGGTGGCCCAAACCGGCACCCTCTGCCGCACCCTCGATCAGACCGGGGATGTCGGCAATCACAAAGCTCTTCTCAGGCGCCACACGCACCACGCCCAGATTGGGGTAGAGCGTGGTGAAGGGGTAGTCGGCAATCTTGGGACGCGCGTTGGACACCGCCGCAATCAGCGTCGATTTGCCTGCATTGGGCTGCCCCAGCAGGCCCACATCGGCCAGCACGCGCAACTCCAGCTTGACCTTTTTGGCCTCGCCCGGCCAGCCCGGGGTTTTCTGGCGCGGTGCACGGTTGGTGCTGCTCTTGAAGTGCAGGTTGCCAAAGCCGCCATCGCCGCCCTTGGCCAGCAGAACCTTCTCACCGGGCTCAAGCAGCTCGGCAATGATCTCTTCGGTTTCGATGTCACGCACGATGGTGCCCACCGGCATGCGCAGCACGATGTCGTCCGCCGCGGCGCCGAATTGATCGGAACCCCGACCCGCCTCGCCATTGCGCGCCTCATGACGGCGTGCATAGCGGTAGTCGATGAGCGTGTTGAGGTTGCGATCCGCCACGGCATAGACGCTGCCGCCGCGCCCACCATCGCCCCCGTCGGGTCCACCGAAGGGAATGAACTTCTCGCGACGGAAACTGGCGCAGCCGGCTCCGCCATTGCCGGCGGCGATATCGATGGTGGCTTCGTCAACGAACTTCATGGCAAACCTTCTCCTGCCCCAAGGCGCAGGCGCAGCGGGGAGGAATATATGCCAGGCCCTTGCATACACAGAAGGCTGGCGCAAAAAACGACAAAGCCCCGGACACAGCCGGGGCTATAGGTCATGACCGAGCGCGCCTCAGCGCCCCTCGGCCACAGCCAGAGGGGGTACGCCTCAGACCGGCGTGACGACGACGGTAGAGCGGTTCAGTTCACCCTTGACGGTGAAGGAAACCGTGCCGTCGACCAGCGCGAACAGGGTGTGATCCTTGCCCATGCCGACATTGGTGCCTGCGTGGAACTTGGTGCCGCGCTGACGCACGATGATGGAGCCAGCCGAGATGGTTTGGCCACCGAACACCTTCACACCCAACATCTTGGGCTTGGAATCGCGGCCGTTACGCGTCGAGCCGCCGCCTTTTTTCTGTGCCATGGATTGCTCCTAAATGGTTGCGGTAGGTTGCCGATCAGCCGTTGACCGCGCTGATTTCCAGCTCGGTGTAAGTCTGACGATGGCCCTGGCTCTTCTTGTAGTGCTTGCGGCGACGCAGCTTGAAGATGCGCACTTTGTCGTGCTTGCCTTGTGCCACAACAGTGGCCTTGACCGTAGCGCCAGCAACCAAGGGAGTGCCCACCTTCAGCTCTGCGCCGTTACCCACGGCGAGAACTTGGTCGATCACGATCTCTTGGCCAACTTCCGCAGCAATCTGTTCTACCTTGATCTTTTCGCCAGCAGCAACTTTGTATTGCTTACCGCCGGTTTTTATGACCGCGTACATATCAGCCCTTTCACTCAAAATTCAGCGCGCCGCAAGCAAGAAGCAGCACAAAGCCACCCTTCCCCGGCGCGCACCCAGCTCTGCTCGTCCACCTTCCTCAGGCAAACAAGCAAAGAGCCCGACATCATAGCAAACCCCAACCAAAGGCTCAAGTCCTCACACTCACCCCGGCAAATGCGGCGGACCCAAGGGTTCGCGAAATTGTTCCGCGCACAGCATGCAAGCACAGCCACTCGGGCTTTCTATAATCATCGATCCCTTAGAGAGAGAGTTCAGCGTGCAAGCCGCCATCGCCTCGCCAGCCTTTACCGAGGTTCTTGAGATCCTGAATCAGCAGATGCGTGAAGTCGATGCCGTCATCGCTCAACGCCTGAGCTCCCATGTCGCGCTGATCAACCAGATTTCCGCCTACATCGTCCACGCCGGTGGCAAGCGCATGCGCCCCAAGCTGGTGTTGATGTTCGCCAACGCCCTGGGCCACGACCACCCCCACAGCCGCGAACTGGCCGCCGTGGTGGAGTTCATTCACACCGCCACACTGCTGCACGACGACGTGGTGGACGAGTCCGCCCTGCGCCGCGGCAAACAAACCGCCAACGCACTTTTTGGCAATGCAGCCAGCGTGCTGGTGGGGGACTTTCTGTACTCCCGCGCCTTCCAAATGATGGTCTCGGTCGACCGCATGCGGGTGCTGGAAATCCTGGCCGAAGCCACCAACGTCATCGCCGAGGGCGAGGTCTTGCAGCTGCTAAACATGCACGACCCCGACCTGCTGGTCAGCGACTACCTGCAAGTCATTCGCTTCAAAACCGCCAAGCTCTTTGAAGCCAGCGCGCGCCTGGGCGCTGTACTGGCCAACGCCGCCCCCGAGCAAGAAGAAGCTGCCGCCACCTACGGCCGCGCCATTGGCACAGCCTTCCAGCTCATCGACGACGTGCTGGATTACGAAGGCGACAGCACGGCCCTCGGTAAAAACGTCGGCGACGATCTGCGCGAAGGCAAACCCACGCTGCCACTGCTGGCAGCCATGGAGCGCGGCACTGAGGAAGAGCGCACCCTGATTCGCCACGCCATCGAGCACGGCGAGCTGGACAAGCTGGCCGAGGTGATCGCCATCGTGCGCCGCACCGGGGCACTCGAAATCACACGCGACACCGCCCGCAAAGAAATCGAACTCGCCACCCAAGCCTTGAGCCACCTGCCCGAGAGTAAGTGGCGCGAAACTCTGCTAGAATTCGCGATTCAGTCGATCTCAAGATCCTCTTGAGCGACAAGAGAATTTCGGGGTGTAGCTTAGCCTGGTAGAGCGCTACGTTCGGGACGTAGAGGCCGGAGGTTCGAATCCTCTCACCCCGACCAGGAATCCACGCAAAAAAGCCCAAGTGTTTCAAGCACTTGGGCTTTTTGCTTTGGCTCTGCTCACACGTTCCAACAACGCCTAGCAGCACAGGAAGACCAAGCCTCGCTAGCACTGCGCGCGCAACCCTAGGGCCGCGGCCGCGCAGCCCCTCATTCGGTGAGTTGGGTCAGCCGCAGGTACTTTTGCATCAGGGTTTCGCGGCTCTCTACATGCTCGGGGTTGACCGGGATGCAAGCCACGGGGCAGAGCTGCACGCACTGCGGCTCATCAAAGTGGCCCACGCATTCGGTACAGCGCTGGGGCTCGATGACGTAGTACTCAGGCCCCATGGAGATGGCCTCGTTGGGGCACTCGGGCTCGCAGACGTCGCAGTTGATGCACTCGTCGGTGATCATCAGTGCCATGGCTCAGCCCCCCTGGCGCGTTTGTGCCACGCGCTGGTGCAAGCGCTGCAGCACGGCAGGTGAAACGAATTTGTGCACCTCGCCACCGAGCGTGGCGATTTCGCGCACAAAGGTGGAAGAGACGAACTGGTACTGGTCCGACGGGGTCAAGAACACTGTCTCCACATCAGGCATGAGCTGGCGGTTCATGCCCGCGAGCTGGAACTCGTACTCAAAGTCGGAGACGGCTCGCAGGCCCCGCACCACCACCTTGGCGCCCTGCTCCACGGCAAAGTCGCGCAACAAGCCGTCAAAGGCCATGACCTCCACGCCAGGGTAGGCCTGTGCCACCTCGCGGGCCATGGCCAGGCGTTCCTCCAGCGTGAACATGGTGCGCTTGTGGTGGCCCGCCGCCACGCCGATGACAAGGCGCGAAAACAGCTGGCTGGCACGCCGCACCAAGTCCTCATGCCCCAAGGTGATGGGGTCAAAAGTGCCGGGGTAAACAGCAGTGGGGGCTCGCGTGGGGCTCAAGGCCGGTCTCCTGATCTTGGACGGGGCGCCGCAAGCCGCGGCGGCAAAGCAATGCGCCGAATTATCCCGCGCGGCGCAGCAACACGTGGTGCACCGCCCCGGCACGCCCTTCTCGCCATGGGCTCAATCCCAGCGCGGCGTCCAAAGCCACAGGGGCTGGTGACTCCACATACACCAGCCCATCAGGGCGCAGCAGCGGTGCCGCGGCGCGCAGCGCAGCCTCAAACAAATCGGCCGCAAAAGGTGGGTCTAGCAGCACGAGGTCAAAACTCTCGGGAGCGGTACGGCCCATCCACTTCAAGGCATCAACGCACTCCACGCGCAGCGTGGGCGCGGCGCTACCCTGCAGCCGCCGCTGGCTTTGGCGCAGGCTGACGGCCAGTTGTGGGTCGCGCTCCAGCAGCAGCACCTCGGACGCACCACGTGAGGCGGCCTCAAAACCCAGCGCCCCGCTGCCGGCAAAAGCGTCCAGCACGCGCCAGCCGCTGAGGTCCTGGCCCAGCCAGTTGAACAGCGTTTCGCGCACTCGGTCAGGCGTGGGGCGCAGCCCTGGCCTGTCGGCCACGGGCAGTTTGGAGCGCTTCCACTGCCCGCCAATGATGCGCACCTCGCGCGGCGCATTGCGGGCAAGGGCCTGCGCTTCCGCGCGGGGTGTTTTTTTAGGAGGGATGCTTGTTTTCACGGGAATGGCATTGGAGCACAGCCGCGGCTTGCTTCGCATCAAGCTTTGGCCGCCCCGCCGCCAAACGGAGCAGTCCCAAAGAGCGCGAAGTGCTGCACACATCGAGCACCCCCCCGCCCCGCGAGCACGGGGCTGTCTGGTGGAGCACTCGTCCCTAGACTCGATTCAACCCCACAAGACGTCAGCCCAACACCAATGTCACGCATGACAGCGCCCCCTGGCCTCCTGCCGTTCCTCCGACAGACAGCCATTCATCACAGCTTGGCGCTTGCAGTATTGGCGCTGTTGGCCGGTTGCGGTGGCGGCTGGAACGAACCGACTATGGCAAACGCCTCTGAGGAAGAGGCTCAAACAGCGAAAGCGTCACGGGTACTTGACCCCCCGCCCGCAAGGCCGGACCGGGACAACGAAGTGGAAGACGCCCCGGGGCGCTCCACACCGGGCACCACACCCAGGCCACGCAGCACCAGTGCACCGGTGGCCATGCCGGCTTTGGGCGCGGTGCCACCGGCTGACGCCTCTGCTGCCGCCATCGGCAAATGGTCAGCCCCCTTTGACACCGGCGTGGTAGCGATTCACGCCAGCCTCATGCCCGGCGGCTCGCTGATGCTTTTCGGCACCGAGCTCGAAGGGGTGGATGCAGCTCCTGACAAACAGTCGCTGAGCTTTGTCTCCCTCAATCCCGGTAGCACTTTCCAGCACTTTGGCAAGGCGCTGAATGTGAGCAGCTTCTGTGCAGGCAATATCGGGCTCAGCGATGGCTCGCTCTTCATCGTGGGTGGCACGGGCAACTGGGACAACAACCGCACAGGCGGCAAATACGGTGGAGCCAACCTGCTGGCGCGCTACAGCGAGGGCAGCGGACGCATCGACCGCTATGGCACGTCGCTACACAAACCGCGCTGGTACCCCAGTACCCTGGACATGCCCGACGGCTCCATCCTGGTGGCCGGTGGCACCGACGACCAGGGCGTGGCCGTGGCGGCACCCGAGGTGGTCAACCCTGCAGACGGGTCGTCCCGACTGCTCACTGGCATTGACATGGCCAACAAGGGCTGGAGCTACCCGCGCATGTTTGCCACCAGCAACAACGACGCCATCATGCTGGGCAACGACCAGCGTGTTTACAAACTGACCGTCACTGGCACCGGCCGCGTGCAGGAAGTCTCCACCAGCCAACGCGGCAAAGTGCCCCTGGGCCCAGCTGTTCAAGTGGGCAACAAGCAGCTGCTGGTGGCCGGCGCACGCCAGGCCGATGGCGCCAACAACCTGGCCAAGCTCGTCACAGTCAGCAACAGCGGTATCAGCGTCGAAGACGCGGGCACCATGAATATTCCGCGGGTCTATCACGAACTGACTGTGCTGCCCGATGGCACCGCCTTGGCCACAGGCGGCAACAGCTCAACAGACCCGGACGATTTGTTCGCACTCAACAAAGTCGTTTACGCGGCTGAGCGCTGGACCAGCGGCAAGGGCTGGAAGCTCATGGCGTCGGCCGCAGGCATTCGCAGCTACCACTCCACGGCGCTGCTCTTGCCCGATGGCTCGGTGGCGAAGATGGGCAGCAACCGGCCCAAAAACATGCCCAACTACACGGGCGAAATCTTCTACCCGCCCTACCTCTACAACAACGATGGCAGCGTGCGGGCGCGACCCATCATCAACTCCGTCACGCGCAGCTCTTTGGCACCACGGGCACCGTTGGTGGTGACCGTCACCCCCGCCAGCGGCAAGGCGCAAGAGCGCATCACAAGCCTGAGCATGGTGCGCATCGGCAGCGCCACCCACCAGCGCAACTTCGGTCAGCGCTATGTGAAGCTGAGCTTTTCGCGCCGCGGCAATGTGCTCACAGCCAACCTGCCGCAATCGGCCATCGACACGCCCGCGGGCCACTACATGGTGTTTGCGCTGGATTCGCGCGGCACACCGTCCATAGCCAAGATCGTCAAGATCGGCTGAGTTGAGTGACTGCGCTCACTGGCGCACGCAGATGCCCTGCGCCGCCATGAGCGCCTTGGCTTGCCCCACCGTGTGCTGGCCGAAGTGAAAAATGCTGGCGGCCAGCACCGCGTCGGCACCACCCAGGGTGATGCCATCAGCCAAATCCTGCAGCCCACCCACGCCGCCTGAGGCCACCACGGGCACAGGCACGGCATCCGCCACGGCACGGGTCAACGCCAAGTCAAAGCCACTGCGTGTGCCGTCGCGGTCCATGCTGGTGAGCAGGATTTCGCCCGCGCCCAACTCGGCCATGCGCCGCGCCCAGTCCAGGGCATCCAACCCGGTGTTGCGCCGCCCGCCGTGGGTGTAGACATCCCAGCCCACGCCGCGCTGCTGCTCGTCCTGCCCCTGGCGGCGTTTGGCATCAATGGCCACCACAATGCACTGCGCACCGTATTTGTCGCTGGCAGCGCGAATCAATTCAGGCTCGGCCACGGCGGCAGAGTTGAAGCTGACCTTGTCAGCCCCGGCGTTGAGCAGGCGGCGCACATCGGCCACCGAGCGCACACCACCGCCCACGGTCAGCGGGATGAACACCTGCGAGGCCACGGCCTCGATGACGTGCAGCAGCAAGTCACGCCCATCGCTGGTGGCGGTGATGTCCAAGAAGGTGATTTCGTCTGCACCCTGCTCGTTGTAGCGTGCAGCCACGGCCACGGGGTCGCCCGCATCGCGCAGGCCCTCGAAATTGACGCCCTTCACCACACGGCCGTTGGTCACGTCCAGGCAAGGGATGATGCGTTTGGCCAGCATGGGCGCCTTGTTTGAGTAGGGGCTAAAAGGGGGGAGCCGCTCAGACTTCGGTGAGCGCGTCGGCGCGCGCTTGTGCGGCAGCGAAGTCCAGGTCACCGGTGTAGATGGCGCGGCCGCAAATCACGCCGTCCACGCCCTCGTGCTCCACAGCGCACAGGGCTTCGATGTCGGCCATGCCCGACAAGCCTCCGGAGGCATAGACCGGCATGGTCAGGGCCTGAGCCAGGCGCACAGTGGCTTCGATATTGATGCCGCTGAGCATGCCATCGCGCCCGATGTCGGTGTAGATCACGCCCTCCACGCCGTAGTCCTCGAACTTGCGCGCCAGATCCACCACCTCGTGGCCGGTGAGCTTGCTCCAGCCGTCGGTGGCCACTTTGCCGTCACGCGCGTCCAGGCCCACCAGCACCGCGCCGCCAAAGGCTGATGCGGCGTCTTGCAAAAAACCTGGGTTCTTCACCGCAGCGGTGCCGATGATGACGTAGCTCAGGCCCGCGTCGAGGTAGCGCTCGATGGTGTCCAGGTCGCGAATGCCGCCGCCCAGCTGCACGGGAATCTCGCTGCCGACCTCGCGCAGGATGGCGCGGATGGCACCCTCGTTGGCAGGCTTGCCCGCAAAGGCGCCGTTGAGGTCCACCAGATGCAGGCGCCGCGCCCCGGCATCCACCCAGCGCCGCGCCATTTCGACGGGGTCTTCACCAAAGGTGGTGGTGAGGTTCATATCGCCTTGTTGGAGGCGAACGCATTTACCGTCTTTGAGGTCAATGGCAGGGATCAGCAGCATGGCCCGAAACGTAGGAGTTGGAGCGCCAGTGGCGCGGCAGGGGGTGAAAGGTGCGCAGCAGGTGCAATCGCAGGGGCAGGCTTGGTCACGGCTCAGGGCATCCAATGCAAGAAGTTGCGTAACAAAGCCAGTCCGGCGTCGGCACTTTTTTCAGGATGAAACTGCGTGGCAAAAATGTTATCCCGCGCCACGGCACTGGTAAAGCAAGTGCCGTAGTCGGTGTGGCCCACTGTATGCAGGGGTTCGTCAGGGCAAGCATAAAAGCTGTGCACAAAGTAGTACCAGCTCTGATCGGGTATACCCCGCCACAGCGCGTGGGGGCGGGTTTGATGAACCCGGTTCCAGCCCATTTGCGGCACCTTGTAGCGGCTGCCATCGCCCTGGCGCTGACCCTCCAATTCAAAGCGGCGCACACGGCCAGGAAACACATCCAGGCCCGGCGTATCCTGCTCCTGGCTGTGCGTGAGTAGCATCTGCATGCCCACGCACACGCCCAGCAGCGGCTTGTTGCGCAGCGCGTGCAACAGCGCCTCGTGCATGCCGCTGGCTTGCAGCTCGGCCATGCAGTCGCGCATAGCGCCCTGGCCCGGCAACACCACGCGCTCGGCGGCGTGGATTTGCTCGGGCCGCGTGGCAATTTCCACCTGCACCCCCTGGTGCTGCGCCGCGGCGCGCACGGCCTGCGCCACCGAGCGCAGATTGCCCATGCCGTAGTCCACCACGGCCACGCTGCGAGGGGCTGTGCTGGGCGCGGCCAGCCCCATCACAAACTCCCTTTGGTGGAGGGCACCACACCAGCGCTGCGCGCATCGGGCGTCATGGCCATGCGCAAGGCGCGGCCAAAGGCTTTGAACACCGTCTCGGCCTGGTGGTGGGCGTTGTGGCCTTTGAGGTTGTCGATGTGCAAGCTCACCTGCGCATGGTTCACAAAGCCTTGGAAGAACTCGTGCACCAGCTGCGTGTCCAGCCCGCCAATGGCGGCGGCGGTGAAGCGCACATCCATGTGCAGGCTCGGGCGGCCGGAAAAATCCACCACCACGCGCGACAGCGCTTCGTCCAGCGGCACATAGCTGTGGCCGTAGCGGGTGATGCCTTTTTTGTCGCCCATGGCCTGCGCCACCGCCTGGCCCAGCGTGATGCCCACGTCCTCCACGGTGTGGTGGCCGTCGATGTGCAAATCGCCCTCGGCTTCGATCTCCAGGTCGATCAAACCGTGGCGCGCAATTTGGTCCAGCATGTGGTCAAAAAACCCAATGCCGGTGTGCAGCTTGGCCTGCCCGGTGCCGTCGAGGTTGAGCGAAACACGGATGCGGGTTTCGCTGGTGGAGCGGGTGATCTGAGCGGTGCGCATGGGGCTCTCTCTTGCGTGTCAGCGGTGGGATTGCGGCGCCTGCAGCAGGGCGTCCAGGGCGTGCAACAGGGTGTCGATTTGCGCGTCGGTGCCGATGCTGATGCGAACAAAGTCCGCAATGCGTGCGGGCTGGGCGAAATGCCGCACCAGCACGCGATGCTCGCGCAGCCCCGCCGCCAGCGCCGCCCCCGTCCAGGCGGGCAGGCGCGCAAACACAAAATTGGCCGACGACGGCAGCACCTGCGCGCCACGCTGGCGCAGCGCTTGGCTGAGGCGCTGGCGCGTGGCCATGATGCGCTGGCGCATCTGTGTGAAGCCGACCGTGTCTTGCAGCGCGGCCACACCGCCTGCAATGGCCAGGCGGTCCAGCGGGTAGGAGTTGAAGCTGTCTTTCACACGCGTGAGCGCCTCAATCAAGGGCGCCTGGCCCAATGCATAGCCCACGCGCAAACCCGCCAGCGCGCGGCTCTTGGACAGCGTGCACACCACCAGCACATTGGGGTAGTGCTGCACCAGCACATCGGCCGATTCAGCGCCGAAGTCCACATAGGCCTCGTCCACCACCACCACCGAGTCGCGGTTGGCCTGCAGCAGGCGCTCGATCTCGGCGCGCGGCAAGGCCATACCCGTGGGGGCGTTGGGATTGGCGAAGATGATGCCGCCGTTGCGACCAGCCGCCAGCAGGTCGTCCACACGCAGCGAGAAGTCTTCGGCCAGCGCCACCTGACGCGTCTCAATGCCGTAGAGCCGCGCATACACGGGGTAGAAGCTGTAGGAAATGTCGGGCAGCAGCAGCGGCGCCTCGTGCTTGAGCAGCGCCATGAAGACATGGGCCAGCACCTCGTCCGAGCCATTGCCCACAAACACCTGCTCGGGGCTGAGCCGGTGCAGCTGCGCCGCGGCGGCTTTCAAAGCGCTGGCCTGGGGGTCGGGGTAGAGACGCAGAGCCTCGCCCGAAGCCTCGGCAATGGCGCGCAGCACGGCTTGGCTGGGCCCGTAGGGGCACTCGTTGGTATTGAGCTTGACCAAGCCCTCAATGCGCGGCTGCTCGCCCGGCACATAGGGGGTGAGCGTGTGAACCACAGGGCTCCAAAAGCGACTCATGGCAAAGCCTCCCAGTTCGCGCCGGTGTTCATGCCGCCACCGGTGCGGGGGTTAGACGGGGGTCCAGCACTTGGATGCTGTCGTACACCGCCTCGTGCGGCAGTGTCAGGCTCAGCAGCCGCGTGCAGCCCTGCGCTTTGGCTGCCGCGACGATGAGCGCATCGGCATAGGGCAGCCCGAAGCGGCTCTCCACCGACCAGGCCGCCTCCACCGTGGCGTGGTCCACGGCCCAGGGCTGCCAGCGCTGGTAGCGGCGCACCTCGGCGCGTGCGTCGCCATGCGGCATGCCGGGCTGGATGCGCGTGGTGACCAAGCAATAAAAGTCGTTGAGCACCTGGGTGGAGACGCGCCCGCTGCGGGCCTGCCAAAGCTGGCGCAACCAGGCCAGCACTTGCGCGCGCGCCTCGGGCTGGGCGCCGTCCTCGCTGAGGATGAGCACCGAGGTGTCCACAAACACCAGCTCCGTGCTCACAACACCTCCCGCCCCGGGTAGGCCCGACCGTCGGACACCCAGCTGCGCTCACGGTGCAGCCAGTCTTGCAGCGCGCGCTCGTAAGCGTCGTCATGCCGCATCTTCTCGGCCAGCATCTCCCCCACCAGGCGCGAGACGCTGGTGTTGCGCCGGGCAGCCTCCATGCGCGCCCAGTCGGCCACATGGTCTTCCATGGTGACGGTGACGTTCTTCATGGCGCCCAGAGTAACACGAAGTTCGTGCTGCACGAACTTCGTGTTGCCATTTGCGCAATTCCGGAGCGCCACACAAGCCGCTTGCCTGTCGCCCATTTGGGCCTCATGACCCAGGGCCAAACCCCAACAGGTGACGCGGTGCAACATGAAATTGTCATCAGGGCAACCTACGGTGTGAACGAAGTCACACATCACACACACAGAGAGGGTGATTCATGAACAAGCGTTATCCAAGCATCGGCTTGTCCCTGGGGCTGCTCAGCCTGCTCGCACAAGCCCAAGTCAGCGGCGTCAAGATCGGCACGCTGCAAGGCAGCAGCCACCGCTCGCCGTTTGAAAACCAGCAAGTCAGCGCCATCCAAGGCATCGTCACCGCGCTGGACAACAACGGCTTTTGGATTCAGGACAGCGGCGACGGTGACTTGCGCACCTCGGACGCCATCTACGTCTTCCTGGGCACGGCGGCCAAGCCCCTGCTGGGCGACGCCCTCTCGGTCAGCGGCCGCGTGGTGGAGTTCCGCCGCACCAACAACGCGAACAACCTCTCGCTGACCGAGATCAACGCCACGGCCGGCGCCTCGGGCTCGTGGCAGCGCATCAGCAGCGGCAACGCCCTGCCCTCGGCCATTGCCCTGGGCAGCCCGGGCTGGAACATCCCCAGCGCCATCGCACCCCGCGTAGGCAATGTGGAAACCGCCCCTGGCTACACCTTGCAGCCCAGCCAATACGCCATGGACTTTTACGAGTCCCTCGAAGGCATGCGCGTGAGCATGGGCAGCGCCGTGGCTGTAGCCGCCACCGGCAACATCAGCAGCGGCGACACGGTGGTGGTGAGCCGCAACCAGCTCGACAGCGGCCTGATGTCCTCGCGCGGTGCCGCCGTGATCGCCCCAGGCCAGTTCAACGGCCATCGCCTGACGCTGGACAACCGCATGGTCGCGGGCCCCAACGTCAACGTGGGAGCACGCATCGACGACATCGTCGGCGTGATCGACTACACCGAGAGCAACTACCGGCTCTTCATGACGCAAACCCCTGTCACGGTGAACAACCCGCTCACCCGGGAGGTGGCCGCGCCGCGCGCGCCAGGGGCTTTGGGCATTGCCAGCTACAACGTGGAAAACCTCGGCGGCAATGCCTCGGCCACGCGCTTTACGGCCATCACCGAACAAATCAAAACCAACCTCGCGCTGCCGCAAATCCTGTCTCTGCAAGAGGTGCAAGACAACAACGGCGCGACCAACGACGGCACCGTGTCAGCCGACACCACCCTGAGCCGTCTGACCCAAGAAATCAAAACACAGACCGGCAAGGACTACGGCTACCTCACCATCAACCCCAACAACAACCAGGACGGCGGCCAGCCCGGGGGCAATATCCGCCAGGCTTTTCTGTATGACCGCAGCACCGTGAGCTTTGACGCGGGCAAGCAGGTGGGTGGCAGCAACGACGCCATCAGCGCCTCGCTGGGCCAGGACGGGCAGCTGGAATTCCACTGCGGGACCCAGAGCTTTGCCTGCGTGGCCGGTCGCGTAGCACCCGACAACGGCGCCTGGACCGACAGCCGCAAGCCCTTGGTGGTGGACATGAATGTGCAGGGCCAGCAGCTCATCATCATCTCCAACCACTTCAACAGCAAAGGCGGCGACCAGCCCTTGTTTGGGCCTGACCAAGCACCTGTCAACGGCAGCGAAACCCAGCGCTTGGCGCAAGCTCAGGTGCTGGCTGGCTTTGTGCACGAGTTGCTTACGCTCAACCCTGACGCCAACATCATCGTCACCGGCGACTTCAACGACTTCCAGTTCGCCGACACCCTCAAGCCCCTGCTCGACGCGGGCTTGGTCAACCTCAGCGACAGCCTCTCGCCGCAAGAACGCTACAGCTACATCTACCAGGGCAATGCCCAGCAGCTGGACCACATGTTCGTCTCGCGCCATCTGCAGGGCGCGTCCATGTTCGACATCGTGCACGCCAACAGCGAGTTCGCGGATCAAGTCTCCGACCACGACCCCCTGCTGCTGACCCTCAACCTCGCCGCTGTGCCCGAGCCCCAGATCGCCGTGTTGATGGGCATAGGCCTGGTGCTGCTGCGCCTGCGCGCACGGCGCGGCTGAGCGCGACAGCCAATCATCATCACCCAACCACGGCGCAAATCATTTACCCACTCACTTTCCTCTTTCCCCACCCCAAGCCCAAAGGAGCTGAAGCACCATGAAACAAAGCCATATCGCCACAGCCATTGCGTTGTGCCTAGCCGCCACAGTCAGCCATGCCGACATCATTTCGCAGTGGAATTTCAACGGCGCCAGCGGCACCACAGCACCCAGCCTGGGCAGTGGTTCAGCCGCGCTCATCGGCACCACCGCCACCTTCGCCAGCGGCAACGCCAACGGCGGCTCCAGCGACCCGGACACCAGCACGAGCGACTGGGGCTGGAACCTCAGCGGCTTTGCCTCACAGGGCAGTGGCGACCTCAGCCGGGGCGCGCAGTTCAGCATCAGCACCGTGGGCTGGGAGCAGCTTTCCTTCAGCTACGACATGCGCCACAGCAACACCTCGGCGCGCCACGAAGCGGTGCTGGTCTCCACAGACGGTGTCACCTTCACACAAGTGGCCCAGTTCAGCGCCGTGCAGCAGAGCGACACCTGGTACAACCAGCGCTGGGTGGACCTCAGCACCCTGGCCGGTGCCGCCAACAACAGCCAGCTGCAAATCCGCGTGGTGGCCAGCTTCGCACCAGGCACGCAGGGCTATGACGCCAGCACCACGGGCAGCAGCTACAGCAGCACCGGCACTTGGCGGCTGGACATGGTGACACTGCAAGGCCAGGTCACGGCCGTACCGGAACCCGCCACCTACGCCACGCTGCTGCTGGGTCTGTTCAGCCTGGGTGCCCTCAGCGCCCGCGCACGGCGGCGCTGAAGAAGGCGGTGCGCCTCAGCTCAGCGTGAGGCGCACAAATTTGCGCTTGCCTACCTGCAGCACGTACTGGCCGGCCTCGAGCTTGAGGCCCTTGTCTCTGAGCACGCTGCCGTCGACTTTCACGCCGCCTTGGTCGATCAAGCGCATGGCCTCGCTGCCGGAAGCCACCAAGCCAGCTTGCTTGAGCAGCGCCCCAACACCCTGGGGCGCGCCACTCAGGCTCAGCTCAGGAATGTCGTCAGGAATGCCGCCCCGCGCACGGTTGACGAAGTCGGCCTCTGCCGCCTCAGCCGCGGCCGCGCTGTGAAAGCGCGCCGTGATTTCCTTGGCCAGAGCCACTTTGGCGTCGCGCGGATTGCGCCCACCCTGCACCTCCAGGCGCAGCGCCGCCACAGCCTGGGGGGACTGGAATGACAGCAGCTCGTACCAGTTCCACATCAGCTCGTCGCTGATGGACATCACCTTGGCGAACATGGTGTTGGCGGGCTCGCTGATGCCGATGTAGTTGTTTTTGGACTTGGACATCTTGTCCACGCCATCCAAGCCCACCAACAGCGGCATGGTCAGAATGCACTGCGGCTCCTGGCCATATTCCGCCTGCAAATGGCGCCCCATGAGCAGGTTGAACTTCTGGTCCGTGCCGCCGAGTTCCAAATCACTCTTGAGCGCCACCGAGTCATAGCCCTGCACCAGCGGGTAGAGAAACTCGTGCACCGAGATGGGCGTCTGGCTGCCAAAGCGCTTGGTGAAGTCGTCGCGCTCGAGCATGCGCGCCACGGTGTAGTGGCCCGAGAGCTGAATCATGCCGCGCGCACCCAGCGCATCGCACCACTCGCTGTTGTAGCGCACCTCGGTTTTGTCCATGTCCAGCACCAAGCCCAGCTGGTCAAAGTAGGTCTTGGCGTTGGCTTCGATTTGCTCGCGCGTCAGGGGCGGACGCGTGCTGTTGCGCCCCGAGGGGTCGCCAATCATGGTGGTGAAGTCGCCAATCAAGGCAATCACCTGGTGCCCCAGCTGCTGCAGCTGGCGCAGCTTGTTGAACACCACCGTGTGGCCCAGGTGCAGGTCCGGCGCCGTAGGGTCCATGCCGAACTTGATGCGCAGCGGCACGCCGCTGGACTCAGCGCGCTGCAACTTCTTGCTCCACTCCTCGCGCGGCAGCAGCTCATGCGCCCCAGCCAAAGACACAGCCAGTGCGTGTTGCACCTCATCGCTCAAAACAGAAACGTCAGACTTGGAATCAGCAGTGGACATGGCAGTGTCGGCCGCACACGAAAGCGCAGCAAAGCTCAGAAGAAAGGCCTGGGATTCCCCGCAGGTCCCCTTCGCGCAGGCGGGTATACTCGGCGCGGTCGGAAATCAAGGGGTAAGCCCGCGATTGGGACACGAATTCTAAGATGCGCTGCCTTCGAAGTAGCGCTCGCGCCACACTCGGTGCAGTCTCACAACAAGATTTCGCGGGAAACACCATCGTGAGTGACTTGATTGTCGGTATCAGACAAGCATTGCAGCGCGCAGAAGGCTTTGCCGCCCGCCACCCGCACGCTTTGACGGGCTCGGTACTGGGTGCGCTCAGCGCCTTTGCCATCACCGCCTTCGGTATTGCGCCCTACGCCCCTGATGCCACCGAGCTGCCTCGCAGCGAAGTGGTCCAGACGGTCGCGCTGGGCGACCTGCAATCGCAGCTCGATGCGCTGGCGGCGCACGACTTCACGCTCTCGCGCTCAGACAGCACCCGCAGCCAAGACACGGCCGACAGCCTGCTCAAACGCCTGGGCGCGTTTGACAGCGAGGCCGCCCGCTTCCTGCGCGACGACGAACTGGGCCGCCAGGTGCTGCAAGGCCGCGCGGGCAAGCAAGTCCAAGTCATGGCCAATGCCCAAGGGCAGGTCAAGTCCATGGTGGTGCGCTTCCCCGCCGCATCGCAAGAGCAGCAAGCCAGCCACTTCTCGCGCCTGACCATTGAGCGCAAGCCCAGCGGCCAATTCGGCGCCCGGCTGGAGACGGTGCCTCTGCAAAGCCAAATCCGCTTGGGCAGCGGCAGCATCGAGAGTTCGCTGTTCGCGGCCACCGACAACGCCGGCATTCCCGACGCTGTGGCCTCGCAGCTGGCCGATATGTTCTCGGGCGAACTGGATTTCCACCGCGAGCTTCGCAAAGGCGACCGCTTCTCGCTGGTGTACGAAACCCTCACCGCCGACGGCGAGCCCGTGAACTGGACCGCCACCCCCAGCCGCTTGCTGGCTGCGGAGTTCGTCAACAACGGCCGCACCTTGCAAGCCATGTGGTTCAACGACCCCAGCAGCAAAAAGGGCGGCTTCTATGGCTTTGACGGCCAAAGCAAGCGCCGCACCTTTCTGGCCAGCCCCCTAGAGTTCTCTCGCGTGACTTCGGGCTTTGCCATGCGTTTCCACCCCGTGCTGCGCACCTGGCGCCAGCACCTGGGCACCGACTACGGTGCCCCCACCGGTACGCCTGTTCGCACCGTGGGCGACGGCGTGGTGGAGTTTGCAGGCCGCCAAAACGGCTTTGGCAACGTGGTCTATATCAAGCACAACGCCTCACAAACCACTGTTTACGCCCACCTCAGCCGCATCGACGTGAAGAAGGGCCAGCGTATCGAGCAAGGCCAGCGCCTGGGCGCCGTGGGCGCCACGGGTTGGGCCACAGGGCCGCACCTGCACTTTGAGTTCCGCGTCAACGGTCAGCACAAAGATCCGCTCACCATTGCGCGCGCCTCTGAGGCCGTGGCGCTGGCATCTCATGCCCGCCCCGCCTTCCAGGCGCAGCTCGCCACCGTGCGCACCAAACTCGAAAGCGCTGCCACCGTGGCGCAAGGCGTGGTGGGGGACTGAAAACTCCCCCTTCAAGCGCACGCAAGCCAACTCCCAAGGCCGTATTGAACTCCGAAGCGCTCTATGTGGGCCTCATGTCCGGCACCTCGCTGGACGGGGTGGATGCGGTGCTGATGACTCTGGGCCACCCAGAGGCCCCGCGCCATATCGCGCACGCTCATCAGGCCTTTGACGCGGCACTGCGCCAGGAGCTGCTGGCGCTCAACACCCCCGGTGAGCAGGAACTGCACCGCGCTGCACTGGCTGCCAACGCCGTTGCACGAGCCTATGCCACTGTGACCCAATCGGTTTTGACGCAGGCGGGTGTCCAGCCCGAGGCGGTGCGCGCCATCGGTGCACACGGACAAACCGTCAGGCATCAGCCCGGCGTTGCAGACGGCGTGGGCTACACCTGTCAGCTGCTCAACGCCGCACTGCTGGCCGAGCTCACCGGCATCGGCGTGGTCTATGACTTGCGCAGCCGCGACCTGGCTGCCGGCGGCCAAGGCGCGCCGCTGGTGCCCGCCTTTCACCGCGCCGTGCTGGGCAGCGCCGCGCAAGACATTGCCGTGCTCAATATCGGCGGCATTGCCAACCTCAGCCTGCTGCATCACGACGGCAGTGTGCTGGGCTTCGACACCGGCCCAGGCAACTGCCTGATGGACGGCTGGTGCGAGCAGCATCTGGGCAAGTCCTACGACGATGCTGGCGCCTGGGCCGCCCAAGGTCACTTGATCCCGAGCCTGCTCGATCAGCTGCTGAGCCACCCCTACTTCGAGCGCCACCCGCCCTGCAGCACCGGACGCGACGACTTCAACCCAGCTTGGCTGCAAACCCAGCTCAGCGCCAACGGCAGCACGGCCGCGCCAGCCCAAGACGTGCAGCGCACCTTGCTGGAGTTCACGGCGCTTAGCATCACGCGCGCGCTGCAAAGCCATGGCCAGGGGCTGTACGAAGAACTGCTGGTGTGCGGCGGTGGCGTCTTCAACAGCGTCCTGATGGCTCGCCTGCAAGCCCTGAATCCCCAGCTTCACGTACTCACCACGGCCGTGCGTGGCATAGACCCCATGCACATGGAGGCCGCCGCTTTTGCTTGGCTGGCTTGGTGCCACATCAACCAGCAAACCGGCAATCTTCCGGGCGTAACAGGCGCCCGAGGCGCGCGCATTCTGGGCAGCTACTGCCCGGCCTGATCTGGCCCGCGCGATTTGTTCGCAGCCCTCAAATAGAAAAGCCGCCCGAAGGCGGCCATCTCAGTGGGCTTCGGGCAACTCAGACCGAGAAGCTCGACCCGCAACCACAGGTGGTGGTGGCATTGGGGTTTTTGATCACGAACTGCGCCCCCTGCAGATCTTCTTTGTAGTCGATCTCAGCACCAGTGAGGTACTGCAGACTCATGGCGTCGATGAGCAAGGTGACGCCGTTTTTGTTCATCTGCATATCGTCTTCATTGGCCACCTCGTCGAAGGTGAAACCATATTGGAAGCCGGAGCAGCCACCGCCCTGCACAAACACGCGCAGCTTCAAATCGGGGTTGCCTTCTTCGGCCACCAAGTCCGCCACTTTGGCTGCGGCTGCGTCCGTGAACACAAGCGGAGCGGGCATGTTGTCAGAAGTGGCTGGCGTGTCGAGTACGGCGCTCATGGGCTGATCCTGATGAATTTCCTGGGAATTGACTCGGATTATCACGCACTCCCCCAAATGCTGGGGCGATGCGCAAAATACCCAGGTCATGAAAAAGGCCGCTGCAAGCAGCGGCCTTTTGAGCAAGGCAGACCAGCCCGGAGGCTGGTGCAAGCATCAGCGCTTGCTGAACTGCTTCCGGCGACGAGCGCCGTGCAGACCGACCTTCTTACGCTCGACTTCACGCGCATCACGCGTGACGAAGCCAGCGCGGCTCAGTTCGGGCTTGAGGGCTGCGTCGTACTCGATCAGAGCACGGGTGATGCCCAAACGGACAGCACCGGCTTGACCCGACTCACCACCACCGTGCACGTTGACCTTGATGTCAAAGGCTTCACCGTTGTTGGTCAGCACCAGAGCTTGGCGCGCCACCATGATGGAGGTTTGACGGCCAAAGTACTGCTCAATGCTGCGGCCGTTGATGATGATTTGCCCGGTGCCCTTCTTGATGAAGACACGAGCCACCGACGACTTGCGACGGCCGGTACCGTAGTTCCAGTTTCCGATCATGGCCGTTCCTTAGATGTCCAGAACCTTGGGCTGCTGGGCAGTGTGCGGGTGGCTTGCGCCAGCGTACACCTTCAGCTTCTTGATCATCGCGTAGCCCAGCGGACCCTTGGGCAGCATGCCCTTGACGGCCTTCTCCAGGGCGCGACCTGGGTGCTTGGCTTGCATGTCCTTGAACTTCGTGGCGTAGATGCCGCCGGGGAAGCCCGAGTGACGGTAGTACACCTTGTCCGTGGCCTTGTTGCCGGTGACACGGATTTTGTCGGCGTTGACGATGACGATGAAATCACCGGTATCGACGTGAGGCGTGTAGATGGCCTTGTGCTTGCCGCGCAAACGGAGTGCCACTTCGCTGGCGACACGTCCGAGCACCTTATCGGTGGCGTCAATCACAAACCACTCGTGCGTCACCTCGGCCGGCTTGGCGCTGAAGGTCTTCATGAGTTACTTTCGGTTGCCTGCAGGCCCCGCAAAGGGCTCGCAGTCATTGCTTGGCTGAAACGCTCTTTCTGGACAAAGCTCAAAAAGCCTTCGCCTCCGAAGAGCGCACCTTGCTCGGTGCTGCTTATGGACCCCACCGTCTACCCGAAGGCATAGGCGAAGAAGGCAGCCTCTCGCGAAGTCAATTCCCGCAGCCATTTACGGGAAAGCCTGCAAGTGTAGCAAAGTCTTTGAAAACGCGCATCTGCCCCCGAATCCCTGGGCGGTCGGGGTCACGCCAGCGTAGGTGGAAGCCCTCATAGAATGGCGCGCTGCCCCAGGACCCCATGGACCCTCTGCCCAACACCGCCCCGCCCCGCTCATGGTGGAAGCGTGCTTTTAGCTTGTGGACCGACTGGGTGCCTGTTCGCACCCTGCAGCGGCGTCACCGCGCTCGGGTGCGGGAACATCTGCTCACCCTCAACGAGCGCGACCGCTATCTGCGCTTTGGTTACGCCGCGTCTGACGAACAAATTCTCGCCTACGCACAGCGCCTGAATTTCGACACCGACGAAGTGCTGGGCATCTTTAACCGACGCCTGACCCTGGTGGCCGTGGCGCACTTGGCCTATGCGCCCGAACCGCAGCGCCCGGGCCAACCCGCCATGGCGGAGTTCGGCGTGTCCGTCCTGGCCACCGCGCGCGGCAAGGGCTTAGGCGCACGGCTGTTTCAGTGCGCGGCCTTGCATGCACGCAACCGCGGCATTGACACCCTTTTCATTCACGCGCTGAGTGAAAACGCGCCCATGCTGCGCATTGCCCGCAAAGCTGGCGCACGGGTGGAGCGTGACGGTGGTGAATCCGAGGCATGGCTGCGACTGCCCTTGGACTCGGTCGGCTCCCATGTGGACGAGGCCCTGGAGCGGCATGCAGCCGAGATGGATTTCCAACTCAAGCAGCATTTGCACAGCGTGCATGTCCTGAAAACGACTCTTGTCAAAGCCGCCGACTGGCTGCGCCGACACCTCAGGGCCAACCCCTGAGCGCACACCCGACCCTAATGCGGTAGACCCGGCCCCGCATCCCTGGGGGTCAGCGCAGCGACCTCTATGTCCCTCGTCTACAGTTCTTGACATCGCCGCCGCTCTCGAACGTCCGACCGTCGTTCACACGCCCTCGACCATGGACTGGACATGGAAATTTGCCACCACAACACTGGCGGCCCTGTTGGGGCTGTCGGTGTACTGGCATGCGCGGGCGTGGTGGCAGCAGAGGCGATTGCCCACACACTGGGCACTGTCCAAGCGGCCCGTCTTCGCACGCGACGAGCGGCGCGTACACCGCCACTTGCGCGAGGCCCTTGCGGATTGCGTGGTGCTGAGCAAGCTGCCGCTGATTCGCTTGTGCCAAAGCGATGACATTCAAGAGCGCGCCTACTGGTATCGCCTGCTGGGCACCATTCATGCCCAACACGTTGTCTGCAGCGCAAGCGGCCGCGTCTTGTTGGTGCTGGAGCACGACAACCGCCAGTCCGAACGCGCCAAGCTGATCAAGCTGCGCGTGCTGCGCGCTTGCTCCATTCCCTATTTGCACTGCTCGTTGCGCGAATTACCAAGCGCCGACGAGCTGCGCAAACTCATGCAGGCCGAGCGCAGCGCCTCAACGCCGCAGAGCATAGGAAGCGAGGCCCTGCTGCCCAGCTCGCCACAGCGTGGCCCAGCCACACCGCCGCCTGCCGCACCGACCAAGGACAGCGCCGCGCCGCGGACTGCACGCAATTTGGCACGCGCTGGGGCATCGGCCCAAATGGCGCGCAACCGTCTTCGGTCCGCCTTGCGCAGCCACAGCTGAGCTGTGCTCCAATGCGCGCTGCTTGATTGGCAGTGCCGCGATGTTGGCGCTGTAGGTGCCACCATGGATCCCGCTTTCGCCACTCTGACCCCCGACCTGATGCTGGATGCCCTGGAGCGCCACGGCTGGCGGGGCGATGGTCGCGTGCTGCAGCTCAATTCCTACGAAAACCGCGTGCTGCAAGTCCACTTGGAAGACGGCAGCGCCGTGGTGGCCAAGTTCTACCGCCCGCAGCGCTGGAGTGATGCGCAAATCCTGGAAGAGCACCAGTTCGCGCAGGACTTGCAAAACGACGAAGTGCCTGTGGTGGCGCCCTTGCGCCACCAAGGTCAGACGCTGCTGCACCACGCAGGCATGCGCTTTGCGGTGAGCCCGCGTCAGGGCGGCCGTGCGCCCGAGCTGGAAGACCCCGAAGTGCTGCGCTGGATAGGCCGCTACTTGGCGCGCATCCACCTGGTAGGCCAGCGCCAAGCCTTTGTGCAGCGCGTGCGCTGGGACAGTGCCACGCCGGCTCGGGATGCCTGCGATTGGCTGGAAGCCCAAAACCTCATCCCCCCGGCACAAGCCGCCGCCTGGTTGGCCGCTGCACGCCAATGCGTGACCCTGATTGCTGCAGCCTTTGCCGAACTGCCCCAGCTCCAGACCCTGCGCCTGCACGGTGACTGCCACCCCGGCAACATTCTCTGGACACCCGACCAGGGGCCGCATTTTGTGGACTTGGACGACGCCGTCATGGGCCCAGCGGTGCAAGACCTCTGGATGCTGCTGCCGGGCGAGCGCCACGCCGCCGAACGCCCGCTGCAAGCCCTGCTGGAAGGCTACGAAAGCGTGCGGCCCTTCGACCGCCGCGAGCTGGCCTTGATCGAAGCGCTACGCACCCAGCGCATGATCCATCACAGCGCCTGGCTGGCGCGGCGCTGGGAAGACCCGGCCTTCCCAGCCGCCTTCCCATGGTTTGGCACGCCCAACTACTGGAGCGACCAAACCATTCAGCTGCGCGAGCAGCTCGAAGCCATGAGCGAGGCCGCCGACACCCCGCCCCCGGCACGCCCCTACGACCCAGACGACGAGCCGTTTGAGTTCGACAAGGGCTTCAAATGAGGAAGCCCCGAACCTCTTTCAACCCAACAACAAAGCGTTGACGCGGCGCACATAGGCCGCGGGGTCGTCAAGCTGGCCGCCTTCGGCCAGCAGGGCTTGGTCGAACAAGACCTGGGCCAGGTCCTCGAAGTGGGTCGAGCCGTCGAGCTTTTTCACCAGGGCGTGCTCAGGGTTCACTTCCAGGGTGGGTAGCGAGACCGGGGCGCTTTGCCCGGCTTGCTTGAGCAGGCGCGTCAGGTGCGGGCTCATATCGCCTTGCTCCACCACCACGCAGGCGGGTGAATCCACCAAGCGCGTGGTCACGCGCACGTCTTTGGCACGGTCCTTGAGGGCTTCTTTGAGGCGCTCCAGCACGGGCTTGAAGGCTTCGGCGGCTTGCTCGACCTTCTTCTTCTCTTCCTCGTCCTGCAGCGTGCCCAGGTCCACGGCGCCCTTGGCCACGGACTGCAGCGGCTTGCCCTCGAACTCGTAGAGGTGCGAGAGCATCCACTCGTCCACGCGGTCGGTCAGCAGCAGCACCTCGATGCCCTTCTTGCGGAAGATTTCAAGCTGCGGGCTGTTCTTGGCGGCGGCCAAGCTGTCGGCGCTGATGTAGTAGATGGCCTCCTGGCTTTCTTTCATGCGCGCCACATAGTCGGCAAAAGACACGCCCTCTTCGGCCTGGGTGGAGGCAAAGCGGCAGAGCTTGGCCAGGCGCTCTTGGTTTTGATGGTCTTCGCCAATGCCTTCTTTGAGCACTTGGCCGAAGTCCTTCCAGAACGCGGCGTATTTGTCGCGCTCGGCAGCGTCTTCGCTGTTGGCCAGGGCTTCGAGCATGGAGAGCACGCGCTTGGTCGAGCCCTCGCGAATGGCCTTCACATCGCGGCTTTCCTGCAGCAGCTCGCGGCTGACGTTGAGGGGCAAATCGGCCGAGTCGATCACGCCTTTGACAAAGCGCAGGTACACCGGCATCAGGCTTTCAGCGTCGTCCATGATGAAGACGCGCTTGACGTAGAGCTTGACGCCGCCGCGCTTATCGCGGTTCCACAGGTCAAACGGAGCCTTGGCCGGGATGTAGAGCAGCTGCGTGTATTCGCTGCGGCCTTCCACGCGGTTGTGCGTGTGGGCCAGCGGGGCTTCGGTGTCGTAGCTGATTTGCTTGTAGAAGCTGTCGTACTCCTCCTGCGTCACCTCGCTCTTGCTGCGGGCCCACAGCGCGGAGGCCTTGTTGACGCTCTCCCACTCGTCCTCGCTCTTGACCTGCTTGCCGGCTTCGGCGTCCCAGCTCTCCTTCTGCATCAAGATGGGCAGCGAGATGTGGTCAGAGTATTTGCTGATGATGGACTTCAGGCGCCAGGTGCTGAGGAAGTCTTCCTCGCCGTCGCGCAGGTGCAGGATCACATCGGTGCCGCGGCTGGCCTTGTGGATGGCCTCGACTTCAAAGTCGCCCGTGCCCTCGCTGCTCCAGCGCACGCCTTGATCGGCAGGCAGGCCCGCACGGCGCGACTCGACCGTGATGCGGTCGGCCACGATAAAGCCCGAGTAAAAACCCACCCCGAACTGGCCGATGAGGTTGGCGTCTTTCTTCTGGTCGCCTTCGAGGCGTGCCATGAACTCGCGCGTGCCGCTCTTGGCAATGGTGCCCAGGTGGGCCACGGCCTCGTCGGCGCTCATGCCAATGCCGTTGTCACGGATGGTCAGCGTCTTGGCCTCGGCATCAAAGAACACACGCACCTCCAGATTGGGTGCGTCCTCGTACAGCGCGGCCTGGTCCAGTGCTTCGAAACGCAGCTTGTCGCAGGCGTCCGAGGCGTTGGAGACGAGTTCACGCAGGAAGATTTCCTTGTTGGAGTACAGGGAGTGGGTCACCAGATGCAGGATCTGTTTGACCTCGGCCTGAAAGGCGTGTGTTTTCTTGTCCATGGCGTGTGTGTGGTGTGTAACAACAAAAATCTTTGGGGCAGCTCCCCTTGGAGAAGCTGCCCACGCCAGGGCCATATGGGGACGCTCCCACGCCTTTCAAGAGCCCCCCTTTTTCGCCACTCCCGCCACTCCCGCCACTCCCACAACGCTCAGCCTGCGCGGGCGGCGCGCACGGCTTCGCTCAGGGTGTCGAGCACGGCCACGGAGTCGTCCCAGTTGATGCAGGCGTCGGTGATGCTTTGGCCGTAGACCAGCTTGGCCGGGTCGTCTTTGCCGGGGCTGAACTTCTGGGCACCGCCTTGCAGATGACTCTCCACCATCACACCAAAGATGTGGGTGCTGCCGCCGCGAATTTGCGCGGCAATGTCTTGCGCCACATCGATTTGGCGCTGGTGCTGCTTGCTGCTGTTGCCGTGCGAGCAATCCACCATCAGCCGCGCTTCGAGCTTGGCGGCGCTGAGCTCGGCACTGGCCTGGGCCACGCTTTGAGCGTCGTAGTTGGGCACTTTCCCGCCACGCAAAATCACATGGCAGTCCTTGTTGCCCTTGGTCTCAACAATGGCGACCTGGCCGTTCTTGTGCACCGACAAAAAGTGGTGCGGCCGTGCCGCGGCCTGGATGGCGTCGCAGGCGATTTTGAGGTTGCCGTCGGTGCCGTTTTTGAAACCAATGGGGGCAGACAGGCCCGAAGCCAGCTCGCGGTGCACCTGGCTTTCGGTGGTGCGCGCACCAATGGCGCCCCAGGAGATCAGGTCACCGATGTATTGCGGCGAGATCACGTCCAAAAACTCCGACGCCGCGGGCAGGCCCAGGCGGTTGATCTCCAGCAGCAGCTGGCGCGCAATGCGCAGGCCTTCGTCGATGCGGTAGCTCTCGTCCAGATAGGGATCGTTGATCAAACCCTTCCAGCCCACGGTGGTGCGCGGCTTTTCGAAGTAGACGCGCATCACGATCTCCAGCGTGTCGGCATAGCGCTGGCGCTGCGCCAAGAGCTGGCGCGCGTAGTCCAACGCTGCGCTGGGGTCGTGAATCGAGCAGGGGCCGATGATGACCAGCAGCCGGTCGTCCTTGCGCCGCATGATGTCGCGGATGCGCTGGCGCGTGCCCACCACCAGCTGCTCCATGGGCGTGCCGCGAATTGGGAAGAAGCGGATGAGGTGCTCGGGCGGCGGCAGCGGCGTGATGTCGCTGATGCGCTGATCGTCGGTCTCGCTGGTCTTGTCTTGCGGCGAGTACCAGCGTTCGGCAGCGGGTTGCGGACTGGTGCTGCTGTGTTTGGCGTTCATGCGGCGGGTTCCTATGCGGGCGATGGTGGGGAAATCGGAAGTGGAAGGGCGAAAAAAAACCGCCGGTGTCTCCGGCGGTTTTCTGGGAAGGCTTTGTATCTTGTCAGCTTGCGCGTTTGCCTCTCCAGCCGCCGGTCAGGGGCGAGAACCAAAAATAGGCAAAGAAAAATGCGCAACGCGACAAGTTCATGGGTTCAATGTAGACCGGCCTTGGCTCCAGCGTCAACCCAGCTTCGCGGGGCCGTGTGGTGCAAAGGCCGCGAGGCCGGAGCCCTCAGGCCGTGCCGCCGACGGTCAGCCCGTCAATGCGCAGCGTGGGTTGACCCACGCCCACAGGCACGCTTTGGCCCTCTTTGCCGCACACGCCCACACCGGTGTCGAGCTGCATGTCCGAGCCAATCATGCTCACGCGCGTGAGCGCGTCAGGCCCATTGCCAATGATGGTCGCGCCCTTGACGGGGTATTGAATGCGGCCGTTTTCCACCCAGAAGGCTTCGCTGGCGGAGAACACAAACTTGCCCGAGGTGATGTCAACCTGACCACCGCCAAAGTTGGTGGCGTAGAGGCCTTTGTCGATGCTGGCAATGATTTCCTGCGGGTCGTGGCTACCGCCCAGCATATAGGTGTTGGTCATGCGCGGCATGGGCACATGGGCGTAGCTCTCGCGCCGCCCATTGCCCGTGGGTGCGACCTTCATCAGGCGCGCATTCATGGCGTCCTGGATGTAGCCGCGCAAGATGCCGTCTTCGATCAGCACATTGCTTTGCGAGGCGCAGCCCTCGTCGTCCACATTGAGCGAGCCCCGGCGGTCGGGCAGCGTGCCGTCGTCCAGCACCGTCACGCCCTTGGCCGCCACGCGCTGGCCGATGCGCCCGCTGAAGGTGCTGGAGCCCTTGCGGTTGAAGTCGCCCTCCAGGCCGTGGCCCACGGCCTCGTGCAAAAGCACGCCGGGCCAGCCCGGGCCCAGCACCACGGTCATTTCGCCCGCCGGTGCGGGGCGCGACTCCAGATTCGTCAGCGCGCCACGCACGGCCTGGTCCACATACTGCGCCACCATGGCGTCGCTGAAATAGTCCAGACCCAAGCGACCGCCGCCACCGCCAGTGCCCACCTCACGGCGCCCGTTTTGCTCAGCAATCACGGTGATGGACAGGCGCACCATGGGTCGCACATCCGCCGCCAGCGTGCCGTCCGCACGGGCGATCAGCACGATGTCGTGCTCGGCCGCCAAGCCGGCCATGACCTGCACGATGCGCGGGTCCCGCGAGCGGGCCAGGCGCTCGGCGCGCTCCAGCAGCGCCACCTTGGCCGTGCTGTCCAGGCTGGCGATGGGATCAGCCCCACCGTAGAGCGTACGGCTGGCAGCGATGCGCGGCTCGGCGGGCACCCGCACCCGGCGGCTTTGCCCTGCCGCGGCGATGGTGCGCACGGTGCGCGCGGCATCCAGCAGCGCCGCCTCCGAGATGTCATCCGAGTAGGCAAAGGCGGTTTTCTCGCCCACCACGGCGCGCACACCCACGCCCTGGTCGATGGAGAAGCTGCCGCTTTTGACAATGCCCTCCTCCAAGCTCCACCCCTCAGCCCGGGTGGTCTGAAAGTAGAGATCAGCGTCGTCGACGCGATGCTCGGTGATCAGGCTCAGTGCTTTGCGCAGGCTGGCGTCGCAAAGGCCGAACGGTTCGAGCAGCTGAGCGCGCGCGGTGGCCAGACGGGCCAAGGTGGGTTCTTGCGAAATCATGGGTCGATTGTAGGCAGCCGCCCGGGCCACCACCCATTTGAGTGCTTCACGTTTCTTTGCACAGGCTTTGTGTCGGCGTCAGCGCCTGGCGCGGCGTTGTTTGCTCATCCGGCGCCAGTGCCGGACAACACCCAGGAGTCTCAGTATGAAACGCATGCTTTCGATGTTGGCCGTTGTCACCCTGTCTGCGCTGCCGGTGCTGAGCATGGCGCAAACCGCCGCCCCTGCCGCAGCGGCGTCTGCAGCCACCCCACGCATCGATCAGCACGAGGCCAAGCAACAAGCCCGCATTGCGCAAGGCGCAGCATCGGGCCAGCTCACGGCCAAGGAAACTCAGCATCTGGAACGCCAGCAAGCCAAGATCGACCAAGCCGAAACGCAGGCCAAAGCCGACGGCGTGGTGAGCAAGAAAGAGCGTCGCCACATCCAGCACATGCAGCAGCATGCGTCAGGCGACATCAAGCACGCCAAGCACAACAAGAAGACCGCGACAACAACACAACCTTGAACCGGCGCTCAGGTGAGGCCCCCGCCCGTCAGCCCCCGCTGACGCCTGAGCCCGCCGGTCTCAGCCGAGGTCGGCGGGTTCGGAAGAGGGGCTGCCTGAATCCTTCCAGTCCAGAGCCTGCTGGTACAGCGCTTTGCGCGGTGCACCGGTGAGCTCACTGGCCAGGCTGCTGGCTTGTTTGAGCGGCAGTTCACGCAGCAAGACCTGGAGCACGCGCAAGGCCGCCTCGGGCAACCCGCTCTGCGGGGCCTCTGGCGCCTTGGCATGCACCACCACCACAAACTCGCCACGCTCGCGCTGATGATCTTGTGCCAACCACTGCGGCAAAGCCTCAGCCGCCAGCGTATGCACCGACTCGAACTGCTTGGTCAGTTCGCGGCAAACCGTCACCGTGTGCTGCGGCAAAACGTCCGCCAGCTGCCGCGCCAGTTCGGCCATGCGGTGCGGCGCCTCAAACAAGACCTGGGCGCTGGGCTGATTCGCCAGAGCCTGCACGGCCTGCAAACGCTGCGCGCCTTTGGGCGGCAAAAAGCCCACGAAGTGAAAGCCCTGGGATTGCGCATCCCCAGCCACCGACAGCGCTGTGACCACGCTGCTGGCCCCGGGCAGGGGCAGCACACGCAGGCCCGCGGCGCGCACCGCCGCCACGAGGTGGGCGCCGGGGTCAGAAATGGCTGGCGTGCCAGCATCGCTGACATAGGCCACCCGCTGGCCTTGCTGCAAACGCTGCAGCACGGTTTGCGCGGCTTGCATCTCGTTGTGCTGGTGCAGGCTCAGCAGCGGTTTGTGCAGGCCCAGATGGTTCAGCAATTGCCCACTCACGCGGGTGTCTTCACAGGCCACCGCATCCACCAACCCCAAGACATGCAATGCACGCAGGCTGATGTCCGCCAGATTGCCGATGGGCGTAGACACCAGATAGAGCGTTGCAGCCGGATACTGCTGCGCGCCCGCGAGCTGAGCAGCAGCCTCCCGGACTGAGGCAAAGGACGAGGCCATGTTCAAGTTTGACTCCACAAAACAGCAAGGCGATCGCGCTGAGGACCGCGCATTGAGCTACCTGCAGCGCCAAGGGCTACAACTGGTGGCGCGCAATTATCGGGTGGCCCGCGGCCCGGCCCGACATGCCGGCGAGGTGGACCTGATCATGCGCGACGCTGACGGCACGGTGGTCTTTGTCGAAGTGCGCGCACGCAGCTCGCGCAACCACGGCGGTGCAGCGGCCAGCGTGAGCCATCAAAAGCGCCGCCGCATCCTCTACGCCGCGCGTCACTACCTGCTGCGCCAACCCAGCCCCCCGCCCTGCCGCTTCGACGTACTGGCACTGGAGGGCGACGATTTGCAGTGGCTGCCAGCGGCCTTTGATGCCTCCGGGGGGTAAGCGATCGGCCCCTCGCTTATCATCCCCGCCCATGCTGGAGCAACGAATACAACAACAGTTTTTCGAAAGCGCTGACTTGTTCTACCAAGTCGCAGAGCCGCTTTCGCGCCCCTTGTCCGACGCCGCACAAATGCTGGTCGACGCCCTCACCGCGGGTGGCCGCGTGCTGTGCGCGGGACTGGGCACCTCGGCCCCTGACGCGGCCTATCTCGCCGCCTTGCTCACCGGGCGCTTGGAGCAAGAGCGCCCAGGCCTGGCCGCCATCTACCTCAATGGCATGGCCAGTGGCTATGGGGACTGTGCATCGAGCCTGATGCGGCAGATTCAAACCCTGGGCCAACCCGGCGATTTGCTGCTGCTCTTTGAAGCCCAGCCCAGCGGCGCAGGCGCAGCATTGCTGCAAGTCGCGCACGCACAAGAGCTGTGCGTGATTGCGTTGACCGGCACACACGACGAAGAGCTGCGCAGCGCCTTGCAAGACACCGACATTCACCTGCGCGTCCCGCACAGCCGTCAGGCGCGGGTGGCTGACGCGCACCGCCTGCTCACCCACTGCCTGTGCGACGCCATTGACCTGCAACTGCTCGGCGCTGCCGAGTAAAGCTTGCCCAACCCCTGACCATCACCATGACCATCAAGACCCGTTTCGCCCTGACCTTGTTGCTGGCCGCCGGTGCGGCATTGACCCAGACCGCCTGCGTGCCGCTGGTGGTGGGGGGAGCCATGGTGGGGGGAGCCATGGTGGCGTCTGACCGTCGTACCTCGGGCATTCAGGTGGAAGATCAAAGCATTGAGCTGAAGGCGGGTCGTCGCATCAGCGAGCAGCTGGGCGACCGCGTTCACATCAACACCAACAGCTACAACCGTGTGGTGCTGCTCACGGGTGAGACGCGCAACGACGCCGACAAGGCCGCCGCTGAGCGCGTCGCGCGTGGCGTGGAAAACGTGCAGCACGTGATCAACGAAATCGAGGTCGGCATGCTCAGCTCCCTGAGCAGCCGCGCCAACGACGTGGCCATTGCCACCAAGGTGCGCGCCACGCTGCTGGACGCGCCTGAGCTGATGTCCAACGCCTTTTACGTGGTGGTGGAGCGCGGCAACGTCTACCTGATGGGCCGTGTGACCGAGCGTGAGGCCACGCGCGCCAGCGAGCTGGTACGCGGCATCAAGGGCGTGAACAAGGTGGTGCGCACGTTTGAGCTCATCAGCGAAGAAGAGCTCGCGCGCATCACGCCCAAGAAAAACTGAGCTGCGTCGGCTTTAGCGCAGCAGCTTGACGAGGCTGGATGTGTCCAGCCGCCCACCGCCTTGGGCCTGCACGGCGGCATAGAACTGGTCCACCAAGGCTGTCACGGGCAGGCGTGCGCCATTGCGCCGCGCCTCCTCCATCACCAGGCCCAGGTCTTTGCGCATCCAGTCGACGGCAAAACCAAAGTCAAAGCGGTCCTCCACCATGGTGGGGCCTCGCTGGTCCAACTGCCAACTCTGGGCCGCGCCTTTGCCAATCACGCCCAGCACCTGCTCCATGGGCAGCCCCGCGCGCTGACCAAAAGCCACCGCCTCAGACAGCCCCTGCAGCAGCCCAGCAATGCAGATTTGGTTCACCATCTTACACAGCTGGCCCGCGCCGGCCTCGCCCAGCAGCGTGACAGCACGTGCATAGCTTTGCAGCACCGTGCGTGCACGCTCGAAATGCGCAGCCTGCCCCCCGCACATGATGGTGAGCTGGCCGTTGACCGCGCCCACTTGCCCGCCCGAGACGGGCGCATCCACAAAGCCCAAGCCACGTTCGGCGGCCTGCGCACTGAGCTGGCGTGCCAGCTCGGCCGATGCCGTGGTGTGGTCCACCAGCACCGCGCCGGGAGCGGCTGCGGCCATGGCGCCCTGCTCGCCCAACAGTACGGCACGCACATCGTCGTCATTGCCCACACAGCTCAGCACCAGCTGTGCCCCTGCTGCGGCCTCGCGCGGGGTGGCTGCGGCGCTGCCACCAAACTCAGCCACCCAGGCCTGCGCCCTGCTTGCCGTGCGGTTGTAGACGCACACGCGGTGACCCGCGCGCGCCAAGTGCCCGGCCATGGGATAGCCCATCACGCCCAGGCCAATGAAGGCCAGCGTCAATGGCTCAGAAGGTTCGTAGCTGCGCGCAGTGATGGAACTCATGGAAAACCGCCGGTCAAACAATAGAGAGGTGTTCAGTACCCGTGCCCTGGCTGCCGCGCCGGGCTCGCTCGCTGTTGAGCTTGATTTGCAGACGCAAATCGTTGACCGAATCGGCATTGCGCAGCGCATCTTCCAGCGAGATCGTGCCCTGCTCGTAGAGGTCGTAGAGCGCTTGGTCAAAGGTCTGCAGACCCTGCTCCCGCGAGCGCTTCATGACCTCTTTGATTTCCGAAACATCGCCTTTGAAGATCAGATCAGCGATATAGGGCGTGTTGAGCAAAATCTCCACCGCCGCCACGCGGCCCTTGCTCTGCTCGCGCGGCACCAAGCGCTGCGAAATGACGGCGCGCAGGTTCAGCGACAAGTCCATCAGCAACTGCTGGTGACGTTCTTCCGGGAAGAAGTTCATGATGCGGTCCAGCGCCTGGTTGGCGCTATTTGCATGCAAAGTGGCCAAGCACAAGTGACCGGTTTCAGAGAAAGCCACGGCGTGCTCCATGGTTTCCCGGTCGCGAATCTCGCCCATCAAGATCACATCCGGCGCTTGGCGCAAGGTATTTTTCAGCGCCGCACCCCAGTCCTCGGTGTCCAGCCCAACTTCGCGCTGGCTCACGATGCAGTTTTTGTGCGGGTGCACGAACTCGATGGGGTCTTCGATGGTGATGATGTGGCCTTGCGTGGCCTCATTGCGGTGGTCAATCATGGCCGCCAAGGTCGTGCTCTTGCCCGAACCGGTGGCCCCCACCACGATGACCAAGCCACGCTTGGTCATCACTACCTCATCCAGCGCCTGGGGCAACTCCAGCGAGCGCACGGTGGGCAAGACACTCGGGATGGTGCGCAGCACCAGCGCCACCTGCCCCTGCTGGATGTAAGCGTTGACACGAAAACGCCCGATGCCTTGGGGCGAGATGGCGAAATTGCATTCCTTGCTGCGCTCGAACTCCGCCGCCTGCTTGTCGTTCATGATGGCGCGCGCCAACTGCAGGGTGTGCTGAGCCGTCAAAGGCTGAGGCGAGACCTTGGTGACCCGCCCATCCACCTTGATAGCGGGAGGAAAGTCGGCGGTGAGAAAGAGATCCGAGCCGCGGCGCGTGATCATCAGCCGCAACAAATCGTTGATGAATTTACTGGCCTGGTCGCGTTCCACGAGTGCGCTCCTGATGCAACGGTTGAGGGTCAGCCTGGGAAGTTCTCAGGGAACTTGGCTTTGCTGCGCGCCTCAGCGGCAGAGATGATGTTGCGACGCACCAGGTCGGTGAGGTTTTGATCCAGCGTTTGCATGCCTTGAGAGTTGCCTGTCTGGATGGACGAGTACATCTGAGCAATCTTGTTTTCACGGATAAGGTTGCGAATGGCCGCCGTGCCCAGCATGATTTCATGCGCAGCCACGCGGCCGCTGCCGTCTTTGAGCTTGCACAGCGTCTGCGAAATCACGGCCACCAGCGACTCGGACATCATGGCGCGAACCATGTCTTTTTCGGCCGCAGGGAACACGTCCACCACGCGGTCAATCGTCTTGGCCGCCGATGATGTGTGTAGCGTGCCAAACACCAAGTGACCGGTTTCTGCGGCGGTCAGGGCCAGGCGTATGGTTTCGAGGTCGCGCATTTCCCCCACCAACACCGCGTCGGGGTCTTCACGCAGGGCCGAGCGCAGCGCGTTAGAAAACGACAGCGTCTGCGGCCCGACTTCCCGCTGGTTGATCAGGCAGCGCTTGGATTCATGCACGAATTCGATGGGATCTTCGATGGTGAGGATGTGCCCGTACTCGTTTTCGTTGAGGTGGTTGACCATGGCTGCCAGCGTGGTGGACTTGCCCGAACCCGTGGGCCCAGTCACCAGCACCAAGCCGCGAGGTTTGAGCGCAAGTTCACCAAACACCTTGGGTGCGGCGAGCTGCTCCAGCGTCAGGATCTTGGAGGGAATGGTGCGAAACACGGCCCCCGCACCACGGTTTTGATTGAAGGCATTGACCCGAAACCGCGCCAAGCCCTGGACCTCGAAGGAGAAGTCGATTTCCAAATGCTCTTCGAAAGCCTTGCGCTGGGCATCGTTCATGATGTCGTACACCATGGCGTGCACCTGCCGGTGATCCATGGGTTCGACGTTGAGGCGCCGCACGTCACCGTGCACACGGATCATGGGCGGCAGGCCCGCCGAGAGGTGCAAGTCCGACGCCTTGTTCTTGACCGAGAATGCAAGCAGTTGAGTGATGTCCATGAGCTGAGGCCTCGAGGGCCGTAGTTCCGAGCGATTATGTCGATGATCTCCGACAACATACTACAGGTGCGTCAGCGTTTGACCCACGCATGCGAGCAGTCTGGGCGCCAGTCTGAGCAGCTTTGCCTGCTCGTGGTGAGCAAGACCTTTGCGGCCGAGCAAGTCCGTGCGGCTCACGCCACAGGCGAGCGGGACTTCGGCGAAAACTATGTCCAGGAAGCCCTGGACAAAATCTGCACCCTCTCGGACCTGCGCGCGCAACTGCGCTGGCACATGATTGGCCCGCTGCAGAGCAACAAGACCAAGGATGTGGCCGAACACTTCGACTGGGTGCATAGCATTGATCGACTCAAGATCGCGCAGCGGCTCAGCGCGCAGCGGCCGGCACACCTGCCACCGCTGCAGGTGTGCCTACAAGTCAATGTCAGCGGCGAAGCCAGCAAAAGCGGTGTCTCACCTGGCGAGTTGCCCGAGCTGGCCCACGCCGTGGCCGCACTGCCACGCCTGCAACTGCGCGGGCTGATGTCCATCCCCGAACCTGCCCAGGATTTGGCGGCACAACGCGCACCGCACCGGGCATTGACACAGCTGCTGCAAACCCTCATCAAGCAAGGCTTGGCGCTGGACACCCTGAGTATGGGCATGAGCGCCGACATGGAAGCCGCCGTCATGGAAGGCGCGACCATCGTGCGCGTAGGCAGCGCTATTTTTGGTCAACGCAGCGGCACCACACCGCACTGAAACCCGCGTTTCTGGCGCGCTCAGTGCGCCAAGCAAACACCCCCTGATTGCGGTGGTGTTCATGCCTTCAAGTTCCGACCCCTCGTGGCCGAAAGCCATGCAGGTCCACCCTCGACCCGAGGGTGATGCCTAGCCAACTACACCAACACGAGGGGTACGACACATGGGACTACTGTCTCGGCTGCGCATTGCACAGCGCCTGGCTCTGAGCTATGGCCTGCTGATCTTGCTGATCATCTGCATCGGCGCCTATGGCGCGCACAACGCCAATCAACTCTCCAGTGACCTGCGCCACACGGCGGACACCAGCTTGGTGAAGATCCACATGACCAACGAGCTGGAGGCTCAGGTGCATGTGGTGGCAGCGGCCGCACGAGACTTGCTGCTGTTGGACGAAGCCAAACAAATCAAGAAGCAGCGCGCCGCTATTGATGAAGCGCTGCAGGTCAGCCGCAACAAGCTGCAGTTGCTGCACGAGGTCCCACAAAGCGAGCAGGAGGAGGGTCTGCTCAAAGATGTGTCAGGGCAGTTGGATGCTTTCAATCAAGCGGTCTCGAAGTTCAACTCGCTGCAACGCGACGCCTCGCCTGACGAAGCACGCGAGAGCCTCATCAGCGATCTGCGCCCTGCCCAGCAGAAATACCAAAAGGCCCTGGGCCAACTCATACAGCACCAGGTGTATGTGGGCAGCCAAACTGCCAAAGCCGGCGCCACACTGGCACAACGCTCGGTGCTCATCACGGCCATATGGGTGGGCTTGGCCGTGCTGATCGGCGGCGGCTGGGGCTGGACCATTGCGCGCTCCATCGTGCTGCCAGTGCGCCAGGCCAAGGACGCGGCACAAGCCATCAGTGCTGGCGATTTGTCTTGGCGCATTGACGCCAAGGGCGACGACGAGTTGGCGCACATGCTGAAGGCCATGCACGAGATGCAAGGCGCACTCTCCCTCGTGGTGCAGCAAGTGGGGCAAGCCGCCAACGAAGTCGCAGACAACTCCAGCGACATCGCCAACAACAACCAAGACCTGTCCGCGCGCACCGCACGCTCTGCAGCGAGCTTGCAAAACACTGCTGCCTCGGTCGAGCAGATAGCCTCCAACCTGGCCGGCGCCAGCGACCTCACCCGCAAGGCCGCGCTGATTGCCACCAAAGCCTGCCAATCGGCCTCCACCGGTGGCACTGTGGTGGCCGAGGTGGTCTCCACCATGGAGGACATCAGCGCCAGCTCGCGCCGCATCGGCGACATCATCGGCGTCATCGACGGCATTGCCTTCCAGACCAACATCCTGGCGCTCAATGCCGCGGTGGAAGCCGCACGAGCGGGTGAGCACGGCAAGGGCTTTGCTGTGGTGGCCTCCGAAGTGCGCGCCCTGGCCTCGCGCAGCGCCCAGGCGGCCAAGGAGATCAAGCAGCTCATCCAAGAGTCGACCGAGCGGGTGCAAAGCGGCACGGCCCTGGTCAACAACGCTGGCGCCACCATTCGCTCGGTGGTGGACGAGGTCAACAACATGGGCCAGCTCATCGAGGAGATCTCCAACTCCGCGCACGAGCAGGCCGCTGGCGTGGGCGTGGTCAACAACGCCATGAACGAGCTGGACCGCACCACACAGCAAAACACATCCCTGGTGGACGCGCTGAGCCGCTCTACCGAGGAGCTGCGCATCAGCTCCAGCCGTCTGCAGCAGGCGGTGAAATTCTTCCGCGTGGCGGCATGAACGCCCCACCCCGCCCTCCCCTTTTTCGCCCTCCACCCACCCGTTTCAGGAGCCCCACCATGAACAAGCCACTGTCCCGCACCGCCCTGGCCTTGGGAGCCCTGTGCCTGAGCGCCGCGGCGCTGGCCTCAGTGCCCAAGATCATCAAAAAAGTCCCGCCGGAGTTCCCGGTTGAAGCCTCCCGCCAGTCCATCACCAGCGGCACGGTCAAGGCCAAGCTCAATATCGACGCCGACGGCAAAGTCACCGGCGTTGACATTCTCGAAGCCGAGCCGCGCAAGGTCTTTGACAAAGCCGTCACCCGCGCCTTGCTGGACTGGCGCTTTGAGCCCAGCGGCGAGAAGCAAACGCATGAGGTGAAGCTGGTCTTTCGCAACGAAGACTGAAGCCGCCCACAGCGCCAGCGTCATGGCCGACAATCGCGGCCATGACGATTCAATGGTTTCCCGGGCACATGCACAAGACCCGGGGCGCAATCCGCGAGCGCATGAAAAGCGGCATCGATGTGGTGATTGAGCTGCTGGACGCGCGCGTGCCCGCCAGCAGCGCCAACCCGCTGCTGGCCGAGCTCACCCAAGGCCGCGCCGCCCTCAAGCTGCTGAACAAGCAGGACTTGGCCGACCCCGAGCGCACCGCCGCCTGGCTGGCCCACTACAACGCCCAAGCCAACACCCAGGCCCTGGCTATAGACCAAGGCAGCAAAGGTCTGGCGCGCACCCTGGCGCAGAGCTGCCGCTCGCTGGCCCCACTGCGCGGCGGGCTGGCCAAACCGCTGCGTGTGCTGGTGTGCGGCATTCCCAATGTGGGCAAGAGCACGCTGATCAACACCTTGGTGGGCAAGCGCGCGGCCAAGACCGGCGATGAGCCCGGCATCACCAAGACCGAGCAAAAAATCGTGCTCGACAAAGACGTCTACCTCTTTGACACGCCCGGCATGCTGTGGCCCAAGATCGAGCTGCCGCAGGCCGGCATCAACCTCGCCGCCAGCGGCGCGGTGGGCCGCAATGCCTTTGAAGAAGAGGTGGTGGCACTGGAGCTGCTGGCCTATTTGCGCCGCCACTACCCACAGGCCCTGGCGCAGCGCTACCAGCTCAGCCCCACCGAGCAAGAAGCCGATGGGGAGGTGCTGCAAGCGCTGGGCCGCCGGCGCGGCGCGGTGCTCAGCGGTGGCGTGGTGAACACGCAAAAGGCGGCAGAAATTCTGCTGGCCGATTTACGCAGCGGCCAGCTGGGCCGCGTGACGCTGGAAACCCCCGAAGAGTTTGCGCAGTGGCGCCAAGCCGCCGCCGATGCCGCCGCACAGCGCGAGGCCGAACGCGAGGCGCAGCGCGCCGCACGGCGCCCGCAGCGCTGAATCAAGCGCCCCCAGGTCAGCCCCAGGCGCTGAGCCGGTGCGGCTGGGTCAGAGCGCCCAGCAAGGCGGCCACGCTGAGCTCACCCAGCAGCACCCCACTGCCATCACACACCGCCAGCAGGGGCAGACGCAGCGCCTGCATGAGCGCGGCGGCGTCAGCCAGAGGTGTTTCGGGGTGAGCCACGGGCAATGGGCTGGTCATGCAAGCCCGCACGGGCTGAGCCCAGTGCGCGGCCCAGGCCTCAGCGCTCACATCGGGGGCTTGCTCGGGCCAGCAGCGTTTGCGCTGCAGCAGGCCCACAAAGCGGTCTTGGCGCAGCACCGGGGCGGCCTCGCAGTCGTGCTGGGCGAGTAAACGCCAGGCCGAAGCCAGATCGGACTGCACCTCCAGCACCGTAGCGCAGGGCTGCATGAGGTGCTCCACGCGCGACCAACCCGGCAGCTGCTGGGCATAGGCCTGCAGCGCCAGCGCGGCGCCATGGCTGCCGTACTGTGGCGACTGGGCCTGCGGCTCTGAACCCTGGCCCTGCATCCCCTCGTCGGGCAGCACGGCGCGCGTGGCTTGCGTGCGCGCCAGCGCCTGCACCTGTTCCAGTGCGGCGCTGGCCACATGGCCTTGGATTCCGTAGATGGCAAACATTCGCGCTACAAGCCCGAGCCGTGGTTCACTCCAGCACATCGGCCGCGGCGGGCCACACTTGATGTGTGTTTGCCGCAGCGGCCCGCAGGGGCATCAGCCCACGGGCATAGCCGTGTCGTACTTGACCTCGCGCAGCACCACGTTGGAGCGCACACTGCCCACACCGGGCACTTTGAAGACCTTGGTTTGGAGGAATTGGTCGTAGGCCTTCATATCGGGCACTACGACCTTGATCACATAGTCGGCCTCACCGGTGATGCCGTGGCATTCGATGATTTCGCGGCTGCTCAGCGCCAACTGCTCGAACTGCTCGACCGCGCCGTCGCTGTGGCGCAGCAGGCTGACATGGGCCAGCACACAGATGTTGAGGCCGATTTTTTCGCGGTCCACCAGGGCCACATGGCGGCGGATCACGCCTGTGTCTTCCAACTCTTTGACGCGACGCCACACCGGTGTGGCGGACAAACCCACGCGCTCGGCGAGCGCCTGGGTGGAAAGCCGCGCATCGGCTTGCAGGGCTTCAAGTATTTGGCGGGTGGCGCGATCAAAGCGTGAGCTGTCCATGCAGGATTCCTCTTTGTGGTGGTGATTATCGGGGGACCGCATGGCGGCAGCCTGACAGCGCTACCGACGCCACCACACTCAGCAACGGAACACCGACACCGCATGCCCCAGCGCCTGTACGCGTTGTGCCAGGGAAGTGGCGCCCGCAGCGCTTTGCTCCACCAGAGCGGCGTTTTGTTGCGTCATTTGGTCCAACTGGCTGACAGCTTGGTTCACCTGGCCAATGCCCAGGCTTTGCTCTTTGGTGGCGTTGGAAATCTCGTTGATGAGCTGTGAGACGCGTGACACTTGGTTCACGATGCCTCGCATGGCGTCGCCCGCGGCGCCCACCTGGCGGTTGCCAGCCTCGACGCTGTCGACCGAGTCGGTGATGAGGCGCTTGATCTCGCGCGCGGCCTCGCCGCTGCGCTGCGCCAGGCTGCGAACCTCACCGGCCACCACGGCAAAGCCTCGGCCCTGCTCGCCCGCACGCGCCGCTTCCACGGCCGCATTGAGCGCCAGGATATTGGTCTGGAAAGCAATGCCGTCGATGGTGCCAATGATGTCGGCAATGCGGCGGCTCGATGTGGTGATGCGCGACATGGTCTCGACCACCCCGCTGACCACCGTGCCACCAGCCTCAGCGGCTTGCGAAGCTTCACCGGCCAGGGCCGTAGCGGCCGCTGCGTTGTCCGCGCTTTGCTTGACCGTGCCCGTCATTTGCTCCATGGAGCTGGCGGTTTCTTCCAGATTGCTGGCCTGGGCTTCGGTGCGGCTGCTCAAGTCCATATTGCCATCGGCAATTTCGCGGCTGGCCGACGTCAGCGCACCGATTTGTTCTGCCACATCGTCCACCAAGGAGCGCAGGTTCAGCCCGGCTTGCGTCACCGCGCGCAGCAGCAGGCCGATTTCGTCCACCCGCTCCAGGGTACGCCCGCTGGGCGCCTGACCACTGGCCACGGCACGGGCCTCCAACTCCACTTGGCGCAGCGGTGCACCGATTTGGCGGTCCAAAAACAGCGCCCCAGCCACACCCCCGGCCCCCAAGGCCAGGGCCGATGCCCAATGAGGTGCCCCCGCTGCCACAGCCACGGCCCCAGGCAAAATGCCCAGCACCGTGCCCAGCAGCAGGCGTGTACGCACGGACATGAGCTTGAACCAGCTCAGCGGTGCCAGCACGCCGGTTCGCACCAGCAAGCCGCGATGGAATTTGTAAGCCCCTTGGGTGCCCGCGCGAAAGCGCGCGTAGAGCGCTTCGGCAGCCTGGATGTCTTCTCGCCCTGGCTTGGTACGCACCGACATATAGCCCTGCACCTGCCCGCCGCGCAGCATGGGCGTGGCGTTGGCGCGCACCCAGTAGTGATCGCCGTTTTTGGAGCGATTCTTCACCAGCGCCGTCCAGGAGTAGCCCTGCTTGAGCGTGGTCCACATATCGGCAAAGGCTTCGGGCGGCATGTCGGGGTGACGCACCACGTTGTGGGGCTGGCCAATCAATTCATCCCGCTCATAGCCACTGACCGCCACGAACGCCGCGTTGGCGTACTGCACGTAGCTGTCTTTGTCGGTGGTGGACATCAGGGTCGAACCTTCCGGAAATTCGACTTCCCTCTGGGTAACTGGCTGGTTGTTTCTCATTCAAGCTCCTGCAATTGAGCACTGTTGAACCGCGCCACCCCATGACAACTGACCCCAATACGGCAGGGCGCGCTGGCATTCTCATCGGCAGGAATTGCCCACGGCACAGCGCCTTTGAAACAGAAACACCCGGGATATCGAAAAATTCACGCTGAGAGCACGCCAAATCCCTTAAGGCCTAAAACACATGAACCAGGGCCGAAGCGTCAAGAAATTTCCAACTCAAATCAAAGGCTTTTGTAGCCGTAATCATTCTAATATTTGCCTATTGATAGAAAAATAGGCAAGTTTCTCTCTCAAAGCTGCCAAAAAATCGCGGCCCTACCGTCTTCCTCCAGCCTGCCGAGGCCAGCCATGTCTTCTTCCTCTGTGAACAACTCCACGACGGTGGAGCCCAGCGCGCTCTCGCTGCGCGACTACAAGCTCTCCGACAACCTCACGGCCCGGCAAGGGCAGGTGTTCCTCACCGGCACACAAGCGCTGGTGCGCCTGCTGCTGGCGCAAAAAGCGCTGGACGAACAGCAGGGGCTCAAGACCGCTGGTTTTGTGTCGGGCTACCGAGGCAGCCCCTTGGGCATGGTGGACCAACAGCTGTGGAAGGCCAAGAAGTTCCTGGACCAGGCGCAGGTGCAGTTCCTGCCCGCCATCAACGAGGACTTGGCCGCCACCGCCTGCCTGGGCGTGCAGCGCGTGGCGCTGGACCCCAAGCGCACCGTCGACGGCGTGTTTGCCATGTGGTACGGCAAGGGGCCGGGCGTGGACCGCTCGGGCGACGCGCTCAAGCACGGCAATGTCTACGGCACCTCCACCCAAGGCGGCGTGCTGGTGGTGTGCGGGGACGACCACGGCTGCGTGTCCTCCTCCACCCCGCACCAGAGCGACCTGGCGCTGCAAGCCTGGAGCATGCCCATCGTGCACCCGGCCAGCGTGGCCGAGTACCTGGAGTTCGGGCTCTACGGCTGGGCGCTGAGCCGCTACAGCAGCACCTGGGTGGGCTTCAAGGCCATCTCCGAGGTGGTGGAGTCGGGCATGACGGTGGACCTGGCCTCCGTGCCCCAGGGCTTCAACACCCCCAGCGACTACCAAAGCCCCACCGATTTGCACATCCGCCAGGTGGACCTGCCCTCGCTGGAGCTGGAAACGCGCCTGGCTCACAAGCTCAACGCCGTGCTGGCCTTTGCACGCGCCAACCCGCGCATTGACAAAACCATCGTCGACGCGCCGGTCGCGCGCCTGGGCATCCTCACCGTGGGCAAGGCGCACCTGGACTTCATGGAAGTGCTGCGCCGCCTGGACATCAGCACCGAGCAGCTCGCCGCTGCGGGCGTGCGCGTCTACAAGGTGGGCTTGGTCTACCCCATCGAGCCCCAGCGCATGAGCGCCTTTGCCAAGGGGCTGGAAGAAGTGCTGGTGATTGAGGAAAAGGCCCCCGTGGTGGAGCGCCAGCTCAAAGAGCTGGCCTACCCCTGGCCCGAGGGCGAGCGCCCGCGCATCACCGGCAAAAACGACGCCCAAGGCTGCGCGGTGCTGAGCGCGCTGGGCGAGCTGCGCCCCTCGCGCATCATGCCCACGCTGGCGCAATGGCTGGCGCGTTTGGCGCCTGAGCTGGACCGCCGCCACCTGGTGGCCGACTTCCTGGCCCCGGCCCTGCTGCACAACGAGGCCGACGGCGTGCGCCGCGTGCCCTACTTCTGCTCGGGCTGCCCGCACAACACCTCCACCAAGCTGCCCGAGGGCTCGCGCGCCCTGGCCGGCATTGGCTGCCACTTCATGGCCAGCTGGATGGAGCGCGGCACCTCTGGCCTGATCCAGATGGGTGCTGAGGGCGTGGACTGGGCCGCACACAGCCGCTTCACCACCGAGAAGCATGTGTTCCAAAACCTGGGTGACGGCACCTACTACCACTCGGGCTACTTGGCCATACGCCAGGCCATTGCGGCACGCACCAACATCACCTACAAAATCCTCTACAACGACGCCGTGGCCATGACCGGTGGCCAGCCCGTTGATGGCAGCACCAGCGTGCCGCAGATTGCGCGCCAGGTGGAGGCCGAAGGCGTCAAGCGCCTGGTGGTGGTCAGCGACGAGCCCCAGAAATACCAGGGCCACGAAAACCTCTTCCCGCCCGGCACCACCTTCCATGACCGCAGCGAGCTCGACGCCGTGCAGCGCGAGCTGCGCGACATCGAGGGCGTGACAGTTCTCATCTACGACCAAACCTGCGCCGCCGAAAAGCGCCGCCGCCGCAAGAAGAAAGAGTTTGTCGACCCACCACGGCGCATCTTCATCAACGAGGCCGTGTGCGAGGGCTGCGGCGACTGCGGCGTGGCCAGCAACTGCCTCTCGGTGGTGCCGGTGCAAACCGACTGGGGCCGCAAGCGCGCCGTCGAGCAGTCCAGCTGCAACAAAGACTTCTCCTGCGTGAACGGCTTTTGCCCCAGCTTTGTCTCGGTGCACGGTGCCGAGCTGAAAAAGCAGGTGGGCTCGGGCTTTAGCGCGGCAGACCTGGAGCGCGAGCTCGCGGCCATCGCCGCCCCCGCGCCCTGGGCCTGGGGCGGACCGTTTGACATGCTGGTCACCGGCGTGGGCGGCACCGGCGTGGTCACCGTCGGCGCGCTGGTGTCCATGGCGGCCCACCTGGAGGGCAAGGAGTCCTCGGTGCTGGACTTCATGGGCTTTGCGCAAAAAGGCGGCTCGGTGCTGAGCTTTGTGCGCCTGGCCCCCACGCGCGCGCTGCTCAACCAGGTGCGCATCGACACCCAGCAGGCCGACGTGCTGCTGGCCTGCGACATGGTGGTGGGCGCCAGCCCCGACGCGCTGGGCACCGTCAAGCCCGGGCGCACCGTCGTGCTGGCCAACACCCACGAGCTGCCCACCGCAGCCTTTGTGCGCAACCCCGACGCCACGCTGCACGCCCCGGGCCTGCTGGCCAAGATGCAGCACGCCGTGGGTGGCGAGGCCGCCGCGCGCGAGCTGCTGTCCACCATCGACGCACAAGCCATTGCCAAAGACCTGATGGGCGACACCATGCCCGCCAACATCATCATGCTGGGGGCCTGCTGGCAGCGCGGGCTGGTGCCACTGAGCCTGCAAGCGCTGATGCGCGCCATCGAGTTGAACGGCGTCGCCGTGGCCGGCAACAAGACCGCCTTCGCCCTGGGCCGTCTGGCCATTGCGGCACCTGAAGCGCTGCAGCGCCTCTCGGGCAAGTCCGCCGGCACGCCCGTGCAGCTGCTGCTCGCGCAAGACCAGCTCGACGGCGAAGAGGGCCTGCTGGCGCGCCGCGCCCGCTTCCTCACCGACTACCAAAACGCCGCCTACGCCCAGCGCTACACCGCCCTGGTGCAGCGCGTGCGCGAGGCCGAGGCGCGCCTGGGTGAGCTGGGCCGGGGCGAGCGCCTCACCAAGGCCGTGGCCCGCTACCTGGCCAAGCTCATGGCCATCAAGGACGAGTACGAAGTCGCCCGCCTCTACACCGACGGGCGCTTCGAGCAAGCCCTGCAGCAGCAGTTCCAGTCCTACGAGCGCCTGTCCTTCCACCTCGCACCGCCGCTGCTGTCCAAGCCCGGCGCCGACGGTCGCGCCAAGAAGATGGAGCTGGGCAGCTGGACTTGGCAGGCCTTCAAACTGCTGGCCCGCCTCAAAGGCCTGCGTGGCAGCTGGCTGGATGTGTTTGGCAAAACCGAAGAGCGCCACATGGAACGCCAGCTGCTGGCCGACTACCAAGCCCTCATCGAGCAAGAGTTCTTGCCCCTGCTGCAAGCGGGTCTGCCCGCCGCACGCTACGAACTCATGCTGCACCTGGCACGCCTGCCCGAACAGGTGCGCGGCTATGGCCATGTGAAGCTGGCCAATGTGGTGACCGTGCGGGCCAAGTGGCGCGAGCTGCTGGACCGCCTGCACGGCAAGGCGCTGCCCGCCGAGGCTGCGCCCGCCGCGGTGTCCCCCACGCGCATCAAGGGCGTGGCTGAGCTGTGATGCTTTGCACACACTCGCGTGTTGAAACCAATCAAGGGCCCAGTTGGGCCCTTTTTTCCAGGGGCAGTGCCACAGCTTGCCCTTAGCCTGCAGCGATTGCCAACCCTTGGTCCCTCCGATGAGGCCGCGCGCGCTGCTATATGCATTTGTTTGAGCCCCTAGAACTGCTGGGCCCGGACGACCACGCCGACACCCTGCTCCAGACCCTGCACCGGGCCTGGGTCTACCGCCAACACAGCCCCGAGCAAAGTCAGGGCTGGGAGCGGCGCGTGCAGGAGCAGCTCTCCCACACCGATTCGCGCACGCGGCGCCAGTGCCAGGCTCGCCTGCTCTTGATGCACGCCGAGCGTGCGCAGCTGCAGCTCGAGTCCGAGCTGTGCCAACAGCAATCGCGCCAGGCCTACGAACAGTTCGAGCTGCTGGACGATTTGCGCGGCTGCTCCGACGCACTCTGGCCCCAGGCCCTGCTGCAGGCCGAATTGGGCCAGGTCGAACGCGCCGTGCTGCTGCTGCAGCAAGCCGCCGAGCTGGCGCTGCGCGCGGGCGACCCAGCGCGCGCGCACCTCGCCGCCCAGGAGCAAGCCGCCTTGCTGGCCTATGTGGACCTGCCGCGCAGCGAGTCCTTGGCAAAGCAATTCGGCCCCTTGCGCCCCGAATACGGCCCCGCCAACGAGGCCGCGGCCTTGTTCGCGCAAATGCGCTGGGCCATACAACACGGCCGCGTGGCCGAATGCACCGCCCCGGGGCTGCGCGCCTTTGAGCTGGCCCAGCGTAACGGCCAGCGCCGCTTGGCCGTTACGCTGTGTTCGGCCCTGTGCTACAGCGCTTACGGCGCCTGGGACTTTGAACAAGCCTTTGCCTGGATCGAGCGTGGCCACCAGCTGTGCGCCGGCCTGGGCTGGCCTGCGCTGCACGCCCAGTGCGACATGCGCCTGGGGCAGCTGTTGCTGCACGCCGGGCAAAACGAAAAAGCCGCTGATGTGCTGCAGCACGCCCTGCACAATGTTCAGGCCTACCCGCACCTGCGCGAGTACGCGGGCATTTTGGAAGGCCTGGCCTGCGCGCACTACAGCAGCGGCCGCTACGACATGGCCGAGCCCCTGCTGCTGCAAGTGCGCCACTGGGCCTTGCTCAACCAACAGCCCGAAATGGAAACCGAGGCCTTGGTCGGCCTCACCCACATTCACCTCGGGCGCGGGCAATGGGGCCTGGCCGCCAACTTCGCGTCCATGGCATGGCAGTCCGCGCAGGACGCGCAAGACTGGGGGCATGCCGTCATTGCCCTGTACCTGCTGTCACGCTCCACACTGGAGCGCACCGACCTGAGCGCCGAGGCCAAGCACCAGCTCATGGAGCAGCATTTCGCGGCCTTGCAAAAAGCCCAAACCAAGGCCAGCGGGCTGATTCTCAAGCCCTCTTACTACAGCGTGCTGTCGGACTACTACGCCACCTGCGGCGACCACGCCCGTGCCTTCGAAATCGAGCGCCAGGCCCGCCAGGCCGCACAACACGCCGCTGAAGCCACCAACAATCAACAGGCCTTGTCGCTGATGGCGCGCATCGAGCACCGGCGCATGGAGGCCGAGGCCGCCAAGCTCAAATCGCAGAACGAAGCCCGGCGCGAACGCATTGCGCTGCTGGAGCAAGAGCAAAACACCTTGGCACGCTTGGCCGCAGTGGGGCAGCGCATCACCGCACAGCTCAATATCGAAGCCCTGGGCACCCAGACCAACACGCTGATCCGCGAGCTGCTGCCGGTGGACAGCATCCTGATCTACCGCACCGACCCCAATGGCGAGCAGCTCTTGCCGCTGCAGCTCATTGAAGACGGCATGGCGCTGTCAGGCCTGCCCATAGCGCTGAGCCACCCCCACTCCAGCAGCGCACGCTGCGCGCGGCAGCTGGAGGTGTTGGTGCAAGAAGCGGCCGCCAACCAAGCCCGACTCGACAGCGAAGTGCCCGGTGCCAGCCCCATGGCCAGTGCCATGCACGCACCGCTGCAAGTGGGCAGCACGCTGGTGGGGGTGATGTCGCTTCAAACCCGCCAAGCCCATGCCTACGGCGCGCGCGAACGCACCATCTTCTCCGCGCTGAGTTCCTACGTGGCCATTGCCCTGGCCAATGCGGTGGCCCACCAAAACACCCAGCAGCTGCAGCGCAAGCTGGCCGATCAGGAAAAACTCGCCTCGCTGGGTTCGCTGGTGGCGGGCGTGGCGCACGAGCTCAACACCCCCATTGGCAACAGCCTGCTGGTGAGCACCACGCTGCAAGACCACACGCGCCATTTCGGCCAGCAACTCGGCGCCGGGGCGCTGAGCAAACGCGCCCTCACCGGACTGCTGGAGAGCCTGGGGCAAGGCCTGGATGTGGTGCAGCGCAATTTGCACACCGCCGCGCGCCTGGTCAACAGCTTCAAGCAGCTGGCTGTGAACCGCCAGGTGCAAGACCACTGCAGCTTTGACTTGCCCGAGCTTTGCCAGCAGTGCGTGCACACGCTGTCCCACCAGCTGCGGCGCCAACATGTGCAAGTTGTCACCGAGCTGCCCGAGGCGCTGCGCCTCTTCGGCCACGCGGGCTCGCTCAGCCAGGTGCTCATCATCCTGCTGGAAAACGCCCTCATCCACGGCATTGGCGAGCGCAGCGACGGCGTGCTGCGCCTGAGCGTGCAGCAGCGCGACCACCCCACCCTGCCCGTGCTGCTGGAGCTCAGCGACAACGGCAAGGGCATGCCGCCCGAAGTGCAGCAGCGCATCTTCGAGCCCTTCTTCACCACACGCTTTGGTCAGGGTGGCAGCGGGCTGGGCCTGTCCATCGCCCACAACCTCGTGGTCGAAGCCCTGCAGGGCGACATCACCGTGCACAGCAGCGAAGGCCAGGGCACACGCTTTTGCGTGGCCCTGCCCCTGCACGCCCGCGCCAACGCCAGCGCGGCCTGAGCGCGCGCAGTCTTCAGCCCAAAGCGCGGCCGATGAGGATTTTCTGCACCTCGCTGGTGCCTTCGTAGATCTGCGTCACGCGCACATCGCGGTAGATGCGCTCCACGGGGAAGTCGCTCACATAGCCGTAGCCGCCGTGGATTTGAATGGCCGCAGAGCACACCTTCTCAGCCATCTCGCTGGCAAAGAGTTTGGCCATGGCCGCTTCCATCAAGCAGGGCTGGCCCGCGTCCTTGAGCGCCGCGGCGTGCCAGATGAGCTGGCGCGCGGCCTCGATCTGCGTGGCCATCTCGGCCAGCTTGTGCTGGATGACCTGGTGCTCAAAGATGGGCTGACCAAAAGCCACCCGGTCCTTGCTGTACCGCAGCGCTGCCTCAAACGCCGCGCGCGCCATGCCCACGCTTTGGCTGGCAATGCCGATGCGCCCACCCTCCAGGCCCGAGAGCGCAATCTTCAAGCCCTGGCCCTCTTCGCCCAGGCGGTAGCGCGCCGGAATGCGGCAGTTCTCGAACAGGATTTGCGCCGTGTCGCTGGCGTGCTGGCCCATCTTGTCTTCGATGCGCGCCACCGTGTAGCCGGGCGTGCGGGTGGGCACCAAAAAGGCGCTGATGCCCCTCTTGCCCGCAGCCTTGTCCGTCACAGCCATGACGATGGCCACATCGCCGTTTTTACCGCTGGTGATGAACTGCTTGACGCCGTTGAGCACGTAGTCATCGCCCTCGCGCACTGCGGTGGTTTTCAAGCCCCCGGCTTCAGACCCCACATGCGGCTCGGTCAGGCAGAAGGCGCCCAGCATGTCACCGCGGGCCAGCGGCTTCAAAAACTCCTGCTTTTGTTCCTCGTTGCCAAAGGCCATGAGGATGGAGCACACCGGGCAGTTGTTGACACTCACCACGGTGGAGGTGGCGCCGTCGCCCGCGCCAATCTCTTCCAGGATGATGGCCAGCGCCAGGTAGTCCAGGCCCGCGCCGTCGTATTCCGTGGGCACGGCCACGCCGTAGCAGCCCAGCTCCGCCAAGCCCTTGAGCTCGGCCGCTGGGAAGTGGTGCTCCTTGTCCCACTGCGCCGCCTTGGGCGCAATTTGGTCTTGCACAAAAGCGCGCACAGCGTCTTGCACGGCGCGGTGGTCGTCGGAAAGCAGCATGGGGTCTCCCTGTCAATTCAATGCGGCAGCACGGCGCTGCGCCAGCCAGCCCTCACCAGGGCAGCCGCTCGCCGTCGTAGTTGTAGAAATGGCCCGAGTGCTGGGGCCGCAAACCCGCCAGCACCTGGCGCAGGCCCGCCACGCTGGTTTGCACGTCGATATCGGCCTCAGAGCCGCCCATGTCAGTGCGCACCCAGCCCGGGTGCAGCGCCACACACAGGGCCTGCCCGTCCAGCGCCAGAGCAATGTCTCGCGACACCGAATTCAGCGCCGCCTTAGAGGCCCGGTACAGCCACCCGGCAGGGTTTTGCCGCAGGCTCATGGAACCCATGCGCGAGGACAGCAAGCCAATGCGCGCGCCCGGCGCCAAGTTGTCCAGCAACTGCGGCAGCACCTGCATGGGCCCCAGCACATTGGTGGCCATCACGTTCTTGAACTCTTCCTCACTGGGCGGCTGCATGCCCTGGGTGCGCGGGCCAAACACACCGGCGGCGTAAAACACCTGGTCAAACTGCCAGCCATCCAACTGCCAGGCCAAGCCCGCCACGCTGTGCAGCTGCGCCACATCCAGGCTCACCACATGCGCCCCCAGCTGCCGCAGCGCCGCCCCAGCCGCCTCGCCCCGCACCGTGGCCACCACCTTGTCACCCGCGGCCAAGCACTGGCGCACCAGCTCCAAACCAATGCCCCGCGACGCCCCAATCACCAACACCGTGCTCACGCTGCACTCCCCCTCAATTCGAAGTGGGGGATTGTGCCTGGGGTGGGGGTGTGGCGGCGGACTCCAGGCTGGAGTCCGGTGATTCAGATGGGGTGCAGGTCAGACCACCCACAGCGATGGGTATTCACTCGGTGCTCCTGACCTGTGCAGAAACCGCTGGGTCGATACAGATTTTTCTTGGTCCTCAGCCTCCGCCTTGTCTGTGCAAGGTGCCGAGGTGAGGTGAGGTGCCGAAAGCGCCGGTCCGACCTAACAGCGAGTTCGGCCGACCGTTCTTCGCTTACTTCCCCAGGACCTTGTCCTCGATCTGCTGCTCCAGCGAGCGCCCTGCGCTGTCGGCGTCAGGCGCAACTGCCAAGAGGAACAGGCAGCGACCGCCGCTGCTGGCTTCCCACTGGGCGCCGACCTGCACCTTCTCGCGGGTGTCCTCAGTACCCAGCAGGTACTTGCCCTTGTACTCGACAGCAAGCACCCGGCCATCGACCAGCTCGGCCACGAAGTCAGGGTAGAAGTAGTCGGTAGAGGTCGGCAGCCAGAAGGAAAACCGCTCGTCGCGCTCAACGTTGCGGACCCAGTGCTTCACCCGGCGCTCTTCGTCGATGGCGCGGGCACAAACGAACTCCTCGGCGAGGTTGCCAGAGTCGGTGCGATGCCGCAAGTCGTGGATGCGGTTGTTGCCGTAGTAGTGCTTCTGGAAGCGGTTGGGGCCTTGGTAGAACGGTGGCCGGCCCGGGTAACGGTCCGGGTGGAACGTGAAGTGGTAGCGGAAGCTGTCGGCCAGCACAGGCGCAGCAGCCAGGCCAGGCAGCGCCTGCTGAAAGCCGGTGACGACCGCACGCTGGCGGCGGAACTCCAGCTCGCGACGGACGGCCTCAGCCAACGCGTTGCGGGTCCGAACCAGTGAGGTCAGCGTCAGGCCTCGGTCACGCTGCAGGTGCCGCACGATCGCCAGCAACCACTTGAGCATCACGGACTGGCCGATGTCGATCTGCCGGCACTCGCGGTCAAGCCAGCGCACGAGGTCGGTCTCGTCGGCGTGCGCCGGCACCGCGTTCAGACCAAGCTGCTCAGGCTCGGCCACCTTGTAGGTGACCGTACCGCCCTCCACGTCGATCTCGTAGGTGCGGCCCGTCTCACGCAGTTGGAAGCCGGCCAGGGACACCGGCTCGGCAAACAGGTCGAAGTGGCCCAGCTCCGAACACAGCCGGCGGTCGAGCGGCTGAAGCTCGCCGTCGAAGGTGAAGCACAGCTGGGGCAGCTGTGCGAACGGGATGCCGCGAGCAGCCGGGGCCTTGGCAGCATCCTGGCGCATGCGCTCGCGCTCGATGGACTCGCCCACGGCAGTCTTGTCCTTGCCGCTGAAGGCCCCCAGAAGAAACGCCTCGGTGGCTTCGTCAACAACGCCGCGCACGATGGCCGTAGCGCCGTTGGTGGTGGGACGCAGTTCGACGGTGGCGGCCAGTTCAGCCGGCACCGGTTGAGCCGGCATCGCGGGCAAGCTCACGATGGCCTCCGGCACCTTGCGCTTGTCAGCCTCCTGGCTCTTCCAGTAGCCGCCGTCGTCAATGACGGTGCCGCCAGTTGTGTTCGGCGGGAACAGCTGGCCCGGGGGTGGCGTGATGATGGCCGTGGCCGCCTCGAAGGCGTTGAAGCCCATGTTCTTCACGAGCCGGTCGGCCAGTTCGTCGGCCACGCGCACGAAGCTCTCGGAAACGATGTGCGCGTAGGCACGGTTCAAGGCCAGTTGCTGGCGAGCCTGGACGTACGGCATGCGCAGCACACGGCCCAGCAACTGCTCCACGTCCTTGGCACTGTGGGCGTTCTGCAGGCTGCACAGCACGTAGGCAAAGGGGCAGTCCCAGCCTTCCTTCAGGGCCTCGACCGTGACGACGTAACGCACGGGGCAGCTCGGCGCGCCGATCACCACGCCCGCCAGTTCCTTCTGGTCGCCGGTCGCCACCGCGATCTGGCTGCGGTCGATCTTCTCGCCATCGGCATCGGTCAGGTGCGCCACCAGCACGTCCACGGTAACTTCACCGCCTTTGGGCTGGGCCTGAAAGAGGACCACGGGGCGAACGTAGTCCTTCTCCTGTGCTGCCGCCAGCTCCAACCGGTCACGGGTCAGGATGGCGTCACGGACAGCATCCTTCCAGCCTGTCGGGTGTTCCATAAGGACGATCGGCAGCTTGATCATGTCCTCGTTTTGCAGCTCTTGCGCGCCGACGTGGAAGACGACGTTGCTGCCCTTGACGGGCGTGGCCGTCATCTCGATCAGGCAGGTGGGCGAGAGCCGTCGCAGCGTGTCGAAGGCCAGGTGGGTGCGGTTGTTGTGAGCCTCGTCCACGACAAGGATCGGCTTGTTCAGCGCCACCCAGTTCGCCAGCGACGACTTGACACGCCCAACGTCCTTCGGGGTCAGGTAGCTCTGCTTGACGATGTCGGCCTCGGTCACCTTGTCCAGGGGTTCGGCCTGGGCCGGCGTCAAACCCTGAAAGTGAGGTGCCAGCGACTCGTCGAAGGAGTACACGTTGCGGATGGTCGTGTCGCGCACGGCGAAAGACTGGATGGTGGCGACCACGATCACGGCAGCGCTGCCCACTTCGTGAGGCCCGACAGTCGCCAGTTCGTCCAGCGAGCACACGCGCACACGGTCACCGAAGTGCTCGGCCAGGCCAGCGTGGCAGGCGTTGCCGGGCACTCGCAGTGCCGCCAGGGTTTGGGTACGGATCGCGTCTGAAGGAACCAGCCAGAGCACCACGGGCGCGTCGGTGTCGGCAAACGCCCGGCCCACCCGGGCCACCGCGTGCGCAGCCATCGTGGTCTTGCCACCGCCCGTGGGGATGCGGACGCACACCGCCGGCACGTCGCCCATGGTGGTGGCGTCGTAGGCGAACGACTGGCCGACGCGGGCCATGGCCTCGTTCCAGGCGGTGACGTGCCCGGCCACTCGGGCACGGCGGAAGAAGGTTTCGAGCGCGTCCAGCGTGTTGTGCTGGTAGCGCTTCAGCGTGAAGGTAGCCATCTCGTCCCTGTCTTGCTTGTTGTACTGGCCGGCGCTGTCAGCGCGCCTTGATGTCGTACGGGATCTGCCGGAAAGTCACACCGGCCTCGGCCAAGCGCTGTTCGCCCAGACGCGTGGTTTCGCCGTAGACCACCTTGCGAGACGGAAGGCGGGTGCCGGCTGGCGTGGCGTCAGCCAGAAGCTGGTCGAGGTGTGCCAACACCGGGCCGGTGAGCACGTTGCCACCAGCCGGCTTGCGGTCGCCCAGGATGCCGTTGTAGAGCAAGAAGACGGCGGTGTCGTCGTGGACGCCCAACAGCGGGCTGTCGAACGTGTGGGTGGCGGACAGGCCGGTCTCGAAGTGCCAAAGGTAGCCCGCCAGGGCGCCGAACTGCACAGCAGGGTTGATACCACCGTCAGCGTCGAACACGGGCTCGCCGAGGGTGTAGAAGCAGAAGCCGCCGCCGCTCTCCCAGCCAACAGCGTCTGACACTCCACCCTGCTCACCGTTTAGCACTCTTTCAAGCCGGGGGAGGCAGTGTGTGATCGCGTGGTCACCTTGCTCGATGCCGATGTAGCGGCGGCCCATCTTGTGTGCCACCGCTGCTGTGGTACCGGATCCGAGGAAGCTGTCGAGCACAAGATCTCCCGCGTCAGTTGCAATCTCCAGGATGCGCTGCAGCAGTTGTTCCGGCTTCACAGTGTCAAACGCAGCGGCTTCCGGTAGCAACTCCCGCTGATGCGCCTTCGCCTGACGCGTGGTCTTGACGTCGAGCAATATGGTCGGATGAGGGCGTTCAGGTGCTTCTGGGGCGAACTCGCGGGTGTAGGGCACCCAGACTTCACCCTCTGCCTTCAACCGCTTTTTCCAGATCAGGCGCCCCTCTGCCCGCATCCGTGCCACGCCGACTTCGCCGTAAGCCCAATTCGCTTCTCTTCCATCATCATGAATGGGCAACACGCTAGTGCCGTCAGGGGCCTCTAGTGGGTAGAACATCGTCGGACGGTCAGCCCGCAGACTGTTCTTGCCGTTCTTTTTCAGGAGGCGATCTCGGTAACGGCGACCACTCTCGTCTACTTGGCCGTAGGCAGCGAGCAGCGAGTTATCGCTCTTCTTCTTGAAGCCAGCCGAGTCCTTCCGCTTCTCGTAGCAGAGTAGAAACTCGTGGTCTGGCGTAATAGGCACCTTGTTGTCATTCGGACTGTCGACCTTCTGCCAGATGAAAGTCGTGCTGAAGTTTTCTCGCCCGAAGACTTCGTCCATCAAAACCTTCAGGTAGTGGCCCTCTCGGTCATCGATGGATACCCAAACACTGCCCTGCTCCGCCAACAGTTCCCGCAGCAACACAAGTCGCGGGTGCATCAGGCTGAGCCATTGACTGTGCTCCAACTTGTCGTCGTAGTGTGTGAACGCACTTTGAGTGTTGTACGGAGGGTCAATGTAGATGCACTTGACCCGGCCCCGGTAGAAGGGCAAGAGCGCCTTCAGCGCCAGCAGGTTGTCTCCCTGAATAAGCATGTTGTCGGCGGACCGGTCACCATGCGCCGACTCGAAGTTCAACAGGTGGTACGGCACAGCGCCGGCCACGGACACAGCTTGGGCCTTGTTGACCCAGTCGAGAAACGGCATCTTGTAGCTCTCACTGTTTTTCTTGCCAGCATTGTCCACGCGGTTTCGGCACGCAGAAGTGCCCACAGCTTGGGCGCTAGGTTGGCTTGTTGCGCATCCGCCTCGCGAGGAAAGGCAGAGGCGGTAGAGGCACTTTCGCACCCAACCGGCTCACAGGGCGAGCCCGACCCACGCCGACGATCCGTCGCCAAGAGCCCGCACGGGCAACATCGCTTTTCGAGCCTTTCGGCCCAAACGCAGCAGCCCCTAAAGTTTCCGGGCACGGCGCCGAAAACGAACTGTGATCAGGCGCCCAGAAAAAACATACGCGCCGGATACGGCGTCAGATGGGTCCGGGAAAGCACCGACCATCGGACTTCCAAAGTCCTATGCACCAGGCAAAAGGGCCTAACTTCGCAGTTAATCCCATGTTTTGCTTGGAAACTGTTTGGTAGGCCGTGCAGGACTTGAACCTGCGACCAAAGGATTATGAGTCCATCCAGTAGACCGGCATTAGGGCTGCTTTGCCCGGCAGATCAAGGACTTAGACGCTGATACCCTTGCATTGCGGCCGCTTTATCCCGCTATGCCGTTGACACTTGGTTGACGGTTCAAGCAAGCACTTGCAAGCCGTGCTTTTCGATCACGGCAAGCAGCTTGAGCGCCATGCCACTGGGCCGCTTAGTCCCGGCCTCCCACTTCTGCACCGTTGATTCGCTGGTGTTGAGGTAACGGGCAAAAACTGGTTGACTGACATGTGCCCTCTCGCGAATTCGCTTGATCTCATTGGGCGCAATCTGAGGTGGCGCAGCCAAGCAAGACTCGTCGAATTCGCGCATGGTGGCCTTGTCAATGGCCCCCACACGATGCAGGGCCGAAGCCGACGCATGGATGGCCTCAAAAGCATCACTCTTGAACTTACGCTTCGTCGTCATGGCATAACTCCACAATGTCCTTGCCGCTCATCAAAGCGGCAATCTGCACATCAGTCAGCCCCGCATAGGCCTTTGCAAGAGACCTGAAGGCAGCGAGTTCATCGTCTTCGATGTTGTCTCGATCCTTCTTGGCAAAAAGGTACTCGAACACCCAATATCGGCCACCTTTGGCAAGGATGATGGAGCGGTGCATGTTGTCGTTCAGGCGCTTCTTGAAGACTCCACCGCCAAGATCGTCGGCCTGCCCTGCCATGGCCTGGCGAATGGCGGCACACAGATCCGCATCTGAAATCCGAGCCTTCTTTGCATCTTTGCCAAATCGGGCTGTCTTGAAGACGCGGGGCTGCTGTTTCTGAGGCATCACATTAAGTATAGCACCAGGTGCTAGACATTGTCCGTCCAAAACAAGTGCTGGCACAACTGGCCAGATAACGCCACTACTGAGTCAGCGTAAATTTGATCATCGGCCGGTCGTCTACTGCGCCGATCTTCCAAGAGTAGGACTTCGACAGTAGGCCAGGGGTGCCGGTGGCGTTGTGCTCCAAGACCTTCGCGTTGCCAGGCAAGAAAACCTCAGCCTTGCCATTCACTTTGATGCCGAGTGACCGCAACTGATCGCGATCCTTTTCCTTCATGGGAGGGACAGCGAGTAAGAACACGCCGTCCTTGCCGCGTGAGATGTTGAAGATCTTCAAGGTGCTGACCTGGCGCCCGATCTTCACGGCTTCTTCGATCTGAACATCGAAGCGCCCGTTGCCCGTGTAAGCCATCTTTCGAACGCCCGGTGCCTTTGCAGCCTTCTCCCCCTCGCGCTTCAAGGCGTCTTCCTCCTTGGCTGGCAGACCACCCTTGTCCCTAATGGCAGCAGCCGCCAAAAAGTGCACGGCGGTGCCTTCGTATTTGTATGTGTAGTCGCCATCTGGTTTGAAGTTGACCGAGGCCTCGAACTTCTCAGGCAGCAAGCAGCCGGTGAGCCCTAGCGCAGCCACTGTCACGATGGCGAGTGCACTTATGCGTTTCATATTTTCTTCTCCCTGTAGTGCATAGAGCGACGGAGCATAGCAACCAGACGATCGCATTGAATCAAGCGCAAGAGGACTCAGAGAGCGCAGGCATGGGTTCGTCGGGCTACGGAGTTCAACCCGCTTGAACGGGTTGAAGCCCTACCGGGCCGACTCCTACCGACGAAGCCAACAGTCCCCCGGACTGTTGGCCAAGCCCTCGATGCCTGCGTGAACGACTGGTGGCAGTCCGAAGGGTTCAGTCTGCTTTTGATGGCGCGAACGTCTGTCGGCGCGCTGCGATGTCAGCTACCGCGCTCAGCCTGGCCGAATCGCCACCGACAAGCCAAGGGGCATACGCCATGCAGGTCACAGGCGTCAGCTCACGCGAACCGTACCTCAAAAGTCGTGTTCAGATATTCTTCAGCTTCGTCACACGCAAAAAGTCACCCGAGCATGACACGCAAAGCAAAGAAAGCAGTTCCGAGCTACCGTGACAAAAGCGATTCGATCCGCCCCTTGCCCACATTCGTAACGGTGGAGAAGCAAGACCTGTCTCGCTGTGCCACAGATGGTGCAGATCGAACCATTGCCGATTGGCCAAATGACACAACAGACCAGAAGTCGCAGCCACACGGTCCTAGAACCAAGGATCACGACTTCTGAGGTACGCCCTCCTCGCCGCTGTTCTATGGCGCACCTACAACGACGCTACAGGTCATCCAGATCCTTACCGGTCAAAACTCTTCTGATCTCGATGTACATGGCACGAACCCCGTAAGCCGAAACGATGACAAAAGTCCAGAACTGAAAGAACTGTTCCATCAATAACCCCGTCAAATTCGCTGCACTTGCAGCACCAATAAAACTTCTGAGCGACTGTTGTCTTTGCCAGTGGTGTGGAAGAGGCGAGGAAGGAAGCCTGGCCCTTCGCGGGTGTCGCTTTCCTTGTTCTCCGTGAGACCCCCGAGGACGATCAAATCCCCGTCCTGAAGTCCGACAGATGTCTTCAAGGCCCGCTTCGTCAACGTGGGGGAGTTGTTGACTCCTGTGGTGGTCTGCGCAAAGTTGCTCAGCTGCTGATCAATGGCCAAGTCAATGACGCTTTCCTTTATCGTAGGCTGTACGTTGAAGATAACGCCGCTGCTACGGTACTCGACGCTTTGAACCGGCTGGCCGTTGTTGGGATAGCTCACTGAACCCAAAACAGGCACATCCTGACCAACGGAAAACGTACCTTGAGCACCCGACTGGATGCGAAGGCTTGGGCTGCTCATGACCTTGAAACGGCTGTCTTGGCTGAGCACGGAATACACCGCATCGAGCGCCGTATTTTTAAGACGGAGAAAGCTGCCCACGGGGTTGATGACGCCCACCCCAGCTTGGAGCTTGCCTCCCAAAAGCGATGCAAGCAAGCCAAACGCCGAGCCTTGCTTGTCCGTGGTGCTGACCTCGTACACCACACCACGAACGACAACTTCACCAAGTTGGAAATCCACCTGGGGCAAGAGCTTTTTGAGCTTGTCAACTTCTTTGCCGGTACCCGTGAACACCAATACGTCGGCACTTTGATCGAGCATGGCCGTGGCTGAACCCTGCGGAACTGGCCCTTTCGTGCTGATGGCATTTCCTGACACTGCACCGTTCACGCTGAAAGAGCCTTGAAACAGCGGGCCAAGCAATCGCGCCAGGTAGTGAACATCACGGAACAAGGGACGGTAGACAAAGCCCTCTAGCTCGATAGCAGGGGCGGTCTTCTCAACGTCTTGGCGCCTGGTGATGAAGTCGACTCCCGCTTTGGGTTGCACGACATAGCCGAGCGAGTCCAGGAAGGAACGGACAAAGGCGCGAACGTCGCCCTTGTCACTGGCATACCTAAAGGACACCAAGCGTGCATCGCTCAAAACCTCAGGATCAAGCACATAAGGACTGGTCAACACTTCGCCGTATATCAGTTGAACGACCTGGGCGACATTGATTGCCTTGAAATCGAATTTAACGGGCTTTGGGGCGCTTTGGCCGATGGCCGAACCACCAACCATCGCAAGCACCAGAACGAGCGCCAGGGCCTTGTTTTGCGTCATTGGGAACCTTTTGATTGTTGGACAGGAGCGCCCGACCAAAACGTGACGCGTTGGCCGTCCACATGCCCAACCATGGCTTGCCCAGCGTATTGGAAAGACGAGGGATGCTCTAGGCGAACGGTGCCTGACTCGTTTGCAATGACCACCATGGAATCAGGACCAACTTGATAGCTGCCGACGATGCGCCACAGATCAGACACCTCCTGCTTCGCTGTGGACTGCTGAACATCGGTGGCCGCGACGGTCTGAGTCGGTAGCGCTGCATCACCCGATTTTTTTTCTTTGAACTTTGAACCCGAAAAGAATCCAACCAAGCCCCACACACCCAACCCGAACATGCCGATAACCACGACGGCCAGAATCCAAAGCTTGGGACTCCTCAGGATGTTCTGACGGTCATCAACGCGCATTTCTTTTCCTGCACCACCTTGATAGCTGCTATAGAGCGGAAACACGGAAGGGTCATAGCGCTTGTTCTCGACCGAGACACGGCCTTTTTGAGTGAGCTTGTAGCCCTCCCACATTTCGACCCGATAGGTCTTGTTCCAGCCAAGTGTTTTGATCTTGGTGGTCTTGAAAGTGACTTCGACCACGACCTTCAACGTGCGGTGCAGGTCACCAATGTCCTGAACCATCAGAACAAGATCACAGGACACCTTCGATTCAGGGTCTACAAAGTGCCGATGTTCTCGGAAGAAGATTTTGTGTTCTGCCAGGAGCTTGCAATCAGTTCCCCAAAAGCGCCAAGCCTCATCGATGCAGATAATGTCGCCAGGCTTGCAAAAAGTATCGACGCCCTCACCGTAGGGCAGGAAACTAGCCTTTGAGACGTCATCGTTTTTACAGTGGACTACGCAACCCAGTTTTTCGGGATCGGAATCCCACCTTTCTTGACAGTAGGCCCGAATAGCGTCACTGTCGATGCCGTCTACGTTAGTGACAACACGACGGCCATTTTTTATGGCCGGCACGATGACAGACAAAACACACTCGTAGGACTTACCCGATCCCATAAGGCCGGTGTATGCGTTGATGGGCATAGTCAACCAATCACGGGAATGCGACGAATCACAAACCGAGTCGCGTAGGCTGACACCACCAGCGACAAACCTTGTGTGACCTGGAAGACATTCAGAAAGTACCAAGTGCCTGAACCAATGGCGGACATGGCGCCATTGAGCGAACCCGTGTCGGGTATGAGGTGAACAATAAGCCCGACAAATTCAGTGGTGATGAAGTACAGGGCAAAGAAGACACCGAACTTGACAAGCAGCGAACGGAAGACCCAGCCCAAAACGGAATTGAGGGCAGAAAGAAAAATCCCAAACATACCCTGCCCCTCAAGCCGAAAGAATGATGAACAAAGCAATCACCGACCAAGCAAAAGTCATGACGCCCTGAATGACACCTTTGTTCTGGTCAATCAGGATGCAATGCGCGTCCATGACGTGCGAACCATAGAGATTAATGGTCGGCGTTGGACAGGTGCCTACTTGGCTACTTGCCGTAAAGCTGCGGTGGCCAGGGAGCATGTTCAAAACAGGATCGAGTATTTGCTGTGCAGAAGGTGTCGTTTCAATCGCTGGTGCGCCAATTCCAGGGTCTGGCCCCAAATTGGTCAGGGGATTTTGTGAGGCAGGATTTGTTACATTTGGATTAGAGCCAGTGACTGGTGCAGTTGAGGGCTGAGAAGGATTCAGCGGCAGAGCCCATGGGCTCTGCTGTGCATTCGTGGCGGGATTCGGAGATACGAAATCACCAACCCTAGGCGCAAAAGATGGATTGGTTTGAATCCACTTCTTTACCTCGGAATCAGTGATTGGATTTGACTGTGGATAAGGCAGGCCAGAATATCCCTGCTGTGAAGCAGCCTGTTGCCAGGCCCTATTCGCAAGCGCAGCAACAATTGCAGGATTCAGAGGCTTCTCCAACTCAGACTGCGGTAGCGCAGATATTGCCTGCTGAGGCGTCGCCCTGGCAATATTCATATCTTTTGGAGGTGTATAAGGCTTACAACCAGAATTCTCGAGAAAGAAATATCCTGTACTACAGGAGCTTGGAGCCCCTGATTTATACAATAGAGCCTGCCGCACCGCATAAGCTCCGGTAACAGGATCAGGGACAGTGGCGACGCACTTAGCTATACTATTTCCCGCAATCAATTCGCACGATGGACTATTTTCAATACCCCAACGATTTGCCCATTGCCCATACCCTTCGCGTGCAACAGCTATTCCATCACCACCATAAATAACACCGCTGGTGCCACCAGTACTCCAATAAGCCCCCCCGAGAACAAGGCCAGATACGGGTGCATTGCTGTTGTTCTGAGTTACATCAATGGCGTCCGATCCAAAAAGCCAAGCCACCAACCCTTCCACCCCTAATGTGACACCGTAGGTCACTACGGCGCCAACGCCAGCAGCTAAAGCAACACTTGCCCATGCAGGTGCAGTAACAGTGCCAACGACAATTGCCGCAGCGGTTGTGCCAGCAACCCCGCCAATTACGGCGGAGGACGACGAAAGTGTCGCCATGAAACGCGGATCATTGGCTGCAAAACCACGAGCCCTCATCCCATCTTGCATTACGCCGGAAACGGAGCGCGTGACATTGGAAGGGTTAAATTTTGGCAGAGCTTGAGAATATGACTGGATTGGCGCACACAAGAACAATATCAATAGACGAAATATCAGCTTGTAGATTATGAGGCGCTTAATATAGGTCATTCCAACCCCTTGATAAGAGCCCAGGCACACACGATTCCCCATGCAAACACAAGCAAATACCAAAGATGCGTGGTCATCAATATCTCCTTCATGTTTTAGCCGCTAAAGTCTTTGCACCTTTAGCGGCTAAAAGTCGGCGAGGTGGCCTACCACGCCGAGTTCATGTGTGTAAGTCTCGGGGACGCTTTAGCCGCCACGAATCCAGCGAAGTGCCATCTTTGCGGCGGTCATGGTCGCGTAGATGGCAGCGAGCACCGCTGCGACAGCCAGAACCGCAGTAATGACGTCACTGGCAGAGAATGCATTGGTGATGGGGGTCAGGTCGATGGCCGCATTGGCTGCTGCTGCACCAGCCACGGTGACGAGGACTGCGCCATACTTGGCGGCTTGCTTGAAGGTAAGCATGAAATTTCCTTTTTCAAAAATTCCGGGAACCGCCCGGACGGTTTGGCCTATCCACGGCGGATAAGACTCAAAACAGAACCAGCGCCGCGAGCTACTAGGTAGAACAGCACGACAACTGCAAAGGCAACTGAAAAGGCGGAGCCGACCATCGCCGGGTCAAGCTCGCCCATTTCTGGTGCGGAGGCTTTTTGCTCAAAAAATTGGGCAGTGGTTTGAACTGAGATGCGTTGGGCAACAGGACATTGGGCAAGCAACGTGGCGCCGGTGAGATTTGGCGGCTGTTTGCAGGCAACGACCCAGACGTCAGTAGTCATGCGTAAATCGTTGAGCAAGGTGATTCAATGGCCAGGCAAATCGCTGACGAGAACACCAGGCGGTGCTTCCTCGTCAGCAGTGCCGAGCGCATCGAGGTTGACGATCACGGGCTCATCGTCCAAATCCGCCCAGTCCTGCACGAGCTGCAAGGCGCGCTCTGGGTCGGACACGACGCCGCCGCCAGCTTCAGCCAGCGACCGCACCCATGTGGGCTGACCATCGAGCAGACCAGGGCACAGGAAGCGCCCGGTGGACTGGCTTTGAACGATGAGCCTCATGTTCAAGCCGCCTGCTTGACCTTGTCCAAGGGACGAATCTCGACCAAGGTCAGCTTGGCTGAGTCTTCCTTGGCAGCGGCCATCTCGAAGACGGCCTTGGCCTTCAGAGGCAGCGAGTTGCCGAGATGAGCCCACTTGTCGAACTCCTTGGCATCGCCCAGCTTGAATGGGCGCGTGACCCGGCCGATGGACCGGCCTGAACCGTTTTCCTTCAGGTCCACTTCGCAGTGAAAGGTGCACGAGCTGAACTCGCGCCCTTCGTAGCTACCGGCAGATTCCTTGACCGCATGAACGATCACTTCAGATTCAAAGCGCATGGTGATTTACCTTGGAGAGTTGCCACATAGAGAGGTCACGCCAGAGCTGGGCAAGGCTCTGAGACCAGGGGACGGGAGACGGCAGCGCTGAACGCGGCCTTGAGTTCGGAGGGGTTGAATCGTTGAAGACGACCGGGCAGCTTTTGGGCGGTCACCAGGCGAAGGAAGTCTTCGTCGCCAAGAAACTTGAACGCTGCGGCAATGGACGCAGAGGCGGTTTGAAAGGACCACTTCAGGTTGCGGAACACCTCGGCCTCGACGGTCATGGGGGCCAGCCGTCCGTCTGTGGCGACCGGTTCAGGTGTGAAGGTCTCACCGGCTTCGGCGAGCACGGTTGCGTGCCAGTCACTGGCACCGCCGAAGAAATCAGCTGGGCGACGCAGCATGTCGGAGGAAAGCTCGCGCAGTTTGTTGCCATAGCGCAGCTCAAAACGCACCCAATTGGAGTCCGCGTCCTCGCCGAAGAGTTGATCGCCCTTCTCGTAGACGTTGGTTTCCTTGCCTGCTTCTTTGGAACCGATGTAGATCGAGCGGGAGCGGCCCTTTAGCCAATTGACGTCCCTGATCTTCAGGCGTCGCCCTCCAACGTCGCACAATCCCGCGTGGTAGTCCTGCGCAACACGTTCGATGCCGCCGCTGAGTCCATCGAAAAAGTCAAGGGCCAGGTCACAACGTGTAATGTCCGCCTTGAGTTCGTCGCAGAGGTCCGCCAGCTTCTCGCGCCAGCCAAACGCCGCGAAGGTACATGCCGCGCCGAACAGGTTGACGTGAATCGTGCTTGCCTGTGCGGCCTGACGGGGACTCTCAGACGACGCACCAAATCCCACCCAACCGCACTCAACTTCGTTGCGTAAAATGGGCCAGCGGTGCCGGTAGAAATCGTGTCCCTTACCCAAGGTGAGAGAACGCGCAAAATCAGGCCCCAGTAGCGATGCAACACGATCCGCGAGTTCGGCCGCCTGGCCGCAACTGTCTCGGTCGCAATCGGGCACCTCGTTCAACAGCTTGTAAAGCTGGGACAGACGGTATCCCTCGTCCCAAATGTTGTCGCTCTCCACCGGAACTTCACTACGCAGCAAAGGCGCATTGCGCGTGCGGACGGTGAATCTGAGCCAGTCAACGTGAACGAGTGAGCCGGTATGACGGCGCTCAGCTTCGAGTCGCACCTTGATGGTGTTGCCGTCAGTAACCAATGAAGCCTTAGCGGGGCGGGTCATTGGTGCACCTTGGTGAGGTTATCCCCGTGATTACCATCGGGGAGGCCGCTGACAGCGGCCAAGCCTGCCGCCGTGCATCCGTCCTCGCTAACGCTGCGGGCGGGCGCGCGGCGCCCGGCACATGCCGCATAAAAGACCATGCTTCGATGGCTCAACTCTGGCCAAAAGTCCAACTGGACGAAGGCACGGGTCTTTGGTGCTTTGGAAGTGCTGCGGCTCACAGGGCGAACTCCTGGGCCCGTTCTGCGCATTGCAGACGGATAGCCTCAACATTGACGAAGACACGCTTGCCAACCCGGATGGGTGCGCCCCACATGCCTCGTTCGCATTGGGCGATAACGACACCAGGAGGCAGACCTAGCATCTCCGCCCAGCGCTCTCGAGAGACAAGAGGGCTGGCAAGTAAAGGGAGCGATACGCCGAAATGCTCAAGAGAGTTCATAATGAAATAGCTCCAACGAACCGCAAACATGATCAATTGATAACAATGTATTCTTAGTTGATCATCAATGCAACCGAATTGTTGTTCAGTTGATTACATATGGAGATTAAATGACAAGTAAAGAAGCTACATTGAACTCCAGCGCACCCGACGAGGTGCAACAGCTGCGCCAGAAAACGCTCTCAGCGCGTCTCAAGCTCTTGCTGATCGCCGAAACGAAGGAGAGAGGCCGCTACAGCGTCCTGGAAGGAAAAACAGGCATTCCCGCTGGCACCTGGCGGACTTGGTGGAACCGTGGCGGAGCCCCAGGCGGTCATCTTGTTGAGGCGGTCGCCAAGAACTGGCCACAGTTCGCCTATTGGCTTATTACGGGACACACGGACGTCCGATGTGGTCACGACATGCCGTCCCTCGCGGATGCGGCCAAGGGCTACATCTCCAACTGGCCGGAGGAGGGCACGCTAAGAAATAGAGGCATCAATAGCGGCTACAGCCAGCAGTACTTGAAGCTGTCAAGTCAGCTAGACGGCACCGAAACGCCACGAAGCAACGTTGAACACAAGATGCGAATCGAGACGCTCCGAGTCGTAAGTTCGCGCCGCTTAGCCGAGATCAGCGAAAACTACAAAACGCCGTTGTCGTTCGAAGAGGACGTCTGAGCACGCAACCCCAATGACGATCAAGAAGGCGAGCGCTGGCTGGCTCGTAGATGTTCAGCCCGGCGGGCGCGGAGGAAAACGCTTCCGCAAAACGTTCAAGACGCAGGCCGAAGCCAAGGCCTACGAGGCTTGGCTTACAACAGAAGTCAACCAGAACGCCAAATGGCAGCCGGAGAAGCGCGACACACGCAAGCTCCGCGAACTCATCGACCTTTGGTACACGCATCACGGATCAGGTCTGAAAGCCGGCGCCAACACGTATAGCCGCCTCAAGCTCGCCTGTGATGCCATGGGTAACCCCGTGGCCGACCGATTCACCGTCAACGCGTTCGCCAACTACCGAACGGAACGTCTTGCCGCTGGCATCGCTCCGAACAGCGTGAACCGCGAGCATGCCTATCTGCGCTCAGTCTTCAACGAGCTACGCCGCCTGGGTCAGTGGAAGAAGCCCAACCCCTTGGCTGAGCTGCGCCAGTTCAAGGTTCAGGAGCGCGAACTCTCATACCTGACGACGGATCAGATACGCGATCTGCTCGCCAGGCTGGCCGAGGGAAAGAACCGTCATGCCGCCATGATTGCCAGGGTGTGCCTCAGCACAGGCGCCAGGTGGAGCGAGGCGGAGAACCTCGAAGTACGCCACCTCAGAAACGGCCAGATCCAGTTTGCAGGTACGAAATCCGGCAAGGTCCGGTCCATTCCTATCGACAGCAGCTTTGAGCAAGAGCTGCGGAAGCATCACGACAAGACGGAGACCGGGCAGCGCTTGTTTGCCTACGCCTATTCAGCCTTTCGCGACGGAATCGAACGGGCGGGCATCACGCTTCAGGAGGGACAGCTCACGCACGTCCTGCGTCACACCTTTGCATCGCACTTCATGATGAACGGCGGCAACATCCTCGTGCTGCAGCGCAGCCTGGGTCATGCAAACCTGACCATGACGATGCGCTATGCACACCTCGCGCCAGACCACCTGCAGGAGGTCGTGAAGCTCAACCCGTTGACGGCGTTGACACTTGGTTGACAGCCTGGACCTTGGCAGCACGCCAAATCAGTCCTAAGCCATTGATTTAATTGGTAGGCCGTGCAGGACTTGAACCTGCGACCAAAGGATTATGAGTCCTCTGCTCTAACCAACTGAGCTAACGGCCCCCGGGGGTGCTTCCAGCGTGGGTGCCGGAAGGAAAGCGGTGGATTCTAACCAGGCTTGGTGGGGGCTCTGGGCGGCGGGCGCTTTACTTTTGGCTGAGGGCTTGGCTGACCATGCGCGAGGTGATGTCGACGATTTGGATCATGCGCTCGTAGGCCATGCGCGTAGGGCCGATGACGCCCAGGGTGCCGACGATGGCGCCGTCGACTTCGTAGGGTGCGGAGACGATGGAGAGTTCCTCGTAGGGCACGACTTGGCTCTCGCCGCCGATGTAGATGCGCACGCCTTCGGCGCGGCTGGAGACGTCGAGCAGGCGCATGAGTTGGGTTTTTTGCTCGAACAGGTCAAAGAGCCGGCGCAGGCTGCCCATGTCGTGGCTGAAGTCTTGCACGGTGAGCAGGTTGCGTTCGCCGGAGATGACGACGTGGTCTTGCTCCTCGCTCAGCGCGGCAGCCCCGGCGTCGACGGCGGCGCTCATGAGCTGGCCGATTTCGCTGCGCAGTTGTTCGACTTCGCTGCGCAGGCGGTCGCGCACCATGTCCAGGCTGAGGCCGGCGTAGTGGGCGTTCAGGCGGTTGCTGGCTTCGGTGAGGTCGCTCTGGCTGAGGTCTTGCGCGGTGAAGACGAGGCGGTTTTGCACGTCGCCGTCGGGCGAGACCATGATGACGAGCACGCGCCGTTCGCCCAGGCGCAGGAATTCGATGTGGTGAAACACCCCAGCCTTGCGCGGCGCGGTGACCACGCCGACGAAGTTAGAGAGGCTCGACAGCAGCTGCGCGGCGTTGGCGATGACGCGCTGGGGCTGGTCGGGCTGCAGCGGGGTGTCGATGAAGCCGGCTTCGCGCCCGGCGCCTTCGGCCGCGCCGGCCAGTTGCAGGGGTTGCGCGGTGAGCAGGGTGTCGACGAAGAGGCGGTAGCCGCGCGCCGTGGGAATGCGCCCGGCGCTGGTGTGGGGGCTGACGATGAGGCCCAGCTCCTCGAGGTCGGCCATGACGTTGCGTATGGTCGCTGGGCTGAGCTCCAGGCCCGAGGCTTTGGAGAGGGTGCGAGAGCCCACGGGCTGGCCGTCGGCGATGTAGCGCTCGACCAGAGTTCTCAGCAGTGATTTGGCACGGTCATCCAGCATGGTTTGATTCTAGTTTTGCGCCAAGGCAGTATTGGCAGGATGCCTCGGGGGCGCGACCCCCTGTGGTGTAATTCCGTGCATGTCCAAGCGCTTTCGTCACGTCGCGATCGTGGGCAAACATCAGGCGCGCGGCATTCGACCGGTGCTTGAGGAAATTGCCGAATTTGTCAGCAGGCAGGGGCTGGTCGTCTGCCTGGAGCAGGAGACCGCCCACAACACGGGGCTGTCACAGTATGACGCCCTGAGCCCGGAAGAACTGGGCGCGCAGTGCGATCTGGCCATTGTGGTGGGCGGAGACGGCACCATGCTGGGCTTTGCCCGCCAGGCGGCGCGCCACGGCCTGCCGCTGGTGGGCATCAACCAGGGGCGCTTGGGTTTCATCACCGACATCACCGTCGAGCACTTCCGCGACGCGCTCTTGCCCATCTTGGCGGGCGATTTCGAGCGCGACGAGCGCGCCTTGCTGCAAGGCAGCGTGTGGCGCGATGGGCAAAACATTTTTGAGGGACTGGCGCTCAACGACGTGGTGGTGAGCCGCGGGGCCACGGCCTCCATGGTGGAGCTGCGCGTGGATGTGGGGCAGGAATTTGTCGCCCACATGCGGGCTGACGGCGTCATTGTGGGCACGCCCACGGGCTCCACGGCCTACGCGCTGTCGGCGGGGGGGCCCATCTTGCACCCGCGCATTCAGGGCTGGGTGCTGCTGCCGATTGCCTCGCACACGCTGTCCAACCGCCCCATCGTGCTGCCCGACGACGGCGAGGTGCGCCTGACCATCGTGGCCGGGCGTGACGCCAGCGTGAACTTCGATTCGCACAGCCTGGCCAGCTTGTTGCACGGCGACTGCATACGGGTGCGCCGCTCCGAGCTCAGTGCCACCTTCATCCACCCGCGGGGATGGAGCTGTTACGCCACACTGCGACGCAAGCTGCGCTGGTACGAAGGCAGCGAGTGAGTCCCTCAAGGGCAGCGCAAGCACAGCCTGCGGCGCCCTGTGTCCAACGACGTTCTTGCGGAGACATCCCATGCTGAAGGCCTTGAGCCTGCGTGATTTCGTCATCGTGCCCGAGCTGGAGCTGGAGCTGCACGGTGGCTTCAGCGCCCTCACCGGCGAGACGGGAGCGGGCAAATCCATCCTGATCGACGCGCTGCAGCTGGTGCTGGGCAGCCGCGGCGACGCGGGCGTGGTGCGCGAGGGCGCAGCGCGCGCCGAGATCACCGCTGAGTTCGACCTGCCCCCTGCCCTGCGCCCCTGGCTGGAGGATGCGGGCTATAGCGCCGACGAGGACACGCTGCTGCTGCGCCGCGTCATCGACGCGCAGGGCAAGAGCCGCGCCTGGGTCAACGGCAGTGCGGCCACCGTGGCCCAGCTGCGCGAGCTGGCCGACTACTTGCTTGACATCCACGGCCAACACGCTTGGCAAGGGCTGACACGCCCGTCCAGCGTGCGCGCCTTGCTGGACGCCTTTGGCGGCATCGACAGCAGCCCCCTGGCGGGCGCACATGCGGCGTGGCGCCAGAGCTGCCAGCGCCTGGAGGCGGCCCAAAGCCGCCAGGACGAACTCGCGCGTGAACACGAGCGCCTGAGCTGGCAGATCAGCGAGCTCGAAGGGCTGGGCCCGCAAGAACAAGAGTGGGAGAGCCTCAACGCCGAGCACCAGCGCCTGGCGCACGCGCAAGCCCTCATCGACGCGGCGCAAGGCGCACTCGATGCGCTCAGCGAGGCCGACAGCAACGCCCAGCAGCTCACCGACCACGCCCTCAGCGCCGTGCAAGGCGTGCTGCGCTTTGACGCGCGCCTGCAAGACACCTTGGAAGCGCTGCAAGGCGCGCAGGCCCAGCTGCAAGACGCGACCCACAGCCTGGGCGCCTATTTGCATGCAGCGGAGCTCGAGCCCGAGCGGCTGGCCCAGCTCGACGAGCGGCTCTCGGCCTGGCTGACGCTGGCACGGCGCTACCGCCGCCAGCCGCAAGACCTGCCGCAGCTGCTGCTGGACTGGCGCGCCGAGCTGCAGCTGCTGCACGCCGCCACCGACCTGGAGGCGCTGCGTGCCGAAGAAGCCGCCGCGCTGCAGCACTACCGGCGCCTGGCAGGCGTGGTCAGCACCGCCCGTGCCAAAGCCGCGCCGGAGCTGGCGCGCGCCGTCACCGCCGCCATGCAGCAGCTGGGCATGGCCGGTGGCGTGTTTGCCGTGGAGTTGCAGGCGCAAGAGCAGCCGCAGAGCTTTGGCTTGGAATCGGCCGAATTCCTGGTGGCGGGCCACGCGGGCTCCAGCCCCAGGCCGCTGGCCAAGGTGGCCTCGGGCGGTGAGCTCTCGCGCATTGCGCTGGCCATTGCCGTCACCACCAGCCAGCGCTGCCAGGGCGCAGGCACCTTGATCTTTGACGAAATCGACGCGGGCGTGGGCGGCGCGGTGGCCGAAACCGTGGGGCGCTTGATGAAGCAGCTCGGGCGCCAAGTACAGGTGCTGGCCGTCACCCACCTGCCCCAAGTGGCGGCTTGCGCCGACCAACACCTGCTGGTGGCCAAGGCGCTGCGCGAGGGGCAGACCTGCTCGGACGTACGCCCCATTCAGGGCGAGCAACGTGTGGCCGAAATCGCCCGCATGCTCGGCGGCGAGCGCCTCTCCTCCACCAGCCTGGCCCATGCCCAGGAGATGTTGAATCAATCGGCCGCTGCAGCACCCGCAGCCGCCAAACCCCCACGCCGCAGCAGCAAAAAGGTGCAGCCATGAGTTACACAGAAGTGGCACCGCCGCCCAGCAACCCACCGGCGCTGCGCGAGCTGGTGCTGGTCACGGGCATGTCCGGCGGTGGCAAGTCCATTGCCATGCATGCCCTGGAAGACGCGGGGTTTTTCTGCGTCGACAACCTGCCGCCGGAACTGCTGCCGGAGTTTTTGCGCCTGGAGGCCGAACGCAGCGCGCGCCGCGTGGCCGTGGCGGTGGACGTGCGCAGCGCTGGGTCGCTGCCCGTGCTGATGGCGCACCTGCAAACCCTGCGCAACCAGGGCATGCCACTGCGCGCCATTTTTTTGGACGCGAGCAACGACACCTTGCTGCGGCGCTTTTCGGAAAGCCGCCGCCCGCACCCCCTGCGCAGCCTGGGCCTGGGCGACGACATGCACCAGGTGCTGCAAGACGCCATTGCGCTGGAGCGCGAGCTGCTCAACCCACTGCGCATGGAGTCCACCGTCATCGACACCAGCCAGCTGCGCCCCGCACAGCTGCGCGGCTGGGTGCGCGATTTGGTCACCGTGCAGGGCACGGGCCTCACGCTGGTGTTCCAGTCCTTTGCCTTCAAGCACGGCGTGCCCAGCGACGCAGACTTTGTGTTTGATGTGCGCGTGCTGCCCAACCCCTATTACGACCGCGAACTGCGCCCCTTCACCGGGCGCGACACGCCGGTGGCCGACTACCTGGCGCGCCAGCCCGAGGTGCAGCTGATGCTGAGCCAGATCAACGCCTTCATCGCGCAGTGGCTGCCGAGCTTTGCGGCCGACCAGCGCAGCTACCTCACCGTGGCGATTGGCTGCACCGGCGGCCAGCACCGCTCGGTCTATTTGGTGGAGACCCTGGCGGTGCAGTTTGCCCACCACCGCCAGGTGCTCAAGCGCCACCGTGAGCTGGACGCGCGCTGACTCAGAACTTGTAGTGCGCCTTCAGGCCCAGGAAGCGGCCACGCGGGTCGCCCTGCGTGAGGTCGAAGCTGCCCGATGACGCGTCGTAGGGCAGCTTGGCCGCGGTGAGGTTTTGCAGCGTGGCCGTGGCCAGCAGGCGCGGCGTGACTTGCCAGTCCACATTCAAGTCCCAGGTGTTGGCCGCGCGCACCCGTGGTGCCACGGCCGGGGTGGGGCGGTAGGTCTGCTCATAGCTGCCCACACGCGTCCAGCGCAAGATGGTGCTCCAGCTGCCCACGCTCCACTGCGCGCTGGTGCTGCTGCGCCAGGCGGGCAGCGAGCCGTACTCGTTGTTGCCCGCGCCGTTGATGGGCGCTTTGCCCTCGCCCGGTGCCGAGGTGAATTGCAGCAGGCGGCTGAGCTGCGCCTTGAGCTTGAGCTCACCGGCCGCGGCCAGCGAGAGGCTGCGGCTGGCCTCGATGTCAAAGCCCGAGACGGTGCGTTCGCCCTGGTTTTTGAACTGGCGCGTGAGGGTGACGATGCGGCCCTGCGCGTCGCGCACAACGCGCCCTGGCAGATTGCGCTCGTTGTCCACGATGTACTTGGCCGTTTCGGTGTCGATCAAGTCCTTTTGCAGGATGTTGAAGTAGTCGATGCCAAAGCTGGTTTTGCTGTCAGGCGAGACCACCACGCCCAGGTTGAAGTTGCGCGAGCGCTCGGGCTTGAGCGAGGGGTTGGCCGTGGTGAGGTTGGTCACGCCACGCGCCACGGTGGGCGAGATGGGGTCACGCGGGTCCACCACCGAGCCATAGCTCACGCCCGTGCTTTGCGTGTTCTCGGGCAGCGACGGCGCGCGGAAACCGCGCGATGCGTTGCCGCGCACCACCAGCCAGTTCAGGGGCTGGTAGCGCACGCTGGCCTTGGGCGAGAAGGCGGAGCCAAAGTCGCTGTAGTGGTCCAGGCGGCCCGCCACGTTCAGGGTCAGTGACTTGAGCAGCGGCGCGTTGAATTCAGCATAAGCCGCACCCACACGGCGCGTGCCCTGGATGATGTTGATGGCCGGGCGCAGCTCGGTGCCGGAGAGCACTGCGTCTGAGGTGCGCGAGTCCATGCGCTCATGGCGCAGCTGCACACCGCTGGCAAAACCCAGAGCGCCGCCGCGCAGCTGCGTCAGCTCGGTCGAGGCATTGGCGTCAAAGGCGTACAGCTCGGTTTGCGCTGGGCGCAGCGTGGACAGGCGCAGGGCCTGGCGCTGGGCCTCGCTGTTCTTGCTTTGATCGGCAAAGTTGTAGCTGCCCGCTTGCAGGGCGCGCTCGAACTCGTAGCGGTTGCCAAAGTTCTGCACCGTCTCGCGCATGCGGCTGGAGGACTGCAGCAGCGAGGCGTCCCAGTCCCAAGCGCCCGTGCTGCCGCGCACGCCCGCCGACAGGCGCTGGAAGTGCACCGCGTCTTGCTTCATGCGCGGGCCCAGATCGAACAAGGTGGCGGTCACCACATTGGAGCCGCTGGCCGGGTAGTTGGGGTGGGTCTTGGGCAAAGCCACCGAGATGGATTCCAGCGATTGCGTGCGGTTGTTCCAGGCGCGCAGATTGCTGGCCACAGACAGCGGCGCGGCGAAGATCAGCTCCGCACGCGACTTGCCCAGCAGCACTTCGGCATAGGCCTGGGCGTCGTCGCTGAAGCGCCAGGTGCCACGCGCCGAGGCGTGGTAGCGCTCCACGCCCGGGATCAGGGTTTTGTAGATGGCAGGGTTGTAGGCCAGCACCGTGCCGGTTTTTCCGGGGGTGATGTCGCCGTAGTTCGTGAGCTTGAGCGGGCCTTGCTCGCCCCCCAGTTTGTTGGTGGGGTCGCTGCCGTAGTAGTTGGTCACAGCCCAGGCCAGAGAGCCGCCGCCTTCGCTGCGGAAGTCGTTGTCGCGCAGCCAGGAGACTTGGCTTTGGTCCAAGCGGTCGCGTTTGACGGTGTCAAAACTCAAGGTGAGGTTGTAGCGGTCGGCCTCCAAGTCGCCCACGCCGTGGCGCAGCTCCAGGCTGCGTTCGCGCTGGCCCGTGCCCTCGGTGGAGCTGCCCAGGCCCACGCGCACTTCGCTGCCCTGGTAGTCGTCGTAGAGCAGGATGTTGACCACGCCGGCGATGGCGTCAGAACCGTACAGCGCCGAGGCCCCGTCCTTGAGGATTTCAATGCGGCGCACAGCCGCCAGCGGCAGGCTGTTGAGGTCGGTGAACACCTCTTGCATGTTCTGCGCCGTGGCGTAGGGCGCGACGCGCCGGCCATTGACCAGCACCAGGGTGTTTTGCTGCCCCAGGCCGCGTAGCGAAATGCCTGCCGTACCGGCCGAGAAGCTGCCAGTGAACTGCTCGTTGTAGCTGTTGCCGCTGTTGGCGGTGATGGCGCGCAGCAGCTCGGGCAGCGTGGTTTTGCCGCTGGCAGCGATGTCCTTGGCAGTGAGTGTTTGCACCGGGTTGGCGCCCTCGCGCTGGGTGCTCAGGATGTTGGTGCCGGTGATGGTCACGCGCTCCAGGCGCTGGCTGGGCTCAGCGGTGTTGGACTGGGCTTGGGCGTGAGGGAGAAATGCAGCGGCCAATGCAGCGGCCAGAACTGAAGGTTTCAGCATGATTTTTCTTGGAAGTTTTTGAAGAGGGATGGCAGCCGGCGCCGTGTACTCAGGCACCGGTGCTTGGCACTAGCAGCTCAGCACCAACAGGCGGGGGGGCGTTGGCAAGACCAGCTCGACGGGGCGCGGAGGGCCCGGGTCGGCGAAGTGAGAGAACTCATGGCGAGGGTATTTGTGACTGCACGCTCTTGTCGGCGCCTGGGCAATTTAAGTGTTAACCCTCAATCCTCTAAACAATGCTTTCTTGTTTGCTTATGCGGTGGCTGTACTCGGATCTGTGCTTCAGCCCACCAAAAGCTTTTTGAGCGGCGCGGGCAGCGCGTAGGTGGGCAGCTCCTCGCGCGCCACCCAGCGCCCGCTGTCGGCGGCCTCGGCCTGGCGCAGCAGCGCACGGCGCGGGTGCAGCACCCAGTCGAAATGCGTCAGCGCGTGCTCCATGCGAGGCAGCACTTCGGGCTCGCCGCCAAGCGCGCGGGCGCGCTGCAGCAAATCGGCCTCGGTGTCGAACAGCGGCAGGCTCCACAGCCCCGCCCACACGCCTTTGTGCGGGCGCTGCTCCAGCCAGATGCGGCCTTCGTGCTCCAGCCACAGCCACCAGTTCTCGCGCTGGCTGCGTTTGAGCTTGCGGGTTTTGATGGGAAAGCGCGTGGGCTCGCCCTGCGCGCGGGCGCGGCACAAATCGCTGACTGGGCACAGCAGGCATTGCGGGCTGCGCGCCGCGCACAGGCTGGCGCCCAAATCCATCAGGCCTTGCGTGTAGGCGGGCATGTCGGCGCTGGCCTCAGGCAGCAGTGCCTGGGCGTGAGCCCAGAGCTGCTTCTCGGCGGTGCTGCTGGCGAGGTCGCCCTCAAATGCCAGCAGGCGCGAGAGCACACGCTTGACGTTGCCATCCAGAATCGCCACGCGCTGCTCAAAGCAAAAAGACGCGATGGCCGCAGCGGTGGAGCGCCCAATGCCAGGCAGCGCCACCAAAGCCTCGGCGCTGCTGGGGAACTGCCCGCCGTGCTGCGCCACCACGGCCTGCGCACAGCGGTGCAAGTTGCGCGCGCGGCTGTAGTAGCCCAAGCCCTGCCACTGCGCCAAAACCTCGTCCAGCTGCGCCTCAGCCAAGTGCTGCACGGTGGGAAAACGCTCGGTAAAGCGCTGGTAGTAGCCCAGCACCGTGCTGACCTGGGTTTGCTGCAGCATGATTTCCGACAGCCACACGCGATAGGGCTCGCGCGTGTTTTGCCAGGGCAGCGCGTGGCGGCCATGGCTGCGCTGCCAGGCCACCAGCCGGGCGGAAAAATCCTCAGGGAGCTTCACTTCTTTTGACACTTGGGGCAGTAGTAGGTGGAACGCTGGCCCTGCACGATGCGCCGCAGCGGCGTGGTGCAAACCCGGCAGGGTTGGCCTTCGCGGTCATAGACCTGGGCCAGCATCTGAAAGCTGCCGGCCACGCCGTGGGCATCGCGAAAGTCGCGCAGCGTGCTGCCCCCGGCATTCAGGGCGCGGCCCAGCACATCGCGCACCGCCGCCACCAGGCGATCGCAGCGCGCAGGGCTGAGTTTGTGGGCCGGCAGGCGCGGGTCAATGCCAGCCAAAAACAGCGCCTCGCAAGCATAGATATTGCCCGCACCCACTACCACATCGCCCGCGAGCAAGGCTTGTTTGATGGCCACACGGCGGCCCGCCAGGGCCTGCTTGAGGTAGCGCCCATCCAGCCGTGGGTCAAAAGGCTCCAGGCCCAGACGCGCCAGCAAGGTGGCCGCCGGGGCGGCGTCCAGCGCGCGTGACCACACCACCGCGCCAAAACGGCGGGGGTCGTGCAGGCGCAGCAGCCCGCGGTCGGTCCACAAATCAAAGTGGTCGTGCACGCCCGGCGCGGGCCGCTCGCGCGTCAAACCCAAAGACCCCGACATGCCCAGGTGCAGCAGCAGGCCGCCTTCGAGCCCACTCTGGCCCGCCAGCAGCGGCAGCCAGATGTATTTGCCACGGCGCTGCGCCAGGCCCAGCACACTGCCCTGCAGCGCCTCGGGCGCCACGCCCAGCGGCCAGCGCAGGGGCTTGCCCAAACGCGCCTCCAGCACGCGCGCGCCGCAAAGCGCCTGGGCAAAGCTCTGGCGCGTGATCTCGACTTCGGGCAACTCTGGCATGGCGCGCATGATACGGGGGCGCACTGCCTAGAATGGCCCGCTGTGGGCCGCCGCACGGCAGCCCGGTCAACCGGAGTTCGCATGACCTCTCCCCGCCGTTTGCGCTGGCCTCAGCGTGTTGTGTTTGCTGCTTTGACACCGCTGCTGGCCGCTGGCAGTGCCCTGGCCGCGGTTGAGAGCAGCGAGCTCAAAAACTCGCGGCTGGACGCGCCCATGTTCTACCAGCTGCTGCTGGGTGAGCTGGAGCTCAACGCCGGGCAGCCCGGCACGGCCTATCAGCTGCTGCTGGACGCCGCACGGCGCACCAGCGACGAAGCCTTGTTCCAGCGCGTGGTGCAAATTGCGCTGCAAGAGCGTGCGGGCGACCAAGCCGTGATCGCCGCGCGCGCCTGGCGCGACGCCCGCCCCGAATCGACAGAAGCGCACCGCACGCTGCTGCAGCTGCTCAGCGCCCTCAACCGCCACAGCGACATTCCCGCCGCCTTCAAAGCCCTGCTGGCCGCCAGCCCGGCCTCGCAACGTGCCGGGATGATCCTCTCCCTGCCCAGCCTGTTCACGCGCAGCGCCGACGGCAAACAAGCCCTGGAGCTGATGCAGCCCCTGCTGCGCGACGCCCAAGGCCAGGCCGACACCCGCCTGGCCGCTTTGAGCACCGAGGCGCGCCTGGCGCTGGGCGCCCAGCGCCCCGATCAGGCCTTGGCCCTGACGCGCAACATCGTCAACGAATACCCCCAGCGCGACGAAGGCCTGCAGCTGGCGCTGGAGCTGCTGCCCCAGCGCGCCGAAGCCGAGGCGCTGATCCAAAACGCGCTGCGCCAAAACCCCGCACGCAGCGACCTGCGCCTGGCCTACGGCCGCGCGCTGGGCCGCGCACAGCGCAGCGCTGACGCCGTGGTGCAGCTGCGCCAAGTGACGGAGCAACAACCACGCCAGGCTGCTGCCTGGATGGCCCTGGCCGCGCTGGAGCTGGACTTGCAGCACGCCAGCGCCGCCGAAGCCGCCTTGCAGCAACTCCAAACCCTGCTGGACCGGCCCGAGGGCGCTGAAGATTTGGGCGAGGCCACCCTGCCCGACGTGCGCCGCCAGCTGCTGCTCATGCGCGCTCAGGCAGCCGAACAGCGCGGCAACTTCGCGCAAGCGGAACAGCAACTCGCCGCCGTGCAAGACAGCGAACCCTCGGCCGATTTGATCTACCGCCGCGCCTCGCTGGCCGCGCGCCAAGGCCAGCTCGAACGCGGTCTGAGCCTGATCCGCGAACTGCCCCAGCGCAGCGCGCAGGAACAGCGCACCAGGCTGCTGGCCGAGGTGCAGCTGCTGCGTGAGCAGCGCCAATGGCAGGCGGCTTACCAGCTGCTCGATCAGGCCGTGCAGCAGCAGCCCAAGGACGTGGACCTGCTCTACGAGCAAGCCATGATGGCCGAGAAGATCGACCGGCTCGACGACATGGAGCGCCAGCTGCGCCGCGTGATCGAGCTCAAGCCCGACCACCACCACGCCTACAACGCGCTGGGCTATTCGCTGGCCGAGCGTGGCCTGCGCTTGAACGAGGCGCGTGAGCTCATCGTCAAAGCCCTGAGCTTCTCGCCGCGCGAGCCCTTCATCGTCGACAGCCTCGGTTGGGTGGAATTCCGCCTGGGCCGGCTCAAAGAAGCCGAAACCCTGCTGCGCCAAGCCTACAGCTCGCGCCCCGACCCCGAAATCGCTGCCCACCTGGGCGAGGTGCTGTGGGTGCAGCAACGCCAGGACGAGGCCCGCGCCATTTGGGACGAAGGCTTGAAGCGCGACCCCAGCAACGAAGCCCTGCGCGCCACACTCAAGCGCTTGGGGGCCATGCCTTGAGGCGCCGCCACAGCGCGCTGGCGCTGCTGAGCCTTTTGCTGAGCGCCTGCGCCAGCGCGCCACCCGCCAGCACCCCGCCGGTGCAGTCTGGCGCGCAGCGCCGCTACAGCGGTCGCCTGGCGCTGAGCCTGGCCGCGGACAGCCCATCGGCACGCCACGCCAAAGGCGGCAGCGCGGGCTTTGAGCTGCTGGGCACGCCGCAGGCCGGCGTACTGAGCTTGATCAGCCCGCTGGGCACGCTCATGGCGCGCGTGCGCTGGAGCGCGCAGCAGGCCTGGCTGCAGCAAGGCGCCGAGGACGAGCAGCTCTACGACTCCATGGACGCATTGCTGGCGCAGCTGCTGGGTGAGGCCCTGCCGCTGGCCGCGCTGTTTGACTGGCTGCATGGCCAGCCCTGGAGCGGCGCCGCGCACGACGCCGTGGAGCCGCAAGCCTTTGTGCAGCTGGGCTGGCGCGTTGACCTGCGCCGCATGGCCGAGGGCCTGCTGGTGGCCAGCAAGCTCGGCCCCAACCCCACCGAACCCTTGGCCGTTTTGCGCGTCAAGTTGGACCAAGACTGAAGACCCTCTGCCCTGACCCCGCATGCGCGCTCTCTACGACCTGCCCGCCCCCGCCAAGCTGAATTTGTTTTTGCACGTGGTGGGCAAACGCCCTGACGGCTACCACCTGCTGCAATCGCTGTTTGTGCCCATTTCATGGGCCGACACCCTGCACATCGAGCGGCGCGACGACGCGCTGCTGCGCCGCCACGACCTCAGCCAAGCCCTGCCCGAAGACGACCTGTGCCTGCGCGCTGCACGGCTGCTGCAGCAAGCCAGCGCCACAAGCCTGGGCGCAGACATCCACATCGAGAAACAAGTGCCGTCGGGTGCGGGCATGGGTGGCGGCTCCTCAGACGCCGCCACGGTGCTGCTGGCCCTCAACCGGCTGTGGGGCCTGAACTGGCCGCTGTCGCGGCTGCTGCCGCTGGGGCTGCAGCTGGGCGCTGATGTGCCCTTCTTCCTGGGTGGGCGCCCGGCCTGGGTGCAAGGCATTGGTGAAGACCTGCTCCCCCTTGCCCTGCCCACGCAGCGCTTTGCCGTGGTCAAACCTCCGGCCAGTTTGGGCACGAAAGAAATTTTTTCGAGCCCACTCTTGCAAAGGTCAAATTCTGTGGCTATAGTAGCGGGCTTTCCTGCACTGAACGGCGCAGACGACAAACGCGAAGCGGGAGTCGGCAGCGGCGGCGCAGAAGCGGGGCTCGATTCAAGCCTTGGCGGCGGCAAATCAGCGGTTCAACCGACGGTTTTGCAGCAGCTCAGCAGTGGATGGGGTCGCAACGATTTGCAGGCAGCCGCAGAGGCCGCCAGCGAGCAAGTCAGCGAGGCCTTAGCCTTCTTGAAGCAGCGTTTCGGCAATAGCCGAATGACAGGTTCGGGAAGTGCAGTATTCGCACGAATTGAGTCGGCAGTGATGGATAATGATGACAACGACGACCAGCTGACGGCGACAGGACTGAAGGGTTTGCCTTCAGGCTGGGTTGGAAGAAGTTGTCACAGTCTAGAAGTTCATCCGCTACGCGGCTGGATTGAAGACTGAAGGTTTCGGGGTGTTGCGTGTCTCGCGCAATGTCCTGTGTAGGGGAGTCGCCAAGTTGGTTAAGGCATCGGATTTTGATTCCGACATGCGAGGGTTCGAGTCCTTCCTCCCCTGCCAAATTCTTTCTTTCTGACCTCCGGGACCCGCTGGGTTGGCCACCGGGCCTCTTCACAAGGATGGCCCGCCGTGCTGCTCAATACGGTCCTCTTCACGGGTAACGCAAACCCCGCTCTCTCCCAAGAAATCGCCACCCATCTGGGCCTCGAGCTCGGTAAGGCTGTGGTTGGCCGCTTCTCCGATGGCGAAGTGACCGTGGAGATTCAGCAAAACGTGCGCGCCCGCGATGTCTTCGTGGTGCAGCCCACCTGCGCTCCCACCAACGAAAACCTGATGGAATTGCTCATCATGGTCGATGCCTTGAAGCGCGCCAGCGCTCGCCGCATCACCGCAGTGATTCCCTACTACGGCTACGCCCGTCAGGATCGTCGTCCCCGTTCCACCCGCGTGCCCATCTCCGCCAAGGTGGTGGCCAACCTGCTGGAAACCGTGGGCGTGGAACGCGTGCTGACCATGGACTTGCACGCTGACCAGATCCAGGGCTTTTTCGACATCCCCGTGGACAACATCTACGCCAGCCCGGTGCTGTTGTCGGACCTCAAGGCCCGCAACTACTCGGACCTGGTGGTGGTCAGCCCCGACGTGGGCGGCGTGGTGCGCGCGCGTGCACTGGCCAAGCAGCTGGGCTGCGATCTGGCCATCATCGACAAGCGCCGCCCTGCGGCCAATGTGTCTGAGGTGATGCACGTCATCGGTGAAATCGACGGCCGCAACTGCGTGATCATGGACGACATGATCGACACCGCCGGCACGCTGGTGAAGGCGGCCGAGGTGCTCAAGGAGCGCGGCGCCAAGAGCGTGTTTGCCTACTGCACCCACCCCATCCTGTCCGGCCCCGCGATCGAGCGCATCAGCAACTCGCACCTGGACGAGGTGGTGATCAGCAACACCATTCCGCTGACCGAAGCCGCGCGTGCTTGCAGCAAAATCCGCCAGCTCTCGGTGGCCTTCCTGTTTGCTGAGACCATTCGCCGCATCTCCGATGGCGAATCGGTGACGTCGCTGTTCTCGGAGCAGAACAACAATTTCTAAACAGGCTTTCGCGCGCACAGCGCGAGCCCAGCAGAACGCCAAGTTCTCAACCTAGTTTTTAACGAGCCTGCCTGGTCGCGGGTGGGCTCACACGCAGTGCCATGGGGGTGCTGCGTTCTTTTGGAGACCGTTATGAAATTCGTCGCTTTTGAGCGCAAGTTGCAGGGGACCGGAGCGAGCCGCCGCCTGCGTTTCGCAGGCAAGGTGCCTGGCATCGTTTATGGCGCGGGTGAGCCGGCCGTGATCGAGCTGGATCACAACGCCCTGTACCACGCCATGAAGAAGGAAGCTTTCCACAGCTCCTTGCTGGACATGGAACTCAACGGCACTGTGACCAAGGTGCTGCTGCGTGACTACCAGATGCACCCCTACAAGCAGCAAGTGCTGCACGTGGACTTCCAGCGCGTGGATGCCACCACCAAGATCACCAAGAAGGTGCCTCTGCACTTCGTGGGCGAAGCCGAGTCCGTGGCGGTCAAGACCGACAAGTGCACGGTCAACCACATCATCACCGAGCTGGAAATCACCTGCCTGGCCGAGCAACTGCCTGAGTTCATCGAAGTGGATCTGAGCGGCCTGACCGTCGGCCACTCGGTGCACGTCAACGACATCAAGCTGGCTGCCCACATCAAGATCGTCACCCACGGCAAGCCCAACCCCGTGCTGGCCACGGCTGTGCCGCCGGTGGTGGAAGAGATTGTGGTCGCTGCCGCTCCGGCTGCCGACAAGGGCAAGGCCAAGGGCAAGGGCAAGAAGTAATTCGCCCGCCTTCGCACTTGTGCATGAATACCCCGCCTCGGCGGGGTATTTTTTTGCCTGTTCGAAAGCAGCTGCCGGCCAGGCGCCACGGCCGGGCGGCCAAATCAGGTATGAAACGGCCAAGCTGCGACACGCTCCGGCCATGTCGGTGGCTTTCGCGCGTTTACCCTGCCCGCCCCGCGAAGCGCCCTTTCTATATTCACCCTCAACCGAGGTTTTGGCCCTCGCCCACCTTGTGCTGGCGCGGCGCCGCATGGCTAGGAGATTGCTGATGAAAACACGTGCTGCTGTGGCTTGGTCCGCAGGCGAACCCCTGAGTATTGAAACCGTGGACCTGGACGGCCCCCGCGCCGGTGAGGTGCTGGTGGAGATCAAGGCCACCGGCATTTGCCACACCGACCACTTCACGCTCTCGGGCGCAGACCCCGAAGGCTTGTTCCCGGCCATCCTGGGGCATGAGGGCGCAGGCGTGGTGGTGGATGTGGGCCCGGGCGTGACCACGCTCAAGCCCGGCGACCATGTGATTCCGCTCTACACACCGGAGTGCCGGGGCTGCAAGTTCTGCCTCTCGCGCAAAACCAATCTGTGCCAGCTCATTCGCGGCACGCAGGGCAAGGGCCTGATGCCCGACGGCACCTCGCGCTTTTCCATCGGCGGCAAGCCCATCCTGCACTACATGGGCACCTCGACTTTTGCCAACCACATCGTGGCGCCCGAGATTGCGCTGGCCAAGATCCGGCCCGACGCGCCTTTTGACAAGGTTTGCTACATCGGCTGCGGCGTCACCACGGGCGTGGGCGCGGTGCTGTTCACCGCCAAGGTGGAGGCCGGGGCCAATGTGGTGGTGTTTGGCCTGGGCGGCATTGGGCTGAATGTGATTCAGGGCGCACGCATGGTGGGCGCGGACAAGATCATCGGCATCGACCTCAACCCGGAGCGCGAAAAGATGGCGCGCCAGTTCGGGATGACGCACTTCATCAACCCCAAAGACGTGGACAACGTGGTGGACGCCATCGTGCAGCTCACCGACGGTGGGGCGGACTACAGCTTTGAGTGCATTGGCAACGTCAAAACCATGCGCCAGGCGCTGGAGTGCTGCCACAAGGGCTGGGGGCAGAGCGTCGTGATCGGCGTGGCCGCAGCGGGCCAGGAGATTGCCACGCGGCCCTTCCAGCTCGTCACTGGCCGCGTCTGGAAGGGCTCGGCCTTTGGCGGCGCACGCGGGCGCACCGATGTGCCCAAGATCGTGGACTGGTATATGGAAGGCAAGCTGCAGATCGACCCACTGATCACGCACACGCTCAAGCTCGAGCAGATCAACGAGGGCTTCCACCTGATGGAGCGCGGTGAGTCCATTCGCTCGGTGGTGGTGTTTTGATGAGCACGGTGGCGACGCTGAGTGAGCATGGCTGCTGGGGCGGCGTGCAGAGCTTTCATCGCCATGACTCGGCGGAGATTGGCGCGCCCATGCAGTTCAGCGTGTTCCGCCCGGCACGCGCTGACACCGCACGCAAGCGCCCCACGCTGATCTACCTCGCCGGCCTGACCTGCACCGAAGAGACCTTCCCCATCAAGGCCGGTGCCCAGCGCATGGCCGCCGAGCTCGGTCTGACCCTGGTGGCCCCGGACACCAGCCCGCGCCAGACCGGCATTGAAGGCGCGGACGCAGCCTGGGACTTCGGCCACGGCGCGGGCTTTTACCTCGATGCGCTGCGCACGCCTTGGTCGGCGCGCTTTCGCATGGAGAGCTATGTGGTGCGCGAGCTGCGCCAGCTGCTCATTGACGAGTTCGACGCGGACCCCACGCGCCTGGGTCTGTTTGGCCACTCCATGGGCGGGCACGGCGCGCTGACGCTGGCGCTGCGCCACCCGGAGATGTTTCGCAGCGTCTCGGCCTTTGCGCCGATTTGCGCGCCCAGCCAGTGCCCCTGGGGGCACAAGGCTTTTGGCAACTACCTCGGTGAGGACCCAGCGCTGTGGCGAGCCCACGATGCCTGCGAGCTGATCCGTTCGGGCCGACGCCTGCCACCGCTGTTGGTGGATCAGGGCCTGGCCGACAAATTCCTGGCCGAGCAGCTGCACCCGCATCTGCTGGAGCAGGCATGCGCCGAAGCTGGTCAGCCGTGCCAGTTGCGTCGCCACGAAGGCTACGACCACGGCTATTACTTCATCCACAGCTTCATTGCGGACCATTTGGTGCACCACGCCAGACTCATGACGCTGTAGGCAGCGCACCGGGGCAGTCGGTTCGAAGTAGGCCGTGCGATTCAACAGGAGACGCCAGCATGAAACTCTACGACTTCGAACTCTCGGGCAGCTGCTACAAGATTCGCTTGTTGCTCAACTGCCTGGGGCTGAATTACGAGGTGGTCAACGTTGACTTCGTCAACAAGGAACACAAGACCCCCAAGTACACCGCGCTCAACCCCTTCGGCGAGATTCCCATCTTTGAAGACGGCCCTCTGCGGTTGCGCGATGCGCAGGCCATCATGGTTTACCTGGCGCGCAAGTACGACCGCGACAACTACTGGTACCCCAACGATGCGGAAGCTCAGGGCCGCATCAACCAGTGGCTGGCGACCGGCGGCGGCGAAGTGATGAACGCCGCCGGTGCGCGCTTGGTCAAAATCCTGAACTACCCGCTGGACCTGGAGAAGCTCCAAGCCGGCGCGAATCGGGCTTTCAAGATCCTGGACGACCACCTCGCCACGCGCGAGTACCTGGAGCTCGGCCACCCCACCATCGGCGACCTGGCCTGCTTCCCCTACACCGCCATGGCGGGCGAGGGCGGCATCGACCTGTCGCCCTACAAGAACATCCTGGCTTGGATTGCGCGCATCAAGCGCATGCCGGGATTCATCCCCATGCCAGGGATTCCGGCGGCCTGAGCCAGGTGCCCGCCTGATGGCACAGCAGTTCTCTGATTTGTGGTTTGAAGATTCAAAAGACTAGGAGACTCGCATGCAAACACCCAATAGCAAGTCCAGGCGCGGTTGGGGCGCCTTGCTGGCAATGCTGGCCCTGCCCATGGCAGTGCTGGCCAATGCCGATCTGGAACAGAAGATGGCCAACCCCGGCAACTGGGCCGCGCAGGCTGGCGACTTCTACAACCAGCGCTACAGCAAGCTCAACCAGATCAACAAGGCCAACGTCGGCAAGATGCAGGTGGCGTGGACCTTCTCCACCGGCGTGCTGCGCGGCCACGAGGGCTCGCCCCTGGTGGTGGACGGCATGATGTACATCCACACGCCCTTCCCCAACAAAGTGTTCGCCGTTGATCTGGACACGCAAAAAATTGTCTGGAAATACGAGCCCAAACAAGACCCGGCGGTGATTCCGCAGATGTGCTGCGACACGGTCAACCGCGGCGTGGCCTATGGCGAGGGCAAGATCTTCTTGCAGCAAGCCGACTCCACGCTGGTGGCGCTGGACGCCAAAAGCGGCAAGGTGGCCTGGAGCGTGAAGAACGGCGACCCCAAGCTCGGCGCGGTCAACACCAACGCACCGCACGTGTTTGGCAACAAGGTCATCACCGGCATCTCCGGCGGTGAGTGGGGCGTGCGCGGCTTCCTGGCCGCTTACGACCTGCACACCGGCAAGCTGGCATGGAAGGGCTACAGCACCGGGCCGGACGACGAGATGCTGATCGACCCCGATCGCACCATGACCTACACCGACGGGCGCATGCAACCGGTGGGCAAAAACGCCTCCATCTCCACCTGGCAGGGTGAGCAGTGGAAGACCGGCGGCGGCACCACCTGGGGCTGGTACAGCTACGACAAGGCACTGAACCTGGTCTATTACGGAACCGGCAACCCCTCGACCTGGAACCCCTCGCAGCGTCCTGGCGACAACCGCTTCTCCATGACCATTTTTGCGCGCGACCTCGACACGGGCATGGCCAAGTGGGTCTATCAGATGACGCCGTTTGACGAGTGGGACTTCGACGGCATCAATGAAATGATCCTGGCGGACATCAACGTCAAGGGCAAGCCGCGCAAGACCCTGGTGCACTTCGACCGCAACGGCTTTGGCTACACGCTGGACCGGGTGACGGGCGAGCTGCTGGTGGCCGAGAAGTTCGACCCCGCCGTGAACTGGGCCTCGCACGTGGACATGAAGACGGGCCGCCCCGTCACCGTGGCCAAGTACTCCACCGCGCGCAACGGTGCTGACGTCAACACCAAGGGCGTCTGCCCCGCAGCCCTGGGCACCAAGGACCAGCAACCCGCTTCCTTCGACCCCAACACCAAGCTCTTCTACGTGCCCACCAACCATGTGTGCATGGACTACGAGCCCTTCAAGGTCGACTATGTCGCGGGCCAGCCCTATGTGGGTGCCACGCTGTCCATGTTCCCCGGCCCCAATGGCGGCGGCAATATGGGCAACTTCATTGCCTGGGATGCTGGCACGGGCAAGATCGTGCAGAGCAAGGGTGAGAAGTTCTCGGTGTGGAGCGGCGCGCTCAACACCGCAGGCGGCATCTCCTGCTTTGGCACGCTGGAGGGCTACCTCAAGTGCGTGGACGCCAATGACATCAACAAGGAACTGTTCAAGTTCAAGACGCCCTCGGGGATCATTGGCAACGTCTTCACCTACCTGCACAAAGGCAAGCAGTACCTCGGTGTGTATTCGGGCATCGGGGGCTGGGCCGGCATCGGCATGGCCGCAGGTCTGGAAAAAGACAACGACGGTCTGGGCGCCGTGGGTGGCTACCGTGAGCTGAGCAAGTACACCGAACTCGGTGGCTCGCTGACGGTGTTCGCGCTGCCGCAGCAGTAAACCTGCACCACCACCCCCGGCGCGCCCATGCCAGGCCTGCCGGGGGCTTGGCCCCAACCCTGTACGACATGGAGCCCCGCTTATGACCCTGCAAACACTTCGACTGCGCTCATTGCTGTGCCTCTGCTGGCTGCTGTGCGGCGCAGCCTTGGCCGCCGACGCACCGCCCTACAAGGTGGTGGAAGGCTACAAAGTCGACGCTGAAACCATGAAGGGCTTTCGGGCCTGGCGCACCGGCGCCTGTGATCGCTGCCACGGCGCCAACCAAGAAGGCATGGTGGGCCCCTCGCTGGTCAACAGCTTGAAGACACTGAGCAAAGACGAGTTCGTCAAAACCGTGCGCGATGGCCGCCTGGACAAAGGCATGCAGAGCTTTGGCAACAACGAAGCGGTCATGAAAAACATCGACCAGCTCTACGCCTACCTCAAGGGCCGCTCCGATGGCGCCATCACCCGCGCCAAGGTCGAGGAAATCAAATGACCGCCCAGGCCGCCGCGCTGGCCTTGGCGCTGCTGCTGGCCGCGGCCTGTGCGCCCCCTGCTGCCCGGGCGCAAAACGCCGATGAGCCCGAACCACGCAGCGCCCTGCGCGTCTGCCAGGACCCCAACAACATGCCCTTCTCCAACCTGCAAGGCGAGGGCATAGAAAACCGCATTGCGGCCCTGTTTGGCAAAGCCCTGGGGCTGCCGGTGCAGTACTACTCCTTCCCGCAGCGCATGGGCTTTGTGCGCAACACCCTGCGCATGAAGCTGCCCGGCGAGGACTACCGCTGCGACATCATCATGGGCGTGCCCGTGGGCTTTGACCAAGTGGCCCAAACCCAGCCCTACTACCGCTCCACCTATGCGCTGGTGATCAACACCCAAAACCCCGCGCTGCAGGCGGTGCGCAGCCCCGAAGACTTTTACGCCCTGCCCGAGCCCCAGCGCAGCGCGCTGCGCATCGGGCTCTACGACCGCTCCCCCGCCACGCCGTGGGTGAACCGCCACGGGCTGGTGGCCCAGGCCGTGCCCTACCCCATGCTCAGCCCCAACCCCGAGCAATACCCCGGCGAGATCATCGAGCGCGACCTCAAGGGCGGCAAGATTGACGCCGCCGTGGTGTGGGGCCCGATCGCGGGCTACTTTGTGCACCGCGCTGGCAGTGGGCAGCTGCGCGCTTTGGCCCTGCCCTCTGAACCCGGTGTGCGCTTTGACTACGAAGTGGCCATGGGTGTGCGCTATGGCGAAAAAGCCTGGCAGGCCCAGGTGCAGCAACTGCTGGTGAGCCACCGCACCGAGATCGACGCCATCTTGCGTGAATTCCACGTGCCGCTGCTGCCCCCGGCCGCGGCAGCCAAGAACTGAGCCCCGCCATGAAACCCTCTGCCCGCACGCCCTTGTTGTTGTCGCTGCCACTGGCGGCGGTGGCGCTAAGCTTGGCTTGCCTGCCACTGCGCAGCGCGCGTGCGGCCGAGGCCGACAACCTGGCCGACTACCCCACGCTGGAGCGCGTGCTCTACGTTCAGGAGTGCCGCAAAGAACACCCCGGGCCTGAGTTTGAGATGACCAGCAAATGCGTCTGCGCGCTCGAAGCCACGGCACGCCAGTACCGCTTTTCGGAGTACCTGACGCTGTCCACCGAGCTCAAGGGCGTGTCCATTGGCGGCGAGCGCGGCGGCGTGCTGCGCGACAACGACGCCGTGCAAAGCGCGGTGCGCCGCTACCGCGCCCAACAAGCCCAGGCCAAGCAGGCCTGCTTCATCAGCACGGCGCGCTAGGGCTCTGAACACGCGCTGCTTGGAGGATTTGCACCATGGCGCCCACCTCTCAACGTCGCCAAGCCCTGCAAGGCTTGGGGCTGCTGCTGCTGGCCCCGCAGGGCTGGGCCACCAACCCACCGCCCCGCCCTGCGCCGCCGCCCAACCCGGAGCACTCCGCTCGCTGGCAGGGCATACGCCGCAGCCTGTTTGGCGACCAAGCCCTGCTGGAGCCGGGCAGCGCTCTGCAGCTGGACATGCCTGCGCGCGCCGTGGACGCCGCACAAGTGCCGCTGCGCCTGCAGGCCCAGCCCCTGCCCCAGGCCGGGGAAGTGCAAGCCCTGTGGCTGGTGATCGACGAAAACCCCAGCCCACTGTCCATGGCACTGACCCTGCACGGCCCAGCCCTGGCCTTTGTACAAACCCGCGTGCGCGTGGACAGCTACACCCATGTGCGCGCCATCGCGCGCTGGCGCGACGGCAGCCTGCGCATGGCCACCCACTACATCAAGGCGGCTGGGGGCTGCGCTGCGCCGCCCCTGCCTGCCCAAGGCGCCCGCGCGCTGGGCGACATCGAGTTGCAAGTCCAAAGTCCCGCAGAGGGCGTGCAAGAGCTGCAGGCGCGCATCGAGCACCCCAACCACAACGGCCTGGCGCTGGACCCCCTCACGCGCCTGGCCACACCGGCGCACTTTCTGAGCGAGCTCAAACTCAGCCTGGACGAGCAGCCACTGCTGCAGGCACAGCTGGATTTCTCCATCAGCGACCCACCCACCCTGAGCCTGCGCTGGCGCGGTGCGGCGCAAGGCCAGCTGCGGCTGCACGCCACTGACAACCGCGACCAGCACTTCCAGCAAACACTGCAACTCTGCGCAGTACCGCGTTGAACCAACGCCCCGCAAAGGCCCGCCATGCGCACCGCCCCAACCCGCGTCGCCCCGGCCTTGCTGCTGCTGGTTGGGCTGTTCGCCTCCCCCGGCCAGGCCGAACCCATGGACCAGCGCTATGCCGCGCTGGACATCGAGCCGCGGCGCGAGGCCGATGGGCGCTGGGTGTTCCAGCTCCAGCCCGCGTTGGCGCTGGCACAGCGCCAGCACAAAAACATCTACCTGCTGTTGACCGCGCACGACTGCGGCTTCTGCCAGCGCTACGAACGCTTTCTCAACGCCAATGCCCAGCAACTCGCACCCGTGCTGCGACAGCAGCATGTGCTGGTGGTGCTGCGTGCCAGCCTGGCTGCGCAAGGCAATGCCGTGCAGTTTGAAGCCTACGGCAAGACATGGCCCTACCAGGCCTTTCAATACCTGCTGGGCGACGAGCGCCAGCGCCGCTTGCAATACCCCGTGGTGTGGCAGCTCAGCCCCCAGTTGCGCCTGCTGCAGCAACTGCCCTACGGCACCGGCACGCTGGAAACCGTGGCCGACCAGGTCGAGATCTGGAGCGATATCCCGGCGGCCGCCGCACCCCCCTTATCTACGGGGTCGGACTAAGCCGCATTGCCCTGCAAGCCTGGCATGGTCAGGATGCGCCCAGTTTGCTAGGCGGGAGTGCGGCACCCCGCGGCACGCCCCCTGGGTCTGTCATTGCCGCAGGAGTTCTGTCATGCCCACCCACCACAACGGGGGCCGCCATCGCGTGGCCATCGTCATCTACCCCGGCTTCAAAGCGCTGGAGGCCGTGGGCACGCTCAGCGTGTTCGACTACGCCAACCGCCGCCTGTGGCAGCGCGGCCAGGCGGCTGGCTATGAGCTGACCTTGGCCTCGGTGCACGCTGGCGGCGTGCCCTCTGAAACCCTGCTGCAACTGCAAGCCACCAGTTCGCTGGAGGCCTTGGGCGTGCCGCAAACGGCCATCATCGTGGGTTGCAAAGACATTGAACTGGCGCTGCAACACAACCCGGAGCTGGTGCGCTGGGTGGCGGCCATGGCGCCACAAGTCGAGCGTCTGGTGGCGCTGTGCACGGGCAGCTTCTTTCTGGCTGAGGCGGGCTTGCTCAAAGGCTGCGCGGCCACCACCCATTGGAGCACCGCATCCCTGCTGGCCCAGCGCTACCCGGAGGTGAGCGTGCAGTCCGACGCCATCTACCTGCGCAGTGGCCAGGTGTGGACCAGCGCGGGCGTGACCGCCGGCATAGACCTCGCCCTGGCCCTGGTGGAAGAAGACCACGGCCGCGAGCTGGCGCTGGACATCGCGCGCGACTTGGTGGTCTACCTCAAGCGCCCTGGCGGGCAATCTCAGTTCAGCGTGCACCTGGCCAGCCAGCGCTCCAACCACCCCAGCCTGCGCGAGGTGCAGGACTGGCTGCTGGACCACCTCGATGCCCCCGTCTCCATGGCCGACCTGGCCAGCCGCGCGGCCATGAGCGAGCGCAACTTCCGCCGCGTCTTCCAGCGCGAAACCGGCACCAGCCCGCTGCAGTTCGTGGAAAACGCGCGCCTGGAAGTGGCGCGGCGCCTGCTGGAAGAAGGCAACCTGCCGCTCAAAAGCGTGGCCGGCCGCGTGGGCTTTGGCTCCGAGCAATCGCTGCGCAAACTCTTCGTCAAACACCTGGGCGTGGCCCCGCACGAATACCGCGAGCGCTTTGCCAGCGCGCGGCGCGACGCGCGGCATTGAGCCGAGGCATTGCCTCAATACTGCAGCTGCGCACTCAAGCCCAGACCCCAGCTGCGGCCCGGGGCAGGTTCGAAGTAACGGCCATTTCCGTCGTTGACGATGACCGAACCCACATAGCGGCGGTTGCTGAGGTTGTCGCCGCGCACAAAGGCTTTGAGCGTCCAAGGCCCCGTGCGCAGCTCCTGGCTGAGGCTGGCCCCCAGCAGGGTGTAGGCGCTGGCGGCGTCGGTGTTCAAGTCGTTGACGGGCACGGCGCCCAGGTGGCGCAGCTCCAGCGCCGCGCGCAGCCCCCGGGTAGGCAGCCAGTCCAGCGTGGCCGCCAGTTGCTGGCGCGCCAGGCCCGGCAGGCGCGCGCCAGCGGGCACGCTCACGCTGGGCCGCGCGCAGGGGGCGGCGGTGCAGGTGAGAAAGCCGTCGCGGTACTGCGCATCCAGCCAGGTGTAGGCGGCCTGGGCCTGCCACTGGCGCGCCCAGCCCTGGCTGCCCGCCCAGCTCCAGGCCAGTTCAGCGCCACGGCGCTGGGTGCGGCCCGCGTTTTGAAAGGTGCTGCGCCCACCCTGGTTGGTGAGGGTGACGATTTCTTGCGAGGTACCCACCTCGAACAGCGCCAGGTTCACATCCCCCAGCGCGGCACCACGGGTTTTGAGGCCCAGCTCGGTGTGGCGGCTGCGCGCGCCTTGCAGCGCCAGATTCAGCCCGGTCTGGCCGCCTGCGCGGTAGGCCAGCTCATTGAGCGTGGGGGTTTCAAAACCACGGCCCCAGGCCGCGTACACGCGCCAGTCGGGCGCCACGGCCCAGCTCAGGCCCAGGGCTGGGGTGGTGGCGCTGTAGTCCACCGCGCCGCTGTCGTCGGGGTTGGTGGCGCTGATGTAGTGGTCTTGCGAGCGCACGCGCAGCTGCGCGCGGCGCAGCCCGGCGCTGAACTCCAGCTGCGGCAGCAGCCGCCAGCTGAGCTGGGCGTAGGGGTCGCCGCTGCTGGCGCGGTTGTCCTCGTTGCGGCGCAGCGCGCCTTGCACGCCCAGCTGCTGGGCCGCGCCGCTGCCCAGAAAGTTTTGATAGCCGCTGCGCTGCTCGGCCAGGCCATCGCGCGTGTAGCCCAGCACCAGGCTGGCCTGGGGCGAGAGCTGCCAGCGCCACTGCAGGTCCAGGCCCCGGTAGTCGCGTTCCAGCGCAATGACCCCGCCCGGGTGGGTGGCTGCGGCCTGCGTGCCCACGGGAATGGCCTGGAATTGCTCGGTGTCGCGGTGCCCTTGCCACAGGCTCAGCTGCAGGCTGTGCTGGGGGCTGAGGCGCTGCTCCCACTGCAAGCCCAGCTGCGTTTGATGCATTGTTTTGCGCGTGTTGAAGCTCAGCGCTGCAGGGTCCACACCGCGCGGGTCGGCCTGCATTTGCGCGCGCGTCAGGCCCAGCGGGTCCTGCGCCTGCGGCAGGGCCACGCTGTTGAGCACCAGGCGCAGCTGGGTGTCGGCCGTGGGTTGCCAGCTGAATTTGGCATTGCCCAGGCGCCGCTCGGTCTGGCTGTTCTGGCGCCAGCCCTCGGTGCGAAAGCGGCTGGCGCCCAGCACCACGCCCAGCTCGCCCACAGCGCCGCTGACGTTCACCGCCAGACGCTGGCTGTCGTCGGGCCCGCTCCAGGCACTGAGCTGGGCACGCGGACGGCCACGGCCGTCTTCGGTGAAGACTTGAATCACCCCGCCCGCCGCGTTGCCGTAGAGCACCGAGTAGGGCCCGCGCAGCACCTCCACGCGCTGCGCCGTGCCCAGGTCGATGTGCGAGATCTGCCCTTGCCCATCGGGCTGCGTGGCCGGAATGCCGTCCACCAACAGGCGCACGCCGCGTATGCCAAAGCTGGCACGCGCACCAAAGCCACGGATGGAGAGCTGCGCGTCCTGCGCGTAGTTCTGGCGGTCACGCACCACCAGCCCCGGCACCAGCGCCAAGCCGTCGGAGAGGTTGATCAGCGCCTTGCCCTCACGCAGCTGCGCAGCATCCACGCCGTCCACCGAGGCGGCCAGCTCAAAGGCCGAACGCCCCTCGCGCGTGACGCTGAGCACCACCGGATCCAGGCGCGGCGCGGCCGCCTCCTGCGCCTGAGCCGCACCTTGAACCCCCACTCCCACGGCCAAACACCAGATGGCTTTCATATTGGTCCTCGTTGGCTGATGCAGTCCACCCCAAACGCCGCACGACTGTGCCGCCTCAGGTGCCTTTTGTGCAGCCCTGTTGACATCCCCCCCACAAGCCTCCCCCCGAGGCAAGCGAGCGGGTTTCCCCCTTGAGCCACAGGCCAGCTTTGGCTCGCCAATCGCACATGCAACACCGCAGCCCACCTGCAGCGGGCCGCCATGTCACGTGTTACGGGCCCCAAAGGTGGCGCCAGCTCAACACCGAAAGTCCTAAAGTCGACGCCTTGCTAGCCGATTGCCATGCCCAGGAGATCGCCGTGCGGGCACCGCAAAAATTCACCCAATGCGTACAAGCCGTGCGCAACATCCAAGCACCCCATCGAAAACCTGGACAGCACAGCCAGCGCGCGCTGTGGATTGAAGTGGCCTTGCTGCTGCTGGGCTTGCTGCTGCTGCATTTTTTGTTTGATTACATCGACGCCTACGAGCGCTTCTACGAATTCTCGCGCCGTCACGAGTCCTGGGAGCTCGACGAGCTGATGGTCACCGTCACCCTCTCGCCTGTGTTTCTGGCCATTTTTGCGGCGCGGCGCTGGCGCGAGGCACAGGCCCGCTTGGAACAGTCGCTCACCGACGAGCTCACCCTCATCCCCAACCGCCGCCACGGCAGCAGTGTGCTGGCCGAGGAGGTGCGGCGCGCGCTGCGCTACGAGCGACCGCTGGCCGTGGTGCTGATGGATTTGGACCACTTCAAAGCCGTCAACGACCAGCTCGGCCACGATGTGGGCGACCAGGTGCTGCGCCAGGCCGCCCGCACCTTGATGCTGGGCATACGCCAGCAGGACTTGCTGTGCCGCTGGGGCGGCGAGGAGTTTCTGCTCATCTGCCCCGAGGTAAACCTCGATCAGGTCCAGCAGCTGGCACTGCGCTTGCTCGACGCCCTCAGCCAGGACGTGAGCAGTGCATTGGGCCCCGTCACCGCAAGCATGGGTGTGGCGGCCCTGAGGCCCGAGGGCGAGCACCCCGACGCGCTGATCAAACGCGCCGATGTGGCCTTGGGTCAGGCCAAAGGCGCCGGGCGCAACCGCGTGGTGTGCGCGCCCTTCGTCTGAGGGCCGGCCCCTGGGGCACAGCCGGCCGGATAATCCCGCCCCATGATTCGCCTGTTTGTTGGCCTGGGCAACCCCGGCTCTGAATACGAAGACACCCGCCACAACGCTGGCTTTTGGTGGGTGGACCAGCTCGCACGCCAGTGGCGTGCCACCTTGCAGCCCGAGCGCAGCTACCACGGCCTGGTCTCGCGCGTCACCCCGCCCGGTGCCAGCGGCCCGGTGTGGCTGCTGCAGCCCATGACGTATATGAACCTCAGCGGCAAATCGGTGGCCGCGCTGGCACGGTTTTTCAAAATCGCGCCCGAGGAAATCCTGGCCATCCACGACGAGCTGGACCTGCTGCCGGGCGATATGAAGCTCAAGCAAGGCGGCGGCAACGGCGGGCACAACGGCTTGAAAGACATGCAGGCCCAGCTGGGCTCAGCCAACTTCTGGCGCCTGCGTCTGGGCATAGGCCACCCCGGGCACAAGGCCGAAGTGGCGGCCTATGTGCTGCGCAAAGCCCCGCAGGCCGAGCGCGATGCCCTGCAAGCCTGCATCGACAAAAGCCTGCCCACCGCAGCGCTCATGCTGCAAGGCCAGATGGCGCAGGCCCTGGCGCAAATCCACGCCAAGCCGCAGCGCCCCAAGCCCCCGCGCCCCAGCCCAGCTGCGGCCGCCAAACCCGAGCCTGAGGCCTGAGCCAACACGGCCTCATAGCGCCCCTGCGGCACGGGGTGCGGGGCTAGAATCCGCCGCGTTGGTGCTCGCGCGGCCTGTTCTGGCGGCGCAGTGAAACGGGAATCGACCGGGCCTTGCCGCGCAAAGCGGCAAAGCCCCAAACCGAGCTGTCCCCGCAACGGTAAATGGCCGCAGCGCTGCACGCGCTGCGAGCTGCCTTGAACACACCCACTGGCGCTGCCGCGATGCAGGGCTGGGAAGGGTTGGGCGGCGTGTGCCATCAGCCCGGAGACCGGCCAACAGCGTGAGGCTCACCTCTTGGGGCGGGCCTTGGTATGCAGCCTGCGGCCGGGGAAGCGGCGGGCTGGCTGACTTCGCCTATTGGTCCGTTTCCAACATCATGACTTCCTCCCTGACGCCTTCGCGCGGCACGGCACTGGCCGCCCCTGCCCAAGCCACCGCCCTCACCGCCGCACTGCTGGCCCTGATCAGCGCAGCACCCGCCGCACTGGCCGCCCCGGCACCCAGCACCAAGCTCGACACCGTCCAGATCACCGCCACGCGCAGCGCGCTCAAGCTCGACCAAGTGCTGGCCGACGTGACCGTGCTGGAGCGTGCCGACATCGAACGCCTGGGCTTTGGCAGCCTGGCCGACTTGCTGCGCGGCCAAGCCTGCTTTGAATTTGCACGCAACGGCAACCCCGGCGCCACCACCTCCTTGTTCCTGCGCGGCGCCAACTCGCAGCACACGGCCTTGCTGATTGACGGCGTGCGCGTGGACACGCAATCGGGCTCGGGCGGTGCGAGCTGGCAAGCCATCCCGCTGGCGCAGATCGAGCGCGTTGAAATCGTGCGCGGCGCGGCCAGCGCCATCTACGGCTCCGACGCCGTGGCCGGTGTGGTGCAAGTCTTCACGCGCCAGGGCGATGAGCAGCGCCTCTCCTTCGGCGCCGCCCTGGGCAGCCTGGGCCGGGTCAAGGGCGATATGAGTGCCTCGGGCCGCCTGGGCGCACTGGACTACAGCCTGGGCCTGGCCACCGAAGTGGCCGAGGGCTTCAACACCCGCAAAGTGGCCGACCCCAACTACCAGGCCGACCTGGACGGCTGGCGCCAAAACAGCCTCAATGCGCGCCTGGGCTGGCAGCTCGACCGCCGCCACCGCGTGGAGCTGCTGAGCACTGCCAGCTTCAACAGCGCCGACTACGACGCCAGCGCCAAGCCCGCGCCGGGCGTGGACGACCGCAGCCTGCAACAGCTGCGCGCCAGCCGCCTGCTGTGGAGCGCGCAATGGCAAAACGGCTGGCAGACTGAGCTGAGCCTGGGCGAAGGCCGCGACCGCTACGAGACCCAAACCAACGCGCGGCGCACCTACCTGACCGAATCGCGCGTGCGCAACGCCGCGCTGCACGGCAGCCTGCGCCTGGGCCCGGGCCAACTCAATGTGCTGGCCGAACACCGCCAGGACGAGCTCATCAACAGCGGCCTGCTCCAGCGCGACGCCGCCCAGCGCAGCCAAAACGCCCTGGGCCTGGGCTATTTGCTGCAGCTCGGCGCGCTGGACGCCCAGGCCCATGTGCGCCAGGACCGCGACAGCGAGTTCGGCAATGTGCGCACCGGCACCCTGGCCGCGGGCTGGCGCTTGAGCCCGCAGTGGCGCGCCTGGGCCAGCGCGGGCACGGCGTTTCGCGCCCCCACGCCCTACCAGCTCTTCAGCGAATACGGTCCCAAGCCCGGTGCTCCAGCGCTGGATGCTGAACACGGCCGCAACCGCGAGCTGGGCCTGAACTGGAATGCCGCACAAGCCTCGCTCTCGCTGACCGTCTACCGCAACCATGTGCGCGACATGATCGTGTGGGACGGCAGCTTTGCCTCCAACTGCGTCTCCACCTGGGGCGGCTGCTACGGCAACCTCGCCGCCGTGCGCCTGCAGGGCGTGAGCCTCTCGGGCCAATGGCAGCTGGGCAGCGTCAAGCTCGAAGGCAGTGTGGACCGCCAGGACGCACGCGACACCAGCACCCAGCTCTGGCTGGGCCGCCGCGCCAAGCTGCATGGCGCCGTGCGCCTGAGCCAGCAGCTCGGCGCGCTGAGCTGGGGCGCACAGCTGCTGGCCTCGGACCGCCGCTTTGACCGCAACGACAACAAGACCCAGCTGGGCGGCTACGGCCTGCTCAACCTGGACTTGGGCTACCAGGTCAACCCGGCCCTGCGCCTGCAGGTCAACCTGGACAACGCGCTGAACAAGGTCTACGAGACCGCGGGGGGCTACGCCCAGGCGCCGCGCACGCTGCAGCTGGGTCTGCGCTACACACCGCGCTAAACCCCCACGAGGCCCCACCCCATGCGCGCGCACCACCTCATTGTTGGCGGCCAAAAAAGCGGCAAAACCCGCCATGCCGAAGGCCTGGCGCTGCGCTGGCAGCGCGGGGGCGGGCGCGTGCAGGTGCTGGCCACGGCCGAGGCCCACGACGAAGAAATGCGCGCGCGCATTGCCCACCACCAGGCCAGCCGCCCGGCGGGCTTTGGCACGGTGGAGGAGCCCCGCGCCCTGGCCGCAGCGCTGCGCGCCCATGCGCGCGCCGACACCCTGCTGCTGGTGGACTGCCTCACGCTGTGGCTCACCAACTGGCTCATGCCCTATGTGGCAGCGGGCGGAGAGCCCCCGAGCCAGGCGGCTTGGCTGCAGCAGCGCGCCGCGCTCTTGCAGGCGCTGGAGGAGATCGACAGCCCCATCGTGCTGGTGAGCAACGAGGTGGGCTGGGGCGTGTCGCCCCTGTCGCGCGAGGTGCGCGGCTTCATCGACCAGCTCGGTCTGCTCAACCAGGACGTGGCGCGCCGCTGCGGCCACCTCACGCTGATGGCCGCAGGCCAAGCATTCACCCAGGCCGTGACGCCCCAGGAGGACTTGCCATGAACCGTACCGCACGCTGGGCGACCGGGCTGCTGTTGGGCCTGACGGTGCTGGGGGTGGTGGGCCTGAGCCCCGCACAGGCCCAGCCCGTCAAGCTCAAAGACGACCGAGGCGCAGTCCTGCAACTGCCCGCACCGCCGCAGCGCATCGTCAGCCTGCTGCCCTCGTTGACCGAATCGGTGTGCGCGCTGGGCGAATGCGCGCGCCTGGTGGCCACAGACCGCTACTCCAACCACCCTGAGGCGGTGCAAAAGCTCCCCAAGCTCGGCGGGCTGGACGACACCTCAGTGGAAGCCGTGCTGGCGCTCAAGCCCGATGTGGTGCTGCTGGCGCTGTCCTCGCGGCTGACCGAGCGGCTCGAAGCCCTGGGCCTCAAGGTGGTGGCGCTGGAACCCAAATCCCATGCCGATGTGCGCCGCATCGTGGGTGTGCTGGGGCAGTTGCTGGCGCGCCCGCGCGAGGCCCAGCAGCTGTGGCAGCGCATCGACGCTGGCATTACTCAGGCCGCCGAGCAAGTGCCCGCCAGCATGCGCGGCACGCGCGTCTATTACGAGGTCGACGCCGCGCCCTATGCCGCCGGGCCGCAGTCCTTCATCGGCGAAACCCTGGCGCGCTTGGGGCTGAACAACATCGTGCCGCCCGAGCTCGGGCCCTTCCCCAAGCTCAACCCGGAATTCGTGGTGCGTGCCGACCCCGCCCTCATCATGGTGGGCCAGCGCAGCGCCACCGGCCTGCCGCAGCGCCCGGGCTGGAGCCGCATCAGCGCGGTGCAGCGCCAGCAGCTGTGTGTGTGGCGCGCGCATGAGTCCGACGTGCTGGTGCGCCCGGGCCCGCGCATGGACGAAGCCGCGCAGCTCATGCTGCGCTGCCTGCGCCAGGCCGCCGCCGGGCCCGTGCCCTTGCCGCCCTTGAACGGCGCCCTGCCCGCAGCCGGAGGCATGCGCTGATGCCCAACACGCGCGCACCCTGGCTGCTGGCGGCCTTGCTGCTGGTGGGGGCCTTGTTGCTGGGCCTGGGCCTGTCCACCGGGGCCACGGGCTTTGCGCCCTGGTTCAGCCAGGACGAAACCCTGCGCCAAATCCTCTGGGACATCCGCGCGCCGCGCACCCTGGGCGCGTGGCTGGCCGGGGCGCTGCTGGCGCTGTCGGGCGCCATTGCCCAAGGCCTGTTTCGCAACCCGCTGGCCGACCCCTATTTGCTGGGCGCCTCGGCCGGGGCCTCGCTGGGCGTGGCGGCCATGCTGTTTGGCCTGGGCCTCTCGCCCGCGGCCACGCAGCTGGCGCTGCGCCTGGGGCTGACCGGCGCGGCGGCCCTGGGCGCGCTGGGCGCGGTGGCCCTGACCCTGGTGCTGGCGCGCGGTGTGGAGCACACCTTGCGCCTGCTGCTGGCTGGGGTGATTGTGGGCGTGGTGCTCGGTGCCGCGGCCGCACTGCTGGGCATGCTCAACCCCGACATCCTGCGCGCCATGCAGGCCTTTTTGCTGGGCTCCACGGGCTATCTGGGCTGGTCGGCCGTGGGCATTTTGGCCAGCACCTTGCTGCTGGGCTGGGGTGTGGCGCTGGGCTGCGCGCGCATGCTCGACGCGCTGGCCCTGGGCGAGGCCACGGCGCAGTCGCTGGGCGTGCGGCTCATGCCGCTGCGCCTGCTGCTGGTGGCGGCCATGGCGCTGGCCACGGGCGCGGCGGTGGCGCATTGCGGGCTGATCGCCTTTGTGGGCCTGGTGGCCCCGCACCTGGTGCGCAGCTGGGGCTGCGCCACGCACGGCCAGTTGCTCACGCTCTCGGCCCTCACCGGCGGGGCGCTGCTGCTGGCCTCTGATGTGCTGGCGCGCAGCCTCATTGCCCCGCAGGAGCTGCCCGTGGGCGTGCTCACCGCCATTCTGGGCGGCAGCTATTTGCTGTGGCTGATGCACCGCCAGGGCGTGCTCGGAGGCTCGCGGTGAGCCTGCCTTTTCGCCCGCTTTCGCTGACGCTGCAGCAGCTGCAGCTCGACGGCCAACGCGTGCTGCACGACATCGCGCTGCACTTTGACACCCCCGGCTGGCTGGCCGTGGTGGGCCCCAATGGCGCGGGCAAATCCACGCTGCTGCGCGCCCTGGCTGGGCTGCTGCCCTTTGAGGGCCAGCGCCTGCTGGGCGGGCAGGACGCCCAGCAGCTGACCCCGAGTGAACACGCCCGCACCCTGGCCTGGCTGGGGCAGAGCGAATCCATCCGCACCGAAGGCCTGCGCGCGGCCGAGGTGGTGATGCTGGGCCGGCTGCCGCACCAGGCCTGGCTGGCACCACCCTCGACGCAAGACCACGCCGCCGTGGAGCAGGCCATGCGCCAGACGCAGTGCTGGGACTGGCGCGACCGCGCGCTGCACACGCTCTCGGGCGGCGAGCGCCAGCGCGTGCTGCTGGCGCGGGCGCTGGCCGTGCAGTCACCCCTGCTCTTGATGGACGAACCCCTGGCCCACCTGGACCCACCGCACCAAAGCGACTGGGTGGACATCGTGCGCGCCCGCGCCCAAACGGGCACGCTGGTGCTGTCGGTGCTGCACGAGCTGAACGTGGCTTTGCAAGCGCAGTCCATCATCGTCATGCAAGCCGGGCGCGTGGTGCACCACGGCGCCCCCGGCGACCCCGCCACCCATGCCGCACTGCAAGCCGTGTTTGAGCAGCGCCTGCTCATCGTGCGCGTGCACGAACGCTGGGTGGCTTTGAATGCCTGAATGAAGTACCGCCCATGAGCGCCACGCACTGCCCCGCCTTTCTCATCAGCGCCCCGGCTTCCGGTCAAGGCAAGACCAGCATCACTGCGGCCATCGCGCGCCAGGCGCGGCGCCAAGGCCAGCGCGTGCGCGTGTTCAAGACCGGGCCGGATTACCTCGACCCCATGGTGCTGGAGCGCGCCAGCGGCGCACCGGTCTACCAGCTGGACCTCTTCATGGGCGGGCTGGCGCATTGCCGCGCCCTGCTCTGTGCCGCCGCACGCGAGGCCGACCTCATCCTCGTCGAAGGCGTGATGGGCCTTTTTGATGGCCAACCTAGCAGTGCCGATTTGGCCGCGGCCTTTGGCCTGCCCGTGCTGGTGGTGCTGGACGCCTCGGGCATGGCCCAGACCTTTGCGGCCCTGGCCACAGGCCTGGCGCGCTACCGCAGCGACATCCAGGTGGCGGGCGTGATCGCCAACCGCGTGGGCAGCGAGGGCCATGCGCGCATGCTGGCCCAAGGCCTGCCGCCTGAGCTGCCCTTGCTGGCGGCCTTCACGCGCCACGAGGCCCTGGCCCTGCCCGAGCGCCACCTGGGCCTGGTGCAGGCGCTGGAATGCCCGCAGCTGGACGAGCAGCTCGACGCCTGGGCCGAGGCCTGGCTGGCCGCGCAGGCCCTGGGCCAAGGCTGGCCGCCGCAAGCCGCCGCACTGGCCCTGGCTGAAGCCGAGCCGCCCACACCGCCCCACCCCGAGCAGCCGCTGCGCGGCCTGCATCTGGCCATTGCGCGCGACGCCTGCTTCTCCTTCATCTACCCCGCCAATGTGGATGTGCTGCGCGAGATGGGCGCACAGCTGCACTTTTTCTCGCCCCTGGCGCATGAGCCGCTGCCCGCGTGCGACGCGCTGTGGCTGCCCGGCGGCTACCCCGAGCTGCATGCCGCCACGCTGCGCGCTCACCCCAGTTTTTTTGAGGCGCTGCACCAGCACCTGGCCGCGCACAAGCCCTTGCTGGCGGAGTGCGGCGGCATGCTGTGCTTGCTGCAGAGCCTGACCGACGGCGAGGGCCACAGCCACGCCATGGCCGGCCTGCTGCCGGGTCAGGCGCAGATGCAGCCGCGTCTGGCCGCGCTGGGCCTGCAGTCGGTGTGCTGGCCGCAGTCCGCGCAGCCGCTGCGCGGCCACACCTTTCACTACTCGCTCATGCAAAGCGGCCCCGCGCCGCACACACGGGCCGAGAACCCCAACGGCGGACGTGCGGCCGAGGCGCTCTATGTGCAGGGCTCGCTCTTGGCCAGCTACATCCACCACTACTTCCCCTCCAACCCCGAGGCCGTGGCGCGCTTTTTCGGCGCTGCCCTGCGCTGAGCATGAGCAGCAGCCCCTTCAGCAGCGCCGAGCGTGAGGCCCTCTGGGCCGTGATGGAGGCACGGCGCGACTGCCGCCACTTCCTGCCCAGCGCCCCGCTGCCCGACGCGCAGCTGCAGCGCCTTTTGCAGGCCGCGCACCTGGCGCCCTCGGTGGGTCTGATGCAGCCCTGGCGCTTCATGCGGCTGTCCACCCCGGCCTGGCGCGCGCGCCTGGCACCGCTGGTGCAGGCCGAACGTCAGGCCACGGCCGAGGCCCTGGGCTCGCGCGCTGACGAATTCCTGCGCCTCAAGGTCGAAGGCCTGGCCGATTGCGCCGAGCTGCTGGCCCTGGTGCTGGCCCCGGACGACGGCACCGTGTTTGGCCGCCGCACCCTGCCGCGCGAGATGGCGCTGTGCTCGGTGGGCGCGGCGGTGCAAAACCTCTGGCTGGCCGCGCGCGCTGAAAACCTGGGCCTGGGCTGGGTGTCGATGTTCGACCCCGAAGCCCTGGGCGCGGCGCTGCAACTGCCCCAGGGCGCCCTGGCCCTGGGCCTGCTGTGCCTGGGCCCCGTGCCGCATTTCTACGAACAACCCATGCTGTCGCAAGTGGGCTGGCGCCAAGGCCGCCCGCTGCAAGACATGCTTCTACCCGCCCCCGACGACCATGCAAATTGAAACCCCACCCCTGAACCACCAAAGGCTGGAGCAGCCCGCCGAGCGCCGTGGCCTGATCCTCGTGCACACCGGCGACGGCAAGGGCAAGAGCACCGCCGCCTTTGGCCTGGCGCTGCGCGCGCACGGCCGGGGCAAGCGCGTGCACATCTACCAGTTCATGAAAGTGCCCAGCGCCCGCTTCGGTGAACACCGCATGTTCGAACACTTGGGCGTGCCCATCGAAGGCCTGGGCGACGGCTTTTCCTGGAAGAGCAAAGACCTGGAGCACAGCGCCGAACTGGCGCGCCAGGGCTGGGCGCGCGCGGCCGCGCTGATCACCGCGGGCGAGCACTTTCTGGTGGTGCTGGACGAGATCATGTACCCCATCCGCTACGGCTGGCTGGGGCTGGACGCTGTGCTGGAGGTGCTGCGCCAGCGCCCCAGCCACGTTAACGTGGTGCTGACCGGGCGCGGCGCGCCCGAGGAGCTCATCGCCCTGGCCGACACCGTCACGGAGATGCGCCTCGTCAAGCACCACTACCAAGCCGGCGTGCCCGCACAGCGCGGGATTGAAGACTGAGGCCGAGGCTTGATCAGCGCCTGCGCCCTGCTCCTGGCCCTGTGGGTGGACCACCGCTGGGGCGAGCCGCCCGTGTGGGCCCACCCCGTGGTGGGCATGGGCCGCTACCTGGGCGCGCTGGGCCCGCACCTGTACGCCCTGCCTGCGGCAGCGGCGTTTGCACTCGGGGCACTGGCCTGGAGCTTGGGCGCAGCCCTGTGCGTGGCCCTGGCCTGGGCCTTGCAAGCTCTGACCCTGCAACTGCCCGCCGTGCTGGCGGTACTAGTGCTGGGCCTGCTGCTCAAGCCACTGCTGGCGCTGCGCCTGCTGTGCGAGGAAGTGACCGCCGTGGAAGCTGCGCTGCAGCGCAGCCTGCCCGAGGGCCGCGCGCAGCTCTCGCGCCTGGTCAGCCGCGACACCACGCAGCTCAGCGCCGACGAGGTGCGCGAGGCCGCGCTCGAAACCCTGTCTGAAAACCTCAGCGACTCCGTGCTGGCCCCGCTGCTGTACTTCGCCCTGGCGGGCCTGCCCGGTGCGGCGCTCTACCGTTTTGCCAACACGGCCGACGCCATGTGGGGCTACCGCGGGCGCTATGAATGGGCGGGCAAATGGGCGGCGCGCGCCGATGACTTGCTCAACCTGCTGCCCGCGCGCCTCACCGGCCTCATGCTGTGCGCGCCGCGCCACTGGCCACGGCTGCGCCACGAGGCCCGCGCCACGCCCAGCCCCAACGGCGGCTGGCCCATGGGCGCGCTGGCCCTGCAGCTGGGCCTGCGCCTGAGCAAGCCCGGCGTGTATGTTCTCAACGCCGCAGGCCGCGCGCCGTGCGGCGCCGACATCGCCGCTGCGGTGCAGCGCTGCCGCCGCGTGGCTTGGGGCGCCGCGCTGCTGATGGCCACGCTGTTGCCGCTGTGTTCGGCCCTGCTGCAAGGAGCCCTCGCATGACGCTGACCGAACACGGCGGCCCCGACGCGCTGGGCCGCGCACCGCATGATTTCTCGTCCAACGCCAGCTGCGTGCCCACGCCCGCGTGGCTGAGCACCGCGCTGGCCCAGGCCGACCGCCACCACTACCCCGACCCACACTACAGCGCGCTGTACCGCCAACTCAGCCACGAGCTGGGCGTGGCACCCGAGCGCCTGAGCCTGTGCGCGGGCGGCGCCGAGGGCATACGCCGCCTGAGCCTGCACGCGCTCTTGCGCGGTGTGCGCCGCGTGTGGGTGCCCACGCCGGGTTTTGCCGACTACGCCGCCGCGGCGCGTGCGCTGGGCTTGGCCGTCAGCCCCTACGCCTGCGTGGATGAGGTGGTGCAGGCCTGCGACCCCACCCACGAGCCCGCCCTGCTGTGGCTGTGCGAGCCCTGCAACCCCACGGGGCGCGGCTTGAGCCCTGAGGAGGCGCACGCCTTGACCGCGCTGCTGCGGCGCCACCCGCGCCTGCAACTGTGCGTGGATCTGGCCTATGCCGAGCTGCGCCTGCACGGCTCGAGCCACCTTCCCGAAGCGCTGCTGCAAGCCGCCTGGGTGCTGCGCTGCCCCAACAAAGCGCTGGCCACCACCGGCGTGCGCGCCGCCGTGTTGCAAGCCCCGCAGGGGCAGGAGGCCGACGCGGCCCAACTTCGCGCCCTGGCCGCCAGCTGGGTGCTGGGCGCGGAGGGCGTGGTGCTGCTGCATCACGCCTTTGGCGAGGCCGCGCAGGCGCATTACCGCGCCCAACGCCACACACTGCGCCTGTGGCAGCAAGCCCAACACACCGCACTGGTCCAGCGCGGTTGGGTGCTGCAACCCAGCCACAGCAATTTCACCCTCGGGCGCGCCGCGCACGATCTGACCCCACGCCGCACGACACTGCGCGAGCACGGCGTGAAGCTGCGCTGCGCCGCCAGCCTGGGCGCGCCGGGTTGGTGGCGGCTCAGCGTGCAGCCGCCCGCCAGCCAGGCCGCGCTGTGGCGCGCGCTGGATGCCCTCGAACCCCTCTTGGCCCCACAGCCCATCCTCACCCCATGAGCCCCACCTCCAAACCCCGCGCACGCGCTGTCATGGTGCTGGGCACCACCAGCAATGCCGGCAAGAGCTTTCTGAGCACGGCGCTGTGCCGCTTCTACGCCAACCAAGGGCTCAAAGTCGCGCCCTTCAAAGCGCAGAACATGAGCAACAACGCCCGCGTCGTGCCCACGCTGGACGGGCGCATGGGCGAGATCGGCTCGGCCCAGTACTTCCAGGCCCTGGCCGCACGCTGCGCGCCGGATGTGCGCATGAACCCCGTGCTGCTCAAGCCCGAGGCCGACACGCGCGCGCAGTGCATCGTCTGGGGCGAGGTGGACAGCGCCCTCACCGCCATGCCCTGGCGCGAACGCTCAGAGCGCCTTTGGCCCCACGCCCAGGCCGCGCTGCATGCGCTCATGAGCGAGAACGATGTCGTGGTGATCGAAGGCGCGGGCTCGCCCGCCGAGATCAATCTGCACGCCAACGACTACGTGAACATGCGCACCGCGCTTGAAGCCCAGGCGCAATGCCTGCTGGTGAGCGACATCGACCGCGGCGGTGCCTTCGCCCACCTCTACGGCACGCACCAGCTGCTGCCTGCGGCCGAGCGCGCGCTGATCCGCGGCTTTGTGCTGAATCGCTTTCGTGGCGACGCTGCGCTGCTGGCCCCCGGGCCGCAGCAACTGCAGGCCCTCACCGGCGTGCCCACGCTGGGCGTGCTGCCGCTGTGGCGCGGCCACGGCCTGCCGGAAGAAGACGGCGTGTTTGACGACACCCCCAGCGGCGGGGGCCCCGCCCCGGCGCAGCGGCGCATTGCCATCGTGGCCTACCCACGCCTCTCTAACCTCGACGAGTTCCAGCCCCTGCGGGCTTTGAGCGGCGTGCGCCTGGTGTGGGCACGCAGCGCCGCCGCGCTGCAGGGCGCAGACCTCATCATCCTGCCCGGCTCCAAAGCCGTGGCGGCGGACCTGGCCTGGCTGCGCGCGCAGGGGCTGGACGCCGCCATCAACGCCCACGCCGCGGCGGGCAAGCCCGTGCTGGGCATTTGCGGCGGCCTGCAAATGCTGGGCGAAGCGCTGGTAGACCCCCACGGCCTGGACGGCAACGCCCCGGGCCTGGGCCTGCTGCCCCTGGTCACCCAGTACGAAAACGACAAGCTGCTGCGCCCCGCCGCGCTGCAGTTCAGCCCCACGCTGCAAGGCCCCTGGGCCGCGCTGCAAGGCCTGCAAGTGCAGGGCTACGAAATCCACCACGGCCGCACCGCGCCCCACCCCAGCCTGGCCGCACCTGAAGTCGTGCTGCGCGACGCCCACGGCCAGCCCAATGGCTGGCAGTGCGGCCCGGTGCTGGGCCTCTACGCCCACGGCCTGTTTGAACAAGCCTCGCTGCTGCAAGCCCTGCTGGACAGCTGGGGGCTGCCCGAGCCCGCCCAGCTTGGGCTCGAGCCCGTGTTCCAAGGCCTGGCCGACTTTGTGCAAACCCATCTGGGCCACGCCACGCTCATGCAACTGCTAGACGCGCACTGACCAGTTCAAAAAGCCCCAACAGCCATGACCTCAAGCAGCACCCTCATCCCCACCATCGACAGCCTGGAGCAGCCCGAGCTGCACGCCGCGCTGCGCCAATGCATTGACCAAAAAACCAAACCCCTGGGGGCTTTGGGCCAGCTCGAAGCGCTGATGCTGCAACTCGGCCTGGTGCTGGGCAGCACCGCGCCTGAGCTGCAGGCCCCGCAGCTGCTGGTGTTTGCCGCCGACCACGGCCTCACCGCGCAAGGCGTCTCGGCCTACCCCTCGGACGTGACCTGGCAGATGGTCGAAAACTTCCTGGCCGGAGGTGCGGCCGTCAGCGTGCTGGCGCGCCAACACGGCCTGGCCTTGCAGGTGGTGGACGCCGGCGTGGCCCACGACTTCACGCCCCGTGCCGGGCTGGTCAACGCCAAGATCGCCCACGGCACGGCCGACGCCAGCCAAGGTCCGGCCATGAGCGAAGCACAGTGCGGGCAAGCCCTGCAGCGCGGGCGCGAACTGCTGGCCGGCCTGCCCGGCAACGTGCTGCTGCTGGGCGAAATGGGCATAGGCAACACATCCGCCGCCGCACTGCTGCTGGCGCGCCTGGCACGCTTGCCCATTGAAATCTGCACCGGGCGCGGCACCGGCGTGGACGACACCCAACTCACCCACAAAACCGAAGTGCTGGCACGCACCCTGCGCCGCCACCCCGACGCCCAAACCCCGCTGGCCGCCCTCGCCGCCCTGGGTGGTTTTGAAATCGCCATGATGGTGGGCGCCGTGCTCGAAGCCGCGCTGCAGCGCCGCGTCATCGTCGTGGACGGTTTCATCACCGGTGCGGCCGTGCTGGTGGCCGCCCGACTGCAACCCGCCGTGCTGCAACGCTGCGTGTTCTCCCACCAATCGGCCGAAGCGGGCCACGCCCTCATGCTGCGCGAGCTCCAAGCCACGCCCCTGCTGCACCTGGGCCTGCGCCTGGGCGAAGGCTCCGGCGCCGCCCTCGCCTGGCCCCTGCTGCAAAGCGCCGCCACCCTGCTGCGCGACATGGCCAGCTTTGCCAGCGCGGGGGTAAGTGAGGCGGCGCAATAGGCACGCAACCCCGAGAGATCATGGTTGAAAACGCCCTGGGCCATTGAGGTCGCCCCAGCAAACCAAAAGAGGTCACATGCCAAGCATTCTTAGCCACATTGCCGTACCGATCGCGGGCAAACTTGCCTTGGGGTCGAAAGCGATCGCTCCGAGTTTGTTGATACTGGGGCTGGTGGTTTCGATCTTGCCGGATGCCGATGTGGCACTGCATCGGTTTGGCATTCCCTACGCCAGTGAATTCGGCCATCGTGGCGCCAGCCATTCGCTAGCCTTTGCACTCATGGTGGCCGCCATCTTTTCGGTGGTGTGGTCGCGAATCTATTCGCAATCGGCTGTGCGCCCCTTTATCTACCTGCTGGTGTGTGCAGCCTCGCACCCCTTGCTCGACACATGCACCAATGCGGGCCATGGCGCTGCCCTATTTTGGCCGCTGAGCACAGAGCGCTATTTCTCTTGGTTTCGGCCTATCGAGGCCTCACCCTTGAGCTTGAAGCGCTTCTTCGGCGAAGCAGGTCTGCGGGTTTTGTATTCCGAGCTGATTTGGGTCTGGCTGCCCTGCCTGCTGGCGGCGGTGCTGATGCGGGTCTCAGCCCTGACGCGTTCTCGGTGGTCGAATTGATGAGTCGATTTTTGAAACTCACACCGCTGCTTTGGACCTTTGCCGCCTTCTTCACCTAGGCCCAAGACAGTTGCGGCGACGTGAGGTTGCGCTGGGCCCCACGGTGCATCAGCTCACGACTTGGCTTCGTCACACACCGCCAGCTTTCGGGCCTCTGGGCTGACCCAGCCCGAAAAGGCCATCCGGCGCTCGATTTGAGCGGACAACAGCAGCAGCATCCTCATATCCACCGAATACTCGGCCTGGACGGGTAGCCACCCCTGCGGCGTGTCGGACCAGTCAATTTGGTAGTCCAGCTTGCGCGTCATGGGTATGCCTTTGAAGCGGTAGCGCACCGTCAGCAATTCCTGCCGCTGCCTGTCCACCTTGATCAGCGCGTCGAACTGGACCACCTTCTTCTTGCCCAGGCTGCCGGTGCCCTCGTACTCCAGCGGCTTGGCCGGATCGCTCCCACCCTCGCGCAGCTTGACGGTCTCCAGCTCCAACAGCAGGCGGTGCGGTGCATCCGCGGGGTTCAAGGGCAGCGGCGGTGCCAGGTCCAGTGCCCCCTCAACCTCTTCGCTGACGGGCTGCGCTGCCTCGCGGCGCGCACGCGACTTCTTGGCCTCCCAGCAGCTCAGCGTTTGCCGCGCTTCCCCTCGGCCGCTACGGCCTACCATTTGGTAGCCGACCTGGTTGTCTACCTGCGCCGCCAGCATGGCGCCCCGCGCCAAAGCCTTGTCTCGCGCCGCCAGCAAGGGCTCAGGCAGCTCGACCGCCACCGCGGACATTGAACCGAAGGTGGCGCCAACGATGGCGGCCCGGGGCAACGAGGACATCAAGACGCTGACCAAACCGCTCACATTCATGACAACTCTCCGGGTCGACCCACTTCTCAGGCGGTGAGTCTCTGGGTGATGTTATCGGTATTGCTCCACGCTCGTCGCACAGTGGCAGGGGACAGGCGCTCCTTGTAGAACTGGCGCCGGACCTCGATCGGCACCCTGGCCTCGGCCTGTGTGCGGAAGCACTCCAAACCCCAAGCACAGCCCCCTACTCGGGCATGGGTGGTCAGGCCTGGGGGCTGCGCCCATAATCGCGGCCACTTGCGCCTTGTATAGGCGTGTTGTTGAGGCGCTTATGTCCGACTTGCTGTTTGCCGACGAGTTGCCCGAGCCCGAGCCCACCTCCACACGCCCGCCTTGGACGGTGCTGATCGTGGATGACGACCCCACGGTGCATCAGGTCACGGAGCTGGCGCTGGTGGGGTTTGAGTTCGCGGGGCGGGGCCTGAACTTTGTGAATGCCTACGGCGGCGCCGAGGCGCGCACGCTGCTGGCGCAGCGCGATGACATTGCCCTGGTGCTGCTGGACGTGGTGATGGAGACCGAGCACGCGGGGCTGGACTTGGCGCGCTACATCCGCGAGGAGTTGCGCAACCAGCGCATGCGCATCGTGCTGCGCACGGGCCAGCCGGGTCAGGCGCCTGAAGAGCAGGTGATCAAGAACTACGACATCAACGACTACAAAGAAAAGACCGAGCTCACCAAGCGCAAGCTGACCACGGTGTTTTATGCGGCGCTGCGGGCGTATCGGGATTTGATGATCATCGAGCAGTCACGCCAGGCGCTGCGCCGCTCGATTGACGCGATCACGCGCGTCTACGACTCGCACAATCTGCGCCAGTTCGCCTCCTCGGTGCTGGAGCAGGTGGCGCACCTCTTGGGCTACGAAGCCCATGGCCTGTGCGCCAGCCGCGTGAGTGCATATGCGGCCTCGCACGCACAGGGGCGGCTCAAGGTGCTGGCAGCCACCACGCAGTACCAGGGCTTGCTGGACGACTCCGAGGTGCAGGAGCTGCCGCCCAAAGTGCACGCCGCTTTGCAGCGTGCGCTGGACCAGTGCACGGGGTTTTTCGAGGACTTGCGCTATGTGGGCTACTACCGCACCAGTGCGGGCAACGAGAGCCTGCTCTATATGGAATTCACCGACCTCATCGACGCCGAGGTGCGTGAGCTGCTGGAGATCTTCTGCGCCAATGTGGCCATCACTTACGAGAGCCTGCTGATGCGCGAGGAAATCGAGGAAACCCAGCGCTCCACGGTTTACATCGTGGGCGAGGCCGTGCAGCACCGCGCCAAGGAAAGCGGCTTTCACGTGCAGCGTGTGAGCGAGATTGCCGCGCTGCTGGGCCAGGCCCTGGGCCTGCCCGATGCCGAGGTGGAGCAGCTGCGCCAGGCCGCACCGCTGCACGATGTGGGCAAGGTGGGCGTGTCCGACAGCATTCTGGACAAGCCCGCCGTGCTGGACGCGCAAGAGCGCCAGCACATGCAGCTGCACGCGCAAATTGGCTACGAGCTGCTGCGCCACTCAGGCCGCTCGCTGCTGCAACTGGCCGCCACCATTGCGCACGAGCACCACGAGCGCTGGGACGGCCAGGGCTACCCGCGCGGCCTGGCGGGCGAGCAAATCCATGTGGCCGGGCGCATCGTGGCGCTGGCCGATGCCTTTGACGCCCTCATGGGCCACCGCCCCTGGCGCAGTGCCTGGGCGCTGCCGCAGGTGCTGGAGCATGTGCGCACCCAAGCCGGCCAGCAGTTCGACCCCCAGCTCTGCGAGCTGCTGCTGCAATCCCAACCCCAGCTCGAAGCGCTGTACCAACGCTGGCCCGACCCCCAACCCCGTCTGCACTGAGCGCACACCCCTTAGCGCCGCAGCCCCTTTGCCCATGCACCAACTCCGCCTGTTCTTCATTGCTCTGCAGTTCTTCACGCGCCTGCCCATTCCCGGCTGGGTAGGCTTCAAACCCGAATGGCTGCAAGGCTGTGCAGGCTACTTCCCGCTGGTGGGCGCGCTGCTGGGCCTGATCAGCGGCGCGCTGCTGCTGGGTGCGCTGCAGCTCTTTCCGCCCAGCGTGGCCGTGGGCCTGGCCATGGTGCTGGGGCTGTGGCTCACCGGCGGCTTTCATGAAGACGGGCTGGCCGACAGCTTTGACGGCCTGGGCGGCGGCCACACGCGCGAGCGCGTGCTGGCCATCATGAAGGACTCGCGCATTGGCAGCTACGGCGCGCTGGCCCTCATCATGGTGCTGGGCCTCAAAGCCGCCTGCCTGGTGGCACTGGCCGAGATCGACCCCGTGCTGGCCGCCGCCGCGCTGGCCTGGGGGCAATGCGCCTCGCGCGCCGCGCCGGTGTGGCTCATGCACACCCTGCCCTATGCGGGCGATGCCGAGCACGCCAAGGCCAAGCCCCTGGCCACGCAAATCAGCCCCCCGGGCTTGGCCCTGGCACTGGGCTGGGTGTTGCTGGCCTCGCTGGGCTGGGCGCTGGCCATGCCGGACGATGTGCCGCTCATCACGGGCGCGCTGCTGGCCCTCGCGGCCATGACGCTGTACTTGCAAAGCAAGCTGGAGCGGCGCCTGGGCGGCTACACCGGCGACACCCTGGGCGCCAGCCAGCAACTGGGCGAGCTGGCCGCGCTGCTGGCCCTGCTGGCACTCACCCGCTGGTTCTAGCCCCCATGCCCCAGCTCTACGCCTGGCGCCACCCGCGCCCCGAAGGCATCCAAGGCCTGGTGGTGGGCGGGCGCTTCGACCCCCCCGTGCACTGGCGCCGCGCCAAGCGCCTGGCCCGCCGCATCCAGGCCCTGGCCCGACGCCAGCGCCTGCCCCACACCATCCACACCTCGCCGCTGCAGCGCTGCGCCAGCGTGGGCCGCTGGCTGCACCGCTGGGGCTGGCGCCATGTGCGGCTGGAGTCACTGCGCGAGGCCGACTTCGGCCACTGGGAGGGCCGCGCCTGGGCCGACATCCCCCGCGCCGACATCGACGCCTGGGTGGCCGACTTTGCCCACCACCGCCCCGGCGGCGGCGAGTCGGTGGCCGACATGCTGGCGCGCGTGCACCAGGCCCGCAGCACACTCCCCGCTCAGGCCCTGCTCGTCACCCACGGCGGCTGGATCAGCGCCGCGCAATGGCTGGCCGCGCACGGCAGCGCACTGCCCAGCGCCGCGCTATGGCCCAGCGGGGTCCCCTACGCCAGCCGCGCTCCACTCCGCTGACACCCCCTTTAGAGGGCATTCGGCGTGGCCTTAGCGCACACGCGAGATCGTGGTTTTCCCTGTATCGATCCCCCCACGCTGAAAGCGACCAAGGGCAGCCATGCCGGATGAACCCCACCAGGCGGCGCATGAGCTGCGGCATGGGCCGATGGCGCCTTCCGGACAGTCCGCCCACGGATCGGGGAGGTGTCGATGGCGCGAGGAGGGCGCCGCCCATAATCGCCGCCCATCACGCCTGTTGCGGAGACTTGCCCCTTGAACGCCGAACGCCCTGACACCGCCCCTGCCCCCCAATCCCTCAAACGGCGCTGGCGCCAGCGCCTGCGCGCCTGGCGCGGGCGGCTCATCGTGCTGGCCCTGTTGGCCGCTGGTGTGGTGGGCTGGCGGCTGATGAACCCACCGCCCAAGCCGCCCGAACCCGCCACCGGCGAGGTCCAGCGCGCCGACATCACCCAGCGCGTGCTGGCCGCCGGTGTGTTGCAGCCCAAGCTGCGGGTGGACGTGGGCGCGCAGGTCAGCGGGCAGATTCAAACCCTGCACGTGCAACTGGGCCAGCGTGTGAAAAAGGGCGAGCTGCTGGTGACCATCAACCCCGATCTGGCACGCAACGACGTGGCCCAGGCCGAGGCCGCGCTGACCCAGCAAGACGCCGCCTTGCAAGGGCGCCGCCTGGACCTGCAGCTGCTGCAACGCGAGGTGCAGCGCCTGCGCAGCCTGGCGCTGGCCGAAGCCGTGGCGCGCCAAGAGCTGGAACGCCAAGAGACCGAACTGGCCAAGGCCGAGCAAGACATCAAAGGCCAGGAAGCGCAGCGCCGCCGCCTGCAGGCCGACCTGGACAAAAAGCGCCTGAACCTAAGCTACACCCAGATCACCGCACCCATCGATGGCGTGGTGGTGAGCCTGCCCGTGCAAGAGGGCCAGACGGTGATCTCCATTCAGGTGCCGCCGGTGATGATGACGCTGGCCAACCTCGACACCATGCGGGTGCGCACTCGTGTGCCCGAGGCCGACGTGCACCTGGTGAAGGTGGGCCAGAAGGTGCAGTTCACCACCCTGGCCACGGAGGGCACGCCCTTCCTCGGCAAGGTCGAGGTGGTGCAGCCCATTCCCGAACGCGCGGGCAACGCCAGCTTCTACGGCGTGCTGTTTGACGTGGACAACCGCGACGGCAAGCTCTTTGCTGACATGACCGTGCAGGTCGACATCGAAACCGCGCAGGCCAAACAAGTGCTGACCCTGCCCGTGGTGGCCCTGGGCGAGCGCCAGAGCGATGGGCGCTACGAAGTGCTGCTGAGCGACACCAGCGCCAAAGACAAGGCGGGGGCAGCCTCACCCGGCAGTGCGGCCAGCGCGCCCGCTGCCAACAAGCGCCTGGTGCGCGTGGGGCTGCAAGACGGCATCAACGCCGAAGTGCTCGACGGCCTGAAGCAGGGCGACAAGGTGCTGCTCGCCCCAGGTGCCGACAAGGCCGAACAGCTGGGCAAAGACTGAGATGGCGCTGATTGAACTGCGCGGTGTCTCGCGCCATTACGAGCTGGGCGGCAGCACGGTGCGCGCGCTGGATGCCGTCGACCTGGACATCGAAGCCGGCGACTACGTGGCCATCATGGGCGCCTCGGGCTCAGGCAAGAGCACCATGATGAACCTGCTGGGCTGCCTGGATGTGCCCAGCAGCGGCCGCTTCACGCTGGACGGCGTGGATGTGGGCGAGATGGGGCCCGACGAGCTGGCGCGGCTGCGGCGCGAGCACTTCGGCTTTGTGTTCCAGCGCTACCACCTGCTGCCCTACCTGGACGCGGTGGACAACGTGGCCCTGCCCGCGGTCTACGCTGGCACATTGGGCGAGCAACGTCGCGCCCGCGCGCAGCAACTGCTGCAGCGCCTGGGCCTGGGCGAGCGCGGCGGGCACCGGCCCAATGAACTCTCCGGCGGGCAGCAGCAGCGCGTGTCCATCGCTCGCGCGCTGATGAACGGCGGGCGCATCATCCTGGCCGACGAGCCCACCGGCGCCCTGGACACCGCCAGCGGCGAGGCCTTGCTCCAGTTGCTGGCCCAACTGCACCAGGACGGCCACACCATCATCCTCGTCACCCACGACCCCAAGGTGGCCGAGCACGCCCAGCGCGTGGTGCGATTGCAAGACGGTCGCATTTTGAGTGACCAGCGCCGCACGCCCTTCGCCCCCGCGGCCCGCGCGCAGCTGCCCGCGGCCGCCCCGCTGCGCCGTGGCTTGCAGGCCCTGGGCCGCTGGGCTCTGCAAGCCCGCGAGAGCCTGCGCAGCGCCGTGGACGCACTCAACGGCAACCGCCTGCGCACGCTCCTGAGCACGCTGGGCATCAGCATCGGCATCGCCGCCGTGGTCAGCATCGTGGCCATCTCCAGCGCGGCGCGCGATCACATCGAGAAAAACCTGCAGGGCCTGTTCTCCGGCAAGCTCATGGTGTTTTCGGACGATGCCAAGCTGCCCCCCGGTGCCAAAACGCGCAAATTCACGCCGCAAGATTTGCACGCCCTGGGCGGTTTGCCGGGTGTGCGCCGCATTGAGGTTGAACGCAGCTCGCAGGGCAGCGCCCGCGTGGCCCGTAAAGACGCCACGGTCTCTATTCAAGGCAACAGCGAACGACTCAGCGACAAGGGCCTCTACGAGATCGTAGAGGGGCGCGTCTTCACCCCGACCGACCAAACGGGCGGCGCTCAAACGGTGGTGATTGATGACACGCTGCGCCAAAAGCTGTTCCCCAACGTGGCCCAGGTCGTGGGGCGCACCCTGCTGCTGGAGACCACGCAGCTGCCGAATCCGCGAACCGGGCAAGTCAGCGCCATCGGCCTGCCGGTCACCGTGATTGGCGTGGTCAAGTCCATCTCCGACAGCAGCATCAGCTTTGGAGGCGACTCACCGGTCTATGTGCCGATGAGCACCTATCTGCGCAAATTCAATGCAGACCTTGACGCGTACTTCTTCACCGTGATCCTCGACAACAAGCAGTCGCCCCAGGCCATGGAGCAGCAGGTGCGCTACCGCCTGCGCGCGCTGCACGGGCAGGAAGATTTCCGCATCTGGAACGCCCAAAAAGAGTTCGAAAAAATCCAAAGCGTCACCGGCGCGCTGGCGGCCATGTTGGCTGGCGTGGCCGCCATTGCCCTGCTGGTGGGCGGCGTGGGGGTGATGAACATCATGCTGGTCTCGGTGTCGGAGCGCACGCGCGAAATCGGTATTCGCATGGCCATTGGCGCGCGGCAAAGCGATGTGCGCCTGCAGTTCCTCATCGAAGCCGTGCTGCTGTGCCTGCTGGGGGGGCTGCTGGGGCTGGGCCTGAGCTGGCTCATCGTGCTGGGCATTGGCGCGGCGCAAGAGCAGCTCAAGCCCACGCTGTCGCTGCAAGCGGTGCTGGTGGCCAGCGCCGTGGCCTGCGCCATCGGTTTGCTCTTTGGCACCTTGCCGGCGCGCCGCGCCGCCCGTTTGTCTCCTGTTGATGCCCTGGCCCGAGAATGATGCAACGCCCCTCCCTCCCCCTGCGCCACGGCGCCCGTCTGTGCCCCTTGGCCCTGGCCTGTGCGCTGCTCTTGGGCTGCAGCAGCGTGCCCAAGGCACCGCCCGCGCCACCCTCACCGCCCGCCCACTGGCTGCACGGCAGCCCGGAGGCCCCGCGCGCCACGCCCGTCGTCGACGCGCAATTGGCCCAGTTGCAGCAACGCGCGCTGCTCGCCAACCTGGACCTGGCCCGCGCCGCGCTGCGCCTGCAGGCGGCGCGCTCGCGCCAGCTCGATGGCGACCGCCGCTGGCTGCAGGAGGCCAGCCTGAATGCCCAAGACACGCGGCAACGGCCGGGGGCAAACACCCAAACCTTCAGCGCGCAAGCCAGCCTCAGCTACGAGCTGGATCTGTTTGGCCGCCTGGCCGCCGGGGCCCGTCAGCGCAGCCTGGATGTGAGCTCGCAGGAACGCGATGCCCAAGCCCTGCGCACCCAGTTGCTGGCCGACGTGGCTCAGGCCTACTGGCAATGGCAAGGCCTGCAGGCCCAGGCCCCGCTGCAAGCCGAGCGCCTGGAAGACCTGCAAGCCGTGCTGGCCATGACCCGCATCAGCGTGGCTGCTGGCCGCCTGGCGCCGGTGGAAGTGGACAAAGTGGCCACGCAGATTCAAGAACAGCAGCTGCAACTTCAGCAGCGCCAGCGCGAACAGCAGCAGCTGCAACTGCGCCTGGGTGTGCTGCTGGGCGAAGGCGGCGCGGGCCCACAGCTGCAGCCCGTGCCGCTGCCCGACGTGGCCCTGGCCGGCCTGCCGCTGGCCGAACCCGCGCGCGTGCTGGAGCTGCGCGCCGACGTGGCCCAGGCCCGCATCCAGGTGGACCAAGCCCTGGCCGGCTGGGCCGAAGCGCGGGGCCAGCGCTACCCGCGCCTGACCTTCAGCGCCGCCTACGGCACCCAAGGCACCCGGCCGGGCGACTGGCTCGACAACCCCCTGCGCAGCCTGGTGAGCAAGCTCACCGTGCCGCTGGTGCAATGGCAGCATCTGGCCGCGCAGGAAGACCAGGCGCAGCTCAAGCTGCAAGAACAAGCCCTGGCCCTGCGCGACACATTGAACAAGGCCGTGCTCGACGTGGAAGGTGCGCTGCTGGACTACCGAGGCCTGCGCGAAGAACTGGCGGTGCAGCAGCAACGCGTCCAGGAGGTGCTGCGCACCGAGCGCGACGCCCAACGCCGCCGCGAACTGGGCATGGTCTCTGGCCTGGATTGGCGCCAAGTCCGCGCCGCACGCCTGCAAGCCGAACTGGCCACGCTGCAACTGCAGCAGCGCATCTGGGTGCAACAAACCACCCTGCACCGCGCTCTGGGTCTGCCGCTGCAAGCGGGCAATTGAGCGACCTGCAATGGCCGCAGGCCGTGGGCGATGGGCGCGGGGTGGGGCTGGCGTAACCGCGCTCAGTGCGCGTGCGCTGTGGCCGCCTCTGCCGGTGCGGCGCCGCCACTGGGCAGCACCTCCAGGCGTGCGGCGGGCATGGCGGGTTTGTCAGCGGCGTGGGCTGGAATTTCGGCCCAGTCGGCCTGGCCGATGTCGCAGCGCTGCAGCACTTTGAAGTAGAGCAGCCCGGGTTGATCGGGCAGCTTGCCGCGCAGCACAAAAGTGGTTTTCTCGGCATTGGGCACAGCCGCTTCGGGCCGCTGGGCGGTCCAGCTCACTTCGCTGGGGCTGCTCTTGAGCGCCCAGTGCTCCCGGGGCTCGGCGTCGATCAGCGTGAAGCCTGCGGGCAGGCGCACCGTCAGGCCAGTGGTGGCGGTGGCTTCTTTGCTGCAGGCATGCCCCACACGAAAGGCCGCGGTGTAGACCGTGCCCGCGGCGCCGCCGCCCGGCGGCAGCGTGACATGGGCCTGGGCTGCGGTGGCCAGCATGAGTGCCAGCGGGAGGGTCAGGGTTGGGTGTCGCATGGTGGAGCTCCTCAGAGGTCGAACTTCAGCTCGGCGCTGTAGCTGCGTTGCGGGTAGGGGTGGAAGTTCCAGTACTTGTCGTTGTTGAGGTTGTCCACGCCCAGGGCCGCGCTCCACTGCCGGTTGAAGCGGTAGTGCAGGCGCGCGTCCAGCGTGGCGTAGGGGCTCACGCCCATATAGGTGTGGCCGTTGATGTCGGCGTTGTTGAGCGTGCGGTACTGGCGTCCGCTGTAGCGCCCGGCCAGGGTGGCCGTCCACTGCGCGTCAAAGCGGTAGCTGGCCACGGCGGTGGCGCGCCAGCGCGGGATGTTGGGCTGCCAGCGGCCCACGGTGTCGCCGGGCGTGGTCACAAAGCCGGCGTTGCGCCGGATTTTGGAATCGGCGTAGGTGAGGCTGGCCGCGAGGTCCAGGCCCTTGAGCAGCCAGTCGGCGCTGGAGAGCGTGGCCTCCAGGCCGCGCGTGGCGATGTGGTCGACGTTTTGCACCCGGCTGATGTTCAGATTGGCTGCAGCATCAAACACCGTCTGCGCATAGAGCGCGTCGCGCGTGTCCTCGGCAAAAGCGGTCAGCCGCGTGCTCCAGAGCCCGAAGTGGCTCTCGGCGCTGAGCTCCCCCGTCCACGATTGCTCGGGTTTGAGCTGGGGGTCGTTGATGTAGCGCGAGTTGGTGCTGGCCGTGGCGCCGTAGAGCTCCGACACCGTGGGCATGCGCAGCGCGCGGCCGATGGAGGCTTTGAGCACGGTCTCGGGCCGCCACTGCCAGGACAGCGCAGCCTTGGGTGAGAGCGCGCTGAGCGAGCGCGAGGGGTGGTCCTGCGCAGAGGTGGCCGAGAAGTCGGTGCGGCCCGCGCTGGCCTGCCAGTGCTCGGCGCGCAGGCCCAGCACGGCTTTCCAGCGCGGCGCCAGCGCCCAGGCGTCCTGGGCGTAGAGGCTGCGCAGCGCGGTATTGCCCTGCACGCGGCTGGCCAGGGTGCCAGCCGGGTCCAGCAGGTAGTTGCCGCTGATGTTGCTGCTTTGGTAGCGCAGCCGGTAGCGGTCTTGCTGGGCGCCAAACTCCAGCACGTGCTGCGCATTGGGGCGCCAGATGCCGCGCAGCGTCAGCGTGGTCCAGCCCGTGCCCTGGCCTTCGGCCAGCGTGCCCGCCCCGCCCTGCAAAGCGCCGGGCAAGGCATTGCTGGCCGCGTTTTGGCGCTTCTGGTCTTTGCGATAGTCGTACTGGCTCAGCGACAGCGCCCAATCCCAGGCACCGCCGCTTTGGCTCAGCGCCGAGAAGCCTTGCATCACATGCAGCAGGTCTTCACGCGTGACGGGGAAGTCCGCACCGCTCAGGGCCTGCTTGCCCGTGTACTGCAGCCCGCCCAAGCTGACCGGCCCGCTGTAGACGGTGTTGCCCTGGGCGTCTTTGAGGTAGCTCTTGGCATTGCCATCGGCGTCGTTGCGCCAGGCGCCCACCAGATAGCTCAGGCGCACGCGGCCCGGCAGCTCGTAGGCGAGCTTGAGCTTCACATGGTCTTGCACAGTGCGGTATTGCGTGCCCGCCCCCAGCACCGACCAAGGCTGCCCGGCGTTGTTGGCATCGGCCACCGCGCCCGTCACGGCCTGGGCGTTGCCGCTGGCCACCCCCGCGCTCTTGAGCCGTGTGGGGAAGGTCAGCGGCTGCCCGGTGCTGTCGGTGTGGTTGAGGTTGATCCACCACGACCAATCGCCCCAACGGCTGCCCACCGAGGCGCTGCTTTGGCGCGCGTGGTGGCGCTCGTCGCTGTTGTAGAGCTCAAAGGGCTGCAGCACATAGCTGGTTTTGACATGCGCCTCGAAGCGGCGCGGCATGCGCGTCACAAAGTCCACCACCGCGCCCACGGCATTGCCCGGGTAGGCGGCCGAGAACGGCCCGTACATCACCTCCACGCGCTCGATTTCCTCGGGCGTGACCAGGCCCCAGCGCGGCGGGAAGGACAAGCCGCCCACGCCATTGCCCAGAAAGTTGGACAGCAAAATGCCGTCGGCATACACCGCCGAGCGCGCGCTATTGCCCGTGCCCGAAGCCCGGCTGGAGAGGATGGCGTGGTTGTAGTCGCCCACATAGCGCTTGCGCACCAAGAGGCTGGGGAGGTACTTGAGCGCGTCCTCGCTGTCGGTGGCGTTGATCAGGCGCTCGATGTCCGCCGCGCTGACGCTCTCCGTGGTGGTAGGGATGTTGGCGGGCAAGGTGCTCAGGCGGCTGCCTTGCACCACCACCATGCCCAGCGACTTCACGGGCGCGGCTTCGGCCTGGCTGGCTTCAGCGGCGGCGGCGCCAGGGCTCGGCGCGGGAGAGCTCTGCGCCCAAGCCGCAGACGCAAAGGGGTAAGCCGTGGCCAGCGCGGCCACAAGCAGGGTCTTGTTCATAACAGTCCTGTGCTGACACCGCGCCGGCCCTCCAAGGGCCGCGCGCGGGTGCGAATGCATGGGGACCGCTGGCACCATGGCCAAGCGCGGTCCAAGAAGGCATCACAGGCTCGCGCAGCGAGCCGTCAGACCAGAAGCGGTGGCCCGCGCGGTTGGGCCGTGCGCCACGCAAACGGCGTGGCCGGCGCGCTCAGAAAAGCCCGTGCCACCTCGCGCGGCCCTGGCACGGTCAGCACCACCAGGGGTGCTGGCGGCAGGCCCAACGCGCCCGCGTGCTGCGAGCAATAGGGGCAGTGCTCCAGCAGCTTGGCTGCGGGGGATTTGGCCGGTGGCTGAGGCGAGGCCGCATCGGCCTGCACCCACTTGGGCCCGCTGGCACTGCAAATCTCGGCCCAGGTGCTCGGGCTGCCCAGCAGCTGCGACACCAGCGGCGCCCAGCTCATCAGCAGGACGGCCAGGATGGCCACCCAGGAGGTGATGAGCTTGGTGTCGCGGGTCAGACGCATGCCCGGCATTGTAGGCAGGCCGCCCCCTGCGTCTGGGGCTGGCACTCTGAATCAGGGGGCAGTCTTGCACCGCCCCTAGGGCGCCAGCTCCACGCGCAGCTGCAGCTCGCGCGTTTGGCGCGGCTGGGCATCGCGGCTGCGCAGCACACCGGGCTCGGCCGCCTGCGCCTGCGCCCCCGTGCGCGCAATGGTGCGCCACTCCCCCAGCGGCAACAGCACCGTGCTGTGGATGTGGCTCTGCGCCTGAGCGCCCTCGCCCGGGGTCTGGGCCAGCACAGTGACTTGCACCGGCTGGCGGCCACCGGGCCAATGCGCACTCACGCTGAACGCCGACACCCGCTCCACCAGCGTGCTGCGCGGCTGCGCCAGCAGCCTGGCCGCAGGCCCCGCCGACGCACTGGCAGCCGGGCCGCCCGCCGCGTCCACCTGCACCGCGTAGTCCACCCACTGCACGGGCACTGCCTCGCTCAAACGCAGCCGCGCCGTGCTGCCGTTTTGCAGCATCAGGCGCTGCGTCTGCGCCGCCTGCGCCGCAGCGTCCTGCGTGCTCAGCACATGGGCCCCGTGCGGCATCAGCGTGCCCGCCGTGCCCACCACCAAAGCCCCATCACGCGATCCCCTCAACGCCGCAGGGCTGAGCCCACTGTCCACCCAGCGCAGCTCCACCCACAAATTGCTCCGCGGCCCGGTTTGCGCACACACCCACCCGGCCACCCCCAGCAACCCCACCACCAACCCACGCTTGCAGCTCAATACACACCCGTTCATCCGGCCCAGCATAAACACGCGCTGGCCGCAGAAGGCTTGGAACTGCGCGGGGAAAGTGGGGGTGTTGGTCTTCAGGCAGAGGGTCAGCGGCCCTTGTTGCTTGTTTGACGGCTGAGGTTGATCCCGCTGCCCCAAGCAAGGCTGTGTTCATTAGCAGGCCACTTGCTGGTTCTGTTCAGGTCTGGGGGCTATGGATTTGAGACCGGACTCCGAGCGCCCTTGACATGAAGGATCCGAAGTGAGACTCACCCCGCCCCAACGCTCCTTGGCCGAGCGCCGCATGCGGCTGGAGCAGGCCCTGGCCAGCACGCGCATCGATGGGCATCAGCCCGGCGCGGAGTTCCTCGCGGACATGGAAGCCATGGTCACCGGGCAGCTATCCGCCGAGGAGGTCAGGCGGCGGATCGTCGAGCGCGCCCAGGAGGCGGATCGGCGGGCGGTGGTCGGCCGGCGCTGAGTGCTGGGGTGCGCAGCGCTTACCTCTGCCTACCGGGCTGGAAGTACAACAAGCCACACGTTGTCGTCGTACCAAGCCCATATTGCAGCATCCGCCCCAAGGTCACGGGCGACGCGCTTGGCCGCCGCCGCGTCAGTCGGCTCAACTGGATTTGACCTGTAGCAGGCCGCAGCGGGTTCGTTTGCAAAGAAGAAGAGAGCCCAAGCTCCATTTCGGAGGTCATCTCCCACTGAAGACAAAGGCACGCCCCGGTCGAGGCTGTGCCAACCGGGACGGTCGCTGCTTGCCCAGTCGCTGAGCCAAATGGCTCGATACGAGAACCTTTGGCCAAGTCGCTCAGCGATGGATTCCCTCTCCTTCGCCGCAGCACGAAACTTCCAAGGCCAAAGGGGCAGGGTGACATTCCAAACCCCTGCTTCACCCGTCGCTTTCGCGCGCGCCCAACGAAACGACGACAGGTCGATGCCTGTCTCGGTTGATCTCACTTCTGGCATTCGCAATCGTCTTTGGCAAAGTTGTAACCAGCGGCAGGAATGCCCACCAATGGCTCAATCAGGGGCCAATGCATCTTGCTCCATGGCTCCCCCGCAAAGTCGGGATGCCAGTGCTGGTAGTTGTACCAATCGGGGGCGTTTTTGGAGATCGGGTGTGACTCGACGCGGATATTGCCTTTGCTCTTGAAGAAGCGGTATGTCGGTCGGGTCGGCCCACCCGTTTTTGTCGAATACGTCCCAACCTTGCCCAGCTTTGCCAATTTGGTCGCTATGCCAACGCCGACCCCTGCAGCCGCCCCGGAAATGGCGACCTCCTTCCAGTCGACACACTTGAGGTTGAAGCCATTGAAATAGAGCTGAACCGCAAGATCGGTCAAGGCGCCAACACCAGCAGCCACGCACCAAGGACATTCACCCGTAGGATCGGTGTAGCTAAGGGGATTGCCCTCGACATAGGTGTACGTGTTGATGCCCCCATCCAAGCCGATGGGGTCACTTTGAACATACCGCCCCGCCCCAGGCCGGTAGTCGCGGTTCACGTTGTCGTACCAGCCCGTTTCAGCGTCGAACACCTGGCCGGGGAAGCGCAGGTTGTGGGTGAAGGCGCCCAGGTCAGAGCCGCAAGCGTGTTGGCCTGAGTGTGGCGAGCCCGGTGCGGTTGCGCCGCCCTGGGATAGGGTGGGATGCACCTTTGGGATGCCAGGGCGCGAGATTGCCAGATGACAGGGAGTCCAATGGGTAGTCACCCGGAATTTCACATCCAGTCAGTCAGCAGGACTCTCTTCCGACTCACTGAAGCCGTACCGAGCCCAGCGCTTGCGCAGGATGGCCTGCATAGTCGGCCACTCCGTAGTGAGGAACTCTCCCGCTTCACAACAGCCTTGACTCTTGGCCAGCAGAGCAAGGGCTTGGACAACTGCCAAGTTCAGACCAATGTCCTTTTCGTGCAGGTGCCCCATGAAGGCCGATGACAAGTCGAACGCCGCACCGTAGTCGCCTGCCTCGATTCGAGCGAGGCAATCTGCGATCAGTTCACGGGTGGTGCTGTCAATGCTCATGCCAACCTCACTTCTTACATTCCTTCTTGCAGTCCTGGAAGCACTGCACGTATTTCTTACGAGCCCGATTCATGCACATGCGATAGGCATCCGAATTGCGTCCGTGCATTTTCCAATGCGCTTCGCAGTAGCGCTGATCATCGTCGTAGCCCGCGTCGCAATCGGCTTCACAGCGCTCAAGCGCTGACTTCGGCATGATCCGCCTTATCCAATCTGGCAACGATGTCGATGGATTTGGCGTGTATTGCCTGCCTCCTGGCTCCGTCGGGTCAACAGGCCGTGGAGAAGGGGTACCTGGGGCAGGGATGCCAGGAATGGGCGGAGGCGGCATTGGTATCGCCTGCAACCCATCGGGGTCCACGTAGCTCAGCGGATTGTTCTCAACATAGCTGTACGTATTCATCCCCCCCGCCAACCCAATCGGATCACTCTGCCCATACCGCCCCGCCCCAGGCCGGTAGTCGCGCTTCACGTTGTAGTGCCAGCCCGTTTCAGCGTCGAACACCTGGCCGCATCAGCGGTCCTTGCTTCTTGTTTGACTGCTGAGGTTGATCCCACTGCCCCAAGCAAGGCTGTGGTTCATCGGCAGGCCACTTGCTGGTTCTGTTCAGGTCTGGGGGCTATGGATTTGAGACCGGACTCCGAGCACAGGTCAGGGCGAAGGTTGCGCAACTTGCGCTAACCTGCCTCGACCTCGGCCAAGCGGCTGGAATCGGGGTTTGTGGTGGGGCCGCTAGCTGGACTTCATCGAAGCGCAAGACTTAAAGCAACAAGGGCCGCGTCAGCGGCCCTTGGTTTCAAGATTTCGGTTCAGCCTATCCCTTGATCCTTCAAAAACTCCTCAGCATCCTCCACCCCATCTTGAGCCGCAGCACGGACCAGGGCCAATCCCGCACCCTCACTCCGAGGCACACCATTCGAGCCGTGGTAAAGATTGAGCCCATGGCAGAACTTGGCCTTTGCGTGGCCCATTTCTGCCGCAGCCTTCAACAGCGTTGCTGCGTAGATCGGGTTTGCTTCGACAAGATCCCCAACCTCATAGCAGACACCTAGGGCATAGAGCGCTGGAGCATGGCCTAGATCGGCAGCGCGCTCCAACAACTCGAAACTGCGCTTCTCAAATTCAGCCTCAGACTCCGTCCCTGCCAAGCTAAACGTCGAGTACAGGAACAAAGCATCCGGCACTTCCGTTTCCAGCAGGGGACGTAACACTTCATACGCTTCACGAAACTTACCCGACTCAATTTTTCGTTGAGCTTCAGAGATGGCCGCTTTAGTCATTTCATCCATGAGGAATGATCCTGTCTCCACTTGGGCCAGTGCAGCGGCATTGAATGTGATGCGTTGATTTTGACCTGCTCCCACGGAGCTGGACGTATTGATCCCCCCCACCAACCCAATCGGATCACTCTGCCCATACCGCCACGCCCCAGGCCGGTAGTCGCGGTTCACGTTGTAGTGCCAGCCCGTTTCAGCGCCGAACACCTGACCGGGGAAGCGCAGGTTGTGGGTGAGCGCGCGCTTGCCGGAGGGTGGAGCGTTGAGGTTCACAAGGCTGGTTCGAGCTTGCCCAAGTGTTGCCCTTCCCCGGCGCGCAGGCCACCCGCGTTTGGAGGGATGGGATGCAGGCCAAGCAGGCGCAACCCAAGCAGATGTTCGATGCACCTAAGACGAGACGCTGCGCCAGCGGCCAATGTTGCGGCGTCAGACTCTGCGCACACTCAGAGCCAGCGCGGCCACCCCAAGCAGCAAGAACTCGTACCGAGCGGCGTTTGCAAAGCGTCTGAAGAAGTCTTCCGGATGATCGGCCGCAACGACCAAGAACGAGTAGGCCGCCATTGCGCAGAAGGCCAAACCAATCGCCCTCAACGCCACCGCAGGGAAGCGCCCAGCGAGAGCGCCCTTCCCCAGCAATTTCAATCCGAGAAGCACTGCCAAGGCAAGTGCGACAACTGTTGCGACGGCGCTCGTCACGGCCACCGCATGCAGTTGTTCAGAGCTGATGTCATTGCCTTGCCCCAACAAGGTCTGCAACGCGCCGACCGTGAAGCCAAACGATGTCAGCGCCCAGATGAGGGCATAGAACAGCACCGTTCTTATCACGAGGATCATGGGCGCCCATCCGCAGGAGGAAGCTTTTTGAAGTAGTCTGGTGTTGTGTCCGGTGACTTCGGTCCAGTGGGCGAGAAGCGCGCCCAGAACGTCTTGCGCGACTTCGAGGCGGATGCCGTGGGTGAACTGCGTTGGCATGTGCCTCTCTGTCCTTCAAACCTGCGGGCAGACCGTCATCGATGCGAACGACGCAAGAATCTGCGCGCCGAAGACGGCGGTGATCTCCATCATCTCAAGCTCGCCCCGAACAACTCTATCTACGACGGCCCGCGCAACGGTCGCCATCTGCGGGTCACAGTCCTTCTCGGCTACACCTGTCGTCAAGAAGAAAGCCGCCTCCTGAAGCCCTCCGCTTGGCCTCCCATGCTTCCAGTGGATCAGTTCTTCGATGACATTCTGTTGGCGAAATTCATGGACAAGCAGCCTCTCCACACCGTGCAGTTCCACAATGAACTTGGCACCACCAGTATCGATGATCGAAAGCGAAGCTTCGCGACCCGATTCATCAATCCCAACGCCGAGCAATCGGCCTTCCATGAAGTTCATGTTCTGCTCCAGCGCTTGCCTCACCCACCGGCTCCCGATGCACGGCGCGGCACTGGCGACACGGGGCCTTCAGCAGGCACATCACCAGCTGGCCATGGAGAGTAGGGCCGTCCATTGTGGTCATCCCGCCCACCATTTACACAGTCATGCACATGGGGATAGTTGGCATCCTGGTGAGGCCGATCAAAGTCAGTCTGAGGGGTGCCATCAGGACAGTACTGTCGGCCTCGACGTGGTCCTTGAATGAAACCACCCGGCGGCCCAATATCAGGCGGATTTTTCGGCCTATTGAAGATCAGATTGCCGAGGCGGTCAGCAGCCCACCACGTCACACCCGCGCCAATCAGGCCACCGACTACGGTCCCTACTACGGGGAAGATCGCGGTACCAACCTCGGCTCCGATGCCCGCCCCCTCCAACACAAGGGGGTTGGTACCGCGAGGATCGACATAGCTCAGCGGATTGCCGCCTACATAGGCATACGTATTGATCCCCCCCGCCAACCCAATCGAATCACTCTGCCCATACCGCCCCGCCTCAGGCCGGTAGTCGCGGTTCACGTTGTAGTGCCAGCCCGTTTCACCGTCGAACACCTGGCCGGGGAAGCGCAGGTTGTGGCTGAGCGCGCCCAGGTTGCTGGGGTTGTCGTTGGGAGTGCTGGCTCCAAAGGAGCCGCCGCCGCGCCAGCGCATGGCATGGTTGGCGGCCCGGTGCTTGCCGGAGGGTGGAGCGTTGAGGTTCACAAGGCTGGTTCGAGCTTGCCCAAGTGTTGCCCTTACCCGGCGCACAAACCACCCGCGTTTGGAGGGGTGGGCAGGTCATTGGAGCTATAGATTTGAGCCCTGACCCCGAAACCGTCGATGCGCTACAGACGATGTCATTGTTGTTGTAGTCATAGCCGAGTTCATGGATTTCGTTATGGCTTGCCCATGCTCACTGTGAAGCGAATGGGCAATCCGTAGCTTGACAAGACCTTCACCTGTAAGGCGGTGAGCGCCATCTCACAAGTTCCTTCGCCGTCCTCGTCGGAGTCCGCGGCAACGAATACGTCGATGTAGGCTTCTTGAACTTGGGGCAAATTTGCCAAGGACTCTTTATGTTGGCCAAGAGCGGCAATTAGGCTCGCTACAACATCAACAACCTCAGCAGGGTCTTCATCAATGACAAACCCCCAAACACCTGTTTTCGTGACGAACTCGCGCCCTGAGGTGGTCCTTTGGGCCTCCCCCCGGCCATGAGAAATTGTGGGCACTATGCCGATGGACTCCGTAATCTGCTGGGGTTCAAGGTCATCCCCCTTCAGGTAGAGACCAACCATAACCTTTTTATTGGACGTACTCATTTCCGCTTGGCATCCCACAAGTTCCCAACCACGTCGCCGTCCGAGTCAACGAAGCTCAGCGGGTTCCCCCCGACATAGGAATAGGTATTGATCCCCCCCGCCAACCCAATCGGATCACTCTGCCCATACCGCCCCACCCCAGGCCGGTAGTCGCGGTTCACGTTGTAATGCCCGCCCGTTTCAGCGTCGAACACCTGACCAGGGAAGCGCAGCTTGTGGGTGAAGGTACCCGGGTTGCGGGGGCTTGGGGTAGAGGTATTCACAGGCCGCAGGCGTTATGGCCTGAGTGTGGCGAGCCCGGCGTTTTGGTGCCACCCTGGGTTGGGGGTGGCGGGGTACAGCGCGCGCTCGGCAATCACGGTCTCGATTTGTGCAGCGTCGCGGGGTCGAAGTCCGCGCGGAGGTTTCGCAATTTGCGCTGGTCGGCTTCGATCTCGGCCAAGCGCGCGGGATCGGGGTTTGCAGCGTCGAACGCCGCTGCCGCCACCTCGGCCCAATGGGCGAGAAGTGCGCCCAGAAGGTCCTGGACGACTTCGAAGCGCAGGCCTGTATCGACCGCGCTCTCATAACAAATGCATCGCCTCAGCAATTAGTCGGTGAAGTTCCTCTCGTTGCCACCGCGCGTACTCCTCATCTCGGCCCCGGACATCCTCGTCGGCAACAAAGTGGTAGAGGAAGTGAACTAGCTTTTCAAACCCCGGGCTGACTCGATCCAGTCGAGACAGATCCTGAGCGACCACTGCGCAGGTTGTGGTGCCCGAGAGCAATTCCTGCGCAATCTTCAGTGCACTGCCATCCTCCTCGGTCATCGGCCGTCCCACAAGTTTCGAGGATCAAGCGGAATGTGAACGCCTTCAGACCAGATATTCAGATGCAAGCGCCATTCGCCGCCGGTCCCTGGATATGGGTGGTAGTCGAGGCGAAGCACAGGCTGCTTATCAAACCGTACTTGGCAAACGCGCCCGTTGCCATAAGCCAAGCCTGGTGAGGGCCCATCAAAGTTGAATCGCTTTGCCAACGCAACTGCCGCAGGGGCAGCGGCCCGGGTAACACCAACGGTGCCGCCCGTTTCAGCGTCGAACACCTGGTCGGGGAAGCGCAGGTTGTCGTTGGGAGTGCTGGCTCCAAAGGCGTCGGCGCCGCCGCCGCGCCAGCGTGTGGCATGGTTGGCGGCCCGGTGCTTGCCGGAGGGTGGAGCGTTGAGGTTCACAAGGGCGGTTCGAGCTTGCCCAAGTGTTGCCCTTACCCGGCGCACAAACCACCCGCGTTTGGAGGGGTGGGCAGGTCAAGCAGGCGCAGCTCAAGCCAGTCTCCGACGCCATGCTCATGACGCCACACGATCCGCCCAAGCGGCCCACCGGGTTCATCAACCCCGAGGACAAGGACAGCAAGAAGGTCTCGAGGGCAGGACTCAAAACTTAACCCCGGTGCCGCTACCGCAGGCCGCCGGCTACCTCCCGGTCTCGTGGCGAACTACGTCGCGAAGAATTGCAACTTTGGTCCGGAATCCAACTCCGTCTATGTAGTCGCCGGCCTCGTCCGCGACATTGGCAAGAACTTCCCTCGCACGCATCGGCTGTCCTAGCTGCAGCTTCAAGTCAGCCAGCCTGATAGCGGATGAATCTGCGAAGTACGTCGATCCGGCCGCTGCAGAGACCTCTAGCTCTCGCTCGAAGCAGCGAGCAGCAGACTCGGCCTTGGACAGCCTCATTTGCAGTGAGCCGAGCATGTAGTAGTCACCAGGCTCAATCGCAGCACGACGCTCAATTTCGAGCCAGCAGACTTCAGCTTGATCCAGCAATTCGCACCGCGTGTTCACTTGGGCGGCGAGCCGAAGATCATTCGGGCTCAGGCTCCGTCCAACCAGCTTTCGAAGTACCTGCTGAGCTTCTTCGCATCTACCCTTTCGGGCCAATTTCAGCGCGAAGCCGATCCAACCTTCCGTGGAGCTAAATCGCTTGGGCATCGGTCACCACTTCACCTTGTTGTCGCCACACGCCTGGGAGACCTGTCCCATCTTGCAAGCGCCCATCGAGCCACCGGTAAGGTCGAGAAGCTGCTTTCGTCGACGTGCGGTATTGCGCGAAGACTTCAGCTCCTGGATCCATTCGAAGCAGATATTTTCTGCCTCCAACCACTCTTTCTGGCAGTCAGCCGGCGACGGCTCGCATGCCGAAGCACCCGCCTTCGACACCATGACCGTCGCGCAGGCCAGCGGAGCAATCCGACACAACGCGCCGACATCAGGCCGCGGCATCGGCGTGTAGTTCGACCCCGGTGGCAGATCAGGCCTCGGAATCACTGGTGGCGGCAAGACCGGCGGCGGCATTGGTATGGGCTGCTGCCCATCGGGATCCGCGTAGCTCAGCGGATTGGAATCAACGTACGCATACGTATTGACCCCCCCACCAACCCAATCAATCGGATCACTCTGCCCATACCGCCCCGCCCCAGGCCGGTAGTCGCAATTCACGTTGTAGTGCCAGCCCGTTTCAGCGTCGAACACCTGGCCGGGGAAGCGCAGGTTGTCGTTGGGAGTGCTGGCTCCAAAGGCGTCGGCGCCGCCGCCGCGCCAGCGCATGGCGTGGTTGGCGGCCCGGTGCTTGCCGGAGGGTGGAGCGTTGAGGTTCACAAGGCTGGTTCGAGCTTGCCCAAGTGTTGCCCTTACCCGGCGCGCAAACCACCCGCGTTTGGAGGGGTGGGAGCAGGCCGACTTTGCGCCAAACACTTGGCATCCCTCCGAGAGGCAGATGGGAGGCAAGGGCGCTGGGATCATCAAGAGCACCCACCTGAGTATGAGCACCGCTTGCCGCGGGCGGGCTACCCCCAACGGCAAGCATGTCCCCCCATCCACGGGGCCAGACATGCCCCGATTGAGGCGGCGGGGGGTGGCAGGAACACTGGGGCGCTCGAAGGTTTGAATTGGACTGTGTCTGCCATGCCGCCGTTTGCTTGCTGTTGCTCCCCTTTGCGTGCCTTGCCGGCGGGGCGTTGCCGGGGCTTCACCCTGCTGGAGCTGCTGGTGGTGATGGTCATCATTGGCTTGCTGGCGGGCTATGTGGCGCCGCGCTACTTTGCGCAGGTGGGCAAGTCGGAGGTGAAGGCGGCGCGGGCGCAGATTGACGCTTTGCAAAAGGCGCTGGACCAGTACCGGCTGGATGTGGGCCGCTACCCCAGTGCAGAGCAAGGCCTGCAGGCGCTGATGCAAGCCCCGGCGGGTGAGGCGCGCTGGGCGGGCCCCTACCTGAGCAAGGCGCTGCCCAAAGACCCGTGGGGGCATGACTACCTCTACCGCGCGCCCGGCGAGCATGGCGAGTACGACTTGCTCTCGCTGGGCCGGGACGGCCGCCCCGGCGGCACTGCCGAGGACGCGGATGTGGTGAGCTGGTAATGCCCAGCTTTGAAGCACGCGTGTTTGTGCCGGGCAGCGGCGCGCAGTGGCGCCGGGTGCAGGCGGCCGATGCCCTGGGCGTGGCCGCGGCGCTGGGCGTGCCGCCCACGCATGTGCTGGAGCTGCGCAGCGCGGCGCAGGCCGCACCGCAGCGCGTGGGCCGCAAGTTGCACCGGCCCATGCAGCTCTTCAGCCAGGAGCTGGCGGTGCTGTTGAATGCGGGCATCAGCCTGCTTGAGGCGCTGGGCACGCTCAGCGAGAAAGAGCGCCACGAGGGCGTGCGCCAGGCCCTGCTGGGCGTGGCGGACTGGGTGCGCCAGGGCCAGCCACTGTCGGCCGCACTGCGCGCCCAGCCGCAGGCTTTTGATGAACTCTTGTGCGCCCTGGTGGCGGCCAATGAACGCACCGGGCAGCTGGGCCATGCCTTGGCGCAGCACGCGCGCTACCTGGCCTGGGTGGAGCAGCTGCGCGCGCGCCTGCTGGCGGCCTGTGTGTACCCGGCCCTGCTGCTGGTGGCAGGCAGCGCGGTGATTGTGTTTTTGCTGTGGTTTGTGCTGCCGCGCTTCAGCGGCATTCTGGACGGGCTGGGGCAGGAGCTGCCCTGGGGCTCGCGCCTGCTCATGGGGCTGAGCCAGGCCCTGCAGGCCCATCCCTGGTGGAGCTTGAGTGGCGCGGCCCTGCTGCTGGCGCTGGGCGTGGCGGCGGTGGGCTCGCAGGCCCTGCGCGCGGCGCTGCTGGCGCGGCTGTGGACGCTGCCGGGCCTGGCACCGCGGCTGCGCGTGCTGGCGCTGGCGCGGCTCTACCGCTGCCTGGGTTTGTTGCTGCAATCCGGGGTGCCTGCCCTGGCCGCACTGCGCATTGCGCGCGAGGTGATGGCCCTGCCCTGGCGCGCGGCGGTGGATGCTGCGGCGCTGCAGGTGGAGCAAGGCGGGCGTTTGTCTGAAGCGCTGGAGGCCCAGGGCCTGGCCACGCCCGTGGCGCTGCGCATGGCGCGCGTGGGCGAACGCAGCGGCGAGCTGGCGCAGATGCTGGAGCGCGCAGCGGCCTTTCATGACGAGGAAGCCGTGCGGCTGACCGAGCTCATCACGCGCGCCATCAACCCCGCGCTGATGCTGCTCATGGGCGTGGTGATTGGCACCATCATCGTGCTCATGTACTTGCCCATTTTTCAGCTGGTGGAGCAGGTGCAATGAGCGCGCCCCGCCTGGCCCTGAGCGACTGGCTGGACGCCGCACACGCGCCCTGGCGGCTGGACTTTGAGCGCTGGCCGCAGGCCCAGGCGCAGCGCTGGCGCGCCGTGCTGGCGGTGAGCGCGGGCGCGCACTGCACGCTGCTGAGCGACCAGCCGCGCGACGAGCTGCTGCTGCAAAGCCTGGAAGCACGGCTGCTGCAGCCCGTGCACTGGCAGGCCTGCGACGCCGCCGCGCTGAGCCACTGGCTGGGCGCGGGCGAGGCGGACTTTCGCGCCCTGGCCGATGTGGACGAGGCCCTGGGCAGCGCCGCCAGCACGCCCGACACCACCGAGGAACTCTCGGCCCTGCACCTCTCGGAGCAGGCCAGCCCGGTGGTGCGGCTGCTCAACGCCACGCTCTACGACGCGCTGCAAGACGGCGCCAGCGATGTGCACATCGAATGCACGGCGCGCGGCGCCACGGTGCGGCTGCGCATTGACGGGGTGATGAGCCTGCTGCGCCAGCTCGAAGGCACGCTGCTGGCCGAGCAGCTGGTCTCGCGCCTGAAGGTGATGGCGGAGCTGGACATCGGCGAGCGCCGCCTGCCGCAGGACGGCCGCTTCAAGCTGCGCGTGCAGGGCCGCGAGATTGACTTTCGCCTCTCCATCATGCCCAGCGTGTTTGGCGAGGACGCCGTGGTGCGCGTGCTGGACCGCGCGCGCATCGAGCAGGCGCAAGGCGCGCTCACACTCGCCGCGCTGGGCCTGGGCGAAGCGGCCTGTGCGGCCATACGCCTGCAAGCGCGCCAGCCCCACGGCATGCTGCTGGTGACGGGCCCCACGGGCAGCGGCAAGACCACCACGCTCTACGCCACGCTGAGCGAAATCCACACCGGGCAGGACAAGATCATCACCATCGAAGACCCGGTGGAATACCAGCTCGCGGGGGTGGTGCAAATCCCGGTGAACGAGAAAAAGGGGCTGACCTTCTCGCGCGGCTTGCGCTCCATCCTGCGCCACGACCCCGACCGCGTGATGGTGGGCGAAATCCGCGACGCCGAGACCGCGCAAATCGCCGTGCAAGCCGCCCTCACCGGGCACCTGGTGTTCTCCACCGTCCACGCCAACAACGCGTTTGACGTGCTGGGCCGCTTCATGCACATGGGGCTGGACCTCTACCACGTGGTGGCCGCGCTCAACGCCGTGGTGGCGCAGCGCCTGATGCGCCGGCTCTGCCCGCATTGCGCGCGCAGCCACAGCCCCGACGCGGCCACGCTGGCGCGCCACGGCCTCGCCGCCGAGGCCGGGCAGTTCCGCCGCGCCGAGGGCTGCGGCCACTGCCGCGGCACGGGCTACCGCGGCAGGCGCGCCGTGGCCGAGGTGCTGCGCCTGGACGACACGCTGCGCGACCTCATCGCCACGCGCGCGCCCATGTCGCACATCAAACAAAGCGCCCTGGCCCGGGGCATGCAGCCGCTGCGCAGCGTGGCCCTGCAAGCCGTGTGCGCGGGCGAGACCAGCTTTGAGGAGCTCGAACGTGTCACGCTCGCCGAGTAAAGCGCGGCGCTGGCTGCCCTGGCTGAAGGCCCGCCTGGCGCGGCCGCGCCGCCTGTGGCTGGGGCCCGAGGGCGTGTGGCCGCTGGATCAAGACGCCAGCCACGCCCAGAGCCTGGCCCAGTGGCTGGCCCAGCAAGGCCCCGCGCGTGTGGAGCTGGTGCTGGCCGAGCAGCTGCAGCACCCGCTGCTGTGCGCACCCGAGCTGCCCCTGCCCGACCTCAGCGCCGTGCAGCACTACGCCCGCACCCAGTTCACGCAGTACCACGGCAGCGCCGCCCAGCACTGGGCCCTGGCGCCCTGGCGCAGCGCTCAAGGCCCCTGCGGTGCCAGTGCCCTGTCGGGGCTGGACTGGGCCGCCACCCGCGCGCAGGCCCTGCAGCACCAGCAATGGCTCAGCCAGGCCCGCCCGGCCTGGGCCGTGCTGCTGCAACACCTGGCCAGCACCGATGCGCCCTGGCTGCACGCCGAGCACGCCGCTCTGGCCTGGGTGGAAGGGCCGCTGCTGTGCTGGCTGCGCCTGGAGCACGGCCAATGCCGCCAGCTTAGCCACCGCCGCCTGCACGCCCCCAGCGCAGAGGCGCTGGACGCCCTGCTGCAAACACTGCACCCGCCAGGCCTGCCGCTGCGCCTGGCCGGTTTTGGCCTCAGCGACGGTGCACCACGGCCCCGCGCTGGGCTGCAAGTGCTGGGCCCGCTCAACGCCAGCCACCCCAACCCCGCGCTGCTGCAAAGCCCGCCGCGGCGCGCGCCGGAACTGCCCCAGCCCGACTACGCCGCTGCCCTGCGCCCGTCGCAGCGCCTGGGCTGGGCTCTGGCCCTGGGCGGCCTGACCCTGCTGCTGGCCAGCGCCTGGAGCAGCGCCCAGCGCCATGCCGAGCTGCAAGCCAGCAGCACCGCCCTGGCGCTGGCCCAGGCCCGCACGCCCCAGGCCCGGGCTCATGCCGCGCAGCTCACCCCGCCCACGCCCGCCCAGGCTCAGGCCCAGCAACTGCTGAGCCTGCCTTGGCCCACCCTGCTGGCGCAGGTGGAGCGCGCGGGCTTGAGCGCGGGCCCGCAGGCCCTGCGCTGGTTGAGCCTGGACTTCCAAAGTGCCCAGTCCACCCTGCGCCTGGAAGGCTGGGCGCAGGAGCGCAGTGCCGCGCTGGGCCTGGTGGAAGCACTGCGCCCACAAGCCGGTTGGCAGGACGTGGTGCTGGGCTCGCTGCGCCAGGGCGAAGGCGGCAGCAGCGGCCTGCGCTTTGATGTGCAAGCGCGCCTCGACACCCGCGTGCTGGCAGCCACGGCAGCGGCCAGCGCGGCCTCTGGAGTGGCGCCATGAACCGATGGCCCCCTGCACTGCAGCGCGCCGCCCAGGCCCTGGGCTGGCCCGGCGCTGTTGGCGGCTTGGCGCTGCTGGTGACGGCCGCGCTGGCGCTGGGGCTGTGGCCCCGCTGGGCCGCGCAGCAAGCCCAACAAGAAGCGCAACTGCAGGCGCTGGAAGCAGCCGCACGCAGCGCGCAAAGCGCGGCCTCGGCCGCACCACCACTGCTCAGCACCCAGGCCTGGCAGGCCAACTTGCCCGAGGCCGCCACCCAGGCGCAGCGCCTGGCCGAGCTGCTGGAGCTGGGCCTGCGCCACGGCGTGAACGCCCCGCACACCGAACACCGCCTGCAGCGCGAGGCCCAGTCCGGCCTGCAGCGCCTGCAGGTGCGCATGCCCGTGCAAGCCGGTTATGCCGAGCTGCGTCAGTTCATTGAAGCCGCCTTGCTGCACGACCCTGCGCTGAGCCTGGACGGGCTCAAGCTGCAGCGCAAAGAACCGCAAGACCCGCTGCTGGAGGCGGAGCTGCTGTGGTCGCTGCACGCCCGAAGCACGGAGGGCACGCCATGAGGCCGAGCAAACGCCAAGCGCTGTGGGCCAGCGCCCTGGGGGCCACGCTGGCCGCCACGCTGTGGAGCGCCACGCAAGACGACGAGGCCGACGCCCCTGCCGCCGCCCAGGCCCTGGTGCGCGCGCGGCCCAGCCCGGCAGCGCCCAGCACGGCAACACCTGGCGCCACTGCCAGTGCTGCACCCACCCCACCAACCTGGAACCCGGCGCCGCTGCAGCGCCAGCCCTGGCCCAGCGCCAAGGCCGATGCACTGCTGGCCTGGGCCCCACCGCCGCCGCCGCCCGAAGCGCCGCCGCCGCCCCCCCCGTCGCCCCCCCCCGCGCCGCCACCGGTCGCACCGCCCTTCCCCTACCAGGCCATTGGGCGCATGGAAGAAGGTGGCCAGACCGTGCTGTTCGTGGCCAATGCCCAGCGCAGCGCCGCGCTGCGCGTGGGCGATGTGCTGGACGGCAGCTGGCGCGTGGAACACATCGGCCCCCAGGGTGCCCAGCTGCGCTGGCTGCCCGCGGGCCTGCCCGTCAACATTGCCTTGCGACCCCTGTGATGAAGCACCCCTACTCTTGGCGCCTGGGCCTGCTGTTGGCCACCGTGCTGGCAGGCTGCAGCCACCCCGCGCTGCGCGAGGCCGAAACGCTCAGCCAGCACCAGCAGCTGCCCCAGGCCCACGCGGTGCTGGCGCAAGCCCTGCGCGAGGCCCCGCAAGACACCCAGCTGCGCATGGCCAAGCTGCGTGTGAGCGAGCAGCTCAAGCAGCAGCTCATCACGCAGATCGAGGCCGCCCTGCGCAGCGCGCAGTGGGCCCCGGCCCAAACCTTGATCGACGAGCTGCGCGCGCTGGAGCCCCAGCACCCACGCCTGGCCACCCTCACGCAAGCGCTGGCACGCGCCCAGCGCCACCAGACGCAGCTGGCCGAGGCCCAGGACGCGCTGCGCGCGGGCAAGCTCGGCACGGCCGAGGCGCTGGCCCGCACCGTGCTGGCCGAAGCCCCGCAGCACAGCGGCGCGCGCAGCCTGCTGCAACAGCTGCAGCAGGCGCGCCCGCTGGAGCACGCCGGTGCGGCCGAGATGGGCGCGGCGTTTCAAAAAATCATCTCGCTGGAATTTCGCGAAGCGCCGCTGCGCCAGGTGTTTGAGGTGCTGGCCCGCTCCAGCCAGGTGGACTTTGTGTTTGACAAAGACGTGCGCGCCGACGCCCGCGTCACGCTCTACCTGCGGGGCGTCACGCTGGACGAGGCACTGCGCATCATCCTCAACACCCAGCAGCTCGACCGCAAGCTGCTCAACGAGCAGTCCGTGCTCATCTTCCCCGCCACCCAGGCCAAGCAGCGCGAGCACCAGGAGCTGATGACGCGCACCTTCTACCTCACCAACGCCGAGGTGAAGCAGGTGCAGGCCCTGGTGCGCACCATGGCCAAGGTGCGCGACATCCACATCGACGAGCGCCTCAACCTGCTGGTGGTGCGCGACACCCCCGAGGTGCTGCGCCTGGTGGAGCGCCTGGTGGCCTCGGTGGACATGCCCGAGCCCGAGGTGATGCTGGAGGTGGAGGTGCTGGAGCTGGCCTCCGACAGCATCAACACCCTGGGCCTGCAGTGGCCCGAATCGGTGAGCCTGGGCCTGCCCGGCGGCAGCGACGCCATCGTGCTGGACTCGCGCGGGCACATCACCGGGGACTTGCGTGCCACCATTGCCAACCCCCTGGCCGTGGCCAAGCTCAAGGGCAGCAGCGGCAACGCCCAGCTGCTGGCCAACCCCAAGATCCGCGTCAAAAACCACGACAAGGCGCGGGTGGTCATCGGGCAAAAAGTGCCGGTGTTCACCACCACCACCAACTTCACGGGCCAGACCTCGGTGGCGGCCTCGGTGTCCTATCTGGACGTGGGGCTGAAGCTGGAGGTGGAGCCCACCATCCAGCTGGACAACGATGTCTCCATCAAGGTCAATCTGGAGGTGAGCAATATCGTGCGCCAGGTGACGGGCCCCGGCGGCACCACGGGCTATGAAATCGGCACGCGGCAAACCACCACCTCGCTGCGCCTAGCCGATGGCGAAACGCAGGTACTGGCCGGGCTCATCAGCGACGAGGACCGCCACAACGCCGCCGGGCTGCCCGGCCTGTCGGGCCTGCCGCTGCTGGGGCGCTTGTTTGGCGTGCAGGGCGACACGCGCAGCAAGAACGAGGTGGTGCTGCTCATCACCCCGCGCGTGCTGCGCAACCTCAGCCTGCCCGACGCCGGCAGCACCCAGCTGCCCGCGGGCACGGACGCATCGCCCGGCGCCTTCAGCAGCCGCCTGCGAGCGCAAAGCCGCGCCGGGGGCGGGCTGGGCACTGCACCCGCAGCGGCACCCGCCAGCCCAGCAAGCAGCGCGGACGCGGCAGCGCCTGCACCCAGCGTCACACCGGCGCCCAGCAACACCGAGGCCGTGCTGCGCATGGACGTGACGCCGCAGGTCGACGCGGGCGGCACAGTGGCGGTGAGCCTGCGCCAGGACAGCGGCTTCATGCTGCGCGGGCAGCTGGAGTACGACGCCACGCGCCTGGAGTCGCTGCAGACCGTCTCGGGCGCCGCGCCCGGGCGCATTCCTTTTGAGCTGCCACCGCGCGGCGAGCGCGTGCTGCACTTTCGCGCCCTGCCCGCTGCGGCCGGCCAGTCGCAGCAGCTGCGCGCCACGGGCCTCGCGGCCAGCGGGCTCAACGGCGAGCGCCCGCCCGTGCGTCAAGAAGGCGCGGGGCTGGTGGCGGTGGGAGCGGGTTCATGAGCCCAGCGCGGCGCGGCCCCGGCGGCTTCACGCTCATCGAAATGCTGGTGGTGCTGGCCCTGCTGGGCGTGCTGGCGGCGGCAGCACGGCCGGTGCTGCAGCTCTCGGCCCAGCGCAGCCAGGAGTTTGAGCTGCGCCAGGCCCTGCGCACGCTGCGCGGCGCCCTCGACGCCTACCACCAGGCCGTGTTGGACGGCCATGTGGCCAGCGCGGCTGACGCCAGCGGCTACCCGCCCGACCTGCAAGCCCTGGTGCGCGGCGTGCCCGATGCCAAGTCGCCGCAGGGGCGGCGCCTCTACTTTCTGCGCCGCCTGCCGCGCGACCCCTTTGCCGACCCCACTCTGCCCAGCGAGGCCACATGGGGGCTGCGCGCCGCCGACAGCCCGCCCGACGCCCCACGCCCCGGGCGCGATGTGTTTGATGTGTACTCGCTGAGCCCGCGCCGCGCGCTGGACGGCAGCCTCTATCGGGAGTGGTAGCCCATGCTGCACACACGCCGGCGCAAGGGCTTCACGCTCATCGAGCTCATCGTGGTCATGGCCATCGTGGCGCTGTTGGCGGCCATTGCCGCGCCGCGCTACTTCGCCAGCTTGCAGCGCGCCAAAGAGGTGGCGCTGCGCAGCTCGCTGGCGGTGATGCGCGACGCCATCGACCAATACGCCGCCGACCACCAGCACTACCCCGAGTCGCTGCAGGCCCTGGTGGCGCAGCGCTATTTGCGCGAGCTGCCGCTGGACCCGCTGGCCCAGCAGCGCGAAACCTGGATCGAGCTGCCCCCACCGCCCGATGCGGCCTTGCCCGGGCAGCTCTACGACGTCAGGAGCGGTGCGGCCGGCCACGGCAGCGACGGGCGCTTGTATGCCGACTGGTGAGACGCGACCCGCCCCCCAGCGCGGGTTCACCTACCTGTGGCTTTTGTTCTTTGTGGCGCTCAGCGCTGCCGCGCTGGCGGGCGTGGGTACACGCTGGCAAGCCGCAGCCCAGCGCGAGCGCGAGCGCGAGCTGCACTTTCGCAGCCAGGCATTTGCACGCGCCATTGCCAGCTACCGTGCCCAAGCGCCCGCGCAGTGGCCGCGCACGGTGCAGGACTTGCTGCAGGACCGCCGTGGCCCGCGCACGCTGCACCACCTGCGCCAGTTCTATCCTGACCCCTACACCCAGCAGACCGATTGGGTGCTGGTACCCGCCCCCGAAGGACCGGGCTTTATGGCGGTGCGCAGCCGCGTGTTGCCAGCGGAGGCCGACACGGCGCCCTCTGCCCCCCGCACCTGAGTGGGCGGGCAAATTGGGATGGGTTTGCCGTGAACTACTTCACACAATGCAGTGGCCAATCAGCTGTTCGATTGACGTCCCACCCACCACAGCCGCAACCCTCTGACGGGTAAGGCAGGACGCCAACAGCGCAAGCCTGCCGAGCTGCCCAGTGGGGGTGGAGTCCACAAGACCCTCTCGCTACACAGGATTGCCATGAAAGCACTTTGCGCCGCAGCACTGACCGTCGCCACACTGGGCGGCACGGCCGCGCAGGCCGCCACCATCACTTTCAACGACCTCACCCCCACCATCTTTGCTGGCGGCGAAGAGTTTTACTCGGGCAGCGGCGCGCTCACCAGCCTGGGTGACGCCAACGGCCTGACCGGCGTGGTGGTCGATGGCACCGACCCCAACCGCTGCGACAACCTGACCTGCCCCAGCGCCAGCAGCACTTACTTCGCGGCACTCAACGACGGCGGGTTGAACCTGCGTGACCTCAACGGCAGCCCGCTCTACCTGCAGTCCTTGGACTTTGCCTTCCTGGCGCCGGTGCCCATGGTGGGCCAGCCCGGCGGCTTTGGGCAGCTGGTGCTCAGCGGCACCAAAGCCGACGGCAGCACACTGGTGGTGCGCCAGGACTTCACGGCCGCCAACTCCCAGGGCAGCTGGGACTTCACTGCCTGGAACTTGGCCGGCAGCAGCTTTGCCACCACCGCCTTCACCAGCGTCACGCTCAGCGCCTGTTTGTTTGACAACGGCGGCAGCTGCGGCAACCCCGCCAGCAACCTGGCCCAGTTCGCGGTGGACAACATCAGCTACGTCACTGCCGTGCCCGAGCCCACCACCTATGCCCTGCTGAGTTTGGGCCTGGGGGTGTTGTCCCTGGCCCGCCGCCGCAACGCCCGCGCCGCCTGACCCCTGAGCAGCTCAAGGAGCTCTGTGATGACACACCAACGATTCCGTCTGGCTGCGCTGGCAGCCGCCACCCTGGCACTGAGCCTGGCCGTGCAGGCCCAGGAAGTGCGCCGCCCCTACATCGTGCAGCTGGTTCAAGCACCGGTTGCAGCCTACAGCGGCGGCGTGGCCGGGCTGAGCGCCACCAAGCCCACCTCAGGCACCAGACTGGACGTCAGCGCCAGCGACGTGCAGGCCTATGTTGAACACCTGCAGCGCCAGCAAAGCGCCGTGCTGCAAAACATCAGCCCCGAGCACATCACCCAGCGCTACAACGTGGTGCTCAACGGCTTTGCCGCCAACCTGACCGATGCTGAGGTGCGCGAGCTCAAGAAAAACAGCCAGGTGCTGCGCGTGGAGGCCGACGAAATGCTCGTGCCCCACACCAGCACCACGCCCTCTTTCCTGGGTCTGAACCAAGCTGCAGGCCTGTGGGAGCAGTTGGGTGGACAGGGCAAGGCCGGTGAGGACATGATCATTGCCATGGTCGACAGCGGCGTGTGGCCCGAGAACCTGAGCTTTGCCGACCGCGTCGACGCCAACGGCGTACCCACCCGCGACCCGGCAGGCACCCTGGTTTACGGCGCCCCTCCGGCCAAGTGGAAGGGCATAGGCTGCGAGTTGAAGCCCGGCATCCTGGCCCAGCACTGCAACAACAAGCTCTTGGGCATTCGCTCCTTTGTGGCCAGCACCGCGGCCCTGCACGCCTCGGACTACTACTCCGGGCGCGATGGCGGTGGACATGGCTCACACACCCTCTCCACGGCGGGCGGCAACGCCAATGTGGCGGCCAATATCGGCAGCTTTGACTTGGGCATCATGAGCGGCATTGCGCCGCGCGCACGCCTGGCGGCCTACAAGACCTGCTACACCACCACCTCGGGCGGCTCCAGCTGCGCGAGCTCCAGCTCGGTGGCTTCCATCGAGCAGGCTGTAGCCGATGGGGTGGACGTCATCAACTATTCCGTCGGCCCCAGCACGGGCGGTGGCTCATTCACGGACTCTGTCTCCCAGGCATTTTTGAATGCCGCCAATGCCGGTGTGTTTGTGTCGGCCTCGGCAGGCAATAACGGCCCAGCCACTTACACCGCGAGCAATCTGGGGCCCTGGTTGACCACCGTGGCGGCGTCCACGCACAACCGCCTGGTGGCCACCGTGCTGACCCTGGGCAACGGCACCCAGTATTTGGGGGGCTCGCTCACCACCAGTCCGCTGCCCGCCACCACCTTGGTGGCTGCACGCGATGCGGGCATGCGCCCCTGGGCGGACCTCAGCGCCACCGACCGCGAGGCCCTGCGCCTGTGCTTCACTGCAGCGGACCGCACCCAATACGGGGGCTCGGCCGATGCGGCACTGGACCCCGCCAAAGTCACCGGCAAAGTGGTGCTGTGCGAGCGCGGCACGAATGCGCGCGTGAACAAGAGCGCGGCTGTGGCCACCGGCGGTGGCGTGGGCATGGTGCTGGCGGACGACGGCAGCGGCCGCAGCGCTGACGCTCACAGCGTGCCCTCCGTGCATCTGAGCATGCTCGATGGCCGCGCCGTACTGGCCTATGCCCAGGGCGGCGGTGCCCCCACGGCAGCAATTTCCGGCGCCACGGTGCGCCTGGACATGGATGCCCCCATCACGGCAGGTTTCTCCTCACGTGGCCCCAACGCCGCCAACGCCAGCGTGCTCAAGCCCGACGTGGCGGCTCCGGGGGTGATGATTGCTGCGGCCTACGCACCCAGCCTCAGCAGCACCGAAGTGGCCGCACTCAAAGCCGGGGGCACCACGACCAAGACGGCCCACAACATGATTTCGGGCACCTCCATGGCCGCACCGCATGTGGCCGGCCTGGCAGCCTTGCTCAAGCAGCGCCACCCCGACTGGTCGCCTGCCATGATCAAGTCCGCCCTGATGACCACCGCTGGCGATCTGCTGGACGATGGCGTGGACATGCCCCTGCCCTGGAGCCCCACCGCCAACGCCAATGGCCGCCTGCCCTGGGCTCGCGGTGCCGGGCATGTACGCCCCAATCTGGCGGCCGATCCGGGGCTGGTGTATGACGCCGGCGCGCTGGACTACGCCCAGTTCTTGTGCGGTCTGGGCCTGAGTGCGGCGGCGCAGTGTCAGGTCAGCGGCTCGATCCAGCCCCACAACCTGAACCTGGCCTCGCTCACCGCGTCGTCGGTGCTGGGCTCGACCACGCTGACGCGCACCGTCACGCATGTGGGCAGCGCCACCGCCACCTACACCGCCACAACTTCGCTGCCGGGCTATAACGTGGTGGTCTCTCCGGCCAGCATGACACTGGAGCCAGGGCAAAAGCAAAGCTTCACGGTACAGCTCACGCGCACCAGCGCGCCCATGCGGACCTGGACCTACGGCGATCTGACCTGGAGCGACGGCACCCACACGGTGAAGAGCCCCCTGATTGCGCGCGCCCAGGCTTTGGCCGCCCCGGCCTCGGTGTATGCCGAGTCCACCTCGGGCTCCAAAACGCTGAGCGTGGGCACGGGCTTCAGTGGCCCGCTGGTGATTGAAAAGTCCGGGCTCAAAGCAGCCTCACGCAGCACCGACACCTTCAGCAGCAGCAACAAGGGCGCAGCCGACAGCCTGTGCGCCGCCGGCACCGATCCAGCCGTGCGCGTCAGCACCGTCACCATCCCGGCCAACACCACCGCTGCGCGCTGGGCGCTCTACAACGCCGACACCAGTGGCGCCGGGCAAAGCACGCCGGACGATTTGGACCTGTTCCTCTACAACACCAGCAACAAGCGCCTGGCCCAGAGCACCACCTCCGGTTCGAATGAGACCATCACGCTGGTCAACCCGGCCCCAGGCACCTACAAGGTCTGCGTTGTCGCCTACAGCTTGGGGGATGGGCGCACCAGCACCACCTACTCGATGTCCTCTTGGATGCTCAACACCAGCAGCACGGGTGGTGGCTTCAAGGCCCTGGCACCGGGCAAAACGGTGACGGGCGGCACGGCCTCCGTGGGCCTGGCCTGGTCGGGGCTGGCCGTCAATGCGCGCTACCTGGGCCTGCTCAACTACAAGGTGGATGGCCAGATCGAGGCCAGCACGCTGGTGGAAGTCTTCACCAACGACCCGCTGCCCACGGCGCAGTCCGCCCGCGCTGAAGACCTGCTGAAGTAAGCCTGCGGCGCACGCCACGCGCAGCGCCCCCACCGGGCCGCCACCCCCAAAGCACCGGGGCTGGCGGCCCGGCTGCTAAGGGCGGCTCAAGGCTTCACAAAACGCAAAGCACGGAACCAGGCTTCGGCCTCGCTGTAGGTGTTGTCGGCGTCGCTCATCACACCGTAGGCAATGAGGCGCCCGGGCGCGTGGCCAAAGGCGCGCTCGTAGTCGGCGCGCACATCGCGCTGCAGGGACAGCCATTGCCCCAGGGCCTGGCTGTCGCGGGAGACCACGATTTTCTGCACGCGCCCGCTGTGGGGGTTGGGAATGAGGGCCTCGGGCTCGGCGCTGGAGGAGCTCACATACATGAGCGTGGCATAGGGCATGGGGCGGCCGCTGATGGCCTCGGCCATGGCCAGCGCCATGCGGTCCTCCAGCGGCAGCTGGGTTTTGTCGCCGTCAAACAGCAGCACGATGCGCGCCGCCGCGTCTTCGCGCGCAGCCACATGGTGCTGGGCGCCTTCGGGCAGCTCAGCAAGCTTCCACTGCCAGGCCAGCAGCGGGGTGCGCGCCAAGTCCACACCGCGCGCCTCATGCAGCAGCATGCTGGCGCTGTGGGTGGCGTCGGCGTGGATCACCTCCCCCTCCACCCAACGGTACTGCGTGAGTGCCTTGCCCGGGCGTATGGGCAGGTGGTGCCAGCCCGGTGGAAAGCCCACCGCAGCGGTGCGAGGCCCCAACCCCGTGTCAGGTCCGGTGCCCGGCAGATGGGCGCAGCCACACAGCCACAAGGCGGCTGCCAGCGTCAAAACGCAGGAACATGGTTTCATAAATCCAGAACGAAAAGGCGACAAAGCGCAAAGCGCGCGGCGCACTGTAACGGGCCACACGCCTTTGCAGCGCTGCTACGCGTTCAGCGCTGGGGCGCAGCGTCGCTCGGCGCACCCGCGTATACCCACCAGCCTCGCGCCAACCGGTGCTGAGCCAGCAGCAGGCCCAGCGCGGTGCTGGCGTCAGTGAGCAAGGCCACACGGCGGCCATCACGCACCCGTGGCTCAATGGCGATGTCTGCATCCAAGCCCAAACCCGCCATGTACAGATGCAGCTCGCAAGCGCGCAACGGCCCGGCGCTCAAGCCACCGAGACCAAGCCCCCCCCAGCATCAAGCGACGCAATGCGCTGCGCCGAGGGGGCACCACGGCGCTCAAGGCTGGCGTTGCCACACCGTCTTGCCTTCCTTGATGGTCTGCAGCACCTTGATGGTCTTGATCCTTGGCGGCTCAATCGTCAGCGGGTTGTCCGACAGCACCACCATATCGGCCAGCTTGCCCACCTCCAGCGAGCCCTTGTGCGCCTCCTCACCATGCTGGTACGCACCCCACAGCGTGACTGTCTTGAGCGCTTCCAGCGGTGTCAACCGTTCAGCCGCCCCCATCACCTTGCCGCTGCGCGAGGTGCGGTTGACCGTGGCGTCCATGACCTGCAGCAAATTGGGCAGCGCCACGGGTGCGTCGGTGTGGCTGGTCACCACCGGGTGGTATTTGAGCGCGGTGCGCAGGGGCGAAATTTTCTGTGCCGCCACAGAGCCGACGATCTGCTCATACCAGTCCCCCCAGTAGAAGGTGTGCATGGGGAACAGCGACGGAATGATGCCCAGCTCGGCCAATGTTTTAAGTTGGTCTTCACGCACAAACTGCCCATGGATCAGGGTGTTGCGCCGCTGGCCTACACCGTACTGGGTCACGGCAGGCGAAATCGTCCGAATGAGTTGGTCCACCGCCGCGTCACCGTTGGCGTGAGTCAACACCTGCCAGTGTTTGCGGTAGGCCTCGTCGTAGAGCGCCATCAAGGCCTTGTCGTCGGCAAGTGCGGGGTAGCCCTTGTAGCCAGCTTGCTGCCCGTCGGGCGGCAACAAATAGGGCTGGGTGCGCCAGGCCGTGCGGCCTTGGGGCGAGCCATCCAGCGTGATCTTCAATCCAGCCAGGCGGTAGCCTTGCTGGTAGTTGGGGCCAAACCATTTGCTGTCGTCCAGCAGCTTGCGGTCCAGGTAGTCGACATAAGCATTCACATCGATCTCAAAACCATACTTGTTCGCGTAGGCCGCAAAGGCGTTGTGGTTGGCCGTGAAGGCTCGGCCTTCTTGCGCCGTGGTGTAGCCAAAGCTCTTGGCCAGCTCCAGCCCGCGGCGCGTGAAGTACTCGATATCCTCGGGCTTGCTGGGGTTCACGGCCTTGATCATGTGCGGAATGCTGGCCAGCTCCTCCAGCACGCCATTGGGTTCGCGGCTGCCTGCCTTGCGGCGAATGACACCGCCTGGCGGGTCATTGGTGTCGGCGCTATAGCCCAGGGCTTTGAGCCCCACGGAATTGACGGCCGAGAAATGCCCCGAGATGTGCACGGCGATGACGGGCAAGGTGGTGGACACCTGGTCCAGGTCTTCAGCGGTCGGGTGGCGACCCAGCAGCGCATCGTCATAGCCCAGCCCGAAAACCCAGCCCGTGCGCTTGACGTCGGGCGATTGCGCGAACTCTCTGAGCTTTTGCACCACGTCGCTGACGGTGTTGACATCACCGTCGGGCGGGTTCAACAAGTTGGCGCCAATGGCCTGGGAGCCAAAACCCCCAAAGTGCGCGTGAGGGTCGACAAACCCAGGCGTCAAGACATGGCCCTGCAAATCCACCCAGCGCGTGCGCTTGCCACGCAAGCGCGTCACATCGGCCAAGGCGCCCACCGCCACGATGCGGCCGTTCTTCACCGCCAAAGCCTCGGCACTGAGCTGGCGGTCGTTGACCGTCACGATGGGCCCGCCGCTGTAAATGGTGTCGGCGGCTTCGGCTTCGTTGGCCATGGGCGTCGCCGTTGCCGCGGCATGAGCCAGCGGTGCTGCAGGGTTTTGAGCACAGCCTGCTAGCGCCACGGCCAGTGCGGCCATGGTCAGGGATTGAATACGCATCTCACGCCCTCCTCATCAGTCAAAGGCGGCGCTGATCCTGCCACGGACCTTGGTGACGGGACGGCCTCAGGTGCAGCCCCACCCCCCTGGCATGAATGCCCAGCGTGTCCCCAGCCTGAGCCTCAGCCGCGCTGGCCGCAATTCAAATGCCCCAGCGGCAAGGCCCCGGCGGCCTTGACTTCGCCCAGCGAGAAGCTGGTGTGGATGTCTTTGACATTGGGCAGGTGCAAGAGGGTGTCGATGGAAAAGCGGCTGAAGGCGTCCAGGTCCGTGGCCATGACTTGCAGCTCAAACGTGCCCGCGCCGCTGATGTAGTGGCAGGAAATCACCTCGGGCAGCCCGCGCAGCGCGGCTTCGAGCTCGCGCGTGGCCGCGGCGTTGTTGCGGTCGGCATCCACGCGCACAAAAGCCAGCACGCCCAGGCCGAGTTTGCGCCGGTCGATCTCGGCGCGGTAGCCGGTGATATAGCCCTGCTCTTCCAGCCAGCGCACACGCCGCCAGGTGGGTGCTGAGGACAGGCCGATGCGCTGCGCCAGCTCGGCGTTAGAGAGGCGCGCCTCGCGCTGCAGCTCCCCCAGGATGGCCACGTGGTAGCGGTCCAGCACGCCCTCGCTGGCGCTGCCATCGGCCTCGGCCAGGGCAGCGGTGCTGGCCGTAGCGGCGCGGACGGATTTGCGGGTGGCGTTCATGGTCAGTCGGCAATCGCCGCGTTGCGCACAAGATTTGATCCATGTTAGCCCTTGCTTGCGAAAGAACCTTGCCAAATCAACGTGAAACTGTTGCGAACAAGAAAGCACTGAACTGGGGAATTTCTCTACACTCGCCCACGCCAAATCTTCGCCCTCGCCGCCATACTGGCCAAGCAGGCAGCACAAGTACGCGCCGGTCGCCACAAGCGGCTGTGCAAGCGCGTCATGGCCACCTACCAGGAGACTCCCGATGAACGCCCCATTGCCCGATCACATCCTGCGCGCGCTGGAGAAGGTCACGCTCGACGACAAATACGCGCTGGACAGCGGCCGCGCGTTCATGAGCGGGGTGCAAGCCCTGGTGCGCCTGCCCATGCTGCAGCGCACGCGCGATGCGCAAGCCGGGCTCAACACCGCGGGCTTTATCTCGGGCTACCGGGGCTCGCCACTGGGGGGCTATGACCAGGCGCTGATGGCCGCCAAAAAGCACCTGGCCAAGCAAAACATCGTCTTCCAACCCGGCGTGAACGAAGAGCTGGGCGCCACCGCCGTGTGGGGCACGCAGCAGCTGGCCCTTTTCCCCGAAAAGGCCAAGTTCGACGGCGTGTTCGGCCTGTGGTACGGCAAGGGCCCGGGCGTGGACCGCTGCATCGACGTCTTCAAGCACGCCAATATGGCGGGCACGAGCCGGCACGGCGGCGTCATTGCCATTGCCGGTGACGACCACATCGCCAAGAGCTCCACCGCCGCACACCAAAGCGACCACGTCTTCAAGGCCGTGGGCTTCCCCACCTTCTTCCCCAGCAGCGTGCAGGACATCCTGGACATGGGCTTGCACGCCTTTGCCATGAGCCGCTTCTCGGGCCTGTGGTCGGGCATGAAGACGATTCAGGAAATCGTCGAGTCCGGCGCCTCGGTGAGCGTGGACCCGGACCGCGTCAACATCATCCTGCCCGAAGACTTCCAGGTGCCCGCCGGAGGCCTGCACATCCGCTGGCCCGATCCGCCGCTGGAACAAGAAGCGCGGATGATGAACTACAAGTGGTATGCGGCGCTGGCCTACATCCGCGCCAACCGCCTGAACTACAACGTCATCGAAGGCCCCAACGACCGCTTTGGCATCATCACCAGCGGCAAGGCCTACAACGACACCCGCCAAGCCCTGCACGACCTGGGGCTGGACGACGCCACCTGCCGGCGTCTGGGCATTCGCCTGCACAAGGTCAATGTGGTGTGGCCGCTAGAAGCCCAGATCACGCGCGAGTTCGCCAACGGCCTGCAGGAAATTCTGGTGGTCGAGGAAAAGCGCCAGATCATCGAATACCAGGTCAAGGAAGAGCTCTACAACTGGCGCCCCGATGTGCGCCCCAATGTGCTGGGCAAATTCGACGCGGGTGATGCCGACGGCGGCGAGTGGAGCGTGCCCAACCCCAGCAACCACTGGCTGCTGCGCCCGCAGGCCGACCTCACGCCCGCCATCATTGCCCGCGCCATTGCCAAGCGCCTGAAAAAGCTGGGCGTGGACGCCGACATCGCCGCGCGGCTGGATGCGCGCGTGGCCGTCATCGAAGCCAAAGAAAACGCCCTGCAGGCTGAAGAACAAGCCGCCGCCGGGGCCGACCGCACGCCCTGGTTCTGCAGCGGCTGCCCGCACAACACCAGCACCCGCGTGCCCGAGGGTTCGCGCGCCGTGGGCGGCATTGGCTGCCACTACATGGTGACCTGGATGCCCGGCCGCCAGACCGCCACCTTCACGCAAATGGGTGGCGAGGGCGTGCCTTGGGTGGGCCAAGCGCCCTTCACCAACGAGCAGCACATCTTCTCCAACCTGGGCGATGGCACCTACTTCCACAGCGGCATCCTGGCCATTCGCCAGAGCATCGCCGCCGGGGTGAACATCACCTACAAGGTGCTCTACAACGACGCCGTGGCCATGACCGGCGGCCAGCAAGTGGGCGAGCGCCCCGAGGGCCACTCCGTCACGCAGATCATGAACAGCCTGATCTCCGAAGGCGTGGTCAAGCTGGTCATCGTCACCGACGCGCCCGAGAAATACACCGGCCGCGCCCTGGCCCCTGGCGTGACCGTGCACCACCGCGATGAGCTCGACGCCATCCAGCGCCAGTTCCGCGAGATCAAGGGCGTGAGCGTCATCATCTACGACCAGACCTGCGCCACCGAAAAGCGCCGCCGCACCAAGCGCGGCAAGATGGCCGAGGTGCAAAAGCGCACCCTCATCAACGAGCTGGTGTGCGAGGGCTGCGGCGACTGCTCCATCCAATCCAACTGCCTCTCCATCGAGCCGCTGGAAACCGAATTCGGCCGCAAGCGCCAAATCAACCAAAACACCTGCAACAAAGACTTCAGCTGCGTGAAGGGCTTCTGCCCGAGCTTCGTCACCATCGAAGGTGGCGCGCTCAAAAAGCCCAAGAAAGAGCAGCGCGTCAACCCCTTTGACGCCAGCCTGCCGGCCCTGCCCCAACCCACCATCCCCGACGCCCAAGAGTCCTGGGGCATTGTGGTGGCGGGCGTGGGTGGCACGGGCGTCATCACCATCGGTCAGCTGCTGGGCATGGCGGCACACCTGGAGGGCAAGGGCGTCATCACGCAAGACGCCGCAGGCCTGGCGCAAAAAGGCGGCGCCACCTGGAGCCACATCCAGATTGCCAACACCCCCGAAGCCATCCACTGCACCAAGGTCGGCACCGCCGAGGCCCAGCTGGTGATTGCCTGCGACTCCATCGTCGCCGCCAACAAAACCACCCTGGCCGTGATGCGCGAAGGCCGCACCTACGTGGCGCTCAACACCCACGGCTCCCCCACCGCCTCCATGGTGCACAACGCCGACTGGTCCTTCCCCGGCCCGGCCTGCGAAGCCGCCATCGCCAAGGCCGTGGGCACCAGCCACCTGGGCCAGTTCGACGCCGAAGAAGTGGCCGTCAAGCTGCTGGGCGACTCGCTCTACACCAACCCCCTCATGCTGGGCTACGCCTGGCAAAAAGGGCGCATTCCGCTGTCCTACGCCGCGCTCATGCGCGCCGTGGAACTCAACGGCGTGCAGATCGACAACAACAAAGCCGCCTTCGAATGGGGGCGTCGCTGCGCCCATGACCTCGCCGCCGTGCAGGCGCTCTACGCGGCGCGGCAGGTCATCAACATCGTCAAGCGCCCCGGCGTGGACGAGCTGCTGGCCAAGCGTGTGGCCTTCCTCACCGACTACCAAAACGCCGCCTACGCCGCGCAGTACCAGGCCTTTGTCGAACAGGTGCGCGCCGCAGAAAGCCCACTGGGCAGCACCCGGCTGACCGAAGCCGTGGCGCGCTACCTCTTCAAGCTCATGGCCTACAAGGACGAGTACGAAGTGGCGCGCCTGCACAGCGACACCCAGTTCGCGCAAAAGGTGGCCGCGCAGTTTGAGGGCGACTACAAAATCGTCCACCACCTCGCCCCGCCCCTCTTTGCCAAGAAGGACTCGCAAGGCCAGCCCGTCAAGACCGCCTACGGCCCCTGGCTGCGCCCGGCCCTGTCCCTGCTGGCCAAGATGAAAGGCCTGCGCGGCACGGCGCTGGACCCCTTCGGCCGCACCGAGGAGCGCAAAACCGAGCGCCAGCTCATCCAGGACTACCGTGCCAGCATCGAGCAAATCCTGGCCAAGGGCCTCAGCGCCGAGCGCCTGCCCCTGGCCTGCGAGATTGCGCGCATCCCCGAAGACATCCGCGGCTACGGCCACGTGAAGGAACGCCACCTGCACGCCGCCAAAGCCAAGTGGGCGCAACTCATGCAGCGCTGGCAACAAAGCTGAGCCCACAGGAGCGTTCATGGTCATGGCTGGATTCATGCTTGGCGCGGCGGCCGTGATGGCGCAGCCCGCAGAGTCCACCGAGCACTCGACCGAACAGTCGGCCTGCGTGGAACTGAGCTTGCAGGTGTCGCACAACGCGCAGGCCCTGCCAGCGCTGCGCCTGCTGCTGGTGCCTGGGCAGATGGGCAGTGCGGCGCTGGAGGGAGGCTTGCGCATCAGCGTCACCGCCACAGAGCAGCAGGGTGCGGCGGATTTGCAGTTCTCGCTGGGGCTGCAAGAAACAGGAGGCCGCCGCGAGTTCGCCAAACCGCGCGTGGCCACACCCTGGGGCCACAGCGCTGAGCTGCAAGCCACCGCGCCCAATGGCCAGCGCTACCGCCTGCAGTGGGTGGCGCGCCTGGTGGCTTGCAACATCAACGACCGAGAGTCCTGAGCACCCGCTCCTGGCCGGCGAGATGGCCAGCCCCCGCATACCTCCGCGGCTGCGACCCGCTGAAGGAGAGCGTGACCTGCACGCGGCCAAAGCCAAATGGGTGCAGCTCATGCAGCGCTGGCAGAAGGCTTGAGCACTGCGCAAGCCTGATCTAATCCACCCGCTTGCGCCGACCGGGAAGTGGTTATTTGCGGGCATTCGACACAAATCATGGGGGACAAATGAACGGGTTGCGACTTTCTCTTTCGTTGGTGTTGTTACTGAACTCTGCCAGCGCTTGGTGTGAGGAAGCAGCCCACGCCACCGCGGCGGGAACACCCCCGTTGGCATTGAACTGCCGTGGAGATTTGGACTTCACGGCCGACTATCTGCTGGCCAATGATGCGGGCATTCAAGGCGCGGGCTGGAAAACCTACCCAGCGTCTGTTCTTGCGGTGCTCGACAAAGAGCGCCAGGCTGCCAAGGACGTGCAGTCGCCCAGCGCGTGCGAGGCGCTGATCGAACGTTTCATGGCCTCTATCCGCTCAGGGCACCTTTGGGCGAGGGCCAAAAGCAGCCTCACCCCACCGCAGGAAAGTTCACAGTCAACCCCAAAACCCGAAGGCGTAACGACCCAGCGCCTTTCCGCCCGAACCTCGCTCATCACGGTGCCAGCCTTTTGGGAAGAGGACAGGCAGCAGTTGCTCAAAGCTATCGAAAAAAACCACGATGGAGTACGAGACGCCGAGAACTTGATCCTCGACCTTAGAAAAAACGGCGGCGGGTTTGACTCGGCATTTGATCCCTTGCTTCGCTTGCTGGGCCCTGCCACCTATCACTATGAGCAGCCCGACATTTTTGCCTCCCCTGCCAATGTGAGCGCCTGGCAGGCCATACGACCACACCTACCCAATCAAGAAACCGTGAAATGGGTTGATGCGCTGATTGAGCGCATGAAATCGTCGCCAGGAGGCTGGGTTCCCATGGCCGACAAACCCGTGGTCGTGCACAAGATCGACACTTCGGAGGCCTTGGGCAATCCCAAAAGAGTGGTGATCTTGATCGATCGCGATTGCGCTAGCTCGGGCGAGCAGTTTGTGTTGACGGCACGGCAAAACCCCCGCGTCACACTCATGGGTCGAAACACCCATGGGGCTTTGGATGCGTCCAACGTCCGAATGGTGATGAGCCCATCGGGGCAAATCGAGATCAGCTACGCCACCACGTTCATCCGGCGCCAACAGGGCAAGCAAGTGGACATGATTGGCATACCGCCAGACGTCAGACTGCCAGCGTCGGACAATGCAGCCGCGTGGGCCCAAGAGGTGGACTTGGCCCTGAAGTACCTGGAAGGCACTTCGGCTCGCCCTCAGCCCTAGCGGTGTTGCCAGGCTCAGCAGACCGTGCGGCGCTGGGCCCCCTTTGAATGCCATCGTCAACCAGACGGACTCCTGCGCGTTTGAGGAACACGCACCCCAACCAGGGATGCGGCTTCCCGATGAAAGCAAGGAGTACGCATGACCACGCTGACTTTGACGTTCACTGGCCCCCAGCACGAAGCACGCAAGGCACTGGGCGCGCTGCTGCACCGCTTCCGCAGCGCTTACTTCGTCGAACGCAGCAGTTCGGAGTTCTCCGTCACCACCGACGACCAAACCGCCCAAGAGCTGGCCAAGCTGCCCGATTGGCAGGCCACCACGCACCACCGCCCCGCGCACTGAGCGATGATCGCTACCCGATCGACACAGGAGTGGTTTGCATGGGAGCGATGATCGAATTCAAGCGGCCAGACGGCCAGAGCACGGCGGCGTATTTCGCCGATGCGGGTGCGGCCGCACCGGGTTTGGTGCTGATTCAGGAGTGGTGGGGGCTTAACGAGCACATCCGCAGCGTGGCTGACCGGTTTGCGCAGGCCGGCTTCAGCACCCTGGCGCCGGACCTCTACCGGGGCCGCCTGGCCAGCTCGGGCGAGGAGGCCAACCACCTCATGACGGGGCTGGACTTTGCTGACGCCACGCACCAAGACCTGCGCGGTGCGGCCCAGCACTTGCACCAAGGCGGGCGCGCCGTGGGCGTGTTGGGTTTTTGCATGGGCGGGGCGCTGACGATTTCAGCCGCCGTGCATGTGCCGGAGCTGGCGGCGGCCGTGTGTTTCTACGGCATTCCGCCGCTGGAGCTGGCCGACCCGGCGCGCATCCGCGTCCCGCTGCAGGGCCACTTTGCCCAGCTTGACGACTGGTGCACCCCAGCCGCCGCGGCAGACCTGGCGCAGCGCATGCAAGGCGCAGGCCTGCAGCCCGAGCTGCACCACTACGCGGCCGACCACGCCTTCTTCAACAACGCCCGCCCAGAGGTGTTTGACGCCGCGGCCGCGGCCCTGGCGTTTGAGCGCAGCACGGCGTTTTTGCGCCAGCACCTGCGCTGAGCAGCGCGGCGCTTTTGCGCCAGCGCCAACGCCTGCGGGCGCAGTTCAGCGTGCGGGTCGGGCCAGCTGCTGGCCCGCGCCCCAGTTCATGGCGTTGAGCACATCGCCGTTGTCCTGGCTGAGCTCCCAGGCAAACACACCGGCCAGGCCATTGAGGCGCGCGAACTGCGCCTTGGCGGCCACGGCGCGCGGGTCGTCATAGCCCATGAGGCGCTGCCCCTGGGCGTGGTAGAGCGCCCACGTCTGGGTGGTGGCGTCCCAGCGCGCCTGGTAGCCCGCACGGCCCTGGCCGTGGCGGCCCAGCATCTGCTTGGCAATCTCGCGGTACGTCAGCGCGCCTTCGGGGCCAGGGTAGGCACCGCGGTGGGCCGCGCCAGTGGCAGGCTGGTCCGCGGCCAGCGCCACGCCCTTGAAGCCGCGCCCATACATGGCCGCACCGGCCACCAGCTTGGCACGCGGCACGCCCGCCACTTCGAGGTTGCGCACGGCACGCAAGAGGCTGTCGTCGGCGTCGGGCGCGGACGGCGCCAGCGTGCTGTGGTGCCCGGCCTGGGGCGACCAGCCACCGTAGAAGTCATAGCTCATCAGGAACACCAGGTCCAGCAGCGGCGCGGCGGCGCGCCAGTCCACGCGCTGCACCACGGTGTGGGTGGTGTTGATGGCGGTGGTCAGCGCGTAGCGCCGCCCGCGGTCAGCCCCGAGCTGGTCGAGCGCGTGGCGCAAGTCCTGCAGCAAGGCCACATAGGCCGCGCCGTCCTGCGGGCTGCCCAGGGCCACGCCATTGGCCGCGCCGTTGCCGCCGGGGTGCTCCCAGTCGATGTCGATGCCATCAAAGGCCGGGTGGGCACGCAAAAAGTCCAGCACCGAGGCCACAAACACAGCGCGCTTGGCGGCGTCTGGCGCCATGTGGAAGAAGGGGTCGGAGCCACCCCAGCCGCCCACCGAGGCCAGCACCTGCAGCTGCGGGGCCTGGCGTTTTTTGGCGGCAAAGGCGCGGTCAAAGCGCTGCTCGGTGGCGCTGGTGGTGAGCTCAAAGTCGCGCTTGCCCTTGCAGGCGGCAGCGTCTTTGTCCAGCTGGCCCGGGCCGCACAGGCGCAAGAAGGCATAAAGCACATGGCTCAGATTGCCGCTGGGCACGCGCTGGATGAGATCAGGGCGCTCCCAGTTGGGCACGTACACGCCCACCACCTGGCTGCTGCTGCGCACAAAGGGCCGATGGCGCGCACCAAAGAGCGCATAGGGCGCATCGGCCTGGGTGACGGCCTTGGGCATTTGCAGCGTGGGCGCTGCCGTCACGGCGGGTTCGGTGGCCTGAGCGGCCAAGCTCAGGCAGGCGCCAGCAGCCGCAGCCAGCAAGCGAGCAATCACGGGGCTCATGGGGCTCTATTCCTTGGGTCCTGAAAGCCCAGGAGCTTACGGCCAAGCACAAGCCCTGTTGGGCGCCCTGCGGGCGGCAAAGCCCACAAAGCCTGCAAGCCCGTCCCTCAGTGTGGCTGCGCTGGCGCCACGGGTGCTGCGGGCGCAGCAGCGTCCAGGTTTTGGCCTGCGGGGTAGAGCTGCCAGTCCTCGCCCTTGGGCTGCTGGCGCTGCAAGCTCCATTGCTCCATAGAGGCCAGCAGCAGCCACGCCGCCGCCCCCAAACCCGCCAGCACCAACACACCGCCCAGCACCACCCCCACCATCAGCACCGCAGACCAATGCGGAAATAGCGCATTCGTGGCCAAGGCCAACAGGCCCACTGTGGTGGCCAAGGCCAAACCACCCTTTACTGCCCAACCGCTCAATGAAAGCATGCCTGTCACTCCGGGTATAGACATCGAAGTCTCAGCATAGGTGCGGCCCCTCGGCCCGGTATCAGCACAGACCCTCGGCGTTCGGTCATTCAAGGGAACCCCCTCCCCCCCATGGTTGCGGGGGTCTGCGCGCGCGCCATACGCGCCTGTGTGATGCATGGCCACGCAGCCGCAAGCCGCACAAACCACTGCGCTTGCCGTTCACACCAGGGGCTGTTGATTCGTCGCACGGCAGCGGCGGCGCAGAACGGCGGCGCGCACAGTCAGGCCAACACAACTGCTGTTGGAGACATCATGCAAGCTGCAATTCCGGTGTGGGTGCCTGCCCTGTTTATTGGCCTGATGGCGCTGGGCTACCGGCTCTCCAAGCCGCGCCGCGTCAAGCCCGCTGCGCTGACGCTGCTGGCCGTGGCCATGCTGGGCCTGTCGCTGTGGGGTGAGGTCAGCGCGTTTGGGCCACAGCCCCTGGCGCTGCTGCTGTGGGCCTTGGGCTATGGCGTGGCCGCCTGGGTGGGTGCGCAGCGCCTGACCCAGCGTGGCCTGCAGCTGCAGGGCCAAAAGGTGCACATGCCCGGCAGCTGGACGCCCCTGTTTTTGTTGCTGGGCATTTTTGCCTGCAAGTTCGCGCTGGGCTTTGCCGCGGGCACGCACTCGCCCCTGCTGCAAGACCTTGCCTTCATCGGCCTGATGAGCGCCGCCCTGGGCGCTTTGAGCGGGGGCTTTGGCGCCCGGGCCGTGGCGGTGGAGCGCTGCGCACGCACGGGCCAAGCTGCTGCGGAAATTCAAGCGGGATAATTCCCCGCTTTGCCTGCCGCCACTGCCACAATGCCAAGCCCCGGTTTTTTGCTGAAGCCACTGAGCGACCTTGCTTGGACCCTGGCGCTGGAAGGCCCTCGGGATGAGGCCATGCACGGCCGCATCATGGCCCTGACCGAGCGCGCACGGGCCACACAGCAGCAAGGCCTCGGGCCCTGGGCCCTGGTGTGTGACGTGCAGGGCGCCTTCACCAGCATGAGCGTGTTTCTGCGCCCCGAAGCGGCTGGCACCGACGCTGCGGAACGCCTCGGCGAGGAATTGCTGAGCTGGGTGCAGCAGCAGGCCACCCCACACGCGCCAACGCCCGCTCAGGCCGCGCGCCACTGGTGCTTGCCCGCCTGCTTTGAACTGCCGGACCTGAGCGACCTGCCCGAGGTGGCGCAGGCCTGCGGCCTGAGCCAGGCCGAGGTGGTGCAGCGCCTGTGCGCGCAGCCGCTGCGCGTGGACCTGCTGGGCTTTCTGCCCGGCTTCCCCTACATGAGCGGGCTGCCGCCCGAACTGGCCCTGCCACGGCGCGCCACGCCGCGTGCGCGCGTGCCGGCCCAAACCATTGCCATCACCGGCACGCAATGCTGTGTCTACCCCTGGGAAAGCCCTGGCGGCTGGCACCTGCTGGGGCGCACGCCGCTGCCACTGTTTGACGTGCACCACCCCGACGGCCCCGCCTGGCTGGCCGCGGGGGACTGCGTGCGCTGGCAGCCCATCAGCGCCGCGCAGTACCAAGCCCTGGCAGAACGCCTGCGCACCGGCCCAGTGCACCGCCAAGACTTTGCGCTACCCAGTGCGCCCATCGAGAACCGTTAGCCCAGCGCGGAGTTCCTGGCAGACATGCAGGCCATGGTCGACGGCCAGCTCAGCGCCGAGGAGGTGCGGCGAAGGATCATCGAGCGGGCTGCGGATCGGCGGGGGGGACTTAGGATTTGAGACCTGACTGAATCCTCGACAGCGAAGACGGCCTGGGCGGCGAGGGCTAAGCGCTAGAGCGCGTCCAGCGGGCTGCACCGGGCCCTGCTCTTTGCAAGCCTCCACCCGCCAAAATTTTGGCTGGTTGATATATCCAACTACCGCCCAAAGGTATGGCTTGCACCGGAGGCCGACGCCTATGATTCAAAAAATTCCCGGCGCATTGGGCTGCGAAGGCAGGGGTGCGCTGGGTGTCTAAACATAGTTAGGCGTCATAAGACGGGGGCATGCCCTTGCCGCACTGAACCTCAATGGTGATCGAGTCCCGATACTGGCGCGAGCAATTGCGCCTTGAAATTTCTGAACTGAAGCGGAAGCAAAGCTACCGTCGGTGGACAGAGAAGCAACTCGTTCTTTACGAGCGCAAGCTAATGCTTGTTGCATTTCAAGTCCGCTCACTACTGGAACGTCCCAAAGTGAACGACACCGCACGCCGGACTGCCATGCCTGTCATACGGTACAAGAAGGTAGGAGATCGTCCATTTACCTACACTGGATCTGACTGGCCTGAGGACTGCTTCGACATGGATCATCCGGAGAAAGTCCAGCTATCTGCGATTGACGTGTGCAACCAGCTTATCCACTACTACTGGATGCAAACATGGTCAGAGGGGACGAAATTCTCAGGAATGCTGGTCTTTTCCGACTACATGCGTCACAAATGTGCATACGAGTTCCGCATTGATGACCTTCTCGGCCTGTTTCAGGCGTTCTCGCAAGACTCTTCCGTGATCATCGAATCGCACTCTCGCTGGAACGAGAAAAAGCAAGACTATGTTGTCTTCCGCGCAATCAGCCCCGCTGACGCCTAATCCTTCGTTCAACCGGACATACTCCAGCGTTCCTCCTCCGGGCGTCATTTCATTTTGCCCGGCTACGCAACTCTTTCGCATGCCGGCAAACTAAAACCATTAGGGCTCAGATGAAGATTCTCGAATTCCTCAAGAAGAAGCAGCCAGCTTTGCTAACCATCGAGCTTGATGGGGCAATAATTGGCGCTGTGACTGAAGATCAATTGCCCTCTGATCTCAACCCGAGCGTTGAAGTTCGACCGGGTTCTATTATTTCTTTCACGTCATCAGATGGCGTCGTTCACAACCATTCTCTTGGCGATTCAATTGGCTGGGCTCATTTCTCAGTTCGTGTGCATATCAATAGGGCATGCCAAGCAGATTGCGTCATAGGCCCAACACGGCACTTCGATCCGGAAGCTTTTGGTCGCGGAGATGCAACGGGCATCCGATTTCAGCCGTTCTTTCTGCCCGGCGCCGCCGTTTCAAACCAGCAACTGAAGGGCAAGGGGCTTTTTGCGCGCGGACTGCATTTCAGTGGGACGATCACTGCTGGCAACACACTCCTTTCTTGCGAGTGTGATTCGTGCCATCGGAGCTTCCTGATCCGTTCTTACCACTCGGGCTTTAGCGAGTCCGGTTACTTCTACTCGGCCTCGGGCAAGCACACACTAATTGTCTCCTCGCGCCTGGCCGGAGCTCCGGTGGCGCTTGGCGAGCCAGATCCCGTCGCACTGGCGGCCTTGGAGGCAATGTTGCCCACAGCACCCGACGGATCGCGGTTCGCCTACCTCAATCCCTTCCGCTGCCCTCATTGCACGGCTCCTTACATCGAGTTCTCCGAGCCCGGGTCGCGCAGTGCTGAGTACTATGGCAACTATTTCGCGGGTTCAGAGCTGCTGCGGTATGAGCCAGCTGACCCCTCTCAAGAAACACCCCCCAAGTAGTTGATCTGCAATGGTGTTTTCAGGTGGGTTGAGGCGCCAGAACGATCTGCAAGCCCAGTTTCTTGGCCCGCTCGGTGAGGTTGCGCAGCACACGCTCGCGGTAGCGTTCCTCGAAGTAGTCCTGTCCCGCATCGGTGTATTCCTCGCCCTTGCTCAGCATCGCGTAGACCAGCCGAGCGAGCTTGTGCGGGATCGGGGGCAGGTCAGTGCGGCGAAGAGTCATCGAGCGGGCTGCGGATCGGCGGGGTGGGGACTTAAGATTTGAGACCCCGAATTCCGCGAGGGCGTGTTGGCCGACAAGGGCTACGCCAGCGCGGCCAACCGGGCGTACCTGCAGAGCAAAGGCATTGGCGACCTGATCCAGTTCAAGGGCAGCCGAGGCCAGCCGGTGCACCGGCTGCAAACGCAGATGAACAGGGCCATCGCCACGCTGCGCTACAAGGTCGAGCAAGGCTTTGGGACGCTGAAGAGAAGGTTCCACATGAGCCGAGCGCGGTACTTTGGGGTGGCCAAGACACAGGCGCAGATGGCGTGGGCGGCGCTGGGGTTGAACCTGCTCAAGGCGATGAGGAAGCTGCAAGGCGGACGGCTGCAGCCACTCACAGGCAGTAGTCCGTCCTGAGGGCCCCAGGGGGCCCGAAAAGGGGCTCAAACCGCGTCAAAACGGACCCGAAACGCGGGTTTAGTCCCGCAATATGGAATTTGAGGTGAGGGCGCCAGCTCAGCCTTGAGCGAAAGTGGGTTGTGCAGCGGTCTCGTCTCGGGGTGGCATTCCCAGTCGCCCAAATACCAAGGCCGCTGACCTGTAAGAGGTTCAGCGGCCTTTTGTCGGCGCAAGGGCGAGGACTACTCGGCGCGGCGCAGAGCTTTTACGAACTTTCGCTCCTCATGGGGCGTCTGTGCGGCCTGATCCGCTTGCCACTGCATCCACTGCTTCAGAGATATTGAAAGCTGCAGGGAATAGTCCAATGAAATCCATTGCTTTTGAGCGGGGTTTGGGTAGTTTGGTACGCCGTCACCCATGACATTGACCTTTCCATTTTTTGTTGTCATGTTGAACGAGGTGCCCGCCATTACATTGGCGAAATATATGGCATCCATCTCACTGAAGGTCACATTGTCGACCACGCTGGCGGCCGCGCCGCTGCGGTCCTGGCCCACATGGGTCAATCCGTTGACCGGCGCCACGGATTGTTTGGTCATCCCCGAAAATTGGGCCAACAGGGGTGGGGTTGTGAATTTGGCATCAGGTACAGAGGCCGTGCCATGGCAGGACATGCACGAACTATTGGCATTGTCGGCAGGTCCGTTCAAGCGGAAATTGGACCCCAAATGCCCCATGCGCTGCACGGAGCCTGTGCCGCCATGCGAGTTCAATTCATCAACCACATCCCAAAATATGACCTGCTGCTTGAAGCCGTTTTTCCTTGGGTTGGGCGGGTAGTTGTATGCCAATTGACCTTCAGGCGGCGTATCGTTACCCCACATCAAACCCAACAAACTGACACGTTGCCACTGGTCTTTAACCTTGGCTTTGCGCAGGCCATCGGCCACAAAAGTGCCGTACACCCAGCCTGTTTTAGAAGCACGGTGATCGGAGACCGAAATGTCGAATTGCATCAATCGGACGTCATTCCATTTGGCGTAATTCCGTGGGCAGAGCCGGGATTGCTCGACCATCGTCGCATTGCCAGGAGGTTGACAAAATGCTGGATCAGAAATATTGGCATTCCAACGCGGCATGTTGGCAAGCACTGGAAGTTGGTCCAAAGTGGCTGTGTTGAACAGGGGCTTTCCAATCACAGCGCCTTCATCGAACCTGATATTTGATGTCCGAATTTTTGCAGTACCGTCCTTTTGCCAGACCGTGCCCAGGGTGTAGGCCGCCGTGGCGTTGTAAATTGCCACAGCCCACATGGTGGTTGCCGCAGAGCCGGTGCCAGATTTGATGGAGAAGGTAACTGGGGCCTCGCGTGTGAGGCCGTGAATGAACTCACGCCCGCTGAGGGGATCATAGGTTTGGAAGGCGATGTGATACCAGGGGCGTACGGGGTTTTCGCATACGTCAAAGTCCTCCTTTTCTCGCCGGTTTACGTTGCCGGTCAAAATGTAGTTGTAGACAAGCCAAGCGTATTCCTTGGCCAGCTTTTCTTTGACATTTTGCGCGGTTGACGGGTCAAAAAGTGGGTCGAATTTTGACGAGCGCCAGGGTTGATTGGCCTTATCGTCAACACGCTGGCGTGGATAGTCGTCGGAGAGTTTGAAAACGGGCCCGGCGTATGCGCCGGTGGGTGCATTGGTGATCGTCTGGCCCTTCCACATATCGACAAATTTTGGAGCCATGTCTTGCCAATAGCTTGGATAGGTTCCCGTGCATGTGTTGGCTGGCTTTGGGGCGTCTGCCGCCCATGCACTGACCGAAACGCCCAGCAGTGCGAGGCAACCCACCCGACTACAGGAATAAATTGTTTTTTGAAACATTTCGCCATTTCCTCTCTGGTTAAACACTATTTACGTATCACCTGCTGTTGCCATGGCAATTGGCAGGTGCAAAACGCCCAGGAACTCGCCCTCTGTAGCTTGCATGCCGGAAAATTACTCGGCATGAGAAGATGGCATATTTATTGGCGGGAAATATTCGATACAAAATTGGGTCAGTTGGCGTGTAGTGTATGGGCATGGCCAAAAATTTGACATGCCCATTCCTGACTATAAATCTCTGCACATCTCCTCGAATGCGTCATTGCGAGACCACTGTATAAATCCCCCAATGCGCTGTCGAACTGAATGAGGTGGTGACCTCAAATCTGAAGTCCCCACTCCGCCAATCCGCCTCCCGAGCCCGCTCGATGAGCTTGCGCCTTGCCTCCTCGGCGCCGAGCTGGCCATCGACTATGGCCTGCATGTCCGCCAGGAACTCCGCGCTGGGCTGATGGCCCTCGATGCGCGTGCTGGCCAGGGCCTGCTCCAGCGGCGAGCGCCTGCAGGTCGCTGATACTGGCCTTAGGGGATCGGGGTCAGGGGACCAGGGGCAGGTCTCAAAAATTTACCCCCACCAGCTATTCCTCCCGCTCCTTGCGCTCAGCCTTGGCGATCAACTGACTGACTCTGGCCAGCGTCAGGCCGGCTTTCAAGAAAGCGCTTGAGCATCTTGTGGCTCAATTCGTAGGTCAATTCAAAGCAGTGGATGGGCTGATGCCGATGCTCATGCCCGTACCTTTTGAACTTCCATGAGCCCAACCATCTCTCTCAGGGCTGCCAGCGGCACAATTCGGCACCCCAGGAGATGCCACCATGCCTTGCGCTTCTCGTTTCTTCCGCTGGCCAGCATGCCGACCGCATGAACACGCCCACCCCGCCAATGACCGGTAGCGCCCGCGTGCTCAGTGGCGGCGCAGGCTGCACCGTACAAGACCGTGGCCGCTACGGCTGGCGCCATGTGGGCGTGCCCGTGAGCGGCTGCCTGGACCAGCCCCTGGCCGACGCCGCCAACGCCCTGTTGGACAACCCACCTGAGGCCGCCGTGCTGGAGCTGCGCGGCCTGCCCTTGACCCTGCAAGCCGGTGAGGCCGCGCTGGACCTGGCCGTGGCTGGTGCCGCCACGCTGCGCCGCCGCGCCGCACCCGAGGCCTCTTGGCAAGCCGCCCTGCCCTGGCAAGGTCTGCGCCTGGCCGCGCAGGAGCAGCTGCACGTCCAGCCCGCACCGGGCCGCTGCGTCTACCTGGCCCTGGGCGGTGGCGTGGCGTGCACGCCCGTGCTGGGCAGCCGCGCCACCTATGTGCGCGCGGGGCTCGGTGGCTTGCATGGCCGCATGCTGCAGCCGCAAGACAGCCTGGCAGCGGCTCGCGCGGCGCCAGGCCCGCTGTGGCGCGCGCCCCAGCCCTGGGTCAGCGCCGCGCCTGAGGCGGGCGTGCTGCGCCTGCGCGTGCTGCACGGCCCGCAGCATCAGGACTTCAGCCCCGAAGCCTGGAGCCAGTTTTTGACACAGACCTGGCAGGCCAGCGCCGCGCAAGACCGCATGGGCCTGCGCCTGCAGGGTCAGGCCCTGGCTTTGCGCGCAGGCCATGGCGTGGGCATGTGGTCAGACGCCGTGGCGCCCGGTGCCGTGCAAGTGCCCGCCGATGGCATGCCCATCGTGCTGCTGGCCGACGCCCAAACCGTGGGCGGCTACCCCAAGATTGCCAGCGTCATCCAGGCCGACCTGCCCGCGCTGGCCCAAGCCCCCGAAGGCACGGCGCTGCGCTTTGAGGCCTGCACACCCGAACAGGCCCGCGCCGCCGCGCAAGCGCAAGCCGCGCGCTGGCAGGCCTGGGCCGCACAGCGCCAGGCCTGCGCGGTGCCCCGCGATGTGGACCTTGCCGCGCTCTACCAGCACAGCCTCGTCAGCGGCATGATCAATGCCCTCAACCCCAGCGCCACACCATGAACCGCAGCACCCCCCGCCTGATCAACCTCAACGCCGATCTGGGCGAGAGCTTTGGCGCCTGGACCATGGGCCAGGACCAAGCCCTGCTGCCCTGGCTGGGCGCGGCCAATATTGCCTGCGGCTTTCATGCCGGTGACCCGCTGGTGATGCGCCGCACCGTGCGGGCCGCGCAGGCCCTGGGCGTGAGCCTGGGCGCCCACCCCAGCTTCCCCGATCTGCAAGGTTTTGGCCGGCGCCGCATGGACATCGCGCCCGATGAGCTCGAAGCGCTGCTGATCTACCAAATCGGCGCGCTGCAGGCCATGGCCCAAAGCGAAGGCGCGGCCCTGAGCCACGTCAAGCCGCATGGGGCGCTGAGCAATATGGCCTGCGCCGACCCGGCCCTGGCCGCCGTGGTGGCAGCTGCTGTGCGGGCGCTGGACGCGCAACTCATCCTGCTGGCGCCGGCCTGCTCTGCACTGGCCGATGCAGGCCGCCAAGCGGGGCTGCGCGTGGCGCTGGAAGTGTTTGCCGACCGCCGCTACCTGCCCGACGGCCAGCTGCAGCCGCGCAGCCAAGCTGGCGCCGTCATCCACGACTCCGCCGAGGCTCTGGCCCATGTGCTGGCCATGCTGCGCGCCGAGGCCCTCATCAGCCCCGACGGCCCGCCCCTGCCCACCGCCATTCACAGCGTCTGCGTGCATGGCGACAGCCCCGAAGCCCTGGCCACCGCGCAAGCCCTGCACAGCGGGCTGCGCGCGGCGGGCTACCAACTCGCCAGCCTGAGCGAGGTGCTGGCGGCCTGAGTGCGACTCAGCGGCGGAGGTCTCAAAAACCTCAGGCGGGCTGCAACAGCAGGCCTGTCATGCGCTTGGCAATCACGCGATGAACGGGTGTCACCGGCAGCATGTAGAGCCGCCCCAGCCAGTTGTGCACATGCACCACGGTGGTGATGGTCGCGGTGGTGCGCGCGTCGGCCTGAAGCTGCGCCCTGTGCAGCGAAACCACCACCTTCAGGTGCTTGTCGTCGATGCCCATGAGCACCTCCGCTTCGCTGCGCAAGCACAGCGTGAAGATGCCCACGCGATCACCGAGCTGATAGGCCGCGCTGGGCTTGCCCGGGTCTAGGTCCGCCAAGGTCCCTACGTTTTTGAGCCCCGCAAGTCCGGCCAAGCGGTTACGCAGGCCCATCAGCCCATCAATCCACGGCGGTGTTTGCTGAAACACGCGCAGCGCCAGACTCATGGCGTTGGCCCGCCCATCGGCCAGATCCACCGCCCAGGCATCGTGGAAATAGGCGCCGGGCAAGAGCTGCGCCACATGGCTGTCTGGCGGCGCTGCCACTTCGCGGACGGTGGTGGGGGTCATGCGCTCAAGCTTTAACACTGTCCCGCCACTGTGCCTGGGTCATGGCGAAGTAGCGGCACTCCATGTCGTAGAAGTGTCCGCGCGGGCCTTCTTGCATGCCGAGTTTTTGCATGACGTGGGCGCTGGCGAGGTTGTCGGGCTGGCACACCGCGGTGAGCAGCGGTGCGTTGAGGGTGTCGAACGCAAAGGCGGCCATGTGGCGCGCGGCTTCGCTGGCATAGCCCAGGCCCCAGCGGTCGCGCCGCAAGCGCCAGCCGGTTTCCAGCGGGTTGTTGCGGTCGCGGTTGAGGTGCTGCACACAGCCCGCGCCGATGACGCGGCCGCTGTCGCGCTCGACAAAGCTCCACCACGAGAAGCCGAACTCGGCCCAGCGCTGCTGCACGCGCTCGATCATGGCCAGGGTTTCTTCACGGCTGACGCCGTGGCCCTTGATGTAGCGCATGACCTCGGGGTCGGCGTTCATGGCGTCGAGGTCGTCGAGGTGCTCGAGCCGCATGGGCTCGAGCACCAGACGCGGCGTGTGCAGCGTGCTCATGCGAGGGTGCGCCTCAGAGGAGTTCCACGCCCAGGGCCGTGGCCTCGCCGCCGCCGATGCACAGCGATGCCACGCCGCGCTTGGCGCCGCGTTTTTTGAGCGCACCCAGCAGGCTCACCACGATGCGGGCGCCAGAGGCACCGATGGGGTGACCCAGCGCCACAGCGCCGCCGTGGACGTTAACGATGTCGTGGGGCAGCTTGAACTCGGCCATGGCGGCCATGGTCACGGCGGCAAAGGCTTCGTTGACTTCCCACAGGTCCACGCTCTTGGGCTCCCAGCCGTTTTTGGCCAGCAGCTTTTGAATGGCGCCCACCGGGGCGGTGGTGAACCACTCAGGCGCGTTGGCGTGCACCGCCGTGCCGACGATGCGGGCTATGGGGCTCAGGCCCATTTGCTCGGCCGTGGAGGCGCGCATCAGCACCAGGGCGGCCGCGCCATCGCTGATGGAGGACGCCGTGGCGGCGGTGATGGTGCCGTCCTTTTTGAACGCGGGCTTGAGGCCAGCAATCTTGTCGAGCTTGGCTTTGAAGGGCTGCTCGTCGCGGCTCACCACGGTGGGGCCGTTGCGGCCAGACAGGGTGACGGGGGCCATTTCCCAGTCGAAGCTGCCGTCTTCGTTGGCGCGTTTGGCGCGCTCGGTGGAGGTGATGGCGAATTGGTCTTGCGCCTCACGCGTGAAGCCGTAGTGCGTCACGCAGGACTCGGCAAACACGCCCATGGCCTTGCCGCGCTCGTAAGCGTCTTCCAGGCCGTCCAGCGCCATGTGGTCGTACATGGGCGCAGCGCCGTACTTCACGCCCTTGCGCGCAAAGATCAGGTGCGGGGCGTTGCTCATGCTCTCCATGCCCCCGGCGATGAGCACATCCGCGCTGCCGGCCTTGAGCGTGTCGTGCGCAAACATGAGCGCGCGCATGCCTGCGCCGCACATCTTGGACAGCGTGACCGCGCCCACCGACTGCGGCAAGCCGGCCTTGAGCACGGCTTGGCGCGCCGGGGCCTGGCCCTGGCCGGCCATGAGGCAGTTGCCGATGAAGGCTTCTTGAATGGCGTCGCCGGGCACGCCCGAGCGCGCCACGGCGGCCTGGATGGCGGTGGCGGCCAGCTCCCAGGCTTGCAGCCCGGCGAGTTCACCCAGCAAGCCGCCCATGGGGGTGCGGGCGGCGGAAACGATGACGATGGGGTCAGACATGGTGAGTCCTCCTTGTGTGTCGATGTTGAGGGTCAAAAATCAGGGCGGTGCCGCGCCAAAGCGGCGGTGCACTTCGTAGGGGAACACGTCGTGAACATGGCCTTGCTGGATGCGCTCTTTGTGCGCTTGCCAGAAGGCCGGGTCCAGCAAATCGGCGTGGTGGCGCATGAAGACTTCGCGCACGCCGCTGTGGCCCAGCAAAAACGGCGCGAAGGTTTCGGGGAACACATCGCGCGGGCCGACCTGGTACCAGATCTCGCCGGACATTTCGTCTTCCTCGTTGCGCGGCTCGGGCACGCGGCGGAAGTTGCAGTCGGTGATGTATTCGATTTCGTCGTAGTCGTAGAACACCACCTTGCCGTGGCGCGTGACGCCGAAGTTCTTCCACAGCATGTCGCCGGGGAAGATGTTGGCCGCCACCAGGTCTTTGATGGCGTTGCCGTACTCCAGCACGGCGCGCTCGAGCTGCTCGCTGTTGGCTTCTTGGATGTAGAGGTTGAGCGGCACCATGCGCCGCTCGATGTAGACGTGGCGCAGGATCAAGTCCTCGCCCTGCGTCTCCAGCAGCGAGGGGCAAAAGGTCTGCAGCTCGCGGATGAGCTCTTCTTCAAAGCGGTAGCGCGGCAGCGCCACGTTGCTGAACTCCAGCGTGTCGGCCATGCGCCCCACGCGGTCGTGCTGTTTGACCAGCAGGTATTTGCTCTGGATGAGTTCGCGCGTGGTGTCTTTCTGCGGCGGGTAGTAGTCCTTGATCAGCTTGAACACAAAGGGGTAGCTGGGCAGGTCAAACACCAGCATCACCATGCCCTTGATGCCCGGCGCGATGCGGAACTTGTCGCTGCTGTGGCGCAGGTGGTAGAGCAGGTCGCGGTAGAAGAGGTTTTTGCCGTGCTTTTGCAGGCCCAGGGCGCTGTAGATCTCGGCGCGGGGTTTGCGCGGCATGAGCGAGCGCAGGAACTGCACATAGGCGCTGGGCACTTCCATGTCCACCATGAAGTAGGCCCGCGCGAAGGAGAACAGCACCTGCAAATCGTCCGCGCCCATGAGCACGGCGTCGATGTAGAGCTGGCCTTTGGCGTTGTGCAAGATGGGCAGGGCAAACGGCATTTCGTTGAAGCCGTTGATGATGCGCCCCACCACGTAAGCGCCCTTGTTGCGGTAGAACAAGCTGGCCAGCACCTGCACCTGGAAGTTGGTGCGCCAGCGGCTGACTTGCGCGTCGCGCGCCAGCTCGGCCAGCACGCGGCGCACGTCGCGCGCGAGGTCTTCAAAAGGGCGCTGCAGCTGGAAGTTGTGGATCAGCCGCACAAAGGTGTCGTGCAAGCCGTCGCTGCTGGGGTAATAGCTGCGAAAGGTGGGGGTGGCGCCGGGTTCATCGTTTTCGATGTACTCGGTGGACACCGCCGGGCGCACGAAGATGAAGTTGTTGTGGAAGTAGCTGCGGTGCAGGATGCGCGTGCACACCGAGTTGAAAAAGGTCTCGGCCAGCTCGGGCTGCAGGTGGTTGGTGAGCAGGCCGATGTAGTGCAGCTTGACCTGTTCCCACAGCTCCATGGGCAGGTGCTGGGCCCCAAAGGCTTCTTGCAGATGCGCCGCCGCTTCGCCCACACGCTGGTCGTAGAACTCGATGCGCTCGCGCTGGGCGCGCTGCTGGCCGTGCCAATCGGCGGCCTCAAAGCGGCGTTTGGCCGCTGCTGAGGTGGCGCGAAAGAGCCGGTAGTGTTTGTTGAAGCCCTCCAAGAGGGCGCTGGCGATGTCGTAAGCGCGGGCGTCGGTGAGCTTCTGAGGCAGCATGGTCAGGGCGTGGGCGGGCGGAGGTCCTGGTAGCGCTGGTGCACACGCGCCAGCGCGCGCCGGTAGGCGCTGTGCACATCCTCAGCGCAGGCCACAGTCATGCGCAAGTCTTCGAGCAGGCCGTTGTGCAACCCATACACCCAGCCATGCACCACCACGGCCTGGCCTCGCGCCCAGGCGTCTTGCACCACGGTGGTTTGGCAGGCGTTGCGCGCCTGCTCCAGCACATTGAGCTCGCACAGCGCGTCCACGCGCTGCGACTCGGGCAAGGTGTCCAGCCAGCTTTGGTGGGCGTTGCGCACGTCCTGCACGTGGCGCAGCCAGTTGTCCACCAGGCCCACGCGCCTGTCTTGCAGCGCGGCTTTGACGCCGCCGCAGTTGCTGTGGCCGACGATGATGACGTGCTTGACCTGCAACTGGTCCACCGCAAACTGCATGACCGAGAGGCAGTTCAGATCAGAGTGCACCACCACATTGGCCACGTTGCGGTGCACGAAGAGCTCACCCGGCAGCAGGTTCACCAGCTCGTTGGCGGGCACGCGGCTGTCGGCACAACCGATCCAGAGGTATTGCGGCGTTTGCTGGCGCAGCAAGCGCGAGAAGAATCCCGGCTCGCGCGCCTCAGTGTCGGCAGCCCATTGGCGGTTGTTGTCCAGCAGTTCTTGAAGTTCGGTGCTCATGCGCGCCATTGTCGGCCCTGCCACTGCCGCGGGGTCAGGCGGTTTCGGCAAACAGCTCGCGGCCAATCAACATGCGACGGATTTCACTGGTGCCCGCCCCGATTTCGTAGAGCTTGGCGTCGCGCCAGAGTCGTCCCAAGGGGTACTCGTTGATGTAGCCATTGCCGCCAAAGATTTGAATGCCCTCACCGGCCATCCAGGTGGCTTTTTCAGCGGTCCACAGAATCACCGAAGCACAGTCCTTGCGCACCTGGCGCACGTGCTCAGTGCCCAGCAGATCGAGGTTTTTGGCCACGGTGTAGGCAAAGCTGCGCCCGGCCTGCAGCACCGTGTACATGTCGGCCACTTTGCCCTGGATGAGCTGGAACTCGCCAATGCTCTGACCGAATTGCTTGCGCTCATGGATGTAGGGCACAACGTTGTCCATCACCGCTTGCATCAGCCCCAGTGGGCCGCCGGTGAGCACGGCGCGCTCGTAGTCCAGGCCCGACATCAGCACCTTGGCCCCACCGTTGACGGCACCCAGCACGTTTTCCGCCGGGACTTCCACGTTTTGGAACACCAGCTCGCCGGTATGGCTGCCACGCATGCCCAGCTTGTCGAGCTTTTGCGCCACGGAAAAGCCGGGCATGCCTTTTTCAATCAAAAACGCCGTCACGCCCTTGGCGCCCGCCTCGGGCTCGGTCTTGCCATAGACCACCAGGGTGTCGGCATCCGGGCCGTTGGTGATCCACATCTTGCTGCCGTTGAGCAGGTAGTAGCCGCCTTTGTCTTCGGCGCGCAGCTTCATGCTGATCACATCAGAGCCCGCTCCGGGCTCGCTCATGGCCAGGGCGCCCACATGCTCGCCACTGATGAGCTTGGGCAGGTACTTTTGTTTTTGCGCCTCGTTGCCGTTGCGGTTGATTTGGTTCACACACAGATTGCTGTGCGCGCCGTAGGACAGGCCCACCGAAGCACTGGCGCGGCTGATTTCTTCCATGGCCACCATGTGCGCCAAGTAGCCCATCTGCGCGCCGCCATAGACCTCGGGCACGGTGATGCCCAGCACGCCCAAATCGCCCATCTTGCGCCAGAGGTCCATGGGGAATTGGTCGCTGCGGTCCATCTCCGCAGCGCGCGGGGCGATCTCCGCCTGGGCAAAGTCGCGCACGGCATCACGCAACGCGTCAATGTCTTCACCCAACTGAAAGTTCAAACCAGGCAAGTTCATCAGATAGCTCCTTTCATGACGCTCGAAGGAACGCCAGTCGACGTTTACGTTTACGTAAACGTAAGGATCGATTCTATGCACCCCCCCGGGGGAAACACCGAGGGCAAACACGGGCATGCACCTGCCCCCCTCCCGGCACCACACGCGCTCAGGCCATCACACCCCACGCATGGCCCAGAGCCACGGCCATGAGCAGCTCGTGCAGGTCGCGCCGCGCGCGCGCGCGGCGCAACGCGGAGTTGTGTGCGGCCGTGGCCATGCCCTGGATGCAGGCCAGCATCTGCACGGCCACGCGCCGACGCAGCGCCTCGCTGCGCGCGGGGCCCACATCGCGCAGCACGGCAGCAATCACGCCAATGGCGCGGCGCTGGAATTCCGAGTGCAGCGCCGCTGCGAACTGCTCGCGCTCGGCCATGTCCCACAGCGCCAGCAAGAAGCCGCGCGAGGTCGCGTCGTCCAAGTCGCGCAGCAAATACTCCAGCACGGCGTCGAGCTGGCGCTCCGCGCCGTGCTGGGCATGTGCGCGCAGCTGCGCATCCACGCCTTGCTGGTAACGCACCAAAGTCACGCGCACCAAAGACTGCAGCAAAGCCTCACGACCCGGGAAATAGTGCTGCAAGTTGGACAGGCTCATGCCCACCGACTGCGCCAGCGCCCGCAAACTCAAACCCGCGCTGCCTTGGCGCACCAACAGTTGGCGGGCATGTACCAGGATCTCTTCGGCACGCCCCAAGCCCTTGGCTGTAGTTTGGCTGGCCTTGCTCTGCAGGTTCTGCGCAACAAGTTCTTTCATCACCGCGGTTCGTGTTGTTCTGACGAATTCGGACTAACCCCAGGGGCACGGCTGCGTGCTTGACATGGGGCAGAAGCGTCGCCGATTATGGATAGGTCACGTGACCTATTTTTAGCACATTCCCCCAACTTCTTGGCGGGGTGTCCAGATCAAGGAGTATGCAAGTGGCAGATGCCTATATTTACGACGCCGTGCGCACGCCGCGCGGCAAAGGAAAAAAAGACGGCAGCTTGCACGGCGTCACGCCGCTGCATCTGGCGGCTACTGCACTGAGCGCGCTGCGCGAGCGCTTGTCGCTGGACACCGCGCTGGTGGACGATGTGGTGCTGGGCTGCGTGGAGCCCGTGGGTGAGCAAGGTGCTTGCATTGGGCGCCTGGCGGTGCTGGCGGCCGACTACGCCCAGAGCGTGGCGGGTGTGCAGGTCAACCGCTTCTGCGCCTCCGGTCTGGAGGCCGTGAACATGGCTGCCGCGCAAGTGATGAGCGGACAGAGCCTGTTTGCCATCGGCGGCGGGGTGGAGAGCATGTCGCGCGTGGCCATGGGGGCCAGCGGTGGCGCTTGGATGACCGACCCGCAAATCGCGCACAAAACCTATTTCGTGCCGCAGGGTATTTCGGCCGATGCCATCGCCACCAAGTGGGGCTACAGCCGCAGGGATGTGGACGCCTATGCCGTGGCCAGCCACCAGCGCGCCCACCACGCCGCCAGCCAGGGCTGGTTCAACAAAAGCGTGGTGCCAGTGCTGGACATCAACGGCCTGCCAGTGCTGACGGCCGATGAATGCATCCGCCCTGAGACCAGCCTGGAGAGCCTGGGCAAGCTCAAGCCCTCTTTTGCCGACATGGGCGAGAAGGCGGGCTTTGACGCCGTGATCCGCCAGCGCTACCCCGAACTGGCCAGCATCGAGCACGTGCACCACGCGGGCAACAGCTCGGGCATGGTGGACGGCGCCTCGGCAGTCCTGGTGGGTTCGCTGGAGGCGGGCAAGCGCGCCGGGCTCAAGCCACGCGCGCGCATTCGCAGCTTTGCCTCCATCGGCTCCGAGCCCAGCATCATGCTCACGGGCCCCAGCTATGCCGCCGAAAAGGCGCTCAAGCGCGCGGGCATGGGTGTCTCGGACATTCAGCTGTGGGAGCTCAACGAAGCTTTTGCCTCGGTGGTGCTGCGCTTTATGGACGTGCTCAAAGTCCCGCACGATCGCATCAACGTCAACGGTGGCGCCATCGCCATGGGCCACCCGCTGGGTGCGACGGGCGCCATGATTTTGGGCATCTTGCTCGACGAGCTGGAGCGCCGCGACCAATACGTGGGCCTGGCCACGCTGTGCGTGGGCGCGGGCATGGGCACGGCCACCATCATTGAGCGCATCTGAGGAGGACCCCAAGATGATCGACCTGAGCATTCGTGGCGGCATCGCCCACATCGTCTGGAACCACCCCAGCAAATCCCAAAACCTCATCAACGACGAGAGCTGCGCGGCCTACTTCGAGGTGATTGAGCGCGTCTGCACCGACCCCACCATCAGCGGCGTGCTCATGAGCTCGGCCAAGAGCGACTTCATCGCCGGGGGTGACCTGCAGTGGCTGCTGCAAGCCACCGACCCCGCGCTGATGCAGCAGCGCTCCAAAGACTGGCACCGCGCGCAGCGCCGTCTGGAGACCTGCGGCAAGCCCGTGGCCGTGGCCATCAGCGGCTCGGCCCTGGGCGGCGGTCTTGAAGTGGCGCTGGCTGCGCACTACCGCGTAGGCACCACCGACCCCAAGGCACGCTTTGGCCTGCCCGAAGCCACACTGGGCTTGCTGCCCGGCGGCGGCGGCACGCAGCGCATGCTGCGCATGGTTGGCGCCGTGGCCGCGTTGCCGCTGCTGCTGGAGGGCAAAAAACTGCGCGCCGCCGAGGCACTGCAGCATGGCTTGCTCAACGCTGCGGTGGAGCCCGGCCAGGAAGTAGATGCAGCGCTGGCCTGGCTGCAAAGCGACAAGGCTCACGCCCAGCAGCCCTGGGACCGCAAAGACTTCAAGCTGCCCGGCGGCAGCATGAGCAGCCCCGGCGTGGTGCAGGCGCTCACCGTGGCCAATGCCATGCTGCGCAAACGCGCACAGGGCTTGCAGCCGCAGCTGCTGGACATACTGAGCTGCGTGGTGCACGGCGGCCCCTGCGACATCGACACCGGCCTGGCCGTGGAGGCGCGCTTCTTTGCCCACACCGTGGTGCAGCCCGCCTGCAAGGCCATGATCCGCACGCTGTTCTTCGGCATGCAGGCGGCCAACAAACCAGCGGCCCTCAGCGCAGGCCCACAGCCCACCCCAAAAGCCCAGCGTGTGGGCGTGCTGGGCGCGGGCATGATGGGCGCGGGCATTGCCTACGCCGCAGCCAAAGCTGGTCTGCCGGTGGTGTTGCTGGACGCCACACTGGAGCAAGCGCAGCGCGGCAAGGCCTATTCCGAACAACTGCTGGCCAAGCAGCTGGCACGCGGTGACGATGCCGCCCGCCAGGCCCAAGCCCTGCTGGCACGCATCCAACCCAGCGCCGAGTACACCGACCTGACCGGCAGCGATCTGGTGGTGGAGGCGGTGTTTGAGGACCGTGCGCTCAAAGCCCGCGTCACCGCACAAACCGAAGCCCTGACCACCGCCGACACGGTGTTTGCCACCAACACCTCCACGCTGCCCATCACGGGGCTGGCCGAGGCCAGCAAGCGCCCTGAGCAGTTCATCGGCCTGCACTTCTTCTCCCCTGTGGACAAGATGCCGCTGGTGGAGGTGATCATGGGCCAGCAAACCAGTGCAGCCACGCTGGCGCGCGCGCTGGCCTTTGTGCGACAGCTGGGCAAAACGCCCATCGTGGTGAACGACTCGCGCGGCTTCTACACCAGCCGCGTGTTCTCCACCTATGTGCTGGAAGGCCTGGCGCTGCTGGCCGAGGGCGTGGCACCGGCCTTGATTGAAAACGCCGGCCTGCAAGTGGGCATGCCCGTGGGCCCGCTGGCGCTGACCGATGAGGTCTCCTCGGAGTTGATCGCACGCATCGACCGCCAGACCCAGATCGACTTGGGCGCAGATTACCGTGCCCACCCCGGCCATATCGTGGCGCGCCAGATGGTGGAGTGGGGCCGCATTGGGCGCAAGTCCGGCAAAGGCTTTTACGACTACCCCGCCGATGCAGCCAAGCAGCTCTGGGCGGGTCTGGGCGAGCGCTACGCGGTGCGCCCCGATCAACCCGATGTGCAGGACGTGGTGGAGCGGCTCTTGATGGCGCAGTGCATTGAGGCCGTGCGCTGCCTGGAAGAAGGCGTGCTGCACAGCGCGCTCGATGGCGATGTCGGTGCCGTGCTGGGCTGGGGCTTCCCGGCGGCGCGCGGCGGCCCATTTGGCGAAATCCACAGCCAGGGCGTGAACCGCGTGGTGCAGCGCTGCGAGCAGCTCTGCCGCCAACACGGCGCGCGCTTTGCGCCACCGCAGCGCCTGGTGCAGATGCAGCAGCGCGGCGAAGCCTTCTACCCGCACTGACATGCGCACAGCCGCTGCTCAACAAGGCCCGCTCAGTGGGGTGAAGGTGGTGGAGTTTGCCGCGCTGGGCCCTGCGCCCTTTTGCGGCATGCTGCTGGCCGACATGGGTGCGGATGTGGTGCTGGTGCAGCGCGCCAGCACCAGCCCCGACCCGCTGGAGCTGGGGGCCCACGCCATCGTGCACCGGGGCAAACGCGCCCTGGCGCTCAACCTCAAAGACCCTGACGACCATGCCACAGCGCTGGCCTTGGTGGCGCAGTCGGACATCTTGATCGAGGGCCTGCGCCCCGGCGTGATGGAGCGCCTGGGCCTGGGCCCCGAGGCTTGCCTGGCGGCCCAACCCGCCCTCGTCTACGGCCGCATGACGGGCTGGGGCCAGAGCGGGCCGCTGGCGCAGCATGCCGGGCACGACCTGAACTACGCCGCCCTGTCCGGCGCGGCCTGGTGGAGTGCTACCCCGCACAGCGCCCCCCTGCCCCCGCCCACACTGGTGGGGGATTTGGGCGGCGGCGCGCTCTACTTGGCCATGGGCGTGCTGGCCGCCTTGCTGCATGCCCGCAGCAGTGGGCAGGGCCAGGTGGTGGATGCCGCCATCGTCGACGGCAGCGCCAACCTGCTCAACCTGCTGCTGTCGCTGCACAGCGCAGGCTTGCAGCCCGAGGCGCGTGGCAGCGGGCTGCTGGACGGCCCCTGGTGGTATGGCCTCTACCGCTGCGCCGATGCGCAATGGCTCAGTGTGGCCGCGGTGGAGCCGCACTTTCGCGCCGAGTTGCTCAAAGCCCTGGACCTGAGCGAGGACCCTGTGCTGCGCGATGCTCACAGGCCCTCGCAGTGGCCGACGGCCCGCGCCCACTTGGCCCAAATCCTGTCCAGCCAAACGCGCGAGCACTGGTTGGCACTGCTCCAGGCACGCGGCGCGCACGACGCCTGCTGCACGCCGCTGCTGGCGCCATCCGCAGCCGCGGCGCACCCACACTTGCAGGCGCGTGGCACCTATGTTGAACATCAGGGCGTGTTGCAGGCGGCGGCGGCACCGCGCTTTGAGCACACCCCCTCCCGAGCGTTGGCCGACATCCCTCAGTACGACCAACACGGCGCACAAATCCGCGCCGAACTCCAGGCCCAGCGCCGCCTTTGAGGCTCACCAGTCGCTTGCTCCCGCGCATGCCCACCACCACGTCAGGAGGTCGTTTGAAAACAGTCCGCTTGATGCGCCCAACCCTCGCGGCGCTGACATTGCTCTTGGCCGCCGCGGCGCAGGCGCAAACGCCTTCCGTGCTGCCTAGCGCCGACGCCACCGACCCACAGAAGCTGGGCTGGATGCAGGGCTCGCCCCCGCCGCCCGACAAGCTGGTGCGCCACCAGGACGCCAGCTTTTACAAATTTCCGCAAACGCGCTGGTCCTTTGCCAACTTCCGCCAGTTCCTGCCCACCACCAATGTGTGGCGGGGCACTGGCACCCCAAGTGCGCTGCCCAAGGCCCTGCGCCAGGACATTGATGCGCTGAGCTTCACGCCGCTGGGACAAAGCACCCCAATGAGCTGGGAGCAGTCCCTGGCCGCCAACTACACCGATGCCATCGTGGTGCTGCACAAAGGCCGCCTGGTGTATGAGCGCTACTTTGGCGTCATGAAGCCGCATCAGGCGCACGCCAGCATGTCGGTCACCAAGAGCTTTTTCGGCACCTTGGGTGCCATGCTGGTGGCCCAGGGTCGGTTGGACGAGAACGCCTTGGTCACGCGCTACGTGCCCGAACTCGAAGGCACGGCTTACAGCGATGCCACCGTGCGCCAGGTCATGGACATGACCACGGGCGTGCGCTACAGCGAGAACTATGCCGACCCCAAAGCCGAGGTCTGGGACCACATCCGCGCTGGAGGACTCTTCCCCAAACCCCCAGGCTACAGCGGCCCCAGCAGCTATTACGGCTTTTTGAAGACGCTCAAAAAGGAGGGCGAACACGGCCAGGCTTTCGCCTACAAAACCGTCAACACCGATGTGCTGGGTTGGGTGCTGCGCCGTGCCAGCGGCCAAAGCGTGGGCGAGCTGCTGTCCGAAAGCATCTGGCAAAAGCTCGGCGCGGAGCAAGACGCCTACATGGTGGTGGACAGCGAAGGCAGCGAATTCGCCGGTGGAGGCTTGAACTTGACCGCCCGCGACCTGGCCCGCTTTGGCGAAATGCTGCGCCTCAATGGCCGCTACAACGGCCAGCAAATCCTGCCCGCCAGCGTGGTGCAAGACATCCGCCAAGGCGCCAACAAGGACCACTTCGCCCAAGCCGGCTATGCCCTGCTGGCAGGTTGGAGCTACCGCAATATGTGGTGGGTCACGCACAACGCGCACGGTGCTTTTGCAGCACGCGGTGTGCACGGTCAGATGCTCTACATCGACCCCAAAGCCGAGATGGTGGTGGCGCGCTTTGGCTCGCACCCCTTGGCGGCCAACGCCAACTTTGATCCGACCACCCTGCCCGCCATGCAGGCCCTGGCTCAACACCTGATGCGCTAAGGCGCAGCAAACCCCGCCCCTCAATACAACAGGAGACAAACACCATGCTGTTCAACGACCTGATCCAGCAAGTCTTCCCCGTCGACCCCGGCCGCCCTGCCTTTGTGCAGCTGGATGGGGAAACGGTGAGTTACCCGGAATTCGCACGCCGCTGCCAGTGCCATGCCCAGGCGCTACTGGACCAAGGCGTGCAGCCCGCCCAGCGCGTGGCACTGCTGGGGCTCAACAGCATCACCTACATGGAGCTGTTCATGGCTGTGCCCTGGATGGGCGCGGTGTTGGTGCCACTGAACATCCGCTGGTCGCTCAAGGAGCTGCAATACGCGGTGGAGGACGCCGAGATCACCGTGCTGCTGGTGGACGATGCCTTTGCCAAATTGGCCGTGCAGCTGCGTGAGAAGTGCCCTCGGCTGAGCCATCTGATCTATGTCGGCAACGGCCCCTGCCCCGAGGGCATGGTGCATTGGGCTGCCCACGCCAGCACCACCAGCCCACTCACCACCCCAGCGGCGGTGCGCCCGGACACGCTGGCGGCCATCGTCTACACCGGCGGCACCACCGGCGACCCCAAGGGCGTGATGCACACCCAAGCCTCGCTGATGGCGGCTGGGGTGAACCTCGCCTGCTTGCAAGCACCAGCGGGCGAACAGGTCTATCTGGCCGCCGTGCCGCTGTTCCACACGGCCGGCTTTGGCATGGCCATGGGGCATTTGGTACAGCGCGGCACCCTGGCCATCGTGCCCATGTTCCGGCCAGACCTCGTCCAGCGCGCGGTGCGAGAGTTGGGCGTCACGGGCATTGGCTTGGTGCCCTCCATGCTGGGCATGGTGCTGGACGCGCCGGGCTTCAAGGCCGAAGACTACCGAGACCTGCGTGGCATCTACTACGGCGCATCGCCCATGCCTGCTGGGCTGCTGCGTCGCGTCATGGAGGCCTTTCCGCAGGCCCGCTTCACCCAGGTCTATGGCATGACCGAGAGCGGCATTGCGGCCTCGCTGGACGACCGCTTCCACCGTGGCCCCAATGCCCAGACCCAAGCGGCAGGACAGGTCGGCCCGCTCTACCGCATGTGCATTGAAGACGAGCAGGGCAACCCCCAGCCCCCAGGTGTGCAAGGTGAGGTGGTGATCTACGGTGCGGGCGTGATGGCGGGCTATCTGAACAAGCCCGAGGCCACGCGCGCGGCCATCGGCGGCGGCGGCATGCGCACCGGCGATGCGGGCATGATGGACGCCAACGGCGTGCTGACCCTCATGGACCGAATCAAGGACATGATCATCACCGGTGGCGAAAACGTCTACTCGGTCGAGGTGGAGAGCGTCATTTCCCGCCACCCCGCCGTGAGCGCCTGCGCCATCATCGGCGTTCCCGATGAGCTGTACGGGGAGCGGGTGCACGCCGTGGTGGTGGTGCGCGAGCAGCATGTGCTCACGCTCGAGGCCCTGCGCAGCTACTGCGCCGAGTACATCTCCAACTACAAATGCCCACGCTCCTTGGAGCTGCGCGAAGCCCTGCCGCTGTCGCCCATGGGCAAGGTGCAGAAGAACGAGCTGCGGGCCCCGCATTGGGCTGGTCAAGCCAAGCGCATCAACTGAACCCACCCGGAGCCCCACGATGAACACCCTGCCACGCCTACTCTTGGGCGACGATCACGAAGGCTTTCGCCAAGCCTTTCGCCGTTTTCTTGAACAAGAAGTACAACCCCACCACGCCGACTGGGAAACACAGGGCATGGTGGACCGCGAGCTGTGGCGGCGTGCCGGGGCGCTGGGCTACTTGTGCGCCTCCACACCCGAGCAGTACGGCGGCGCGGGCGTGGATGAGCGCTTTGAAGTCGTGATCATGGAAGAGGTGGCGCGCGCCGGGGCCAGCGGTCTGGGCTTTTCGCTGCACTCGGAAATCGTCGCGCCCTACATCCTGGCCTATGGCAGCGAGTCGCAAAAGCAGCACTACCTGCCGCGCCTGGCCAGTGGCGAGATGGTGGGCGCCATTGCCATGACCGAACCCGGCGCAGGCTCGGACCTGGCCGGTGTGCGCAGCACGGCGCAAGACTGCGGCGAGCACTACCTGCTCAACGGCAGCAAGACCTTCATCACCAACGGCTGGCATGCCGACTTGGTGATCGTGGTGGCCAAGACCGACCCCAGCGCGGGCGCCAAGGGCGTGAGCCTGCTGCTGGTGGAGCGCGGCATGCCCGGCTTTGAGCGCGGCCAGCGCCTGCACAAAGTGGGCATGAAGGCGCAGGACACCTCGGAACTCTTCTTCAACGATGTGAAGGTGCCCAAGGCCCAGCTGCTGGGCCAGCCCGGGCAAGGCTTTGCCTGCCTGATGCAAAAGCTGCCCTGGGAGCGGCTGCAGATTGCCGTCATGGCCGTGGCCAGCGCGCGGCGCGCCATCGAGCTGACGCTGGAATATGTGCAGCAGCGCCACATCTTTGGCAAGCCCGTGGCGCACTTCCAGAACACCCGCTTCAAGCTGGCGCAAATGCACACCGAGATGGAGCTGGGCCAGGCTTTTGTGGACCGCTGCATGGCCCAGATGCTGCAAGGCGAGCTCACCCCCGCCCTGGCCTCCATGGCCAAGGCCTGGTGCACCGAGATGCAAGGCCGCGTGCTGGACGAGTGCGTGCAGCTGCACGGCGGCTACGGCTATATGTGGGAGCAGCCCATTGCCCGCGCCTGGGCCGATGCCCGCGTGCAGCGCATCTACGGCGGCACCACCGAAGTGATGTGGGAGCTGGTGGCCCGCTCCATGGGTTTGGACGCGCGCTGAACCCCGCTGCTTCTGGCCCCAAAACAAGGCTCCCCAATGCCCACCCGCTGGGCGCGGAGCGGGTGGGTTCAACCCATCCCCGCGTCAGATAACACATCTTGGAGACAACAACGTGAGACAACAACGGTCCTCATTCGCGCCCCTGTCCTTGATCGCCAGCTGCGTGGGTCTGCTGCTGTGCGGCAGCACCCAGGCACAGTCGGTCAACCTCTACGGCAAGGTCAATCTGGGCGTGCGCCAAGTCACCAACGCCAACCCCAGCGGCGCCCATGTCAGCCAGCTCAGCGGCACGCAAGACGGTGGCGCCTTTTTGGGCATCAAGGTCAGTGAGGACTTGGGCGGCGGCAATGGTGTGGAAGTCATTTTGGAAAGCAACATCAACCCCGACACCGGCACGCAGCAGTCGGCCGATTTCTTCTGGAACCGCAACTCCCAGATTGCCCTCAAGGGCAGCTGGGGCCGCCTCTCCATGGGTCGCCACATCCCCATGGCTGGTGCCGTGGGCCCACTGCTGTTTGCAGACCCCATGCGAGGCACATCGCTGAACAACGAAATGGTGTGGCTGGGTTCCTACACGGGCCTGCGCTACAACAACATGCTGCAGTACCAGGGCACTTTTGACGGCGTCTATGTCGGTGCGCTCTACACCCCGGGCGAGCAGACCAACGGCGACGCCTATGGCCGCAGCATGGGCGCCTCGCTGGGCTACCAAAAGCCCGGCATGACGGTGCGTGGCGCCTACCAGACCACCGAAGATGGCACTGGCAAGAAGGCCAAGATTTTCTCGGTGGGGGGCAATGTGGGCGTGGGCGCGGGCTTCACGCTGCATGGGGCCTACATCGACGGCAAGTATGACGCGGGCTTTGTGGCCTCGCGCACCTTCGGTGGCGCCTTGCATGGCAGCGCCATCGGCATGTTGATGCCGCTGGCCGCAGAGATGGACCTCAAGGCCTATATCGCCGGCGTGAGCTGGACAGCAGGCCCGTGGACAGCGCGTCTGGGCCTGCACGAAGCCAAGACCAAGGGCGCCACCTGGGTCAGCGCCGTGGCAGGCAAGGGCGATGGCAACCAGCGTCTGGTCTACCTGTTTGGCCAATACGCGCTGTCGCCGCGCACCAGCTTGCAAGCCGGTGTGGACATCAACAAATGGAGCGGCAAGTACGGCAAGTTCTGGGGCTCTGACCTCAGCGCAGGCACCGGCGCCACCCTCAACGGGCACGACGGGCGCACCACCACGCAGCTGGGTGTGAGCCACAGCTTCTAAACACCGCGTGATGCGCGCGCGGACGCCACGCACACACCGTGGCGCCCGCGCCTTGTAAAGCTTCAGGAGAGCCGCATGCCTTCCTTCCCCCGCCGTCTCGCGTCCAGGGCCACCTGGACTTTGTGCTTCAGCGCAGCGCTGGTCGCGCTGTGCTCCACGGCCCACAGCCACTCCAGCGCCGAGCCCGCCCAGGGTGCGCTGGGCGAGTGCAAGAGCCTGACCGTGTTCACCGCACGCACCATCATCACCATGAACCCCGCACACCCCAGCGCCAAGGCTGTGGCGGTGTGCCAGGGCCGCATCGTGGGTGTGGCCGACACGGTGCAGGAGCTCAAGCCCTGGACCGACAAAATCCCCACGCAGATCAACACCCAGTTCGCCAACAGCGTGCTGCTGCCGGGTTTTATTGACGCGCACCAGCACCCCTTCCTGGGCGCCATCACCTCGAACCTGCCGCCCATCGCGTCACTGCCCACAGCACAGGCCTATGGCCCGGACATTGCCGGCGTGCGCAGCGACACCGAAGCGTTCGAGCGCATCCGCCGCTACATCGCCCAAGCCCCCGCGGGCGACGCGCCGGTGCTGGTCTGGGGCTGGGACGTGCCCACCATGGGCCGCCACCTCACGCGCGATGAGCTCGACCGCGTCTCGCCCAACCGCGCCGTGGTGGTGTGGGACGCCTCGCAGCACCATGCCTACGTCAACAGCGCGTTTTTGAGCGTGCGCAAAGTCCCCGAGGACATCAAAACACCGGGCGTGATGCGCGATGCCAATGGGCGGCTCAACGGCCAGTTCCTCGGTGCCCTGGCTGCGGGCGAGCAACTCATCCCCTTGCTGGGCAGCAAGCTCGCCCCCAAAGAGGCCACGCGGCTGATGCGCTGGCTCATCGACCTCAACCGGCGCGGCGGCATCACCACCTCCACCGAGCACTCGCTGGGCCTGTTCAGCGTGGACCTCGAGCCCAAGCTGCTGGACTCGGTCTACAACCGCCCCGACACCCCGCAGCGCCTCATCGCCATCCCCTTCATGCCCGCCATGCTGGCGCGCTACGGTGGCGCAGACAAGGCCCTCGTGGCGGTGAAGGAGCTGCAAGCGCGCAGCACCGAGCGGCTGATGTATCGCGGCATCAAGATCATCACCGACGACAGCTTCAACGGCCTGACCTTCAAACCCGGTGGCCCAGGCTACACCAGTGGCGAGCCGGGCCTGTGGATCACGCCGCCGGACAAGCTCGCCGACCTGCTGCTGCCCTGGTGGCGTGACGGCCAGCAGTTGTTCGTGCATTCGATCGGCGTGCAGGCCCAGGACGTGACCCTGGCGGCACTGCGCCAGCTGCAACAGCTGCACCCGCGCTCAGACCACCGCTTCACCATCGAGCACCTGGGCATGGCGCGCAGCGATCAGGTGCGCGCCATGAAGAACCTCGGCGCTGTGGGCAATGCCAATCCCTACTACCTGTGGCTACGCGGCGAACAGTACACGCAGGTGCTGGGCACCGACCGCTCGCACGAAATGGCGCCCGTGGGTGAGCTGGTGCGCCAGGGCGTGCCGGTGACGCTGCACTCCGACTTCCCCATCGGCCCGCCACGGCCGCTGCTGGCCGTGAGCCTGAGCGTCACGCGCCAACCGCACAGCGCCAAGGCTGCACCCATGGCGCCGGGTCTGCGCACCACGGTGGAACAGGCGCTGCGCATGATCACCATCGACGCAGCCTATGTGCTGGGCGTGGACGACCGGCTGGGCAGCATCGAGGTGGGCAAGCTCGCAGACTTCACAGCGCTGGCGGCCGACCCGCTCAAAACCCAGCCCTACGCGATTCGCGACATCGCCGTGCACGGCACGGTGGTGGGCGGCGCCGTCTACCTCAGCAGCGACATCAAACCCCCGGCCCCCTAAGCCAGGAGGCCCAAGAAGCGCTCACAAAAAGCGCTCGAGCAGCCGCCGCGAATGGCGGTCCAGCCCCAAGCGGTCTTGCACCCAAAAGTGCAGACCGTGGTGGCTGGTGATGAGCAAGCGCCCGTCGGGCAGACGGCGGATGTCCTCTTCGGTCTTGAGGATGAAGTCGGTGGGGCCACGGTCGGTCTGCACATGCCAGTGGCTGGGCGTGGAGAAGGTCGACACCGACACCAGCTGCTGCACCACGGGCGTGATTTCACGCGCGGCCAGCTCTTCTTGCAGCAGCGCGCGCGGGGCGGCCTCCAGCGCCGCGAGGCGCTCGATCCACAGGCATTCGTGGCCGTCACGGCCCACCAGGGCGATGCCCTCGTCGGGCGCGCTCAAAGGGTGGGCGCGCACCGGCACCACACCCTCATGGCGCACCCCCTGGGCGTCCACCAAATCGAGCTGGCCAAAGGCATTGCGGGTCAGGCTTTGAAACTGTGTGGTCATGGCTGCAGGGGCAAATAGTGGCGCCACTCAGGCGTTGGTGGTGTGGGCATGGGCGTTGGGCGGCACCACGATGAGGCCGCCGTCGCTGTCTTGCTCGACGCGCCGCGCCTGCGCCTCCCACAGCCGCCAGTAAGCGCCCTGGGCGGCGATGAGCTCGTCGTGCGGGCCCACTTCGACGATTTCGCCCCGGTCCATCACCACCAGGCGGTCGGCCTTGCGCAGCGTGGAGAGGCGGTGGGCAATGGCAATGGTGGTGCGGCCCCGCACCAGGTTGTCCAGCGCCTTTTGGATTTCCTTCTCGGTCTCGGTATCCACAGCCGAGGTGGCCTCGTCCATGATGAGCAGGCGCGGGTCGATGAGCAGCGCGCGCGCAATCGAGATGCGCTGGCGCTCGCCGCCGGAGAGGCCCTGGCCGCGCTCGCCCACCAGCGAGTCATAGCCCTGGGGCAGGCGCAGGATGAACTCATGCGCATGCGCCGCGCGGGCCGCGGCCACGATTTCTTCGCGCGTGGCGTCGGGCTTGCCGTAGGCGATGTTCTCGGCAATCGTGCCAAAGAACAGGAAGGGCTCTTGCAGCACCAGGCCGATGTGGCGCCGGTAGTCGGCCACGCGCAGGCGGCGCAGGTCCACGCCGTCGATCTTGATGGCGCCTTCGCTGACGTCGTAGAAGCGGCAGATCAGGTTCACCAGCGTGCTCTTGCCCGAGCCGCTGTGGCCCACGAGGCCAATCATCTCGCCGGGGCGAATGTCCAGGCTCAGGCCGCGAATGACGCTGCGGTTGCCGTAGCGAAAGCCCACGTCCTCGATTTGAATCGCGCCCTTGACCGCGCCCATCTCCACGGGCTGCACGGGGTCGGGCACATTGCTGTGGTGGTCCAGGATGTCAAAAATGCGCTTGGCCCCGGCCGCCGCTTTTTGCGTGACCGAGACAATGCGGCTCATGGAATCGAGCCGGCCGTAAAAGCGCCCGATATAGGCGATGAAGGCAGTGAGCACACCCACCGTGATGTCGCCGCCGGCCACCAGGTAAATGCCAAAGGCCCACACCACCAGCAGGCCGATTTCCGTCAGCAGCGCCACCGTGGGTGAGAACAAACTCCAGGTTTTGTTGAGCTTGTCGTTGACAGCCAGGTTGCGCGCATTGGCGTCGTGAAAACGCTGGCCTTCGCGGCGCTCTTGGGCAAAGGCCTTGACCACGCGGATGCCGGGAATGGTGTCGGCCAGCACGCTGGTGACCTCGCCCCAGACGCGGTCGATCTTCTCAAAGCCCGTGCGCAGGCGGTCGCGCACGAGGTGAATCATCCAGGCAATAAAGGGCAGCGGCACCAAGGTGGCCAGGGCCAGCCAGGGGTTGATGGAGAAGAGGATGATGGCCGTCATGCCCAGCATCAGCACATCGGTGATGAAGTCCAGCGCGTGCAGCGACAAAAACACACTGATGCGGTCGGTCTCAGAACCAATGCGCGCCATCAGGTCGCCCGTGCGCTTGGAGCCAAAGTACTCCAGCGACAGCGACAGCAGGTGCTCAAAGGTGGTGGTGCGCAAATCCGCCGCAATGCGCTCGGACACCAGGGCCAGGATGTAGGTTTTGGCCCAGCCCAGGCCCCAGGACAGCAGCGCCGCGCCGAACAGGCCCGCCAGGTAGAGGGCCACTTGCGAGGGGTCGATGCGCTCACCGTTTTGGAACGGGATGAGCACCTTGTCCATGATGGGCATGGTCATATAGGGCGCCACCAGGGTGGCGGCCGTGGAGCCCAGCATGAGCAAAAAGCCCAGCAACAACTGCCCTTGGTAGGGCTTGGCGAACCGCGCCAGGCGCAGCAACACCCAGGTTGAGGGGGGCGTGTGCAGTTCGCGCGCGCAGCTGGGGCATTCCTCGCTGTCTTCGGGCAGCTGGGCCTGGCAGCTGGGGCATTGGGCGGCTTCCTCGCCGCGTGGCCGCGGGGGCTGCTCGCGCTGCGTGAACGCTTCCTCAAAACGCTGCGCCTGCAGGTGCAGCTTCAGGGTGAAGTTCCAGCTGGCCAGGCGGCCGGCCGCGTCGTGCAGCTCCAGCAGGCCCAGCCCCGCTTGGTCTGAGAGCTGCAGCTGCAGCTGCGGTGTCAGGGCCCAGCTGCGCCAGGGAGCCCCCGTGCTGTCGCAGGCCCAAAACCGCCGGTCGGTGAGCACCAACCACGCCGGGCCGAACTGCCTGTCGCCATTCAGGTCAACTTCAAGGCTGGCCAAAACGTTCTCGCCTGTGTCCAGCTGCGGCTGGTTGTGTTCCCAAGAAGACTGGGCCCTTTGTGCGACCGACTGTTGTTGCTGCATCGTGTGGTGTGAAGTTCGAAGTTCGTCGCCAGCGGTGGCTGCAACGCGCTTGGAGATTCTCGCTTAAGCGCACAATGGCGGCTCGCACTCCACTGACCTGACAACTCCACCAAAGTCAGCACCCCTCCATGAGCAGACGTTTCGACGACATCGCACTGTTGCGCATCAACTACCTGCGCGGCCCCAATATGTGGACCTACCGCTCCGTGCTGGAGACCTGGCTGGACCTCGGGGCGCTGGAACAACACCCCTCCAACACCATTGAAGGCTTCAACCAACGCCTGACCCAGCGCCTGCCCGCGCTGATCGAGCACCATTGCGGTGTGGGCGAGCGCGGCGGCTTTTTGCAGCGCCTCGAGGAAGGCACCTGGATGGGCCATGTGCTGGAGCACATCGTCATCGAGCTGCTCAACCTCGCGGGCATGCCCACGGGCTTTGGCCAGACGCGCTCGACCTCGCGCGAAGGCGTCTACCGCATGGTGTTTCGCGCCCGTGACGAGCAAGTCGCGCGCTGCGCGCTGGAGCTGGGCCATGCCTTGCTCATGCACACCCTCAACGACCAGCCCTTCGATGTGGACGCCGCCGTCAACACCCTGCGCGACAAGGTGGACGACTGCTACCTGGGCCCCTCCACCGCGGCCATCGTGGGCGCGGCCACGGAGCGGCGCATTCCCCACATCCGGCTCAATGACGGCAACCTCGTGCAACTGGGTTACGGCGCCGCGCAGCGCCGCATCTGGACGGCCGAGACCGACATGACCAGCGCCATTGGCGAGAACATCGCAGGCGACAAAGACCTCACCAAAACCCTGCTCAAGTCCGTGGGCGTGCCCGTTCCCGAGGGCCAGGCCGTGGACAGCCCCGAAGAAGCCTGGGAAGCCGCGCAAGACATCGGCCTGCCCGTGGTGGTCAAGCCCAGCGACGGCAACCACGGCCGGGGCGTGACCCTGGACCTGCGCCGCGAGGACGACATCAAGCGCGCCTACGCCCTGGCCGACTCCGAGGGCTCGGAGGTGCTGGTGGAGCGCTACATCCCCGGCACCGAGCACCGCCTGCTGGTGGTGGGCGGCAAGGTGGTGGCCGCCGCGCGCGGCGAGGAAGCCTGGATTTGTGGCGACGGCACGCACAGCGTGGCCCAGCTCATTGAGCTGCAAATCAACAGCGATCCGCGTCGCGGCGTGACGGAGGACTTCCCGCTCAACGTCATCAAGCTCGAAGACGACCCCGTGGTGGTGCTGGACCTGCAGCGCCAGGGCCTCGCCCCTGACAGCGTGCCCGACGCCGGGCGGCGCGTGCTCATCCAGCGCAACGGCAATGTGGCCAACGACTGCACCGAGCAGGTGCACCCGGATGTGGCGCATGCCGTGTCCCTGGCTGTGCGCACCGTGGGGCTGGACATCGCGGGCGTGGACCTGGTCAGCAGCGACATCAGCAAGCCCCTGAGCGAGACCGGCGGCGCGATTGTGGAAGTCAACGCCGGCCCGGGGCTGCTCATGCACTTGAAGCCCGCTGACGGCATGCCCCAGCCCGTGGGCCAAGCCATCGTGGACCACCTCTTTGGCCCGGACGAAGACGGCCGCCTGCCCATTGTGGGCGTGGCGGGCTCGCGCGACACCTCGGCCATCAGCCGCCTGGTGGCCTGGCTCATGCACCTGAACGGCCGCCACACCGGCCTGGCCTGCCAAGACGGCCTGTTCCTGGCCAACCGCCGTGTGGAGCGCAAGCCCTGCGCGCACTTTGCTGCCGCGCACCGCCTGCTCATGAACCGCGCCGTGGACGCCGTGGTGATTGAAAACGGCGCAGCCTCCATCCTCAACGATGGCCTGGCCTACGACCGCTGCCTGGTCGGCGTGCTGACCGATCTGGACGGCATGGAGCAGCTGGCCGAGCACGACATCCTGAGCCCCGAGCAGATGTTCAAGGTCATGCGCACGCAAGTCGATGTGGTGCTGGGCCAAGGCGCTGCGGTGCTCAACGCCGATCAAGCCACCTTGCTGCCCATGGCCGAGCTGTGCGACGGCGAGGTGCTGTTCTACGCCCTGGACCCAGCCCACCCCACGCTGGCACAGCACCGCGCCCAAGGCGGCCGCGCCGTGTTCCTGCGCGACGGCAACGCCGTGCTGGCGCAGGGCTCGCAAGAAAGCAGCAGCGCCCATGTGCAAGCCCTGCAGCAGCGCTTTGCGCAAGCCCACCAGAGCGTGAGCGCCAGCGCCGTGCTCGCGGCCGTGGCCGCGGCCTGGGCGCTGGGCATCTCGCCCGAGCTCATCACCGCCGGGCTTGACACCTTTGTGCCTGAGCTGAGCTGAACCCTCACCCCCTCCTTCCCCTACGCACCACGCCAACAAGAAAGCGAACACGATGGAAGTCTCCCGCACCCGTGCGCTGCGCGGACCCAATATGTGGAGCCGCCACACGGCCATCGAGGCCGTTGTCCACTGCCAGCCCCATGAGCTGGACATTGCCCAACTGAGCGGTTTTGAGGCGCGGCTGCGCCAGCTCTTCCCCGGCATCGGCTCGCTGGGCGACAACCCTCCGCACGGCGTGCTGTCGCTGGCCCATGTGCTGGAGCGCGCCGCGCTGGCGCTGCAGGCCCAGGCCGGTTGCCCCGTCACCTACAGCCACACCCACACCACGCCCGAAGCCGGCACCTACCAGGTGGTGGTGGAGTACAGCGAGGAAGACGTGGGCCGCGCCGCCATGGAGCAGGCCACGGCCTTGCTGCAAGCGGCGCTGGAGGGCGGCAGCTTTGACGCTGAGGCCGTGGTGGCCGCCCTGCGCGAGACCGATGAAGACATCCGCCTGGGCCCCTCGACGGGCTGCATCGTCACGGCGGCGGTCAAGCGTGGCATCCCCTACCGCCGTCTGACCCAGGGCAGCCTGGTGCAGTTTGGCTGGGGGGCCAAGCAGCGCCGCATCTGGGCCGCCGAGGTGGACAACACCAGCGCCGTGTCTGAGTCCATCGCGCAAGACAAAGACCTGTGCAAACGCCTGCTGGAATCGGCCGGCGTGCCCGTGCCCACCGGGCGCCCGGTGGACTCGCTGGAAGACGCCTGGGCGGTGGCGCAAGACATCGGCCTGCCCGTGGTGGTCAAGCCCCAGGACGGCAACCAGGGCAAGGGCGTGACGGTCAACGTCGCCAGCTTTGAAGCCATGGCCGCGGCCTACAAGGCGGCCGATGAAATCGGCCACGTCATGGTGGAGAAATTCCTGCCCGGCAGCGACTACCGACTGCTGGTGGTGGGCGACCGCCTGGTGGCCGCAGCGCGGCGCGACCCGCCCCATGTGGTGGGCGACGGCCAGCACGATGTGCGCGCCCTGGTGGCCAAGGTCAACGAAGACCCGCGCCGCGGCGACGGGCACGCCACCTCGCTGACCAAAATCCGCCTCGACGACATCGCCGTGGCGCGCCTGGCGCTGCAAGGGCTCACGCCTGAATCGGTGCCGGCCAAGGGCCAGCGCGTGATCTTGCGCAACAACGCCAACCTCTCCACCGGCGGCACCGCCACCGATGTCACCGACGACGTGCACCCCGACGTGGCCGCGCGCGCCATTGCCGCTGCCCAGGTGGTGGGCCTGCATGTGTGCGGCGTGGACGTGGTGGCCGAGAGCGTGCTGCGCCCGCTCGAAGAGCAAAGCGGCGGCATTGTGGAAGTCAACGCCGCGCCGGGCCTGCGCATGCACCTCTCGCCCTCCTACGGCAAGGGGCGCGATGTGGGCGAGGCCATCGTCACCCACCTCTTTGGCAGCGGGCACCAGGCCGACGATGGGCGCATTCCCACCGTGGCCGTGACGGGCACCAACGGCAAAACCACCACCAGCCGCCTCATCACCCACATGTTCGCCACCAACGGCCTGTGCGTGGGCATGACCAACACCGACGGCGTGTACGTGGACGGCCGCCAGATCGACAGCGGCGACTGCTCCGGCCCCAAGAGCGCGCGCAATGTGCTGATGCACCCCGATGTGCAGGCTGCGGTGTTTGAAACCGCGCGCGGCGGCATTCTGCGCGAGGGCCTGGGCTTTGACCGCTGCCAGGTCTCGGTGGTGACCAATCTGGGCGATGGCGACCACCTGGGCATGAACTTCCTCAACACCGTCGAGGACCTGGCCCTGGTCAAGCGCGTCATCGTTCACAACACCGCGGCCAACGGCTACGCCGTGCTCAACGCCGCCGACCCTGTCGTGGCGCAAATGGCCGCCGTCTGCCCCGGGCAGATCATCTACTTCGCGCTGGACCGCCACCACCCACTCATGGCCACGCACCGCGCCCAGGGCAAGCGCGCCGTCTACATCGATGGCGAACACCTGGTGGCGGCCGAAGGCAATTGGCGCGAGCAGATTCTGCTGCGCGACATCCCCTTCACGCGCGGCGGCAGCATTCCCTTCCAGGTGGAAAACGCCATGGCGGCGGTAGCTGCGGGCTGGGGCGTGGGGCTGGACTGGGACACCATTCGCCGCGCGCTGGCCACCTTCAACAGCGATGCTGACAGCGTGCCGGGCCGCTTCAATGTGATGGACTACAAGGGCGCGACGGTGATTGCCGACTACGGCCACAACGGCGACGCCATGCGCGCGCTGGTGGCGGCCGTGCAGGCCATGCCGGCCACGCGCCGCAGCGTGGTCATCTCCGGCGCGGGCGACCGGCGTGACGAAGACATCCGTATCCAGACCGAAATCCTGGGTGCAGCTTTTGACGAAGTCATCCTGTTCCAAGACGCCTGCCAGCGCGGCCGCGCCGACGGCGAGGTGCTGGCCCTGCTGCGCCAGGGTCTGGAAGGCGCCACCCGCACGCGCCAAGTGCAAGAGGTGCACGGCGAGTTCCTGGCCATTGACCGCGCCCTGCAAGGCCTGCAACCCGGCGAGCTGTGCCTGGTGCTGGTGGACCAGGTGCAAGAAGCCCTGGGGCACTTGAACCAGCGCGTGCGCGAGGCCCAGGGCGGGCACTGAAGCCCACCGTCGCCGCGCGCCGCCGCCTGACCGCCCCGGGCTCAGCCCTGGGGCGTGCCTCGCTCACAGCGCGTTGAGCGGGATCTTCAGATAGGCCGTGCCATTGGCCTCGGCCGGGGGCAGCTCGCCGGCACGGATATTCACCTGCACCGAGGGCAGGATCAGCACCGGCATGTCCAGCTGCGCATCGCGCGCTTGGCGCATGGCCACAAAGGCGGCCTCGTCGATGCCGTCGCGCACATGGATGTTGTGGGCGCGCTGCTGCGCCACCGTGCTTTGGCTGGCCACAGGGCGCGCATTGCCCGGTGGGTAGTCGTGGCACATGAAGAGCCGCGTGTCCGGCGGCAGGGCCAGCAGGCGGCGCACCGAGCGGTAGAGCTGCTGCGCGTTGCCGCCGGGAAAATCAGCCCGCGCCGTGCCCACATCGGGCATGAACAGGGTGTCGCCCACAAACACCGCGTCGCCAAAGCGGTAGGCCACGCAGGCCGGTGTGTGGCCGGGCAGCTCCATCACCTCCCCCACCAGCGCGCCCAGCGCCAGGGTGTCGCCCTCGCCCAAGAGCTGGTCGAACTGCGTGCCGTCCACAGCAAATTCGGGCTCCAGGTGGAACAGGCCCTTGAAGACTTTTTGCACGCCCGTGATGTGCCGCCCAATGGCCGTGCGCCCACCGAGCTGGCGCTTGAGGTAGGCCGCAGCGCTGAGGTGGTCGGCATGGGCGTGGGTTTCCAAAATCCAGGCCACTTGCAAGCCCTGCTCGCGCACATAGGCCACCAGGCGGTCGGCCGAGTCGGTGCGAGTGCGGCCGGACTTGGGGTCGTAGTCCAGCACCGGGTCGATCAGCGCGGCACTGCTGCCTGGACCGCTGTGCACCACATGGCTGAAGGTCCAGGTGGCGGGGTCGAATTCGGTGTGCACCTGCACGGTGCTGTGGGGGGTGTTGAGCGCGGTCGCAGCCGACATCTGAGACTCCTTGAATGCGGTGTGGGCGTGAAAACATTTTATTGACCAATAATCTATCAGTCAATAAACTGTTTGCCATGAGCTCAAACCTCGCCCCACCCGACCTGCACGCCATGCGTCACGCGGCCGATGCCGCTTGCAGCCTCATGAAGGTACTCACCAACCCCGACCGCCTGCTCATCCTGTGCCAACTGGCGCAGGGCGAGCACCGCGTGGGCGAGCTCGAGGCGCTGCTGGGCATCGTGCAGCCCACGCTGTCGCAACAGCTCACGGTGCTGCGACAGCAGGCGCTCGTGCAAACGCGGCGCGAAGGCAAGTCCATCTACTACAGCCTGCAAAGCCCCGAGGTGCTGGCGCTGATGCAGGCCCTGCACACCATTTTTTGCCCCAAGGAGGGCTGAGCATATGAATATCGCCTGGTCTCAATTCACCCCCTGGAGCGCCCTGGCCGGCGGCGTCTTGCTGGGCTTGGCCTGTGCCGCGCTGGTGCTGCTGCGCGGGCGCATTCTGGGCGTGAGCGGCATTGTGGGCGGCCTGCTGCGCCCCAAAGCGGGCGACCGCGCCTGGCGCCTGGCCTTGCTGGCGGGCCTGCTGGCCGCAGCGCCCACGCTGGGCTGGCTGGCGCCGCAGCTGCCGTGGACGGCCCCGCACATCGAGGCCAGCTACGCCCTGGTGGCGCTGGCTGGGCTTTTGGTGGGCTGGGGCACGCGGCTGGGTTCAGGCTGCACCAGCGGCCACGGCGTGTGCGGGCTGGCACGCCTGTCGCCGCGCTCGCTGGCGGCCACGCTGAGTTTCATGGCCGCAGGTTTTGCCGTTGTTTACGCCCTGCGTCACCTGATCTAATCGGCATGGAGCACACCATGAAAAACACCTTGCTGGCCCGCGCGGCCGAATTTCTGGTCGGGCTGCTGTTTGGCTGGGGCCTGTTGATCTCGGCCATGACCAACCCGGCCAAGGTTCAGGCCTTTTTGGACCTGGGCGGCGCCTGGGATCCCTCGCTGGCCCTGGTGATGGCGGGGGCCATTGCCGTGGCCCTGCCTGCTTTTGCGCTGGCGCGGCGGCGCGCGCAGTGCTGGCTGGGCGAGCCCATGCAACTGCCCAGCGCACGCCACATTGACCGCTCGCTGCTGCTGGGCGCGCTGACCTTTGGCGCCGGCTGGGGCCTGGCGGGCTTTTGCCCCGGCCCGGCCTTGGTGGCGCTGTCGCTGGCCGAACCTAAAGCCTTTGTTTTCGTGGGGGCCATGCTCTTGGGCATGATGCTGCCCACTTTGAACACCCAACGAGGAGAAACCCATGTCGTACCAAGCCCTCAGCCCTGACTTTGCCGTTGCCGGCCAAATCCTGCCCGAAGAACTGCCCGACATCGCCCAGGCGGGCTTCAAGTCGGTGGTTTGCAACCGCCCCGATGGCGAGAGCGGCCCCAGCCAACCGAGCTTTGCCGAAATTGCCGCCGCTGCCGAGGCCCTGGGCCTGCAAGCGCGCCACTTGGCGGCCCCGTCCGGTGGCGTGAGCCCCGAGCACGGCCAAGCTCTGGCCGCCTTGCTGCAAGAGCTGCCCGGCCCCGTGCTGGCCTACTGCCGCAGCGGCGCGCGCAGCACCATGATGTGGCAGCTGGCGCAGCAGGCGCTGCGCGCTCAAGAGTAAGGCGCCGGGCTCAGTCGCCGCCCACCACCACCTCGCTGATCTGCACCACCGGGCTGAGGTCGGTGTAGTTGGGCACATCGCCCAGGATTTCCTGGGCATGCGGCCCAAAGGCACGCTCAAAGGCCTGCACCGAATCGCAGTAGAGGTGGGCCAGCGCCACATAGGGCGGCGGGTCACCGCGGTTGAAGCCGCTCAGACCCTTGTCGATGGTGTAGTAGCGGCAGGCCTCTCCCATGCGCGCCTTGACCAGGGGCAGGTGCTTGTCGCGGTAGTAAGCATGGTCAAAGCGAGCGCCCTCGCGGTAGGCGTAGGTCACGGTGATCTTGATCATCTCCAGAAGCCTCCAAGACTCAGTCCAAGCGCCCATGCTGCGCCTGCAGCGGCGCACCGAACAGTCCCTCATTCAGAGGTGCGCCGGACTTGAATCTGGCCGCCTCAGCGCCGCGAGCTGACGCTCATGCCACGCGCCCAACAACGCCAGAGCAGCCACCCCGCCCACCAGCGCCATGGCCATGTCGGACTGGGTGTCCCACGGGTCGCCCTGAGTACCCAAGAATTCATCGGCCCCCTGACCCAAGGCCAGTGCTGCGCCCCACTCGACGAGCTCATAGCTGGCGCTGATGGCCAGCACCACGCACAGCACCAAAAAGGCCAGCATGCGTGGGCCCCGCACATACTCCCCGCGTCGCAAAATCTCGCGCGCCACCAGCGCCGGTACAAAACCCTGCATGAAGTGCCCCAACTTGTCGTAGGGGTTGCGACTGAGCTGCAGCAAGTCCTGCACCCAGAAGCCCAGCGGCACGCGCGCATAGCTGTAAGCGCCGCCCAGCATCAGCACCAGGCCGTGTGCAAACACCAGCCACAGCACCAAAGGCGTGAGGGGAAAACGCTCGCGCGTGGCCAGCAACAGTGGTGCAGCCACCAGCACGGGAGCCACCTCCAGCCACCAGGTCACCCGGTCAAATGGCGCCCAACCCGAGGCCAGCAAGGCCAGCGCCCACAGCAGCAGCACGGTCTTGAGTTGTTGGGGGTAGTTGGAGTTCATGGCGGGGATTCCTGGGGGTGACGCATCGCGGCCGCCCACTGTATAGCCGCTCAAGTGCCGCAAAAGGTCTGGTAGCCCCTTTGTTCAGCGGGGGTGGCGCTGCGCCAGAGTTCAGGGGCTTCGCTGGCCGCGCCAAAGGGTTGGCGCACGCGCTGCAGCAGCCGCTCAAAGGCGGCGAGGCTGCCGTGCTCCAGCGCTTGGTCCAGGGCCGCTTCCACCAGGTGGTTGCGCGGGATGTAGAGCGGGTTGCTGGCGCGCAGCCGGGCCTGGGTGGCGGCAGCGCCCTGCGCCTGCCAGGCCTGGTGCCAGCGCTGTTGCCAGGGCTGCCAGCCGGACTGCGTGCCCAGCAGCGGGTGGGGGTGCTGGGGTTCGTCCACCAGCGCCGCCAGGTGCCAAAAACTCAGCGTGAAGTCGGCCTGCGCGGCTTGCAGCAGGGCCAGAAAATCGGTCAGCAATGCAGGGTCGGCATCGGCGGCCAGGCCCAGCTTGGCCGCGCCCAGCGCCTGCCAGTGCTGCCCGAAAGCGGCGTCAAAGCCCTGCACCACCTCGGTGGCACGGGCCACGGCCCAGTCGCGCCGCGCCGCCGAGTCCTCGGGGCCGGTGATGAGGGGCAGCAGCGCTTCGGCCAGCCGCGCCAGATTCCATTGCGCGATCAGCGGCTGTTGGTCATAGGCGTAGCGGCCATGGCTGTCGATGGCGCTGAAGTGGGTGTCGGGCGCGTAGGCCTCCATGAAGGCACAGGGGCCATAGTCCAGGGTTTCGCCGCTGATGGCCATGTTGTCGGTGTTCATGACGCCGTGGATAAAGCCCACGGCCCACCACTGCGCCACCAGGCGCGCCTGGCGCTGGCCCACGGCTTGCAGCCAGGCCAGGGCTTGCTCGGCGGGGTCCGTGATGGCGCGCAAATCGGCGTCGTGGCGCTCAATGGCATGGGCCAGCAAGGCGGCCAGCACGTCGTGGTCTTGCCGCGCGGCAAAGTATTCAAAGCTGCCCACGCGCAGATGGCTGGCGGCCACGCGCACCAGCTGCGCGCCGGGCAAGGGGCGCTCGCGCCTGATGGTCTCGCCCGTGCGCAAGGCCGCCAGCACGCGCGTGCTGGGAATGCCCAGCGCTGCCATGGCCTCGCTCACCAACGCTTCGCGCAGCACCGGGCCCAGAGCGGCTTTGCCGTCGCCGCGCCGCGCAAAAGGCGTGGGCCCGGAACCTTTGAGTGCCAAGTCCCAGCGCTGGCCCGTGGGGCCGACAAAGTCGCCCAAGAGCAGCGCACGCCCGTCGCCCAGCTGCGGCGAAAAGCCACCGAACTGGTGCCCGGCATAGGCCTGGGCCAGCGGTGCTGCACCCGGCAGCGGCTCGCGGCCCGACCACCATTGCAAGCCCTGCTCGCTGCCCAGCAGCGCCGCGTCCAGGCCCAGCTGCTGTGCCAGCGGCGCGTTGAAAAACAGCCAGGCGGGCTGCGGCGCCGCATGGGCCTGCCAGGGCACACCGGCCTGCGCCACGGTGCGGGCCAAGAGGTTGTCAAAGGGAATGGGAGCGCTCATGCCGCAGCACTCTAGCCAGAGCGCCGCAGCACCGCAGCCCGCACCGCACAAGCCCATGCCGAGCGGCCGGGCTTAGGGCCATGCTTCAGCCCGTGCGCGCGGCGCGCAGCGCGCGCTCGATGCGCCGGTCTGGAATCAACCACATGACCGAGATGCCGCCATAAACGGCCAAGGCCAGGCCGGTGTGGATGAAAGACAGGGCCACCGCCACGGCAAAGGCCAGCAGGGAAATTTTGCCTTTCCAGTCATTGCCAATCGCCTGCTGCAACAAGGAATTGGCGCCCTGTGTGGCAATGCAGCGCTGCTGCAGCACCCAGTAGAAAGTGGCTGCCATCAGCTGCAGCAAACCGTAGAAAGCCACAGGCACGGGCGCGAAGTGGTTTTCGCCCATCCAGCCGGTGGCAAAGGGGATGAGCGACAACCAAAACAGCAGGCCCAAATTGGCCAGCAACACCGAGCCGCTGACATGCTGGATGGCGTGCAGCATGTGGTGGTGGTTGTTCCAGTAAATGCCCACGAAGGTGAAGCTCAGCACATAGCTCAGCAGCACGGGCCACAGGGGCAGGAGGTCGCTGAGCTGGTCGCCATGCGGCACTTTGAGCTCCAGCACCATGATGGTGATGATGATGGCCAGCACGCCATCGGAAAAAGCTTCCAGGCGGTTTTTGGACATGACGGGGGGCTTGGACGACATAAGCGCTGTTGGGGCTGGGCAAAGCCGACAAGCTTAAACAAGCCCTTGTGCTTGTGCCCTCCGCCCGTCCCCCACAGTCAGGGGGGACGGCGGCGGGGGTCTCACCAGATGCGAATGCGCTGCTGGCTGGGCTTGAACATCTTGTCGCCCGGCTTGGTGCCAAAGGCCTGATGGAAGCCATCGTGGTTGACAGCCGCTCCGTTGGCACGGAATTGCGAGGGCGAGTGGGGGTCGGCCGTGAGCCGCTGCAGCGCACGCTCGTCGCGTTCTTTTTCGCGCCAGACTTGTGACCAGCCAAAGAAGAAGCGCTGCTCACCGCTATAGCCCTGGATCACCGGCGCAACTTTGCCGCCGAGCGAACGCAGATAGGCCTTGTAGGCAATTTGCAGCCCCGAGAGGTCAGCAATGTTTTCGCCCAGCGTGAGCTGACCGTTGACGTGCTTACCCGGCAGCGGCTCGTAAGCAGCGTACTGCGCCACCAGCTGAGTGGTCACGGCCTCGAAGGCCTTGCGGTCGGCGTCCGTCCACCAGTTGCGCAGCACGCCGTTGCCGTCGTACTGGCTGCCCTGGTCGTCGAAGCCGTGGCTGATTTCATGCCCAATGACGGCCCCGATGCCGCCATAGTTCACTGCATCGTCGGCCTTCATGTCGAAGAAGGGCCACTGCAGGATGGCTGCAGGGAAGACGATCTCGTTGAGTGCGGGGTTGTAGTAGGCGTTGACGGTTTGTGGCGTCATGCCCCACTCGCTGCGATCCACAGGCTTGCCCGCTCGTGCCGCCACGCGCTGCCATTCAAAACGCGCAGCGCGCTCGACGTTGCCCAGGGCATCACCGGCCACGACTTGCAGCGCGCTGTAGTCACGCCAAGTGTCGGGGTAGCCGATCTTGACCATGTACTTGCTGAGCTTGTCCTGTGCTTGGGCCTTGGTTTCGGGGCTCATCCAGCTCAGCCCGTCGATGGACTCCTTGTAGGCGGCCAGCAGCTGGTTCACCAACGCCAGCATGCGGGCCTTGGCCTCGGGCGGGAAGTGGCGCTGCACATAGATTTGCCCCACCGCCTCGCCCAGCGCACTGTCCAGCGCACCCACGGCGTACTGCCAACGGGGGCGCGGCTGGGTGGCGCCGGTCAGCGCCTTGTCGTGGAAGGCAAAGTGCGCGTCGCGCAGCGGCTTGTGCAGCAAGGGCGCGGCGCTGTCCAGGGCGCGCAGACGCAGGTAGAGCTTCCAGTCCTGCAGCGGCTCTTGCGCCAACAGCTGGGCCAGTGCCGTGACATAGCTGGGTTGTGAGACCACCAGACTGTCGAGCTGGCCCAGGCCAGCTTGCGTCAGCAGCAACTGCCAGTCCACGCCAGGGGCTTTGTCAGCCAGCTCGGCGGTGCTCCAGCGGTTGTAAGTCTTCACCGGGTCGCGCAGCGCCACCACGTCCCAATGCGCCTGGGCGATGCGCGTCTCCAGCGCCAGCACGCGCTGAGCGGCCGCGCCGGGGTTGCTCTCACCGCTGGCGCGCGCCAGCACGCTCAGGTAGCGCACATAGGCCGCACGCGCTTGCTTGAAGCGGGCATCGTCGGTCTTGAGGTAGTAGTCGCGCTCGGGCAGGCCCAGGCCGCCCTGCCAAGTCATGAGCGTGTATTGGCGCGGATTCTTGGCATCCACATCCACGGTCAGCAGCAGCGGCAAATCCAGCTGGCCCGTCTGGCGGCCGATCCAGGCCAACAACTGCTGGCGCTCGCCAATGGCGTCAATGCTGGCCAAGGTGGCTTTGAGGGGCTGCAGGCCCGCGCGGTCCAGCGCTGCGGTGTTGACGATGGATTGGTAGAAGTCCCCCACCTTCTGCTCCACGCTGCCACTGTGCTGCGGGGTGCGCGCCAATGTTTCGGCGATGTGGCGCACACGGGCATCAGAAGCGTCACGCAGCTGCATGAACGCCCCCCACGCGGCCTTGTCCGCCGGGATGGCGGTTTGCTTCAACCAGCGGCCATTGACGGCGCGGAACAAGTCGTCCTGAGCACGCACCTGGGGTTCGAAGCTGCTGAACTCCAGGCCCGCCACCGGCTGCGCATGCGCATGCGCATGCTCGGGCTGCGGCGCCGCAGCCTGAACGTCAGTGAGGTGCAAAGCTGCCAACGCAACAGCGCCAGCCAGGGTCGTGAGACGCAGGATCTTCATAAGGGAAGCCAGGATTGAGGAGTCACCCACTATGCCAGGGCTGGGTATGGACAAGCCCCTGCGGCGCGTCTGGGCCGACAAAACACCGGAACAGCGGCACGAAATACGTGCGTGCGTGCGTTCAATGCAAGCTGTTTTGCCAGCTCGGCAGGCGCAGCTGCAAGAGCATGGCCAGGGCACGCAGGGCGGTAGCCACGCCCGCGCCCAACAGCAGGCTGAGCCATTGCGGCCAGCCCATGAGGTGCGAGCCCACCAGCACCCAGCCGCCCACAAAGGCACACACCGCATAGGGCTGGTGGTCGTGAAAGGCACTGGGGATTTCGTTGCAGACAATGTCGCGCAGCACGCCGCCAAACACCGCTGTCATCATGCCCATGAGTACAGCGACAAAGGCGGGCGAGCCCGCCTCCAGCGCAATCTGCGTGCCGCTGGCGGTGAACAGGCCCAGGCCGATGGCGTCAGGCCACTGCATGGCACGCTGGGTCAGCGCCACATGGTGTTTGCGCATGAAGAGCATGGCCCCCAGGCACATCACCAACAAGGCCCACAACCAGCCCGCGTGGGCCACCCAGAAGAAGGGGCGCCGGTCCAGCAGGATGTCGCGCAGCGTGCCGCCACCAAAGGCAGCCAAGCCCGCCACCACGCACACGCCCACGGCGTCGAGTTGCTTGCGCGCGGCCAGCACCAAGCCCGACAGCGCAAACGCCACCGTGGCCAGGGCCTCCACCGCAGTGAGCGCGTTGGACAGCGTGATGAAGTGCAAGGGGTTGTTCATGGCGGGGCGCTCGCATGGTAGCCGCAGCACCCGCCGGTGTCGCGGCCCAGCGGCAATTCCCTGACCGCCATCGTGGGGCAAGCCGTGGATGCGCCTCAGCGCTGGCGCCGCCACTCCCAGGGTGCCACGGGCGGAGGTTCGGTCTGCTCCCACAGCCCGCGCCCGGCGCGCTGGGCCTGCGCTTGGCGGGCCAGCAGCTCAACCCGCTTGAGATAGCGCGTGTAAGCCCAAGCCAGGCCAGCGTCGATCTGGTGGCTGGCCACGTCGCGCCCTTCGCAGCGCACATCGGCCACCCAGCGGCCGTAGCGGTCGCGTTTGACGGGCCCCAGCTCCGCGCGGGCGTACATGCACAGCTCGGAGAGCCCCTCGCGGCTGCGCTGACCAAAAGGCTGGCGCTTTTCCGGTGCATCGATTTGGGCGATGCGCACCACCTGCTGGGGCTGCTCGCCACAGCGCACGCGCAGCGTGTCACCGTCGAGCACGCCCACCACCACACACCACAGCAAGGCGTCCATCCGGCCTCTCCCTTTATTCACACGGGATAGACCGACCACCTACGCCTCGCCACACCCCCGTTCGCCACGAAAGGGCGGCAGTAGAGCACAGCCCTGAACTGACCGCGCCTTGAGGCGAGCGCACAGCGCCCGCCCTGCGCTCAAGCGGTAGCGGCGCTGGTCTGGCCTTTGACGCTGCGGTGGTAGGGCGACCAGAAGTACTGCGCCCAGTACATCTCGGCAATCTCCAGCCAGGTCTGCAGCTGCTCGGCGCTATCGAGGAACTGCTCCATGCTCACCAGCAGCCAGCTGATGACGGCCTGGCTGTCGCGGCAGCCCTCGCAGTGACCGGAGGTGCAGCAGAACTTGAGCGTCTCCATGTCCGCCGCCCAGGTGTTGAAGACCGGCAGGAAGGGGTTGCCGTTGAGCAGGCGCGCGGCATGCGCGGGGTGCTCCACGCTGATGCTGGGGCATTGCGCGTAGCCGAACTCACCCCAGTGCGAGGCGCCCGTCACCAGCGTGCGTATGGTGTAGGGGTGGCACATCACCGTCTCGGGGTAGAGGGCCTGCACGCGCAGGGCCTCCTGCAACAGCTCCTGGGTTTGCTCGGGCGGCGGGGCCGTGCCGTCGGCGCGGTAGTCGGTGTAGTAGTTGAGGGTCAGCGCATTGCCGGCCTGGCGGATTTTGCGCACCGTCTCTTCCACATAGGCAATGCCGCCTTCGGTCAGGGCGTAGATGTAGTGGCCGCGGTGGTCGCCCTCGTAGTTGCGCAGCGCGGTCTCAAACAAGCCCTCAAAGCGCTTGCCATTGGGCTTGATGGCACGCAGCTCATCGTCCAGCGGTCCACCAGCAAACAGCGTGATGGCCACGCCCACGTTTTCGAAGCCCTCCATGGGCAGGCGCTTGAGCCCGTTGCTGGAGATGGTGACGTTGTTCATGTGCTCTTTGAACACCGCAATGCGCTCGGGCACCAGCACGGGTTCGCCACCGATCAGGATGGCGGTGTTGACGCGGCGCTGGCTGACCTCTTGCTGCACAAAGGCTTGCAGCTGCGTGAGGTCGGTCATCTCGCGGGTTTCGCGCTCGTGGCCGTACTCAAAAAACCAGCAGCCCTGGCAGCGGATGTTGCAGGCGTTGGTGAGGTGGTATTCAGACACCCGCACCGAGCGCGCAAAAGACACCACGCGGTTGAGCCGCTCGCCCAACTCGGGGCGCTGCGCGGTAATGGCCGACAGGCGCGCCACGGCCTGGCGCGTGCGCTCGCGCTTGAGCGCCTTGGCCTCGGCCGCATCCGGGGGCACCAGACGCGGCATGAAGTGGATCTTGCTGTGCTGAACCTTGGGCAGCTCCGTCATGTTTGACCCTCAATCAGGCATATCACCGACCGCTTTGGCCTGAGCCAAAGACCTGTTTGCATGGTCTTGCCGTGCCCTTGCATCGTTGACGACAGACCCGGCACCGCCTACCCCCAACTCAAGCGTAGTTCTTACACGCTTGACAACACCAATCTCATCAAACAGTCATGCTTGAGTTGATTCCAAGGGGCTTTTCGACAATGACGGCAATAGTTGCCTCACAGGCGCGCCGAAGCAGTCATGGCGTACGCGCCACAAGTGCCGCGGGCGCTTGGCAGCAAACTCAGGCCAGGGGCATGAAGGCCACGCAGGTGGGTGAACCGCAGGCCAAGGGTTCACCCCAGGCCGAGAGCCGCGCCAGCTCGGGCTCCCAGCGCATGACCTGCAGCACATGGCTGTCTTGCAGCGCCACCACCAGCCAACGCCCGCTGGGGTCGAATGCAAAGTGGCGTGGGCAGCGCCCACCGGCGGGCACATGGCACTGCAACTCGGGTTGACCCTGGGCACTCAAGCGGTAGACCGCCAGGCTGTCATGCCCCCGATTGCCCACCAGCACATGGTCGCCGTCGGGGGTGAGCTGCACCTCCGACACATGGTTGCCCTCCCCAGACACCCCGGGCGGCAAAGTGCTGGTGCAGTGCATCAGGCGCAGCTCGGGGGGGTCGAGCGACACCGCCACCGTGGCCAGTGTGGCGTCGATCTGGTTGGCCACATACACCTGACACCGCGCCGCATCGACCGCCAGATGGCGCGGGCCTGCGCCGGGGGCCAGCTGCAGGCGCGCACAGAGCTCGAGCTGCGCGGCCTGGGCGTCCCAGCGGAACATCAGCAGCGCATCGCAGCCCAGGTCGGCCACCAGCAAATGGCGCTCGTCAGGCCAGACCTGCACGGCATGCGGGTGGGCGCGCTCCTGCACCCCGGCCACTGGCCCCTGCCCGGCCCAAGCCGCTGAAGCCCTGGCCGGCAGCAGCCGACCATCGGGCGCCAAAGGCAAAACGCTCAGCCCTTGGTCCGGTCCCTCGCCAACCGCGTTGACGGAGTAGTTCACCACCCAAGCATGGCGGGCGCTGGCGTCGCCGACATGCTGCGCCACCGTGTTGCCCAAAGTGGTTTGCTTGTTGAGGTAGTTCAGACGGCCACTGTCGGGGTCGATACGGTAGACACTCAACAGTCCCTCCAGCCAATGCGGCACTTCGCTGCTGGCCAGCACCAAGCCACGCTGGGGCAACACGCTCACAAAAGTCGGGTTGTCGATGTCCTGCGTCAGCGCTGCGCGCTGCGCGCGGCCGGTCTGGGCGTCAAAGCCAAAAGTGCTGATGCCCTCGCCCTGCGCATCTTTGAAGTAAGGCACCGCACGGTTGCAACTGCCCACCAGCATCCAGCTCGATTCGGACTTGGTCATACGCGCACTCCCCCTCTTTCCTGTCTCAGATGGTGTCGCGCACCGCGCGCTCACGCCCATACACCGCAATCAACACCAGCAGCAGCGCCCCCAGCGTGGCTTGCACCAAGGCGGGTGACAAGCCCACGCCGATGAGCAAGGTGTTGATTTGCGTCAGCACCAATGCCCCCAGCGCCGTGCCTACGCAAGACCCAGCCCCGCCGGTCAGGAGCGTACCGCCAATCACCACCGCCGCAATGGTCTGGAACAAATAGGGCTGCCCCACCGCACCGTGGGCCGAGCCCGTAAAGCCCAGCAGCAGCACACCGGCGAGCGCCGCCAAGGCCGCACTGGCCGCAAACGCTCCCGCCCACACCCACAGCGGCTGAATGAGCGAGAACGGCGCCGCCCCCGGGTTGGCCCCCGTGGCCAACAAGCGCCGGCCCCAGGGCGTGCGCGCCAGCGCCGCCTGCAGCAGCAGCACCAACACCAAGGTCATGGGCACCAAGGCTGGCACCGGCAGCGGGCCCAGCGAACCACCGATGGAGACAAAGTCGCTGAGCCCCTGGGGCGCTGAGCCCGTGGGGAAGCCGCGCGTCCACCACAGCACCGCGCCCTGCGCCACCGTGCCGCTGCCCAGCGTGACGATGAGCGGGTGCACCGACAAGCCCGCCGAGAGCAGCCCGTTGCCCATGCCTATGAGTGCGGCCACCACCACCACCACCACCAGCACCAGCCAGAAGGGGTGACCGCGCCCCAGCAGCTCCGCCGCCATGACATTGGCCACCCCCATGACAAAAGGCATGGCCAGATCAATACCGCCCACCAGCACCACCAGGGTTTGACCCAGGGCAGCCACCGCCAGCAAACACGCCAACACCAGCAGGGCCCGCACCGCAAACGGGCTGGCGAAGCCCTCCAGGCTCAAGCACCCCACCGCTTGCAAGGCCAGCGCCATCAAGGCCACGGCGGCAATGCGCAAAGTCCCAGGACGCCAAATCACAATGCCACCTCTTGTCTGAGTTGCAGCTTGCGCCGGTGCTGCCAAGCCGAAGTACACACCGCCACCAAAAGCAGCGAGCCGTAGGCCATCTGCAGCGTGAAGGTGGACGCGTTGAAGTAGGTCAGCGCCGTTTGCAGCAAGAAAATATCCAGGGCCCCTACCGCAGCTTGGCGCATGCCGCCACGCCCGCCCGCCAGACTCACCCCACCCAGTGCGGCGGCCGAAATGGCGAACATGGTGTAGTTGGGCGCAATGCCCGGGTCGGCCGAGCTGATGAGCGCTGTCAGCGACAAAGCCGCCACGCCCGCAAAAGCCCCGCCAATCACATAAGCCCACCACCGCACCCAGGACACCGGCACCCCGGCGGTGAAGGCCGCGCGGTCATCGCTGCCCGTGGCCATGAGCAGCTGGTGGTAGGGCAGCCAGCGCAGCAGCGCCCAGCAGCCCCCCAGCATGAGCAGGGGCAACAAAGAGCCCACACCCGACCACTGCTGCAGCCAGGGCGCAATCTGCCCACCCGGCTCGGGCACGGCCGCCAGCGTCAGCCCGCCCAGAATCAGCGAGCTGCCCAGCGTGGCCACAATGGGCTGCACGCGCACCACCACGGCAAACCAGCCGCTGAGCGCGCCCACCGCCGCGCCACCGAGCACGGCCACGGGAATCACCACCCAGGGCGAGCTCAGGCCCCAGGCGCCAAAACAGCCCATCACCACCACCGCGTTGATGGCCCCCATGAGCGCGCCGGTGGCAATGTCTATGCCCCCGCGGCCCGACAAAATCACCGGCGTTGCCGCCATGGCGGCGCACACCAGCGGTGCAGCCATGCCCAGCAAAGTGCCCCAGGCCGCAGGCGCAAAGCGGGCCGGGTTGAGGCTGGCATTGAGCACCAACAACACCAGCAACAGCTGCACCCCAAAGCCCAGGCCCGTCCAGCGGCGCCAAAGTTTGGCTCTCATGCTTTTCTCCCAAACATGGCCGCCATCACAGCCTCGACCTGCGTATCGGCGCCCTGCAAATGGGCCGACACGCTGCCCTCGCGAAACACCAGCACCTCTTCGCACAGGGCGCAGACCTCGTCCACCTCGGTGGAGAGAATCACCAAACTCATGCCCTGCGCGGCCAGCTCGCCCAGCACGCGGTAGAGCAGCTGGCGCGTGGCCACATCCACGCCGCGCGTGGGGTCGTTGAGCAAGAGCACGCGCGGCGCCAAGGCCAGCAGCCGTGCCAACAGCACTTTTTGCTGGTTGCCCCCCGACAGCGCGGTGATGGGCAACTCAGCGTCACGCGCCACGATGTCCAGCCGCTGCTGCATCTGCTCATAGCGCTGGCGACGCGCTTTGTGGCTGATCCAGCCCAGTCGCACGTCCTGCCCCAGCGTCGCCATGGCGAAGTTGTCCATGATGGACAGGGTCGGAAAAATGCCGCTGGCGCGCCGGTCACGCGGCAGGTAGGCCACGCCCTGGGCCGCGGCGTCGCGCAGATGGCGCAGCTCCGCACCGCGCGGGCCTATAACGCGCCCGCTGTGCGGGCGGCGCCAGCCGGCCAGAGTTTCCAAAAAGGCCTCTTGCCCCTGCCCTTCCAGGCCCGCCAACCCAAGCAGCTGGCCCGGCCGCAAGCTCAAGCTGGTGGGCGCAGCCCCTGCACGCAAGGTGACGCTTTGCGCCTCCAGCAAGCTCAGGGGCGGCGACGCCAGCTCACCCGCAGACGCACCAGGGCTGCCGGCTCCCACATCAAACAGACTCATACACATGCTCCTCAGAGGCCGCCGTGGCATGGTGCTTGCGGTGCAGCGGCGCCATCAGGGCCAGCAGCTCAGACGCCGTGGCGTCGCCGCGCGAGAGCGTGGCCACATGCTGGCCGCTGCGCAGCACGGTGATGCGGTCGGACAGGCGCATGACCTCGTCCATGCGGTGCGTCACCAAGAGCACCAGACAGCCCTGGGCACGCAGGGCGAGGATGTGCTCGAACACCTGCTCCCGGTCCGCAAAGTCCAGCGCAGCCGTGGCTTCGTCCAAGACCAGCACGGCCGGCGGGTTCACCATGGCGCGCGCCAACACCACCAGCTGGCGCTGCGCCAGCGGCAGCTGGGCCACCGGCGCCTCCAGGGGCAGCTCTGTGCGCGTGAGCTGGGCCAGCGCGGCCCGCGCACGTTCACGTCGCTGCGCGCGCGGCAAGCCGCGGCGCAGCGGTGAGTCCTGCCCCAGCAGCACGTTGTCCACCACACTGCAGTCCGGTGCCACCAGCACTTCCTGGAACACCGTGGCAAAGCCCAGGGCCCGGAAGGCCGCAGGGGTGAAGCGCTGCAGCGGCTCACCATGCCAGTGCAAGCTGCCGCTGTCGGGCTTGACCACGCCCGAGAGCATCTTCACCAGGGTGGACTTGCCCGAGCCGTTCTCACCCAGCAGGGTGTGAATGCTGCCCGGGGCAAAGTCCACGCTGACATCCTGCAGCGCCACCGTCTGCCCATAGCGCTTGCACAGCCCCGCCACGCGCAGGGCTGGTTTCACAGCAACAGTACTCATGGGCAAGCGCTGGGCGCCTTGGCGTAGTCCCAGTTGCGCGTGGGGGCGGGGTTGCGGAAGTAGGCGTCAAAAATGCGCTCAGGCACGGGGTCGCTGGGCAGCGTCGGGAACACCGAAACCGCATCGGCCGTCATGCAGGGCTTGTGCATATTCGCCAGGTCCTTCATGCCCACCACGGGCAGCGGCAGCATCAAGGTGTTGAGGCGCGGCTTTTGCCCGTCGAGCAAACGCATGGCGGCGCGGTACAGGGTCTGGCCCGTCCACTGGGGCCACACACCATGGCCCGCAAAGCGGTACTTGCTGGGGTTGGCCTTCCAGTAGCCGATGGCGTCACCCGTGACCGAACCCGTGATCAGCGGCGCGGGCCGGCCAGCTTGGGCAAAGGCTTCGGCCACCACACGGCTCTCGGAGCCTGCCGTCCAGACTGCATCGATGGGGCCGGGGTGGGTGGCCAGGGCCTGCAACACCACGGTCTTGGTGACGTTGGCCGTCCAGTTGCCATTGACCACGCGGGCCAGTTTCAGACCCGGATGCTCGGCCAATGCGCGGTCAGCCCCTTGGCGCTCTTGCGCCACGATGGGGTTGCCAGCAATGCCCTCGACCATCAGCACCGAGCCCTTGCCGCCCAATTCCTTGGCGATGGCCTTCATCATGTCGTAGCCCCAGGCGCCAAAGTTGCTGTCCACATTCAGCGCGTAAGGGCTGCTCACCGAGCCTGCAGCGGTGACGAACGGGATGCCCGCCTTGTAGGCCGCCGCCACCGCCTCATTGAGCGCCGTGGCCGAACCCGGCACCGACGAAATCACCGAGCATTTTTTATCTATGAATGTTCTGATTTGACTGATCTGCTGACTCACATCGCCATTGCTATCGGCCATCTCAAAACTGGCGCCGGGCGTGGAGAGCACCAGACGCTTGAGCTCCTGCGCCAGGCTGACACGCCAAGGGTTGCCCTGATAGGACTCGGAGTGGCACCACTTGAGCGGACCCTTGACGGCCTTGAAGTCATCGAAAGCCGAAGGGTGAATGGTTTGCGGCGCGTCCTTGTAGAGCACCTTCAAATCGGCGGGCAAATCGCGAATCAGCTCATCGCTGACACCAGCCACAGCCATGCCTGCAGCGCCCAGCGCCAAGGCCACACAGGCGGCCGTTTTGACCACAACGACTGCACCTTGCCCACTGCCTGTAGGTTTCACCATCACTCGCTCCTCTTGCCAGCCGGGGGTGCCAACACCGCCCCATGCGGTGTCGTACGCGGCCCCTCCTGCTTCAGTTCCCAACGGAACTCAGGCCCGAATGATTGCGCAAGTGAAAATAGACTTCATGAGTAAATACCCAAAGGCAGCCACACTTCAGGGCGCCTGGCCCCGCAGCAGGGCATGGCAGCGCTCCTCGTGCTGGGCAATTTCGGCCAAAGTGACTTGAATGTCGTCGAGCTGCTGCTGCAGCTGCAGCCGGTGCTGGGCCAGCACGCTCAAGAAGGCGCGCAGCTGCGGCGCCTGGTCGGACTGGCTGTCGTACATGTCCACCAGCTGCTTGATTTCCTGCAGCGACAGCCCCAGGCGCTTGCCGCGCAGCGTGAGCTTGAGCCGCGTGCGGTCGCGGTGGGTGTAGACACGGTTGCGCCCCTCGCGCGCGGGCATGAGCAAGCCCATGTCCTCGTAAAACCGAATCGCCCGTGGGGTGATGTCGAACTCATGCGCCAAGTCTGTGATGGTGTAGAGCGGGTCACCAGCCAGCGTCGACGCATCCACGGCACCTGGGGTGTGGGGCACAGATGGATCATCCAAATCGGGACTCATGGCTACACTGGCCTTCTTGACGTTTACGTTAACGTGAGTCTATCCCCATGACCAACGCCCACGAATCCCAGCTCCACTTCCCCTTGGGCGACGCCCTGCCTGGCAACGCCACCACGCTGGAGCTGCGTCCGGGGCTGCGCTGGGTGCGCATGCAGCTGCCCTTTGTACTGAACCACATCAATCTGTGGCTGCTGCGCGATGAGCTCGACGGCCGCCAAGGCTGGACCGTGGTGGACTGTGGCCTCAACAACGAGGCCACAGTCCAGGCCTGGGAGCAGATTTTTGCCACCGAGCTGGACGGCCTGCCGGTGTTGCGTGTGCTGGTGACGCACTTTCACCCCGATCACATGGGCTTGGCGCACTGGCTGACCGAACACTGGAGCACGCCCACCACCCCTTGTCGGCTGTGGATGAGCGCGGCCGACTACTACCTGGCCCGCCTGGCCAGCGGCAGCACCGTGGGCATGGGCGGCGCCAGCGCCACCGACTTCTTCATCAGCCACGGCCTGAGCGACCCCCAGACCCAGGCCTATGTCCGCGCCCGCTCCGACTACTACCCCAGCATGGTGCCGGTGGTGCCCGCGAGTTTTCAGCGCCTTATGGATGGGCAGTGCGTGCGCATCGGGGGCATGGACTGGCGCTGCATTGCCGGTCATGGCCACGCGCCCGAGCACATCAGCCTGCACTGCCCCGAAGCGGGCCTGCTGATTTCCGGCGATATGGTGCTGCCGCGCATTTCCACCAATGTCTCGGTGGTGGACATCGAACCCGACGCCGACCCGCTGCGCCAGTACTTGGACTCGCTGCGCCGCTTTGAGGGCTTGCCTGAAGACACCCTGGTGCTGCCCGCCCACGGCCGCCCCTTCCAAGGCTTGGCCACGCGTTTGACCCAGCTGCATGAGCACCACGCCGAACGCTTTGAGCTGGTGCTGCAGGCCTGCGCCCAGCGCCCGCAGCATGCGGCCGACCTGTTGCCGCAGCTCTTCACGCGCGCGCTGGACATGCACCAAGCCACTTTCGCCATGGGCGAGGCCATCGCCCACTTGCACGCTCTTTGGCACCAAGGCCGACTGCAGCGTCAGCTCGGCGCTGACGGCGTGTACCGCTTCAGCGCCGTGGCCGCCTGAGCCCTCAGGCGCCCTGCAACACGGGCGCCTGAAACTGCCGCAGCTGCTGGCGCAGGGCCTGGTAGTCGGGCAGGCGCGCCGCCACCACGGCCCAAAAGCGCGGGCTGTGGTTCATCTCGTGCAGGTGCGCGAGTTCATGCACCACCACGTAGTCGATGAGTGCCAGCGGCGCGTGCACCAGGCGCCAATTCAGCCGTATGCGCCCGTCGGCGCTGGCACTGCCCCAGCGTGTGCGCGCCGCACTGAGGCTGAGCGAGCGCGGCTGCACACCCATGGCCGGCGCATGGTGGGCCAGACGCTGTGCAAACAGCTGCCGCGCCTGCTGCTGCAGCCAGCGCGCGGCGGCCTCGCCCAGCTCGGGCGCGGGCGTGCCGGGTTCAAAGTTCAGCCACAAGCGCGCTACGCCGTCGGCCACCGCGGGTTCCAGACGCGCCGCACCGCGCGCCACACCAGGCTCGGGCTGGCATTGCAGCTGCAGCAAGCCGCCCAAATAGGGCAGCTGCATGCCATCGGCAAAGGCTTGCTGGGCCGCTTGCTGTTGGTGCAGCTGCACCTGGCTCTGCGCGAGCTTGCGCAGCACCCAGGCGGCTTTGCTGCGCACCGCGTCTTCCGCCTGGGCGCGGCTGACCCAGCGCGGCACCGCCACTTCCAACTGGCCGTGACGTATGGTCAAGCCAATGCTGCGCCGCGTGGCACGGCGCAGGGTGTAGCTCACACGCTGGCCCTGCAGCAGCAGCTCTGCCGCCGCACCGTCGGCGCCTCCCTGGGCGGCAGGGGCCATGGGGCTCAGGCCGGGTCCTGGTAGGCCAAAGGGTCGAGGCGGCGCATCTCGGTCTCGATCCAGGCTTCCACTTCGCGCATCAGCGCCGTGGGCTCACGCCCTTGCGAGGGGATGGGCGCGCCGATGGAAATATCCACCACGCCAGGACGCAGCAAAAAGCTGCGGCGCGGCCAGCAGCGCGCCGAGGTCACGGCAATGGGCACCACGGGCGTGCCCGTGGCCACGGCCAGGCGCGTGCCGCCGCTTTTGTATTCACCCTGGCTGCCACGCGCCACGCGCGTGCCTTCGGGGAACATGATGACCCAGTTGCCCAGGCCGGCCAGGCGCTTGCCCTGCGCCAGCACCTTGGCCCAGGCCTCGGAGCGGCGGCCGCGGTCGATGTGGATCATGTCCATGCGCGCCATGGACCAACCAAAGAAGGGGATGTAGAGCAGCTCGCGCTTGAACACATAGGCCATGGGGTGAGACATCAGGGCCGGATAGGCAAAAGTCTCCCAGGCGCTTTGGTGCTTGGACAGCAGGATCACGGCGTTGCGGCGGTCCTGCGCGGTGGGCAGGTTCTCCATGCCTTGCACGCGCCAGCGCACGCCGCAAATCCAGCGTGCGCCGTAGGTGGCCGCACGCAGCCAGCTCGCGGCCGTCCAGTACACCGCGTCACCCCGAGTGAACAGCGACACCAGCAACACCGCCATCGTCCAAGGCACGACGGTGACGATCAAATAAACCAAAAACAGCGCAGAGCGCAAAGCAGAAAGCAGCATCAATGAGGGGCTCCGGAAACGGCAGCGCCCGCAGCGCCGCCTTCAATCAGTTCTTCAGCAAAAGCAGCCAGGTCGCGGTGAACCCGCGCACCCGGCACCTGGCTCACCAGCTCTTTGAGCTGCGCTTCGTTCAAATGCGCCACACGCCCGCCCAGCAGCAAGTGGGCGTGGCAGCCCGCCGCCTGCGCGGTGTGCAAGTCCCGCACGCTGGCCCCCACCAGATGCACCTGGCGCAGGTCCACATCAAAGCGCTCGGCAATTTGCTGCAGCAAACCCGGCAGAGGTTTGCGACAGCTGCAGCCGTCGTCCGGGGCGTGGGGGCAGAAAAACGCGGCGTCGAGCCGCCCGCCCTGGGCGGCCAGCATCTGGTTGAGCCGCAGGTGAATGGCGTTGAGGCTGGCCATGTCCAGCAGCCCGCGTCCGATGCCGGGCTGGTTGGTGGCCAGCACGGTGTGCCAGCCCGCCTGGTTCAGCCGCGCCACCGCCTGCAGTGCGCCGGGCAAGAGCTCCAGCTCCTCGGGGGATTTGACGTGGTCATCGCGGTAGCGGTTGAGCGTTCCGTCGCGCCCGAGGATGACCAGTTTCATGGCCTGGCTGTGGTCTTGGCGGCTGGGCATAGGGCCTCGCGTGACAGGGGTTCAGGTGGCCAGGCGGGCCAGATCGGCCACCCGGTTCATGGCCCCATGCAGCTGACCCAGCAGCGCTTGGCGGTTGGCCCGCAGCGCCGGGTCTTCGGCATTGACCATCACAGACTCAAAAAACGCATCCACCGGCGCGCGCAGCGCGGCCAGCACGGTCAGTGCGGCGGCGTAGTCGTGCTGCTCAAAGAGCGTGTCGGCCTGCGGCTGCAGCTGCGCCAGCGCGGCGGCCAGGGCCTGCTCGGCGCTTTCTTGCAGCAAGGCGGCGTCCACCTGCGTGGGGCGCTGGCCCTCGATCTTTTTCAAGATGTTGGACACGCGCTTGTTGGCCGCAGCCAGCGCCGCTGCCTCGGGCAGCGCGGCAAAGCTGCGCACGGCCTGCAGGCGGCGCGGCACATCGCCCAGCTGCGCGGGCGACAGCGCCAGCACGGCGTCCACTTCCTGCGCGCTATAGCCCTGCTCGCGCAGCGTCACGGCCAGGCGGTCGTGGAAGAAGCTCAGCAGCGCCTCGCTGGGGTCTTGAATCAGCTCGCCAAAGGCCGGACGCACGGCTTGCAAAAGCGCGGGCAGCGGCAGGGGCAGGTTCTTCTCGACCAGGATGCGAATCACGCCCAGCGCGTGGCGGCGCAGCGCAAAGGGGTCTTTATCGCCCGTGGGCAGCTGGCCAATGCCAAACAGCCCCACCAGGGTTTCGAGCTTGTCGGCCAGGGCCACCACCGTGCCGGTGTGGTTGCGCGGCAGCTCGTCGCCGGCAAAGCGGGGCTTGTAGTGGTCTTCGATGGCGATGGCCACGCCGTCGCGCAGGCCTTCGTGGCGCGCGTAGTAGCCGCCCATGATGCCCTGCAGCTCGGGGAACTCACCCACCATGTCGGTGAGCAAATCGGCCTTGGCCAGCAGCGCAGCTTGCTGCGCCTTGGTGTCCAGCACATCGAAATGGTCTTTGGCGTCCACGGTGTAGGGCACGGTGGCTTCACGCAGCAGCTTCACGATGGCATGGGCAATGGCGCGCACGCGCTGCACACGCTCACCCTGGCTGCCGAGCTTGCCGTGGTAGACCACCTTGTCCAGGCCCGGCACGCGCTCGGCCAGCGTTTTCTTGCGGTCCTGGTCGAAGAAGAACTTGGCATCAGCCAGGCGCGGGCGCACCACGCGCTCGTTGCCCTGCACCACCGCGCTGGCATCGGCCGGGGCGATGTTGGACACCACCAGGAAGTGGTGCGTGAGCTTGCCCTGCGCATCCAGCAGCGGGAAGTACTTCTGGTTGGCCTTCATGGTCAGGATCAGGCATTCCTGCGGCACGGCCAGGAATTCCGGCGCGAACTGGCAGTGCAGCACCTGCGGGCGCTCGACCAAGGCGGTGACTTCGTCCAGCAGCGCTTCGTCCTGGATGGGCGTGAGGCCCAGCGGGCCCGCTGCGGCTTGCAGCTGGCGCAGCAGCTCGGCACGGCGCGCGTCAAACGAGGCCAGCACCGCACCCTCGTTCTGCAGCTGCTGGGCATAGCTGTCGGCGTGCTGAATATCGATGTGCGGCGCTGCGGCCTCAAAGCGGTGACCCTTGGTGCGGCGCCCCGCCAGCAAGCCCAGCACGCTGACGTCCACCACCGACTCGCCGTGCAAAGCCACCAGGGCATGGGCTGGGCGCACAAACTTCACATCCGTCCAGCCATCGGCCAGCTGGTAGCTCATGACCTTGGGGATGGGCAGCTTGCTGAGGGTCTCATCCAGGGCTTTTTGCAGGCCATCTTGCAGGCTCACGCCTTGCACCACGGTGTCCACAAACAAGGCCTCGGCCTTGCCATCGGGCAGGCGCTGCAGGCGTGGCAAAACTTCCGCGCCCAGGCCCAGAGCGCCGAGCTTTTTGAGCAGCGCGGGTGTGGGCTGGCCCTCGGCCGTGAGGGCCACGGCCACGGGCATGAGCTTGTGCTGCACGGGCTTGTCGGCGGCCTTGGCCGCCACGCCTTGCACATGCACACCCAGACGCCGGGGCGAGGCAAAGGGCGTCACCGCCGCGGCTGCCTCGCACAGTCCCTGGGCCTTGAGGCTGTCAGACAGCGCCGTGGCAAAGGCTTCGCCCAGCTTCTTGAGGGCCTTGGGGGGCAGCTCTTCGACAAAGAGCTCCACCAGCAGGTTGTTCACGGTGCTCATGCTTCAGGCCACCTTTTTGTTCTGGTTGTCTTTCTCGATCTTGGCCAGCACCTCGTCGGCCCAGGCCTTGGGGGCCATGGGGAAGCCCAGCCGCGCGCGGCTGTCCACATAGCTTTGCGCCACGGCGCGCGCCAGGTTGCGGATGCGGCCGATGTAGGCAGCGCGCTCGGTCACCGAAATGGCACCGCGTGCATCGAGCAGGTTGAAGGTGTGGCCGGCCTTGAGCAACTGCTCGTAGGCGGGCAGCGCCAGCTGCTGCGCCATGAGGTGCTGGCTTTGCTTTTCGTGCGCGGCAAAGGCCTGCAGCAGGAAGTCCACGTCGCTGTGCTCGAAGTTGTAGGTGGACTGCTCCACCTCGTTTTGGTGGAACACATCGCCATAGGTGATGTCAGGCGCGCCGTTTTGCCCTTGCACATACACCAGGTCGTAGATGGATTCCTTGCCCTGCAAATACATGGCCAGACGCTCCAGCCCGTAGGTGATCTCGCCGGTGGCGGGCTTGCAGTCGATGCCGCCGACTTGCTGGAAGTAGGTGAACTGCGTGACTTCCATGCCGTTCAACCACACCTCCCAGCCCAGGCCCCAACAGCCCAGCGTGGGGTTTTCCCAATCGTCTTCGACGAAGCGCACATCGTTCTGCTTCAAATCAAAGCCCAGCGCTTCGAGCGAACCCAGATAGAGCTCCAGGATGTTGGCCGGTGCGGGCTTCAACACCACCTGAAACTGGTAGTAGTGCTGCAGGCGGTTGGGGTTGTCGCCGTAGCGGCCGTCCTTGGGGCGGCGGCTGGGCTGCACGTAGGCGGCCTTCCAAGGCTCAGGCCCCAACGCGCGCAAGAAGGTGGCGGTGTGGCTGGTGCCGGCACCGACTTCCATGTCGTAGGGCTGCAAGAGCGCGCAGCCTTGGCGCGACCAATAGTCTTGAAGACGCAGAATCAGTTGCTGGAAACTCAGCATGGCATCGGTGGTTGCGGCAAAACGCCCGATTCTACGAGCCACCACCCCGCTGGTTAGAACTCAAGCTGCGGGGGATGGCGCCGCACGCCGCACCAGCGTGGGCGCCAGCAGCAGCAAGGCCGCCACCCACAGCGGCCAAAGCCCCGCAGCCGCGAGCCAGCGCGCATAGGGCGTAGCGCCGCTGCGCCCCTGCACCTGCACCTCCAGCACGCCCGCGGTTTCGGCCGGCAGGCGCGCCAGCACCTGGCCTTGGTGGTCCACATGCGCGGTGGCGCCGGTGTTGGTGGCGCGCACAAAGGGACGCTGAAACTCCAGCGCCCGCATGCGTGAGAACTGCAGATGCTGGTCTTGCACCATGCGCGGGCCAAACCAGGCCAGATTGCTGGCGTTGATGAAGACGGTGGCCGCGGCCTCGCCCTGCGCCAGCGCGCTGACGGCGAAGTCCTCGCCAAACAAATCTTCGTAGCAAATCAGCGGGCGCAAGTGCTGGCCCTGCAGCAGCAAGGGCCGCTGGTGCTGGCCGCTGGCCTGGCTGTCCATGGGGATGTTCAGCGCACGCACAAACCAAGCAAAGCCCGGCGGTATGAATTCACCGAAAGGCAGCAGGTGGCGCTTGCCATAGGCATAGGGCTGGGCCAGCCCCAGACCCACCATGGAGTTCACAAAACCCTCGTCGGCATTGCCCAAAAAACTGCCCAGCAGCACGGGCCGCGCCAGCGCGGCGCGGTGCAGCGGCTCGGCCTGCTCGGGCGGCAACCACAGCAGCGGCACGGGCAGCACGGACTCGGGCGTGATCACCAAGTCGCCTTGCGCACGCTCGATCTGCCCCACCATGCGCTTGAGCTGCACCCCCCAATGCTCGGGGTCAAACTTTTGCGATTGCGGCACATTGGGCTGCACCAGCGAGACCCGCAAGCTGCCTGTGCTGTGCGTGAAGTCTTGCGGCAGCCACAGGGCCGCCAACACCAGGGCAGGTGCGGTCAAGACCCAACGCGCTCTGGGCTGCTGGAACAGCTGCGGCGCCAGGGCCAAACAAGCCGCCAGCAGCGCCGCCACCGCGCTCAAGCCATACACCCCCACCCAGGGGGCCAGCGCACGCAAGGGGCTGTCGGTATGGGCGTAGCCGCTGGCCAGCCAGGGAAAGCCGGTGAAGGCCTGCGCGCGGGCCAGCTCGGCCGCAAGCCAAGTCCCCACCAGCGCCAGCACCTCCACACCTGCGCCCCAGCGGCGGCGCGTGCGCCAACGCCCCAGCAGCGCAAAGGGCAGGGCATAGAACAGCGCCAAGAAGGCAGCCAGCAAAAGCACCGCCGCAGCTGACAAGAGCGCGGGCAGGTGGCCGTAGTGGTGCAGGCTGATCCAGATCCACCAAATGCCGCTGCCCAGCCAGGCCAGCGCAAACGCCCCGGCCTGCCAAAAGCTGCGCCGGGCATCGGCGCGAGACAAGGCCGCAAACAGCCACAGCAAGGCCAGCAGTTGCAGGCCCCAACGGGTGCCAGGCGCAAAGGCCGCCGTGTGCAGCACGCCCGCAGCCAGCATGGCCACAGGGTGGACCAGCGCTTGGCGCAGGCCCGCCAAAGACAGGAAGCGACTCACAAGGTTTCGGCCGTTTCGGCGTGCGGTGCGATGCGCTGCACCTTGTACCAACGCACAGCCCCGCCGCGCGTGAGCATCACCGCAAAGCGCAGGCCCTGCAGGTCCACATGCTCGCCGCGACGCGGCACGCGCCCGTGCTGCTGCGCCAGCATGCCGCCGATGGTGTCGAACTCGTCGGGCGGCAGTTGTAGGCCAAAGCGCTGGTTCACTGCCGCGATGCCCGCATCACCCGCCACTCGGTGGCTGCCATCGGCCAGGGTGTAGATGCCGGCATCGCCCTCGTCCTCATCGAATTCGTCTTCGATTTCGCCAACGATTTCTTCCAGCACGTCCTCGATGGTCACCAAGCCCGCCGTGTTGCCGAACTCGTCGATGACAATGGCCAGGTGGTTGCGGTTGGAGCGAAAGTCGCGCAGCAGCTCGTTGAGCGCCTTGCTCTCGGGCACAAACACCGCCGGGCGCAGCAGCGCACGCAAGTTGAGCTCGGGGGCGCGGCGCAGTTTGAGCAGGTCTTTGGCCAGCAGAATGCCGATGATGTTGTCACGCTGCCCGTCGTAGACAGGAAAACGCGAATGCCCGGTCTCGATCACGGTGGCGAGCAAATCGTCGGTGCTGGCCTGGATGTCCAGCAAATCCATGCGCGGTGCGGCCACCATCACGTCGCCGGCCGACAAATCGGCCATGCGCAGCACGCCCTCGAGCATCTGGCGTGATTCCGGCGCGATGAGCTCACGCTCCTCAGCATCGGCCAGGGTTTCAATCAATTCACTTTTGGAATCCGGCCCCGGATGCAGGAATTCCAAAACCCGGTCCAACAATCCCCGGGTATCGTGGGGGCGAGCGCCCGGCTTGGGCGGTCGACTCGGCTGAGGTTCGGACACAGTCGTCGTGTCGTAGTGAAGAAGGCGTCAGAATAACCCATGCCCGCCACCGTGCGCCTGCACCTGGTTTGCACCATTGCCGCGGCGGCGCGACCCTTCACCAAAAATTCATGTGAGCCCTGCTATGTCTGACACACTCATCCCTGCCACCATCGTCACCGGCTTTCTCGGTTCGGGCAAAACCACGCTGCTCAAGCGCGTGCTCACCGAGGCTCACGGTCAAAAAATCGCCGTCATCGAAAACGAGTTTGGCGAAGAAAACATCGACAACGACATCCTGGTGGCCGACACCGAAGAGCAAATCATCCAGCTCTCCAACGGCTGCGTGTGCTGCACCATCCGCGAAGACCTGCGCAGCACGCTCAGCACCCTGGCGGCCAAAAAGCGCAAGAGCGAGCTGGACTTCGATCGCGTGGTGATTGAAACCACCGGCCTGGCCGACCCGGGCCCCGTGGCCCAGACTTTTTTCATGGATGACGAAGTGGCCGAGTCCTTCTTGCTGGACTCCATCCTGACGCTGGTCGACGCCAAGCACGCCAACGAGCAGCTCGACACACGCCAGGAAGCGCGCCGCCAGGTGGGTTTTGCCGACCAGATCTTTATCAGCAAGTCCGAACTGGTGGAGCCCGCCGCGCTGGACGCGCTGATGCACCGCCTCAAGCACATGAACCCGCGCGCACCCCAGCAGCGCGTGCACTTTGGCGAGGTCGATCTGGCCAGCGTCTTTGACCTGCGCGGCTTCAACCTCAACGCCAAGCTGGAAATCGACCCCGACTTCCTCAAGCCCGAAGAAACCCACGCGCACGGCCATAAGCACCACGATCACACGCACTGTGACCACGACCATGGGCATTGCGATCACGATCACGGCCATGAGCATGGACACAACCACGAGCACGGCGAACACTGCCAGCACCCGCACCACCACCATCACGACGACGACGTGAAGTCCTTCGTGTTCCGCTCCGACAAGGCTTTCAACCCGGCCAAGCTGGAAGATTTCCTCGGTGCCATCGTCCAGGTCTACGGGCCCAAGATGCTGCGCTACAAAGGCGTCCTCTATATGAAGGGTACGGACAAGAAGGTGATCTTCCAGGGCGTCCACCAGCTCATGGGATCAGATTTGGGCCCGAAATGGCTTCCCAGCGAGAAAAAACAGAGCAAGATGGTGTTTATCGGCATCGATTTACCCAAGGAAATCCTGCTCAGCGGCCTTGAAGGCTGTTTGGCATAAGCCCAACGCCCTCAAATGCCCTGGGGCTGCGCCGGGGCAGGATGGCTACAATCCGCCGCGCCCTGAGTTCCGCCGGAACCCAAGGTACCGCCCGCCACCAGCGCGCAGCCGCCAGGAGAGTGCATGAGCAAGACCACGGCAACGTCCCGCAACACCGCCCCAACCAGGGCCGCGGGCAAGCTCGCCGCCCTGCCTCCCTCCAACGAATCTGAACCTACCCGCAACCCTGTGAAGCCTGATCCCAAACTCGCCAATGCTTGGAAAACCAAGTCCGGTAGTGATCTGACTGACGCGGAAGTTCTGGCCATGCCAGATTCCGAGTACATGAACGACAAGCAGATCGCCTTCTTCCGCCGGAAGCTCAACGCGCTGCGGGACGATTTGCTGTCCAACGCGGGTGAAACCACCGAACACCTGCGCGAAGACACCACCATCGTGCCGGACCCCGCTGACCGTGCCACCATCGAGGAAGAGCACGCTCTGGAGCTGCGCACGCGCGACCGCGAACGCAAGCTGCTGAAGAAAATCATGCAGTCCCTGCAGCGCCTGGACAGCGGCGAATACGGCTACTGCGACGAAACCGGCGAGCCCATCGGGCTGGGCCGTCTCATCGCACGCCCCACCGCCAACCTCTCTCTGGAAGCCCAGCAGCGCCGCGAACTCAAACAAAAGATGTTTGGGGACTGAGTCTTCTGAAGACTTGGCCCCTGGGCTGAATACGCAGCATGTCAGAGTCCAAAGAAAGCGCAAATTTCCTCCAGAAGTTGGCACGCTTTGTTACCTATCCCGCGACAGATTGGGCTGACATTCACTCGCGCGGGGATGAGTCTGACAACGACGCTGCCAAGGCCGAGCTGCGCGCCATGATTGAGCGCAAGCGCCGCAACGACTTTGTGCGCAAACGCGAGTTGGACATGCTGCGGCGCATTCGGCGTGAAGGCCTCTCGCCGGAGCAGTTGGCGGCTTTGGGCAGCATGGTGGCCAACTCAGCCATCGATGAAGTGCCCCGCCCCAGCGAGCTGGGGCACCGACCCGAACAAGTCAAGAACAAGATCGACCAGATCGAGCGCCAGATGGTGCACGAGGGCTTGACCATGGGTCACGCCCCGGCTGCGGCTGCGGCTGCCACGGCACGCGCACTGCCAGCAGCGCGCAGCGCGCCCGCCACCCCCAGCACATCCACCGCGGCAAGTTCAGGGCAGCGCGGCACCTCGACCCTGAGCACCATTCCCGCCTCAAGGCCAAGCAGCGCCACACCCACCGGGCATGCACCCACGGAAGCGACGTCGCTGGAAATCAACGAGTTCGCACTGGACGAGGTACTCAGCGAAGCCGCCCTGTGTTTTGCCCGAGGCCAGGAACTGGAGGCCGAGGCCTTGCTGCGTGATTTGGTGGCCCCAGGCGCCCCACGTGAGCAGCACATGGACACCTGGCTGGTGCTGATGGACCTCTACCGCGCCACAGCCCAGCAAGAGCGCTTTGAATCCCTGGTGCCGGAATATGTGCAGCGCTTCGCACGCTCTGCACCTCAGTGGATTTCTCTGCCGCAGCTTTGCACCGAGACCCGCTCAGCGCTCATGCCTTGGACCGAGGTGCAGCCGCTGTGGACCTGCCCTCAGCAGTTGATGCCCGAGGATGTTCGGGCGTTGGCTCAACGCTGCGAACTGCAGAGTTCACCCTGGCTGATGGACTGGAGTGCCTTGCGCCAAATTGATGGCGCTGCCGCACAGGCTTTGTTGAGCCTGCTGCAGGGCTGGGACCGCCAAGGCGCCGAGCTGCGTTGGCACGGCGCCGAGCGGCTGCTGAGCACGCTGGCGGCACTGACACCTCAAGGGCAGCGCAACACGGATGCTGCGCTGTGGCTGCTGCATCTGGAGGTGCTGCGCCTTAGCCACCGCCCGGTGCGCTTTGACGAAGTCGCTATCGACTACTGTGTGACTTACGAGGTGTCCCCACCGTCCTGGGAAAGACCGCGCTGTCGCGTGCTGGCACAAGAGCCTACCGACGGCTCGCAGTCGCGCGCCAGCAGCGTGCTGGATGGCGGCGCAAGCACCTTCTTGGAGTCCCTGCAAAGTGATTTGGCGCCAACGGCCGGGCATATGGAGCTCACCGGCATACTCAGCGGCGACATCAGCGCCAAACTGGCTGAGCACAGCACGGCGCTGACTGCAGCCACAGACATCACAGTCTCCTGCGGGCGGCTCATCAAGCTCGATTTTGAAGCCGCAGGCGATCTGCTCAACTGGGTGCTGAGCTGCAATGCGCAGCGGCGCACCGTGCGCTTTGTCGACGCCCACCGTTTGGTGGCACTGTTCCTCTTGGCCATGGGGTTTGAGCAGCACGCTCGCATCAAAGTTCGGCAGAGCTGACATTGCCGCCGCAGCGCGGGCTTGCAATGCCCGGCCATGCCCCTATATGAGGTGGCTATGCACAACGAATCTCCCCCCCAGTTCCACGGCACCACCATCGTGAGTGTGCGCCGTGGCCAGCAGGTGGCCATCGGCGGCGATGGTCAGGTCACGCTGGGCCACATCGTGGTCAAGTCCAGCGCGCGCAAGGTGCGCAAGCTCTACCGCGAGCAGGTGCTGGCGGGCTTTGCCGGCGCCACGGCCGACGCCTTCACGCTGTTTGAGCGCTTTGAATCCAAGCTGGAAAAACACCAAGGCCATTTGGTGCGCGCCGCCGTGGAGCTGACGCGCGACTGGCGCACCGACCGCGTGCTGCGCCGCCTCGAAGCCATGCTGGCGGTGGCCGACCGCCACAGCTCGCTCATCATCACCGGCAACGGCGATGTGCTCGAGCCCGAACAAGGCATTGTGGCCATCGGCTCGGGTGGTGCCTACGCGCTGGCTTCGGCCAAGGCCCTGCTCAACCACAGCGAACTCGGTGCAGCCGACATCGTCAAGCGCAGCCTGGAAATCGCTGGCGAGATCTGCATCTACACCAACGGCAACCACACCATCGAGACACTGGAATGACCCGCTCTGCCATGACCCCTCAGGAAATCGTCTCGGAGCTGGACCGCCACATCGTCGGCCAGCAAGAGGCCAAGCGCGCCGTGGCCATTGCGCTGCGCAACCGCTGGCGGCGCCAGCAGGTGGATGAAAAGCTGCGCGGCGAGATCACGCCCAAGAACATCCTCATGATCGGCCCCACCGGCGTGGGCAAAACCGAGATTGCCCGGCGCCTGGCCAAGCTGGCCGACGCGCCCTTCATCAAGGTCGAAGCCACCAAGTTCACCGAGGTGGGCTATGTGGGCAAGGACGTGGACACCATCGTGCGCGACTTGGTGGACATGGCCATCAAGCAAGAGCGCGAGCGCCAGATGCGCCTGCAGCGCGCGCGCGCCGAAGACGCGGCCGAGGAGCGCATCCTCGACGTGCTCGTGCCTCCGCCCGCCCGCAGCACCGGCGAGTTCGGTTTCGCCACCTCGGCTCCGGCAGCACCACCCCAGGACAATGCCGCACGGCAGACCATGCGCAAACGCCTGCGCGAAGGTGTGCTGGACGACAAGGAAATCGAAATCGACCTGGCTGAGGCACGCCCCACCATGGAAATCCTGGGCCCCCAGGGCATGGAGGAAATGGCCGAGCAGCTCAAAGGCATGTTCTCCCATCTGGGCGCGGGCAAGCGCAAGACGCGCAAGCTCAGCATCAAAGAAGCACTCAAGCAGCTGGTGGAGGAAGAGGCCGGAAAGCTGGTGAACGACGAGGAAATCAAAGCCGCCGCCCTGGCCAATGCGCAGGACAACGGCATTGTGTTCATCGACGAAATCGACAAAGTGGCCAGCCGCGCCGAGCACGGCGGGGCCGATGTCTCGCGCCAGGGTGTGCAGCGCGATTTGCTGCCGCTGGTGGAGGGCACCACGGTGTCCACCAAGCACGGCATGGTCAAGACCGACCACATGCTGTTCATCGCCTCAGGCGCTTTTCACCTGGCCAAGCCCAGCGACCTCATTCCCGAGCTGCAAGGGCGCTTCCCCATCCGCGTGGAGCTGGGCTCGCTGTCGGTGGACGACTTCCAGGCCATCCTCACCAGCACCCATGCCAGCTTGGTCAAGCAATACCAAGCATTGCTGGCCACCGAAGGGCTGCAGCTGGAGATTGCCGAGGACGGCATTCGCCGTCTGGCGGAGATTGCCTACGAGGTGAACGAGCGCACCGAAAACATCGGCGCGCGGCGCTTGGCCACGGTGATGGAGCGGCTGCTCGACGAGCTGAGCTTTGACGCCCACAAGCACGCCGGGCAGACCGTGGTGCTGGGTGCGGCCGAGGTGGACGCCAAACTCAGCGCGCTGGCCGCCAACGAGGACTTGAGCCGCTTCATCCTCTGAAGCAGCGCAGCGCTCAGCCGCGCTGCGCCTGCAGGGCCAGCAGGCCGTCGAAGATGAGCGAGTCCACCAGCTCGTGGCGCACTTCCAGGGTGGGAGAGACCTTCCACCCGGCGCCGCCCGTCATCAGCGTCACGGGTTCTTTGCCGCAGCGCCGCCACAGATGGCGGTGCATGCGCTCGATGGCACCGGTGATGGCGTAGGTGCCGCCGCTGGTCAACGCATCGGAGGTGTTGGTGGGGAACTCGCGCACCTCGCCCGTGGGCACATGCAGCCCCGCCGTGCCGCCTTCGAGCGCGCGCAGCATGATGCCGTGGCCGGGGAGGATGAGCCCACCCAAAAAGCAGCCCTGCGGGTCCAGCGCGTCCACCGTCACCGCCGTGCCCACCATCACCACCAGGCAGGGCGGCAGCGTGCTGCTGTTGGCGTAATGCGCCAGCACGCGCTGGCGCGCACCGATCATGGCCACAAAGCGGTCCGCGCCCAAGCGGCTGGGGTGGTCGTAGCCATTGCGCACGCCACCGCCTTCGGGGGCAGGCACCACCCAGCGCGGCGCCACATCCCACTGCTCCATCTGGTCCTCAACACGGCGGCGCACCGCCTCTGAGGCCACATGGCAGCCCAGCACGGCGCTGGGTGCGGGCATCTGGGCCCAGTCGTTTTCTTCGAGCTGATCTACGTTGTCGAGGAACTGCGCGCCATGAGCCAGCACGGTGCTGCCCGGGCGCCCTTCAGCGTAAAGCGCCCACTTCAAGCGGGTGTTACCGATGTCGATGGCCAAAAAGCTCATGGGGTGATGAAGGTAGTGACGGGCAATGCGTGCGCGGTTGCGAGCCTAGCAGCATCGCACACCCCCGCCAGCCCAGACGCACCCTCAGATGAGAAGGGGCGTGCGCAACCCAACTCGCACGCCCGCCTCTGCAGCGTCAACCCATCACCAAATTGGGCAGCCACAGCGAGATGGCCGGCACATACGTCACCAGCAACAGAAAGCCCAGCATGGTCAGCAGCCAGGGCCAAACCGCCACGGTCAGCTCGCTGATGCCCATCTTGGTGATGCCCGAAGCCACATAGAGGTTCAGCCCCACGGGCGGGTGGCACATGCCCACTTCCATATTGACCACCATGATGATGCCGAAGTGCACCGGGTCTATGCCCAGCTTCATGGCGATGGGAAAGAGGATGGGCGCGAGGATGAGCACGATGGAGCTGGGCTCCATGAAGTTACCCGCCGCCAGCAGCAGCACATTGGAGATGAGCAAGAAGCCGATCACGCCCACGCCGGTGCCAATCATGGCGTCGGCCATGGCTTGGGGGATGTTCTCGTGCGTCATCAGAAAGCTGAACAGCACCGCGTTGGTGATGATGTAGAGCAGCATGGCGCTCATATTGGCGCTGGCCAGCAACACGCGCGGCACATCCTTGAGGCCCATGTCCTTGTAGATGAACACCGCCGTGATGAAGGCCCACACAGCGCTCATTGCAGCGGCTTCTGTGGGCGTGAAGATGCCGCTGTAGATGCCGCCCATGACGATGACGATGAGCAACAAGCCCCAGAAAGAATCGCGCAGTGCCTGCCCGCGCTCACGCCAACTGGCCTTGGGCTGACGCGGGTAGTTGAACTTGCGCGCGCGCCACCAAGTGGTGAAGCCCAGCAAGAAGGCCAACATCAAACCCGGCACCACACCCGCCATGAAGAGTTTGCCCACCGAGGTGTTGGTGGAGACCGAGTACATCACCATCACGATCGAGGGCGGAATAAGAATGCCCAGCGCCCCCGAGGTGGTGATGACACCCGCGCCAAAGCGATTGGGAAAACCTGCCTTGACCATGGCTGGCAACAGGATGGAACCAATGGCCACCACCGTGGCGGGCGACGAGCCCGACACCGCCGCAAACAAAGCACAAGCCAGCACCCCACCCAGCCCCAAGCCACCGTGGAAGTGCCCCACCATGGAGGTGGCAAAACGGATCATGCGCTTGGCCACGCCACCATGGGTGAGGAAGTTCCCCGCCAGGATGAAGAAGGGGATGGCCATGATCTCGAACTTCTCGATGCCGGTGAAGAGCTTGAGCGCCACCGACTCGATGGGCACCTGCGTCATGGTGAACAAAAAGCCCAGCACCGTCAGGCCCAGTGAAATGGAGATGGGCATGCCCGTGAGCATGAGCAACAGCAGCAGCCCAAAGATGATGAGTGCATTCATCGTGCGTCTCCCTTGCCGTGGGGGTGCAGGTTGTCGTCCATGCGGTAGATGGCGTCGGGCTCGTCATCCAAGCCGTCCACATGCCCATGGTCGTGATGGGGCAGCTCGCCGGTGCGCCAGTAGCTCACGGCCACTTGCAAAAAGCGAAAGCACATCAGCGAAGAGCCCAGCGGAATGGCCGAATACACCACCCAGGTGGGCCATTCCAGATCGGGGGTGGTGGGCCCTTCGTACATGCCCTCAACACCAAACCCAAGGCGGCTGTAGAAGGCGTAGTGCGCGCCGTTCTCCCACACAAATGTGGCCCCCAGCGTGGCGATGATGCCGGTGAACAGTGCACCCGCAAGCAGGCCGAAGAGCACGAAGTGGCGCCGACGCGCTTCGCTCAGGCGGTTGATGAGCACATCCACACCCACGTGAATGCCTGTGCGCACGCCGTAGGCTGCGCCGAACTTGGCCATCCAGACGAAGAGGATGATGCACAGCTCCTGGGCCCAGCCAAAGTTCATGCGCAACATCAGGTCTTGCACGCCAGGAATGGCAAAGCCCGAGAGATAGCGGTGCACCACCGCCGCGAAGATGATGAGCGTGGCTGCACCGATGAAAACGGTGATCAGCAGCTCTTCGAGTCGATCCAGCCAGCGCATATCGTGGCTCCTCAAAGTATCAGGCCCGGCCTGCCGTGGCAGCACAGCGGCACGGGCCCAAGGGGTGGAACGGGTCAGAGCTTGCTGGGGTCGAAGGATGTCTCCTTGTAGACCGACTCAATCACGTCCTTGCCAATGCGCGAGGCCATGTCCTCGTGCACCTTCACCATGGCCTTTTTGAGCGCCAGTCGCTCAGCGGGCGTGGGTTGGTAGACCTGTGTTTTGCCCGAGCTGCGCACCTTTTCCAGGGCTGCGTCGTTTTCTTCCTTGGCAATCTTGTTGGCGTAGACCGTGCTCTCTTGCATGGCCTGCTCCAGCTTGGCGCGCACATCGCCAGGCAGGGCATCCCAGAACTTTTTGTTGGTGATGACGGCATAGCCCAGATAGCCGTGCTCGGTCAGGCTCACGTGCTTTTGCACCTCGTGCATTTTTTGCGTGAAGAGGTTGCTGTGCGGGTTTTCAGTGCCGTCCACCACGCCGGTTTGCAGCGCCTGATAGACCTCGGAGAAGGCCATCATCTGCGGCAGTGCGCCGATGCTGCGCATCTGCGCTTCCAGCACCTTGCTGTTTTGAATGCGCATCTTCAGGCCCTTGTAGTCCTCCAGGCCCTTGAGCGGACGGTTGGCGCTGAAGGACTTGAAGCCGTTGTCCCAAAATGCCAAGCCCTAGATGCCACGCCCTTCCAGTCGCCCCAGCAGCTGGCGGCCCACGGCGCCCTGGGTCACCTTGTGCAGCTCGCTGTAGTTGTCGAAGATGAAGGGCAGGTCAAAGACTTCAAACTCCTTGGCGCCCAAGGGACCGAACTTGGCCAGCGAGGGCGCGAGCATTTGTACCGCCCCCAGCTGCAAGGCCTCCATCTCCTCTTTGTCTTTGTACAGCGTGCTGTTGGCGTAGACCTCCACCTTGACCTTGCCGCTGGTGAGCTCGGCCGCGCGCTTGGCAAAGAACTCAGCGGCCTTGCCCTTGGGGGTGTCGCCAGCCACCACGTGGCTGAACTTGATGACGATGGGGCTTTGCGCGTGAACCGACAGCGCAGCCGCCGCCAGGCCCAGGGCCAGCAATACACGGCGAGTGAGGGTGTGAGGCATGAGCTTCATGAACGTCTCCTTGGATCGCAACGGGTGGCCCCGTCGGGTGTTGGGTCTGGTGCATTGTGAAAAACCAGCAGCAGGGCGTCAGTTGTGGACTTCCACATTCGTGCCGACTCTGAGTGCACACCGCCACAGCTGCTTCTAGACTGCGGGCATGAGCCGCGCGCCAAACCCGCATGAGCTGCGGGTAAACCCCGAAACCCCATCCGCCACACCGCGTGCCCTGTGGTGGGTGCCGCTGGCGCTGTCGCTGCTGTTTGTGGGGGCCATTCTGGTGTGGGCGCGTGCCATGGACAGGCTGGAGCACGAGCAAGCGCGCGAAACCCTCATCACCGATGCGCTGAGCCTGGAGGCCCAACTGCGCAGCCGCTTGGAGCACGAAAACCAGCAGCTGGCCTTGCTGGCACAGCAGCTCGGTCGCGCGCAGCGCCAGGGCCAACCCATTGCGGCCCAAGCCTTTGCCGCACTGCCCACGGTGCAAGAGGGGCTGCAGCGGCTGTGGATCAGCGTCACCTGGCTGGACGCCCAACACCGCGTGCGCGCCAGCGCACCTGCGGGCGCCCCCAAGCCGGAGAACACCGACGGGCTGTCCCTGCATCTGAGCGCCCCCATCGATGGCAGCGGGCAACTGGTGCTGCGCTACGCACCGTTGCAGCTGCTCAAACGCGGCGTTCCCTGGTGGCTGGCGCGCAAGTACGAGGTGCAGGTGGTAGACAGCGCCGGGCAGGTGCTGGCCTCTACGCTGGAGCAGCGCAACCTCGACCCACGCGAGGCGCAGCGCCACCGCACTGCGCAAACCCAGGGTCTGAGCTACCGCCTGGCCTTCCCCGGCCCGCTGCTCAATGAGCTCGAAGCCAGCCCCACCTTCGACGACGCCATGCTGGAGCTGCAGCAGCGCGAACCCCTGCCCCGCACGCTGCGCCCCCTGGCGCTGGTGTTGATTGCCGGCTTTGTGGTGCTGCTGGCGCTGTCCAGCGTGATGTTGCGCCAGCGCTGGCACCAGCTGCTGCAAGCCGAAGCCAAAGGCCGCACTGAAGCCGCCTGGCGCGCCGCCATGGAAGACAGCGCCCTGGTGGCGCTGCGCGCGCGCGACCTGCAAGGCCGCTTGCTCTACGTGAACCGCACGCTGTGCGATATGGTGGGCTACAGCGCCGAGGAGCTGCTGGCCTGCCGCGGCCCCATGCCCTACTGGCTGGCCGAAGACCACGAGGCCACGCTGCAGCGTCTGCAGCGCATCTTGCAAGGCCAGGCCCCGCGCGAGGGCTATGAGGCGCACTGGCGCCACCGCCAAGGCCAGGTGCTGGACGTGATGGTGTTCGAGTCCCCCCTGGTCGACGCACAAGGCCAGCATGTGGGTTGGATGGGCTCCATCGTTGACATCACCGAGCGCAAACGCCTGCAGCAGCGCGAAGCCCGCCAAACCGAGCTGCAGGCCCACCACGCGCGGCTGACCATGCTGGGCGAGATTGCGGCCACGCTGGCGCATGAACTCAACCAGCCACTCACGGCCATTGCCAGCTACAACGCCGGGGTGCAGAACTCGCTGCAGCAGCTCGGCGTGAGCGACGCGCGCGTGCTGCAAGCCGTGCAACGCATTGGCGAGCGCGCCCAGCAAGCCGGCCAGGTGGTGCAGCGCATCCGTGCCTATTTGACGCGGCGCGAACCCCAGCGCGAGCCCTGCCATCTGCCGCGCATCGTGGAGCACGCCAGCGCGCTGTTGCGCGGTGAGTTCACGCGCCTGCGCATTGACTTTCAAGTGCATCAACAGGCCCCCTTGCCCGAGCTGCAAGGCGACACCGTGCTGCTGGAGCAGGTGCTCATCAACCTGCTGCGCAATGCCGCCGATGCACTGCAGGAGCGGCCCATGCCGCGACGCATTCAGGTCTGGCTGCAAGCGCTGCCCGATGGGGGCGTGGGCGTGCAGGTGCAGGACAACGGCCCCGGGCTGCAAGGGCGTGCCGGCGAGCTGCTCTTCGAACCCTTTTACTCCACCAAGGCCGAAGGCATGGGCATGGGGCTGGCGATTTGCCGCTCCATCCTCGAATCCCACGGCGCGCGCCTGCAAGCCAGCGAGGCCCCCGGCGGGGGGGCGCTGATGCAGTTCGACCTGCCCCCCGCCCCCACAAGCACACCACCGCCATGAACCCCTCTGATGCTGGCAGCGGCTGCGTTTTCGTGGTCGACGACGATCCCGACATCCGCGACGCGCTGGACTTCTTGCTCAGCTCGCGCGGCCTGGCCGTGCGCACCTTTGCCGCCGCCGCCGAGCTGCTGCAGTGGCTGGACGCGCAAAGCGCCGCGCCGCAGGGCGTGTTCCTGCTGGACATCCGCATGAGCCCCATGAACGGCAACGAGCTGCACGAAGCCCTGCTGCAGCGCGGCCTGCGCAACCCCGTGCTCTTTCTCACCGGCCACGGCGACATTCCCATGGCCGTGGCGGCGCTGCAGCGCGGCGCCTTTGACTTCATGGAAAAGCCCTGCAGCGACAACGCCTTGGTGGACAAGCTCATCCGCGCCCTGCGTGTGGACGCGGCACGCCACGCCACCGACGCCCAGGCCGCTGAACGCAGCGCACGCTTTGCCAGCCTGACCGAGCGCGAGCGCGAAGTCATGCCCCTGGTGGCGCGGGGCTTGTTGAACAAGCAGATTGCCGACGCGCTGCATGTCTCGGTGCGCACCGTGGAAGTGCACCGCGCCCGCGTCTTTGGCAAGCTGGGCCTGCACAGCGCGGCAGAGCTGGCCACGCTGCTGTCACAGCACAACGCGGCCGACGCGGCCTGAAACACCTCAGCGCCAAATCCGGTAGGCCCAGAACGCCTCTTCATGCGAGATGCCCAAGCGCAGCTGCTCCGGGCTAAAGCCCGTGATGCGCCGTGTCTCGCGGCACAAATGGGCCTGATCGGCATAGCCATGGTCTTGCGCCACTGCGCTCCACACCACCTCGCCCTCGGTCATGGCGCGGCGCATGTCGGAGAACATCTGCTCGCCGCGCAGCAGCTGGCGCAACACCCGGGGCGACTGCCCAGCCCAGCGCTTGAAGCGCCGCTCCAGCTGCCGCAGGCTCTCCCCACGGCCCGAGGCCACCGCGCGCAACGCCAGGTTCTGTGCCCAATCCCGGTAGGGGAAGTTCAGGCCCTGGGCAGCGCAATGGTTGCGCCAGCGCGGCACAAGAAAGGCCTCCAACAGCTGTTGGCAATGGGCTTCATCGTTGGCGCTGAGCATGGCGCGGTTCAGCGCGGCCCACTCCGGCCCGGGCAGCGCTGCATCGGTGAGATGCACATCCACCAGCTCCGGCAATGAAATGCCGGTGAGCGCATGCAAGGCATCGGGGCTGAACACCGCCGTGAACATGCGCAAGCCCCCCTCGGCCACAAAGCGAACCGGCCTTGTGCGCGGGCCCGCCACATACACCCGCGAGGCCAAGGGCTGCCACTGGCCCTCGGGCCCCAGCTGCCAGCTCTGGCCTTGCAGCGTCCAGGCAATACCGCAGTACGAGGTGGCCGGAAAGTGAGTGTGGCGCTGGGCCTCGGTCAAGCCGTCAGCGCGCGCAGTGTCGCGCCACAGATAGGCCTGAACACAGCCCCCCAACGTCAGGCTGGGCACCATCAGGCGCGATACGGTGTCAGGATGCAGATCAACTTTCATTGAAAACCAGTGTAGGCAAGCGCCCGTTCTCCGCAGCGTCACCCCCTGCAATCGGGTGGGCGCTGATGTCGCTAGGCTTCAATACGGCGCGCAAGCCCGCCCCACAAAGTGGCCAGAACACAACCCACTGACTCGCCATGAGCACACTTGCCTCGGATGGCCTCCCCCCCGACAGTCGCCCTCCTTTCCACGCCGCGCGGCTACAAAACGGCTGGATGGGCTGGCGCACTTTTCTTGACATGCACCGCGACTATTTGGGTGCTGCGCAGCAGCGTCTGAGCCTGGGCGATTTGGTCTATTGCCGCGTGTTGCATGAGTCGACCTGGGACGTGCACCACCCGGCCTTGGTGCGCGAGCTGATGGTCGGGCATGCCGCGCACCTGGTGCGCTGGGAGCGCGGCATCGAGGTCTTTCGCCAGGCGCATGGCAACAGCGTCATCGTGTCCGAAGGCGAGGTCTGGCAGCAGCGGCGCCGCCTCATGCAAGCGGGCTTTGCGCCACGGCGCGTGGAGGGCTTGTGTGGCGCCATCAACCACGCTTGCGAGCGCGCCGTGCAAACCCTGGAGCCGGGCGGCGTGGACTTTGAACAGTGGGTGACGCGGCTGACCATGGAGATCATCCTCGACGCTCTCTTCAGCGGCGACTATGAGGGCACCCCGGAGGCGGCCTCCGCCGCCGTGCACCACATCAGCGTACAAGGCATGCGGGACTTCTTCTGGCCTTTTGCCCCACCGCAGTGGCTGCCCTGGCGGCGACGTCAACGCCAGGCGCTGGGGCAGCTCGATGGGCTGGTGCGCTCAGCGCTGCAGCTGCGCCAGCAGTACACCGGCACTGAAAAAGGCGATTTGCTGGACTGGCTGATGGCCCTGCGCGACGAACAGGACCAAAGCTTGAGCCTTGAGGCCCTGCGCGATGAATGCATGACTTCCTTTTTGGCCGGACATGAAACCACCGCCAGTGCCCTGACCTGGTGGGCGTGGTGCATGGCCGCAAACCCCGAGGCTCAGGCGCAGGTGCACCGTGAGCTGTGCGAGGTGCTCGGCGCAGCTGCGCCCAGCGCCGCGACGCTGCCGCGCCTACCCTGGCTCAGCGCCTCTCTCAAAGAGGCCATGCGCCTGTACCCGCCAGTACCCGTGCTGTTTGCGCGCCGCCTCAAGGCCGATATCGAACTGGGCGGCCACACCCTGCGCCGTGGTGCCTTGCTGCGCGTCACGCCCTGGCTGCTGCACCGCGACCCGCGCTGGTGGCAGGCGCCGCAGGCCTTCCTGCCGCAGCGCTTCATGCCGGGCATGGGCCACAGCGAGCCGCCACGCGGCGCCTACCTGCCCTTTGGTGCCGGGCCACGTTCCTGCCTGGGCCAGCACTTCGCCATGCTGGAGATGACACTCGTTGCCGCGGCGCTGCTGCTGCGCTTTGAGCTGCGCCCGCTGCCAGCCGAACCCACCCCCCAGCCGGCACTCAACGTCACGCTGCGCCCGCAAGCCTCCCTGAAGTTGCTGCTGCATCCGCGGGCGTGAGCGCTCGGCACGCCCTGCCGCTGCGCGCCGCCCCCGCCCCCTGAAATCCGGGAAACTTACGTTTACGTAAACGTCAACCGGGGCCTAGAATCGTCCGCAGCTGCCCGCCTGGAGTGACCGATGACTGACTTGTCCGCCGAATTCAAAGCCCTCGCCAACTACCGTCCCACGCACAAGGTGCGTTTTGTCACCGCCGCGAGTTTGTTCGATGGGCACGACGCGGCCATCAACATCATGCGCCGCATCTTGCAGAGCATGGGCGCCGAGGTCATCCACCTCGGCCACAACCGCTCGGTGGACGAAGTCGTCACCGCCGCCTTGCAAGAAGACGCCCAGGGCATTGCCATCAGCTCCTACCAGGGCGGGCATGTGGAGTACTTCAAGTACATGGTGCAGCTGCTCAAGGAACGCGGCGGCGCGCACATCCAGGTGTTTGGCGGCGGCGGCGGCGTGATCGTGCCCGCCGAGATCCGCGACCTGGCCGAGCACGGCGTGCGCATCTACAGCCCCGAAGACGGCCAGCGCATGGGCCTGCAGGGCATGATTGGCGAGATGGTCATGCGCTGTGACCGCTCCCTCTCCAGCTACGCCCCCACCGACCTGAACGCCATTGGCGGCCACAGCGACGCCGCCTGGCGCGCCCTGGCGCAGTGGCTCACGGCCGTGGAAAACGGCGAGGCCGACCCCGCGCTGATCGCCCAAATGCGCGAGCGCGCAGCGCAGGCCCACACCCCGGTGCTGGGCATCACCGGCACGGGCGGCGCGGGCAAGAGCAGCCTGACCGACGAGCTCATACGCCGCCTGCGCCTGGACCAGAGCGACCAGCTGCGCGTGGCGCTGATCTCCATCGACCCCTCGCGGCGCAAGAGCGGTGGCGCGCTGCTGGGCGACCGCATCCGCATGAACGCCATCAGCGAGTGGTCCACGGGCCCCAGGGTCTTCATGCGCAGCCTGGCCACGCGCGACTACGGCAACGAAATCAGCCAGGCCCTGCCCGACTGCATTGCCGCGGCCAAGGCGGCAGGCTTTGACCTCATCATCGTCGAGACCTCGGGCATCGGCCAGGGCGACGCGGCCATCGTGCCGCACGTGGACGTGCCGCTCTACGTCATGACGCCCGAGTTCGGTGCGGCCAGCCAGCTCGAAAAAATCGACATGCTGGACTTTGCCGAGTTCGTGGCCATCAACAAGTTCGACCGCAAAGGCGCGCTGGACGCGCTGCGCGACGTGGCCAAGCAAGTGCAGCGCAACCGCGAAGCCTTCACCACCAAGCCCGAGGACATGCCCGTCTTTGGCACCATGGCCAGCCGCTTCAACGACGACGGCGTGACTGCGCTCTACCAAGCCCTCAAGCCGCGCCTGATCGAACTGGGCCTGGCCCTCTCGGCCGGTGCACTGCCCGCAGTGAACACCCGCCACAGCACGCACCAAACGCCCATCGTGCCGCCCGCACGCAGCCGCTACCTGGCCGAGATTTCCGACGCCGTGCGCGGCTACAAGCGCCGCGTGCGCGCCCAGGCCACGCTGGCACGCGAGCTGCAGCAGCTGCGCGCCAGCCAGCACATGCTGGGCCAGTGCGGCAACGACGAGCCCGCTGGCGCGCTCACCCCCCTCATCGAGCAGCGCCAGGCACGCCAGGACGCCGACGCGCGCCAGCTGCTGACCCAGTGGCCCGCCATGCAGCAGGCCTATGCGGGCGATGAATACGTGGTGAAGATCCGCGACAAGGAAATCCGCACCGGGCTCATCCACACCAGCCTCTCGGGCACCAAGATCCGCAAAGTGGCGCTGCCGCCCTACGAGTGCCATGGCGAGCTGCTCAAGTGGCTGATGCTGGACAACGTGCCCGGCTCCTTCCCCTTCACCGCCGGCGTGTTTGCCTTCAAGCGCGAGGGCGAAGACCCCACCCGCATGTTCGCTGGCGAGGGCGACGCCTTTCGCACCAACCGCCGCTTCAAGCTGGTGTCTGAGGGCATGCCCGCCAAGCGCCTCTCCACCGCGTTTGACTCCGTCACGCTCTACGGCGCCGACCCCGCACCGCGCCCCGACATCTACGGCAAGGTGGGCAACTCCGGCGTGTCCATTGCCACGCTGGACGACATGAAGGTGCTGTACGACGGCTTTGACCTCTGCAGCCCCTCCACCAGCGTGTCCATGACCATCAATGGCCCCGCGCCCACCATCCTGGCCATGTTCATGAACACGGCCATCGACCAGCAGCTGAGCAAGTTCGTCAGCGACAACGGCCGCGAACCCACCGCCGACGAAGCCGCCAAGATCAAAGACTGGGTGCAAAAAAATGTGCGCGGCACCGTGCAGGCCGACATCCTGAAAGAAGACCAGGGCCAGAACACCTGCATCTTCTCCACCGAGTTCTCGCTCAAAGTGATGGGCGACATCGCCGAGTACTTCGTGCACCACCAGGTGCGCAACTTCTACTCCGTCTCCATCAGCGGCTACCACATCGCCGAAGCCGGGGCCAACCCCATCAGCCAGCTGGCCATGACGCTCTCCAACGGCTTCACCTTCGTGGAGTCCTACCTGGCGCGCGGCATGCACATCGACGACTTCGCGCCCAACCTCAGCTTCTTCTTCAGCAACGGCATGGACCCCGAGTACACCGTGCTGGGCCGCGTGGCGCGCCGCATCTGGGCCGTGGCCATGCGCGACAAATACGGCGCCAACGAGCGCAGCCAAAAGCTCAAGTACCACATCCAAACCTCGGGCCGCAGCCTGCACGCGCAAGAGATCGCCTTCAACGACATCCGCACCACGCTGCAAGCGCTGATTGCCATCTACGACAACTGCAACAGCCTGCACACCAACGCCTACGACGAAGCCATCACCACGCCCACCGAAGAAAGTGTGCGCCGCGCCATGGCCATCCAGCTCGTCATCAACCGCGAATGGGGCCTGGCCAAAAACGAAAACCCCAACCAAGGCGCCTTCATCATTGAAGAGCTCACCGAGCTGGTGGAAGAAGCCGTGCTCACCGAATTCGAACGCCTGGCCGACCGCGGCGGCGTGCTGGGCGCCATGGAAACGGGCTACCAGCGCAGCAAGATTCAAGAAGAATCCATGCACTACGAGATGCTCAAGCACACCGGCGAGTACCCCATCATCGGCGTCAACACCTTCCGCAACCCCCACGGCGACCCCGTGCCCGAGCACATCGAACTGGCGCGCTCCACCGACGAAGAAAAGCAAAGCCAGCTGCAACGCCTGGCCGACTTCCACGCCCGCCACGCCGAACACAGCCCCGCCGCCCTCAAGCGCCTGCAGCAAGCCGTGATCGACAACGGCAACGTCTTCGAAGTCCTGATGGACGCCGTGCGCGTATGCTCACTGGGCCAAATCACCTCCGCGCTGTTTGAGGTGGGGGGGCAGTATCGGCGGAGTATGTAAAACGGGGCTGGACGCCTGGGGGCTGAGTACGGCGCCCCCGTTCTGACCACCGGGCGCAAGGAAGAGACGGTGGTGGAAGTGGCTACTGCGCGTCCAGTGAATTCCACTGGCGCACAAAGTCGGCAGCATTTCGGGCTTGGGCTTGCGCCAAAGTTTCGATCGATGCGCGTGCCGAAGTGTTCATCGGGTTCGGCAAGCCAGGTGGCCACACTGTCGTGCCAGCGAGTGCGCGAGTGCGCCTTAAGGCCTCATCGTCCATGTCGGGCTTGTATTGATGACGCCAAAGAGCCCAAGCGTAGTCGAGCGCGTACTGCCGCTGTCGCTGGAGCACCGTGGCGTCGGCGCTCAACGCAGCTGCCTGAACCAATGCGGCCGCCAACTGCAAGGACTCATCAAGACTTTGCGTCACGCCAGGACCTGTCACACGCCGACCTTCTTGCAGCTTGCGCTCTCTATGCAAGAGCGCTTGGGAGGCGGTCATCAGGTCACCGCTCCACAGGTCTTTTCTAGCTTGCGCCACCAATTCGGCGTCGGACGGTTTGCCAGGAAATGGCTCGTGCAGGGTCATCAAGATCACCGCAGCGCCGGCCTGACCACCACGAAAAGCCCGCACCATCAGAGCCTGGCCAAGTGCCTGAGCGTCACCTTGAACACTTTGGCAGGCCACGAGTTCTTGATGGTGGCGCCGCGCCATCTGCTGCCTCACGGGCTCCGACAAAACGCCTGCGTTGGCGAGTTCCAATTGCGCATTCTGCGTCACGCGTTCGCAGCTCAGCAGCCTGTTGCCGACCACCAGCGCCTCTTGAGGTGTGAATGAGTCCATGCCGTAAGCCAGCCTTGTGCCCAATAGCGGCTCTGAGGCGGCAATGGCCTGAGGGGTGGGCGCTGACGCCGGGATCATTGACCTGGCAGTTTGACCCTCTGGGCTGCTTGTTTGATTGGCCGCGGGCTTGGCAGCATGAACCGGGGATTGTCCCTGCGGGGTTGTCGCGGGTTGCTGCGCATATTGAACTGCAAGATACAGCACAGCACCTGCCACCAAAACGCGTGAAATATATTTCACAGATATATTTAAAATACTTCTTTGTTGATAATTATTCTCATTTACAGCCATTGCTGGCGTGGGTATTTACCCTTGTAAATTGCAGCTTCGCACACAAAATCCATCTATCGCACGCCAAAATGGCTTGGGCGCACTGGCGCTCCACGCGACGCAAGTCCGTGAATGGCATCGCGTGAGTCAAGCGCAATAAGTCGGCCTTGAAAAATTCGTTGCCCGTCAAGAGCCGGGAGGTCATGAACCCGGCCCGTGGTTCAGCTGACGGCATGCCAATCGCCCAATACCCAGCCGGACGCATGCATGTGTTCGAAGGTTTCTGAACTGTTGCCCGCATCGGCCACCTGCGCGCCAATCAAGGCGGGCGGATCCAAGGCGTGGCGTTTGGGCGACCGCTGGATGCCTGAGTGGTGCGCTCGATCAGCGCCCTCGGCGCTCTTACTCCTGAGGCGGCACCGAGGCCAGAGTGGAGAGCCGCACGGGGCCTAGCAGTTGGCGGGGGGCGGGGACTTGCCAGCCCAGCAGGGTGCGTGCGGCGGCCCCGCAGATGCGGCCTTGGCAGGCGCCCATGCCGCAGCGGGTTTGCAGCTTGGCGCTGATCCAGTCGTCAAAGGGCAAGACGGCGGAGAGTGGCACGTCCTCGCAGCGGCACAGCAAGGTGTTGCTGCGTGCGAGTTGGCGCACGGCGTCGCTCAGGGCAAAGTGCTCGCGCACCCGTTGCGACCAGGCCAGGCCCTGTTGCAGGCGCCGCTGCAGGCGCGCGGCTTGGTCCTGAGGCTGGCTCACTCCGGCCGCGCTCAGCCCGGCCAGCTGCCCCTGCGCAGCGGCCAGTTCGGCGCCGCTGTGGCCCGTGCATTCGCCTGCGGCCCAGATGTGGGGCACGCTGGTTTGGAGTTGGGCGTCGGTGTGCAGCCCGCCGTGTTCGGCCAGGGTGCAGCCCAGCAGCTGTCCCAGCTCGACATTGGGCACCAGACCAAAGCCGCAGGCCAGGCGCTCGCAGGGCATGAATTCCAGGCGCCCTTGGCGCTCCACCGTCACGGCCTCGAGCTGCAGCGTGCCATGGGCCTCGCGCACCAGGGTGTCGGCCTGGTAGCCAGACTGCAGCAGGCGCAGCGCCTGCCAGGCTTTGGCGGGGTGGCGCCACAGGCCCGCGCCAAATTCGCGCAGCGCGGCCCACGGCGCTTGTTCGGCAATCAGCTGCACGCGCGCACCGGCAGCGCGCGCGGTGGCGGCTGCGGCCAGCAGCAGCGGCCCGCTGCCAGCCAGCACGATGCGCTGCCCGCGCACCGGCAGCCCGCCCTTGATGAGGGCTTGCAAAGCGCCCGCACCAGTCACGCCCGGCAGGGTCCATCCGGGAAAAGGCAGCAGCAGTTCGCGTGCGCCCGTGCACAGCACCAGGCGTTGGTAGTGCAAGACATAGCCTTGCTCAGCGCCTTCCACCAGCAGGGCTTGGGCACCGGCGCGGCCCACCACGCGCAGGCCTTGCAACCAGCGCACATTGGCGTGGCGGCCCAGTTCGTCCAGCAGCCTGGCCAGCGGTGGCGCCACCTCCCTGCCCTGGCGCCAGATCTGGCCGCCAGCGGCGGGGTTGTCGTCCAGCAGCGTGATGCGCATGCCGCTGGGCGCGGCGGCCAGGGCCGCGTGCAGGCCCGCCGGGCCGGTACCGATGATGAGCAGCTCGCAGTCCTGAGCCTCAGCCAGCGCCTGGGGCTCGGCGTTGGAATCCAGCAGGGCCGTTCGGGTGTTGATGGATTGATCGGGGGCGCAAAGCGTCTGGCAGGCCAGGGCTTGCTGGCCATTGACTTGCACCCGGCACTCCTGGCAGACGCCCATGCCACACAGCGGTGCCCTGGGCTGCCCACGCACCGAGCTGCGCATTTGCGCGGGCGGCAGCTGTGCCAGCATGGCGCCGAGCTGGGCGCAGAGCGGCGACTGACGCGGTTTGCCATTGAGGTGGAGCTGCAGCATCACCGGGCTGACCTGGCGCGACGTGGGAGGGCTCATGCGTCCAGTTCCGAGTTGAAGCTGCGCCAGGCGTAGTCGGCCTGCTTGAGCGGCGGGCTGGCTCCGGCCATGAGTGCGGCCAGCTGCTCGGCCGTGGACAAGGCGGTGGTGACCCCATGCCCCTCATGCCCCACGGCCAACCACAAGCGCGCGCGCTGGGGGTGGCGGCCAATCAGGGGCAGGCCGTCTGGCGTGGCCGGGCGCAGGCCGCTCCAGCTGCGCAGCGCGCAGGCACCGGCCAAGCCCGGCAGATAGCTGATGGCGCGGCGCAGCAGCTGGGCCAGCAAAGCGGGGTCCACGCTGGCGTCCTGGCTGTCGTACTGGCGTGTGGAGCCAATGAGCAGCTGCCCGGTGGGGCGCGGCTGCACGTTGACAGCCACCGAGGCACCGCTGCGCTGGTGGGCGCTGGCCATATAGCCCAGCTCCACCAGCTGGTGATGGACGTGGCCGGGGTAGCGGTCGGTCACCACCAGCAGGCCTTTTTTAGGCACCACGGGCAGCTCGGGGCACAGGCGCGTGGCGTGCACGCCCGCGGCCAGCACGATATGCAGTGGGCGGTAGCAGTGGAGTTGTGTGCGCACGCTGCCATCCTCAGGCAGGGCCAGCACTTCTTCTTGTGAAAACTGCAGGCGCCGGGGCTCTTGCGCCAGCAGCCAGTGCGCCACGCGCGGGGCGTAGACGGTGGCGTCACCGGACACGCGCAAGGCGCCCACCAGGCCGGGGCGCAAAGCAGGTTCGGCCTCAGCCAGGGCTTTGGCGTCCAGCCATTGGCAGGGCACGCCGGCCTCGCGCAGGCGCTGCGCCTTGGTGTGGGCCCAGGCCAGTTCCACATCGTCCGCGGCCATCCACAGCGTGCCGCAACGGTTCCAGGCACAGGAGGCGTCGAGTTGCGGGGCCAGCTCATGCCAAAGCCGCAGGCCGTAGCTGCACAGGGCCAGCTCGGCTGGGTTGTCGTCCAGCGCCACCAGGTGGCCCATGCCAGCGTCGGTGGCCGCACCCAGGCGCGCGTCCAGCACCAGCACCTCACGCCCCTGTGCGGCCAGGGCACGTGCGCAGGCGGCACCCACAATGCCCGCGCCAATCACCACCACTTCAGGACTGCCGCGCAAACGGGGCTCCGAGTGCTTCAAACAATGCCCCAACCCAAACGGTCGGTGGGGTCGATGAGCAGCTGCGCTTGGGCGCACACATGGGCACGGCCACGCAGCGTGGGCACCACCCAGCCCGGCTGCTCGTGGGTCTCGTACCAGGCCTCAAAACAGCTGCCGATGACGCTGGCCTGGCACCAGCGCTGCTGCGGCGCCAGGCTGCCGCGCGCGGCCAGACAGGCCAGCTTGGCGCTGGTGCCGGTGCCGCAGGGGGAGCGGTCATAAGCACCGCCGGGGCACAGCACGAAGTTGCGGCTGTCGGCGGCCTGGTCTTCGTCGCCTTGCGGCGGCGCGAAGAGTTCGATGTGGTCGATCTCGGCGCCATCGGCCCCGCACACGCCCTGCTCGCGCAGCGCCTGGCGCAGCTGCAAGCAATAGGCAGTGAGTTCGGCCACATGGGCGCGGCCCACGCGCTGGCCGTGGTCGCTGCACAAAAAGAACCAGTTGCCGCCCCAGGCCACATCGCCATGCACGGTCTGCCCGCTGGGCAGGCGCAGTGCCACGTCAGCGTGCAGCCGGTAGGCCGGCACATTGCGCACGCTCACGCTGCCGTCTTCGTGCAGGGTGCAGCGCACGGGGCCCACGGGCGTTTCCAGGGTGTGTTCGCCGCAGCCCAGGCGCCCCAGATAAGCCAGCGAGGCCACCACACCCATGGTGCCGTGGCCGCACATGCCCAGATAGCCTTCGTTGTTGAAGAAGATCACGCCCGCCGCATGGGCGGGGTTTTCGGGGGCGCACAGGAGCGCGCCCACCACCACGTCGCTGCCGCGCGGCTCCAGCACCGTGGCGCGGCGCCAGGCGTCGTGCTGCTGCGCCAGCAGCGCGCGGCGCTGCGCCATGCTGCCCGTGCCCAGGTCAGGAAAACCCGCCACCACCAGGCGTGTGGGCTCGCCCCCGGTGTGGCTGTCGATGACCTCGATGCGCTGCATGGCGTGGCCGCTCACGGCCGGGACTGGTAGGCCACAGGCCGCGTGGCCAGGGCCTGGCGCACGATGCGCTCCACGCGCTCGCGCTCCTGGCCCACCAGCGGCAGGCGCGGGGCGCGCACATGCTCGCTGCCCACACCCACCAGGGCGTCGATGAGCTTGAGGTTTTGCACCAGCTTGGTGGACACGTCCAGGTGCAGCATGGGCGTCATCCAGCGGTAGAGCTTGAGGGCTTCGTCAAAGTCGCCCGACTGCACCAGCTCGTACAGCGCCACGGTTTCGCGCGGGAAGGCGCAGCCCACGCCCGCCAGCACGCCATCAGCCCCCAGCGTCAGCGCTTCGTAGGCGAGGTCGTCCACGCCGATGAAGAGCTGGTAGCGGTCGCCCACGGTGTTGCGCAAATCGGTGATGCGGCGGATGTCTCCACTGCTTTCCTTGATGGCCCACAGCCATTCGCAGTCCGCCAGCTCCTGCATGTGCTGGGGCAGCAGGTCCACGCGGTAGGCCACGGGGTTGTTGTAGAGCATGACCGGGCGCGCCGCAGCCTCGCAGACGGTGCGCACATGCTGCATGGACTCGCGCGCATCGCCGGGGTACATGACCGCGGGCATGAGCATGTAGCCCGCCACGCCGATGTCGTTGCAGGCCTTCACATAGCGCAGCGCCTCGCGCGTGGAGGTCTCCGACACATTGGCCAGCACCGGCACACGGCCCTCGGCGGCTTTCAGCGCGATGCGCGCCACTTCCACTTTTTCTTCCAGCGACAGCGTGCTGGCTTCGCCCAAGGAACCGCAGGTCACCAGACCGTGGATGCCGTTGCGAATCTGGAAGTCAATGTGGCGCGCCGTGCCTTCGGCATCGATGCGCTCGTCAGCGTGGAACTTGGTGGTCACCGCGGGAAACACGCCACGCAAATCAGACTTCAACATCAAAAGTTCTCCAGTCCTTGGCGCAGCACAGAGCGCACACGCCATGCAACGCCGTGGCATCGCAGAGTTAATCAAGGATTCTCTACAAAGCGCCGCGCCACCGCCACGACAAAAGCACCGCCCACACCGCACTTAGGGGGTCAGATCATGGCATTTCACGCAAAACCCACAATCACAGCATTCAGGCGAAAGGCACTGCCTGACACCAGGAAGGATTTGGCGCACCCAAAAAATGTCACCCGACCAGCGCGCACCCACCACCCCTTGAACAAGGGGTTTTGAGCAGCAACCAGCGCGTTTGGCGCTTGCCACCAAGGGCCCCACCGTTGACCCCTTGAGCTGGCAGTTCATGCGGCGGAATTTGCATCTCGTCGCCTGCACATGGTGCGGGGCGGGTGCGCTGCCGATACTGACTCCATCGACAGCAAATTTCACCCCAAACCGCAACGGAGCCCACCATGAACACCCGCCTGATTCAAGCCCTCAGCACCCTGGCCCTGACCCTTTGCAGCCCCCTGCTGGCCCAGGCCCAAAGCCAACCAGCAGAGCACCTGCCGCGCGTGGTGGTCACGGGCAAGTCCATCGCCGCCAGCCAGCAGGCCATCACCCTGCCCCGCGTGGTGGTGTACGGCAAGTCGCTGGCCAGCACGCAGCAGGCTCTCTACCTGCCCCGCGTGGTGGTGCAAGGCCGCAGCTTGGCGGCCCCCACCCTCAACATGGCCGCCAAAGCCCAACCGAACCGCATCTGAGCCCCATGTTGGTATTGACCCCTCCACAGCACGAGCCGATGCGCGGGCGCAGACCCCACTGCTTCCTCGCATCGGCTTGAACCGCGGCCGGTGGCTTAGAGCTCCAGCGCCAACACACCGCCCACGGGCACAGCGTCCCAGGCCTGGGTGAGCTCGGCCATGGCCGCGCGCACGGCATTCAGGGCCGCGGCGTCCACCGCCAGCGGTGGGCAGCCGCGCGCCTCACAGGTCAGGTGGTACATCGCGATCAAGTCCTGCGCGCTGGCGCTGGCACCGCTCCAGGCGTCGCCCTGAATCACCTCCACCAGACGCTCCACGCCGTCGCTCTGCGCTTGGCTGTGCATCTGAAAACTGGCCGCTTCGCCGTCTTTGATGCGGCCCAGAAATCCCCGCGCCGCCAGGGTGTGCTCCACGGCGTAATGCACCATGTCGTGCGGAATGATGCGCTGCTTGGGGCACTCAATACGCTGCGGCGCCACGCCTGGGCGCTGCAGCTCCAGCACATCAAATTTGCCCAAGCCCTTGGTGAAGTTGAGTTTCATGTCAAAGCCATGCCTGCGCGGCCTGATGCCGCCGTGGCGCTCATGCTAGCGCCGCCAAGGGCTTGGCCCATGCAGGCGCACTGGTCTCTTCCATCAAAGTCGCAGGCGCCACCTAGTCGCTTTGACTCGCCCCCATCAAACCCACCCCCTGCACCACCTCAGGCCGCCAATGCCAGAGCTGGCGCACGGGCGGGTCGGTCCAGGTGGTGGGGCATTGCAGGGGGCTTTCGTGGATGCCTTGGCCGGCGCGCAGGGTTTGGCCGGTGGCGCAGGCTTGGCGCACGGCTTGGGCGGCGGCCAGGGGTTGGTCCAGCAGGTGAATGCCTTGCAGGCGCACGATGAATTGGCCTGGCAGCAGGCGTTGGCAGCGCATGCGGCGGGGCAGGAGCAGGCCGCCGGGGGTGGCTTGCAGGGGCAGTTCGCCCTCGCAGGAGGCACTCAGCAGTTGCTTGGCCAGGTCCAGGGCCAGCAGTTCGCGCAAGGCCCAGGGGAGTTGGGCGTCGTCGCTGGGGCTGAGGTCTTGGGCCTGCAGCCAGGGTTTCATGAGGGCGGTGAAGCCTTGGGCAAAGCCTTGTTGGTTTGAGCCCAGCAGTTGCTGCATGGGGCCGGTGGCGGCGCCGAGGTCGGCCCAGCGGGCGAAGTCGGCCTGGCTCACGCCGCTGCTGGGAGCCTGGCGGTGCAGCGTGGCCAGGTCGGCCCAGGCCCAGCCGGGCGCGCGCGGGCGGCCTGCAGCGCGCTGCAGCTGGGCGCCGAGCATGAGCACCAGGCCGCAGGCATAGGGGTCTTCGTGAGCGTGGTAGCCCTGGGCCAGGGTGGCGGCCGCGTGTTCGGCGCGGCGCACCAGGCAGCGGTTGAGGGCTTCGTCCAGAAAGCGCAGCAGGGCTTGCGGGCTCAGGGCAGCGGCTTGTTGCATGAGCAGCAGCGAGGCCCATTCGGCGTGGCCTTCGTGCAGCCAGGGGTAGCGGTCGTCGCTGCGGTAGAGGCCCATATTCCACCAGTGCGTGGCCTCGTGCAGCAGGTAGCGCTGCAGCTCTTGCAAAGCCAGGTGCTGGGGGTCCAGGGGCAGGCGCAGGCGCATGATGTGGCCGTCGCTCACATCGGCCTGAAAGCCCGGTGGCGCAGCGGCGGTGAGCACCACGGCGGCGGGCTCGCGCAAGGGCTGGCCGTAGGCCTGCTGCAGAGCTTTGGCGGCTTGCTGCAGGCTGGCCAGAACGGCCTGGCGGCGCGCGGGGTCGACTTGGTCGTCGTGCAGCAGCACGCCCGCATCAAAGGTTTGAAGCTGCAGGCGGCCCAGCGCCACGTACTGCGCCGCCCCGGCCGCACGCCAGTGGGCGCTTTCTTCGGGGTGGCTGAGCAAGGCGTCGACCGCAGCGGCGGGAATGAGCTCTTCAACCGCGCCCTGCACGGCCTCGGCGCGGTGCACACGGCCGCGCTGCAGCACCAGGGCGCCCTCCCCTGCGGGCGGCAACCAGCGCCAGCGCAGGCCAGCTCCGGGTGCGGCGGCGACCCAAAAACCGGTGTGCAGCAGCACGCCTTGCGCGCCACCCTCGCCCAGGGGTTGGGCAGCCTGGTAGACGGCCGGGCGCATGAGCAGGCGCGGCTCCACGGTGAAGCGCGCAGCGCTGCAAGGCGCTTGCAGCTCCAGCTGGCTGTCGGCGGCGTTCCAGCGGCTGCAGGCGTCGGCGGGACGCACCCACTCGCGCCAGACTTCGCGCGCGGCAGCGCTGTCGTTGGGCAGGCGCAGGGTGCGCACGCCCGGCGGTGGGGTGTAGCTCAGCAGCAGGCGGGGTTCGGGGCCGGCCTGCCAGGCCAGCTCGATGAGCACGGGCGCCACCGCAGGCGCGGCGCTGGCCTCACACCAGGCACCCAGGGCTGCCGCCCCACACACGAGCGCGGCGAGCCGCCCTAGCCTCTTGCCCCAAACCACCATGGCCACCACCCCTTGGCCCGCTCTGGCGCAAGCCTGGCGGCCCAATACAGCACCGGGCACGCCTGCAGGGGTTGTCGTCGTCATCGCGCCCGCGCTTGAGGGGCGCGGCGCTTACCCGAGCCCAGCGCTAGGGCATGGGCTGCGGGGGCGCAGCAGCGCTCAATGCGCGCGGCAGACCTTGGGCTCGGGTTCGGCTTCGGTCGTGGCGTTGAGCTGGATCTTGGCTTCGCGGCCTGCGGAGCCGGAGAGCTCTTCCTCGGTGGCGCAGTGCATGCCCAGGCGCTGCAGCAGCGCGCGGTCTTTTTCAGCCTGCGGGTTGGTGGTGGTGAGCAGCTTGTCGCCGTAGAACATGCTGTTGGCACCGGCCAGGAAGCACAGGGCTTGCATGGTCTCGGGCATGTCCTCGCGCCCGGCCGAGAGGCGCACCATGGCGCGCGGCATGCAGATGCGTGCCACCGCCACCGTGCGGATGAACTCGAAGGGGTCCAGCGGCTGCGCGCCCGCCAGCGGCGTGCCTTCGACCTGCACCAGGTTGTTGATGGGCACGCTCTCGGGGTAAGGCTCCAGATTGGCCAGCTGCACGATGAGCCCGGCGCGCTGACGGCGCGTTTCGCCCATGCCCACAATGCCGCCCGAGCACACCTTGAGGCCCACGCCGCGCACGCGGTCCAGCGTGTCGAGCCGGTCTTGGTAGGTGCGCGTGGTGATGATCTGGCCGTAGAACTCCGGCGAGGTGTCGAGGTTGTGGTTGTAGTAGTCCAGCCCCGCTTGCTTGAGCTGCTCGGCCTGGCCGTCGGCCAGCATGCCCGCGGTCAGGCAGGTTTCCAGGCCCAGGGCCTTGACCTCAGAGACCATCTCGCCAATGGCTTCGATGTGGCGCTCCTTGGGCGCGCGCCAGGCCGCACCCATGCAAAAGCGCGTGGCGCCATTGGCCTTGGCCGCACGCGCGGCTTCCAGCACTTCTTGCAGCGGGATGAGTTTTTCAGCCTTGAGCCCGGTGTCGAAATGCGCCGACTGCGGGCAGTACTTGCAGTCCTCTTCACAGCCGCCGGTTTTGATGGACAGCAGCGTGGAGAGCTGGATGGCGTTGGCGTCGAAATTCTCGCGGTGCACCTGTTGGGCGCGGAAGATCAAGTCGTTGAAAGGCAGCTCGAACAAAGCGGCCACCTCGTTGACCGTCCAGGGCTTGGCGTTGCGGCGCTGGGCGTCGGTGGTGGGCGTGAGCGACTGGATCTGGTTGGTGGTCTGCTTCATGGTCATACGGTCTGGGCTGAGCGCAGCTGCTGCAACAAGTCAGCAGCGGGCATCGCGAAATGGGCGGCCACGGCCGCCGGTGTGGGCGCCTCCAAGCGGGGGATATGGCCCCACAGCGGCGCCCCCAGTCGGGCGTGGAGTGCGGCGATATTGTCCCCTACATGGGTTTGCGCCGGATCAACCGTGTTGGCCACCCAGCCCAGCAGGCGCAAACCGCGCGCGCGCAGCGCCTCGGCGGTGAGCAGTGCGTGGTTGATGCAGCCCAGGCGCAGGCCCACCACCAGCAGCACGGGCAAGGCCAAGTCCTGCGCCAGGTCGGCGGTGTCGTAGTGCTCGTTGAGCGGCACGCGAAAGCCGCCCACGCCTTCCACCAGGGCCAACTCGCCGAGCTGGCTGCTGGCGCGTATGGCGCTCAGCACGGCCTCGCGCTCCAGCGTCTGGCCCTCCAGCCGCGCCGCAATGTGCGGGGCGCAGGCCTCGCGCAGCTGCAGCGGGCCCACTTGCGCCAGGCTCAAGCCCGCGTTTTGGGCGGCGTGCAGCTGGGCCACGTCCTCGTTGACCCACTGGCCGTGCTCGTCCTGCGTCTGACCCGCAGCCAGCGGCTTGATGGGCACCACGCGCGCACCAGCGTTTTGCAGTGCATGGGTGAGCGCGGCCGTGATGCAGGTCTTGCCGATTTCGGTGTCGGTGCCGGTGATGAACAGCCCCTTCATGCCGCTGCCTCCTGTGCGGCGGCGGCGAGCTCGTCCAGCAGCTGCTGCACGTCGGCCTCGGTGTGGGCGGCGCACAGCGTGATGCGCAGCCGCGCCGTGCCCGGCGCCACCGTGGGCGGGCGTATGCCGGGCACGCGTATGCCCGCTTGCTCCAGCCGCGCGGCCAGCTGCATGACCTCGGCATTGCCGCCCACCACCAGGGGCTGCACGGGGGTGTCGGAATCAATCAAATACCAGCCCAGGCGGCGGTGGCGCGCCAGCAGTGCGGCCATGCCAGCCTTGAGCTGGGCTTGGCGTGCCTGGAGCTGGGCGCGGCCCTGCTGGCCCGCCTCGCCTTCAATCAGCGCCAGCGCGCTGAGCAAGGCGTGCTCCAGCGCCGGGGGCGAGGCGGTGGAGAAGATGTAGTTGCGGGCCGACTGCAGCAGGTATTCCAGGATGGTGTCGTGCGCCACCACAAAGGCCCCGGCCAGGCCGGCGGCTTTGCCCAGCGTGCCCACCAGGATGATGCGCGGGCTGCACAGGCCAAAGTGCTCCAGCGCGCCGCGCCCGTGCTGGCCCAGCACGCCAAAGCCGTGCGCGTCGTCCACGATGAGCCAGGCGTCGTGCTGCTCGGCCAGGGCCAGCAGCTGCGGCAGCGGCGCGATCTCGCCGTCCATGCTGAACACCGCGTCGGTGACGATGAGCTTGATCTTGGCGCTGCTGGCGGCCAGCTGTGCGTCGAGCTGCGCCACATCGGCGTGCGGGTAGCGGCTGACTTTGGCGCGCGCCAGGCGTGCGCCGTCGATCAAGGAGGCGTGGTTGAGGCTTTCGCAAAACAGCTCGGCCTCGGCGTCGCCCAAGGCCGTGACCACGGCCAGATTGGCCATGTAGCCGGTGCAAAAGCCCAGCGCCCGCGCCTGCGGGATGTGCGGGGCGTACCACTGCGCCAGGGTGTGGGCCACGGCCTCGTGCGCGGCGCTGTGGCCGCTGACCAGGGGCGAAGCCCCCGAGCCGCCGCCCCAGCGCTGTGCGCCTTCGATCAGGGCCTGGCGCAGCTGCGGGTGCGCGGCCAGGCCCAGGTAGTCATTGCTGCAAAACATCAGCAGCTCGCGGCTGACGCCATCGGGGCCGCGCACGCGTTGGCGTGGGGCGGTGCCGGAATCGGCGCAACGCAGGAATCGGGTCAGGCTCTGGGCCGCCAGGGCGTCCAGCTTGCCTTGCACATGCTCAAGCAACATCGTTCAAAGTCCGGCTCACCGCCTGCGCCAGCCAGTCGGCGGTGGCCACATCGATCACATAAGGCGGCATCACGTAAACCGTGGCGCCAATGGGGCGGATCAGCAGCTCATGCGCGCGTGCAGCCAGGTGGAAGCGTTCGGCAAAGCCCGCCGCAGCGTCGCGCACATCAAAGGCCAGCATCATGCCGCACTGGCGCCAGTGCGCCACGCGCGGGTGGCTGCGCAGCGGCTCAAAGGCCTGCGACAGCGCCGCAGCTTGGTCGGCCAGCGCCGCCACCAGCCCGGCGTCAAAGCGGTCCAGCACGGCGTTGGCCGCCGCGCAGGCCAGCGCATTGCCGGTGTAGGAGTGCGAGTGCAAAAAGCCGCGCGCCACGTCCTGGCTCCAAAACGCCTGGAACACGGCCTCGGTGCTGAGCACCAGCGACAGCGGCAAAGTGCCGCCGGTGATGCCTTTGGAGAGCAAGATGAAATCCGGCCAGTCGGCCGGGGAAGCTGGCTCGGTGTGCTCCCAAGCCAAGAAGCGCCCGCTGCGCCCGCAGCCCACGGCAATTTCGTCAGCAATGAGGTGCACGCCAAATTCACGCGTGAGCGCACGCAGGCCGCGCAGATAGGCCGCGCTGTGCATGACCATGCCCGCCGCGCCTTGCACCAGGGGCTCCACAATCACGGCGGCCACGCGCTCGTGGTGTTCCTGCAGCAGCTCGCGCATGGCCTGCAGGGCTTGCGCCTCGTTGTCCAGCCGCGCATCGGGGCTGGGCGCGATGTGGGCGCGCATCAGCAGCGGGTCGTAGGCGTCGCGGAAGATTTGCACGTCCGTCACGGCCAGCGCCCCAATGGTTTCGCCGTGATAGCCGTTTTGCAGGCATACAAACTCGCGGCGCTGCAGCTGGCCCAGGTTCTTCCAGCTGTGAAAGCTTTGCTTGAGCGCGATTTCCACCGCACTGGCGCCATCGCTGCCAAAAAACACATGGCCCAGCGCGCCGCCGGTGCGCGCACTGAGCCGCTCGGCCAAGCGCACGGCCGGGGCATGGGTGCAGCCCGCCAGCATGACGTGGGGCAAGGTGTCGAGCTGGGCCTTGATGGCCTCGTTCAGCGCCGCATCACTGTGGCCAAAGAGGTTCACCCACCAGGAGCTGTTGGCGTCGAAATAGCGCCGCCCTTCGTAGTCAAACAGCCAAGGGCCTTGGCCGCGCGCCATGGGCAGGGGCGGCACCTGCTGGGCTCGCGCCATTTGCGTGCAGGGGTGCCAAACAGCCGCCAGGCTGCGCTGCGGCCAGTCCTTGGGCGTGTCGGGAGGGAGCAAGTTCATGGGAATCCGGGGTTGATGTGCGCCAAGGCCGGGGCCACACGGTCCTCGCCCTGCACCAGCGCGTCGTCCACCGCATAGAGGCGGCAATCGGCCGCCATATTGCCATTGCAATGGGCCAAGGCGCGCGACTTGGCGTCATCCCCCCACGCAATGCCCCAGCGCCCTCCAGCACCCATGGCAAAGGCACGCGGCGCCTTGCCGCTCAAAAACCGCTGATAGGCCTGCAGCAGCGGGCCTTCGAGGGCGGGAGGGTATTGGGCGGCCGCACGGTAGAGGTCCAGCGGGGGCATCAGCGCGCCCGCGCGCCCAAAGCCCAGCGGGTGCAAAAACTCATCCACCAAGGGCTGCCAGATGTCGTTGCCCGCCACGAAGAGACGGTGGCCATCGTCGCTGAACGCGGGCAGCACCTGCTGCTGCATCGGCGCACCGGCCGCACGGTAGGCCTGGGCCCAGCCTTGCGCCAGCGTGGGCGAAAAATAGCGATCGTTTTCAGTGTGCAGCCACAAGCTGGGAACCGCGCGGGGCAGTTTGGCGGCGCGCCGCCCCATACCGGCAAAGAGTTCGCGCAACTCGGGTTCGTCGCAGGGGTAGCCAGGGCTGAGGTCGGGGCGCCCACCGTGCCCGGGCGAAAAGGCAATGGCTGCAACCTGGCCCGGCACACCCATGGCCGTGGCCGCCAGGGTGGCCAAGCCCCCCACCGATTGCCCCACCAACACCACGCGGCTGGCGTCGATATCCGCAGCGCGCGCGAGCTGCGCCACCACGGCCTGCACTTGGCGCCCAGCCGCCACCGCCGCTTGCACATAGCGCGGGCGCGTGCAGGTCAAGGAGGACTCGGGGTCGCCCACCGCAGCCAGCTCGCCATAGCCCAAACGCATCGGCACGGCCACGGCAAACCCTTTGCGCAGGAAGTAGCGGGCGGCAGATTCAAAGCGCAGGCGTGGGTACTTCTCGCGCCGCTCGGCGTCGCGCCCGTGGTTGATGAGCACCAACGGAAATGGCCCCGCCCCCGGAGGGCGAAACACGGTCACCGCCAAGACGCCGTCAACCGTGCGGCCCAGCGCATCCTGCACTTGCACAGGCACCCGCTCCACGGACTCACGCATCTCGTTGAGCAACTGCGACTCGCGGGACCGCTCGGTATCAGCTAAAGCCGCTGTGCCGCCCGCCAAAATTCCGCACAGCAAGCCCCATCGCAGCAAGCGACGCAGCAACATGACCCCTCCCTTGCGACCCCAGGGCCTTGAGGCCTCGGGGCTCCCGTTCTTGTCTTCGGAACGGCGACATCACGACAATCTTGTGCCGTGCGCATCGCCTTGCAGCAGCCGCCTCCACCACGGCCCTGCGCTGCAGCTCGCAGCGTGCTTAGCTCAGATCAACACCACCCTTTGACGGCCTCTTTGGGCTTTCAAAACATTCTAGGCGGTGAAAGTCGGCCTCACATGCGAAACACACCAAAACGCGCATCCGCAATGGGCGCATTGAGCGCAGCCGACAATCCCAGCGCCAGCACACGGCGCGTGTCAGCGGGGTCGATCACGCCGTCGTCCCACAGGCGCGCGCTGGCGTAGTAGGGGTGACCTTGGTCTTCGTACTGCTGGCGAATGGGGGCCTTGAAGGCCTCTTCTTCAGCGGCACTCCAGCTGCCGCCTTTGGCCTCGATGCCGTCGCGTTTGACGGTGGCCAGCACGCTGGCGGCCTGCTCGCCACCCATCACCGAGATGCGCGCGTTGGGCCACATCCACAGAAAGCGCGGCGAGTAGGCACGACCACACATGCCGTAGTTCCCGGCCCCAAAGCTGCCGCCGATGATGACGGTGAACTTGGGCACGTTGGCACAGGCCACGGCCGTCACCATCTTGGCGCCAGCGCGGGCAATGCCTTCGTTCTCATACTTGCGCCCAACCATAAAGCCGGTGATGTTCTGCAGGAACACCAGCGGGATCTTGCGCTGGCAACAGAGTTCGATGAAGTGCGCGCCCTTGTTGGCGCTCTCGGCAAACAAGATGCCGTTGTTGGCCACGATGCCCACGGGCATGCCCTCGATATGGGCAAAGCCACACACCAGGGTGGCGCCGTAGCGGGCCTTGAATTCGTCGAACTCGGAGCCGTCAACGATGCGCGCAATCACCTCGCGCACATCAAAGGGCTTGCGCGTGTCGGTGGGAATCACGCCGTGCAGCTCGGCGGCGTCAAACAGCGGCGCGCGCGGAGCCTGCACGCGCAGCGGCTGAGGCTTGACGCGGTTGAGCTGCGCCACGGCACGGCGTGCCAAGGCCAGGGCGTGGACATCGTCCTGCGCCAGGTGGTCAGCCACGCCGGACAAGCGCGTGTGCACATCACCACCGCCCAGATCCTCGGCGCTGACCATCTCGCCCGTGGCGGCTTTCACCAGCGGCGGGCCGCCCAGAAAAATCGTGCCCTGGTTCTTCACGATGATGGTCTCGTCACTCATGGCCGGCACATAAGCGCCGCCTGCCGTGCATGAGCCCATCACCACGGCAATCTGCGCCAGGCCTTGGGCGCTGAGATTGGCTTGGTTGTAGAAGATGCGGCCGAAATGGTCGCGGTCAGGGAAAACTTCGTCCTGGTTGGGCAGGTTGGCGCCGCCCGAATCCACCAGGTACACGCAGGGCAGGTGGTTTTGTGCCGCCACCTCCTGCGCACGCAAATGCTTTTTGACGGTCAGCGGGTAGTAGGTACCGCCTTTGACCGTGGCGTCGTTGCACACCACCACGCACTCCACACCGCTGATGCGACCCACGCCCGCAATCAAGCCCGCACCGGGCGCGGCGTTGTCATAGCAGTTGAGTGCGGCCAGCGGCGCAATCTCCAAAAACGGCGTGCCAGGGTCCAACAGGCGCTGCACCCGCTCCCGTGGCAGCAGCTTGCCGCGCGCCACATGCTTGGCCCGCGCGGCCTCCCCACCACCCTGCGCGATGCGCTCCAACTGCTGCTGCAAATCTTCCAGCAGCCCCTGCATGGCACGCTGGCTGTTGAGGAAATCTTCCGAACGGACATTCAGCTGTGTGCGCAGCACGGGCATAGATGCTCCTGGGGCAATGGCGGGTCAAAAACCGAGGGGGTAGAGGGACTCAACTGCATCAGTATGCTGCAGCATGCAAGAAAATCGACCCTGCAAATGAAAAAGCGCCACAGCGGACCATGTCGCTTGTGGCGCTGTCGACTCCCACACCAGGCGGGAGAACGTCGTCAACTCAATCGGCTCAGAATTTGTGGCTGACTGCGAAGCGATAGGTTCTAGGAGCTACGTTATACCCACCTCGCAAATCGATCGGGTTTTCAGAACCGAGCAAATTTCCGACATTCAAACTAACGCTAGTATTTTTAATTCCCGTGTAGGCGACACCAAGATTCACAAAAACACTCTCATCGGTATAGCAGGGGACATCCGTCGCCTTTTTGATTCTGGCGCAGTTTGCCTCACTCCAGTTTGCCGCATCATACTCATCGAAATTCAATTCAGTACGAGTCGAGTGAGTCACACGAACCGTCGAACTCCAATCCTGACGATCCCAACCCAAGGTAAACACCGACGTCATTCGAGGATTTCCGCGCAAACCAACCGTATTGGGCCGATACGCATTTCGATCAATGTCCCAAGATTTCGTCTGCAAGGCATACGTCGTCTGCAAAGATGTGCGAATCGTCCCAAGGTTTTCGACCTTCAAGCGCCCACTGACCTCGACATCGACACCGGAATTCAACGTCTTGCCAAAATTCTCGTACCCCAGCAACAGCGTGACCAGCTGACCGGCCTTCCAGCTTAGATTCGCCCCAGGACTCACTTGGTTAGCACGATTAATGCGAACCATATCATCTTCAGATATCTCCTGTCGGGCAATCATTGCATCGTAGGCAGGCTGACCTTCCTTACCCAAGACATAAGATGGCGACCGATAGTTAATCTCATCGGTTCGCTCAATCCGCCAGTAGTCCACAGACATCGAGAAATTCCTGCTTGGCTCCAGCACCACACCGAAGGTAATGCTATTGGACAACTCAGGCTTCACATTGCGGTTTGCAGTAATCATTGCAGGAATTGAAACCGAGCAACCGGAGCCAAGCGCAGCAGAGGCCCACGCCTTATCCGTTGCGTTGCCACTCTTCAAGATATCATTGATTTTTTGCGCGGTCTCGCAACGCTGCGGATCGTAAGTCCCATTGAAGAACCCAGTCAGACCAACCTTACCAAGGGTTTCTGGAATATTTGGAGCGCGGAATCCTTCCGAATAGCCACTGCGCACCAAGATTTGAGGAATTGGCGCCCACTTAATACCAATCTTTGGCGACACCTTCCCCGCAAATCCACCAACCTTGTCATAGCGCGCCGCTGTATTGATAGTCAAATTTCTAATTGGTTGCGCCTCAACCTCTGCAAACAGGCCAGCAAGCTTTCTTTCACCTTCAACCCAAACACTGCCGCGACTAATCATCTCGGCATTCATAACGTTGTCACTGCTCTTGATCTTCAAGCTCTCTTGGCGAACATCACCACCGACCGCCAACAACACGGGCCTGCCGCCCAGTTGATAAACTTCACCAGAAATCTTACCGTCGACAAATGTTTGGGAATTTTCCCCACCCAGAGAAATACTTGGGAACATACGACGCAGGAGTTCGTCGCTGTTTTTGCCCCCAATCACATACTCACCACTTGCCAGAGCCGACGTAAAGCCATCCCGATGTGCTGCCCGACCACCTTTACTTCCATCCGCACCGGTCCTACCCAGCGCAGCCTCGTAATCCCAACCCTTGAATTGGCCACGCGCGCCAGCCATAACCCGGTACTGATCCGCTTCCGCCTTCGAGTCCCAATCAATATTTGGATCCATGAATCTGTATTGAATCCCAACCGGCTTCTCCGTTGAGTTCTTTCCACCATACAAGGGACGCGGCACTCGCTGCAACTTCAATGCATACCCATCAAACCACTGAAATGGCGTAGCCGAATAGGTATATGCAAATGGCAAGTCAACGTAACCAGACTCCACCCTGGAATAACTAAATTCACCAAAAGCCTCAACGGAGTCATTTACTACATAACGAGCAGAACTGAATACATTCAATCGTTTGGCAGGATCCGTTATCCTGTTAATGCCATTCAAATTCAACACACACAAACCGTCAGAGTTCCGGCTTGCTGCAGGGCAATCAGGATTCAAAATCGGCTTACCTGCCACAATAAAATTGCCCGGGGTGCTGTTTTGACTAGGCAGCCCAATCGCCGGATTGACGTATTTTTGATGCCAATCAGGATAGTACGGAAGGACTTCGTCAAATGTATCCGCCTTGCGCTGGTAGTATTCCAGATTGGTAAGCACATTGAATCGATCCCTGTCTACATTTCCGTAGCCAGCCACAATCGACGCAGTAGCCTGTTCACGGATCTTCGGCCGAGACGATGTGGTGTAGTTGGCAGACACACCAACACCCTCATAGTTTCTTCTTGTAATAACATTAATCACACCAGCCAGAGCATCCGACCCATAAACTGCAGAGGCACCCTCTTTAAGAATATCGATACGCTCAATTGCATCCGCGGGGAAACTATCGACGTTAACAAACGTATCTTTTGCTCCGTTGGCCATTGCAAAGTTCGCAACACGTCGACCATTCAGCAGCACCAAAGTAGCGCCAGTACCCAGTTTGCGAAGAGCCGTACTGGATGCGCCTGCAGCAAAGCTGCTTGAATTTCCGTTGTCACCGAAGCCACCTGCGATAGCGGGCGACAGCGCGTTCAGAATCTGAGCCAATGTATTGGCTCCAGACTTTTCAATCTCTTTCCTGTCGATCACCTGCACGGGTGAAGCGGTTTCAGCGTTGACACGCTTGATGCTGGAGCCCGTAACTTCAACACGCTGCAGCTGTTGCGGTTCCGACGTTTGCTGGTTTTGCGCATGTGCGCTGACGCAGACCAACGCCGCAGCCAGGGCGCACAAGGAGGGCTGAAGTTGTTTGGAGGTGATTCGCATAAGAACTACTTTTTCAAATGCCACAGCAGGATCGCTGCCTCTTGCACCCGGTAGGTGCCGCTGCCTCCCCTCAAGCTGATCGCATGAGCAGGATGGATGGCTCATTCTTGGAACGACTGGCTCTGCCGTCGATGCACCGACTTTGGCGTGATTGCCACAACGCTCTTGCCAAGCCCTTGCCAAGCCAAGCGACACCCGATCAGGCGCCTCTTTTGGGCTTGTTTTTGTCTGGCGGGCGCACAAATCCAAGGGTCGGCGAAGAAAAGTCAGGGTAAGTCAGTAGACTCAATCAGGGCGACATCCGCACAACGCATCCCGCATCCTTCATGTCGCAGCCACAAAAAAACCCGGCCGAAGCCGGGTTTTGGGGTCGAGCCCTGAATCGCGAAATCAGAAGGTGTAGCTGGCACCCAGGCGCCACACGCGCGGACGCACGCTGTAGCCGGAGCGCAGGTTCACCTGAGCCTTCTCGCCCATCAGGTTGTTCACGTTCAGGCTCAGGCGCAGGTTCTTGATCCCGGTATAGCCCAGATTCAAGTCCGTACGCAGATCGCTCTGGATGAAGCAGGGCAGATCGCCCGGGTTCAGGCGCTTCTGGCACGCCGCCTCGCCCCAGGTTCCAAAGTCAGCCTCAGTGTCGTTGAGCTTGGTGGCGGATGTGTAGATGAAGTTCAAGCCTGCGCTCCAGTCGTCCTTGCTCCACCCGGTGGCCAGGCGCAGGCGCAGACGCGGCTGGTCGCGCAAACCGATGGTGTTGGGGCGCCAAATGTTGGCGTCCACATCCCAAGTGCGGTAGATCAGCGCGTAAGTGGCGGTCAGGCCCACAGCCAGATTGCCAAAGCTGCCGGCGCTGGTACGCCCGTTGATGTCAAAGTCGATGCCCGAGGTTTGGGTTTTGCCGAAGTTCTCGTACTGCAGCAGCAGCGCGGTGATGGAACCGGCATCCCAAGCCACATTGGCACCAGGGCGCAGCGCGTTGGCGCGGTCCGCAAAGCGCTTGTCCTGCTCAGTCACACTGCCGCGCGAGATGGCACCCTCATAGCCTGGCTTGCCCTCACGCTCCAACACGAAGTCCGGGTCCCGGTAGCTGATCTCGTTCTTGCGCTCGATATTGAAGTAATCCAGCGCAACCCCCAGGTTGCGATTGACCTCGAACACCATGCCCAGCGTGAAGCTGGACGAGGTCTCGGGCTTGAGCTTGGGGTTGGACGAAATCATCGTCGGCAGCGACGCCAAGCAGCCCGAGTTGTAGGCTGAGGTGGCATCGGATTGGTCTGCGGCATTGCCGGTCTTCAAGATGTCGCGGATCTTTGTCGCCGTGTCGCAGCGCTTGGGATCGACCATGCTGTTGAAGAAGCCCGTCACGCCCACCTGACCCAGCGTTTCAGGAATGTTCGGCGCGCGGAAACCGCCAGCCACCGTGCCGCGCAGCAGCAGCTTGGGCATCACTTCCCAGCGCACGCCCAGCTTGGGCGACCAGTGCCCGTCAAACCCTGAGGCCTTGTCAAAGCGCAGTGCGCCATTGAGCTCCAGGTTCTTCACCACCGGCGCATTGACTTCAAAGAACGCGCCAGCGAGCTTGCGGTCGCCCACGGTGAGCTGTGCACCACGGCCGATGATGTCAGCGCGCATGATGTTGTCGGTGGAGCGGATGTTCACGTTCTCCGTGCGGAACTCACCACCCGCGGCGAACTGCGCCATACCGCCGGGCAGCTTGAACAAATCACCCGAGATCTTGCCATCAGCAAAGTTCTGATACGTATCCCCCAGGATGCCAGCCTCCGGGAAGATGCGCGCCAGCAGCTCCGGGCTATTGACCTGGCCAATCTTGTACTCGCCAGACTCCACGGCTGCAATCATGTCGCGGCTGGGGCGCACGTGGTCCAACTTGTCGGCCGACGAGGCATTGCGACCCAGGGCGACTTGGTAGTCATAGCCCGCAAACACGCCTTGCGCTCCGACCAAGACGCGGTATTGGTCGGCAGAGGCTGTGGATTCACGACCGTTGACGTTGTCCGTGAAGCGATAGTTGATGCCGACTTTTTGCGGATAGGGGTTGGCTGGGTTGCCGATGGCCAGCAGCGGCTGGGCCACTTCCTGCGCCTTTTTGTTGTAGCCGTCGTACCAGCGCGAAGGGCTGCCCGCAGCAATGGCAAACGGCAGACTCCGGTAGTCGGTTTCAGTCTTGGAATAGTGGACTTCTCCGAAGAGCTGCAGATCGTCCGTCGCTTGGAAGCGCGCGCTACTGTAGAAATTGAGGCGCTTGGCAGGGTCCGACCACTGGTTCAGGCCATTGAGGTCGTTGACGCACAGCCCCGCTGAATTCAGCGTGGTGCAACCCTTCACAGGCTCGCGCCTGCTACCAACTTGCAGGTTTCCGGGGTAGGAAAACAGGCTCGGGGCTCCGAAGTTGGGGTTGAAGATCTTGGTTTGGTATTCCGGCGCGTCATGAATGACGTCGGCCAGCGTATAGCCACGGCGCTCAAAGGCTTCGAGGTTGGCAAAGACGTTGTAACGGTCCTTGTTCAAATTGCCCAAGCCCCCAACCACCGCCACGGTGCTGGAGCCCCCGGCGCTTGGGCCGTCATTCCAGACATTGGAGGCCGAGACGGTCACGCCCTCGAAAGTGCTGCGGGTGATGATGTTGATCACACCAGCCATGGCATCGGAGCCGTAGATGGCAGATGCGCCGTCTTTGAGGGTTTCAATGCGCTCGACCGCATCGGCCGGGATGGAGTCGATGTTCAGGAACTGCTCCTTGGCCCCATCGGCCAAAGCGTAGTAGGCAGCCCTGCGACCATTGAGCAGCACCAGCGTGGCACCCTTGCCCAGGCCGCGCATGGACACACCGGTGGCACCTGCTGCAAAGCTGCCGTTGTTGCCATCGTCACGCAGCTCGCCGGGAGTTGCGGCCGTCAGGGTGTCCAGGATCTGGCGCACGGTGGTAGCACCGCTGCGGCGGATGTCGTCGCGGTTGATCGTTTGCACCGGCGATGCGGTTTCAGAACCCACAGCGAGGCGCTTGATATTGGTGCCCGTCACGACCACGCGTTCGAGCTTTTCTGCATTGGGGCTCACATCCTGCGCAACAGCACCCGAACAAAGCAAGGCCGCAGCCAAGGCACAAACTGAGGGGGAATGGCGAAAAGAAGACGTTGGAGTACGCATGTGTCAATGCCTGCAAGAGCAGTGCAACCAAGGCTGCACCGACGCACCAAAGAGGGGTGCTCCTCACCATTTCGTAGCAATGGCTGAGGATGCCAACATTGACAGCAAGGTGTTATTTCCGACTTTGCGCGAAGGAGTCGATTTACAACGCCAATACGGCTGCTCAAGGCGGCCGTCCCCTCCTCTCTCAGGCAAAGAAAAACGGGTCCGTGACCGGACCCGTTGGGCATGTGGGATGTACCACCATTCAGTCACATGCTGAGGTGAGGCGCTTGCATTCGACTTGGCCTCAACTCAGCTTGACCGTAGCTCAGAAGAACTTGTACTGAGCCCACACCTTGAATTGACGGCCCTTCACGTCGTTGACGCTCACCGGGACGATGCCCGAGGGCACGCCAAAGTCGCGGTAGTCCACCGACGGACGGTCGTTGAGCAGGTTGATGACGTTCAAGCCCAGACCCAGGTTTTTGATGCCCGAGTAGCTGATGCTGTAGTCGAAGGTGTAGGACGGCGCGATACGGCACTCATCGGCTTGCAGCTTCTTGACCTTGCAGCCCGCTTCGGTCCAGGTGGTGTCATAGAAATCGCCGCGCAGCTGCTGGGCGCCCTGGTAGCTCATGCGCAGGGATTGCGCCCAATCGGACACGCTGTGCGAGAGGCTGCCCACGTAGGTGGTGCGGGAGTAGTCGTAGCGCCCGGCCAGGTTGTCACCCCAGCCGTTGCGGGCTTCGCTCCAGCGCTTGAAGTCCAGCAGGTAGCTCACTTCCAGCCCGGCACCAAAAACACCCAGGCCTTGTACGCGCTTTTGCCCACGAACGCTCAAATCCAGCCCCGAGGTGCGGGTCTTGGCGATGTTCTCGAACATGCCCACCACCTGTTCGGCACGGCCCACGGTCACGCCGTACTTCTGGATTTCTGCCGGCGTGAAGGTCAAGTCCTTGACCAGCGAGCTGCGCACGATGGTGCCTGCGGGCAGCGAAGCCTCTTTGACCAACAGGTCGTTGGGGTCTTGCGTGCCAATTTCGGCCTTGCGCTCGATGCGGTAGTAGTCCAGGCTCAAGCTCAAGTTGGCCGTGGGCTCGAACACCGCGCCGAACGATGCAATGCGCGAGGTCTCGGGCTTGAGCTTGGGGTTGTTCTTGGTGACGATGGCCACCGAGTTCCCGCATTCGTTTTGGTTGATGTTGTCAATGCGAGCTTGCAGGACCGGGTCGCCATCGGCCGGCATTTGCGCCAGCAAATCATTGACCAGGGCCGTGGCAGGCTTGCAGCGCTTGTCATCGGTCACCGACTGGAACGCGAACTTGGTGGCCTGGGCCGTTTCGGTGAGGTTGGGGGCACGGAAGCCCGATTCCAGCGTGCCGCGCAGCATCAGCTCCTTGACCGGGCGGAAGGTCAGTGCTGCCTTGGGAGACACGTGCGCCCCGAAGCCGGGGAATTTGTCCACGCGGGCGGCCAATTGGCTGCTGAGGGTCTTGGTCAGCGGCAGCTCGAATTCAGCAAAGGCAGCACCGAAGTTGCGTGTGCCCTTGGACATCGACACACCGTAGCCCACGATGTCGCCAGTGCGCAGGTTGTCGGTGGGGGTGATGGTCATCGACTCGCGGCGCAGGTCAAAGCCCAGCGCCATGCCCACCGGGCCCGCGGGCAGGCGGCCCACTTCGCCGGACAACTTGGCGTCAAAGAAAGTCTGCTGCGTCTTGCCCGTGTACCCGTAGGTGGGGAAGAGCTTGGCCAGCACGGCGGCGCTGTTGGCCTGGCCCAGCTTGTAGCCATTGGGCTTGTTGAAGAAGTCTGGCGCCAAAACGTCGACGTTCGGGTCGCCGATCACTTCCTTGAAGCCCTTTTCGCTGAAGCTGCCCGATTGCGACTGGGTGGCCTTGCCGCCCATCACGCCAACGGCCAGGTCCCAATCCAGGTCTTTGTACACACCGCGCAGGCCCGTCAGCACGCGGTACTGGTCGGCCGTCACGGACTGCGACGAATTGCCGTCCACGAAGCGATAACGCAGCTCGGCTTCATAGCCGGTCTTGTTCAGTGGGTGCTCTTTGGGCAAGCCACGGTAGAAAAACACCTTGCCTTCGTTGGTCTGAGGATTGCCCCATGTGGTCGAACCCAGGCCAATACCGTAGGGCTGGAAGGCAGAGTCGTAGGCGGTCTCGGTGCGCGAGCCAATGGCCTCGGCATAGCCGTCCAGCTCACCCAGCCGGTAGTTCAGGCTCACGATGCCGTTCACGCGCTTGGAGGCCGGTTGCACCTGGAAGCGCTCGTAGCGGTCGTACATGCACAGGCCGCGAGTCACGGTCTTGCAGCCATCCATCGGCGCCAAGCCTTGCACACCTTCCAGATTGCCGGGGTAGGCATAGGTCGAGCCCGTGCCGAAGGAAGGCGACTTGGCCTTGTATTTCGGGTTCACGTCGTCCAACAGCGGGCGCCACGACGGCACACCGTCACGCTCGAACACTTCCACGCTACCGAGCACGTTGAAACTTTGCTTGGTGATGTCGCCATAGCCGCCGGTGATGCTGGCTGAGTTTTCACCGAATTTGGCCGTCTTGCTGGCTTGATAGCGCGAACCCTTGACCAGCAGGCCTTGGAAATCTTTGCGGGTGATGATGTTGATCACACCGGCCACGGCGTCGGAACCGTAAAGCGAAGAGCCGCCGTTTTTCACCACTTCCACGCGCTCCACGGCCTCCAGGGGCAGCGAGTCGAGGTTGACGAAGGTCTCGTTGTAGTCGGCCAGCGCAAAAGGCGCCACGCGACGGAAGTTCAGCAGAATCAGCGTGCTGGTCTGGCCCAGGCCACGCAAGCCCACCGACGAAGACCCCGGCGCAAAGGAGTTGCTGCGGCCCGTGTCGAAGTTGGTCGACGCGCTGGGCAGCTTGTCCAGCAACTGGGTGATGGTGGTGGCGCCGGTGGCGCGGATCTCTTCGCGGCGGATCAGGGTCAGCGGCGTGGCGCCTTCCTTTTCGATGCGCTTGATGTGGCTGCCGGTAACTTCCACCCGCTGCAGCTGCTGCGGCTGCGTGGAATCCGCAGATTGAGCCAGCACAGGCGTGCACAGCACCGAGACAGCCAGCGCGCTGAGCGTGGGCGAGAACTTGGAGATGATTCGCATACTTCTTACTGCGGTGTAGGCCGTGCGGTGTCACAGCAGGCCAAGGGGGAGGGACCCAGCAAATCAGGGGTATTGCCTCAGCATTTTTTCCTGAAATTCCTCTGGAGGAGGCGTGATTCTGGGCAGTGCCCCCGCAGCGAAGAAGCAGTGAATTCCTCAGAAATACAACAGGCCCGGCCTGCTCAAGAACAGCACAACGCTCTTCATGCCGCCGTACTCGGGGCAAGCGCCAACGCGGATGTGAAAGGCACGCGCCAACATTGCGTGCGACTAGCGAACACAAGCCAGGGCACGAGCGGTGACAAACGCGTTTCAAGTGCTGACTGCTGGCGGGAAACCGGCTTCAGTGAGCGCGGCTTGCATCTGGGCGGGCGGCACGGTGCTGTCGATCTGCACGGTTTTGCTGGCCAGGTCCACGCTGACTTGGGCTTGAGCGTCCAGGGCAGCCACGGCTTCGCGCACGCTGGCGGCGCAGTGGCCGCAGCTGAGGTCAGGCAGAGTGAATTGGTGGGTCATGAGAAGCCTCCGCTGGGTTGGATGAGGCATCAGCTTAAAGCTTGCCCTCATAGCAAGGTCAAGCTTGACCTTGCCCCCATGGGAGAGTTGACACTTCCACCATGACTGCGAACACCCACACGAGTGCCATCCCCCCCGAACTGAACCTGCCTATTGAAGGCATGAGTTGCGCCAGCTGCGTGAAACGGGTGGAAAAGCGCCTGCAGGCCCTGCCCGGCGTGGCGGGGGTGGATGTGCTCTTGAGCACCGCTTCGGCACGCCTGCAACTGGCTGAAGGGGCCGACGCCGCAGCGCTGCTGCAGGCCTCGGCGGCCACGCTCAAGCAAGGCGGCTACGGTTTGCGTCAACGGGCTTGGCGTTTGCACCTCGCGGGCCTGAGCAGTGCCAGCTGCGCCACACGGGTGGAAAAAACCTTGAGCCAGGTGCCGGGGGTGTTGCACGCCCAGGTGCTTCTGGCCAGCGATCAAGCCCATGTCCAGGCCCTGGACACGCTGGAGCCCCTGGTCTTGCTGCAGGCCGTGCGCCAAGCGGGCTACCAGGCCACGCTGGAGGAAGGCCAGCGCACCCAGGCCCAGCCCAGCGCCTGGCACAGCGGCAGCGGCCCCACCCTGCTGGCCGCCGCGCTGACCTTGCCCCTGGCGCTGCCCATGCTGGCCCTGCTGTGGGGGCAGCACTGGATGCTCAACGGCTGGTGGCAGCTGGCGCTGGCCACGCCGGTGCAGTTTGTGCTGGGCGCGCGCTTTTACCGCGCGGGCTGGGCGGCGCTGAAAGACCGCAGCGGCAATATGGACCTGCTCGTGGCGCTGGGCACCAGCGCCGCTTATGGCCTGAGCGTGTTTGAACTGCTGCGGCAAGGCCCACACAGCATGGCGCTGTACTTTGAGTCCTCGGCCGTGGTCATCACTCTGGTGCTGCTGGGCAAGTGGCTGGAGGCCCGCGCCAAGCGCCAGACGCTGGGCGCGATTGACGCCCTCAAAGCCCTGCGCCCAAGCACGGCACGCGTGCGCCGCGGCGAGCAGGAGCTGGAGCTGCCCATCGAGGCACTGCAGCTGGGTGACGAGCTCATCGTGCGCCCAGGCGAGCGCATTGCTGCCGATGCCGTGGTGCTGCAAGGCTGCAGCCAGGTGGATGAATCCATGATCAGCGGTGAGAGCCTGCCCGTGACGCGCGGCGTGGGCGAGCCCGTCGTCGGTGGCGCGGTCAACGGCGAGGCCGTGCTGCACCTGCGCGTCACGGCACTGGGGGCGGAGTCCACGCTGGCGCGCATCGTTCGACTGGTGGAATCGGCCCAGGCTGCCAAGCCGCCCATCCAGCGTGTGGTGGACCGCGTCAGCGCCGTGTTCGTGCCCGTGGTGCTGGCCCTGGCGCTGGCCACCTTGCTGGGCTGGGGCTGGTTTGACGGCAATTGGGAGCGCGCCCTCATCCACGCCGTGGCGGTGTTGGTGATTGCCTGCCCCTGCGCCCTGGGTCTGGCCACGCCAGCGGCCATCATGGTGGGCACGGGCGTGGCAGCGCAGCGCGGGGTGCTCATCAAAGACGCCAGTGCGCTGGAGCTGGCGCGGCGCGTGCAGTGCGTGGCCTTTGACAAAACCGGCACCCTCACCGAAGGGCGGCCACGGCTGGCGGCTCTGGTGGCCGCACACAATGTCACACCCGACATGGCCTTGGCCCTGGCCGCGGCCCTGCAAGCGGGCAGCGACCACCCGCTGGCACGGACCGTGCGTGAGCACGCCAAAACCCATGCGATCGCGCTGCCCACCCCCACACTCACCGCGCTGAGCACCGAGGCCGGTCGTGGCGTGCGGGCGCAGCACGGCACAGCACAAGTGGTGCTGGGCAGCACGCGCTGGATGCAAGAGTTGGGCGTGCCGATGCAGGCCCTGCACGCCCAGGCCGAAGACCAGCGCACGCAAGGGCATGCGGTGTCGTGGCTGGCACGGCTCAGCCCGGGCGAGCCCCCGCAGCTGCTGGCCCTGCTGGCCTTTGGCGACACGCTGCGCCCCCAAGCCGCCCAGGCCATTGCGGCGCTGCACGCACTGGGCGTGCGCACGGTGATGCTCAGCGGCGACCACGCCCAGGCCGCCTCAGCCGTGGCCCGTCAACTGGGTTTGGACGACTTCCGTGCCGAGCTGCTGCCGCAGGACAAGGCGCGCATCGTCACCGAGCTGCGCGCCCAAGGCACGGTGGTGGCCATGGTGGGTGACGGCATCAACGACGCGCCCGCCCTGGCCGCGGCCGACGTGGGTATGGCCATGGGCGGCGGCACCGATGTGGCCATGCAAAGCGCGGGCATCACCCTCATGCGCAGCGACCCCCGCTTGGTCGCGACGGCCATTGCCCTGTCGCGCGCCACGGTGCGCAAAATCCATCAAAACCTGTTTTGGGCCTTTGTCTACAACTTGCTGGGCCTGCCCGCAGCGGCGCTGGGGCTGCTCAGCCCGGTGATCGCGGGCGCGGCCATGGCGGCCTCCAGCGTGTCGGTGTTGAGCAATGCCCTGCTGCTCAAACGTCAGCGAGATCGCTAATGCCCAGCAAACCCAATACCGGCGCCGAAATGGCGTCCCTCACCATCGGCCAGGCGGCCGCGCAATCGGGTGTGTCGGCCAAGATGCTGCGCCACTACGAAAGCCTGGGCCTGCTCGGCGCGGTAGCACGCACCGCCTCGGGCTACAGGCTTTATGGGCAACGCGATGTGCATGCACTGCGCTTCATACGGCGCGCGCGCGACCTGGGTTTTTCGATGGCACAGATTGCCGAGCTCATGCAGCTGTGGCGCGACCGCAGCCGCCGCAGCGCCGAGGTCAAGCGCATTGCCCAGCGCCATCTCGACGAGCTCGACCAGCGCCTGGCGCAGCTGCAGGCCATGCGCCGCACGCTGCAGGACTTGGCCCAGTGCTGCCGGGGCGACGAGCGCCCCGACTGCCCCATCCTGGACGATCTCGCCCAGGGCTGAGGGGCTTACTCGATCAAGCCCTCGGCGCGCAACGCCGCTTGCACGGCGGGGCGTGCGGCCAGCGCAGCGCGGTAGGCGCTGAGGTGGCTCAAGTCGCTCAAGTCCACGCCCACGTATTGGCCCCAATCGCTCACCACCAGCAGGTAGGCGTCAGCCACGGTGAAGTGCTCTCCCAGCAGGAACTGACGGCCTTCGAGCTCGCGGTTGAGCCACTCAAAGCGCTGGCGCAGACGCTCACGGAACAAGGGCTTGGCTTCTTCCACCAGACCCGGCACGAACAGGGGCGTGAAGCCTTTGTGAAGCTCACTGGTGATGTAGTTCAGCCATTCCTGCAGGCGCACGCGCTCCCAGGTGCCATTGGCCGGGGCGAGGTGCTTTTCGGGCACCAGATCGGCCAGGTATTGCATGATGGCCACGCCCTCGGTGAGGCGGCGGCCGTCGTCCAGTTCCAGCAGAGGCACCGAACCCTTGGGGTTGATGGCCAGGTAGTCGCTGCCATCGGCGAGCTTTTTGCTGCGCGTCGAGGCTTTGACCAACTCAAACGGCAAGCCCGCCTCACGCAGCACGATGTGCGGGGCCAGAGAACAGGCGCCGGGGCTGTAGTAGAGCTTCATCAGCAGATTCCTTCAAAAGAACGGAGCTCGCAGCGTAACCGCATCACGCCGGGCCTGCCTCACTCCAGCCGAAAGCCCACTTCCACGGCCACCGTGCGTGCCACCGGAATGGGCGCAAAGCGCCACTGGCGCACGGCGTCCAGAGCTGCCGTGCTGAGGCGCCGGTGGGGGCTGGCAGTGACCTCGGGTTGATCGACTTCGCCACTGGGCAAGACGGTAAAGCGCAGCGCCACCACGCCGCTGCGCTGCGTGGTGATGAGCTGACGCGGGTACTCGGGCTCCACGCGCTTGAGCAGTTGCAGCTGCACCTCGGGTGCGGGTGCCGCCGCCAGCTGCGGTGCGGGGCGCGGCAGCTCGGCGCTCACGGCCGATGGCGGCGCAGCAGCCACGCCAGTAGCCTCGCTGGCCGGCGCTGAGGCCGCTGGGGCGGCCACCGCCGTTTGAGGTGCAGGGGCGGGGGCCACAGCCTGCGCTGAACGGGCAGCGGCGCTGGCACGGCTGCCTTTGATCTCCGGCTTGGGCTCGGATTTGTTCGGTTCAGCCCGCAGCGGCGGAGACTTCTCGGCGTGGAACTTGATCCACTGGTAGACCTTCTCGGCGTCACGCTTGGCGCGCTCAGCATCGGTGAGCTTGGCTTTCTTTTCCACATCGCCCAAGGCCTGCGCGCCAATGTCGCCCGCCATGAGCAAGCCCACACCCAAGCACGCCGCGTGCAATAGCTTTCTGTTCATCACCACCCTCAAACACTGCAGACACACGCTCGGGCGCTTTGGCCTGTTCTTGGTGCGCGCCCAGCCTCGCTGCAGTGTAGGCAGCGCCCCTGGGCGCACCTCCGTGGGTTTGCCCCAGGCTGTGTCGCTGCGCGAAGGGCCTTTGCGGTGCACTCAGGGCGATAGCCGCACCGCCTCTCGCATGGTGGGCCGCCGCAGGGCGTCTTTGGCCAAGTGGGCGCACCTATACTTCGCCGCTAGCTCCGGGGAGCCCTGTTGCCTGCGTTGTGCAGGTCGGGCTGAGACAAGGCGAGAAGCCTTGGACCCGCTGAACTTGATCCGGTTTGTACCGGCGTAAGAAGAGCCCGCTCCTGCTAAGGTGCCACCGCACCAGCGACACGCACAACACCCCTTGGCGGTGCTGTGCGCGGCCAGGGGTCTTCTGGCGCCGTGCCACTGCGGCTCAAGCCAGCACATCGGAGCCCAGCCACATTTCAGGAGCCGATGCATGAACACCCCCACCGACGCAGGCCTTGCCGCCGCACTTGAAGCCGCGCTCAGTCCTGAGCTGGACAAAAGCCTGCAGCTCACCCGCGCGCCTTTGACGGGCTCGAGCAAGATTTACATCCCCGGCCAAACCCACTCCGAGCTGCGCGTGCCCATGCGCCGCATAGCCCTCACCAACGGCGAGCACGTCACCGTCTACGACGCCTCGGGGCCCTACACCGACCCCGAAGCCAAGATCGACGTGCGCCTGGGCCTGCCCGCCACGCGTGCAGCCTGGGTGGAAGCGCGCGGCGACACCGAGGCCTATGCCGGACGCAAGATCGAGCTGGTGGACGACGGCCTGCGCGAAGCCCAGCAACAGCAGCGCCTGCACGAGATGAGCGCGGGCCTGCGCCGCACGCCGCGCCGCGCCAAGGCCGGCGCCAACGTGACGCAGATGCACTACGCGCGGCGCGGCATCGTCACGCCCGAGATGGAGTACGTGGCCATTCGCGAGAACCAGCGCATGCAATGGATGCAGCAGTTCGAAAGCGATGCCGAGCGCCAACAGCGCCTGGCGGGCAACCCCATGGGGGCGAGCATTCCGGAGCTCATCACGCCCGAATTTGTGCGCGATGAAATCGCCCGCGGCCGCGCCATCATCCCGGCCAACATCAACCACACCGAGCTGGAGCCGATGATCATCGGCCGCAACTTCCTGGTGAAGGTCAACGCCAACATCGGCAACTCCGCCGTCACCTCCTCCATCGAAGAGGAAGTCGAAAAACTGGTGTGGTCCACACGCTGGGGTGCAGACACGGTGATGGACCTCTCCACCGGCCGCAACATCCACACCACGCGCGACTGGATTTTGCGCAACAGCCCCGTGCCCATCGGCACCGTGCCCATCTACCAGGCCCTGGAAAAAGTGGGCGGCGTGGCCGAAGACCTGACCTGGGCGCTGTTCCGCGACACGCTCATCGAGCAGGCCGAGCAAGGGGTGGACTACTTCACCATCCACGCCGGCGTGCTGCTGCGCTACGTGCCGCTGACGGTCAAGCGCCGCACCGGCATCGTCTCGCGCGGGGGCTCCATCATGGCCAAGTGGTGCATTGCCCACCACAAGGAGAACTTCCTCTACACGCACTTCGAAGAGATTTGCGAAATCATGAAGGCCTACGACGTGAGCTTCTCGCTGGGCGACGGGCTGCGCCCGGGCAGCCTGGCCGACGCCAACGACGCCGCGCAATTCGCCGAGCTGCACACCCTGGGCGAGCTGACCAAGACGGCCTGGAAGCACGAGGTGCAGACCATGATCGAAGGCCCCGGCCATGTGCCCATGCACATGATCCAGGCCAATATGACCGAGCAGCTCAAGCACTGCGACGAAGCGCCCTTCTACACCCTGGGCCCCTTGACCACGGACATCGCGCCGGGCTACGACCACATCACCAGCGGCATTGGCGCGGCCATGATTGGCTGGTTTGGCTGCGCCATGCTGTGCTACGTCACGCCCAAGGAGCACCTGGGCCTGCCCAACCGCGAGGACGTCAAAGAAGGCCTGATGGCCTACAAGATTGCCGCCCACGCGGCCGATGTGGCCAAGGGCCACCCCGGTGCGCGCGCCCGCGACGACGCGCTCTCCAAAGCCCGTTTCGAGTTCCGCTGGGAAGACCAGTTCAACCTCGGCCTGGACCCCGACCGCGCCCGCAGCTACCACGACGAAACCCTGCCCAAGGACTCGGCCAAGGTGGCGCACTTCTGCTCCATGTGCGGCCCCAAGTTCTGCTCCATGAAGATCACGCAGGACGTGCGTGACTACTCCGCCAAGCTCGAAGCCGAAGCGGGCATGCAAGCCAAGAGCGAGGAATTCAAAGCCGGCGGCGGCAAGCTCTACATCCCCCTGCAACCGCAAGCATGAGCGCCACCCACTCCCCTCTCCCCGCACGGGAGAGGGGCGCCGCCCACATTGCCATCGCAGGCGCTGGTTTGGCGGGTCGGCTCATGGCCTGGGCCCTGGCCCGGCAGGGGCACCGCGTCTGCGTCTACGAGGCCAGCTGCGCTGCGGCTCCTGCGTTTGATGGGCAAGGCGCTGCGGCCTTCACCGCGGCGGGCATGCTCTCGCCGCTGGCCGAGCTGGAAAAGGCCGAGGCGGGCGTGGCCGCGCTGGGCTGGGCCTCGCTGCGGCTGTGGCCCCTGATCGTGGCGCGCTTGGCGCAAGCACAGCAGCCGGTGGCGCTGTCGCTGCGGGGTTCGCTGCTGCTGGCGCACCGCAGCGACTTGGGCGCAGCCCAGCGCGTGCTGGCGCGGCTGTCATCGCACCCCGAGCTGGGCCAGGCTCAGGCCCTGGACACGGCGGCGCTGCAGCAGCTCGAACCCGCCCTGCAGCGCAGCGGCGGCCTGCACGGCTGGCTGCTGCAAGGCGAAGGGCTGATCCACCCCGTGCAAGCCATGGCCGCGCTACACGCCGACGCCTGCGCCCACGGCGCCAGCTTCCACTGGAGCAGCCCCGTGACGGCCGTGACGCCTGGCGCGCTGCAGCTGCAAGACGGACGCTGTGTGAGCGTCGACTGGGCCGTGGACACACGCGCCCTGGGGGCTCGCGCGCAGCTGCCGGGGCTGCGCGGCGTGCGCGGCGAGGTGGTGGCCCTGCACGCGCCCGAGCACGGCCTCACGCGCCCGGTGCGGCTGCTGCACCCGCGCCACCGCATCTACCTCGTACCGCGCAGCAGCACCGAGCTGGTGCTGGGTGCGAGCGAACTGGAAACCGAAGACCGGGGCGAGGTCACGGTGCAAAGCGCGGTGGAGCTCATGGCCGCTGCGCACAGCGTGCTGCCGCAGCTGGGCGAAGCACGCATCACTCGGCTGGACCGCAATCTGCGCCCGGCCCTGCCCGACAACGCGCCCCTGGCCCAGCACCAGGCCGGGCTGCTGCGCGTCAACGGCCTTTACCGCCACGGCTGGCTGCTGGCTCCGGCCCTGGTGCAGCAGCTGCTGCAAGCCACTGGCTTGGCTTCGCTGGAGATTTGACATGGCCACCCCCATTCGCATCTGGCTGGACGACCAGCCCCACACCCTGCCCGGCGCGCTGAGCCTGGCTGACTTTCTGGCGCAGCAAGCGCGCGCGCCGCAGTCCTGCGCCACGGCGCTCAACGGCCAGTTCGTGCCCCGCGAACTGCGCGCCAGCACCGAGCTGCAAGACGGCGACCGCGTGCTGCTCTTCCAAGCCATTGTTGGAGGCTGATATGTCCCTTCACGACCCCCTGCACATCGACGGCCACACGCTGAGCAGCCGCTTCTTCCTGGGCAGCGCGGGCTACCCCAGCCCGCAGGTGCTGCAAGAAGCCATCGTGGCCAGCGGCACCCAAGTGCTTACCGTGGGCCTCAAGCGCACCCTGGCCGGTGGCGACAACGGCTTTGTGGCGCAGGCTCTGGCCACCGCGCGTGCTCAAGGGGCGCAGCTGCTGCCCAACACCGCGGGCTGCCGCAGTGCGCGCGAGGCCATCACCCTGGCCCATATGGCGCGCGAGCTCTACGCCACGCGCTGGATCAAACTCGAAGTGGTGGGCGACGAACACACGCTGCAGCCCGACCCCTTCGAGCTGCTGGCCGCCGCCACCGAACTGGTGCGCGAGGGCTTCACCGTCTTCCCCTACTGCACCGACGATTTGATTCTGTGCCGCCGCCTGCTGGATGCGGGCTGCGCCGTGCTCATGCCCTGGGGTGCGCCCATTGGCTCGGGCCAAGGCCTGCTCAACCCCTACGCGCTGCGCGTGCTGCGCGAGCGCCTGCCCGAGGCCGTGCTCATCGTCGACGCCGGGCTGGGTGCGCCCTCACACGCGGCTGCGGCCATGGAGCTGGGCTATGACGCCGTGTTGCTGAACTCCGCCGTGGCGCAAGCGCGCGAACCCGTGGCCATGGCACGCGCCTTTGCCGACGCCGTGCGCGCAGGCCGCGCCGGGTATCAGGCTGGGCTGATGGCGCAGCAAGACTTTGCCGTGCCCTCCACCCCGGTCAGCGGCCACGCTTTTTTGTTGGATTGATTGTTTGCGAACCCTCCCCCTCTCTATGCCCTTGACCGATTGGCCCCGTCCCTGCCTGCCTTCCCCTTTCGCGGACGCTGACCCCAGCGCCCCGCCCATCATCTGGAGCCTGGCCGGCACCGACAGCGGTGGCGGCGCCGGTCTGGCCGCTGACACCCGCGCCGCCGCCGCCATGGGCGTGCATCTGTGCCCGGTGGTGGCCGCCATCACGGCGCAGAACTCGCAAGGTGTGCAGGCGGTGCTGCCGCTGTCCAAGGCAGACATCAGCGCGCAGCTGCAAGCCTTGGCGCAAGACATGCCCCCGCGCGTGATCAAAACCGGCTTGCTGGCGAGCGTGGCCGCCATCGAGGCCTTGTGCGAAGTGCTGGACGCCCTGCGCCAACAAGCCCCCGTGATGCTGGTCGTGGACCCCGTGCTGGGCGCCAGCAGCGGCGGCGCGGCGTTTTGTGACGACGCGGTGCTGCAGGCCTACCGCCAGCAGCTGCTGCCGCGCGCCAACCTCATCACCCCCAACCGCCGTGAAGCCCAGCGCCTGCTGGGCGCTGAGCACGAGGCCCTGAGCGTGCCCGAGCTGGCTGCACGGCTGCGCGCCCTGGCCCAACCCAGCCTGGCCGTGTGCATCACCGGCGGCGACGATCTGAACGCCAGCAGCGGCGCCCAAGCCCTGGCGCTGGACTGGCTGCTGGGCCACGCGCTGCTACACCCCCAAGCCGAAAGACCTGTGCAGGGCTGGCTGGCCCTGCCCCGCCTAGCCACCGTCCACACCCACGGCACCGGCTGCAGCTTTGCCACGGCCGCCGCGGCAGCACTGGCACGTGGCTTCCCGCTGCCCGACGCTGTGTTGCTGGCCAAACGCCTGACCTGGCAGGCCCTGCACGACAGCCATGCCGCAGGCGCGGGAGCTGGCCCGGTGGCGGCCTCACGCCAATTCATTGCCCGCGCGCCCATGCCGGTGATGGGCTTTGACGACGAAACCCAACCCGACGCCAGCACCTTGGCGCGCTGGCAGCGCATGCTCAGCCACAGCGCCGACACCGGCATGGCCTCGGGGCTATATGGCATCAGCAGCGACCCCGCCCAGCTCCAAGCCCTGGCGCGGCGCGCACCCGCGCAGCTGCGCCACCTGCAGCTGCGCGTGAAGGCCAGCAGCGAGCACAGCCCAGCCCAGCTGCGCCAGGCCATACGCCAAGCGCTGCAGGCCCAGATTCCCGGGCTCACGGTGTGGATCAACGACCACTGGCGTCTGGCCCTGGCTGAAGGTGCCAGCGCCCTGCATCTGGGTCAGGAAGACTGGGCCAGCCTCAGCCCTCAGGAACGCGGCGAGCTGCTGGCCAGCGGCGTGAAGCTGGGCCTCTCCAGCCACAGCCTGTGGGAGCTGGCGCGCGCGCGCGGCCTGGCCCCCTACTACATCGCCTGCGGCCCGGTCTGGCCCACCACCACCAAGGACATGCCCTGGCGCGCCCAAGGCCTGCCCCATGTGCGGCTGTGGGCGCAGTGGGCCGGTGTGCCGGTGGTGGCCATCGGCGGCATCATGCAAGCCCCCCAAGCCGCGCAGTGTTTTATGGCCGGTGCCCGCGCCGTGTGTTTGGTGCGCGCGCTGGAGCAACTGGACGACTTTGTGCCCGAGCGGGTGCGGCCACAAGCCCTCATGCACTAAAAAAATACGCACCCGCCCGGTGTTCGTTTGAACCGGACGGGTGCGTGAAAGCTGGGCTTGTGGGGCAGGTCTTAGTGGCTGGTGGACAAGGACGAGCGGCGGCGCACCATCAAGCCCACCACGCCCAGACCCGCCAGCAGCATGGCAAGGGTGCTGGGTTCAGGCACCGGAGAGGTCAGCCGGGTGATGCTGACTGCGTCCAGCGAGCTGCCGTAGGCATCGCTGATGCCCAACGCCCTGAAAGACAGACCTACCGTAGCCGCGTTGGCCACAAAGGTGGTGCTGAACTGCTGCCACTGATGGTCGCGGCTGGGGCCGTGGCTGGGTGTGGCCAGATCGGTCCAAACGCCACCGCCCAGCGACCATGCCAAGCCGTTGGTGGCAGGCAAAGTGCCCGGACGGTTGGCATAGGCAAAGCTCAGCGTATAGGTCTCACCCACCGTGAAACCCAGCACCGACTGGCGCATGGTGGAGTTGCTGGCAGCGTCCAACTCGGCAAAATTTTTGCCATCAAAGGCCGTGCCCACCAGGTTGTGGCGCAACTCAATGGTTTGGTTGCGATCGGCGGTCCAGCCCTCGATGCGGGCGTAGGAGCCTTGCGAGCCGCTGGCCAAAACGGTGGCCTCGAAGCTGCCGTTCTTGACGAGATTGACCGGCTCGGTTTGTGCCTGAGCCAAGACTGGCATGGCCAACACAAAGGCGGCAAGGTAAGAGGTACTGCGCAAGATGAACTCCAACAGGATCAGCGGCGCTGCAGGCCCAAGCCCGCGCGGCGCACCAATCTCAGCAACTTTGGATTGTAAAAATCAGCATCTGTTTGCGGCGCCCGCCTGGCATGAGTTCCGGTTCGAAAATACCAGCTCCGCTCTGAACCCCAAACCCCATGCCTTTAACTGCTTTGGCCCTGGTGCTGGCCGCCGCGCTGTGTCACGCCTGTTGGAATTTGATGGCCAAAAAGTCCGGTGGGGGCGACGCCTTCATGCTGCTGACGGCCCTGATGGTGACCGTGCTGTGGGCGCCCCTGGCCTGGTGGGTGGGGCAGGAGGCCCTGCCGCAGTGGGCGCTGCGCGACTGGGCTGTGGTGGGCGCCAGCGCGGCCCTGCACGTGGCCTACTTTCGCTGCCTGCTGCACGGCTACCGGGTGGCGGACCTGAGCGTGGTCTACCCCGTGGCGCGCGGCAGCGGCCCCCTGCTGGCCACCCTGGGCGCGGTGCTGGTGTTGGGCGAGTCGCTCAGCGCCCTGGGCACCTTGGGCGTGGCTCTGGTGGTGGTGGGCGTGATGCTCATTGCGGGCGGCCCCAAGCTTTGGCAAGCCACCCACGCTCAGGACCCCCAGCAACGCCAGCGCGCATTGCTGGGGGTGGGCTGGGGCGCGCTGACCGGCGTGTTCATCGCCAGCTACACCGTGGTGGATGCCTACGCCGTGAAGGTGCTGCTGCTCGCGCCCCTGCTGGTGGACTACCTGGGCAATGTGCTGCGCTTGCCCATGATTGCGCCGCTGCTGTGGCGCCTACCCGGCGGCCCCATGGCGGCGCTGCACCAGAGCCTGCGCACCCAATGGCGCGCCGCCCTGGCCGTCGCGGTGCTGGGCCCGATGAGCTACATCATGGTGCTGACCGCTTTGCAATGGGCACCCCTGAGCCTGGTGGCCCCGGCACGCGAAGTGTCCATGCTGCTGGGAGCGCTGTTGGGCGGCACCTTGCTGGGCGAGCAAGACCGCTGGAGCCGCCTGTGTGGCGCAGCCCTGGTGGGCTGTGGGGTGGTGTCTTTGGCGGCAGGGGTTGCCGGGTAGCGCGACGCTGTATCAGAGACCTGGCGCCAGTTCCACAACGAGCGCAAACCTCACAGCGCCTTGGGCTACCTTGACCTGCCTCTCCCACCCCTGCCACAGCGGCGGGTTTTGAAGGGGAAGCCAATGAAGAAATGGCCCGCATTGCGGGCCATCAGGGATTGGTTTGGCTTGACGGGTGGGGAAGTCCTTGTGAGAGCTGCAGTGGCGCGCATCACCTGTGTCGGCAGCTCAAGGTGTTGGGGCTGGATGCACGCATCCTGCCTGCCCAGCAAGTGGGTGCCTACCGAGTGGCGGGCACTCGGTCTAAGAACGATGCGACGGATGCGGCGGCGATCTGCGAGGCAGCCTCGCGCCCCCATCTGCACCCTGTGCCGATCAAGACGGCGGCGCAGCAGGGCATCTTGTCCATTCACAAGCTGCGCGAAGGCTACAAGGATGAACGCACCGCCGTGATCAACCGCATCCGAGGTTTGTTGGCGGAGTTCGGGCTGGTGTTTGCACAAAGCCCTGAGGCATTGCAAGCTGCACTGCCCGATGTGCTGGAAGACGCCAACAACGAGCTGCCGGGTGATCTGCGCTTAGCGCTGGATCGCAACGTCAAGCACTGGGGTCGCTTGGACGAGGAAATGGCGTGGTGCGAGCAGCGCATCAGCGAGCATGCGCGCACGGACGAGCGCGCCAAGAAGGCGGCTGCGTTGCTGGGGATTGGCCCCATCACGGCCTCGGCGGTGGTGGCCACGGTGGAGGACTTCACGCAATTCAAGTCGGCCAAGCAGTTTGGCAGCTGGACGGGGTTGGCCCCCAGTCAGACCGGCGGCGGGAAAACTCCATAACCCTTTTGTGCTGGCATCGCGCCAGCGACACGACCTGTGAATAGAGCCCCGCCGAGCGGTTCATATCCTGGGCCGAGGAAACCCCTCAACAAAGCCCGACACTAGAAATGCTGTCTGTCTGATTCAGTGCCACCACCGCACGCGAACGCCCCAATTCCATTCAGAGCCGATGCCTGGAGAACTCGGTAACCCGTCTGTGCCACGACGGCCCTTTGAGCGAATGGAGCCCATGCATCGGCTCGCCTTTGGCGTGGGGGACGGAATGCCCAAAGAATTCAATGACGGCTTGATTTATTGGGGAGTCCCACTAGAGGGGTTAGGCGGCGAAGTGGAAGCGGGTTGCTTCGGCCTGAGCCTTAAAACCTGAGCAGATGCTTGGCGAGTGCAAGACAGTGACCTATTGGGCTCTAATCAGCAATGGCTGAAGACATTTGCAAAAACTGCTTTGCAGCGTAGTACGTGAGTCCGAATAGCGGACCATTAGACAGCACAAACACGAGGAACCGAACCTCGATCTTGTTCGTCAACGCTTGCACTAGGCTATGTATCACACGAAGACCAACGTAGACCCAGGCCAGGGTAATGGCCATTGAGTTGGTGCAGCCTAGGAGTGCCAAGGACAGCGCTAGGCAATAGAAGATGGTGGGCTGCTCCATCAGGTGGTTGTAGTTGTCTGCCTTCCAGCGAACCTTTGGAGGAAGCATCGCCATCTGAACGCCAGAAGGGGCGTTCGAATCCGGCTTCATTTGCATGGCAAGCATGGCTGGAATGCGAGTGGCATACATCCATAGCCACATAACCAATGACCAAGCAACTAACGCTACGGCAGGGCCGACAAACTCAATCGACAGTGGTAGTTGATGCATCGAGCAATCCCTCTTTGTTATGTGGGGCCTAACGACGCTGGGCAATAACCCGATTTCCGGGTGCTGCGCAGTGACGGTTGAGTGGTGAGGAGGATTGATTCTTCATCGCGAAACCGGGCTGACTGATCCGGGTCAATGGCCCCATTCTGATCGAAGTCTCAAGCTTGCCAACGTGAACTGCGAGGGGCGGCACATATCCCCCTGTTTCACGTCCCATCACCCCGCTTGGCGATCTTCTCGATGTTGTGCACCAGGCAGAACAAGCGCCACTGCGTGCCGACCTTGTCCTTGCCCCGAACCGTGAACCGGCTCAGCCGCTTGTTGTGCCGCAGGTTGCCGAACACCGGCTCCACAGTGGCGATGCGCTGGCTGTAAAGCCGGCGGCCGTGTGCGCTGTCGATGGCCGCGCGCATGCGGTGGATCGGCTCGTTCGGGTCATCCGGCATGCGCAGGTGCACGGCGATCTTGCGTTGCGCCGTCTGCGGCGTGCGGATGCACTGCGACCTGAGTGCGCAGGCTTGGCAGTCGCTGGCTCGGGCCTTGAACTCCTGGCGCTGGTAGCGCCCTGCGCTGTACAGCGCGCCGCTGCTGCGCAGTGTGCAGCCTGCCGGGCAGGTGCAGGTGTTACCACCTTCGAAGACGAAGTCAGCCACACTGAAGTACCCCTTGACCTTCGGGTTGGGGCTGGCTGCGGGCTTTCGTTTGTCGTGCAACACCTCGCCCTTGGCCTTGTGCTTGGCCTGCTCGGCGTAGCGCTCGTCGCGCTGGCGCATCTGGTTGTCTGCCAGCAGCGCGAGACCGCTGCACAACCCACTTCGTCGTTGCGGAACTTGGCGTCCAGCATGCTCAGATCCAACTCGTTGTCGACCAGATGGTCCAACGCAAACTCAAACGTCCCGGGTTGAATCTGCTCGGCCAACACCACCGGAAGAAATCGGGGGCTTCGATCAACAGGCTTGTAGCGCGGCATCAGCGGTACTCGTGGCTCAGCGATGCCTGCCATGTTCTCTGGGCCTGCCTAATCCCGCCAGTCGGGCTTACCGCATCAGGGCAGGTTTTTGCACAGCCTCAACGAATGAAAGGGGCTTCCCCGTGCCGAGCGGGCCGCATTGCGGCAAACGGCAATTGAGTGCCACGATGGGAAGTGCGGTATCTCATCTACTGACCCGGAAGGGGACATCATGGCCATTCTGACTGTGGGTATCGACCTCGCCAAGAACGTATTTGCCCTGCACGGGGTGAACGAGGCAGGCAAGGCGCAGCTGCTGCGCCCAACCGTGCCACGCGAGAAGCTGTGGCCTGCCCCTCTCCCACGAGGGAGCGGAGACTACATCCCACCCCACCCTGCCAACACCCCCGCCGACAGCTCCCCCAGTTGGCGTTGGCAGATGCGCTGCGTCGCGCCTGAGGCGTCGGTGCACAACACCAGGGTGTAGGGCAGCGCGCCTTGGCGGTTGCCTGCGGCGCGCAGCAGCCCGGCGGGGTTTTGGCCTGCGCGCAGCAGGGGCAGTTGCAGGCCCAGGGCTTGTGCGGCGGTGTGGGCCTGGGCAGGGGCATCCAGGCTGACCAGCCACACCGTCCAGTGTGGGTTGGCGCGGGCAAAGGCTTGCAGCAAGGGCAGCTCGCGCACGCAGGGTGGGCAGTCCTGGCTCCAGAAGTTCACCAGCAGCGGGCCGCTTTGCTGCCAGCTGTGCAGAAAGCGGCTGCCGTCCACCGCCGCCAGCGTGGCGCGCCAGACCTGCGGCTCGTCGGGGTGAGCCCGCACCGCAGCAGGCGCGGCCGCCAGCGCGGCGCACAGCAGCAAACGCGCCAGCGACCGCTGCGGCGCACGCACGCGCTCAGAAGCTGAGCTTGACGCCGGCATAGACGTAGCGTCCACGGTTGGGTCCCCACAGGTGCACCACGTCCAGTGCGCCGTCGGCATCGACAAAGAGCTGGCTTTCGGTGTCCACCTGGCGGGTGTTGCTGAGGTTGTCCGCGCCCGCAAATACGGCCAGCGTGGGGTTGAAGCGGTACTCGCCCCGCACATCCAGGGTGATGTAGCTCGGGCTGCGCGTGCGCTTGGGCGTGCCGTCAAAGTTGTAGCGGTTCCAGCGGCCATCGGCGTCCTGGCCAAAGCGGCGCAAGTCCATGGCGCTGGTCCACACCAGTTTGGCCGTCACATCCCAGGCGCCCTGCTCCCAGTCCATGCTGGCGTAGGCGCGCGAGGTGGGGCGCGGGAAGGCCAGCGTGCCCGGTGTGAAGCGGTAGCGGAAGCGCTCCAGCGCGGCCGACAAGGTCAGCGCGGGGGTGAGCAGGTAAGAGCCGTTGAGGTCGATGCCCTGCACCGTCACGGGTTGGGTGGCGGCGGTAAAGAGCGTGATGGGGCGGCCCTGGGCGTCGCTGGCCCCCGAGTCCAGCATGGTGAAGTTGCGGATGCGGTTGTGGTGGGCTGAGGCCGTCACGGCCAGGCGTTCATCGGCATAGTTCAGCGCGTAGCTGAGGTTGTCGGAGATCTCGGGCTTGGTGACCTGGCGCTCGATGCGCACCGTGTCCAGAATGCCGTGGTCTTGCTCGAAAAAGCTGGTAGGCGCGCGGAAGCCCCGGCCCAGCGAGAGGCGGCTGGAGAGCTCATGCGTGTGGTGGTAGAGCGCATTCACACGCGGCGAGGTGATGCCACCAAAGACGTTGTGCCGGTCGTGGCGCAGCGAGGCATTGAGCTCCAGGTGATCGTCCCAAAAGGTCTTGTAGCCCTGAACAAACAGCGCCGGCGTGCGGTAGACGTAGTTGTCCACGCCCACCACGGGCGTGCCATCGGCGGTGGCGCCATGGCTGGCCAGGTCTTCAAAACGGTAGTTCAAACCGCTGGTGAGCTGCCAACCCGCGACGTCCTGCTGGGCCGAGATCTCGGCGTAGTACTGGTCTTGTGCCGCGGCATAGCGCGAGTGCTCGTAGTAGCTGTCTTGCTCGTGGCGCGCCGCACCAGCGGCCAGGCGCAGCTTGCCATTGCCCAGTGGGCGCTCGGCACTGCCCACCCATTGCACGCGGTCGGTGAAGATGATTTCCGAAAAGCCGCCGCGCCCGCCGTCATAGCGCAGCAGGCTGCCGTCGGCGGGCACCACCCAGCCCTCACGGCTGGGGGAGCCGTGGCGGGTCTTGCGGAAGTCAAACGGGTTGCCGCTTTGGTCGGCCATGATGGCCTGATAGTCGCGCCCCAGCGCGCCACCACCACGGTCCTCTTTGATGACATCCAGCCGCGTGCGAGCGCGCCAGCCGCCCAGGTCACGCGCAAAGCCAGCCAGACCCACCATGCGGCGCTCAAAACCACTGAACTCGCTGATGCCGTCGCCGTCGCCATCAATGCTGTCGTGGCGATTGAGGTTGAAGCTCAGTGAGAGCGCGCCGTCATTGTTGGCACCCAGGGTGCGCGCCACATAGCCGTCGGCCTGGCGCGAGCCGTAGCCGCCCAGTTGCAGGCGCAGCTGGTTCTCGTCCTTCATGGGCCGCTTGGTGATGATGTTGACCGTGCCGGCCAAGGCCTCGGGCGCGATCAGGCTCGCACCCGCGCCACGGGCCACATCCACGCGCTCCAGGCCCCACACCGACACGCTGTCCAGCCCGTAGGCGCTGGAAACCGCCGAGTAGATGGGGATGCCGTCGATCAGCAGCGTGGTGTAGCGGCCCGGCAGGTTGTTCAGCAGCACATTGCGCACATTGCAGATGGAGCACTCCAGCTGCACGGCAATGCCGGGGTTTTTGTCCAGGGCTTCGTTGATATTGGTCGCGCCGGAGCGCTCGATTTGCTTCTCCGACAGCGTTTCGGTCTGCACGATGTCCTGGCGCAGTGCGCCGCGCCGCATATTGGCCTGGGTGCTGCGGCCATCGACCTGCACGGGTTCGAGCTGTTGTGCCACCGGCGTTGCCCCCCCTTTGTCAGGCGTGGGCTGGTGGGCCTGCGCCCAGCCGCTGAGCACGCACAGCACAGCAGCGGCCACGCGCGAACTGCGCCAAACAGGGGTCGAAAGGGTGCGGGAGGGTGTCATCGATCTGCGCCGGAATGTTCAAGAGTGCGCAATGGTAATTGCGAATCGATATCATTACCGAAACACGTATCACGGCGCCCACGACCGACGGGCGCCTTGCGCACATGGCGCACAAGGATGGCATGGCCTGCCCCTATATTTTTCGGCGCCAACTGTGCGCTTGTGCGCAGCCGCTGCGCTGTCAGCCCCTGGCGCAGGGGGACACTTGCGCACACACTGGCAGGCCCTATCCAACAGGTGAATGCCATGAGCCAGACCGCTCACTACCGCGAGCAGCACGCAGAGATCATGGACTTGGTCGGGCAGATTCAAGCCCTGCTAGACCCGGTCACGCTGGTGGCTCAATCGCAACAGGCTTGGCAACTCTTGATCCAGCTCAGCGGCAAGCTCTCCATCCACCTCGCGGCGGAGGACTTGCAGCTCTACCCACAGTGCCAGCGCAGCAGCCACGCGCCGCTGCGCGTACTGGGTGAGCGCTTTGCGCGCGACATGCAGCCCATCAGCCGCACCTTCACGGCCTATGCCATGAAATGGCGTGGCTCCATGAGCATCGCCAGCAACCCCAAGGGCTTTATTGCCGACACCCAGCAGGTGTTCAGCGCGCTGGGCGAGCGCGTGCACCAAGAAGAAACAGTGCTGTACGTGGCCCTGGATGAGGGGCCTGAGGACTGCTTGGTCGCCGTCCCCAGCTACGCCACATCAGGCTCGGTCTAGCGTGCGGCTGGCGCCGCAGCTCACTCCTGCGGCGCAAACACCCACAGCAGCAAATACAGCAGCGCGCCAAAGCCCACGCAAAAAGCCACAAAGAAAAAGCTCAGTCGCCAGACCCAGGCATCAACCCCGGTGCTGCGCGCCAGCCCTCCGCAAACACCGCCAAACCAACGGTCCGAGACGCTGCGCCGGTAGCCACTGAGCGACGCACTGCCCACACCGCCACCGCCCAGCACGCGGGCCTTGGCACGTTGGTATTCGTCATCGGTCAGGGCGCCTTTGGCGTGCAGATCAGCCAGGCGGGATAGTTCTTCTGCGCTCATCTCTCAGCTCCATCACAGGGGTTGTGTCAATGCTGTGCAGCATAGCCCTGCTCGGCCCGGCACAGCCGCGCGCTGCGACGATCTGCAGCGCCAGCCCCCCAGGCTGCAGCCCGAGCCGACCGCGCTGTGCAGGTGACATCGCGCTGGAGCGCGGGGTCGCGGCGCACTCCTAGAATCGCCCGACCCCGTGCAGCCCGTTGGGGCTGACGTGCCCAGTTCAAGCCATTGCCTCGCATCCATGTCACACCGCCACACCCCTGATTTGCCCAAAATCCTGCTGGCCAGCGCACTGTGCGCCTGGTTGGCGAGCGCGCAGGCGCAAAACCAGCCCAGCGCTGAGTCCTCCGCGGCCTCTGCCCAAGCCGCCGCCAGCGCACCGCAAGCCTTGAGCTTTGCCGACTTCGCGCTGTGGCGCACCATCCAGGGCACGCAGATTTCGGCCGACGGCCAGTGGGCTGCCTACGCCCTGCACCACCCCGACGAAGACGGCGAGCTGGTGCTGCGCCACCTCGGCAGCGACAAGCAATGGCGCGTGCCGCGCGGCGCCCTGCCCCAGTTCAGCCCGGACAGCCGCTATGTGGCCTTCACCGTGCAGGTGCCGCGTGCCGAGTTGGAACGTGCCAAGCGCGAGAAGAAAAAGGGTGACGATCTGCCCAAGCCCGGCGCGGGCTGGCTGGACCTGGCCAGCGGCCACACCGAGCAACAAGCCGGCGTGAAGCGCTGGGCCTGGCCGGAAGAAGGCCCGGCCCTGTTGGCCCTGCTGCTGGAAGCGCCGCGCAAAGACAGCAAGGACGGCAAAGCCACCGCCGCGCCAACCCCAGCAGGCATCGATGACGACGCCAGCGCCGACCTGAGCCCCGAGGCCGACCAGGAAGCACCGCCGCCCCAGGCTCTGCCCGGCATGCCGGGCTCGGGCGAAGAAGGCGCCTCGGCGACCCCCAGCCGCAAAGTCGCTGGCACCGAGCTGCTGGTGCTGGACCTGCGCGAAGGCGCAGCCGCCAACACGCGCCACAACTTCCAGGACGTGGACGCCTTCATCTGGGCCAAGCAAGGCCAACGCCTGGCCCTGAGCCGCTCGCTGCCGGACAAAGCCCCGGCCAGCGCACGCGCGGCCGAGGGCGTCTACCTCTGGCACAGCGCCACCGCCAGCACCCAAACCCTGGCCAGCGGCGCGGGCCGCTACCGCCAGCTGCGCTTTGACGACGCGGGCCGCCAGCTCGCCTTTGTGAGCAACCGCGCCCACGTGGCGCAGCAGCCCCACACGCCCGAGCCGCGCGAAGCCGAGCGCACCGACGCGCCTGCCCCCACACCTTTTGAGCTGCTGCTGTGGCGCGAGGGCCAGACCCTGGCCGAAGTCATTGCCAGCGCCGGGCGGCTGGGCCTGCCGCCCAAACACGGCCCCAGCGAGCACGCCAACCTGGACTTCAGCGCCGATGGCGCGCGCCTGTTCTTTGGCACGGCGGTGCTGCGCCCGCCCCTGCCCAAGGGGGCGCCCGAGCCGCTCAAGGTCGACCTCTGGCACTGGAAGGACCCCGAGCTGCAGTCAGCGCAAAAGGTCAACGCCGAGCGTGAACGTCAGCGCAGCCTGCGCGCCGTGGCCCACATCAGCGCCCAGGGCGTGCGCCTGGTGCAGCTGGGCACCGAAGCCATGCCGCATGTGCAGACCAACGACAACCCGCGCTGGGCGCTGGGGCTCAGCGACGTGCCCTACCGCATGCAGCGCTCCTGGGAAGGCTTTTTCAGCGATGTCTACGTGGTGGACATGGAAAGCGGCGAGTCCCGCCTGCTCGCGCGCAAGCTGCGCCAAGCGCCGCGCCTGTCGCCCGCCGGGCGCTACATCGCGGGCTTTGATGCGCAAAACCGCCGCTGGCTGGCCTGGGAGAGCCAAAGCGGCAAGGAAATCGACCTCAGCAGCAAGCTCAGCCAAAGCCAGAAGCTGCGCTTTGAACAAGAGGAGCACGACACGCCCGACCTCGCCCCGCCCTACGGCCTGGCGGGTTGGACGGCGGACGACGCGCGCCTGGTGGTCTACGACCGCTACGACCTGTGGGCCCTGAGCCCGCAAGGCGAGGCAGCCGTGAACCTGAGCCGCGGCGAAGGGCGGCGCCACAAGCTTGAGCTGCGCGTGCTGCCGCTGGAGCCCAAGGGCTGGATGGACCGCCCCCTGCCCGAGCAGCTCATGCTCAGCGCCGTGCACGACACCGAGCGCGACAGCGGCTTCTACCGGCTGGACCTCAAGAGCGGCACTGCGCCGCAGCGCCTGATCTACGGGCCTCAAGCCATGATGGGCATGATCAAGGCCCGCAGCGCCGAGCGCGTGCTCTTCACGCGCCAGAGCTTCACCGAGTTCCCCGACCTCTGGAGCGCCGACCTGTGGCTGAGCCAGGCGCCACAGCGCATCAGCGAGGCCAACCCTCAGCAGGCGCGCTTTCGCTGGGGCACGCAGGAGCTCATCACCTACAAGACCGCCAAAGGCAAAACCATGCGTGCGCTACTGGCCAAGCCCGCCGACTTCGACCCCAAGAAGCGCTACCCACTGATGGTGAATTTCTACGAGAAATTCAGCGGCAACCGCTACCAGTACGTGGTGCCGGCCGCCAGCCAGAACATCAACCCTAGCCGCTATGTTTCAAACGGCTACCTGGTGCTGCGCCCGGACGTGGACTTCACCATCGGCCAGCCGGGTCAGAGTGCACTCGACAGCGTGGTGCCCGCCGTGCGCCAGCTCATCGCGCAGGGCATCGTGGACCCCAAACGCGTGGGCGTGCAGGGCCACAGCTGGGGGGCTTACCAAATCAACTACCTCATCACCCGCACAGACTTGTTTGCGGCCGCCTCGGCCGGGGCCTCCATGGCCAACATGATCAGCGGCTACGGCGGCATCCGCTGGGGCACGGGGCTGTCACGCGCCTTCCAGTACGAGATGGGGCAAAGCCGCATGGCCACCACGCCCTGGCAAAACCCCCAGGCCTATGTAAACAACTCGCCCATCTTCCAGGTGCACAAGGTCAAAACGCCCTACATCACGGTGCACAGCGATGAAGACGACGCCGTGCCCTACGGGCAGGCCATTGAGTTCTTCACCGCGCTGCGCCGCCTGGGCAAGGAGGCCTACTGGTTCAACTACAACGGCGAGAAGCACGCCCTGCGCGACCGCGACGGCGTGCGCCACTACACGGTGCACATGACGGAGTTCTTTGACCACTACCTGCTGGGTGCGCCACGCCCAGCTTGGATGGACACCCCTGTGCCCTACCTGGAGCGGGGCCAGCGCAACGTCATCCCGCTGTTCAAACCCAGCACCCCACGCTGACCCACGCCCGCTCTGTGCCTGGCCCTGGCTTGTCTGGGGCCAGGCCAGGCGCGGGTGAGCTGCGGCGCCCTGTAGCGCGCAGCCCAGTTGGGCTCAAGGCTGCTCGAGCGCTTTGCGGGCCAGATGGAGCTTGTAGGCGCCCCAGACGTTGAGGCCGCCGTATAGCAAAAGCACCGCCCCAATGCTGCCCAGCATGGCCAGCAGGCCCGCAGCAGGCACCACCATCACGGCCGCCCCCGCCAACATCAGCAGCAGACCGCCAAACACCAGCCAGCCTTCGTGCTCAATGATTTTGCGCAAGCGCACCGCGGTCACCACCTGCATGCCTCCGACAAACAGGGCCCATACCGCCATGTAGACCGACAGCGACAAGGCCGCCAACTCCGGGCGCATCAAAGACACCACCCCCACGAAGATCCCCAGCAAGCCCCACAGGAGCATGGCCACCCAGTGCTCCAGCGCCTTGCGCTCAATCACGGCCAGCACCACGGACATCACCCCGTCGACCAGCGTGTAGCAGCCGAACAAAAACACCAGCGCCAAGATGCCACTCAAGGGGTACATCCACAGCAGCACCGCAGCCCCCACCGACAGCACCCCGCGCAGCAGCATCAGCCAGGCATAGCTGCTGGCAGCTTCACGCCCCATCTCGCGCCACCCCTGCAAGCCCATCGCCCCGAACGTCTGTACCTGTGTCGCTTCCATGACCGCACTCCTTCGTGTGAAATAAACAGGTTTTCAAAACGCAGCAAGCCGTGTCATTTCCCCGCAGATTGCCGCTATTGGCAAACGTATCATCTCCACTCATGGCCATCTGTGAGTACATATCCCCCAATACTGAGCTTGAAATTCGGACTGCAGCCACCAGTCATCCACACCACCCCCATGCCAGCAGCACGAGTGCGTCCCGCCTTTATGATGGGCGCATGTCTTCTGCCCCCCGGGATGTCGCGCAGGTCCGCCTGGACAACGCGATGCGCTTGTTCGATGAGTTCGTTGCTGCCACCGTCAAAAACGCCGATGCCGCCACGCTGCGTGGCCTAGAGCGGCGCTTTGCAGACCGGCTGCAAATCCAGCCCAGCTACTGGAGCCAAATCAAAAGTCGCTCGCGCCAGATTGGCGAGCGGCTGGCACGCCAGTTCGAACAGCTCTGCCACAAACCCCCGGGCTGGATGGACCTGGACCACGGCAGCGCCCCCGCCCAGGTCGAGCAGGACGAAATACCGCTGCTGCCGCAGGACGAGGACGAGCGCTTCATCGTCGGCCTGGTGCTCACCTACTACCGCCGCCACCCCTTGCGCGCCCGAGCCCGCTTGCTGGACTTGCTGGGCGAAGTCCTGACCCCAGGCGAGACCCCTCCCCCCCCCGCCGCTCCGCCACGCGCAACGCCCAGCAGCGCGCCAGCCCCCGCCCCCAAGCCCGCGGGCATGGACGAATGGGCCAAGCTGCAAAAAGCCGTGGCCCCGCTCAAGCCGCGCAAGCGCTAAACCTGCCACTGCGGCGCCTCGGGTGCCGCCCCCCCCCAAAGCCTGTGAGCGCTGCGCCCTGTGCAGCGCGCAGGCCACAGCTGTTGCGCTGGTGAGATAAATTTATCTTGCCATTGATAACCGTTTGTTTATCATTTGCGCAAGCGTCTGCCGCAGGCGCTGATCCCATCCTCTTTTGAACCATCACACGCCAGGGTGAGCCCCCGGCGTGGCCAGGAGATCGATATGCCTCAGTTCACCTCCGCACGCCCACAGGCACAGGGCCCACGCAAACCCCGCAATCCGCTGGTGGCAGCCGCACAGCTGCGCCATGCCGGCGCGCACCGCTGCAGCCCCGGTGGCATGCGACAGCGTGCCAAGCAAGAAGTGACCCAAACCCTCAAGCAGCTCTACGCACCGCTGCACTGCCCCTGAAACGCAGGCCTGCTGAGCAGGCCTGGTCCGGAGACCCCCATGAGCATCACCACCACCTTGCTCGCCGGCACCGACACCGGCAGCCTGATTGAAACCAGCCGCCTGCGCAGACGCTTGGCCGCCCTGTTGCTGAGCCTGGCGCGCGCCCTGCGCCGCAGCGCTCGCAGCTTGCACCGCAGCCGCGTGCACACGCCGGCCATGAGCAGCACGGGCGAGATCACCTTCGTGCGCCGCGCGGGCGACCCCGCCGGGCGCGTGTTCCTCGACGGCCACTTGCTGGGCGAACTGCCCACACGGGGAACTGAGCTATGAAGCCCAGCCCCAAACGCAACCGCCATGCCGGGTGGGCGCTGGCACTGGTGCTGCTGGCTTGGGCGCTGGCCCAGCTGCTGCCCCTGCCCGCGCCGCAGCAAGACAGCCTGGCTGGGGCCAGCAGCGCCAGTGCGGTACAGCCCTGGGCCCACCCCGGGCAGCGCCGCTGAGTACCCACAACAGAGCCCGGGCTGTGGCGCTATTCAGCACATCTGGGGTCTTGGCAATGGCTACCATGGGGCAGAACTTCCGCGCGTCATGCCTGCCATGCACTCGAACGACCCGGGCTCGCCCGCTACACCGCTGCCTCTGCTGACCAAGCCCCCGGCTGATCTGGCGGGCTGGGTGCGTCGTTTCGAGACCATCGACCTGCCGGTGTTGGCCACCACCGCCGATCAGGTGGCGTTCTGGTCAGAGAACGAAGACGATGTGGACGCGCACGCGCTCAGCGATCTCATCACCAAAGACCCGCTGATGACGCTGCGCGTGCTGCGCCACGGCGCGCAGCTGCGCTCGCACCGCCTGCTGGCCGATGTGGAGACCGTCACCGGCGCGCTGGTGTTGATTGGCATCACGCCCTTCTTCCAGCACTTCAAAGATTTGCCGCGCCTGCACGACCGCCTGGACCCGCAGCCCGAGGTGCGCCAGGGCTTTGCCCGGGTGCTGCGCCGCGCCGAGCGTGCGGCACGCTTTGCCTTGGGCTTTGCCGTGCACCGCACCGACCCGGACGCGGCCATCATCCACAGCGCCGCGCTGCTGCACGACTTTGCCGAGCTGCTGCTGTGGATTGAGGCGCCGCAGCTGGCGCTGCAGATGCGCCAGCGCCAGCTCGCCGAGCCCACGCTGCGCAGCCATGTGGTGCAGCGCGAGCTGCTCAACATCACGCTGGCACAGCTCGAGCAGGGTTTGATGAAGGCCTGGGATTTGCCCTTGCTGCTGACCCACATCACCGACGACCAGCGCGCCAACGACCCGCAGGTGCAGTGCGTGATGCTGGCCGTGCGCCTGGCCCGCCACACGGCCGATGACTGGAACAACCCGGCCGTGCCCGACGATGTGCGCGACATCAGCGAGCTGCTCAAGCTCCGCCCCGAGCACACGGAAATCCTGCTGCACGACCTCGACCAGGACGACCTCGGGGCCTGAGCCGCGCCCCATACCCGCGCTAGAGCGGCAGGGCCGTGGTGTCTTTGAGCCGCTCCAGCACAAAGCTGGTTTTGCAGTCCTGCACGCTGGGGTGGCGCAGCAGCGTGTCGCTGATGAAGCGCGCGTAGTGCGCCATGTCCTGCACCACCACGCGCAGCAAATAGTCCATCTCGCCCGTCAGCGCAGCGCACTCCACCACCTCCGGCCAGGTCTGCACGGCTGCGCGGAACAAGTCCATGGGCGTGCGCTTGTGGCTGTCGGTGTGCTTTTCCAAGCGCACATTGATGTAGGCCGTGAGGCCCAGACCCAGGTGCTGCGGGCTCAGCAGCGCCACGTAGCGGGCAATCACACCCGCCTCCTCCAGGCGGCGCACGCGGCGCAGCACGGCCGAGGCCGAGAGGTTGACCTGCGCGGCCAGGGTGTCGAAGGTCAGGCGACCGTCTTGCTGTAGCGCGGTCAGGATGCGCCGGTCTATGGCGTCAAGCTCGGTTGGCGTGCTCATGCGCTGATTTTTGCAGGATTCCTGCGCCACTTCGGCAATCAACGCTGCAAGACGCAGGATTTGTGCAAGCCCCCCTGCCTACAGTCTCACCCCAACACAAATCAATGCAGGAGACCGCCATGAGCGCATTCACCCCTTGGGACAACCCCATGGGCACCGACGGCTTTGAGTTCATCGAATTCGCCGCGCCCAACCCCGTGGAGCTGGGCCAGCTGTTCGAGACCATGGGCTTTGCCGCCGTGGCGCGCCACCGCCACAAGAACGTGACGCTGTACCGTCAGGGCGATGTGAACTTCATCATCAACGCCGAGACCGACAGCTTCGCCCAGCGCTTTGCGCGCCTGCATGGCCCCTCCATCTGCGCCATTGCCTTTCGCGTGAAGGACGCCGCCTTTGCCTACCAGCGCGCACTGGAACTGGGCGCCTGGGGCTTTGACAACAAGGCCGGCCCCATGGAGCTCAACATCCCGGCCATCAAGGGCATTGGCGACTCGCTGATCTACTTCGTCGACCGCTGGCAAGGCAAGAACGGCGCGCAGCCGGGCGAGATTGGCAATATCTCGATCTACGACGTGGACTTCGTGCCGCTGCTGGATGCAGCTGGCCAGCCCGTGAGCAGCCAGCACCGCGGTCACGGCCTGACCTATATCGACCACCTCACGCACAACGTCTTCCGCGGCCGCATGAAGGAGTGGGCGGACTTCTATGAGCGCCTCTTCAACTTCCGCGAAGTGCGCTACTTCGACATCGAAGGCAAGCTCACCGGCTTGAAGAGCAAGGCCATGACCAGCCCCTGCGGCAAGATCCGCATCCCCATCAACGAGAGCAGCGACGACAAGAGCCAGATCGCCGAGTACCTGCACCTCTACAACGGCGAGGGCATCCAGCACGTGGCCCTGGCCACGGACGACATCTACACCACGGTGCAGGACATGAAGACCACGGGCGTGGTGTTCCAAGACACCATCGAGACCTATTACGACCTGGTGGACAAGCGCGTGCCCAACCACGGCGAACGCCTGGACGAGCTCAAGCGCCTGCGCATCCTCATCGACGGCGCCGCCCACCTGGGCGCGGAGAAGGAACTGCTGCTGCAGATCTTCACCAAGGAAGTGATCGGCCCGATCTTCTTCGAGCTCATCCAGCGCAAGGGCAATGAGGGCTTTGGCGAAGGCAACTTCCAGGCCCTGTTCGAGAGCATCGAGCTGGACCAAATCCGCCGCGGCGTGCTGAGCCCCGCGACCTGAGCCTGACCCCCGCAGCGGCTCGCCGCTGCGCCGCAACGCCCCCCGATTTGGCGCAAGCCTGTCGGGGGTTTTCTTTTGCAGCCTGCCCCTCCACGATCACTTCGTGAAGTGCATCACGGCCTGCCCCCTCAAATAAGGGGTAGAAGCGAGAAATAGCGCGCATTCGTGCGTTTCACGGCCCATGCGGTCTCTTCAGCTCCATGCGATTCTGTCGAGCATAGAGGTTACCCCTGAGGGTGATGGAGCGTCCCGTGGCCAACGAAAAGAATGTCGTGATCAATCCTGGCACCGCCAAACAAGTGGTGCTGGGTATCTCAAAGGCCGCCGTGGCCAAAGTGGTGGTGATGGGCACGGACTTGGTCCTGCAGCTCAAAGACGGCAGCACCATGGTGCTGCGCGATGTGGCCCTGCGGCAAATGCTGGAACCCGACCTCAAGGTCGTGTTCAACGACCAAACCACCAACGCGGAAGACCTGTTCCGCGCGGTCGGCAAAGTCGACATGATCGACCAGCTGGCCCACCCCATGGTGAGCTCCACCCCCAAGGTGCCCGTGAGCGAGGAAACGGTGCGCAACGAGGCCGCCCCAGCTCAGGACTCGGTGGACCACACGCCCCAACCCACCCTGCCTCAGGCGCAGGGCATCGTCACCCCGGACTTGAGTGCCGCGGCCAGCAAGGAAGCTTCGCTCAAGTACTCACAGCCCCCCGCGGCACCCACGGTGGTTGTCAGTGCAGGCAAAGGCGATGCGCCCGCCACCACACCGGGCGGCCCCACCAACCCACCGGCCCCACCCAAGCCCGTAGACACCATTGGCGTGGGCGTGCAGGCCTATAACGTGACCGGGCAAAGCACCGGCTCGGACGCCAATGGCCGCGTCACCATCACTGGCGGCGGCGGCAGCTTGCGCTCAGCCACCGATTTCTCTGCCCCAGCACAAGCCGAGCGCGAACAGATCAAGGGCTCGGGCGAAGCCGAAGTCATGGTGGGCGACGACACCGCCTTGCTGGGCACAGGCTGGGCGCGCCAACTGGATTTGATGTTTTCCGCACGCGCCGCGCTGGAAGTCAAGAGCGTGACCCTGCGCGGTCTGCCACCAGACGTCACTGTGGTGGGCGGCACCCTCAACGGGGATGCCTGGAAGCTCGACATCGCGTCGGATCTGGCGGCCTCGGGGAACAAAATCTCCATCCGCCTGATGTACCCCGTGGCGTCGGATGAGACCCCGTTCACGCCGCGCAGCTTTGACCTGTCCATCGACGTCGCCGGCCTCATGGAAGGCAAGGGCATCACGGGCACACGCGTCATTCCCACCATCATTCAAGACGTGCGCAGCGCCGCAGACATGGTCTACGCCCCAGGCGGCAAAACAGGCTTGGTGCTGCCCGCCTTTGGTTTGGGTGACGACATCCGCGCCGGTGGCGGCAACGATGTGGTGCACGCGGGCTACGGCCATGACCTGGTCTACGGCGAGGCTGGCAATGACCTGCTCGAAGGCGAAGCCGGGGACGACACACTCAACGGCGGCACAGGCGGCGACACGCTGGACGGTGGCACAGGCAAAGACTGGGCCGACTACAGCGATTCGGCCGACGCCATCAAGATCGACCTGCAAGAAAAAACCGCCGACGGCGGCGACGCCGCGGGCGATGTGCTCAAGAACATCGAAAACCTCGCGGGCTCGCAGTTCAACGACACGCTCAGCGGTGACGCAGGCAACAACGCGCTGCGTGGGCAGGACGGCGACGATGTGCTCACCGGCCGCGCGGGCGCCGACACCCTGGACGGCGGCGAAGGCTTTGACACCGCCAGCTATCTGGGCAGCGCCACGGCCATCCAGGTCAACCTGGCCACTGGCGTTGGCACGGGCGGTGACGCCGAAGGCGATGTGCTGAGCAATATCGAAGCCGTCATCGGCGGCGAGGGCAACGACAAGATCACCGGCGACCGCCTCGAAAACATGCTCGACGGGCGCGGTGGCAACGACACGCTGGACGGCGGCGCGGGTGCCGACACCCTGCGCGGCGGTGCTGGCAACGACACCGTCACCTATGTGGCCTCGGCCGAAGGGGTGCGTGTGAGCCTGGAGACCGGCAAGGGCCTGGGCGGCGACGCCGAAGGTGACCGCCTCCAGGACGTCGAAAACCTGGTGGGCTCGCGCCTGGCCGACGAACTCACGGGCGACGCCAAGGCCAACCAGCTCAGCGGCGGCATGGGGGACGACTGGCTCGAAGGCGGTGCGGGGGCCGACACCCTCATCGGCGGCGAAGGCCACGACACCGCCAGCTACCTGGGCGCACTGGGCGCCGTCAATGCCAACCTCTCTGACGCCAGCGCCAACGTCGGCGACGCAGCGGGCGACAGCTACCAGAGCATCGAAAACCTCGAGGGCTCGGAGTACAACGACACGCTGACGGGCGACGACAACGCCAACGTGCTGATGGGCAACCCCGGCGACGACCAGCTCTTTGGTCGGGGGGGCAACGACACGCTCATTGGCGGCGCCGGGGCCGACATCATGGACGGTGGTGAGGGCGTGGACCTGGTGGACTACAGCGCCTCGACCTCCTCCGTCCAAGTCGATCTCAGCTTGGGCGGGCGCGGCGGTGACGCGACGGGCGATCAATACAGCAATATTGAAAACGTGCTGGGCACGCGCTACGCCGACAGCATCGTCGGCGACGCCAGCGCCAACGTGCTGGACGGTCAAAAAGGCGCCGACACACTCGAAGGCGGCGCCGGTGCAGACACCCTCATCGGCGGCGAAGGCTCAGACACAGCCAGCTACACGCGCAGCGGCGCAGCCGTGCGCGTCGACTTGGCCACCGGGGGGGCCGACGGCGGCGACGCCACGGGCGACAAGTACGAGTCCATCGAAAACCTCGCAGGCAGCCAGTTCGACGACCAACTCCAGGGTGACAACGCCAACAACCGCTTGCTCGGAGACGGCGGCAACGACTGGCTGGAAGGTCGCATGGGCAACGACACCCTGCGTGGCGACGACGGTGACGACACCCTCACCGGCGGCACAGGGGCCGACACCCTGGAGGGCGGCGCAGGCATCGACACCGCCGACTACCAAGCCTCGGCAGAAGCCGTGCACGTGGACCTCAGCAGCGGCAAAGGCCGGGGTGGCGACGCTGAGGGCGACCTGCTCAGCACCATCGAAAACATTGCGGGCTCAGCGGGCAACGACACGCTCTATGGCGACGCAGGGGCCAACCTGCTGAGCGGCCGTGCAGGCGACGACTGGCTCGAAGGCGGCAGCGGCGCCGACACCCTGGACGGCGGCGAGGGCAAAGACACCGCGGCCTACGGCCGCGCCACGGCCGGCGTGCTGGCCAATCTGGCGGACGCCAGCCACAACCTCGGCGATGCGGCGGGCGACCAGTACAGCAGCATCGAAAACCTCAGCGGCAGCGCCTTCAACGACACCCTCACGGGCGACTTGGGCGACAACCGCATCGCGGGCGATGCGGGCGACGACCTGATCGCCGGTGCTGCGGGCGCCGACACGCTCGATGGCGGCGAAGGCATTGACACCGCCACCTACATCGCCTCCGGGCGCGGTGTGAACGTCGACCTCTTTGCCAGCACCGCCAGTGGGGGCGACGCCACGGGCGACCTTCTCACCGGCATTGAAAACCTGACGGGCTCGAACTCGGCCGACCAACTGCGCGGCGACGCGGGCGTGAACGTGCTCAGCGGCATGGCCGGTGACGACGTGCTCGAAGGCCGCGGCGGCGCCGACGTGCTCGACGGTGGCGACGGCAGCGACACCGCCACCTACGCCAGCGCCAGCGCCGGGGTCTGGGCCGATTTGCTCACCCCCCGCATCAACGCGGGCGACGCGGCGGGCGACCAATACATCAGCATCGAAAACCTCAGCGGCAGCGCACTGAACGACACCCTGGCGGGCGACGATGCCGACAACCGCCTCAGCGGCCAAGCGGGCAACGACGTGCTCATCGGTGGCCTGGGGGCCGACGTGCTCGATGGCGGCGAAGGCAACGACACCGCCAGCTACCAACGTGCCGCCGTGGGCGTCAACGCCAGCCTGGCCACACCCGACAGCAACACCGGCGAGGCTGCGGCTGACCAGTACGTCAGCATCGAAAACCTCACCGGCAGCACCTTTGCCGACACCCTCACGGGCGACACTGGCGACAACCGCCTCAGCGGCCTGGCTGGCAACGACCTGCTGGTGGGCGGTGCGGGCGCCGACACGCTCGATGGCGGCGAGGGCACCGACACCGTCACCTACGCAGTGGCCACCGATGCGGTGGTGGTCAACCTCACCACAGGCAAAGGCGCCGGGGCCGAAGCAGAGGGTGACAAGCTGCTTGGGGTCGAAAACCTCATCGGTTCGGAATTCAACGACCAGCTCACAGGCTCGGAAGACGCCAATGTGCTGGAAGGCGGACTGGGCAACGACACGCTCGAAGGGGCCGCTGGCGCCGACACCCTCATCGGCGGCCAGGGCGTGGACACCGCCAGCTACACGGGCGCCACGGCAGGCGTCACGGCCAGCTTGCTGGATGCGGCCGACAACGTTGGCGACGCCCAGGGCGACCTCTACACCAGCATTGAAAACCTGCAAGGCAGCGCCAATGCCGACACCCTGATCGGCGACGGCGCCAACAACCGCTTGAGCGGCGGCGATGGCGACGACACCCTCATGGGCGGCACCGGTGCCGACACGCTCGATGGCGGCGACGGCAACAACACCGCCAGCTACACCAATGCCAGCGCGGGCGTGGTGGCCAACCTGACCCTGCCCGCCACCAACAGCAGCGATGCCCAGGGCGATGTCTACATCAACATCGCCAACCTCAGCGGCTCCGCCTTTGACGACCAACTCAGCGGCGATGCCGCCGCCAACCGCCTGCTCGCTGGCGCGGGCAACGACACGCTGCAAGGCGGCGCGGGCGCCGACACCCTGGACGGTGGCGCAGGCATAGACACCGCCAGCTACGCGGGCTCTGGCCTGGGCGTGAACGTCAACCTCAGCACCGGGCTGGGCCAGGGCGGCGACGCCCAGGGCGACCGCCTCTCCAACATCGAAAACCTGGTGGGCTCGGTGCGCGCCGATGCGCTCACCGGCAGTGCGCTGGCCAACCGCATCGAAGCCAGCGGCGGCGACGACACGCTGGATGGCGGCGCAGGCGACGACACCCTGCTCGGCGGCGAGGGTGACGACAACTACATGCTGGACAGCCAAGGCGACGTGGTGATTGAAAACGGCGCTGAAGGCACCGACACCGTGCGCACCAGCGTCAGCTACACCCTGGTGGCCAACGTCGAAAACGGCGTGCTGCTGGGCACCAACGACCTCAACCTCAGCGGCAACGAGCTGGACAACCAACTCACTGGCAACGACGGCAACAACCTCATCGACGGCAAAGCCGGTGCCGACAGCATGGCCGGGGGCCTGGGTGACGACACCTACGTCGTCGACAACACCGGCGACGGGGTCACCGAGCAAGCCGACGCCGGGCGCGACCTGGTGCTCTCCAGTGTCAGCTACTCGCTATCAGACAACGTCGAGGACATCACCCTCACCGGCGCGGGCGCGATCAACGCCACGGGCAATGCCCTCAACAACGTGCTCACCGGCAACACCGGCAACAACCGCCTGGACGGTGGCGCCGGGGCCGACCAAATGCGCGGCGGCCAAGGCGACGACACCTATGTGGTGGACCACGCCGGTGATGTCGTCACCGAGCTCGTCAGCGAGGGCACGGACACCGTGCGCTCCTCCATCGGCTACACCCTCACCGCCAACGTCGAAAACCTCGTGCTCACCGGCGGTGCGGCCATCAACGCCACCGGCAACGCCCTGAACAACGTCATCAGCGGCAACAGCGGCGCCAACCAAATCGACGGCGGCGCGGGCGCCGACACCATGGCCGGGGGCGCGGGCGACGACAGCTACAGCGTGGACGACGCAGGCGATGTCGTCACCGAGGCCGCAGGCGAAGGCAGCGACAGCATCACCGCCAGCGTGAGCTACACGCTCGCGGACAACGTCGAGAACCTCACCCTCACCGGCATCGACAACCTCAACGCCACGGGCAATGCGCTGGACAACCAGCTCACCGGCAACGACGGCGACAACATCATCGACGGCGCCGCCGGGGCCGACACCATGACCGGCGGGCGCGGCAACGACACCTACTACGTTGACAGCAGCAGCGACCGCGTCAACGAGCTCATGGCTCAGGGCACCGACCAAGTCTTTGCCAGCGCCAGCTTTGTGCTGTCGGACAACATCGAGAACATCACCCTCACAGGCGTGGGCACCATCAACGCCACGGGCAATGCGCTGGACAACCGCCTGGTGGGCAACAGCGGCAACAACGTGCTCGACGGCGGCGCCGGGGCCGACACCATGGCAGGCGGCGACGGCGACGACACCTACGCGGTGGACAACGTCAACGACGTCGTCAGCGAATACGCCAACCAGGGTACCGATACGCTGCGCAGCACACTGTCCTACACCCTGGGTGACAACCTGGAAAACCTGGTCTTGCTGGGCAACGGCGACCTCACGGGCACGGGCAATGCCCTGAACAACCAGATCTCCGGCAACGATGGCAGCAACATCATTGATGGCGGCGCGGGCTCTGACGTCATGGCCGGTGGCCTGGGCGATGACGTTTACTACGTCGACAACACGGCAGACCAAGTCATTGAAGGCGGCAACGAAGGCAACGACCGCGTCTACGCCAGCGTCAGCTACACCTTGGCGGCCAATATCGAGCGCCTCACGCTGACCGGGTTCAACAGCGTCGATGGCACCGGCAACACGCTGAACAACACGCTGGACGGCAACAGCGGCAACAACGTGCTCGACGGCGGCGCGGGCAACGACACCATGACCGGTGGCGCAGGCAACGACACCTATGTGGTGGACAGCGCCGCAGACCAAATCAGCGAAGACCCCGGCAACGGCATCGACACCGTGCGCGCCAGCGTGAGCTGGACCCTGGGCAACAACCTCGAAAACCTCACCCTGACGGGCAGCGGCAGCCTCAACGGCACGGGCAACAGCCTGGCCAACCAGATCACCGGCAACGGGGGCGACAACGTGCTGACGGGCGGCGGCGGGGCCGACACACTGGACGGCGGCGCCGGGGCCGACACCTTTGTGCTGGGGGATTTGAACTTCGTCACCGCCACCGGTGGGGCGGGCTTTGACACCGTCAAGCTCGACGGCACGGCCGCCAGCAACCCGCCACTGACTGGGCTGGCCAACCAACTCATCAACATCGAAGCCCTGGACTTCAGCGGCAGCCAAACCGACTACATCACCCTGCCTTCGAGCTTGGTGAACGCGCCAGGCTTTGTCGGGTCCGACAGTGGTGGCCGCCTGGAAGTGCTGGGCGACGGCGTGGCCAGCCTGGGCGGGCGCGACGTGCTGCTGCTGTCCAGCTCCGAATACAACAACGTCACCGACCTGAGCAACGCCTCGGCCATCACGCTGCACTCGGGCGTCGCCGGGCGCTTGATCACCCCCACCAGCCCAGGCCTGCTGAACCTGGCCGTGAGCGACAACCTGCAGGTGCTGCCCGCCATGTCCGATCTGGACAACTGGGGCCGCGTGGCCGACCCCAGCCTGAGCCAGGCCAGCGGCATGTTGAGCTGGCTGGACGCCAGCGACGTGGACGGCGACGGCGTGGTCGAAGGCATCAACGAAACCGGCCTGGTGGCCGGCAACAAGCTCACCACTTGGGTGGACAAGAGCGGCAACGGCTACAACTTCACGCAAACCACCTCCGGCAACCAGGCCGTGCTCAACACCACGGCCGTGAATGGCCGTGACGCGCTGCTTTTCAGTGGTGGGCAGGTCTATCTGAGCGGCCTCAACCTGGGGCGCGACTACTCCATCATCGTGGTGGGCACCCCCAACAGCGGCACCCAGGGGCGCTTGATTTCGGCCTCGGACAACAACTCGCTGATCGGCACCTGGAGCAACACCCAGGACAATATGTATGTCAGCGGCTGGGTCACCGGCGCGGGCCTGCACACCGTCACCCAGGCCACCCAAATCTTCACCGGCACCAGCTACCAGGCCACCAATGGCAGCAATGGCACGGCCGCGCTGTACAACGGCGTGGCGCTGCAGGGCAGCAACACCAATACCGGCAACTGGGGCACCATGACGGTGGGCGGTGCCCTGCAGTGGAGCGAGTACTTCCGCGGCTATGTCTCCGAAGTGGTGGTGCTGGACCACAGCGCCGGGGTGTTTGAGCGCCAAATCTTGCTCAACAGCCTCAGCCCCAAGTGGGCGGCCACCACCTCCTACACGGCCCCCTCGGTCTCGCTGCTGGGCAGCATTGCGGGCGATGCCAGCTGGTCCCAGGCGCGCCTGGCCTTTGGCAGCACGGGTGCTGACACCCTCACGGCCAGCTACACCGGCACCAGCTCGCGCGGCACGGGCTTGCTCGACGCCGTGGTGTTTGGCGGCGACGGCAACGACACCCTCACCGGCGGCGGTCGCAATGACGCCCTCTTTGGCGGCGCAGGCAACGACAGCCTGGTGGGCGGCAGCGGTGCCGCCTGGCTGGCCGGTGGCGCGGGCGACGACAGCTATGTCGTCAGCAACATGGACCACACCGTCTACGAACTGGCCAGCCAGGGCACCGACACCGTGCGGGCCGGTGTCTCCTACGTGCTGCCCAAAAACGTTGAAAACCTCGTGCTCACGGGCACCTCCGCGCTCAACGGCACAGGCAATGCCCTGGCCAACACCATCACCGGCAACTCTGCCAACAACCTCATTGACGGCAAGGCCGGTGCCGACACCCTGGTGGGCGGCGCAGGCGACGACACCTACTACGTCGACAACGTCGGCGACGTAGTCACCGAAAACGCCAGCGAGGGCACAGACCAGGTCTACGCCTGGGCCAACTTCACACTGCCTGCCAATGTGGAGAACGGCTTCATTGCCACCAGCACGGTGGTCAGCGGTGTGCTGACTCCCGTCAGCAATGTCCGCCTCGACGGCAATGCCCTGGCCAACGATTTGAGCTTCAACACCACCGGCAGCAGCAACACCCTGGCCGGGGCCGCAGGCGACGACTTCTACCGCCTCTACAGCAACAGCACCGGCGCCTTTCCCACGGGCTGGAGCGTGGTGGAAAACGCCAGCGAAGGCAACGACACCCTTTGGGTTTCACGCAGCAACGGCACGATTGGCAATGTGCTGAGCCTCACCATACCCAGCAATGTCGAGACCTTGGATCTGTGGAACGCCTACTACGTCAACGGCGTGGGCAGCACGGGCAACGACACCTTGGTAGGTGCCGGCAACGTCCAATGGGCGTATCAAACCCTCACGGGCTTGACGGGGGACGACACCTACCGCATCTACGCCTACCGCACCACGGCCGTGGAGGCTGCGGGCGAGGGCACCGACACCGTGGAGCTGCGCAACAACTTCGACTGGTGGCTGGACGCCAACGTTGAAAACCTCAACGCCAGCTTCATCAGCTACAGCGCACGCCTGACTGGCAACGCCCTGGCCAACACCATCACCGGCGGCAGCGGCAACAACATCCTGGATGGGGGCACCGGGGCCGACACCCTGGCCGGGGGCACGGGGGACGACACCTATGTGGTGGACAACGCCGCCGATTCGGTCTCTGAAGCCGCCAACGCAGGCACCGACAGCGTGCAAACCACGCTGGCCACCTACACCCTGGGCAGCAACGTCGAGAACCTGCGCTTTACCGCCACCACCAACAACACCGGCACCGGCAACACGCTGAACAACCTGCTCGAAGGCGCCGCAGGCGCCGACAGCCTCAGTGGCCTGGACGGCAATGACACCCTTTTTGGCGGCGGCAACGGGGCCGACACCCTGCTGGGCGGCAATGGTGACGACCTGCTTAAGAGCGCGGCCTACACCATCGGCCGCATGGGGCTGCGCACGGAGTACTACAACAACACCTATTCGTTCTCCACCATCAACTACATCAGCTACGAAAACCCCAACCAGAACTGGGGCACGGCATGGCCCAACATCCTGACGGGCAGCGACAACTACTGCACGCGCTGGCTGGGCCAGCTCAACCTCAGCCCGGCCGAAGCAGGCACCTACAACTTCAAGATTGCCGCTGACCAATACGCCCGGTTGTGGGTGGACGGCGTGCTGGTGGCAGACAGCTACACCGCGCTCAACACCAGCGGGGACGTCACCCTCACGGCCGGGGCTCACGACATCCGCATCGAGTACACGGAAATCTCCGGCAATGCCAGCCTGAGCTGGCAGTGGAAGCAGTCGGCAGCCACCACTTGGGCCGATGTACCCACCGACCACCTCAGCTGGGGCCCGGCCCCCATTGCCGCAGACACGGCGGGTGACAGCCTGGACGGTGGCGCGGGCAACGACACCCTGCTGGGCGGCCAGGCCAACGACACCCTGCAAGGCGGCGACGGCAACGATTGGCTGGAAGGCGCCAGCGGCGTGGACAGCCTGGTGGGGGGCCTGGGCAACGACGTGCTGCGCTCTGCACGCGAGGCGCAGGTCTACCAAGGGCTCAAAGCCGAGTATTTCAACAGCAGCAACTTGCTGGTGGAACAAAACCCCAACTGGGTGCGCCAGGAAACCCCCAATTTCAACTGGGGCACTGCCGCGCCAGACGCCTTGATTGGCGCTGACAACTTCACCGTGCGCTGGACGGGTGACATCAACATTGGCGCCTCGGAGGCAGGCCTGATCACCTTCGGCGCGATCATCGACGACCGGGTGCGCCTGTTCATCGACGACCAACTAGTCTTGAGCCGCGACAGCGCCCTGGCCACCGTGGCCGACGGCACCCCTGTGAACCTCTCGGAGGGCAAGCACCGCATCAGGATCGAATACGTTGAAGGCGGTAGCAATGCCGCCATGCAACTGCAGTGGAAGCTGGCGGGCCAAACCACCTACAGCGACATCACGGCCGACCACTTCAGCTACACCGCCCAAACCGCTGCAGGCGACACCCAGGGCGACATGCTGCAAGCTGGCGCGGGCGACGACTACCTGCAGGGCGGCGGCGGCACCGACACCCTGCAAGGCGGCGCGGGCAACGACACCTATGTGGTGAACGACACCGCTGACACCCTGACGGAAAACGCCGCCGAAGGCACCGACACCGTGCAGGCCAGCGTGAGCTGGGACATCAGCGCCTCGCCCAACCTCGAAAACATCGCCCTCACGGGCAGCAGTGCCATCAACGCCACGGGCAACAGCGGCGCCAACGTGCTCACCGGCAACCTGGGGGCCAACCTGCTGAACGGCGGCGGCGGCAACGACACCTTGAACGGCTGGGGCGGTGCGGACACGCTCGAAGGCGGCCTGGGCGACGACAAACTCCTGGCCGACGGCGGCTCCACCCTGCGCGGCGGCGACGGCAACGACACCCTGACCTTGGGCAAAGACTGGGCCCCCACCGCCCTGGGCAACCAGCTGGCGATGTGGCTGGATGCGGCCGACCTCAACGGCAACGGCCTGCGCGAGGGTGCGGCCGAAACCGGCGTGGTCGATGGCCGTGTGGTGATGTGGGCAGACAAGTCCGGCAAGGGCAACCATGCCTACAACCTCTTGCCCAACGGCGTGGGCAACTCCGCGCCGACCTTCGAAGCCAAGGGCCTCAATGGCCTGCCCACCCTGCGCTTTGACGGCTTGGACGACATGCTGCGCGTGCCCACGCTCAACATTGGCAGCGACACCATTGCCGTCAACGCCATGTGGATGCAAAACACCACTGACACCCAGTACATGCCCTTCACCTATGGCACCACGGGCTTTTCGTTCTTGGCCGACCAGGGCGGCAGTGGCATCAACAACGTCAACTACTGGAGCGCTGCCCAAACCTACTACAGGGACGGCAACACCCTCAACACCGCCAGCCGGGCCACCATCTACACCGACCTCAATGGCGCGGCCCATGGCGTGGCCACCTTGGGGCTGTTGCGCAACGTCGCGGACATGCGCATTGGCGGCGGCTCGACGTGGGGCACGGGCTGGTACTACAGCGGGCAGTTTGGCGACTACATCCTGACCACCGGCACCCTCAGCGATGCCGACCGCCAACTGCTGGAAGGCTTTATGGCCTGGAAATGGGGCACGCAAAACCTGCTGTCAGCCACCCACCCCTACAAGAACGCAGCCCCCATCTTGGCCGCCAGCATCGGCGGCACGCTCGACGGTGGCGCAGGCAACGACACCCTGACCGGCGGCAATGGCGACGACACGCTCATTGGTGGCGCAGGCAATGACAGCCTGGTGGGCGGCTTGGGCAACGATGTCTATGACCTGGACAACGCCAGCGACGTGGTGGTGGAAGCCGCCAATGCGGGCACCGACACCGTGCAGGCCAACTTCAACTACACCCTGGGCACCAACCTCGAGAACCTCACCCTCACCGGCAATTCCGCCCTCAATGGCACCGGCAACGCCCTGAACAACGTGCTGACCGGCAACAGCGCCAACAACCAGCTCGACGGCGGCGCGGGCAACGACACGCTGGACGGCGGCGCCGGGGCCGACACCCTGATTGGCGGCACCGGCGACGACGTCCTTGTGGTGGACGACGCCAACGATGTGGTGACCGAAAACGCAGGCGAAGGCACCGACACCGTTCGCGCCAGCCTCAGCTACACCCTGGGCGCCAATCTCGAGAACCTCACCCTCACCGGCACGGCGGACTTGAACGGCACGGGCAATGCCCTGGCCAACGTCATCACCGGCAACAGCGGCAACAACACGCTCGATGGCGGCGCGGGTGCCGACACCCTCATCGGCGCTGCTGGCAACGACAGCTACCTGGTCGACAACGTCGGCGACGTGGTCACCGAAAACGCAGGCGAAGGCAGCGACACCGTGCAAGCCAGCGTGAACTACACCCTGAGCGCCAACGTCGAGAACCTCACCCTCACCGGTACGGGCAACTTGAACGGCACGGGCAACGAGGTGGCCAACGTCATCACCGGCAACGCGGGCAACAACACGCTCGATGGCGGCACGGGCGCGGACACCCTCATCGGCGGCGCAGGCAACGACAGCTACAGCGTCGACAACGTGGGCGATGTGGTGACCGAAAGTGCAGCGCAAGGCACCGACACCGTGCAGGCCAGTGTGAGCTACACCCTGAGCGCCAACGTCGAGAACCTCACCCTCTCGGGCATGGCCGACTTGAACGGCACGGGCAACAGCCTGAACAACGTCATCACCGGCAACGCGGGCAACAACACGCTCGATGGCGGCGCGGGCGCCGACACCCTGGCAGGCGGCACGGGCAACGACAGCTACGTGCTCGACAGCACCGGCGACGTCGTGACCGAAAACGCCGGCGAAGGCACCGACACCGTGCAGGCCAACTTCAGCTACACGCTGGGTGCCAACCTCGAGAACCTCACCCTCACCGGCACGGCCAACCTGAACGGCACGGGCAATGCGCTGTCCAACCTCATCACCGGCAACAGTGGCAACAACACGCTCGATGGCGGTGCGGGTGCCGACACCCTCATTGGCGCTGCAGGCAACGACAGCTACTTCGTCGACAACGTCGGCGACGTGGTGACCGAAAACGCGGGCGAAGGCAGCGACACCGTGCAAGCCAGCGTGAGCTACACCCTGAGCGCCAATGTCGAAAACCTCACCCTCACCGGCAGTGCCGACTTGCACGGCACAGGCAATGGCCAGGACAACCTCATCACCGGCAACAGCGGCAACAACACCCTCAACGGCGATGCGGGTGCCGACACCCTGACCGGCGGCGCGGGCAACGACACGCTCGACGGCGGTGCAGGCAACGATGTCTATGTCTTCGGCCGCGGCGACGGGCAGGACTGGGTGAGCAGCTCGACGGACACCACCGCAAACAAAGTCGACACCCTGCACCTGGGCACGGGCATCAGCACGGGTGATGTGTACCTGCAACTGGACGGCGAGAACCTGCTGCTGTCCATCAACGGCAGCACCGACCAAATCGCCTTCGAGGGCTTTATGGTCAACGGCAGCGTGGGGCACAGCGGCAACCCGCTGCAGCAAATCGTCTTCACTGACGGCACCACCTGGGGGCTGACGGACATCGTGAACCGCTTGCCCGAGCCCGGCGCCGGCGCTTCAGGCCTGCCCGAGGCACCGTCCAGGGTCACCGCCGCTGCCGGTGCCGATGGCGACGCTGCCGCGACCCATGCACCCGCCGCGCAAGCCCCGGCTGCGCAGTACCAACCCGCGCACGACCTCATCGACCTGCAGTCCTTCAGCGCTACACCAAACAGCAGCACGGGCAGCACGGGCAGCACCGGATGGTCTTGGCATGACGCCCTGCACAACGCCGATGCAGCAGAGGCTAGCGTCGTGTGGCAACCGGGTGTGGGGCTGACCTACCAAAGCGCCACGGCCACCAGCGCCGCCGCGCCTGCCCAGCCCAGCGAACCGCTCGACACCTGGCAGGAGCCCACGGTGGCGGTTCATGCGACCTTGCAAGACCTGCTGCACCAGGCCCAGCTGTTGCATTAAGCACGGCCACTCCCCCCCGAAAGGGGTCAGATGTGAGAAATCTCACGAACTTCCACATCTGACCCCGAGCAAAAAGCGCCTCGGCTCACAAATGCGTGGTCTTGAGGCACTTTTTGACCCTTAAGTGCGAATAGCAGTACGCACAATGGGGCATCCGCACAAAAAGTGCGCGCAAAACGGAGGGGACGTGAACAAGCTGGCTATCAGGCTGTTTTTGCGACGCAACGCCAAGCACCTGGCTGAGCTGGGATTTGCCAGCCTGCTGATCAATCTGATCATGCTGGGCATGCCGTTGTTCTCCATGCTGGTGTACGACAAGGCGATCGGCAACCAGGTTCACGACACCCTCTGGGCCCTGGCCATCGGCATGGCCTTGATCACCGCCATCGAAGGCCTGTTGCGCTGGTCGCGTGCGCTGATGCTGGAGCATGCGGGGGCACGTTGGGACGCCTTCCTGGACGAACGCCTCATGCGCGGCGTGCTGCAAGCCCCCCTGACCCGCCAGCTCGTGCCCGCCGAAGTCATGGCCCGCATGCGCGAAGTCTCGCAAAGCCGCGATGCGCTCTCCGCGCAAAGCCTCATGGGCTGGGCCGATCTGCCCTTTGTGCTGCTGTTTGCCCTGGCCATGGCCATCATCGCCGGGCCCCTCGTGTTCATCCCCTTGGCGCTGGGGCTGGGTTTGATGGCCTTGGGCCAGCTCTTTCACGCCCTGGCCCACCGCCGCCAGACCGACGCCAACACCGTCACCCGCCACAAGCTGCAATTGCTCATGGACGTGCTGCTGGCACGCGACGCGCTGCACGGCCGGCTGCGCGCGGTGCAAGCCCTCAAGAGCTATCGCGAGCAAGCCCTGCACAGCGCCAAAGCCAGTGCCCGTGCGCGCTGGTGGCAACAGCTGCAAAGCCAAACCATGCCCCTGGTGGTGACCATGAACTCGGTGCTGGTGCTGGTGGTGGGCGTGTACATGATTGAAGCCCAAACCCTCTCCGTGGGCGGGCTCATCTCCGCCAACCTTTTGGCCATGCGTCTGCTCTCGGCGATGTGCACCGTGGCACCGCTGTGGAACCGCTGGAGCGAGCTTCAACAAGCGCTCACCGAGCTGGGCAAAACCGTGGAACTCAAAGTCCCCCCGCTGCTGCCGCAAGAGGCCATGGCCACAGCGCTGGCCAGCGAGGGCCTGTGCCTGGAGGGCCTGCAATTCACCTACCCCGGCAAAGACCGCCCAGCCCTGAACCAGCTCAATGTGCAGCTGCGTGCCAACGGCCTGGTGGCCGTGGTGGGCGGTTCGGGCTCGGGCAAGAGCAGCCTGCTCAAAGTGCTGGCTGGGCAACTGCCCCACACCGCCGGACGCTACAGCTTTGGCGCCCACCTCATTGACAGCGACGAGCAACGCCTGTGGCTGTGCCGCCAAGTCATGCACAAACCCCAGGACCCCAGCTTTTTGGGCGGCACGGTGCGCGACATCGTGGCTGGGGGTGACTTGCAGGCCACAGACGAGGCCATCACCACGGCGCTGCGCCAAGCGGGGCTGGGCCCCATGCTGGAGCGCGGCGAGCTGGGCTTGAACTCCCTCATCGGCACCAATGGTCTGGGCCTCTCCGGCGGCCAACGCCAGATGCTGGCCCTGGCCAGCTGCTTCCACGGTGCCAGCGCCGTGCTGCTGTTGGACGAGCCCACCCTGGGGCTGGACCGCCAGGCGCAAGACCGGCTCATCCAAACCCTGCAGACCCTGAGCAAGGAGCGCTGCGTGCTCATCAGCACCCACGCCGCCGAACTCATCAACATGGCCGACCGCGTGCTGGTGCTGGACCGGGGCCAACTCGTGGCCGATGGCCACCCCAGCCAGCTCATGCCCACGCGCCCCGCCGGCGCGGCACAAACCACGGGACGAATGGTCGTAACCACAGCTCAAGCTGAAGACAGCGGGACTCTTTGATCATGCAATCACGCCTCACCCTCGCACTGCTGATACAGCTCGGCCTGCTGATGCCTCCGAACGGCTTTGCACACATCAAGGCAGCAACTGAACAGACCGCGCCAGAAACACCTGAAGAGCCCCCAGCGGAGCCTGAAGCCCCGGCCTCCGCAGCCTCCGCGCCACAAAGCCCCGAGGCACCGGCGTCAGCTGCGTCTGCGCCTACAGCGCCTGCTGCACCTGCTGCACCTGCTTCGGCGGCTTCTGCCGCCTCAGAGGCTGCAGTGGCAGACACCACACCGCTGGCCCAGCCCGAAGCTCCGGCCGCAGCCAGCCAGCCCGCCGCGGCCCCCACCCCAACCAAGCCTGAGCTGGCAGCGCCTGCACTGGTGGCCGGGGTGTCCAAGGTGCGCGATGGGATCACGCGCATGATCTTGGACGTCGGGCTGCCGCTGCGCGAGGTGGAAAAGCGTGTCTTGGCCGCCCGTGCCGCAGGTGCTGCGACCGGCCAAGCCAATGCCGCACGCCGCCAAAACCTGCGCCGCGCAGCCACAACGCAAGAGGCCGCGCAGCCCGCTGAACCAGCTGCCAGTGCGGCCGAGGCAGCGTCTGCCCCGCAGGCCAGCAGCGACGCCACGCAAGACGGTCAGCGCCGCCCGCGCGCTCAAGACTTGGCCGGTGTGCTGGGCCTGCCCAACACGCTGGCGCTGAGCGACGGCGTCAGCACCGGCACCCCGCTCAACCTCTGGCAAGCCATGGCGCTGGGCATTGACAACAGCCTGGATGTGCAGGCCTCCAAGCACCGCAAAGACTCCTACAACGAAACGGCGCGTGCCGCTCGCGGTGCCTTGCTGCCGCGCCTGGATGGCCGCGTAGGCATTGGCCGCGGTCGGCTCGAGAGCGAGCAGCCCTGGACCCTGCGCGAACGCAAGGATGGCTCCATCATCCTGCGCCAATCGCTGCTGGACATGGCCGCACGCACCGAATACCAACGCCAAGGCACGCTGGCTGCCTCCACGGATTTCCAGCTGCAAGGCGCCATCTCCAACGCCGGCCTGGATGTGGCCTCGACCTACCTGCAAACCCTGCAAAGCCGCCTGGCGGTGGAACTCAACAAGGACTACGAGTTGCTGTTGGGCGAACTGCTGGACTACGTGAGCAAGCGCGCCAGCGCCGGGGGCACCAGCGGGGCAGAGCGCGACCGTGTGCGTGCCCGTGTGGCCAATGCGCGCTCACAACTGGCCGATGCGCGTGCTGGATTGCGCAGTGCCACCCAGCGGCTCAACAGCTTGGTGGGCCAATCCACGTCAGAGTTGAGCCTGACCCCGCCCGAAGAGTTTTTGATCCCTGCCGACATGGACAGCGCCGCCCGCGAGGCCCATGGTTACAACCCGGACCTGATCGCCACCCGCACCGAAGCCGAAGCCATGCGGCTGGAGGCCACCTCGCACCAGGACAAGTTCCTGCCGCGTGTGGAGCTGGAGCTCAGCCATACGCGGGGCATCAACAGCTCGGGCACGGCCAGCTACAGCCGTGACTCCAAGGCCATGGTCACCATGACCTGGTCGCTGCTCAACGGCGGCGCGGACTGGGCGCAAAACCGCGCCGCACTGGCACGCATGCGCGAGCGCCAAGCCAACGCCGACGCCTCGCAGCGCAAGCTCGAACAAGAGCTCGAAGCCACCTATGCCGCGCTGGACGCGGTGGCCGAGCGCTACCAATCGCTGCGCGAAGAGCTGCAAGCCAACCGCACCGTGGTGGATGCCTTCCGCGCCCAGATGGTGGGCGGCACGCGCCAACTGCTGGATGTGCTGGACGCCTACCAGCGCCTGCACCAAAACAAGACCGAGCTCGTGCAGCTGTGCATCACCGAGCTGCAAAACCACGTCAAGGTGGCGCACCTCACCGGGCGCCTGGTTCAACACTTTGGAGCGAGCAGCGCTCGCCCCACGCCCTGATTCAAACGGAGACTCCAGCATGGCAGGCGGAAAAAGCAGCGCTGACTCCTATTGGCCAGGGTTTGTAGATGCCCTCACCAATGTGGTCATCGCCATGATCTTCGTGGTGGTGGTGTTGGCCATTTCTCTGGCTTTCGCGGCCCAGATGATGGGCAAGCGCATCGCGCAAAAAATCATCGACGAACACATGGCCAAGCAGGTCAAGGTGTCAGCCCCGGCCTCAACGCCGACACAGGGCGCCACGCTCACGGGCGATGTGGCCCAGCGCAGCCCCAACTCGGTGGCACCGGGGGTGATTCGCATCCCCGTGGCCGGGGGTCAAAGCAGCAGTGGCAGTGGCGGCGGCGCTTTGAAGGAAGTACCCAATGTGCTGCGCCTGGACTTTGAGGCCAGCGCGCTGACGCTGGACGACAAAGCCACGGAGCTGCTGCGCAAAGCCGCCAGCCCCTACAAGCAGGTCAAAAAGGTGGTGGTGGTCGGGCGCGGCCCAGCCATGGACATCTCGGACAACCAGCGCGCCGTGTACTTGCGCGTGATGTCGGTGCGCAATGTGCTGCTGGAGGTGGGTTTCCCGGCCGATCGCATCGAGGTGCAGATGGACGCACAAACCCGAGCCCCCAGCCCCTACGTCACAGTGTCTTTCACGGAGTGATCATGAGCGCCGCCCTGACCTCATCGCCCCCCCAGTCCAACGCCGGTTTGGAGTTGCTGGCGCAGCACCTGGACGAGAACCTGGGCCTGCAGCGCCGGCTCATCAAACCCCGCGTCTTCATCTATGCCGCTGGCGCCGTGTTGACGGCCCTGCTGGCTTGGGCCGCGCTGGCCGATATCGACCGCGTCGTGCACACCCAGGGCCGCATCATCCCTTCGGGCAAACAACAACTGGTGCAGCATTTGGAAGGCGGCATCGTGCAGCAGGTGTTTGTGCGCGAAGGCGATGTGGTGCGCAAGGGCCAGCCGCTGATTGCCGTCTCGGCCATGCAAGCCAACTCCACGCTGGGTGAAAAGCGCGCACGGCTGCAAGGTCTGTCCGCGCGCATCGCGCGGCTGCAGGCCGAGGCCGATGGTTCGGCCAAGCTGACCCACGCCGCCAACACCCCAGTCAACAGCGACATGACCGAGCAGGCCGACGCCTTTGATGCTCGCGTCTCCAAGCTGCAGCTGTCGCTGCGCGTGATGGACGAGCAGATCGGCCAAAAGCGCCAAGAAGCTGCCGAGCAGGAGGCGCGCCGCCAAGGTCTGCGCTCAGAGCTTGACGTGGCGCGCCAGCAGCTCAATCTGGTGCAAGGCCTCTTGAGCCGCAACGCCGCCTCGCAGCTGGAGCTGCTCGATGCCAAGGCCAAGGTCGAGCGCCTGGCCACGCAAATCCGCGAGAGCGAATCGGCCATTCCGCGCTTGCAGCTGGCCGCGGCCGAACTGCAGGCCCGCGCCGCCGAGCTGCGCGCGCAGTTCCGCTCTGAAGCCCGCACCGCACTGGCCGATGCACGCGTGGAGCAGCAGCGCCTGGAGCAGGAAATCCGCGCCGACGACGACCGCGTGCGCCGCACCGTCATGCAAGCGCCCGCGGGCGGCACCGTCAACAAGCTGCTCTTCAACACCGTGGGTGGGGTGGTCAAGCCTGGCGACACGCTGCTGGAAATCACCCCCAGCGACAGTGGCGTGCTGCTGGAAGCGCGCGTGTCACCCACCGACCGCGGGCCGCTGCAAGCCAGCCAGCCCGTGGTGGTGAAAGTCGGGGCCTTTGACTACACCGTCTACGGCACCTTGCGCGGCAAGATCAGCGAGATCAGCGCCGACTCGCTGGTGGACGAACGCGGCGAGCGCTACTTCCGCGTCACCATCGAAGTCGACCCGGCTGACGCGGCCCGGTTCAAGCAACCCCTTTCCCCCGGCATGACGGTGACGGCTGACGCCGTGACCGGTCAGCGCACCGTGCTGCAGTACCTCCTCTCGCCCATCCGCGGCCTGGCCGCAACAGCCTTTAGAGACACCAAGTGAGCGAAATCACCAAACGTGCCCTGCCCGCACAAGGCGCCCAGCCCGTCAGTGGCAGTCTGAGCCGCGTCCACGGCCTGCTGGTCTGGATGCCATTGGTCGCGATCATGTTGGGTGCTGCTGGCGCCTGGCACTTCGTGAGCTTTGCCTTCATCTCCAACCCCTTCCTCAACGGCACCATCTTGGCCGTGATGTTGTGGGGGGCGTACTCCATGTCCACCCACGTGCGCACCGCCTACCGCGAAGACCGCGTGTTCTTTGCCGGCATCGACTGGTTGCGCAAAGGGGCGTGGAGCAACGAACCCGACCCCCGCCTGGGCCCCGACGCCTTTGTGCTGGGCATGCTGGAGCGCTTGGAAAAGCTCGGCCTGGGCCACCAGGTCTATATGCAGAGCGCGGCCATGGAGCCCGAGATCGAAGCGCTGGAGCACTACTTCTCGAAGAAGCAGGAGCTCTCCAACTTCCTCGTCGGCCTGATGGTGGGCTTGGGGCTGTTGGGCACCTTCATCGGCCTGCTGGAAACGCTGATTGCCACCTCCGAGCTGATTGGCGGCATTGCCACCAGTCTGGCGGGCAACGGCAATATGGACAGCGAGTTCGGCAAGATCGTCGGCGGTCTGCAAAAGCCTCTGGCCGCCATGGGCACGGCCTTCTCGGCCTCGATGTTCGGCCTGATCGGCTCCATCATGCTGGGCTTCCAGTCCGTGGTGGTGAACAAGACCGTGGCGCGCCTGGTGGACAACATCCGCGAGGAAGTGCTGTCGCTGGCCGAAAAGTCCAAGGCCAACGCCAATGTCGAAATCACCGAGCGCTATCTGGCCACGCTGATGGCCGACATGCTCGAACAACATCGCGCCAGCGAAGAACGCCTGGCGCTGGTGGCACAGCAAATCCAGGACCTCACGCCCTCCATCCAGCAAGCGGCGCAGTCCAGCCACAGCCTGGCCGCGAGCGTGGCGCAGCAGCAAGAGGCCCTGGACCGCACCACGGCGGCGGTGGGTCAGGTGCGCGATGTCGTGCCTCTCATGGCCGAACTGGCGCAGTGCACCACGCAAAGCCTGCAGGAGGCCGAGGGCGCCCGCAGCGAGCTGCGCGTGGTGGCCCAGCACCTGCCTGACCAAGCCGCCATGGGCGAGGACCTGCGCCGCGCGCTGGGCGCCATGGGTGAGCTGCGCCAGCAAGTCGAACAAGCCCTGCGCAGCAGCAAGGAGCTCAGCGTCGAGGTGCGCCAGCAAAGCGCCGTCATCAAGCGCCTGGACGCCATGATGTGGAACGACGAGAAGGCGGCGGTGCGCGAAGCCATGGAGCGTGGGCCACGGGGTTGAAGCCCCTGCCCCGTGTGATTGCAAGTCTTAGGAGCTGCCCACCATGAATTTCATCGACGACGTTCTCTCTGGCCGTGTGGCCCTGCCCATGGTGCCGCGCGTGATCGAGCGCCTGCTGCGGGTGCTGCGCCAAAACGATGCCAGCCTGTCCCAAATCGCTGATGAGCTGGAGCAAGACCCGGTGCTGGGCTCGCGCGTGCTGCGCATGGCCAACTCCTCCTTCTTTGGCGGGCGGCGCTCCATGAGCTCGCTCACTGACGCGGTCTCGGCCATTGGCTTTCAGTCGCTGGAGACCCTGCTCATCGCCAGTGGCGCGCAAGCAGCGTTTTCCGATGTGCCCGGCGTGAACCTGCGCCAGTTCTGGCTCACCTCGGTGATGACGGCGGCCTGCGCACGCCAGATCGCGGGCGTCATGAAGGCCAACGGCAACACAGCCTATGCCGCCGGTCTCTTGCAGGGCGTTGGGCATTTGATTTTGTGCAAATGCCACCCCGATCTGGCCATCGAGGAGTTCTCCTCCATGACCCAGCTGTGGGGCCCGGCCCTGGCCGAACGCGAGAACGCCGTCTTTGGCGTGGACCACGCACGGGTGAGCGCCATCTGGGCCGACAAACTCGGCATGCCCGAGGAGGTGGTGCTGGCCATCGACCACTCCCTGGACCCACCCATGAGCAGCAGCCAAGCACTGTCGGGCGTGCTGCAACTGGCTTGCGCGGTGGCAGCAGCGGCGGCTCAGGGCGAATCGCTGGAAGAGGCCATGACGCAAATCGACCAAACCCTGCTGAGCAACCCGGCCCTGTCGGCCTACACACAAAGCGAAGACTTCGCCACCGACTTCGCCACGCTGCAAACCATGCCAGCACCGTTGAACTGAAGCGCCAGAGCGCCTTCCACCCCAATACCGGAGAAGCCCCGTGTCATTCATCCGCCTGATTTGGGCACTGCTGAGCGCCGTCTTGCTGCTGTCGCTGGGCGTCAGTGCCGCACTCGCGCTGTCCCTCAACACGCACCCTGGCAAGGTGCTGGGGCTGCTGCGCATCGACATCGCCTGGCTGCTGCTGAGCCACACCTTGTTGGGCGGGCTGGGCTTTTGGGGCTTGAGCCGCATCGAGCGCATCGCGCGCGCACCGCTGGACGACTTCTACTCCCAGATCCGCGGCCTGAGCGACCACCAGTTCATCGCTCTCAAAGAACCCAAGGTGCTGGAGTGGGTGGAGCTGTCCAAGTCCCTCAACGTCATGGTGGCGCGCATGAAGCACATGATCGAAGAGCGTGACCGCGCACTGGGCAAGCTCGAAGACAAGATGTCGCACGACCCGCTCACCCTGACCTCCAGCCGCGAGGTGTTCACCGAGCAGCTGCGCATGGCACTCAAGGAGCGTGCCGACGGCGGCAGCGTGGCCATCATCCGCGTCAACGACTTGGACGGACTCAACCGCCGCCTGGGCCGCAACCGCACCGACGAATGCCTGGTGGCCATGAGCACGGCCCTGCGCAGCCACCTGCTGATGGAGCTGCCACCCGAAGACTTTGTGCTGGCGCGCATGAACGGGGCCGACTTCGGGCTGCTGCTGCCCGACAGCAATGCCCAGGCCCTGCATGAGCGGCTGGAGCGGCTCAACACCGCCCTGCTGCCCATGGTGCGCGAAGGCCTGACGGACAACCACCAGCCCGCCTACTTTGGCGGCACCACCTTTGTGCAGGCCGAGGCATTTTCCGCGCTCATGGTGCGCGTGGACACCATGCTCATGAACGCCGAGAGCAAGCACCAGGCGGTCTCGGTGACCACTGCTCAGCAGCAAGAGCGCGTGCTGGCCATTACGCAGTGGCGCACCATTCTGGAAGAAGCCTTGGCCACCGGGCACTTTGCGGCCGAATACCTGCCTGTGGTCGACAGCCGCGGCCAGGTGGTGCATGAGCTGCTGGAGCTGCACCTCATTGAGCCCGACGGCGCGCGCATCCCGCCGCATGAATACCTGCCCCCGGCCATCCGTTGCGGGCGCGTCATCGACGTCGAACTCAAGGCCGTGGAAATCGCGTTGGGCCGACTGCAAAGCGACGAACAAGCGCTTTGCGTGCCCCTGTCCTGCGCCAGCGTGGCGCGGCCCATTTTTGTGCGCCGCCTCAGCGAGCTGCTGCAGCGCAACCCCGATCACAGCCGCCTGAGTTTTGAGCTGCAAGAGTCGGCCAACCACCCGGAATACCTGCGCTCACTCAAGGTGCTGGGCGACATCGCCAAAGCCCACGGGGGCTTGGCCCTGGGCGTGGTGCAGTACGGCACCCATGTGGACCTGGGCGAGCTGCTCACCCAGACCCCGTTGAGCCATATCCGTGTGCACGGCGGTCTGTTGCAGCAAGCCCAGCAGCCCTCGGTGCAACGCTTTTTGGAACAGCTGCGGCGCCAGTGCGTCACACAAGGACTGCACCTCTACACCGACAGTGCCGAGCGTGCCGCTGCCGCTGCGCCGGAACTGGCCAAACTCCTGGACACCCGCGCCAGCATCTGAGCGGCCGACCTCAAATGTCAAAGGCCCACCGCAGCGTGGGCCTTTGGCTTTAGGGCGTCACCCAGTCCTCAGGCGGGTCGTCCGCCAACATGGCTTGGTGGGTGGAGACAAACACCCGCCCCCGGAACCATTCCTTCAAACCCGCTGCTTTAAGGCTGTCCAGCACCGGGCCTTTGACCTCGGCCAAGTCCAGCTGCAACTCAAAGCGCGCCAGCTCCTCCTGCAAGTCCCGCAAGGCCTGCAGGCCCGAAGCGTCGATGTGGTTGACCGGGCTCATGTTCAGCACCACGCGCCGCGTGGCCGGGTAGTAGTGCAAGCGCTTGGCCAGGTGGCGCAAGGCCACGTCCACCAGACGCCGCGCGTTGGTGAACAGCAGGCTTTCGTCCACCCGCAAACCCATGGCCGTGGGGTGCAGCTGCACGCGAAAGCGTTCGGCATTGCGGTAGTGCTCGGTGCTGTCGATGCGCCCAATCAGCGCCACATGCGGCACCGCCGTGCGCTGCAGCAGCAGGGCAATCGAGCCCAACACCCCCACGCCCAAAGCCAGGCTCACGCTCACCAGCAGGGCCAGCAAGGCCACCACCACCATCAGCACTGCCTCGGCGCGGGCGTGCCGCCATGTCTGGACAAAGGGCTTGATGCTGAAGCCGCTCAGCACGGTGAAGAAGATGATGGCCCCCAGCACCGAGCGCGGCAGCCAGGCCAGCGCCGGAGCCAGTGCCCAGGCCGCCAAGGCCATCAACACCGCCACCATCACCCCCATAGCGCGCGTGCGCGCCCCGGCCTCATACGCCAGTGCGCTGCGCGAAAAGCTGCCCGCCACCGGCATGCCGCCGCTGAGCGCCGCGGCCATATTCGCACCGGCCAGCCCCAGCATCTCGCGCCGCGCGTCCACGCGCGTGCCTGCGCGCCGCCCCAGGGATTCCGCCACCACCAGGCTGCTGACATAGGCCATCAGCGCCACCACCAAGGCGGTGGGCGCCATGCGCCACCACAGCGCAGAGTCCCAAAGCGGCAAGCCCAGCGGCAGACCCAGCTGCGGCAATTCACCCAGCACGCGCGGCGCCATCACATGGTGGCTGCCCAGGGCCCAGGCCAAGGCCATGCTGGAGAGCAGCAGCAGCAAGGGGAAGACGCGCCCCCAATGCCGACGCGGCCCCTGCATATGGTGGCGCACCAGGGCCAACAGCATCAGCGCCACGCCCCCCAACAAGGCGCTGGCCGCATGCCAGGGCCAACCAGCCTGGGCTGCATGCATGAGCAGCATGGGCAAGTTCGAGCCTTGCACCGACGAGCCCAGCAGCACCGGGATCTGGCTCACCGCAATGGCCAAAGTAGCCCCGGCCTCAAAGCCGGTGAGCACCGGCAAACTCAGCAGGGACGACAAGGCGTCGAGCCGCAGCAGCGCCGCCAAGCCCAGCAGCAAACCTACCTGCGCAGCCAGCACCAAGGCCCCCGCGGTGGGGCTCACCCCTTGGGGCAGTTGCCCCAGCGCCTGCGCCACCAACAGGGCCAGCACCGCCACGGGGCCCACCGCCAGGTGCGGACTGGAGCCCAGCAGCGCATAGGCCAGCATGGGCAGAACGCTGGCGTACAGCCCCACCTCGGGCGGCAAACCGGCCAGCGCGGCATAGGCCAGCGACTGCGGAATCAACAGCACCGCCACCATCAGCGCGGCAGGCATCTCGGAGGACAGCGATCTCAAGTCCAAACGGGACGTCAATGGGTTACTCATGCCCGGCATTGTCGCGAGTTCCTCCCGCATGTCGCTCGCCGACCGCCCACTCGGGCGTGTCTCCCGCGAATGAATGGCTCCAAAGCCCCCGATCACGGCCCAACTTCCCCGATTTGCGGGGGCGGAAATTGCACCTGGCTGAGGCACAGTGCGCGCAGCCTTTCCCAGGCCACACCGGCCCTCTTGTTGCAAGTTCGTTCCCATGTCTGTTGTCGTGCGCCTCTTTGAACCGGCCGACCATGCGGCAGCCTTTGCCCTGTGGCGCCAGACACCGGGCTTGCGCCTGGGCGTGGCCGACACGCACGAGGCGGTGATGCGGTATTTGCTGCGCAACCCCGGCATGAGTTTTGTGGCGCTGCACGACAAGCACCTGGTGGGCACCGTGCTGTGCGGGCACGATGGGCGGCATGGCCAGATGCATCACCTTGTGGTGCACCCCAGCCAGCGCCGCCGTGGTCTGGCACGCCAGCTGGTGCGCCTGGCAGTGGCCGGCCTGCGCGAACAGGGCATCGATAAATGCCAACTGCTGGTGCCGCGTGAAAACCTCAAGAGCCGCGCCTACTGGCTGCGCTCGGGCGCTGATGAGCGCAGCGGGCTGATGGTCTACACCCTCAGCCTCTGAGCGCTCGGCCGCCGCAGCGGCCCATTGGGGCGAGGAAGCGCAAGCACAATGCGGGCTCCACGCCGCACAACCTGCTTCTTGTCCTATGGCCCTGCCACCCTGTCCACCCCACCCCGCCAGCGCCATGCCCTGGCACCCCGTGCTTGAGGTCCACGAAGAAGTGGCGCAAGCCCTGCTGGATGGCCGTGCTGTGGTGGCGCTGGAATCCACCCTCATCGCCCATGGCATGCCCTGGCCGCAAAACCTGCAAACCGCACAGGCGCTGGAGGCCATCGTGCGCGAGCAAGGCGCCGTGCCCGCCACCATTGCCGTGCTGCACGGGCGGCTGCATGTGGGGCTGGATGAGCGCCAGCTGCAGCAGCTGGCCCAAGACCGCGGCGTGGCCAAGCTGAGCCGCCGCGATCTGGCGCGCTGCATGGTCAGCGGTGGCCATGGCGCCACCACCGTGGCGGCCACCATGTGGGTGGCGCACTTGGCCGGCATCCGCGTGTTTGCCACCGGCGGCATTGGCGGCGTGCACCGCGGCGGCGCGCAGAGCTGGGATGTCTCGGCCGATTTGCTGGAACTTGCCCGCACCCCCGTGGCCGTGGTGTGCGCCGGGGCCAAGCGCATCCTGGACCTGGAACGCACGCTGGAGGTGCTGGAAACCCATGGCGTGCCCGTGCTGGCGCGGGAGCAAGACGAGCTGGCGGCCTTTTGGTGCCGCCGCAGCGGCCTGCGCGCCGACGCGCGACTGGACGATTGCGCGGCCCTGGCCGCCGTGGCGCGCCAGCACTGGGCCCTGGGCGGCGCGGGTATGGTGGTGAGCAACCCCATTCCAGCCGCATATGCGCTGAGCGAAGCAGAGGTGGACGGCTGGCTCTTGCAAGCCGAGGCCGAGGCCCAGCAGCAAGGCCTGCGCGGTCAGGCCCTCACCCCCTATGTGCTGAGGCGCATGGCCGAACTCAGCGGCGGGCGCAGCCTGGCCAGCAATATCGCGCTGGTCAAGCACAACGCCGCGGTGGCCGCCAGTCTGGCGCTGGCGCTGGCAGCGCCCCCAAGCCCCTAACCCACGGCGGGGCGCCAGGCCTGCAGGGCCTCGCCCTTGTCCAGCAGCGGGCGGCGGCTTTTGCGCCGGTACATGTCGCGGTCAGCCAAGCGCAGCAGCATGTGCACAGAGCTGCCGTCCTCGGGAAACACCGCCACGCCAATAGCCGCACTCACCACCAAGGGTGCGTCGGCTTCAGGCAAGTGAATGGGCTGGGCAATCTGCTCCAGCAGCTTGTCACACAAGCGCTGCACAGTCTCATCGTCACCAACATCGGGCAGGATGAGCACGAATTCGTCCCCGCCGATACGCCCCACGGTGTCGGCCTCGCGCACGCTGGTGCTGAGGCGTTCGCCAATGACCTTGAGCACTTCGTCGCCCATGTGGTGGCCGTAGGTGTCGTTGACGGGTTTGAACTCGTTGAGGTCAACAAACAGCACCGCCAGACGTTGCTTGTGGCGCTGCGCGCCGAGCAAGGCCCGCTCCAAGCGATCGTGCAACAACCGCAGCGACGGCAAGCCCGTCAGCGCGTCGTGGTTGGCGAGGTGGCGCACAGCCTCTTCGGCACGGGCGCGCCGCTCCACCTCTTCGCGCAGTGCGCTGTGGTTTTGCTGGACGGCGTCGGCCATCTGGTCAATGGCCGCTGAGAGTTCGCCAAATTCATTGGGGTCGGACAAACGCGTGCGCAACTCCAGGCGCCCCTGGCGCACACCGTGCGCCCAGGCCTGAAGCGCCTCAATGGGCCGCCGCACTTGGCGCGCCAAGGCCACCGACACCAACAAGGCATTGAGCGCCAGCAACACCAGGGCCACAGCGGCCATCCAGATGGCGCGGCTGAGTTGAGCCTCGGCCGCCTGCCACTGCAAGGCGCTGCGGCTTTGCAGGCGCTGGCGCAAGTCGCTCAGCGGCTGCATGATTTGCGCCTTGGCATGCCGGTACTGCTCACCATGCAGCAAGTCCACCGCACGGCGCCAGGGGCTGTCGCTGCCGGCATCGGCGTCGGCTTTGTCGACCAGGCCCATGGCCTCCTCTTCCAACGCAATCAGCGCCTCGGAGCGTTGGTGCGAGGTGCTCAGCAAACGCGCCTCTTCAGCATCCAGGCCCACGTCGTGCATGCGCTGCATCAACGACTGCGGCGCACTGGCTGGCACCATCACCACCAGGGGCGCGGAGGCCCCTGCCACCGCCATGCGATCCCAGTAGGTCGCGTCGTAGTCTGCAGCAGGCGCCTCCTGCCCTGCCCTGATGCGCCAGATGCTGCGGTAGTAGCTGCGAAAGCGCGGTTCACGCGTCACCACGTACAGCCGCGCCATTTGGGTGAGGTCGTCCGAGCTTTTTTGCATCAGCGCCACCAGCGCGTCGCTTTGGCGCAGGTGCAGCTCAGCTCGAGCGTACTGTCGGTAGGTCACATAGAGTTGGACCACCGCCAACGCGCACATCAGCGTGAGCGCCATTTGCAGGCTGCGGTGCCAAGCCAGCTTGTTTCGAATGAGCATCGCGGGCCATCATCCCTGCCCAGGGGCGGCGCCCATCACCGCCCACATCGGGGCAGCCAACCATAGCGCGCAGCGCCCGCAAAGTCAGCCCTGCTCACACCACTGAAGCGGTGCAGCCGCGTCACATCTGACGCCGCCGGGAGTTTCGGCAGACAGTCGATACCGCGAAGTGGGGACAGTCTGCGCCCGTGCAGCGCTCAGCGTGCCAGCTCAGCGCGCATGGCGTCGATGACGGCTTTGTAGTCGGGCTTGCCAAAAATGGCCGAGCCCGCCACAAAGGTGTCAGCACCGGCGTCGGCGATCTGGCGGATGTTGTCGACCTTGACCCCACCGTCGACTTCGAGACGGATGTCACGCCCGCTGGCTTCGATGATGCGACGCGCACGCTCGAGCTTCTTGAGCGCGCTGGGGATGAAGCTCTGACCACCAAAGCCGGGGTTGACGCTCATGATGAGCACCAGGTCCACCTTGTCGATGACCCACTCCAGCACGTCCAGCGGGGTGCCAGGATTGAACACCAACCCCGCTTGCTTGCCTTCGGCCTTGATAAGCTGCAAGGTGCGGTCCACATGCGCCGAAGCCTCGGGGTGAAAGCTCACCAGATCGGCCCCGGCCTGGCAAAAGGCCTGGGCCAGCGCATCCACGGGCTGCACCATCAGGTGCACGTCGATGGGTGCGGGCGTGCCGTCGGGCTTGAGGGCGTGTGGGCGCAGTGCCGCGCACACCATGGGCCCGAAAGTCAGGTTGGGCACATAGTGGTTGTCCATCACATCGAAGTGAATCCAGTCCGCACCGGCGGCCAGCACGTTGCGAACCTCCTCGCCCAGGCGGGCGAAGTCAGCGGACAAGATGCTGGGGGCGATGCGGTAGGAGCTCATGGTGGGGACGGGGGCAAAGAAGGGGCAGAGGAGGCGCGGCAGCAGCGGCTGCACGCTTGGCCGCGCATTGTAAAAGCTCGGCCATTGACGCGCCGCGCTGCACGCCTACATGCAGCGCAGCAGTTTGGTCGGCGCGTCGCGCCGCAGGCGGTAGACATCGGGCCGCGCCGCGCCGGGTGCTTGCACCTGCAGCGTGAGCTCCGCCCCCTGCACCGTGCCACGGATCTGCACGGGCTGGGCAGCTGCCGCGGCACGAGGCCCCTCGTCGCGCTGGGCCATGGTTTCTGAATCCATCAGCGGGCCCGGCTCCTGCAGTGCCGTCGCCACGAATTGGCCTTGAGCATCCAGCGTCAGCCCCCCCTGCACTTTGGCGCTGGCGCAGGAGGTTTCCAACACAGCGCCCTGGGCATCCGCCCGGAATTGCGCGCCGGGCGCGCCCCACAGCCCTTGCAAAACGGCGCCTTGAGCCATGTCAGCCACCAGTGCGAGTGATGAAATCATCCAAATCCAGCGGCGCATGAGGCGTCCTTTGAGGGCGTGTTGGGGGGGCAAACTCAGTCAGCGCGGCGGCGCACAAAGGCCAGCAGCAGCACCCCGGTGAGGAAGAGCGCGTAAGTTTCGGGCTCGGGCACCATCTGCGCCACATTCACCTGCGCCACCCAGGTCGACCAACGCGAGCCACCGGTGCCACCGGGGTGGCCGTCCTCAGGCCGGTTGTACTCTCTTGCGTACTGGCCGATGAGGTAGAAGTTCAGCTCGTCCTCAGGGTCCACCGACACCGCACTGTAGTCACCCCAGCGCTGGCGGCCGACCGCAGCCAAGCCAAAACCACTGCCGTTGTGATAGTCGTTGGTGAGGCTTTCTTTGAGCAGCAGCTCACCGCCGAGCTGGCTCAGGCTGCCGTCGGCATTGGTGGCAAATGCGCGCGCCATGAAGCTGATCTTGCCCGTGGCCGCATCCAGGCCCGAGCGGTTGTAGCCCACCACCACCTGGCCTTGGCTGTTGACAGCCAAAGAGCCCTGGTAGTAGTCGTAACCGGCCTCACCAATATCGCCCTGCGCCAGGACGGCAAAGGTCTGTGCGTCGATCACCGTGTAGCGAATGCGGGACTCGTCCAGGCCATCGGCAGTGCTGTCGACCGTCTGCACCGAGTAGATGCGGCCATTGACCTCGTAGACGCTGCTGGAGATGCGCTCATCCAGCGTGGACACGATCCGCCTGTTGGCCGCCACGTCCGCCGGTTGTCGCCCTGCGCCTGGCGCGGTGAATGCGGCCACGCCCAGGTATTGCACATCGCCTTGGGTGGCGCCGCTGGCCGAGTCCGCGCTCAAGCCATTGATGGTGTAAGCGACGTTGTCATAGTTGAACGCCGAGGCTGCCACGATCTTGCCGGGGCCAGAGGCTGAGTTGCTGTTCACGCCCTGCAGCGCAAAGCCGCGATCCACCGAGCCCGCGCCGTTGTAGGGCGTGTTGAACTGCATCATGTTGGCCACGCTCGGGCCGCTGGCGTTGAAGAGGCTGTTGATGGGAATGGCGTTGAGCGTGGTGCCCCGGTAATTGCTGGCCCCCCCCGACGTCAGCGGCGCGAAATTATTGGTGCCGATGTAGACCGCATTGCGGTCCATGGCCAAGGTCGGGTAGTCGGCGGTGGCCCCAAAACCAAAGCCCGCATAACCCTCGAACTTGACCGATTTCCAGCCCCCCAAGGCATTGGAGTCGTTGGAGACGGCCACCATCAAATCTTTGGTGTTGGCGCCAAAGGCCACGGCAATCCAGCGCTGGTTGCTGGCGTTGTACATCACCCGCGTGTCGCCGTTGGTACCGCCGATTTGACCCGCAGCGGTCCAGAAATCGGTGTCCTTCCACAGCTGCTGGCGCGCCCCGGTGTACTTGTCAAACACAGCGTAGCTGCCATTGGTGGTGGCCATGTACTGAGTCTTGCCCACCGCACCGATGGTGTCGGGCGGGATGAAGTTGCGCCCCAGGGCCGCGTTGTCGTACTGGCTGATGGCCTCAAAGCCCAGCACATACGGGTTGCCTGTCGCACCGCGAAAGCCCAGGTCTCGCGAGTAGTTGAGATCCCACTCCGAAGGTGGAATATCAATTGGGGCCTCGCTCCGAGGGCCACTGGACTTGCTGCTCCAGTAGGGTTTGATCTCGCCAGACCAAGCACTTTGCGCACCCATCAATGCAAGGCAGACGGCAAGGCTCAGGCCAAGGCGCCGAGGGGATGTCCGAGTCACACTCATGATGCTCTTCCAAGTTGTGGATTCAAAAATTGCTGCCAAGCAGCTCACGGTGAGACCACGGTATGTGAAAGAACTCACATCCCAAAGCCCACCCCCCGCAGCCCAGTGAAGCCCGAGCTGGTGACAAACACCCGGGAAATCCTTTCTTGAATATGGCGGCTTTTTCGCTTCGTCCTATCCACTGACCCACAGCCCATGCCGGGTGCGTGGCGCGAGCACAGCCAGCGCCTGGGCTTCTTAGAATCCCCCCATGTCAAAGCCGCATCTGCACTGCCAAGTCCGCGTCGAGCCCTACGACGACGCCAGCGACCCGGCCAACCACCAGCACGCCTACACCTACACCATCACCATCGAAAACCGCGGCGATGTGGCCGCACAGGTGGTGGCGCGGCACTGGACCATCACCGACAGCCAAGGCCAGGTGCAGGAAGTGCGTGGTCTGGCCGTGGTGGGTCACCAGCCGCTGCTGCAGCCCGGCGAGCGTTTCGAGTACAGCTCCTGGGCCCAGATCGCCACGCCCCAAGGCAGCATGCAGGGGCGCTATTTGTGCGTCACCGATCAGGCCGAAGTCTTTTGGGCCGAAGTGCCCGAGTTCCTGCTGGCCCAAGCCAGCAGCCTGCACTGATGCTCACCGGCGGCGCTGCCCACCCCGCCCCAGATTTGGCAGCGCTGCTGCAAGCGGCCGACCCGCAGGCCGCGCTGGCCGAGCGCAACCTCTGGCTGGTGCGCCTGCTGCAGTGGCTGCGCAGTGCCGACGCCACCGCCACCCCGCCGCTCGACGACGCCACAGCCCAGACACTGCTGCGCCTGCAGCAGTTGGTGACGGTGCTGGAGAGCCAGCCCGAGCGTGCCCATGCCTGCGCCGCACTGGTCAGCCGCGTGTGGACCGATGTGGACGGCGTGAGCCTCTTTGCCGACGTGGGTTTTGCCCCGCGCGCCGCGCTGTGGAGCGAGTGCCTGGGGCGCATCCGCCAACGCCTGCTGCCCGCCTCGGCCGACACCGCCGACATGGCCCAGCTCTTTGAGCTGCTCTTCACCGACGAGGCAGACGCCCAGTGGCTGCGCGCCATAGACCCCGCGCTGCTGCAGCGCCTGCTGACCCTCTTTGACGGCGTGGCCCCGGGCGACTGGCGCCAGGAGATGCACGACGCCGTCACCGTGCTGGTCAGCGCCGTGCGCTCAGCGGGCTTGTCCAGCGAGCTGCGCCGGCGCATGGACCCGGCCTTGCTGCAACAGCGCCCCTTTGCCCGCCTGGCCAACGCCTGGGAGACCCTGCAGCACAGCGTGCAAGCCGGACCCAGTGTCGAGCTGGCCCAAGCCGAAACCCAGCTGCGCGAGCTGCTGACGCAATGCCGCGTGGCCCTGCGCAGCCTGCCCGAACACCTGGAAGAACACGGCGTGTCGGTGAACCTGATGTTTGCCGCCGAGCAAACCGAGGCACGCCTGGCGCGCATCGAAACCCTGGTGCACTGCCTCACCCACGCCCAGCCACAAGCGCAGATGCAGGCCCTGCTGGCCGGGCTGGTGAGCGAACTGCACCAGCGCCGCAGCCTGCGCACGCTGTTTGCCAGCCACTATTCGCTCCTGGCGCGCAAAGTGGCCGAGCGCAGCGCGGAAACGGGCGAGCACTACATCACCCGCACCCGCGACGAATACCGCGACATGCTGCGCCGCGCGGCGGGCGGCGGCGCTGTGATTGCGGGCACCACCTTTGCCAAATTCGCCGTCATGGCCCTGGGCTTGACGGCGTTTTGGTCGGGCTTTTGGTCTGGCGCCAATTACGCGCTGAGCTTTGTACTCATCCACCTGCTGCACTGGACCGTGGCCACCAAGCAGCCTGCCATGACGGCCCCGGCCATGGCCGCCAAGGCCCAGCACATCGACAGCGACGCCGGGCTGCAAGGCTTTGTGGACGAGGTGGCGCACCTGGTGCGCTCGCAAATGGCGGGCATTGTGGGCAACCTCGCCCTGGCCTTCCCGCTGGTGCTGCTGGTGCAGTGGCTGTGGCGCCTGGCTTTTGGCGCGCCGCTGGTGGGGCCTGAGCCAGCCCACTATGTGCTGCACAACCTCACCGTGCTGGGCCCCACCCTGCTGTTTGCGGCCTTCACCGGCGTGCTGCTGTTTGCCTCCAGCCTGATTGCGGGCTGGGTGGAGAACTGGTTTGTGTTTCACCGCCTCGACAGCGCCATTGCCTGGAACCCACGCCTGCACCAGCGTCTGGGCGCGGCCCGCGCGCAGCGCTGGGCGCTGTGGTGGCGCGCCAATATCTCAGGCCTGGCGGCCAATATCAGCCTGGGTTTGATGCTGGGTTTGGTGCCCGCCGTGCTGGGCTTTTTCGGCCTGCCCCTGGAGGTGCGCCACGTCACCCTCTCCAGCGGTCAGCTCGCCGCCGCACTGGGCGCGCTGGGGCCAGACCTGCTCAGCACCAGCACCTTCTGGCTGTGCGTGCTGGGCATTGCAGGCACCGGGGTGCTGAATCTGGCAGTGAGCTTTTATCTGGCCTTCAAAGTGGCGCTACGCTCGCGCGGCATTCGCGTCGAGCAGCGCAGGCGCGTGCGCAGCGCCATCTGGCAGCGGCTGCGCCAGGCACCGCTAAGTTTTGTGCTGCCCCCACCGCAGGCCTAAGGTTCATCGTCCCGCGGCAGCTCGCCGCGCCGCCGCCCCGAAAACATGGTCCACCAGACAATGAACAACAAGAGCACCAAGGCCCCCAGTGCTTCCAGGATGATCACCCACATGCTTGCTTGGCTCCTTCGCGCACGCCCACGGCTGACGGCGCTGACCGCCCTGTCTTTGGGCGGGCTGATTCTAGGCACGCTCAGCGGCTGCAGCAGCCCACCGGCGCAGACCCCCACGGCACCTGCAGCCCCCGCCAGCGCCGCCAGCAGCCCCGCAACAAGCCCCGCGCCCGAACCCGCGCGCGTCACACTGCTGCGCGAGCGCTCACGCTGGGTGGCGGCGGATTGGGCCGAGCTGCCGGGCTGGGGCGACGCCGCCCTGCGCCCGGCCTGGAGCGCCCTGCTGCGCGGCTGCGAGCGCCCGGCCCAAGGCTGGGCCCAGCTGTGCCAGCAAGCGCGCGCACTGGAGGCGCAAGACCCGCCCGACGAAGCCACGCTGCGCTTTTGGCTCATCAAGCAGCTGCAGCCCTACCGCGTGGAAGATTTTCAGGGCCAAAGCAGCGGCCTGCTCACCGGCTATTACGAACCCGAGCTGCCCGCACAGCGCCGCGCGCAGGGCAACTTCCGCGTGCCGCTGCTGAGCCCCGACCCACAGCTGCGCCGCCTCACGCGCCAGCAAATCGACACCCAAAGCCCCGAGCGCCTGGCACGCGCCGCCCTGGCTTGGCTGGAGGACCCGCTCGATGCCTTGGTGGTGCAAATCCAGGGCAGCGGGCGCTTGCAGCTCACCGAACCCGATGGCAGCACGCGCTGGGTGCGCGTGGCCTTTGCCGGGCACAACGACCAGCCCTACCAGTCCATCGGCCGCTGGCTCATCCAGCAAGGCGAGCTGCAAGCCAGCGAGGCCTCCTGGCCAGGCATCAAGGACTGGGTGCGACGCAACCCCAAGCAGCAGCGCGAGCTGCTGTGGCGCAACCCCCGCTATGTGTTCTTCCGCGAAGAACCCCTGCCCGACCTCAAGCTCGGCCCGCGCGGCGCACAGGGCGTGCCGCTGACACCCGGTCACTCCGTGGCGGTGGACCGTCTTAGCGTGCCCTACGGCACCCCGCTGTGGCTGGACAGCACCGAGCCCCTCTCCAGCACCCCGCTGCGCCGCCTGGTGATGGCGCAAGACACCGGCAGCGCCATCGTGGGTGCCGTGCGCGCCGACTTTTTCTGGGGCTGGGGCCGCGAGGCCGAAGCCCAGGCCGGACGCATGAAACAAAGCCTGCGCCTGTGGGCGCTGTGGCCCCGCCAAGACACCCCATGAGCCTGCTCAAACGCTACCACTGCCACCTCGGCAAAGACATCTTCATCACCGCAGGCAGCGCCCGTGCGCTGGCACCGGGCAGCTTCGGCGTGTGCGCCATTGGCGGCGGCGCCGAGGGCTGGTCCATCGTGCATGTGGGCCCCGACGGCGACGTGGCCGACCTCGGCGGCGAGTACTACTTCGCCACCCCCGAGGAAGGCCTGGCCTTTGTGAAAGAACTCATCGAGCTGCTGCCCCCCAGCGCCGAAGCGGCCGCGGGTTGACGCTGTGGCGCGCAGGCCCAATCCCCTGCGCCAGCCAGGGCATTTGACGCCGCAAACTGATACAGCGGCCGCTCGGGAGACACTGCGGCGCTGATTGCCCACACAAACCCCAGGAGGCCCGACCATGAACCCTGTCCTGCGCGCACTTGCCCTTGCTGGACTCTTCGCACTCGCTCCGCTGGCGGCCCAGGCCGCACTCAAACCCGGCGACGCGGCACCGGACTTCAGTACCGAAGCCGCACTGGCGGGCGAGCCCTTTCGCTTCGAGCTCAAAGAAGCGCTCAAAAAGGGCCCGGTGGTGCTGTTCTTCTACCCCAAGGCATTCACCAGCGGCTGCACGCTGGAAGCCCATTTGTTTGCCGAAGCCACGCCGCAATTCCAGGCCCTGGGCGCGCGGGTGATCGGCCTGTCGCACGACGACATCGACACCCTCAAGCGCTTCAGCGTGGAGGCCTGCCGCAAGCAGTTCGCCGTGGCCTCTGACCCGCAGGCCCAGGTGATACGCGCCTACGACGCCAAGCTCATGCTGGTGCCCGATATGGCCGACCGCATCTCCTACCTCGTCACCCCCGACGGGCGCATTGCCGCGGTGCACGCCGCCATGGACCCCAAAGGCCATGTGCAAGCCATGCTCAAGGCCGTGGAGCAGTGGAAAAGCCAGCAGCGCTGAGGCTGGCAAGAAAAAACCCGCCGCGTCGGTGTGACGGCGGCGGGCGCGTGTGAGGGAAGGGATTCTCGGACTGGGCCCTTACCGGGCCTCAGCCCTCAAGCCGTTTGGCGGCGGCGGGCCAGTGCAGCAATGCCTGCCACACCTGCCAGCATCAGCGCGTAGCTGCTGGGTTCGGGCACAGGCGCGGTGGCCAGATAGCTGAACTGGTTGACACGCAGCTGGAAGGCGTCACCCTCAGGCGCATGCCAGTTGGTGGTGGTTTGCCCGCCGAAGGCCACCAAACCCTGGCCCCAGGACTTGACAGCAAACACCGAGCCATTGCTGCCGTCGACAAAGCTGCTCAGATCGGTACCCGACACGGTGGCATGCGAAAAGTAGCTGCCCGTGAAGGTGGTGGTACCCAGACCATAGCCCAAGCCTGCCGCCAGCCCTGCGGCGGTGATGGACGCATCGCTGGAGTACGAGGGGTATTGCAAGGCCACGCCGCCAAAGCCGAGGTCGATATTGCCGCCCACATTGGGCGCGGCATTGATGAACAGCCTGCCGCCGTTGTAGACGTAGTTTTCGATGAAAGCGCGATTGGCGCTCAGGAAATTGTTGAGGTCACCGGCGCTGCCGTCACCGCCTTCGAGGAACACAAAACCAGCCCCCGTGAAGGCCGCCAGGTTGTAGCCCTGGTTTTTTGTCCAAGCGCCGGTGCCGAATGCGGCGTTCAGCGCTTGGTCGTTGGTGGTTTGACCCCAAGGGTCGCTGGTGCCGGTTTGGTAGACCACACCCGCCTGTGCAGACAGGGCAGCCAAAGCGGCCACGGAGGCCAAGAGATGTTTGACAAAAGGACTCTTCATGACAGATCACTCCCTAAAACACTGCTATTTGCAGCGAGGGGCCATTTTTTGAGCCCCGGGACCTGGCCGTCGTCTGGCAAGGTGTGGATGCAATGCGGAGAAAACACGACCCTGCTCATCGATCACTTCCCCATTTAGGATGACTCGTCCTCCCCCCTACGGAGCACTAGACTGCGCTTTCCGCGCGATTCGCGCTTTTGTCACGACACATCCATGTCCTCACTGCGTCCTTTGTTCCACGCTGTGGCTCTGAGCTTGATTGCGGGGTCTGCCCTGGCCCATTCGCTCAAGCCCGTGATTTCGGTGGAAGGCATTACCGAGTACCGCCTGCCCAATGGCTTGCAAGTGCTGCTGGTGCCCGATGAATCCAAGCCCAGCACCACGGTGAACGTGACCTACCGTGTGGGCTCCATGCACGAGAACTACGGCGAAACCGGCATGGCCCACCTGCTGGAGCACCTGATCTTCAAAGGCAGCCCCAAGTTCGAGGACCCCTGGAAAGAATTCACCAAGCGCGGCTTTCGCGCCAACGGCTCGACCTGGCTGGACCGCACCAACTACTTCGCCAGCTTTGCTGCCAACGATGCCAACCTGAAGTGGTATTTGCAGTGGCAGGCTGACGCCATGGTCAACAGCTACATCGCGCGCAAGCACCTGGACAGCGAAATGACCGTGGTGCGCAACGAAATGGAGCGCGGCGAAAACGACCCCTGGCGCATCACCATCGAGCGCACGCTGGCCACGCAGTACCAGTGGCACAACTACGGCAAGAGCACCATTGGCGCGCGCGCTGACGTGGAGAACGTCGACATCACGCGGCTGCAGGGCTTCTACCGCACCTACTACCAGCCGGACAACGCCACGCTCATCGTCTCGGGCAAGTTCAAACCCGACCAGGTGCTGGACTGGGTGGAGGACAGCTTTGGCAAGATCAAAAAGCCCGCGCGCAAGCTCCCTGCGCTCTACACCCTGGACCCGGTGCAAGACGGTGAACGCAGCGTCACCGTGCGCCGTGTGGGTGGCAACCCCCTGGCCGTGGCCAGCTACCACGTCACCCCCGGCACCCACCCCGATGCCGCTGCCGTGGCCGCGCTGAGCAGCATCCTGGTCGACAACCCCACCGGGCGTCTGTACAAGCGCCTGGTGGTGGAGAAGAAGCTGGCCAGCACCGTGGAGAGCTTCTCGCCCGCCCTGGCCGAACCCGGTTTTGCCATGCTGATGGCCGAAGCCGCCCCCGGCGTGCAGGCCGACGCGCTGCAACGCGAGTTGCTGGACGTGGTGGAAGGCTTTGGACGCGAGCCGGTGACGGCCGAGGAACTCAAGCGCGCTCAGACCACCTTGCTCAACGCCTGGGAAAAGGGCTTTAACAACCCCGAGCACGTTGGTGTGGAGCTGTCGGAATCCATCGCCGTGGGCGACTGGAAGTTCTACTTCCTGGAGCGTGACCGCATCAAGGCGCTCAAACTCGAAGACGTGCAGCGTGTGGCCACCGAGCGCTTCCTGCCCGACAACCGCACCGCCGCGCAATACCTGCCCACTGAAAAGCCCGTGCGCGCGCCCCAGCCCGAAGCGGCCAAAGTGGCCGAGGCCCTCAAGAGCTTCAAGCCCCAGGCTGCGGCGGCAGCCGTGGCGGCGTTTGACGCCACGCCGGCCAATATCGACGCACGCACCCAAATCAGCACCCTGCCCAACGGCCTGCAGCTGGCGCTGCTGCCCAAGCCCACCCGCGGCGAGGCGGTGCAAGGCAGCATTGCCCTGCGCTTTGGCTCGGCCCAGTCCCTGCAAGGCCAGGCCGCCGCGGGCGCGCTGCTGGCCAGCATGCTGGACATGGGCACGGCCACGCTCAGCCGCGCCCAGCTCAAAGACGCGCTGGACGCCGCCAAGGTGCAGTGGACGGCCGGTGGCTCGGCCGAAGGCGTGACGCTGCGCTTCAGCACCACGCGTGAGCACGCTGCGCGCGCGCTGGAACTGCTGTCGGACATGCTGCGCCAGCCCCGTCTGGACGCGGCTGGCTTGGCCGAAGTGGTGTCGCAGCAAGTGGCGGGCATCACCGCGCAGAAGGACGACCCCCAAGGCGTGGCCAGCCAGGCCTTGTCCAAAGTCGCGGCCAGCCCCTACCCGGCTGGGCATGTGAAAGCCTTCCGCAGCTTTGAAGAGCAAATTGCCGACTTCAAGGCCGTGACGCTGGAGCAAGTGCAGCGCCTGCACCAACAGCAGTGGGGCGCACAAGCCGGTCAAGTGGCCCTGGTGGGTGACTTCGACGCCAAGGCCGTGCAAGCGGTGCTGACGCAAAAGCTGGGGGACTGGAAGGCGAACGTGGCTTACGAGCGCATCGCCAGCAAGACCCATGGCCTGCCCGGTCAAAAGCAGCTGCTGGCCACGCCCGACAAGCAAAACGCCATGCTGCTGGGCGCCTTGGAGCTGCCCGTCACCGACGACGAGGCTGATGTGCCCGCACTGCTGCTGGCCAACCACATCTTCGGCAGCGGCGGCGCCTCACGGCTGTGGGTGCGCATCCGCGAGAAGGACGGCCTGTCTTACGGCGTGGGCTCGCAGCTCTCACTCAACCCCCGCGACAAAGCCTCGGCCCTGATGCTCTACGCCATCTTCGCGCCGCAAAACCGCGCCAAGGTGGAGGCCGCACTGCGTGAGGAAACGGCCCGTGCGCTCAAGGACGGCTTCACCGCCGAAGAGCTGGCCCAGGCCAAGCAGGCCCTGCTGTCGCAGCGCAAGCTCTCGCTGGCGCAAGACACCGGTGTGGCCGCCCGTTGGACCAGCAACCTGCAGCTGCAGCGCCGCTTTGAGCGCGATCAGCGCATCAGCGACGCCATCGAGAAGCAAAGCCTGGAGCAGGTCAACGCCGCGCTGCGCAAATACCTGAGCCTGGACAAGGCACAGCTGTTCTTCGCGGGCGACTTCAAGTAAGCCCCCGGCCTTTGGCTGCATCCCAACGCCCCAAGGCCTCCCGGCCTGGGGCGTTTTTTCATGGGCAAGGGCTCAATGGCTGTGTGCGGCGAGCTGACGCTGCAGCATCAGCCCCGCATCGGCCACGGCACGGGCTTGCTCAGTGGCCGACAGCGTGGTCGCGGCGGGTGCCGCAGCCTGCGGGCGGGTCGCAGCGCGCGGGCCGTGGCCCGGCGCCTTGGGCGCAGCTTGCACACGCCCTTCCAACATGGTGCCCCACACACCGATGTTTTTGATGTCACCAGGGGCCACCTCGTCTGGGCTGGCCTCCAGCACCACCAAATCGGCCTGCTTGCCCACCTCGACGGAGCCCACACGCCGCTCCTGGCGAATGGAGTAGGCCGCATCCAGCGTCACCGCCTTCAGGGCACTCAGCACGTCCATGCGGTGGCGGGGACCCACCACCTCGCCCTCGTAAGTGCTGCGGTTCACGGCGGCCCACACCAGCTGCAGGGGCTTGGCCGGTGCCATGGGCATGTCGGAGTGAAAGGACACCGAGATGCCGTTTTTCATCACCTCGCCCAGAGGCACCATGTCCTTGGCGCGTTCACCCAGATTCAAATCCCCATAGCGGCCCGCCAGTGCGGTGACGTAGTAGGGATTGGCCGAGATGATGCCGCCGAGCTCGCCCCAACGCTTGATCTGTTCGGGTGCGGCAAAGCCAAAGTGCACCAGCACGGTACGGTGGTCGCTGCGGGGGTTTCGCTTCATGGCTGCTTCCAACTCGCCCAGCACCACATCCAAGCCAGCGTCGCCGTTGTTGTGAATGTGCAGCTGGTAGCCCGCATCCCAGAAGTTCTGGAAGGCGTACTTCAGCACGGGCGGGTCCATGATCCAGGCCCCTTTGTGGCCATCGGCATAGCCATCGCGCATCTGCATGAGCTGGCTGAAGATGGCGCCATCGGCCAGGAACTTCACCTGCTTGGGCAGGTAGAAGGTGCGGCCACTGCCCCAGCTCTGCACCTCCTCGGCCATCTGAACCATAGCCTGGGGGTCCTCGGGATGGGCAGCCGCAAAGGTCTTGCCATCGCCAATAAAGCAGTGATTGAAGGGCGTGGCATCGGCCGAGTACACCGCGTTGATCATCTGCTGCAGGGGCTTGGAGTAGAAGCCACCGGGCTCGCACGCCAGCGTGATGCCGTTGCGGTGGTAGTACTGCACCGTGTATTGCAGCCCTTTGCGAAAGAGGGCTGGAGTGGCCATCATGGGCGTGATGGTGGGCAGGATGGCCAGGGCGCCTTGCTCGTAGAAATGCCCTCGCTCCAGACTGGAGGCGTGCTGGGCGCTGGCGTCGAGCTTGCTCACATAGGTGGTGTCCAGACCCGCTTTTTTCAGGGCCATGCTGTTGAGATAGAACTCGTGCCCCGACCGGTGCCAGATGATGACGGGGAAGTCCGGTGCGAGCTTGTCCAGCAAGGCACGATCGAGCTTGCCGTGCATGTAGTTGTGATAGCCCCAGCTCACAAAGGCCTGGCGCTTGTCTTTGTGTGCAGCCAGTGCGGCGCGCAGGCGCTTTTGGTAGTTCTTCTCGTCACGCACAGCCGGCGAGAAGCCGTCCATGGTGTCCCAGTCTTCAATGGAAATGACCTTGGTGGACATGGTCAGCGCCGCCAACACGGGGTGCACGTGCTGCTCCACAAAGCCGGGCAGCAAGACCTTGTCACGCCATCGTGTGTCCACGCGTTTGAGACCTTGCACCTTGGCCAGCACGTCCTCCTGAGTGCCCACCGCGACAAAGCGTCCGCCACGCACGGCCACAGCCTGTGCCCGTGGGCGCTGCGGGTCCATGGTGAGGATGTCGCGCGCGAGGTAAACCACCGTTTCCTCCGAGGGGGCCACCATTTGGCCGGCCAAGTGCTGCAGCCCCGTATCAGCCTGCGCCCAAGCAACAGCGGCATACACCGCGCTCAGCGCTACCAACCCCTGTCGACATTGCCGCGCGAAGTTGCTGCGGGATGGAAGTGAATGTCTCATTGATGACCCTCCTGATGTTGGTCTTGCAGCCTGTTTGCCGACTGCCGGGCTGATCCTAGGCATGCGACCTCGACGCGTCTGCCAACCTCCCCCCGCAATGCGGGGGCTTGAATATCGCCGTCACTTGCGTTGCATCAAACGCATCCGGCAAGCCACACGGCGGACCAGCGCCGCCTCAATGCGGTGGCAAGTGCCACTGCGCCAGCGGGGTGGGCAGGCTGGCCTGGGCGTGCAGCGGGGCGCGCGCGCGGTCAAACCACAGCTGCCAGGTGCGGCTGTGGTCCTGCCAGCGCAGCAGGGCAAAGCCGTCGCCAGGGTGGTCCTGCCAGCTGCTGACGCGGCAGCGCAGGCGCGGCAGTGGCGCGTCGCCCGAGCACAGCGGCTCGGGTTGGAACTCCCATTCGTCGGGCGTGGCCAGCTCGTGGGCGGGCGTCACCGTAAAAGCCCAGGGCGCATAAAACGCGGAGCTGTGCAGCGAGGCCGCGCGCACCACGGGCGCATCGGGGCCGGCGTCGAGCGCCTGCAGCTCGAACGACACCCAGCCCGAGCGGTGCTCGTCGCCTGAGAGCAGCAGCAGGCCGTCGGCACGCTGGCGCCAGATTTCACCCAGCAGCGCGTGCAGCGAGGCCGGGTAGCCGCACCAGGCGTCGCTGCGCAGGGCCTGTGCGGGATGCTGGGCGCTGCGCACACGCCGCGGCAGGGGCAGCGTGCCGGTGAGCAGCAGCCGGGGCCGGCCACGGCTGTGCGCCAGCCACTGCGCCAGGGCGCTGCGCTGCGCCTGGCCCAGCATGTGGGCGTGCGCCACGGTGTCGAGCCGCCGGGGCTCGCGCTCAAAGCGGCTGTCGCAGGCAAACACGGCAATGCCGCGCCAGTCAAAAGCGTGCCAGAGCTGCTGCGCGGTGGCCGAGGCGCCGCGCTGGGCCTGCGCATCGGCTTCCCAGCGGTAGTCCCACGCGGCTTGGGCAGCGGCCTGCACCCAGGGGCCGCGCTGCACGCTGCCATCGGGGGCCAGACGGGGCTCCCAGTTGTCGACGATTTCGTGGTCGTCGGGCGTGTGCACGATGCGCGCCAGCGTGGGCGGCAGCAGGCGCACCGGGCCGCGCTTGAAGCGCTGGTAGTTGGCGGCGTAGCGCTCCAGGCTGCTGTCGGGGTCGGCCAGGCCCGCGGTGGCGTCGGCATAAATCTGGTCGCCCAAGATGAGCAGCAGCGAAAGCTCCGGCCCCAGGGTGGGGTGGCGAGCCAGGGCGTGCAGCCGCGCCAGCGAAGCCAGCGCGGGTGAGGCACGCTCAGGGTCGCGCTCCCAGCCGTGGCTGGCATCGAGCAAACCCGGCGGGTACTGGCAGGCGCCAAAGGCCACGCTCACGGCCGCACCGGCGGCCGCCTGGGCTTGCTGCTCTTCGGGCATGAGCACAAAGCCATGGCACCACTGCTCGCTGGGGTGGGTCAGCAGCTCGGCCACGGCTTGCTCCAGCCCGGTGGCGTGCACCCCCACACCCGCCTGCTGGGGCGTGCGCAAGTCGCGGTACACCGCCAAGCCCAGCAGGCCCACACGCTCGCCCGGGCGCAGATGCGCTTGCAGGGTCTGGCGTGCCGGCCAGAGCTGGGCAGGCAGCGTCCAGCGCAGCGGCGTGCCCAGGGGCGGCAGCGGTTCGGGCAGGGCTTGCATCTGCCCATGCAGAGGCAGTGCGCGGTAGTTCAGCCCGCCGGCCCAGGCCAGGGGCTGCCACCACCAGGCGCTGGGTCGACCCAGTTCGGGGCGCAGCGCGGTGAGCAAGGCCACACGGCCGTCGGCATGGACATGGCGCTCGATGCGGTGCGCTGGCGCGGCCACAAAGCAGGTGCTGGTGCTGCTCATGTGGCCTCCTGCAAAAAGCGCTCGATGTGTGCAAACACCTGCGGCGCGATGTGGCGCCCGATCAGGCAGTCCTGATGCCCATGCCCGGGCACCACCAGGCGCTGGTAGCGGCCTGGAGCCAAAGGCTCCCAGTGCGCATGCAACCAGGCGGCACTGTCGGCCAGGCACAGGCCGTTGTCCTGCCCGTGCACGGACAGCACCGGGAAGGCCTGCAGCAGCGCCAGGCTCTTGCCCTGCGCGTCGAGGTAGCGGCTGGCGCCTTGCCAGTCGGTGATTTCGTGGCGCTGCGCGAAGTGAATGGCCTGGGCCACGGTGTCCATATTGAGCGGGCCGAAATGGTCGTCGATGAAATCGAACACGGCTTGGTCGACGTTTTGAATGGCGAAGTCGCGCCCGTAGAGCATGTCCATGCGGTGACGCGTGGCCACCCAGGGCGTGCGCCGCCAACGCGGCGGTGGCGGGTTTTCCAAGTCGTACTCGTGCGCGGGGTAAGGCAAGGTGGCCAGCAGGCGGTCGATCAGCTCATCGAGCAGGCCCGCAGGCTCAGGCCTGAAGCTGAAGTCCTGCAGCGGCAGGTAGGGGCGCAAGTACTGCATGAGCAGGGCACGCAGCGCATTGCCCGGCGACATCACCATCATGGGCGTGACCTGCGAGATCACCAGCGCGCGGATGCGGCTTGGCAGCTGCTGGCGCAGCGGGTAGAAGTGCTCCCAGCTCTGGCGCTCGGGCTCCATGAGGGCCTGGTGCAGCATCACCGAGCCCATGCAGTGCGCCAGCACGTCCACTTGCGCCGCGCCGGTGGCGCGCAGCACTGCGTCCACCGCCAGCGGAATGTCGTTAAAGCCCACCTGCTCAAAAGTCCAGGGCAGCACGGCTGTGGGCAGACCCGCGCTGGTGCGCATGTCCAGCACCCACACATCCCACCCGGCCTCCCACAGCAGCTGGGCGGGCCCCGGCTGCACCGAGTGGTGGGCAAAGGTGGTGCCGCTGGCGCTGTAGCCGTGGATCATGAGGATGGGCCGTGCCTGGGCTTGGGCCGAGCGGTAGCGCGTCAGGCGCACCAGCACGGGTTTGGTGTCGTCCGGCGTGGCCGCACGCAGCAGGCCTTGGCGCTGGGCCGCGGCCTCGCCCCAGCTGCCCGCGGCCAGCTCCAGCACCTCGGGCTCGGGCAGCCCCGGCACACGCCCAGGCAGGCGCTGGGCCTGGCGCGGCGGTGCGGCATCGGGGCGGCGCAACGTCCAGGCGTGCAGCGGCAGCATGAGCCGCGTGATGTAGCCCAGCAGGGCCGCCACATCGGCCAGCGCCGTCATGCCGTCCTGCGCCTGGCAGATGCGCAGCAGCGGCTGGCGCAGCCGCGCCAGATGGCCGAGGTCCAGATGCAGCTGCACGGCGCGCTGCCCTGGGCAGGCCTGCAGCGGCGCGGGCAGGCCCTGCAGTGTGAGCGTGCTGAGCTGCTGCCAGGGATTGGCGCGGCGCTCGTAGCGCAGGTGCTTGGCGCCCTCAATCAGCTGGCCCTGCAGCGCAAGCGCCCAGGCTGGCGCCGCCGCAGGCCAGTGCGCGGCATCGGGCAGCGCCAGGGTGTAGCGCATGAGACGGGTCTCGCCCGCGTGGCTGGCCAGGTTGAGCAGCAGGCGCGCACGCTGCGCGAGTGAGCGTGTGCCGCGCCGCAGCCGCGCCGCCAGCCCGACGGGCTCGTTGGCTTGAGGCGCTTGCTGCGCGCTCAGCGCGTCTTGTGCGGCGTGCACCATATCGCGCCAGCCCCGGTTCATGAACCACGCCCACAGCGCGCGCGCCGTGCGGCCCCAACGCCCGCTGGGCGCGCGCTCAAACAAATGCAAGGCCCCGCTGCTCAGGGGCAGCACGCACAGGGCGTCTTCATCGCGCGGTTCGAGGTGCTCCCACAGCGGCTGCCCAGCGGGGCACAGACGCTGGCGCCCGCCGCTGACCTGGTCGGAGGCCTGGCCCGCAAACACACGCAAGCAGCTGCCCGGCGCGAGCTGCAGCACCCGCGCCTTTGGATCGGCCCACAGCGCCGAGACGGGGCTGGGCGCGTAGTGCAGGGTCAGCTCCAGGTATTTGAGCGGGTCGCCCGGGCTGCCCGGCCAGTGCACCCAGCCGCCCAGGCGCTCGCACAGCTCCACCACGGTGGGGGAGCTGGGCTGTGCGGCATCGGGGTCGGGCACGCCGTCCAGCGGGCGCTGCGCCAGCACGGCCAAGCGCTCTGGCGCGGGCTGCTGCGGCGCCACGCCGGGCTCCTGCCTGAAACCCCAGCGCGTGCGCAGGCGCGCCAGGGCTCGCAGCGCCAGTGCGGTGATGGTCAGCGCCGGGTTGATGCCCAAAGAGCTGGGCACCATGGCGCCGTCCAGCACCACCAAATCCTCATACACGGCCTCGTTCAGACCACTGAAGACTTGACCCCACTCATTGACCACGCCACTGGCGCCACAGTCGCCCATGCCGCAGCCCCCCAGAGGGTGAACGCTGATCATGGGCCCGGCTGGGGTGCCCAGCCAATCGCCCATGGAGGCGGGCAACAGCCGCCACAGCGGGTTGGCCACCAGGCTGGCGCCTTGGGCTTGCAGGCGCTGCGCCACCCAGTCGTGGCGCGCCACCACGCGCGCGTCGTTTTTCAGCTCGGGCCAGTGCACGGCCAGGGTGCCGATATCGCTGTCGGGCTGCGGGCTCAGGCGCAGCTCGCCGCAAGCGTCGTCGTGGCCGATGATGGCCAGCGCCAGCATGTGCTGCAGCCCCTCTTCGGTGAGGACCTGCGGGTCGGCCTGCACCGGTCCGGCACGGTGGCGCCCGCGCAGCGGTTCGGTCAGGGCATGCAGCGTCTGGCCCAGGGCGAAGCTCTGCGTCCACAGCGCGCGCAGCGGCCCGGGAATGGCCAGGTCTTCCACCACAAAGTCCGCCCCCGCAGGCAGCACCCCGGTGATGGTGGGGCCCACTTGGCGGTGGGCCGGGGCGGCACTCTCCTCGGCCACGCCGCGCGCAGCCTCGGGCAGGTCCACGCCTGCGGCAATCACATCGCCATTGCCCGAAAACTGCCGCCCCAGCAGCGGCGACAGTGCCAGCCCCTGCTGGCTGCTGCGCAGCAGGATTTCCGTGCTGCCCAGCGACCCGGCGGCCAGCACCACGTGCCGTGCACGCAGCCGCAGCGGTGCGCCCTGGCGCGATTGCAGGCCCTCGTCGCTGAACTCCACGTCCAGCTCCCAGCCCTGGGCTTGAGGGCCGCGGCGCAGCTGGCGCACGCTGGCCCCGCACACCAGGCGCACGCCCTGGCGCGCCGCCTGCAGCAAGGCATTGGTGTCCAGCGACTGTTTGGCCCCTTGGTTGCAGCCGCTGGCGCAGTCGCCACAGGCCACGCAGCGCTGCAGGTGCAAGCCCGCACTGCTGCTGGGCTGCTCGTCCAGCGCCATGGTGATGCGTGCGGGCCGCGCCTGCGCGTCGAGCTCTTGCAAGCGCTGCAGGCGCCGCGCCGGGTAGGGGCTGAGGCGCTCGATGGTGTTCTCGCCGCGCGCATCCACGGCGCCCACCAGCCACTCGGCTTGGGCAAACCAGGGCTCCATCTGCTCGGGGTGGGCGCGCAGCGACTGCGGCCAGCGCGCGCCCTGAAACACCGTGCTGGCGGGGCGCTCCATGACCCCGGCGTTGATGAGGGAGCCCCCGCCCAGGCCCGAGGCTTGGGCCACGCATACATCAGGGCCCAGGCGCACGTCAAACAAGGCATCGCGCCGCCCGCGAGGGCTTTGTGCGCCAGGCGTACTGAAGCGCACATGGCCGGGCAGCTCAGCCAGGCTGCGCGGGAAGCTGCCGGGCAGGTATTCCCGCCCGCGCTCCAAGACCAGCACGCGCAGCGGCTCGCCCTGGGCTGTGCGCAAACCTGCAAATTGCTGTGCTGCGGCCGCACCGCCATAGCCGCTGCCGACGACGAGCACATCGGCATGCCATTGCGTGGGAAGGGTGTTTGCGCCTTCGTCTGCCCACCAAGTCTCCAGCGGTACAGACAACCAATCCTGGGCGCGCCAAGACACACCCATGCCCGGACCCTCTGGCATGGCAACACCCCCTTAGCAAGACTGACTCAGTTGGAGATGTGGGCTGCAGCGGTTTTGATGACCGCCGTCAGGCGCTCTTCGGATACGGGCTTGTGAAGCATCTCCAGGCCGGCATCATGCACACGGCGCAAAACTTCAGGGGCGGTATCTCCAGTCACGATAACAGCGGGCAGTCCCGGGAACGCGGTACGCAGGGATCGCACTGTGGAGAGCCCGTCGTCGCTGCCACGCAGGCGCAAATCCACCAGCGCCAGGTCCGGCGTGCGGGAGAGCACGCGCAACATGGCCTCGCGCGTGCTGTCGGCCAGCAGCACCGTGCAGCCCATGGCTTGCAACAAAGTGCCCATGGCCTCGCGCACCGGGGCCTCGTTGTCCACCACCAAGACCGTCAAAGGGGTCAGCTGGCTGTGGCCTCCCTCATTGCTGTGGCTTTGCTGGGGCAAGGCGCACTGCGGAATGTGCAGGGTGAAGCAGCAGCCCTGCCCGGGGCTGGAGCGCAGGCGCAGATTGAGGTCCAGCAAGTCAACCAGACGGCTGACGATGGACAGCCCCAGGCCCAGGCCCTTCTCGCGATCGCGCTCGGGGTTGTCGATTTGGTAGAACTCATCGAACACGCGGCTGTGCTCGCTCTGAGCGATGCCCGGGCCGGTGTCGATGATGTGGATCTGCCACTCCTCGTCGTCTTGGGCCTGCACCAGCAATTGCACCTGGCCTTGATAGGTGTACTTGATGGCGTTGTCCAGCAGGTTGCGCACCACACGCTCCAGCAGTGCGGGGTCGGTATCGACGCAGGCTTGGGCAGGGCATTGGAGTTGCAACTGCAAGCCCTTGCGCAGTGCGCTGGGGCGCTGCTCGTTGGCAATGCGCTGCAACCAGGGCAACAGGGCAAAGCGCTGCGGGTGCACAGGCACCACATCGGCATCGAGCTTGGAGATGTCCAGCAAGGTGTCGAGCTGGGTGGAGAGCGACTGCAACGCCTGGTTCATCTGCGCCACGATGGCGCGGCTGGCGTCGTCGAGATTGCGGCGCGACAGCGCTGCGCCGAACAAAGTCAGGGTGTGCATGGGCTGGCGCAAGTCGTGACTGGCCGCCGCCAAAAAGCGCGTCTTGGCGCTCACCGCCGCCTGAGTGCGGTCCAGCGACTGGCGCAATTCCCGGTTGTGCTGGGCCTGCTGTTGGCGAATCAACACCGAGTCCACAAACACCCGGTAGACATCGCGCGCCAGCATCATCAGCGTGGCCCCAAAGCCCAGCACCAAGCCCGCAATGGTCCAGTCCGTCCAAGGGGGGCGCCCACCCGCCCAGCCCGACCAGGCCCAGCCCGCCGCCAATGAGCCCACCATGGGCAAAACAAAAGCCCCGAGGACGCGCGCATTGCCAGCCACCGTGGCCACCGAGGCCGCACACAGGCCCAACAGCAGCACGGTCTGCACCATGTGCTGGTAGTCATTGAGCGAGGGCCACAGCACCACAAACGCACCGTAGACCGAACCGTTGAGCAGGCTCAGGCCACTGGCCCAGCGCAGGCGTTGCGCCAACGACCGCTCGACCCAGGTGGGCAAACGAGCCAACATCACCCAGCGCAGCGCCAGCACCGAGAGCACCGCCACAAACCAGGCCCCAGCGGCCCAGCGCGCCTCCGGAGCCTGCCAGGCCATGCACACCAGCACCAAGGCACTCACAGCCACCGGCAGCGGCGAGCGACGGCTTTGCCGATGCAGCAGCGCCAGCAACTCCTGTTGCACCAGTGTTTGTTCAAGCGTTGATGCGGTCCTCGGCACCACGGGGCTTGGCGTGTTCATGAATTTTGGACTGAGCCTGTTGGGCTCGCGCCAGCGCCATTGAGGGGGAGGTGTTGATGCGGTCTGCGCATCCCATATCAAGGGAAAACCCTCGATTTAAATAGGAGGGCCGCCCCAGGGAAGTTGTGGGTGCGGGAATATAGCTCGCCGCCCAGCGGTAGCGACAAACCCGCCCCCTCACACGCGGGCGAATGGCGCAACGGGGCCAGAAAATGACTACGCCGACCTACCTCGGCTCCAACGAGCTCTGGTAGGTCGGCATAGCACTCCTCCCCTTTGACCCTGCGCTGTGGTCCAGGCAGCACAAGATCAGCTGCGGAGTATCCTGAGAGCGCTGGGCGGCGGATATCCCCCTCAAGTGGGAGCCCTTTAGGGACAGGGCACGACAACATTCACTGCTCGCACACAGCTGTGCGGCCTGCAAAGGCTTGCCGAGGCAGCCCCCCTGTACAGGGTCACTTGCTTTTGTGACACATTCAATTGTTTTGAAAGCAGCGGTGAGGCCTGCTCACACCGTTGCCCCCCACGCGCCACGCACACTGCTTTTCATGGAACTGTCATCGCATCAGCGCTACGCCCTGCCTGCCATCTTGTTGCATTGGGTGATGGCCGTGGGCCTTTTGGGCGCCATGGGTTTTGGGCTCTACATGACCGAACTGCCCTTCTCTCCCACCCGACTCAAGCTTTACAACTGGCACAAATGGGTCGGCATCGCCTTGCTGGGCCTGAGCGTGCTGCGCGTGGTGTGGCGCCTCACCCACCGCCCGCCCGCAGACCTGCCCATGCCGGCATGGCAGGCCCGCCTTGCCCACCTCACGCATGGCGCCATGTATGGGCTGTTCCTGGCCGTGCCTCTGGTGGGCTGGGCGCGCAGCTCGGCGGCAGGTTTTCCGGTGGTGTGGCTGGGCGTGCTGCCCCTGCCGGACTGGGTGCCGCGCAACGAGGCCCTGGCGCACACGCTCAAAGAGGCCCATGAGTTGCTGGCCTACACCTTGTTGATCTTGATCGCACTGCACGTGGCCGCAGCGTTGCAACATGCGTGGGTGGCCCGCGACGCGCTGCTACAGCGCATGCTGCCCCAGCGGCGCTAACAGCCCCAAAGGCCACGACCACGCCCCCCAACCATCGTCAGACCAAGCTCTTGACACGGACCATGCCCACTCCAAGCTTCAACACCCCAGCCCAGCTTTTGCTTCGCCTCACCTGCGCCCTGCTGACGCTGCTGGCCCTGGCGCTCCCAACCGCACAGGCGCAGACCACAGCCCAGTTGGTGCCTGCGGCCAGCGAGATCACCTTCACCAGCAAGCAAATGGGCGTGGCCGTGGAGGGCCGCTTCAAACGTTTTGAAGCGCAGCTCAACTTCGACCCCAAACGCCCTGAGGCGGGCCGCGTGAGCTTCCAGATTGACCTCACCAGCGCCACCTTGGGTGATGCCATGTTCGACGCCGAGCTGGCCAAGCCGGTATGGTTTGACACCGCGCGCAGCCGCATGGCGGTGTTTCAGAGCAGCCAGATCAAGCCGCTGGGCAACAACCGTTTTGAGGTGCTGGGCAAGCTGCAGATCAAGGGCCAGGTGCGTGAGCTCAGCGTGCCCCTGACCCTCAGCAGCAGCAAGAACCAAACCCTGGCCAGCGGCCAGGTGCAGATCCGCCGCCTGGACTTTCGCATTGGCGAGGGCGAGTGGGCCGACACCAGCATGGTGGCCAACGAAGTCCAAGTGCGCTTCAAACTCGCTTTCAGTGGCTTGAGCTTGCCCTGAGGCCGTCTCAGCCGCCGCACCCTTGTTTGCTTTCCCAACCCCCAGAGGTCAGACACCATGAAACACCAAGCCCTTGTTGCCGCCGCCTTGCTCGGCGCGCTCTCCCTGGCCCAAGCGCAAAGCGTGAGCTACACCATCGAGCCCACGCACACCTTTGTGACCTACGAGATCGCGCACTTTGGCACCTCCACCAACCGCGGCCGCTTCGACAAGAAAGAAGGCACGGTGCAGCTGGACCGTCAGGCCAAGACGGGCCGCGTGGACATCAGCTTTGAGCTGGCCTCGGTCAACACCGGCGTGCCCGCCATGGACAAGCACTTGCTGAACAAGGACTTCTTCGATGCCGAGAAGTACCCCAAGGCACGCTTTGTGGGCGAGCAGTTCAGCTTTGACGGCGACAAAGTCACCGCCGTGGCCGGCCAGCTGACCCTGCGCGACCAAACCCACCCCGTGACCCTCACGGCCCAGCGCTTCAACTGCTACCGCCACCCCATGTTCATGAAGACGGTGTGCGGTGGTGACTTTGAAGCCACCATCGACCGCACCCTGTGGGGCATCGACTACGGCATCAAGTGGGGCTTCCCCAAGGACGTCAAGCTGGTGATCCAGGTCGAAGCCGTGCAGCAGTAATTGCCGCTGCGCACCCAGCCATTTCCGCTCCTCCCTCCTTGGGCTTGATGCCTGAGGTTTTTGCACCCGCCGCAGGCCTGGCCTTGCGGCGGTTTTTTTTGCGCCCTCTGCCCCCCCGGACTGTCTGCGGCCCCTGCAGTTCGTCCGGGCAAAGCCGCGGTGCGTCGCGCGCCGTCGTCCGCCGCGGCAGGCTTTGCGTACAGTGAGCACCAAAGTACTGGTCCACCATGCAACAGCCCGCACCCACCCCCACGCCCCCACCGCCTGCAGCGCAGCAACTGCAGCGCTACTACCAAAGCGCGTTGCGCGCCTTTCACGCCTATGCCCGCTGGCTGGTGGGTCTCAGCTGGTGGCGTTTTGCGGCGTACGCGGTGCTGCTCATCATTGCTGCCAACATCATTCAGGACTTGCCGCCCTTCACCTACTCGACCACTGAGACGGTCAGGATGGCAGATCCCGCCACCCTGCCCAAACCGCCCAAGCTGCCGCCAGCCACCACCCGCAAGCCTGACACCTCCAGCAGCAAAGAAGGCGTGGAAATCGTGGGCGAACGCGATGGCGTGCGCTACCGGCTGCGCATGGATGAGCGCGGCATCAGCCTGGAGCCCGAAGGCGCGGCCTCGGCGCCCAGCGGCAGCGCCAGTGCGGCCAGCGCGCCTGCGGGCTTGCCGAGCTTTCGCATCGTCTTGCCCTCACCCCACAGTGAGCGCACGGCCTCTACCCCGGGCGAGCTGAGCCCCGAAGAAGCCGAGGAGCGGCTCAACCAAGCCATCGAAGAATTCAACCAGGCCCGAGACAAGGCGCAGGAGCGCGAGCAGGTCGCCGAAGAGGCCATTGAAGCCGCCCGAGCCGTGCGCGAGGAACTCCTCAACGAGTTCGGTCGAGGGGGTGCGCGCACCAAGATCGTCACCCACTACAACGAGGTGCCGGTCAAACTCACACTGTGGTTCATCTTCCTCTCGGCGTTGACCAAGCTGTTGTACCGCGGCCAGCTGCAGGCCCAAGTCAAGGCCGCACAGGCCACCGAGGTGGCCGAGGCCGAGCAGCTCAAGCGCCAGGTGGTGGAAGCGCGCTTGGCCGCCATGCAGGCGCAGGTGGAGCCGCACTTTTTGTTCAACACCCTGGCCTCCATCGAGCACCTGATCGAGACCGACGCGCCGCGTGCCGCGCAGATGCAGCGCCACCTCATCGCACTGCTGCGCGCCTCCATGCCCACCATGCGTGAGGCCAATGCCAACGGCGTGCGCGACCTCGGCCGCGAAATGCAGGTCATACGCCCCTACCTGCACATCCTGCAAATGCGCATGGAAGAGCGGCTGCAAGTGCGCATCGAAGTGCCCGAAGGCCTGGATTCGGCCACCTTCCCGCCCATGATGATTCAGGGCCTGGTGGAAAACGCCATCAAGCATGGCCTGGAACCCAAGGCCGAAGGCGGCGAGCTGCTGGTGCGGGCCGAGGTGGTGCACGGCAAGCTGGCCGTGACCGTGGCCGACACGGGCCTGGGCTTTGGCCGCGCCGCCACCCAGGGCACGGGCGTGGGGCTGGCCAATATCCGCGAGCGCCTGAACCTGCTCTACGGCCGCGCCGCCACCCTGACCGTGGCGGAAAACCAACCCAGCGGCACAGTGGTCACCATCACCGTGCCCTACCGCAGCACCAGTTCTGACGACGGAGCCTCAGCATGAAACGCCTCTTCAAAGTTTTCTTCATCCTGCTCATGGCCCTGCTGCTGCTCAGTGCCGCCCTGGGTCTGGGCTTGTTGAGCTGGCTGCACGATGCGCCCCATGTGCAGGTGCACATCAACGGCCAGGACTACACGGCGCTGGACGGCTGGGCTGAGGCTGGCGACTGCGTGGTGTGGGTGGCATTCGCCCTGCTGCTGGCGCTGCCCGTGCTGCTCTTGGTGGGCATGGCGCTGCCGCTGCTGCTGGGCGCTGGCGCGCTGCTGCTGGTGTTGCTGAGCCTGGGCGCCGTGCTGGGCGCACCGCTGCTGCTGCTGGGCCTGGTGCTGTACCTGGTGCTGCGCGACAAAGCCAACGCAAGGCGCCAGCGCTAGGTCTGCCCAGCGCGCTTATGCTCTTGCCACCGCTATGTTCAGACTTGCTTTGACCCCCATGACCGAACCCACCCAAGCCCCCCGCGCCGTACTGGCCGACGACGAACGCCTGATGCGCGAACAGCTGCGCAGCCGCATCCAGGAAGTCTGGCCCGAGCTGCAAATCGTGGGCGAAGCCAAGAACGGCCTCGAAGCCGTGGCACTGACCCGCGAACTCAAGCCCGACCTGGTGTTTCTGGACATCCGCATGCCCGGCCTCACCGGCGTGGAAGCGGCCCGGCAAATCGCCCAGCTGCCCGACGACGACGAGTGGCTGGTGCCCGAGATCGTCTTCATCACCGCCTACGACGAATACGCCGTGGAGGCCTTCGAGCAAGGCGTGTGCGACTACGTGCTCAAGCCCGCCGAGCGCGAGCGCCTGGCCCTGACCGTGCAGCGCATTCAAAAACGCCTGGCCGCGCGCCAGGGCGACGGCGAAGCCCACAGCGGCGAAGCCAACCCCAGCCTGGGCACGCTGCAACAGCTGCTGCACCGCCTGCAAGCCGGGCCCCAGGGCAGCGCGCCGCGCTACCTGCAGTGGATTCAGGCCTCGGTGGGCCAGACCATCCAGATGGTGGCCGTGCAGGACATCCTGTTCTTCATCAGCGACGAGAAATACACCCGCGTGCAAACAGCGCAGTTCGAGGCCCTCATCCGCAAGCCCATCAAGGAGCTGGTGGACGAGCTCGACCCCGAGCTGTTCTGGCAAATCCACCGCTCCACCTTGGTCAACGTCAAAGCCATTGCGGGCATCAGCCGCGACTTCCGCGGCCGCCAGCTGGTGGGCGTCAAGGGTCTGGACGAAAAGCTCGAAGTCAGCCGCAGCTACACCCACCTCTTCAAGGGCATGTAAGCCCAGGCGCGGCGCTCAGAACTTCAAATTCAAGCCGGTGAGCAGGCTCACATCCGTACTGCGCACACCCGCTATGGGCTTGCTGTTGTAGGCACCACTGAGGCCCACGGTTTGATGGAGGTGGCCGGTCAGCGCCACCGCGAGCTGAGAGGTAAAGCGCGCCAGTGTGGCGCGGTCGCCCGACACACCGGCATACAGGTCCAGACGCTGCTTCATCTGCGTGGTGGCGCTGAGCTTGTGCACCGACTCCTGCGCCACATACACGCTGGCGCGTTCAAAGCGTGAGTCGGTCTGCCCATCAACGGTGCGCGGGCTGAGGTAGTGGTCCAGCGCATAGCCCATCCCGCCATAGACCGTGACTTGGTGGCTGCTGCTTTGCAGCAAACCCCAGCCCAGCCCCGTAGCTCCGCTGACGCGCCGCGCCACGCCGGCCAGCTTGTCGCTCTCCAGCCCCAAGCGCGCGAAGGCCAGCAAAGCGCTGTCCAGCGTGCGGTTGTACTGCGCGCCGTACTGATAGCGAGCCGCCGTGGTCTGGTCGCGCTGGTTCACCGTGGCCGACGCCCGGTGGTTCATGCCGTTGAGCGTGAGCTTGTCTAGCGTCGTGACGTGCTGCAGCTCGCCGTTGAGCAGGACGCTGAGCGTGCGCGCATTGCCCGTGGTGGCCCCGGCCAGCAAGCTGCCCCCGCCGTGCCAACCGGGCTCTGCAACGCCTGCCGCTGGGGGCTCAGGCGCAACCTGTTGCGCCCATGCGGGCAGCCAGAGAGCCGACACCAGCAGGCTCAAGACACCAGCGCGAAAACGGTGGGAGTGCAACATGGTGGCGCAGGGGATTAGGGCGGGGTTCGAGGCGTGATGCCGCCGCACTCTACCGCCCACACAAGGCCACTTGACTCGGGGCCGCCCCCGCAAACCTGGCCCCTCCCCCGCAACCCAGGGGGCGTGAGGGCCCGGTCTTGCCAGAGGCGCTGCGCGCTCAGTCCCGCCCGGCTTTTTGCGCCGCGGCACTGACGGCGGCCTTGGCCGCGAGCTGCTCGCGCATGCGCTTGAGTTTTTCGCGCGGGTCTTCCTTGATGCCGCTCTCATGGAGCTTCATCTCGGCGATGAAGCGGCTGGGGATGCCGGCCACGGTTTCGCGGTTTTTCTTGCGCCGCCGCAGTGTGGAAACCGCCAGCGTGCGCCGCGCGCGCGTGATGCCCACGTACATGAGCCGCCGCTCCTCCTCCAGGCGCTGCGGCGTCATGTCTTCGTCTTCAGACTTGAAGGGCAGCAGGCCCTCGTTGACGCCCACCAGAATGACGTGGGGCCACTCCAGGCCCTTGGAGGCATGCAGCGTGGTGAGCACCACCTGATCCTGGTCCTCCTGGCGCTCGGCCAGGGAGAGGATGACGCTGATGGTCTGCGCCACCTGCAGCACGGTTTGGCGCGGCGTTTCGCTGGTGACACCGCCCTCCTCGCTGAGCACGCCACCGCAGCGCTTGGCCACCCAGTCGATGAAGTCCAGCACGTTGTTCCAGCGTGCGGCAGCCACTTTCTCGTTGTCCTCGTTGTCCAGCAGATGCTGCTCGTAGCCGATGTCGGCCAGCCACTCCAGCAGCAGCGCCTTGCCTTCTTCCGCACCCACGGTGTGGCGGGCGCGGTATTCCAGGTCCACCACATAGCGGCCGAACTCGTGCAGGCCGTGCAAGGCCTTGGCCGAGATCATGGCCTGCAGCGACTCGGAGAACAGCGACTCGAACATGGAGAGCTTCCACTTCGCCGCGAACTCGCTCAAATGCCCCAGCGTCTGGTGGCCAATGCCGCGCTTGGGGGTGGTGACGGCGCGCAGAAAGGCCGGATCGTCGTCCTGGTTCACCAAGAGGCGCAGCCAGGCGCAGAGGTCTTTGATCTCGCTCTTGTCGAAAAAGCTCTGCCCGCCGCTGACTTTGTAGGGGATTTCCGCGCGGCGCAGCGCCTGCTCGAAGATGCGCGCCTGGTGGTTGGCGCGGTAGAGGATGGCGAAGTCCTTGAACTGCGTGCCGCCATGGTTGGCGCGTATGGACTGGATGCGCGCCACCGCGCGCTCGGCCTCGTGCTCCTCGCCATCGGCCTCGATCAAGGTGATGGGGTCGCCCTCGCCAAACTCGCTCCACAGCGTCTTGGGAAAGAGCTTGGGGTTGGAGCCAATCACATTGTTGGCCGCGCGCAAGATGGCGCTGGTGGAGCGGTAGTTCTGCTCCAGCGCAATCACCTTGAGCTGCGGGAAGTCCAGCGGCAGGCGCTTGAGGTTTTCAATCGTGGCCCCGCGCCAGCCGTAAATGCTCTGGTCATCGTCGCCCACGGCGGTGAACATGGCGCGCTCGCCCACCAGCAGCTTGAGCAGCTCGTACTGCACGGCGTTGGTGTCTTGGTACTCGTCCACCAGCACATAGCGCAGCAACTCCTGCCACTTGCCACGCGCCTCGGCGTTGGTGGAGAGCAGCTTGAGCGGCAGCCCGATGAGGTCGTCAAAGTCCACCGCCTGGTAGGCCGTGAGCCGCTCCTGGTAGCGCTGCATCACCACCGCGGCGGCGCGCTGCATATCGTCCTGGGCGTAGGCCAGGGCCTGCTGCGGGCTCAGGTTCTGGTTCTTCCACAGCGAAATCGTCCACTGCCAGGACTTGGCCGTGGCCGCGTCCGTGGTGCCGCCCGCGTCGCGCAGCACGGAGAGCACATCGTCCGAATCCAGAATCGAGAACTGCTCCTTCAGCCCCAGATGCCGCCCGTCCTCGCGCAGGATGCGCACCCCCAGCGAGTGGAAGGTGGACACCACCAACTCCTGCCCCGCTTTGGGCCCCACCAACTGCCGCGCCCGCTCGCGCATCTCCTGCGCGGCCTTATTGGTGAAGGTGATGGCCGCGATATTGCGCGGCCGATAGCCCACCGACAGCAACTGCGCGATTTTTTGCGTGATCACCCGCGTCTTGCCCGACCCCGCCCCCGCAATCACCAGGCACGGCCCATGCAAGTGGTGAACAGCTTCCAGCTGGGCGGGATTGAGGGTGAAGGTGGACACGGCAGGGGCGGCAAAATCGGGGCGGGGGCGAATGATAGCGAGCCAACGAAGTCAGGCGTGGGTTGCCAAGGCCACAGGCTGGGTGAGGCAGCCTGTGCACCGGCCCATTTCGCCGGATCCCCATCGACGCGCTGGTTATCTGTACGACTCATCCATCGCGGCCGAATTGCGCATACATTGGGCGCCCACCGCCTCAACAGGACAGACATTGAAACTCACTCGCCTCATATTGGCCCTATGCGCCTTACCACCAGCCACAGCGCAAGCCAATGTAGTTTCAAATACCGACCTTCGGGCCGCCTGCAAAAGCTGCTTCCCCATCAAATTTCCGACCTTCCTGATTCTTGGCCCTGAAAACCGAGTTCTGCATGTGGAAGCGCCAGACCTCTGGAAGGTGACAGATGTGCTCAATGGCGGAATAGAACGAAACGTCCAGAGAAGATTGACCGACACCATTGAGCGCGTCGTCGAAGTTTACAAAGCACCTGAAAAATCATCGGACGTTCCACAACATTGGGCAGACGCTCTAAAAAAAATTTCTACGCAAGCGGACCAAGCTCAACTCAAAAAATCGCTTGGCGAATCAAAAAGAAAGATTGTTGTCATTTCAGCTGAAATCTCCAATCCAAGTGATAAAGAATCCAGCGCTTGCACGTTAGCGGAGTACGCGCCCGGCAGAAGGGAATTTAAGGATTTGGCATGCATTGGCATATCTGTGCGCTTCAACAGCGACAAACCATAGACGCTGCCAGCCCCAATATGGGCCGCGGCGCATCCCAACCCATTGCCCCACACAACCCGCTTCACCGCCGAGCGATTCCAGCCGGTAGCGCGCCATCTCAGTTTGTTCAAGCGCGGCACGCATGAGCAGGCGGGTCTTGATGCGACCTCACGCCAGCAAGACACCCCCCCTGGGTTGCGGGTAGGGTCACCACCTCACCCACAGGTGGGGTTGATGATGAACCACCATCGCCCATAGGCTAGTGACAGTTGTTGCAGCGCCAGCCGCCTTTTTTGTCAACCCTGTGCATTGCCAACATGCACCCTCATGCCACCCGAAGCCCTGCAATCCCAACAAGCACAAGGGCTGGGTGTTTTCGCGTGGGGCAACGCCTGCAACTGACACAAGCCGCATGCCAATACGCCTCACCCCACCGAAGCGGCCATTGACCCTGGTGGCTGTGCTCATCAGCGCCAACGCGCTGGCCGAATCCCCCCCTCAGCAACCGGCCGTGCTGCCGGCCGCGGAGGTCAAGGGCCAAACCTCTGACACCACGCTGCGCAAGCTCAGCACCGCCGCCAAGCAGGTGGTGGGCCGCGAGGAAATTGAGCGCATGGGCGGGGCCAACGCCAAGGAGCTGCTCAAGCAACTGCCGGGCGTGGAGACAGATGTCTATGGCGCCATTGCCCTGCGCGGTCTGGCGGGGTACACGCAGATCTTGGTGGACGGCAAGCCGCCTGCGCCAGGCTTGCAGCCCCTGGACTTGGCGCCGGCCCAAATCGAGCGCATCGAGGTCATCCGTGGCGCCACGGCCGACCTGCCAGGGCAGGGCGTGGGCGGCACCATCAACCTGGTGCTGCGCGCCGTCAAACCCACGCGTTACATGACGGAGCTCCAGGGAACGGTCAGCCGCAGCGAAGGCCCGCTGGACCCTGGCGTGAACCTGGTACGCCATGGGCAATGGAGCGCCGACGCGGCCTACACCGCCACCGCCAGCCTGGGCCGCTTTGCCTGGCAGGGCCAGACCCACACGGTGAACACGCGCGACGGGCTGGCGCCCGTGGACCAAACCAGCACCACCCAGGGCACGTCGGAGGATGCCTCGGCCCGGCTCAAGACGGTGCTGAAGTCAGTGGCTGGGGGCGAGCTGCAATGGGAGGGCGGGCTCTCGACCTACCTGACCCGCGGCGAGCAAGCGCAGCAACTGGCCAGCGCCGACCCGCTGCCTTTTGACCACGCCCAGCGCCAGTGGCGCCGCCTGGGCCACATGGCCGACACCCAAGCGCAATGGACCCACCCCTGGGGCGAGACCGGCAGCCTGAGTGTGGAGCTGGGCCTGCAGCGGGCCACCGCCCGCAGCCGGGCGCAGGGCGTGCAAACCGGCGCTGTGCCCAACGACACCCAGTCCACCCAGTCCGAGCGCAATTGGAGCCGCAGCGGCGGGCTGAAGTGGAGCGACGAATTCGCCAGCGCCCACCAGCTCAGCGCGGGCTGGAACTGGCAAAAGTACACCAACGCAGATCAAACCGAGCGCTGGCGCAACGGCCTGCCCGACACCCAGCTGGCCAACTGGGGAGACGGTAGTGACGGGCGTTCCGTTGAAGCCTCCGCGTTCGTTCAAGACGACTGGACGGTCAGCCCCCGCCTGAGCCTGACCCTGGGCTGGCGCTGGGAACAACGCCGCTTCAGCGAGGCACAAGGACTGATGGCCACAAGCAGTCGCTTCAGCGTGCCGCTGCCCTCCATCAACGCGCTCTACAAGCTGGACGATGCCGATCAGGACCAGCTGCGGCTGGGCTTGTCGCGCACCTACAAAGCGCCGGGGCGCGAATACCCGCTGCTGGCGCGCCCCACCGTCAACCCCTTCTTCGCCTGCCCGCAAGGCGGGCGGTGCGGCGCCAACGACCGGCTGCACCCCGACACCCTGGGCAACCCGGCGCTGCAGCCCGAAACGGCCTGGGGGCTGGATGCAGCCTGGGAGCACAGCCTGCCCAAAGACGGCATGGTCAGCGTGGGCGTGTTCCACCGCCGGATCAACAACCGCATCGCCACCGCCTTGCAGCAGCAGCCGGTGGACTGGGCCAACGTGCCGCGCTGGGTGACGCTGCCCGTCAACCACGGCAGCGCCTGGAGCCAGGGGCTGGAGCTCGAAGCCAAGCTGCGGCTGGACATGCTCAGCGAGGCGTTGCCGGCCTGGATGGCGCGCGCCTCGCTGAGCCGCTACCGCTCGCGCGACTCGGCTCTGCCCGCGCCCTACAACCTGCTGGCCGGGCAAGGCCGGGGCAGCGCCAAGCTAGGTTTCAGCCAGCAGCTGCAAAGCCTGCCGCTGGATTGGAGCGTGGACGCGCGCTGGCGCGACGGCGGCCTGATGCGGCTCAATGCCTATGAATTGCAAGACACCGCCACGCACTGGACGGTGGACGCCAGCCTGGGCTGGCGCTTCAGCCCGCAAACGCAGCTGAGCCTGCGGGGCAGCAACCTCAACACGCCCACCCAACGCAGCCGCTTGGGCAGCACCGACCCCACCGGCGGCCCGACGCTGTGGCAGCAGCGGGCCGATGCCAGCCGCCAGCTCTGGCAGCTGACGCTGGACACCAAGTTTTGAGTTCATCCCCTTTGAGTTCAACCCCATGACCCAATTCAATGTATTTCTCGCCTTCGCCGTGCTGGCCTGTGTGTGGGTTTTTGCCTCGGCAAAAAACTTCTCCAGCCAGCCCTCACGAAGAGGTTTGGGCACGCTCGCGGCTGCGATGGGGGTATCGCTGCTGTGTGCAGCGGCCCATCTGAGCAACGAATGGGCGGTTCGAGATGCAGCGAGCTTGAGCCATATCGAACCCAATCAGGCCTATGAGCACGCCAAAGCCATGGGGGGTGAAGCCGGTGTCTTGGGTGCATACACCGCGGGCATTCTTGAGGCCTCGTTCAAACGCAACCGCGAGGACGCAGCGGGGCTGGGCCTTGCAAGCGTCTTCTGCCTGGTCGCTGGCCTTGGTTTGGGTCGCAGGCGCTCACGGCAGTCGTCTGCCCCGCCTGACACGGCAGACCCGGAGCAGGCACGCTGAGAAGCCGCCGCTACCCGCGCCCTCAGGGCGCCAGCACCTCGGCCTCGGTGATCACCACAGTGAGTGCGATGTCGTGGGGAGCGACTTCAAAGCGCTGCTCGCCTGCGGCCCAGCTCAGGCCGACGGCGGTCACGCCGGGGTGGGCGGCCAGCCAGCGGTCGAAGTAGCCGCCGCCGTAGCCCATGCGGTAGCCCTCGCGGGTGTGGCCGACGCAGGGCACCAGCAGCACCTCGGGCACCAGAGCCGGGCCCTCGCAGCTGGGGATGCCGCATTCGTCTTGCATCGTGGGCGGCTGGCCTGACCAGTGGCGGAATTCCATGCGCGCACCGGCCCGCCAGGCGTAGGGCAAGGCCAGTTGCATGTGGTTGCCCAGCGCATGGCTTTGCGCGAAGTTCACCACGTCGAATTCACCCGGCAGCGGCCAGTACAGGCCCAGGCTCAGGGGCTCGAGCTGGCGCAGCACGTCCAGCAATTGCAGGGCCACGCGCGCCTGGGCGGCTTGCGCTTGGGGCGATTCGTGCCACGCTCTGCGCTGCGCCAGCAGGTGGCGGCGCAGTTCGTCCCTATCATGGCTGCCAGGGGCCGCTGCGGCGGCCGTGCCTGGGGTATGTGGATGTTCGGTATGCATGGTTTGAGTATGACTTTTTTTGCACCCAATCGGCGCTGGATCGGGCGCGGCGCGGCGCTGGCGCTGGCCCTCACGGTGGCCTGGAGCGGCGCGGTCGCGGCTGAACCGGCGCCCGGTGACACGGTTGTGGCCGCGCGGGCGGCCTGGGCGGCGCGTGATGGCGCACGCCTCAACACGCTGCGCCAGAGTTTCGACGCACAGCACCCGCTGGCGTCCTGGGTGGACTACTGGGCGCTGAACCTGCGCTTGGCCGAAGCCACCCAGAGCGAGCTGAACGCGTTTTACGAGCGCTGGAGCGGCAGCTATGTGGAAGACCGCTTGCGCAACGACTGGCTGCTGGAACTGGGGCGGCGGCGGGACTGGGGCAACTTCCGCCGCGATGTGGCCGGCTTCAAGATGCAAGACGACCGCGAGGTAGTCTGCTACAGCCTGCTGGCCGAGCACAGTGCTGGCGGCGATGTGCAGCAAGCCGCGCGCAGCGCCTGGCTGGCACAGCGCGATGGCGATGAAGGCTGCAACGCCCTGGCCACCACGCTCTACCAGGCGCGCGTGCTGCGCGACGAGGACCTGTGGCTGAAGCTGCGCCTGTCTTTCGAGGGCAACCGCGCCCGCGCCATCCGCCAGACAGCGGCCCTGCTGCCGCCTGCCACGGCGCGCGCCATCGCGGAGCTGCAAGACCAGCCCGAGCGCTATTTGAAGCGCCATGGCGGCAGCCTGGGCCGCACGCAGACCGAGCTCAGCGCCCTGGCGCTGCTGCGCCTGGTGGCACAAAACCCCGACGAAGCGCTGCCCGATGTGAAGCGCTGGGCCCCGCGCCTGACGCCTGAGCTGCGCGCCTGGGTGTGGGCGCAGATGGGCCGCAGCAGCGCGCAGCGTCTGCAGGACGAGGCGGCCGACCACTTCGAGCGCGCGCTGCAGCTGCACCCGCAAGAGCAGCCCCTGAACTGGAGCGCGGACACCCTAGGCTGGGCCGCCCGTGCGGCCTTGCGTGCCGAGCAAGGGCGGGGCCACCCCGAGCTGCTGCTCAAGGCCATCGAGCGCATGCGCCCCGAAGAGCAGCGCGAGCCGCACTGGCAGTACTGGCGGGCCCGCGCCCTGCTGCAGCGCGCCCCCGCAGGCGAGGCTGGCGCGGCGCAGCGCCAGCAGGCCCAGGCCGTGCTGCGCGAGCTGGCCTCGCCGCTGACCTTCTACGGCCAGCTGGCCCTGGACGATTTGAAGCTGCCGCCCACCCTGCCCGCGGCCCCAGCGGCACTGCGCCCCGCCGAGCTGCGCCAGGCCGCCGCCCAGCCCGGGCTGCAGCGCGCCTTGGCCCTCATCCAGCTGGGCCTGCGCAACGAGGGCGTGCGCGAGTGGAACTTCTCGCTGCGCGGCATGGACGACCGCGCCCTGCGCGCCGCCGCGCAGCTGGCCTGCGATCGGGCCGTGTGGGACCGCTGCATCAACACCAGCGAGCGCACGCGCCAGGAAGTCGACCTGGCGCAGCGCTTCCCCCTGCCGCTGCGCCAAGAGGTGGTGGCCGCCGCCGACCGCGCGGGCGTGGACCCGGCTTTTGTGTACGGACTCATCCGCCAGGAGTCACGCTTCATCCTCGATGCCCGCTCGCATGTGGGCGCCTCGGGCCTGATGCAAGTCATGCCCGAGACGGCGCGCTGGACGGCACGCAAGCTGGGGCTGGACTACGCGCCCGAGCTGCTCAACCAGCGCGACTTCAACCTGCGCGTCGGCACCGGCTACCTCAGCCTGGTGCTGGCCGATTTTGGTGGGGCCCAGGCCCTGGCGGCTGCAGCCTACAACGCCGGCCCCAACCGCCCACGGCGCTGGCGCGACGGCCCGGTGCTCGACGCTGCGGTCTGGACCGAGAACATCCCTTTCAGCGAAACGCGTGACTACGTAAAGAAAGTGCTGGTCAACGCCAGCATCTACGCGCACATTCTGGGCAGGGACGGCACCAGGCTGCGCGAGCGGCTGGGGCAAAGCGTCGGCCCCAGACAAAACGCGGCCCCACAACCGGACCGCGACCTCCCCTGAACGCCCCTCAGGTCCAACAACAACACAGGGAAGCTCATGAGAGTCTTGGTACTTGGCGGCAGTGGTTTTGTGGGGCGCAGCTTTTGCGCCCGTTGGTGTCGCGCGCAAGGCGGCAGCGGCACCATCACCCTGCCCACACGCCAGCTGCGCAATGTGCGCAGCCTGCGCACCCAGCCCGGGCTCAGCGTGGTGCGTGCCGACATCCACAACCCCGACACGCTGCGCGCCCTGGTGGCCAAGCACGACGCTGTGCTCAACCTCGTGGCCATCTTGCACGGCAAGCCCGCGGAGTTTGAGCGCACCCATGTCCAGCTGGTCAGCCACATCATCAGCGCCTGCCAGCGCGAGGGCGTGCGCCGCCTTGTGCACGTCAGCGCCCTGGGGGTGGATGAGGTGGCCGACATGCCCTCGGACTACCTGCGCAGCAAAGCCCGCGCCGAGGCCCTGATCCGCGCCAGCGGGCTGGACTACACCGTGCTGCGGCCCTCGGTCATCTTCGGCAAGGACGACCGCTTCATGAACCTCTTTGCCGCGCTGCAGCGCCGTCTGCCGCTGATGGCCTTGGGCGGCGCACAAGCGCGCATGCAGCCCGTGTGGGTGGAAGACGTGGCCAAGGCCCTGGTCCACACCCTGCTGCGCCCGGAAACCATAGGCCACACCTACGAGCTGGGCGGCCCGCGGCAATGGCAGCTGCGCGAACTGGTGCAAGCCGCCGGGCGCTGGTCGCGCGGGCACGCAAGACCCGTGCTGCCCCTGCCCGCCCCCCTGGCCTGGCTGCAGGCGGCTGCGCTGGAGTGGTGGCCGGGCGGCCCGCTGCTGTCGCGCGACAACCTGCGCTCGCTGCAGCGGCCCAATGTGCTGGGCAACAGCCTGCCCGGCCTGGCCGACCTGGGCGTTGCCGCCGCAGACTTGCAGACCATCGCCCCCAGCTACCTGGCCGAGGACCCCAAGCCCGCCGCGCGCTAGAGCCCTGGGCGGGCGTGCCCGCCAGGCATCAATCCGATGCCGCATTGGCAAAGGCAAACAGCGCCGCGGCTCGTATGCTGGTGGACACAGCCTGAAACTCTGCGCGCCGCGCCCAAGCCCCATGAAGCTCTACATCACGAACAAAAACTACTCCTCCTGGTCCATGCGCCCCTGGGTGCTGATGCACACCCTGGAGCTGCCGTTTGAAGAAGTCATGGTGAGCTTGGACCTGCGGCCGGGCTCGGCCTTCTACCAAACCCTGGCGCAGCTGGGGCTCATCAGCAAAGTGCCGGTGCTGGTGTTGGACGACGGCACGGTGGTCAACGACAGCCTGGCCATTGTTGAAACGCTGGCCGAGCTCTACCCCGAACGCGGCATCTGGCCCCGCCATGCCGCCGCGCGGGCCCGCGCACGCAGCCTGTGCGCGCAAATGCACGCCGGCTTTGGCGCACTGCGCCAGCACTGCCCCATGAATGTCGAGGCCGATTTGCGCGCCCTGGGTCCGGCGCTGCTGCAGGCGCAGGCCGGTGTGCGCGCCGACCTGGAGCATCTCTACGCGCTGTGGGAAGACGCGCTGGCGCGCTCCGGCGGGCCCTATTTGTTTGGCGAGTTCTGCGCCGCCGACGCCTTTTTCGCACCCGTGGTCATGCGCCTGACCCGCTACGGCCTGCCCATCCCTGCCGCCCTCAGCCCCTACGTCCAGACCCTGGAGCACAACGCGGGCGTGCGCGCCTGGGTGCAAGCGGCGCTGCTGGAGCGGCAGTTCGTCCCCGAAGACGAGCCCTACCGCCGCAGCGCCAGCGACACCCCCAAGCTCTGAACCCCGCACCCACCAACAACAACGCCCCGGCACCTCTGCGGCACCGGGGCGTTGTTCATGAGGGTCTCTGGGGCTCAGTTGCGGCGGCGGCTGCGGCGGGCCAAGAAGCCCAAGGTCATCAAGCCCATGCCCATGAGCGCGTAAGTCTCAGGCTCGGGCACGGCCGTGACGGTCAAGGACCCGGTATAGGCCCCTGCAGCGCCTGCAATACCGTTGATGGTCAGCGCCAGCGGGGTTTGCGTGCTGCCCACCACCGAGGCAAAGAAGAAGCGGTCGGTATTGACGGCGGTGCCAGTCACACCGTTGAGTGACACACCGCTGATCGTGGTGTCTACACCGGTGAGCACCAGCACGAAGTCGTAGGTGCCCGCAGTCAAGCCAGTGAAGGTGATGACATCATCGCCCCCGGCCAGCAAGGGGTTGGTCCCCACAAAGCTCGCCGTACTGCTTTGAGCTGCGAAACTGACGGTCTGGTCTGCCGCGTGAGCGGGAGCAAATGCGGTCAAAGCTGCCATCGCAGCCGTGATCGCCCAATTTTTGTATTTCATGGCTTTCCTTCCTGAATGTAGAAACGCACCTGCAAGCACTCTCTGGCACTTCAGTGACAGGTGGAAAAAGTCTATGAGACACCACTCTTGATACACACCCTGCATCGAAAGGAGCCGCCGCCCCGCATGTGGGACAAAGCCCCCGCCCCAGCCACACTCCAGTCCCTACGCTTCATGACGCCACCTGAAATGTCAGCAACACCAGACCCCAACAACCCGCCAGGCGGCGCGCCAACATCGCCCCCCATGGTGGGCACCTGCTACCGCGTGGGCGGCGCCGTGCGCGACCAGCTGCTGGGCCTGCCGGTGTCAGACATCGACTGGGTGGTGGTGGGCGCCACGCCGCAACAGCTGCTGGACGCGGGCTATCAAGCCGTGGGGCGGGACTTCCCCGTGTTTTTGCACCCCCAGACCCACGAGGAATACGCCCTGGCTCGCACCGAGCGCAAAACCGCGGCGGGCTATCACGGCTTTGCCTTTCACGCAGCGCCCGAGGTCACGCTGGAGGAAGACCTGCGCCGGCGCGACTTGACCATCAACGCCATGGCGCAAGACGAAGAGGGGCGCATCATCGACCCCTGGGGCGGACAGGCCGACCTCGCAGCGCGGCGCCTGCGCCATGTCTCCGAGGCCTTTGCCGAAGACCCCGTGCGCATCCTGCGCCTGGCGCGCTTTGCCGCGCGTTTCACCGACTTTGAGGTGGCCCCCGAAACCCTGCAGCTGATGCGCCACATGGTGCAGGCCGGTGAGGTCGACGCCCTGGTGCCCGAGCGCGTGTGGCAAGAGCTCTCGCGCGGCTTGATGGAGGCGCGGCCCTCGCGCATGTTCCAGGTGCTGCGCGACTGCGGTGCGCTGGCGCGCCTGGCGCCCGAAGTGCAGGCCTTGTTTGGCGTGCCCCAACCTGAGCAGCACCACCCCGAAATCGACAGCGGCGAGCACCTGCTGCTGGTGCTGGACATGGCCGCCCATTTGCAAGCACCGCTGAGCGTGCGCTGGGCCTGTGTGTGCCACGACTTGGGCAAGGCCAAGACGCCGCCCGAGCAATGGCCGCGCCACATCGGCCACGACGCCCGTGGCGTGGCGCTGGCCGAAGCGCTGAGCGCACGCTGGCGTGTGCCCGCGCCGTGCAAGGAGCTGGCCGAGCTGGTGACGCGCGAACACATCCACATCCACCAGTCCCAGGACTTTGGGGCTGAAGCGCGCTGGCGGCTGCTGCAGCGCTGTGACGCGCTGCGCCGCCCTCAGCGTTTTGCAGAAGCCCTGCTGGCTTGTGAGTGCGATGCCCGCGGCCGTCTGGGCCTTGAGCAACGCCCCTACCCGCAAGGAGCACGCCTGCTGGCCGACCTGCAGCGCCTGCAAGCGCTGGACCAGGCCGCCTTGAGCGCGGCCGCCCTGGCACTCGGACTCAAGGGCCCGGCCGTGGGGCGCTATATCGCGCAGGCGCAAATCGAGGCGCTGGCCGCCCCCTGAAGCCTGGCGCTAAAGCGTGTGGCTGCGGTCGCCGTGAGCAAAACCCAGGGCCTCGAACTCGGGCCCGGCCACCAGGCCGATGACCTTGAAGAGCTCGCCCATTTCGTGCTCGGCCAAGAGGCGGTGAGCCATGGCGCGGGCGGGCACATCGGCTTGCTGCATCAACTCACCCAACCCGCTGTTGAGCAAGAAGTGGCCCTGACTGGTGTAGCCCAGCACCGTCAAGCCCGCGTCCTGCGCGGCCAGGGCAATGCCGGTGAAGTTGACATGCGCGGTGATGTCTTTGTCGCCCACCAGCACCAGCGGGTCGCTGTCGGCGCGGTGCTGGTGGTGGCACATCAGCGTGCCGCCGTGGCGCTGCACGTGGTAGTACTCGGCCTCGGGGAAGCCGTAGTCGATGAAGAAGGCCGCACCGCGTTGCAGGTGCTGCGCCAGGGTGCGCATAAAGGCTTCGGCCTGGGGGTGGATTTCGGTCACGGTGCCAGGCAAAAAACCACCCGGCGGCTCGTAGGGCGGGCGCAGCGTCGTGGGCCGGTCGGCCCAGCACAGCGTGCCCTCACGCACGGCCACGCCGCGCTCCTGCCATTGCTCGCCGTCGAAGTGCAAGAGCTGCACAGGCATGGCGTCCAGCACCTCGTTGCCCAGCACCACGGCCTCCAGCGTCTCGGGCAGCTGCTGCGCCCACTGCACGGTCGCTCCCCAGGGCTGCAGGCGCTCGGCCTGGCGCTGCTGCAAATCGGCCGACAGCTCCACGATGACGTAACGGCGCAGCGTCACGCCCAGCGCTTGCAAAGCAAGCAGCACATGCTCGGCCAGCGCGCCCGTGCCCGCACCGAACTCCCAGACCTCGTCCGTGCCGGTCTGCGCCAGGGCCTGCGCCACGCTGCGCGCCAGGGCCTGACCAAAGAGCGGCGACATCTCGGGCGCGGTGACAAAGTCTGAGCCGCCTGCCGGCCCCAGGCCCAGTTTGATGCGCCCGGCGCTGTAGTAGCCCAGGCCCGGCGTGTAGAGCGCCGCAGCCATGAAGTCGTCAAAAGGCAGCCAGCCACCGGCAGCGTCAATCTGGCCGCAGATGCGGGCGTACAGCTCAGTCATGGGTCGGGTCGCTCAGGCGCGATTCGTAGGTGCGCCGCGCCAGGCACAGGTCTTCCCAGGCGCGGGCTTTGTCGGTGAGGTTGCGCAGCAAATAGGCGGGGTGATAGGTGACGATGACGGGCCGGCCGTGCACCTCGTGCACGCGGCCACGCAGCTTGCCCAGCGGCTCGCTGCTGCCCAGCAGGGCCTGTGCGGCAAAGCGCCCCATGGCCAGGATGATGCGCGGGCGCACGAGTTCGATCTGCCGCTGCAAATAGGGTGCGCATTGCGCCAGCTCGGTCGGGTCGGGGTTGCGGTTGCGCGGCGGGCGGCATTTCAGCGTGTTGGCGATGAACACCTGCTGCGCAGCGCTGCCCTCCCCGCGCTGCAGGCCCACGGCGCGCAGCATGTTGTCCAGCAACTGACCGGCGGGGCCGACAAAGGGCTCGCCCTGCAAATCTTCCTGCTCGCCCGGGGCCTCGCCCACCACCAGCCAATGCGCCTTGGCATGACCCACGCCAAACACGGTTTGCGTGCGGGTGGACGACAGCGTGCAGGCCTGGCATTGGCGCACGGCCTGCTGCAGGGCGTCCCAATCCAGGCCCTGGACCTGAATGAGGGGCGCGGCGGCGGCTTGTGCGGGCGGCTGCGGTGCGGGCGCTTTGGCCGGCAGCAGCTCGCGCAGGGGCTGGGCCGCAGGCGGCTGCACACGGGCCTGCACCGGCGCCGCGGGCCTGGGTTGGGCTGGTGCTTCAAGCGCTGGTGCTGCGGGCGCTGGCGCAGCCTCGGGAGCCACCGTGCGCGCTTGCGGGCGCGACCAGACTTTCAGCCCCATGGCGCCCAGCATGGCTTGTTGGCGTTCAGTCCAGACCATGGGAATCCTCCAGCGCCAGTGCCATCAGCACAGCGTCTTCACGCCCATCAACGGCGGGGTAATAGCCACGGCGCAGCCCCAGCTCCACAAAGCCGTTGCGGGCGTAGAGGGTTCGGGCTCGGGCATTGCTCTGGCGCACCTCCAGCCACACCTTGCTGCAAGCGCGGGCCCGCGCCTGCGCCACCAGGTGGCTCAGCATGGCGCGGCCCAAGCCCTGCCCTTGGCGCTGGGGGTGCACGGTGAAGTTCAGCAGGTGCAGCTCGTCCACCACTGCCATGGCCAGGTAGTAGGCCTGCAGCTGAGCGGCGTCGTCGCGCCAGACAAAGGCCAGATAGCCCGCGCTGAGTGAATCGATGAAGTTGCCGCGCGTCCAGGGGTGGCTGTAGGCCGCAGCCTCGATGGGCAGCAGCTCGTCCAGATCAGCGCCCTGCAGGGGCTGCAGCAAGGCTTGCTGCAGCGGCATGTTCACGGGGCCTCCACGGCACGCGCGGCAGCCTGACGCTCGGCGGTGGTCAGCGCCACCTTGTCGCGCAGGTAAAGCGGCAAAGCGTCCTGCGCGGCCAGCCAAGGCCCCACTTGCGCCTGCTGTTTGGCCAGCGACGCCAGTGCAGCTGCGCGCGATCCCGCAATCGGCAGGCAGAGCTGGGCATCGGCTTGCACATCGCCCAGCTCCAGGCCCGTGCCGGTCAAGGCGTGAGGGGTTTGCGGCTGCCAGCGTTGGCGCAGCGCCTGGGGTTCGTAGAGCGCTGGCGCCACCTGCTCGCGCCAGCCCTGGCCGGTCCAGGCGTAGCAGGCTGCGTAGAGCTCGCCCATGCGTGCATCCATCGCCACCCACAGTGGCTGGGCCAGCCAAGCCGCGTCGGGCTGCTGCAGGCGCGCCTGTTCGGCCACCAGCATCAGGCTGTCCAGCGCCAACACCGGCTTGCCCAAACCAAAGGCCAGCCCCTGCGCCACCGCACAGGCGGTGCGCAGCCCTGTAAAGGCACCGGGGCCGCGCACAAAGGCAATGCCATCAAGATCAGCCTTGCTCAGCTGCGCCTGCACCAACAGGGCGCCGAGCTCGGGCAGCAGAAGGTCTGAGGCCCGTGCGCCGCCGGGCAGATCGCGCACCTCATCACCCCGCGGCCCGCATACGGCCAGCGCCAGCGCCTCAGTCGCGCTATCGAGCGCCAGCAAACGGACCTGCGGCATCACCACGCTCAGAAAGGTTGATTGACAGCCTTGGTGGCAGCCTCTGCGCCCACGACGCTGTGCATGGTCGGGCCCCAGGCGGTATCGGTGGCCCACAGCCAGGTCGCGGTGGTGGCACCGCTGACCAAGGTCTTGCTGGTGCAGTCCAACACATCCACCGTAGACAAGCAGGCCGCCTGGCTGATGTTCATGCCGGCCGTGTAAGCAGGCACGGTGAAGTTGCGGTAGAGCCTTTCGTCCGCCAACACCAACGCAATAAGGTGGCCGTCATCGATGAGGTTCAGGCGCAGCTTGGCATTGAACTTGATGCTCAAGTCGTTGAGCAGCTTGGCGCGGTCAATATCGGTTTTGTTGGCTTTTTCGTTCACGCCAAAGGGCGAAAAGCCCATGTCAGGAATGGTCGTGATGAGCACACGCCCACCAGCACGCGCCACGCGGTTGACTTGCTCAGCCGCCCGTGCGCCGCGATCGCCCGCCTCGGCCAAGAGGGTGTCGACACTTTTGGCGGGGTACTGCGCGTAGAGCTCCAGCACGTCGTTGGCACCGACCATCAGCGTGACCAAGTCGGTCTTGCGGAAATCGCTGGTCTTGAGGTGGGTGTCAATCTGCTGCGTCACCTCGGCCACGCGCGCACCCTTGGCGGCGTACATGATGCCTGCCGTGGTGCTTGCATTCGTCGGGTTGCATTCCTTGAAGACGATGCCAAACGCTGAGGCCACGGACTGCACCCAGATCGGGTTGAGGTCGCATTTGCGTGCGGCAGGCGGGGTGTCGGTATCAGCCGACAAGCCATTGACGGTGTATTTGCGGCCATCTGGCAGCAAGGCGCTGTGCTCGTCACCCAAGACAATCATGCGCTGGGGCTTGAAGGGCTCGATCTGGCTTCCGCCACCACCGCAAGCCGTCAACAAGGCGCTCAAGCTGAGCACCAAGCCCAGGCTACGCGTCACACTCTTCATGCCATCTCCAATCAGTTGCACTCAAGCTGCGGGGCTGGCAAAAGCTGCCGCAGCACGTGTCAAGCGGTCCCGCACACCATCCCATTCAGAATCTGAGGGCGGGATTTCAATCCAGATTTCCTTCGCGCCAAGCGCGTCGAGCTCGCGCAACGCTGCAAACAACTCGTGCGCCGCCGCAGCCGCCTGCGAGGGCATGCTGCGCCGCCATACCGCCTGCGGCAGAGCGGTGCGTGAATATACCGCCACCCCTGCGGCCGCGCCGTCGCCCAGCCGGGCTTGAATCTGTGCCGCGCTCATCAGACGCACCAGCGCCTGCGGCGCATAGTGCGCCTCCAGCGTGCCCGAGGCTTTGGGCGCGCTGGCATCGGCCTGCGCCAGCACCTCGCCCGCCGCGGCTTCAATTTTTGCGCGCGTCAGCAGGCCTGGGCGCAGCAGCACCGGCGCGCCACGGCTGCAGTCCACGATGCTGGACTCAATGCCCACCTCGCAAGCCCCTCCGTCCAGAATGAGCAGCTCAGGCCCAAACTCGCTCGCCACATGCTGGGCCTGTGTAGGGCTGACACGCCCGAAGCGGTTGGCGCTGGGCGCGGCCAGGCCGTAAACACCTTGGCGCGCGCAATCGCGCAGCAATGCCTGCGCGATGGGGTGTGCCGGGCAGCGCAGGCCCACCGTAGGCTGACCACCAGCCGCCGCCGTGGCCACGCCTTCGCGGCGGCGCACGATCACCGTCAACGGCCCGGGCCAGAAGGCTTGCATGAGACGGCGCGCGACTTCGGGCACCTCGGCCGCGAAGTGATGGGCAGCCTCCGCATCGGCCACATGAACAATCAAGGGGTGGTCAGCCGGGCGGCCTTTGGCGCTGAAGATGTGCGCCACGGCGGCATCATCGTCAGCCCGCGCGGCCAGGCCATACACCGTCTCGGTCGGGATGGCGACCAACTGGCCCTGCACCAGGGCATGGCTGGCCTGAGCCAGAGCCCCGGGGGCGGCAGCGTCGAGCAGCATGATGTCGTCCTCGCCTTATTCCAGCGGCGGCAGCCCCAGCAGGCGCGCCGCAGCCTGCGCGCTGGCACGCGTAGCTTCGGCGCTTGCGGCGCTGATGTTCAGATGCCCCATCTTGCGCCCAGGCCGAGCCTGGGCTTTGCCGTAGAGGTGCAGCTGCGCACCGGGCAGCGCCAGCACGCCCGCCCAATCGGGTGTGCGCTCCTGGCCTTGAGCGTCAAACCACAGGTCGCCCAGCAAGTTCAACATCAGCACCGGGCTTTGCAAACGCGGCTCCCGCAGGGGCAGCCCGGTGAGTGCACGCACCTGCATTTCGAACTGGTCGATGTCGCAAGCGTCCATCGAGTAGTGGCCGGAGTTGTGCGGCCGTGGGGCCATTTCGTTAACCACCAAAGCGCCATCACCCAGCACAAAGAACTCCACACACAGCACGCCCACATAGCCCATGCCTTGAGCGATGGCGACGGCCGATTCACGCGCCTGGGCCTGCAAGGCTGCACTGACCTGGGGTGCGGGCACTTCGGTCACAGCCAGAATGCCGTCACGGTGCAGGTTTTGCTGCACGGGGAAACACACGGTCTGGCCGTTGCGGCTGCGCGCCACCAGCACGCTGAGCTCCAGCTGCAGGGGCAGCAGCTGCTCGAGCACGCAGTCCACCTGGCCGAGTTCGGCAAAGGCTGCGGCCAGCTCGGCACGGTCGCGCACGCGGCGCTGGCCCTTGCCGTCGTAACCCATGCGCGCGGTTTTCAGGATGCCCGGCAGCAGCGCGTCAGGCACCTGCTGGACGTCGTTGGGCTGGCGCAGCACGGCATAGGGCGCGCAAGCCACGCCGCTGGCCACGAAGTGGGCTTTTTCAGCCACCCGGTCCTGGCAGATGGACACACAGCTGGCGGCAGGCGCCACCCAGGTGTGAGCCGCCAGCTGCTGCAGCGCCTTTGCAGGCACGTTCTCGAACTCGGTGGTGATGGCGTCGCAGGTCTGGCTCAGCTGCTGCAAAGCGGCGTCGTCGAGGTAGTCCGCGCACACATGCTGGTGCGCCACGGCGCCCGCGGGGCTGTCAGCATCGGGGTCCAGCACCACACAGCGGTAGCCCAGGCTTTGCGCGGCCTGCACAAACATGCGGCCCAACTGCCCACCGCCCAAAACACCCAGCGTGGCCTGACCGGGCAGCAACACGTGCTCTGCAGCCATCAGCGCAACTCCTCGGTCATGGCCGTGGCAACTTGGGTCTGGCGCAGGCGGAAAGCGGCGAGCTTCTCGCGCAGCACGGGGTCATGGTGGGCCAGCATGGCCACGGCAAACAGTGCTGCATTGCCCGCACCGGCGGTGCCGATGGCAAAGGTGGCCACGGGGATGCCCTTGGGCATTTGCACGATGGAGTGCAGGGAATCAACGCCCTGCAAATGGCGGCTGGCCACGGGCACGCCCAGCACAGGCACAGGCGTTTTGGCCGCCAGCATGCCAGGCAGGTGGGCAGCACCGCCAGCACCGGCGATGATGGCCTGCAGCCCGCGCCCTTGGGCGGCTTCGGCGTAGGCAAACATCTCATCGGGCATGCGGTGAGCCGAGACGACGCGAGCCTCGAAAGGCACCCCGAAGTCGGTGAGAATGTCGGCGGCGTGTTTCATGGTTTCCCAGTCACTGCTGGAACCCATGACCACACCCACAAGGGGAGATCCGGCGGGAGATGCGGCGCTGCTCACGGCTCGCTCCATAGACGTCAAACCTTGAATTGTAGGCGGCCGCCCTCAGCTGCCACAGATTGGCCGCCACACACCTGACCGCAAACCATGATCGACATCACCCTACAGAACTTTGAGGCCGAGCTGATTCAGGCCTCCATGCAGCAACCCGTGCTGCTGGACATCTGGGCGCCATGGTGCGGTCCTTGCAAAAGCCTGGGCCCGGTGCTGGAAAAGCTGGAAGTGGCCTACGCTGGGCGCTTCCACCTGGCCAAGCTCAACAGCGACGAGCAGCCCCAAATCGCCACCCAGCTCAGCCAGGCCTTTGGCGTGCGCTCAATTCCGTTTTGCGTGATGTTCGTCGGCGGCCAGCCTGTGGACGGCTTTGTCGGCGCCCTGCCCGAAGCGCAGATTCGCGAGTTCCTCGACCGCCATGTGCCCGGCGCAGAAGCCCTGGAAGCCGAGGAAGAAGTGGCCGAGGCTGAAGCGCTGCTGGCCGAGGGCAACACGGGCGCGGCGCTGGACAAGCTCTACACCGCGCTGCAAACCGACCCCAACAACGAGACGGCACGCTTTGACTTGGTGCGCGCGCTGCTGGAGCAAGGCCAGCTGAGTGCAGCCATCGAAGTCTTCGCGCCCGTGGCGGCTCAGGCAGCAGACACCCTGACACCGCACGCGCGCTTTGCGGCCCTGGGCGTGTGGCTGAGCGCCGCACAGCGCCTGTCTCAAGGCCTGGACGAGAACGCATTGCGCAGCGCCATTGCCACCAACCGGCGGGACTTCGAAGCGCGCTTTGCGCTGGCCCAGGGCCAGCTGGCACGCGGCGAATTCACCGCCGCCATGGACGAGCTGTTGGAAATCATCATGCGCGACAAAGCCTGGAATCAGGAGCTGGCGCGCAAGACCTATGTGGCCATTCTGGAGCTCATGAGCAAGCCTGCCGCAGCCGCCCACAACACAGCCTCGGCGGCCCCCAGCGGCAGCCTGCAACTGGCAGGCCACGCCCACATCGCCCCCGCAGACCCCCTGCTGGATCAATACCGCCGCAAACTCAGCATGGCGCTGTTCTGACGCAACGCTGCGCCGTTCCTCGCGAGCGGCTTGAGCAGCCCCAAGCGGGGGCTACTCAAGCCAGAAGGCCGGCGCTCAAAGCAAACACCAAGACAGCCGCGGGCACCAACACCAAGTAGTGGGCCGCCGCCACACAGCTGGCGCGCAGCAGCGTCACACCCCAGCGACCGCCGTAAACAGCGCGCATGGCCAGCACGGGGTAGAGATTGGCCCAAAGCAACAAGAACCAAGCCAGGGCCGACACGGGCAGCAGGCTCAGCCACAGCATGCCGTACCACGCGGCGTGCAAGTGCATGGCAAACACAAAGTGCGCGCCGTAGGAGATTCGGCGGCGGCGGTAGACCAGGGCCAAAATCCCCGCAAACACCGGCAGCGAAGCCAGCACCGCCCAGGGCGCCATGCCCAGCAGGCGTGCATGCAGCCGCTCGGCCTCGGCTTGGGGGTTTTTCACCCAGCGCTCTGTCACCGCCTCAAACGCAGACTCAAACCAGCCCACCTGCACTTGGCCGATATCGCCAAAAGCCTCAAACGCTGCGGCCTGGGCCTGCGCTGGGGTGGCCTCGGCCGCGCCAACTTGCACCGACACGGCAGGCCCGCTGGAATCTACCCACTTCAGGGTCACGAAGAACACAAAGCCCAGCGTCAGCAGCAGGCGCAGTGGCAAAACATAGCGCTGGCGCCGCCCGGCCAAGTATTCGCGCGTCAAAAAACCGGGGCGGCACAGCAGCCAGACCAGGCTCTTCCAGAGCTTGCCCTCCAGCGCCACGTAGTGGTTGGCGAACTCGTGCACGAACTCCCACAGCGTCGGCGGGTGCTCGGCCACGTCTTGCCCACAAGTCGGGCAATAGACGGCCCGCTCGGGCAGAACGGTATGGCAATTGCGGCAAGCCTGCGGCGTGAGCGCCGCGCTCGTAGCGCTCATGGCTCCTGCGGCTGCAGCAAGCCCGCCCCCATGAGCAAGGCCCGGATGCGCACCTGCTCAGCCGCGAAGTCGGCCCAGCACTGGTCCGCCAGTTGGCGATGTTGTGCAGCGCGATCATCCAGGCCCAAGCGGTTGTAGACCTGGGTCAAGCGGCTGTGGGTGATGGCGCGATCGTCCAAATCGCACTGCGGGTCGAGTTCGATTTCCGCCTCTTGGGCCTGGCGCAGCGCGTGGTCGTGCTGGCCACAGTTGACGCGGCACCAAGCCAGATCCGCCAGCAAGCTGCTCCCCAGACGCGACAGGCCCATGGACATGGCTTGCGGCAGGTACTGCTCGAAGAGCTGGCAGGCCTGCTCGTAGTCGCCATAGAGCGTCAAGATTTGCGCACGGAGTATGGGCGTGAGATCGGCCATGCTGGCCAAGCCCAGGGCCTGGTCGTAGTGCTCGACAGAATCAACTCCGAGCAAAAGTTCGCGCCCCTGACCAGGCACGCTGGAGAGGGATTCATGGCGCGCCTGCGCAGCGCGCATCTCGGCCATGTTGTACATGACGGCCGAGAGCATGGCGTCGTCGCCCTCCAGGCTGGCATGGCGACGGGCGCGCATATACCAAGCCTGTGCCGTGCCAGCGTCGCCGGCGTAGTGCCAAGTCAGCGCCACCGCCATGGCCAAGCGCGCACGCGCCACGTGGTTGTCTGGCGCGGCACAGCGCAGGCAATCGGCAGCCTGCACCAGCAGTTGCTCGTAGTCGTGGGCCACATAGGCCAGTTGGGCCAGCCAGGCGCAGCACAGGGCTTCGACCTCGGCCAGATTGGCGCCTGGCGTAGCGCGCGCAATCTTGAGCGCCCGCGCGATTTTGTCGCGCGAGGTGGAGCCAAAGTCGGTGTAGTAGCTCATCAGCCCTTCGGCCAGATGCAGCCAGGCCCCAATCTCAGGGTGCGGATGCTGGAAGGCGAGCTGGTGCAGCCCGGTAAGGGTTTCACGCGCCTCGGCCAGTGCACCGTGGCGCGCCAGCAGCATGGCGCGCTTGGCGCGGGAGCAGGCCGACAGCACCGGTGTGGGGGCTGCAGCAATGTCCCGCTCCAGTTGCTTGAGCAGGCGAGACTTGATGAGGGGCGGTGGATTCAAGCAAGCCTCCTTGCGCGTCAACGGGTCAAACGTTCCAGAGCTTCTTGATACTTCTGAGCGGTCTGGTTGATCACTTCGGCGGGCAGGGCCGGTGGCGGCGCCACCTTGGCCCAGGGCTTGCCGTCGAGCTGGGCTTGCTCCAGCCAGTCACGCAAGAACTGCTTGTCGTAGCTCGGCGGGTTCGCGCCTTCCTGATAGCTCTGGGCCGGCCAGTAGCGCGAGGAATCGGGGGTCAGCACTTCGTCCATGAGCGTCAAGGTGCCGTCGGCGTCCAGACCAAACTCGAACTTGGTGTCGGCAATGATGATGCCCTTGGTCAGCGCAAAGTCTGCTGCGCGCTGGTAGAGGGCGATGGAGATGTCGCGCACGCGCTGAGCCAGCTCAGTGCCGATGAGGCCGCAGCAGCGCTCGAAGTCGATGTTCTCGTCGTGCTCACCCATCTCGGCCTTGGTGGCGGGCGTGAAGATGGGCTGGGGCAGCTTGGAGGCATTGCGCAGGCCTGCGGGCAGCGCCACGCCACACACCGTGCCCGTCTTTTGATATTCAGCCCAGCCGCTGCCGGCCAGGTAGCCGCGCACCACGGCCTCGATGGGCAGGGGCTTGAGGCGCTTGACCAGCATGGCACGGCCCCGCACTTGGTCTTGCTCTTGCGCGCTCACCACAGACAGAGGGTCTTCCCCCGTGAGGTGGTTGGGGACGATGCCCTCGAGCTTGTCAAACCAAAACAGCGCCATCTGCGTCAGCAGCGCACCCTTGCCCGGGATGGGCTCGTTCATGATGACGTCAAAGGCCGAGATGCGGTCCGACGCGATCATGAGAATGCGGTCGTCGCCGACCGCGTAGTTTTCGCGCACCTTGCCTCGTGCGATCAGGGGCAATGAGCTCAGGTTTGAGGTGTGCAGGGCGGTCGACATCACAAGCGAATCCAAACAAGGAGTTCGGATTCTAGGCTGCATCCCACCTCAGCTTGAGGCGCAGCAGCACGCCCCTGCACACACAAGGCCGACGCAATCAGCGCAGACGGAACACTGCCACCGCCTGCACCAAGGCCTGGGCCTGGTTTTTGAGGCTCTCCGCTGCCGCCGCGCTTTGCTCTACCAAAGCCGCGTTCTGCTGCGTGGCCTGATCCATTTGCTGCACGGCCTGCCCGACTTGGTTGACGCCGGTACTCTGCTCAATGCTGGCCTGGCTGATTTCGCCCACGATGTCGGTCACGCGGCGAATCGAAGCCACGATTTGATCCATCGTCTCGCCGGCTTTTGACACCAGGCTGGTGCCCTCGTCCACACGCTCCACGCTGGTGGTGATGAGGGATTTGATTTCCTTGGCGGCTTCAGCGCTGCGCTGCGCGAGATTGCGCACCTCCCCAGCCACCACCGCAAAGCCGCGGCCTTGTTCACCGGCACGTGCCGCCTCCACCGCCGCGTTGAGCGCAAGGATGTTGGTCTGGAAGGCAATGCCGTCGATGACGCTGATGATGTCACTGATGCGTCGGCTGCTGTCGTTGATCCCCCTCATGGTCTCAACGACCTGGCCCACGACAGCGCCGCCCTCTGCAGCCACGCTGGAGGCCTGCATCGCCAGCTGATTGGCTTGGCGGGCACTGTCAGCGTTGTGCCGCACAGTTGTGCCAAGCTCATCCATGGTGGCCGACGTTTGTTGCAGCGAGCTGGCCTGCTGCTCCGTGCGCCCCGACAAATCTTGGTTGCCCATGGCGATTTGCTGGCTGGCGGTGGCCACGCTGTCGGCGTTGTGGCGCACGGTGCCCACCACATTGGCCAGCGAGGTCTGCATTTCGCGCAACGCGCCGAGCAGGGGGCTGAATTCATCGCGCGCCTGATCCTGGATTTGCGTGCTCAAGTCACCATCGCGCACGCGCTCGATCACTTCCTGCGACTGCCGCACACGGCCCTTGAGCGCCGCACCCATGTACCAAGCGAATGCGCCCAGGCCTGCAATCACCGCCACGATCATGCCCAGCAGCACATACAGCGTCGATTGAGCTTCGCGATCCACGCCGTCGAGCTCCTCCACCAAGCGCCCCTGCTGATAGACCACAGCGTCACTCGCTGCCTTGAGCAGGGCATTGCGCGCCGGGATGGTCTTGTCCACCAAATAGGCAAAGGCCTGCTCGCGCTGGCCTGCTTGAATGAGCTGGATGTTGGCCTCACCAGCCTCCCAGAACTTGCTCACCAGAGGCGGCCAGGTCGCAAACTGCTCACGGGCGGCAGGGGTGGAGAGATTGCTCTCGTAATCCTTGATCAGGCCCTCGATGACTTTGCGCTTGACCGCCACATCCGCCAGCGTGTCGGCCTGCTCCTTGGGCGTGCGCGAGAGCATGGCATGCCGAAGCTGCAAAGACACCCGCGTGATGTTGAGCTCCACCTGGGCCACGCGCTGCAGCTGTGGCACCCGAAGGGACTTTGTATTCACCGCCGCAGCGCTGACGCTGTGCATTCTTTGATAGGCGAAGAAGGCCGTACCCAGCAAGGCCAGCGCCAAAACCGCCACCAATGCATACATGCGACCTGCAATGCCAAAACCGGGTGCCGTCGTTGCCATCGTTGTTCCTTTCAAGGTCATCTCACCCCGCCCGACACGGGGGGCATGAACTGTCGAGACCATGATCGGATTGCGGGCACTTTCTTGCAGTGAGATTCCGCACACGCAGCAGCAACAAGCCACCACGGTTTGTGCCTTGCGTGCAAAGCGACACACACAGCACACAACATGACACAAAGAAAAACCAGGCCCTAGGGCCTGGTTTTGTGCGCCACCTCACAGTAGGCGGCAGGGACTGGAGCGGATTGAGCGCTTATTGAACGATTTGGTTGAGCTCGCCGCGCGCGTAGGCGGCAGCCATGTCGACCAAATTGCGCGGCTGAATCTTGCCAGCCTGGCCTTCGCAACCGAACTCCAGATAGCGTTGCTTGCACACCTGCTTGGCGGCTTCGCGGGCAGGCTTGAGCCACTCGCGCGCATCGAACTTGTCGGGGTTCTCGAACAGGAACTTGCGCACCGCGCCAGTCATGGCCAAGCGGATGTCGGTGTCGATATTGATCTTGCGCACACCGTACTTGATGGCTTCCTGGATTTCCTCCACGGGCACGCCGTAGGTTTCCTTCATCTTGCCGCCGAACTGGTTGATGATGGCCAGCAGCTCTTGGGGTACCGACGAGGAGCCATGCATCACCAAGTGGGTGTTGGGGATACGGGCGTGGATTTCCTTGACGCGGCTGATGGCCAGGATGTCACCCGTGGGCTTGCGCGAGAACTTGTACGCGCCGTGGCTGGTGCCGATGGCAATGGCCAGAGCGTCAAGCTGCGTGGCCTTCACAAAGGTAGCGGCCTCTTCGGGGTCGGTCAGCATCTGGCTGTGGTCCAGCTTGCCTGCGGCGCCAATGCCGTCTTCCTCGCCCGCGTCGCCCGTCTCCAGATTACCCAGGCAACCCAGCTCGCCCTCGACCGTGACGCCCACTTTGTGCGCCATCTCCACCACGCGGCGCGTGACGTCGACGTTGTAGTCAAAGGAGGACGGCGTCTTGCCGTCTTCCATCAGCGAACCGTCCATCATCACCGAGCCAAAGCCCAGGTCGATGGCGCCCTGGCAGATCTTGGGCGAGGTGCCGTGGTCTTGGTGCATCACCAGCGGGATGTGCGGATAGGCTTCCACGGCCGCCTGGATGAGATGCTTGATGAAGCTCTCACCCGCGTACTTGCGGGCACCGGCGCTGGCTTGCAGGATGACGGGCGCGCCGACTTCATCGGCCGCGGCCATCACGGCCTGCACTTGTTCGAGGTTGTTGACGTTGAATGCGGGAATGCCGTAGCCGTGCTCTGCAGCATGGTCCAGCAGCTGGCGCATAGAAACGAGGGCCATCACGATCTCCTGAGATAAAAATCCGGGCAGCGGGCTCAGAAGATCGCTGTACTTCGTATTGTTGCGACCACTGTAACCACGCTGTAACTCGGCGAAGATTCTAGCCGCGGGCCGACAACACCAAGGCTGCGGCGCGTGGCAGAACTGGTCAAGAAATCATGCCGGGGCGCTCCGCACAGCGCAAAGGCGCTCACTCCACGCGGCAGACCTTGAGCATATTGGTGCCGCCAGGGTAGCCCATGGGCTCGCCGCAGGTGATGGCGTAGGTGTCGCCGGGCATGAGCACGCCCTTGGCCACCAGGATGCGCTCTGCCGCTTTGAGCGCGGTGTCGCGGTCGTCCAGGCGCTCCATCAGGAGCGGACGCACATTGCGGTAGAGCGCCATCTTGCGCTGGGACTGCAGCGTGGTGGTCAGCGCATAGATGGGCACATGGATGCGGTGGCGGCTCATCCACAGCGCCGTGGAGCCCGATTCGGTCAGCGCCAGAATGGCCTTGCAGCCCAGGTGGTGGGCCGTGAACAGCGCGCCCATGGCGATGGACTGGTCGATGCGACCGAACTGGCGGTTGGCAAAGTCGGTGTCCAGGGTGACGAACTCAGCGCCCTCGGCCTCTTTGGCAATGGCGGCCATTTGCTCCACAGTCTCGATCGGGTATTTGCCAGCAGCCGTCTCCGCCGACAGCATGACGGCGTCCGTGCCGTCGAGCACCGCGTTGGCCACGTCAGACACCTCGGCGCGCGTGGGCACGGGGTGGATGATCATGGACTCCATCATCTGCGTGGCGGTGATGGCCACTTTGTCGAGCTCGCGCGCCATGCGGATCATGCGCTTTTGCAGCGCGGGCACGGCGGCATTGCCCACTTCCACGGCCAAGTCACCGCGCGCCACCATGATGCCGTCGCTGGCCTTCAAGATGGCTTCCAGGTGCGGAATGGCTTCGTAGCGCTCGATCTTGGCAATCATGCCGGGCTTGTGCCGCCAGGGCTCGCCGGCCACGTTGGCGAGCTGACGCGCCATTTCCATGTCCGTGGCGTTCTTGGGGAAGCTCACCGCCAGGTATTCGCACTGGAAGGCCATGGCGGTTTTGATGTCCTCCATGTCCTTGGCCGTGAGCGCTGGCGCCGTGAGGCCGCCGCCTTGCTTGTTGATGCCCTTGTTGTTGGAGAGCTCACCGCCGAGTTTGACGATGGTGTGGACTTGCGCGCCTTTGACGGCCTCGACGGTCAGCACCAGCAAGCCGTCGTTGAGCAGCAGCGTGTCGCCAGGTTTCACATCGCGCGGCAGCTCTTTGTAGTCCAGGCCCACGATGTCGTCGTTGCCCAGCTCGGTGCGCTCGGCGTCGAGGATGAAGGGGCGGCCGGGCACCAGCTCGATCTTGCCCTGCTCAAACTTGCCCACGCGGATCTTGGGCCCCTGCAGGTCGGCCATGATGGCCACTTCCTTGCCCACGCGAGCCGCCACTTCGCGCACCAGCGCGGCGCGGTCGATGTGGTCTTGCGCCTTGCCGTGGCTGAAGTTCAGCCGCACCACGTCCACGCCGGCGCGGATCATCCGCTCCAACACCTCCGGCGAGGACGATGCGGGGCCCAGGGTGGCAACAATTTTGGTAGCTCGGGACATGGGGTGATCACGATGAAACTTGGTTACACCGATTATGCGCCCCAAGCCCACCCAAGCGGGGTTACAAGCGGGTTACGCCCGCTTGCTGCTCACATCAGAGCCGCGTGGCGGCCACATCCGCCGCGGCCAGCGCGGTGATGTTGACAATGCGGCGCACCGTGGCCGAGGGCGTCAGGATGTGCGCAGGCCGCGCCGCACCCAGCAGCACCGGGCCCACCGTCACGCCCTGACCGCCCACGATCTTGAGCACATTGAACAGGATGTTGGCCGCGTCCAGCGTGGGCAGCACCAGCAAATTGGCCTCGCCCGTGAGCGTGCTGCCGGGCAGGAAGTTGCTGCGCACGGCTTCGGACAGCGCCGCATCGCCGTGCATCTCGCCATCGCTTTCGATGTCGGGGTGGGCTGCGGCGAAGAGCTCGCGCGCCTGGCGCATCTTCAGCGCCGAAGGCCGCTGGCTGGAGCCAAACATGCTGTGCGACAAAAAGGCCACTTTGGGCGGCAGGCCAAAGCGCTTGAGCTCTTCGGCGGCCAGGGCAGCAATCTCGGCCAGCTGCGCGGCATCCGGGTCGTCGTTGACAAAGGTGTCGGTGATGAAGAGCGTGCGGCCTTCGAGCATGAGCGCGTTCATGGTGGCGAAGGTCTGCACACCGGGCTTCAAGCCGATGAGGTCGCGCACATGCTCCAGATGCCCGTCAAAGCGCCCCACCGTGCCGCACACCATGGCGTCAGCATCGCCCAAATGAATGGCCAGCGCGGCGATCAGGGTGTTGGAGCGGCGCACCGCGGCCTTGGCCATTTCGGGCGTGATGCCGCGCCGGCCCATGAGCTGGTGGTAGGCCTCCCAGTAGCGGCGGAAGCGCGGATCGTTTTCGGGGTCGATGATGGCCACATCCTCGCCCAAGCGCAGGCGCAGGCCAGCGCGCTCGATGCGCGTGCGCACCACCTCGGGGCGCCCGATGAGGGTGGGCTGCGCCAGACCTTCGTCCAGCACCACTTGCACGGCGCGCAGCACGCGCTCGTCTTCGCCCTCGGCGTAGATCACGCGAGCACCCTGCCCTTTTTGCGTCTCGGCCTTGGCCGTGGCAAACACCGGGCGCATGAACATGCCGGTTTGGTAGACAAAGCGCGAGAGCTGCTCGCGGTAGGCCGCCATGTCGGCAATGGGCCGCGTGGCCACGCCCGACTCAGCTGCGGCCTGAGCCACCGCGGGCGCAATGCGCAGAATCAGGCGCGAATCAAACGGCTTGGGAATGAGGTACTCGGGCCCGAACACCAGCTCCTGCCCCGGGTAGGCCGCCGCCACTTCCGGCGGCGTTTCGGCCTTGGCCAAGGCGGCGATTTCACGCACGCACGCCAGCTTCATGGCTTCGGTGATCTTGGTCGCGCCGCAGTCCAGCGCGCCGCGGAAGATGTAGGGGAAGCACAGGACGTTGTTGACCTGGTTGGCGTAGTCCGAGCGCCCGGTGGCGATGATGCAATCGGGCCGCACGGCCTTGGCCAGCTCGGGGCGGATTTCCGGCTCGGGGTTGGCCAGGGCCAGGATGATGGGCTTGGCGGCCATGGTCTGCACCATGTCCTGCGTCAGCACACCCGCCGCGGAGCAACCCAGGAACACGTCCGCGCCTTGCACCACATCGGCCAGGGTGCGCGCCGTCGTGTGCTGGCAGAAGCGGCGCTTGGAAGCGTCCAGCTTCTCGGCATCCGCGCGCTGGTCTTGGATGACGCCCTTGGAGTCGCACACAAAGATGTGCTCGCGCTTGACGCCCAGGCCCACCATCACATCCAGGCAGGCAATGGCCGCAGCTCCCGCGCCCGAGACCGCCAGCTTCACGCTGCCGATGTCTTTGCCCACCAGCTCCAGGCCGTTGAGCAGCGCGGCAGCGGAGATGATGGCCGTGCCGTGTTGATCGTCGTGGAAGACGGGAATGTTCATGCGCGCCGAGAGTTGCTTCTCGATGTAGAAGCACTCGGGCGCCTTGATGTCTTCGAGGTTGACGCCGCCCAGCGTGGGCTCCATGGCGGCAATGATTTCAACCAGCTTGTCGGGGTCGCGCTCGGCCAGCTCGATGTCAAACACATCGATGCCCGCGAACTTCTTGAACAGGCAGCCCTTGCCCTCCATCACCGGCTTGCCCGCCAGCGGCCCGATGTCGCCCAGCCCCAGCACAGCCGTGCCGTTGGTGATCACGCCCACCAGATTGCCGCGCGAGGTGTACTCGGCCGCCAGTTGCGGGTCTTCTTCAATGGCCAAGCAGGCATAGGCCACGCCGGGCGAGTAAGCCAGCGACAGATCGCGCTGGTTGGACAGGGGCTTGGTGGGCTGCACCGCAATCTTGCCCCGGCTCGGGGCTCGGTGGTATTCCAGCGCTGCGTCGCGCAGAGCCGCTTCAGCGGCGGTGAGGGTGTTTTTGTTCTGTTCCATGCGACGGCGCCTCCTGCCCGGGTACTGACACAAATAGGGCCGCACAGCTTACTGCCCAGGCTTGGCCGCGGCGATGCCAATGCCTTTGGGAGCCATGCACAGAACCATGCAGGGCCGACATGGCTCGGAAAAGCAAAAGCCCCTCGCGAGGAGGGGCTCAGGCCTGAGGGGCAGAGGCGTGGAATTCAGCCCGCTGCGCGGCGCGCCAGAATTTCAAAGGCGGGCAGGGTCTTGCCTTCCAGCACCTCGAGGAAGGCGCCGCCGCCGGTGGAGATGTAGCCCACGTCCTTCTCGATGCCGTATTTGGCAATGGCCGCCAGGGTGTCGCCCCCACCGGCAATGGAGAACGCGCTGCTGCTGGCGATGGCGCGCGCCACGGTTTCGGTGCCCTTGGCAAAGGCGTCGAACTCGAACACGCCCACCGGGCCGTTCCACACAATGGTGCCAGCGGCCTTGAGCTGCTCGGCCAGGATGGCGGCGGTCTTGGGGCCGATGTCCAGGATCAAATCGTCGTCGGCCACCTCGTTGGCGGCCTTGATGGTGGCGGGGGCGTCTGCGGCAAAGCTCTTGGCGCAGACCACGTCCACGGGAATGGGCACCGCGGCGCCGCGGGCTTTCATGGACTCGATCACGGCGCGCGCATCGGCCACCAGATCGGGTTCGGCCAGGGATTTGCCAATCTTCAGGCCCGCGGCCAGCATGAAGGTGTTGGCAATGCCGCCACCGACGATGAGGCCGTCAACGTTGGCCGACAGCGATTGCAAGATGGTCAGCTTGGTCGACACTTTGGAGCCCGCCACGATGGCCAGCAGCGGGCGCTTGGGCGCCGCCAGGGCCTTGGTGATGGCGTCGATTTCAGCCGCCAGCAGCGGGCCGGCGCAGGCGATGGGCGCGAACTGCGCAATGCCATAGGTCGTGCCCTCGGCGCGGTGGGCGGTGCCGAAGGCGTCGTTGACGTAGATGTCGCACAGCTGCGCCATCTTCTTGGCCAGCTCTTCGTTGTTCTTCTTCTCGCCCTTGTTGACGCGGCAGTTCTCCAGCAGCACCACTTGGCCTGGCGCGACTTGAACGCCCTCCACCCAGTTCGCCACCAGCGGCACCTCGCGGCCCAGCAGCTCAGACAGGCGCTGCGCCACGGGGGCCAGCGAGTCTTCGGGCTTGAACTCGCCTTCGGTGGGGCGGCCCAGGTGTGAGGTCACCATCACCGCAGCACCGGCCTTGAGCGCCAGTTCGATGGCGGGAATGGAGGCGCGGATGCGCGTGTCTTCGGTGATGCGGCCGGCGTCGTCCTGGGGGACGTTCAAGTCGGCACGGATGAACACCCGCTGACCCGCCACCTTGCCGGCAGCGACCAAATCTGCAAAGCGCAAAACGTTCATGGTTCTAAGTTTTTTGAAGTGAAAAAGCTGTTCGGGGCGCCAAGCCCCGCTGTGGGTGAGAGCTTAACCCGGCGCAGGCGCGCTTGGCGCTGCGCTGCGCCCCCTCACCAGCCCAGCCCCAGGCGCAATGCCAGCATCACCACCGTGCCACTGACAATCGTGCCCAGAATGTCGCGCCGCCAGAAGAACCAGGCCGCGCCCGCCGCCGCGGCGTAGATGCGCGGGTCTTGCCACAGCGGCAAGAGCTGGCCTTGGGTGAGCACGGTCTCGGGCACGACAATGGCCGCCAGGGCCGCCATGGGCGCGTAGCGCAGCCCCTCTTTGAGCCAGCCGGGGATGGGCCACTCGCGCTCGGGCAGCAAGAAAAAGCCGCGCGACAGCAGCGACACCAAGGCCATGCCCAGAATGGTCACGACGGTCCAACCCTCTTGTGCCATGGCCCCTCCTTCTCAGCGCCCACGCGCACGCTGGCGCTGATCGAAATACACCCCCAGCGCCACCGCCGCCACGATGGCCAGCAGGATGTTGAGGCGCAGCGGCAAGGCGTAAGCCCATACCGACACCACGGCTGCGGCGGCTGCGGCCATCCAGGTGGCTCGGTCTTTGAGCTGCACCAGCGCCAAGCCCAGCAGCGCCAGCACACCCGCGTAGCCCAAGCCCCACTGCGTGGGCACTTGAGCGGCCAGCAGCATGCCCAGAATCGACGCCAGCTGCCAGGACGTCCAGCACACCGCCGCACCGCCCCAGTAATAGGGCAGTTGCGCGTCCACCTCCTGGCTGGCGTCCGGGAAACGCTGCAGGAAGAGCACGAAGTTCATGTCGATGGAAAAGTACGCCGTCCACAGGCGCTGGCGGCGTGGCAGGTGGCCCAGGTAGTTGCGCCACTGGCTGCTGAACACCACAAAGCGCATGTTCACGCAGCAGCACGTGGCCAGCACCACCCACAAGGGCGCTTGCGCCGCCAGCAATGGCAAGGCCGCCAGCTGCGCGCTGCCGGCAAACACCGTCAAGCTCATGAGCAGGGCCAGCGGCAGTGACAGGCCGCTTTTGATCATGGCCACACCTGTCACCACCCCCCAGGCCGCCAGGCCCAGGGCGGGGCCAGCCATGTCGCGCGCGCCTTGGGCAAACGCGGCATGGCGCCACGGGGCGCTGGGGGTGGCATGGGCAGTCATGCAGCCATGGTAGCGGGCGATGGTGCAGCGCACGAAAGCGCGACACCCCGTGTTCACGGCTTGCCTGGAGACCCTCAAACACGCCACAGGCCGCGCCCCGGCGCGCCAAAAATCTACTTGAGGGGACGCACGCGACCGCTGCCGGACTGGCTGACATCCAGCCGGGGCTGGCCCACATAGTTCACATCACCACTGCCCGCAATGCTGACGGACAAATCCTGCTGCGCATTGATGTACACGCGGCCGCTGCCCGCAATGCTGATGTCAGCGGCTTGCGCCAGCAGCGCTCGCAAGTCCGCGTCCCCGCTGCCGGCCACGGACACCGAGACCGATTGCGCCACGCCTTGTGCATGCACATCGCCGCTGCCCGCCACGGACAGGTCCAGCTTCTGCAGCTTGAGCTTGTTCAAACGCAGCCGCCCACTGCCCGCCACGCTCAGGTCCAGGCCCTGAGCTTGCAACTGACCCAGGGTGATGCTGCCACTGCCACTGAGCGCCAGCGCCTGAATCTGGCGCAGCTCCAGCGTGATTTGTGGGCGCTGTTTGTACTGAAGCCGATAGCTGGGCTTGGTCTCAATGATCAAGGTCAGCACGCCTGAGCTGCTGCGTGTCAGGCGCGTGTCGATGTAGGGCAGCACATTGGCGTCAGCGCGCAGCTCGAGGTGGTCGCGCGAGCCTTGCTGCACCGTCAAATCAAAGCTGCCACGCAAGTCGACGGCCACCGCGCCGTCCACGGATCGCGTCTGGCTGCTTGGGCGTCCGTCGCCTTCCACCAGCTTGGCGCCGGTGAAGCTGCTGAATGCTTGGGCTGCGCCGCCAATGCTCAGCAGCAAGGCCGCTCCCAATACCGTTCGCCTTTGTATGTTCATCACGCCCCTCCTTGTGTTTGGCCCAGAAATGCTAGGCCAGAAGGGCTCACAGTTCAGCACCAGCCGACAGGCTGCAGCCTGGGCCGATCAAATGCCAAAAGAGGGGCGCCGAAGGGCGGAGCGTCAGTGATGGCCACCCTTGGCGGCGGGCTTGTCGGCTTTGCCGCCGTGATTGGCCTTGCCATGCGTGTCGGCGTCTTCCTCGTCGGCGGGCGCGGGTGCCGAGGCCGGCGCGCTGGCGGGCTTGCCAGCGATTTTGGGCTCTATGCCTTCGAGCTTGTTTTCGCGCATGTATTCGTCCATCTCACGCCAGCCGGTGTAGACGGCGGACTTCTGCGCCTTGGGGTTGAGGGCGTAGCAGTCTTCGATGGCGCGCAGCGCATGGCGACAGGCGCTGCCAATGGCTTTGCCGTCGGCCTCTTTGGCGGCGGCTTGCTTGGCAGGGTCGGGAATGCCGAGGTACTCGCACCCCGCCAGGAGCGGCAGCGCGCAGCAACTCAGAATTCCGGCAATGCGGGTTAGACGGCTCATAGCCCCATATCGGCCCGCTGGGGCGGGACTTGAGCCGCCGCGCTGCTCACAGCCCCAGCTGCTTGAGCCGCGCGGGCTCGATGATCTCTATCCAATAGCCGTCGGGGTCTTTGATAAAGGCCACGTCTTTGAGCTTGCCTTGGTCGGGGCGCTTCACATAGGGCACTTGGTGCTGGTCAAACCAGGCCATGGCGGCGTCCAGATCCGGCACCGAAAAGCAGATGTGGCCAAAGCCCTGGGGCTGGGCATTGCCGTCGTGGTAGTGGAAGTCAGCTTGCGCCTCGGTGCCCCAGTTGTGGGTGAGCTCCAGCACGCCGCGCTGCGAAAAAGTCCACGCCGTGCGCTCGGCGGCATCTTGTGGGGCGTCTGCCGCTTGCTCCGGCGCGGCCAGAAAGTACAGCGAGAAGCTCATGGATTCAAAGTCGAGCTTGCGCAGCACCCGCAGGCCCAGCACGCGCGTGTAGAAGGCCAGCGACACGGCGGGGTCTTTGATGCGCAGCATGCTGTGGTTGAGCGTGAAGCCGCGCGTGGCGGCCTCGGCTTGGGGCTGCACGCCGGGGTGGATTTCGGTGTCAAAACTCATGCGGGGCTCGGTCCATCAAAAATGAAGTTGTGGGGCTTGGCGCCTCAGCGCGTGGCGGCGCGCTGCAGCAGGCGCAGCGCCTGCGGTGTGGCGGGGGCGGCAGCGCCCAGGGCCAGCTCTGGGCTTGAGGGCGGCAGTGTGCCCAGGCTTTGCGCGCGCGACCTGAGCAATTCGCGCTGCAGGTAGCGCATGCAGGTGACGCGCAAAAACGAGGCGAAGTTGGGCACCTCGCCGCGGTGCAGCAGGATTTCGTCGTGGAAGGTGCAGATCAGCGCATTGGTGGTGCAGCCCTCGTGCTGCGCCATTTCAGCCAGCACATCCCACACCAGGTTTTCCAGGCGCAGGCTGGTGAGCACGCCGTGAATGCGCAGGCTGCGCGTGCGCTGCTCGTAGAGGATGGGATCGGCTTTGACGTAGAACTCGCACATGGCCTGGCTCCAAAGGGCTGGCGGGGGTTCAGATCGCGCGGGCCGCCATCTGGCGCGCGATGTACTCGGCCTGGCGTATGGCCAGCGTGACGATGGTGAGCGTGGGGTTTTCAGCGCCACCGGTGGTGAACTGGCTGCCGTCAGAGATGAAGAGGTTTTTGACGTCGTGCGTCTGGCCCCATTTGTTGCACACGCTGGTCTTGGCGTCAGCGCCCATGCGGCAGGTGCCCAGGTTGTGGGTGGAGGGGTAAGGCGGCGTGCGATGCGTGCGCACCGCACCGGCGGCCTCATACACGCGCTGGCCCTGCCTGAAGGCGTGCTCGCGCATGGCGATGTCGTTGGGGTGGTCGTCGAAATGCACGTTGGCCACCGGCAGGCCCCAGCGGTCTTTCACCGCGCTGTTGAGGGTGATGCGGTTGCTCTCGCGGGGCATGTCCTCGCCCACCAGCCACATGCCCGCCATGTGGGTGTAGCTGTCCATGAAGCTGGCGAACTCCGCGCCCCAGCCACCGGGGTTGAGAAAGGCCGCCATGAAGGGAATGCCCAGCGACAGCGTCTCCATCTCATAGCCGCCCACAAAGCCGCGCCTGGGGTCGTGGGCGCCCTCGTCGCGGATGATGCCCGCCATGGTGGTGCCGCGGTACATGTGCACGGGCTGGCGGAAGGTGGCGTAGACCGAGCCCGTCATGTGCCGCATGTAGTTGCGCCCCACCTGCCCGGATGAATTGGCCAGCCCGTCCTTGAACAGGCCGGAGGCCGACAGCAGCAGCAGGCGCGGCGTCTCGATGGAATTGCCCGCCACGCAAACAATGCGCGCGCGCTGGCGCTGCTCCTGGCCCTTCGCGTCAAAGTACACCACGCCGGTGACCTTGCCTTGCGCGTCGTGCTCGATGCGCGCCACATGGCTGGAGGGGCGCAAGTCCAAATTCCCCGTGGCCTCGGCGGCCGGAATCTCGGTGTAGAGCGTGCTCCACTTGGCGCCGCTCTTGCAGCCCTGGAAGCAAAAGCCCAGCTGCATGCAACGGCCCCGGCCATGGCGCGGGCGGCTGTTGATGGCCATATTGCCGGTGTGCACGTCCTTGTAGCCCAGCTTCTTGGCCCCGGCATGCATGACCTTGAAGTTGTTATTGCCCGGCAGCCCGGGAATGCCGTGGGTGCGCGTCACACCCATCTTGTCTTCGGCGCGGGTGTAGAAGGGAGCCAGCTCCTCCAGCTCCAGCGGCCAGTCCTGCAGGTTGGCGTCCTTGAGCCCGCCGTAGACGCTGCGCGCCTTGAACTCATGCGCCTGAAACCGCAGCGAAGCGCCCGCCCAGTGCGTGGTGGTGCCGCCCACGGTTTTGCAAATCCAGGCGGGCAGCCCGGCAAAGTCCTTGGCCACGCGCCAGCTGCCGGAAGTGGTGCGCGGGTCCAGCCAGGCGAGCTGCGCAAAGCTCTTCCATTCATCGTTGATGAAGGTCTCGGGGCCTTGTCGCGCCCCGGCCTCCAGCACGATGACCTTGATGCCTTTTTGGCACAGCTCGTTGGCCAAAGTGCCACCGCCCGCGCCTGAGCCGATGATCACCACTGCAGAGTCGTCGTTGAAGTCGATGGTCGCCATCTGGGTCTCCGAAAGCGGCGCATCCCGCGCCGCGAACAAGGGGGTCTGGGTGGGGAGAAATCTCAGCCAATAGCTCAGCCGATGAAGGGCGGCGGGCTGGCCTCTGGCGGCGGCGCGGGCAACCACTTCAGGTCTTGAAAGCCGCGCGTGATGTAGCCGCCCTTCTCCCAGGCCGAGCCGGGGTAGCCGAACACGGCAAAAGCCATGTCGTTGTCGTAGAGCGAACTCACGCACTGCCCGCGCACCAGATTGAAAAAGGGCTGCCCTTCCAGGGCCTTGACCAAAGCCAATCGCTGCGCCGCAGCCGCTTTGTCAAAACCCTGCTGACCCAAAGCCGCCAAGCCTTGAGCCAGCAAATCCCGCGTGGCGCCGTCCTGCGCGGCCTTGGCGTCCAAGTCCTTGACCAGCAGCGCATACACCGCATCGGGCAGCTTTTTGTGCGGGAACAGCACCCGCCCCAAGGCCAGCAGGCGGCGGCCCTGCGGGCTTGTCAGCACCTTGAGCTCCACCGCCCAGGCCGTCGAAGGCGCCAAGGCCGCCAGCAGGGAGCCTGCGCTCAACTGCCCCAGCAACAAGCCGCTGCCGCGCAGCAGCTCGCGGCGCGTCAAGGGCAGATGCTGTTGTGCGGGGACTTGGCCAGGCTCATCACACAAAGCGGCGCGGCCGAGCGCCGAGATGGGAATGCTGCGCATGCTGCGCCTCCGGGGTTGGGGCGCCCACGGTTGGGGCGCTGGGTTCACGGTCTCTTGCGACTACCGCGCCGGTCGGCCAACAGGCATGCCACCCTTGCGCTGCGGCCCATTGGACGCCGCACCGCGCCAAGCGGGTGTTAGCCGGTTGTTGACGCGGGAAAGTCCCAGCCCGGAGGGTCGCCCGCCCACCCATTCCCTGACATTGACCGCCGCCTGTGCGCTGCGGTGCAAGACCCCGACCAGCCTGCCGGGGCCGTGATGCTCAGCGCTGCGTGCTGGCCATGGCCAGCAGCCGCTCAATGCGCTCTTCAGTGGCCGGATGGGTCGAGAACAAGGACCGGATCCCCCCGCCGGAGAGCGGGTTCATGATCATCATCTGCGCCGTCTCGGGGTGGCGCTCGGCCGCCTCCAGCGGCAGGCCCTGAGCGTAGCGGTGGATCTTCTCCAGCGCCGAGGCCAGCGCCGCCGGGTCACCGCAAATTTCCGCGCCGCCACGGTCGGCTTCGAACTCGCGGGCGCGGCTGATGGCCATCTGGATCAGGCTCGCGGCCAAGGGCGCCAGGATGGCCACCAGCAGACCAGCCAGCGGGTTGGTCGGGCGACCTTCGCTGTCGCGCGAAGAGAACAACATGCCGAAGTTGGCCAGCATGGAAATGGCACCGGCCATGGTGGCACTGATGGTGGAGATGAGGATGTCGCGGTGGCGCACATGCGCCAGCTCATGCGCCATCACGCCGCGCAGCTCGCGTTCGGTGAGCACACGCAAAATTCCCGTCGTGGCAGCCACAGCCGCATGCTCGGGGTCGCGCCCGGTGGCAAAGGCGTTGGGGGCGTCTTCGTGGATCAGGTAGACGCGCGGCATGGGCAGCTGCGCGCGCTGCGCCAGCTCCTGCACCATGGCGTAGAACTGCGGCGCGCTGGCGGCGTCCACCTCTTGCGCGTTGTACATCTTCAGCACCATCTTGTCCGAGAACCAGTAGCTGAAGAAATTCATGCCCAGCGCCACCAGCAGCGCCAGCATCATGCCCTGGCGCCCGCCCAGGACCATGCCCATGGCCATGAACAGCGCCGTGATGGCCGCCATCAGGATGGCGGTTTTCATGAGATTGAACATCGCGTCAGGCTCCTGTGTGCGCACGACGGTGCGCTCACTCCAGTCTATCTGGGGGCTGGAGCGGAGGAAATCAAGACGCCCGGGCCATCACCCCAGCCGCTCGCCCAGCGCGAAGGGCCGCGACTGCATGAGCTGCGCCGCACTCAGGCGCTTGCCGCCCGCGCGCTGCAGCTGTGTCAGGCACAGCGCGCCCTGGCCACAGCGCACCACCGGGCCGTCGGCGTGCAAGGCCACGATCTCGCCAGGCAGTGCCGACTCCAGACCCGGCACTTCCACCACCGTGGCAGCCCAGACTTTGAGGGCCTCGCCTGCAGCCTGCGTCACCCCGCCAGGGAAGGGGTCGAAGGCGCGCAGGCGCTGCGCCAGCAACTGAGCGTCCTGCTGCCAGTCCAGCGCGGCCTCATGCTTCTCGATTTTGTGCGCGTAGGTGATGCCCTCGCTGGGCTGGGGCGTGCGCGGCAGCGGCCCATGCTCGGCCTGGGCCAGCGCCTGCACCACCAGGCGCGCACCCTGCGCCGCGAGCCGGTCGTGCAGCTGCGCAGTGGTTTCCTGCGCGCCGATTTGCAGCGCCTCCACCAGCAGCATGTCGCCCGTGTCCAGGCCCTGGTCCATCTGCATGATGGTGATGCCGGTTTGCGTGTCACCGGCCTCGATGGCGCGGTGAATGGGCGCCGCGCCGCGCCAGCGCGGCAGCAGCGAGGCGTGGATATTGAGGCAACCCAGGCGTGGCAGCTCCAGTGTCCAGGCCGGCAGGATCAAGCCATAGGCGGCCACCACCATCACATCGGGCCTGGCCTGCAACAACGCAGCCTGGGCTTGTGCGGCGTCTTGGGCGTACTTGCCATCCAGGCGCAAGCCCAGGGGCTGGGCCACCGCGATACCGTGCTGGAGCGCCACTTGTTTGACGGCCGAAGCCTGCAACTTCATGCCGCGCCCGGCGGGCCGATCGGGCTGGGTGAGCACCAGCGGCACTTCGTGCCCGGCCTCGATCAGCGCTTGCAGCGCTGTCGCCGCGAATTCCGGCGTACCGGCAAAAACCACGCGCATGGGCGCCCTCTTCTGTTCAGCCAACACTCAGCGCCGCGTCTGTTCGCGCGCGCGCTTGCCGAGCTTGGATTTGATGCGTTCGCGCTTGAGGGGGCTGAGGTAGTCGACAAACACCTTGCCCGTGAGGTGGTCCAGCTCATGCTGCACGCACACGGCCAGCAGGCCTTCGGCCTCGAACTCGTAGGTCTGGCCCTCGCGGTCTTGCGCGCGCACCGTCACCCGGGCGTGGCGCGGCACTTTGTCGTAGATGGTGGGCACGGATAGGCACCCCTCTTCGCCATCCACAACTTCTGCGCTGTGGGCAATGATTTCGGGGTTGATCAGCACGCGCGGCTGCTGGCGGTCTTCCGACACGTCCATCACCACCACGCGTTCATGCACATTCACCTGCGTCGCGGCCAGGCCCACGCCTTCGGCGGCGTACATGGTCTCGAGCATGTCGTCCACCAGCTGGCGCACGCGGTCATCAATTACCGCCACAGGCCGAGCCACCGTTTGCAAGCGGGGGTCGGGGTACTTGAGGATGTCTAGAACGGCCATGTCAGTCAGGCGCTGTGGACTCAGCACAACGCGATTGTGTAAGGGCTTGCAATGCAGGGGCAGGTGGTTCATTGCCCACCCCTATGAATCTGGGCAGAATGACCCAGCATAAGCTGGCATTTTCGCCGATTTGTGCACACCAATGCGGCCCAAAGCATGGGCACCATTGCATCACGCAGGCCCGATACTGTTTGACGTCGGTGTGAGCAAATTGGCTGGGCTTGCCCGACAAACAGACCAAAACGTGACAAGCGCCATGAATCGTGCTCTCGCACCATGGTCGCGGGAGATCCATTCATGCTGCATCGAAAGTTGCCACGCGCTTGCGCCGCCCCTCTGGCCGCGTTGGCCCTGAGTTGCTGGGCCGCTCTGCCCAGCGCTGCGCTGGCGCAAAGCACCTACCCCATCACCACGCAGCAGCGTCAGACGGCTGACAAGGTCGCCCAGCAAGGCGTGCCGCTCAGCGCCCTGGCTCCCAATGCGCCCGACAGCTACACCATCAAGCGCGGCGACACGCTCTGGCGCGTCTCCTCCCTGTTCCTGAAGTCCCCCTGGCGCTGGCCTGAGCTGTGGGGCATGAACAAGGACCAGATTCGCAACCCCCACCTGATCTACCCCGGCCAGGTGCTGATGTTGATCCGTTCTGGCGACCGGGCCTATTTGCAAATCGGGCGCGACACCACGGGCGGCAATGGCGACATCCGTCTCTCACCGCGCGTGCGCAGCAGCAGCCTGGAAGAGGCTCTTGCGACCATCCCTCAGCACCTCATCGAGCCCTTCCTGACGCAGTCCGTGGTGTTTGATACCGACGCACTCAAGTCTGCGCCACGCATCGTCGCGACCAACGACAACAAGGTGCTACTCACACAGGGCGACACGGCCTATGTACGCGGCGATGTTGGCGCCTACCAGGACTTTCGCATCTTCCGCCAGCCCCAACCGCTGCTGGACCCCATCACCCAGGAGTTGCTGGGCTATGAGGCCACTTACGTGGGTGCGGCCGAGCTACTCAGCCCTGCAGGCAAAAAGGGTGAACACGTCGTGCCCGCCACACTGCGCGTGACCGCGGTACGCACCGAGGTCGGCTTGGGCGACCGCCTCGCCCCCATCGACACACGCAGCCAATCCAGCTATGTGCCGCACGCACCTGAAACGCCCATCGAGGGTCACATCGTTGCTGTGCATGGCGACGCCCTGACGGCGGGCCAAAACCAGGTGGTTGCGCTCAACAAAGGGCTGGTGGATGGCATGGAGCGTGGGCATGTGCTGTCGCTGTGGAAGGCTGGCCGCAAAGTGATCGACAAGACAGGGGGCGCCCCCGAAATTCTGCAACTCCCGGATGTGGCTCACGGTCACCTGCTGGTGTTTCAAGTTCACCAACGGGTGTCCTACGCGCTGATCCTGAACGTCCAAGAGCCCGTTTCGCGCGGCGACCGCTTCGGTCAGCCCTGAAGTTCCGCCCTGGTAGTTCGGCCTCGTGGACGCAGACCTTGTCGCTTGGTTGGAATTGTTGGCGATACCTGGCCTGGGCGGTGCTGCACTGCGCCGCCTGCTGGCGCGCCACGGCAGTCCCTCAGCAGTGCTGCGCGCTGGCGTGGCTGGGGCACAAGGCCTGCTGAGCGCGCAACAGGCCAGCCACTTTGCCAAAGGCCCACAAGAGCCCGAGGCGTTGTTGCAGCGCACCCTGCGCTGGTTGGACGAGAGCCCTCAGCGCGGCCTGCTGCCCTTGGGCGACCCGCGCTACCCGGAAGCCTTGCTCAACACACCCGACCCGCCGCTGCTGCTGCACTGGGCCGGGCGTCTGGACTTGCTCAAACAGCGCTGCGTGGCCGTTGTGGGCAGCCGCGACGCCAGCGCTCAGGGCAACACCCATGCCGCGCAATTTGGACAGGCCTTGAGTCAAGCAGGCTTTTGCGTCGTCTCAGGCCTGGCGCTGGGCATAGACGGCGCAGCACACGAAGGCGCTCTGCAGGGCCCCGGCAGCACCATCGCGGTGTTGGGTTGCGGTTTGGACCAGAACTACCCGCCCGCACACCGTCGGCTGCGCGAGCGTCTTGCCCAAGACGGTCTGCTGCTGAGCGAGTGGCTGCTGGGCACGCCCCCTCGGCCCGCACACTTCCCCCAGCGCAACCGCATCATTGCGGGCTTGAGCGAAGGCTGCCTGGTGGTGGAAGCCGCACTGCGCTCGGGTTCGCTCATCACGGCAAGGCTGGCGGCGGAATACGGGCGCGAGGTGTTCGCCATTCCCGGCTCCATCCACGAACCCTTGGCCAAGGGCTGCCATGAGCTGCTCAAGCAAGGAGCGACTCTGGTGCAGTCGCCACAGGACATATTCGACGAATTGCTGCCTGCACAAGTCCGCGCGGGCCAGACCGCCAACAAGCCCCCGCTCAAGGCGCGCACCCAATCCAGCCCTTCGCCCAGACCCGGCGCCGATGGCACCTTGGCCCAAACCGCACTCAGTCCCGCCCTGCAGCAAGTGCTGCAGGTCATGGACAGCCAAGCCGTGACGTTTGACGTGCTCCAAGCACGCTGCGGCATCCCCACCGAAACCCTGCAGTCCTTGCTGCTGGACTTGGAGCTGGAAGGGCTGGTGGCGAGACTGCCCGGAGCCCTGCTGCAGAGGCTCTACCGCGCCTGAAGCGTGGACGCAGGGGGCTTTGCCACCGCCCCCCATGCCGTTCTAGCCCCTGGGGTATCATCCCCTCATGTTCGACGTGCTCGTGTTCCTGTACGAAACTTACTGGCGCCCGGACGCCTGCCCGGACCACGCACAGCTCACCCGCAAGCTCTCTGCTGTGGGCTTTGAGACTGACGAGATCCAAGAGGCCTTGAGCTGGTTGGACGGGCTGGCCGCAGCGGCGCAATCGCACCAAGGCCAGCAAAGCGCTCAGGCCTTGCGCCTTTACGGCAAGCAGGAGCTCGACCACCTGGGCGAAGCCTCGGTGGGCTTTATCAGCTTTTTAGAGTCCGCGGGCGTGCTGCGTCCCGAGATGCGCGAAATCGTCGTCGACCGCGCCATGGCCATTCCAGGCAGCCCATTGGACCTGGAAGACCTCAAGATCATCGTGCTGATGGTGTTTTGGAGCTTGGGCGAAGAGCCCGATGCGCTCATCCTCGACGAGCTGTTTGCAGCCCCCGAAGAGCGCCAACTGCACTGAGCGCCGCGGCGCCCTCAGCAGTACAGGCGACTGGGGTCGACCTCAAGCTTGGCCAGCACACTGCGCGTGGCCTTGACGGTGAGCGCCTCGTCCTGCGCTGGCAATAGCAGGCCTGCGTGCAAGAATGCCGCCAAGCGAGTGAGCTGAAACAACACGCCACGCCCCTGGGCAGAGACAAACAAATTCAGTTGTTGGTGCGCGCCCTGCCAGGCCAGTTGCACGGGCTCAACGCGGCCGCGGTAGTCCAGCATGTACCACTCGCCCAGTTGCAAGCTCTTGGCCCACTTGAGCATGGCGTCCGTGGCGTCGCCGCCGCCTTCGGCAACGACTTCCAAGTCATCACACTCGTGTGCAGAGAGATTGCGCACCAGCATCTCGTCGAGCTCGTGCTCCCCTTCGCCGGGCAGCAATGCCACCAGGGTGTGCAATTGCTCCATCAGCTCGTCAAGGCGCTCTTTGGGAATGACAGCACTGCGAGCCGCAAAGGCGGCTGTCAGTGCGGTGTTGAGCTCCTGGAGCTTGCTGTCTTGCTTGGCAACGCTGAGCCCAGCATCACGCATACCCTCGCGCAGTGTTTTGAGCAAAGTGGGCAGACGCTGGATCACCTCAGCCCGCTCCTCGCGAGACACTTTGGCGCTGGCCGACCAAATCAAATCCGCTGCAACACTGCGCATTTGCGCTGTCTGGGTGGATTCCGCGCCTGAACGCATGGCCGTCACGGCCAGCACATCCGCCCAGGTCTGGAACAAAAAATCCCGCACGCCCTCTTGAACTGGAACTTCGGCCAGCATTTTGCGCAGCTCGATGGTGTACTGAATGGCCAGGGTCTCGCGCTGCTCGATTTGCTGAGCCAGGGACACACCCTTGCGCGACGCCTCGTTCTCGGTCTGAAAGTAGTGGTCGAGGAATTTCTCAAACTCGGTCAGCACCGCTTGGAACACCCGGCGCCCGGTGTCCGGATAGGCCTCAACCACCTGGGCGATGCGCTTGATTTCACGCTCCAGCGCATCACCCAAATTCGCCGACGATGTGTTGAAGCCCATGACGCAAACACCCATGCGGTCAATGAGCAAACGCGCCGGATGATCGGTACTGGCAAAAAAATCCGGCTCAGCCAAGGCCACCCGCAGCACAGGCATTTGCAGCCGCGCAAACCACACCCGCACAGCCGGAGGAATGCGCTCTTCCATCAAGATGCTTTGGAACAGCATGGCCACGACCTCAACCGTGGCGCGCTCAGCAGGCGATTCAGCGGCATCTTTGAGGGCCTGCTTGACGTCCTGCTGGCGCTGGCGCATTTGATCCAGCGAAATCGGCAGGGTGTCGCCGCTCTTGGCGCGCTCCGGGCGCAGGGCCGCCTGGGCTTGAACCAAGGCTTGCTTGAAGCGCGGCGAGGGCTCGGAAGAGATGGACAACTCCACGTCAGGCGCTGCACCGGGGCTGCTCGTGCCACCGCCACCTGCGTCGCCTACGGACGGCATGACATGCCGAGCCAGAACGCGCTGCAGCTGAGCCAGTACTTGCTGTGCGGCATCTTGGGATTTGGGCGCAACGCGGCGCTCCACCGCACGGCTGGCCAAAGGCGGTTCCGCGGCAACAGAGTCAGGCACGGTGGCCGGGTGACTGATAGGGGCCTCTTGGGTCGAATCTGACAAGCGGCGAATCAAGGGCCGCAAGTTGACGTCCGGCAAAACGCCTTGCGCAATCAACCACCGATTGCATTCGTGATAGGCCTCATAGGCCAAGTGGCCTAGCTCCTGATGCAAGGTCGCTTGCAGGAACTGCCACACCTCATGCCCAAGCCCGGCGTCAGCCCACGCCGTCAACACCTGCCGACCCAAGACCTGATGGCGCAAAATGTCGTTGGGCGGGAGGTCCTCCCCCCCCTCGATGCTGAGCATGCGCAGGCGCAAGTCGTTGAATTCCCAACTGGCCTGGTCCAGCAAAGCCATGGCCAAACGAGAGACCAAGATCTCGCGCTCGATCACCTCATGACCGACCAAGGCCAGATCTTGTGGCACACCGCGAGGACGGCTGTCTTGCCAGCCCTGCAATGCGGCCTGGGTTACCGCGGCTTGGAGTTGACCAACCCACGCACGCCCAGCACGACGCCAACGCTCCATGGCGTCGCGCCGTGCCATCTGCAAGCCGTGCTCGGCAACTTGACTCACCAAATCGTCAGCAGCACGATCCAAGACCTGCAGCAGGGCAGGCAAGCCCTTGTGCAAGGCTTGCGCGAGGACCTGCCTAGCCTGAGCGGACAACGCCAAGGGGGAGGAGTCAGTCATGCATCAGGGCTATCGTTAAGACTGAGGGCGATTAGCGACTCTACTACACCACCGCGCCACCGTTGGGATCGGCCGGATCACCGTCACGTTTAGCCACAGGGCGCACCAAATCTTCACGCTCCACGCCCAACCACATGGCAATGGCTGCCGCCACGAACACCGAGGAGTAGATGCCAAAGCAGATACCGATGGTCAGAGCAACGGCAAAGTAGTGCAGCGTGGGGCCACCGAACAGCAGCATGGACAACACCATCATCTGCGTGGAACCGTGCGTGATGATGGTGCGGCTCATGGTCGAGGTGATGGCGTGGTCGATCACCTGCGGCGTGTTGAGCTTGCGGTATTTGCGGAAGGCCTCGCGCACCCGGTCGAAGATCACCACCGACTCGTTCACCGAATAGCCCAGCACCGCCAGCACCGCCGCCAGCACCGCCAGCGAGAATTCCCACTGGAAGTAGGCAAAGAAGCCCAGGATGATGACCACATCGTGCAGGTTGGCAATGATGCCGGCCACCGCGAACTTCCACTCAAAGCGCAGGGCCAAGTAAATCATGATGCCCAGCACCGTGAAACCCAGCGCCCAGGCTGCGTCTTGCGCCAGCTCTGCACCCACCGCCGGGCCCACCACTTCGGAGCGTGAGAGCTTGATAGGTTCGGCATTGCCCGCTGCCACGCAGACCTGCTTGCTGATGGCCTCGCCCTTGTCGGTGACGAGTTCACGCTGTTGAATGCTACCGGCCTCGGCCTTGCACAGCTGGGTGAACACGTTTTGCACCACGTCGGACTGTTTGAGTCCCTCACGCACGGGCAGGCGCAGCATCACGTCGCGCGAGGAGCCAAACTTCTGCACCTGCACTTCGCCAAAGCCCATTTGCTCGACGACGTGGCGCGTCTTGGCCACATCAGCCGCTTGCGCGTACTCCACCTCCATCACCGTGCCGCCGGTGAATTCAATGGAGAAGTGCAATCCCCGTGTGACCAGGAAGAACACAGCCACTGCGAAAGTCAGGAAGGAAATCGCGTTGAACACCAACGCGTGCTTCATGAAGGGAATGTCGCGCTTGATTCGGAAAAATTCCATGACGTGCTCGCTTGCTCTCAGGCCTCAGGGGTCGCGGGGCTGGATTCAGGCTTCCAGACGGTGCCGATAGACACCGTCTTGAGGCGCTTGCGCCCGCCGTACCAGAGGTTGACCAGCGCCCGCGAGAACATCACGGACGACAGCATGGAGGTCAAAATGCCCAGGCAGTGCACGACCGCAAAGCCCTTGATGGGGCCAGAGCCAAAGGCCAGCAGGGCAATACCGGCAATCAGCGTCGTGACGTTGGAGTCCAAGATGGTGGCAAAGGCGCGCTCATAGCCCGCATGGATGGCCGCCTGGGGCGACAGACCCAAACGCAGCTCTTCTCGAATGCGTTCGTTGATCAGCACGTTGGCGTCAATGGCCATGCCCAGCACCAGCGCGATAGCGGCAATGCCGGGCAGCGTCAGGGTCACGCCCAGCATGGACAGAATCGCCACCAGCAGCAGCAGGTTGAAGCCCAGCGCCAGCGAGGAGAACAGGCCGAACATCATGTAATAGAGGCACATGAAGGCCGCCACGGCCACAAAGCCCCACACCACGGAGTGCATGCCCTTGGCAATGTTCTCCGCACCCAGGCTCGGGCCAATGGTGCGCTCTTCGATGATCTCCATGGGCGCAGCCAGCGAGCCCGCACGCAGCAGCAAGGCGGTGTCGTTGGCTTCTTGCGTGGTCATGGCGCCAGAGATTTGCACCCGGCCGCCGCCGATTTCGCTGCGGATCACGGGCGCCGTCACCACCTCACCCTTGCCCTTTTCGAACAGGATGATGGCCATGCGCTTGCCAATGCTTTCGCGCGAGACGTCCTTGAAGATGCGCGCGCCCTTGGCGTCCAAATTCAGGTTGACCGCGGGCTGATGGTTTTCGTCAAACCCGGGTTGAGCGTCGTTGAGGTTGTCGCCCGTCAGCACCACCTGGCGCTTGACGATGATGGGCACGCCACCGCGCTCTGAAAAACGCTCGGTGCCAAAGGGCACGGGACCGGTACCCGACAGGGCGGCCTGGGCCTCAGCGCTGTCGTCGACCATGCGAACTTCCAGCGTGGCGGTGCGACCGATGATGTCTTTGGCGCGCGCCGTGTCCTGCACACCGGGCAGCTGCACCACGATGCGGTCCAGACCCTGCTGCTGAATCACCGGCTCGGTCGTACCCAGCTCGTTGACGCGGTTGTGCAGCGTGGTGATGTTTTGCTTGAGTGCAGCGTCTTGCACCGCAATCATGGCCTTGGGCTTGAGGTTGCCCACCAGGCGGCGCTCGGCGTCCTGGCCCTCGGGCTTCCAGTCCACATCGGGAAGCTTTTCCGTCAGCAGCTGCGTGGCAGCAGTGAAATTCTCGGCATCGCGAAACGCCACCACCACGGCATTGCCGTCACGGCTGATGCCCGAGTGACGAACGTTTTTGTCGCGCAATGTGGTGCGCACGTCGCCCACCAAGGCATCGGCCTTTTTGGTCAGCGCCGCCTTCATGTCAACCTGCATCAGGAAGTGCACGCCGCCGCGCAAGTCCAGACCCAGGTACATGGGGTGGGCCTTCAGCTTGGCCAGCCATTGCGGCGAGCGCGACAGCAGGTTCAGGGCCACGATGTAGGTGGGGTCTGCCGGGTCGGGGTTGAGTGCCTTGCTGATGGCGTCCTTGGCCTTGATTTGCACGTCTGTGTCGGCAAAGCGGGCGCGGATGGAGGTGCCGTCGAGCTGCACAAAGTCTGGCTGCAGCTTGGCCTCTTGCAAGGCAGCGGCAACTCGCTGGCGCAGCGCCTCGTCGACCTTGACCGTGACTTTGGCGCTTGAGATCTGCACCGCTGGCGCTTCCCCATAGAGGTTGGGCAGGGTGTAAATCAATCCAATCAGCAACGCGATGACCAGCATCACGTACTTCCACAGGGAATAGCGGTTCATAAGGACTTCCTTACGCAAACCTGTTCAGGCTTGACCAGAGCCTGGACGTCCGCCCGGCAGGGCGAAAAATGGGTCAGCCCATGTGTGCGAACACCCGGCCGAGCGAACTTGCGCGCAGACCGGGTGCTGTTGCGGCCACACAGGGCACTGTGCGGCGTCGGCCGTGGTTCAGCCTTTCAGGCTGCCCTTGGGCAAGACCTGCACCACCGAGGAGCGCTGCACTTGCACTTCCACGCCGTCGGTGATTTCCAAACCCACATAAACCTCGCCGACCTTGCTGATCTTGCCCAGCAAGCCACCCGCGGTGATGACCTCGTCACCCTTGCCCAGGGCCTCGATCATTTTGCGGTGCTCCTTCTGACGCTTCATCTGCGGGCGAATCATCACGAAGTACAGCACCACAAACATCAGCACCAGCGGCAGCATGCTCAGCAGGCTGGATTGGGCCGAAGGCGCTGCCGCAGCCTGCGCAAATGCATTGGAAATAAACATGAGTCCCTCAAAAATCAGCCCACCCCGGCATCATGCAACACAGGGCAGATCACATCGATGTGTGAGATTGTACGGTGCCCCCCACGACCACCCGGGACAATAGCGCCCGCCCGGGCGCCGCTCGGACCGCAGACAAACCCCAGCCCTCATGAGCACGCCAACACTGCATGTCGATGGCCCGCTGGCCACCCTCACCCTGAACCGCCCGCAGCAGGCCAACCACCTCACCGTCGAGGACCTCGAACAACTCAGCCAACACCTGCAAACCCTCGCCAACAGACCCGAGGTGCGCGTGTTGCTGCTACAAGCCCAGGGCAAGCACTTCTGCAGCGGCTTTGACCTCAGTGCACTCAGCGCCGTGGACGCCCCCGCGCTGTTTGAGCGCATCGTGCAACAACTCGCTCAGCTGCCCCAACCGCGGGTGGCCGCCATCAACGGCGGTGTGTTTGGCGGCGGCACCGACCTCGCCCTGGCCTGCGACTTTCGCATCGGCACCACAGCCAGCCGCATGTTCATCCCCGCCGCGCGCATCGGGCTGCACTACCACCGCGGCGGCATGCAGCGCTTGGTGCAGCAGATTGGACTCAGCGCCGCCAAGCGCCTCTTGCTGACGGGCGAAGAATTCGACGCCGCCGCAATGCTGCGCTGCGGCTTCCTGGATGAGGTCACACCGTCCAACGAAGCGCTAGGCCAGCGCGCCCAGGCCTTGTGCGACACCCTGTGCGCACTCGCCCCGCTGGCCGTACAAGGCATGCGCCGCCACTTGGACGCCATTGCCAGCGGTACGCTGGACAGCGCACAACTGGAGCAGGACATGGCGCGCTGTCGCGATTCAGCCGACTGGGCCGAGGGGCTTTTGGCCTTGCAGGAACGCCGCATCCCCAGGTTTTCGGGCCACTAAATCTGGCGCAAACCGCATCACACCCCCCGGCATTAGCGTAGGCCCGGTGGCACGACCTAGCGCTTGTAGGAAAATACGGGTTTTTACAGGCGCAGCTGCTGCGGTGCAGAGGACACCCGCAGCCGCCACGACCCGAGATCAACTATTCCATTCCAGCAGGATCAACGTGGCCAAGGAACCAACCAAGACGACGATTGAGGCCGATGGGCTTCGCTACCGCTCCAAAGCACCCGGCTCGCCGTTTGCAGCCACTTCTTCTTTTGGCGCGGCCACCATGTCATGCTTTCTCTGCGGCAAACACCGCCCACGAGCCTTGCTCAAGTCGCGCAAGCTGCTGGGCAAGTCTCAGCCGGTTTGTGCGCCCTCTTGCAAAGAGCTCGAAGAGCAGCTGACCAAAAAGTAAGCCCACCTTTTAGCGCCCGCTGTGGCGCTGCCCCCTACAACCGCCTTCAGCCCCAGTGCTGCCGGCGGTTTTTCTTTGTCCACCGTTGAAATGGTGCGATCTTCGGCGCGGGCTTTCCCTTGTCGGGCCCCCACCACGCCTAAGGGCAAGCGCCCTAGCTTCTGTCATGTGCCCTCACTACTATGGGGATCACACTCACAGGGTAGCCCTTATCCAGGGCCGCCACAGATCGGCTGTATCACCAGCCCTGTACGGAGGGGGAACCATGAGCAAAGACACCTGCACCGCAGTGCGCGAAGACGGGTTGCGCTACGCGTCCAAAATCGGAGGCTCGCCCTTCCAAGGCAGCGGACAAACCCGCTCATGCTTTAAATGCGGGCGCCACCGCCCCACCAGCAGCCTTCAGGCCCTGCGTGTTCTGGGTCGCAGCGAGCTGGTTTGCAAACCCAGTTGCGCGCCCAAAACCTGATTGCTAGTGCTTTTGGCAATCCGTGCCTTGTAGCCAGGGCGGACGCAGGCACAATTCCGCCTTTGCAACGTCGTACCGATTTAGCGCCATGTCCTGCTCTGACCTGCCCCAGTCTGCTACCGAAGAATCCGCCGCCCCAGCCGTGGCGGAGAGTCAGCCGGCACCAGCGCCCACCAAAAAACAAGTGGACCTGCGCCACTGCTTCGAGCAGCTCAAGCAGAATTTCCCCGCGCTTTTCGGCGGCACCGCCAAACCCCTGAAGCTGCGCATTCAGGCTGATATCCAGCAGCGTTCACCCGGCCTGTTCACCAAAGCCGAACTCTCCGCAGTGCTGCGCCGCTACACCGGCAGCACCAGCTACCTGGTAGCACTCACTCGCGAACAGCAGCGCTACGACCTGGACGGCCAGCCCGCTGGCGAACTCAGCGCCGAGCACCGCGACGCAGCAACGCAGGAGCTGCAACGCCGCCGCGCCATCACCCAGGCACGTCGCGACCAAGAAGATGCAGACCGGCGCCAGCGCGCCCAGCTGCTGCGCGACTTTGAGCGCACCACGCTGACGCCCGCCAACTTCAGCGCCCTGAAAGGACTCAGCGTCGAAGCTCTCGAAGAGAGCCTGACCTTGGCCAAGAAGGAGGCGGCTGAAGCCCCCGTCAGAGAACGCCCGCATCCGCGCGATGCCCAGCGCGCTGGCCGCCCCGGCCCAGGCAAGCCACGCGGCAATGGTGGCCGCCCGCAGGCCACCAGAACCCCGCGCTAAGTACGCACTAAAGCGCACAGAGCGCCCCTCCTGACCCTCCTCGGCTTACAAGACCAACACGGCCCTGAAGTCGTTCACATTGGTATGGGTGGGGCCCGTCACAAAGGCATCGCCCAGCGCGCCGAAAAAGCCATGCCCGTCATGAGCATCAAGGCTGCGCTGTGGCAACACCCCCAGGGCGTGCGCGCGCCGCAATGTATCCGGCGCCACAAATGCACCAGCCACCGGTTCCTGCCCATCAACACCGTCTGTGTCCGCCATCAGGGCATACACGCCGGGCTGGCCGCGCAAAGCCAGCGCCAGTGCCAGCGCGCATTCCACATTTCGCCCCCCTCGCCCTTCATAGGGTCGGGAGCCGCTCAGCGTGACGGTCGACTCACCACCACTGAGCAGCACACAGGGCCGCGCAAAGGGTTCACCCCGCTGGGCAATTTGCGAGGCCAGAGCAGCCAGCATGCCGCCCATGTCGCGCGCCTCGCCTTCAAAGCGATCACTCAGCACATGCGCCGGTATGCCATGGCGCCGCGCCACCTCAGCCGCCGCCTGCAGCGACTGCTGCGGGGTGGCGATCATGTGAACTTCATGGCCTTCGAGGCGAGGATCGTCAGCCTTGATCGTCGTTGCCACGCCGCTTTGTAAGTGAGCCAACACAGGCTCAGGCAGCTGCAGCCGATAGCGCCGCACGATGTCCAGCGCCATGGCCGCATCCGAGGGGTCGGCCACCGTGGGGCCGGATGCGATGTCCTCGGGATGGTCTCCCGGCACATCGGAAATCAGCAAGGTACACACCCGCGCCGGGTGACATGCGGCGGCTAACTGCCCACCCTTGATGGCTGACACTTGGCGACGCACACAGTTCATCTCGCTGATGCTCGCGCCACTGTTGAGCAGCGCTTGATTGAGCAACTGCTTGTCGCGCAAAGAAATACCCGACGCTGGCTCCACCGAGAGCGCAGATCCGCCCCCTGAAAACAAGGCGATGACCAGATCATCCGCCGTCAGCCCGCTGACAAGCGCCTTCATCCGTAAGGCGGCCTTCACGCTGCTGTCATCAGGGACAGGGTGCGATGCATGCAGCACCTCAATGGCGCCCGCCGCCACCTCGTGCCCATGAGGCACCACCACCAAACCCCTCAACGAAGGCCCAGTCCAACAGGCCTCAAGTGCGCGCGCCATCTGCGCCGCGGCTTTGCCTGCACCCACGACCAGCACACGTCCGCGTGGCGGTTGCGGCAAGCATGAAGGGATCCGCAAACCAGGCTGGGCCTCAGCAACCGCAGCCTCGAACAAGGTGGTCAAAAATGCCCGAGGATTTTGCAATGGAGCGTCGCTTGGCATGGTTGCTGGATTTCAGTTTCCTGAAGTCTAGCGGCCAAGCACTGTTCACATGACAATTCGAACAGCCAAGAAAAAACCCCGCAAGCCAGAGGCAAGCGGGGTTATCTTTTTTGGTTGCGGGGGCAGGATTTGAACCTACGACCTTTGGGTTATGAGCCCAACGAGCTACCGAGCTGCTCCACCCCGCGACTGATTCTTGTCGCCAGCCGCAAAAATCACTTTGCGGCTTCGGTATATTTTGGTTGCGGGGGCAGGATTTGAACCTACGACCTTTGGGTTATGAGCCCAACGAGCTACCGAGCTGCTCCACCCCGCGACTGAAGCTAGCAGTGTAGCACGGATTTACCATCCTCAGCAAACTATAGCCCTGCTTGGCCCAATGACTGCAAAAAACGCTCAGCGTCTTGGAAGCCGATCACCCGGCTGCCCGCAAGCTCCTGGCCCTTGGCATCAAAGAACAAGATGCCCGGCGGGCCAAACAGCTTGAAGCGGCGCAGCAACGCACGATCGTCGGCATTGTTCGCCGTCACGTCCGCCTTCAGCAGCAATGCTTTAGAGAGCGTGGCCTGCACGCGGGCGTCACTGAAGGTGAAGCGCTCCATCTCCTTGCAAGACACGCACCAGTCGGCGTAGAAGTCCAGCATCACAGGCTGCCCGGCCGTACGCAAAATCTCGTCCAGCTCCTGCTCCGTCTTGACCAGGCGAAAGTTCAGCTTGGCCGCAACAGCAGCGGAAGGCGTGGCGCTGGCCACACCCTTGAACGGCGCCAGAGGCCGCAGGGGATCCGTGCCGCCCGTGGCTGCGCCAATGAACTGCGCCACACCCACCACTGCGGCCAGCAAGGCCACAGTCTTTCGCACCCAAGTCTTGGGCGCGTGGGGCTCGTTGCTGTGGAACAGGCCCAAAGACGCCGCCCAAATCACAAGCAGCACGCCCCACAACAGCTGAGCCACCTCGGGCGCGAGCACTGGCTGCACAGTCCACAGCGCCACCGCCAAAAGCACGATGCCGAAGAAGTATTTGACCCCTTCCATCCACGGACCCGCGCGGGGCAACAAGGTGCCTGCTGACACCCCCAACAACAGCAGCGGGACGCTCATGCCTGCTGCCAAGGAGAACAGCGCCATCCCGCCCAGCCAGACATCACGGGTCTGGCTGATATAGAGCAAGGCGCCCGCCAAGGGTGCAGCCACACAGGGACTAACAATCAATGCCGACAGCCCCCCCATGCCCAACACGCTGAGCACGCGGCCAGGCGGCAGCTTCTGCGTGGCATCGTTCACGCCCCCAGTGAAGCGCGCTGGCAGCTGGATTTCATACACGCCAAACATCGACAGCGAGGCACCGACCAGCATCAGCGCGAACAACACCAACACCCATGGCTTTTGCAAATGCGCCGCCAGGCCCTCTCCCGCCAGACCAGCTGCCACACCCAAGGCGGTATACACCAGCGCCATGCCCAAGGAGTAAGACGCCGCCAAGGCGCCACCTCTAAGGCGAGACACCGACGTCCCCTGCCCCACGATAATGGACGACAGAATGGGCAACATGGGCAGCACGCAGGGCGTGAACGAGAGCAAGAGCCCGGCCACAAAAAAGCCGCCAACCACCGCAGCCCAGTGTCCAGATTGCAGGATCGACCCCAACCCGCCCGACTCCCGCCCATCAGCGACCTGAGGCGAGACGGCCCCACTTTCATTGACGGTCTTGTCCGCAGCCACCGCCGCCAGCACGCCAAACCCCCCCATGGCTTCTGGCGATGCCGTGATGCTCAGCGGCTGAGCAGCGCCATCGGCACCCTTGCCTGGCAACACCACATTGCTGGTAATAGGGGGATAACAAAGCCCCAAGTCTGCACAACCCTGACCTGTGACTGCCATTTGAACGGCGGCCCCAGACGCCGCCTGGGCCAGCTTCACTTCAAGACTCAGCCTGCCGCGGTAAGTTTCGACTTCCTTTTGGTAGGTTTCGTCAAATTTACGCTTAGCTTCGGGCCATTGCGCCACCACCAAATCTTGCCCCTGGGCTGAAAACTTGAACTGCTCCTTGTACATGTAATAGCCAGGAGCAATTTCAAATGTCAGGCGAACCCGCTCGGTGTCGAGCACCTGCACACCCAACTTAAATGCATCTTCCGGGTTCATTGGCTCAGCAGCCTGTACTTGCCCGCCAACGCAGAATAGACAAAACAGCAACCCAAATAGGCGAACCAGCAGGGCAACCCAATATTGTCGAACGCTATTCATGACACAGCCCATTCAAACCAAACCCCAACTATGACAAGGGTTTCGCGACAAATACATCCCCGACTTACAGGCACAGCCCCAATTGTTGCCCGATGCCGGGGCAAAAAAAAAGGCCAGCGATATGCTGGCCTTTTGGGGACTGAAGCTTATTCAGCTGCAGCGGCGCCTTCGGCGGTAGCCGTGCTGTCTGCACGGTCAACCAACTCGACATAGGCCATCGGTGCATTGTCGCCAACGCGGAAACCCATTTTCAGAATGCGGGTGTAGCCGCCAGGACGAGTCTGGAAACGTGGGCCCAGTTCGTTGAACAGCTTGCTGACGATGGCACGATCGCGCAGGCGGTCAAACGCCAGACGGCGGTTGGCCAGCGTGGGCTCTTTCGCCAAAGTGATCAGAGGCTCAACGATGCGACGCAGTTCCTTGGCCTTGGGGACCGTGGTCTTGATGGCTTCGTGCTGCAGCAACGACACAGCCATGTTGCGGAACATGGCGGCGCGGTGTTCGCTCGTGCGGTTGAGTTTCCGCAAACCGTTACGGTGACGCATGGTGCTATTTCCTTTCCTTGAATAATCGCCAGCAGCCGTATCAGGTACTGCCGGGTGCACCGGGTTGGCGCCGAAGCACCAACCCACCTAAAAATCAACGCTTGTCCAAGCCCTGGGGAGGCCAGTTTTCCAGACGCGAGCCCAAGGTCAGGCCGCGAGAAGCGAGCACTTCCTTGATCTCGTTGAGCGACTTGCGACCCAGGTTCGGCGTCTTGAGCAGCTCAGTTTCAGTGCGCTGGATCAAATCGCCGATGTAGTAAATGTTCTCAGCCTTGAGGCAGTTGGCCGAACGCACAGTGAGTTCGAGCTCATCGACCGGGCGCAACAAGATCGGATCGAAGGTGCTGGAACGAGCCGGCGCCACATCGCCAGCGGCGCTGAAGGCATCGACCAACTCAGTACCCTGCAGCTGAGCGAAGACCGCCAGCTGTTCAACCAAGATCTTGGCCGAAGCACGGATGGCTTCCTCAGGAGAGATCGCGCCGTTGGTCTCGATCTCCATGACCAGCTTGTCCAGATCGGTACGCTGCTCAACGCGAGCGTTTTCAACGGCATAGCTCACGCGCTTGACCGGAGAGAACGAAGCGTCCAGCACGATGCGGCCAATGGTCTTGGTCGGCTCGTCGCCGTAGCGGCGCATATTGCCAGGCACGTAACCGCGACCCTTCTCGACCTTGATCTGCATGTCCAGCTTGCCACCTTGCGACAGGTGCGCAATGACATGGCCGGGGTTGATGATCTCGACGTCGTGGGGCGTCTGGATATCAGCCGCGGTGACCGGGCCTTCGCCTTCCTTGCGCAAAACCAGAGTGACTTCTTCACGGTTGTGCAGACGGAACACCACGCCCTTGAGGTTCAGCATGATGTGAACCACGTCTTCTTGCACGCCATCGATGGCCGAATACTCGTGCAGCACGCCAGCGATCGTCACCTCGGTCGGCGCATAGCCAACCATGGAAGACAGCAATACACGGCGCAGGGCATTGCCCAGCGTGTGACCATAACCACGCTCGAAAGGCTCCAGAATCACCTTGGCGCGGTGACCGCCCAGGGGCTCCACATTGATGGACTTGGGTTTGAGCAGATTGGTTTGCATGAGGTCTTTCTTTCAATACCCTCGGTTCGTTACACCGATAAGGCTGATGGACCAACCGGGCCCAATGATATTTGAACCCGGACGTGGAAAAGCCGGGCAGCCTCTGACGAGGCACCCGGCTCAAACTTGGAGATCAGCGCGAATACAGTTCAACGATCAGCGACTCGTTGATTTCGGCGCCAAATTCGTCGCGGTCCGGCGACTTTTTGAACACGCCTTCCATCTTGCCAGCGTCGACTTGAACCCAAGCGGGCAGACCGATCGACTCAGCCAGCTTCAGTGCGTCTTGAATGCGCAGCTGCTTCTTGCACTTTTCGCGCACAGCAACCACGTCACCCGACTTGACCATGTAGGAAGCGATGTTCACCACTTGGCCGTTCACGGTGATGCTCTTGTGCGAGACCAGCTGACGTGCTTCAGCGCGCGTGGAGCCAAAGCCCATGCGGTACACCACGTTGTCCAGGCGCGATTCGAGCAATTGCAGCAGGTTCACACCAGTGGAGCCCTTGCGGCGCTCAGCCTCAGCGAAATAGCGGCGGAACTGACGCTCCAGCACGCCGTACATGCGCTTGACCTTCTGCTTTTCGCGCAGCTGCAGACCGAAGTCGGACGTGCGGGAGCCAGAAGTACGGCCATGTTGGCCAGGCTTGGAGTCGAACTTGGCCTTGTCACTGATGGCGCGGCGAGCGCTCTTCAGGAACAGGTCAGTGCCTTCACGGCGAGACAGTTTGGCCTTAGGGCCGAGATAACGTGCCACTTGCGTTTCCTTCGTCAATCTAACGCGAGCTGGCGCAGCTCGCGCGAGTTCGGCCGATGCTGTGATCTAGCGCCGAACGGTGGGCTTAGCAGGCAGTACTCGCGGCATTTGACCGCGCAATACCCCTCAGAAAAACGGCTGGCGGGCACCCAGGCACCCGCCAGCACGCGAACTCAAACGGCGATTGTCTCACGAGATCTTGTGAGGCATCAAGCCCCACATGCGCGAGACAGCCGTATCAGATGCGACGGCGCTTTTGCGGACGGCATCCGTTGTGCGGGACCGGTGTCACGTCAGAGATCGACGTGATGCGGATGCCCAAAGCCGCCAGCGCGCGCACCGAAGACTCACGACCAGGGCCAGGGCCCTTGATCTTGACGTCCAGGTTCTTGATGCCCTGCTCTTGAGCGGCACGGCCAGCGACTTCCGCTGCGACCTGAGCAGCAAAAGGCGTGGACTTGCGCGAGCCCTTGAAGCCTTGGCCGCCGGAAGACGCCCAAGACAGAGCACCGCCTTGACGGTCGGTGATGGTGATGATGGTGTTGTTGAAGGACGCGTGAACGTGCGCAATGCCGTCGGCAACGTTCTTACGAACCTTCTTACGAACGCGCTGGGCGGCCGAATTATTGGGTGCTTTTGCCATGGTGAACTTTCTTCAGGATGTCCGCCGGGTCACTTCTTACCGGTTGCCGCCGACTTTTTCGGCCCCTTGCGGGTACGGGCATTCGTGCGAGTGCGCTGGCCGCGAAGCGGCAGACCCCGACGATGACGGAAACCACGGTAGCAACCCAGGTCCATCAAGCGCTTGATGTTGATGGACATCTCGCGGCGCAGATCGCCCTCGATGGTCAGCTTGTTGACTTCCTCACGGATCTTTTCGAGATCACCGTCAGTCAGGTCCTTGACCTTCTTGTCGAAAGGAATGCCGCAGCTGCTGCAGATTTTTTGCGCGGTCGTACGACCAATGCCATAAATCGCAGTCAAACCGATCTCGGTGTGCTTGTGCGGCGGAATGTTGATACCAGCAATACGTGCCATGTGCGTCCTCTAATTCGCTTGCAGTCGTGTCGCCAATCAGCCTTGACGCTGCTTGTGGCGCGGATCGGTACAGATCACACGCACCACGCCATTGCGACGGATGATCTTGCAATTGCGGCACATCTTTTTGACAGATGCCGAAACTTTCATGGTCTGCTCCTTGACCTACCTAATTCGCTCAATCAGCGGTTCCGGGGATTACGCTGCCGCTCACTTCGCCCGGAACACGATGCGAGCACGACTCAAATCGTACGGCGTCAGTTCTACGGTCACTTTGTCCCCCGGAAGGATGCGGATGTAGTGCATGCGCATCTTGCCGGAGATGTGACCAAGAACGACGTGACCGTTCTCCAACTTCACGCGAAAGGTTGCATTGGGGAGGTTTTCCACGATTTCCCCTTGCATTTGAATGACGTCATCTTTCGCCATGCGATTTCGTGTCTAGTCGGATTGGGTTTGTTAAACACTGGAACTGGTCTAACCAGCCTTGAAATTTGCCTTCTTTAACAGTGATTCATACTGCTGACTCATCACGTAGGACTGAACTTGCGCCCAGAAATCCATCGTAACGACAACAATGATCAGCAACGATGTACCACCAAAATAGAACGGCACACTGTACTTCAGCGTCAAAAACTCTGGCAACAAGCACACACCAGTGATATACACCGCGCCAACCAAGGTCAAGCGAGACAGAATTTTGTCAATGTGCTTGGCAGTTTGCTCGCCAGGACGAATCCCGGGAATAAACGCGCCGCTTTTCTTCAGGTTATCTGCTGTCTCACGGCTGTTAAACACCATGGCCGTGTAGAAGAAGCAGAAGAACACAATCGCCGTGGCATAGAGCATCACGTAAACCGGCTGACCAGGGCTCAAGACGCTTGCGGCATCTTTGAGCACTCGACCCAACCAAGATTCGCTAGACGCAAACCAAGTCACCAAGGTGGTCGGCAACAGGATGATCGACGACGCGAAGATCGGTGGGATCACACCAGCCATGTTCAGCTTCAGGGGTAGATGGGAGGATTGCCCACCGTAAACCTTGTTGCCGACTTGCCGCTTGGCGTAATTCACCAAAATCTTGCGCTGGCCGCGCTCAACAAACACCACCAAGTAGGTAACGCCGATAACAACAACAACAATCAGCAAGGCAATCGGAATCGCCATCGCCCCAGTGTTGACCAGCTCCAGCAACCCGCCGATAGCGCCAGGCAAGCCTGCCGCGATACCTGCAAAGATCAAGATGGAGATGCCGTTACCCAAACCGCGCTCAGTGATCTGCTCACCCAGCCACATCAAGAACATGGTGCCCGCGACCAAGCTGGTGACAGCCGTGACACGGAAACCAAATCCTGGCGCCAACACCAACCCAGGCGAGCTTTCCAACGCAAACGCAATGCTCAACGACTGGAACAGGGCCAAACCCAGAGTCCCGTAACGCGTGTACTGAGTGATCTTGCGTCGACCCGCCTCACCTTCCTTCTTCAGCGCCTCCAAGCTGGGCACCACATAGGTGAGCAGCTGCATCACGATGGATGCGGAGATGTAGGGCATGATGCCCAACGCAAAGACGGTAAAGCGAGACATGGCCCCGCCGGAGAACATATTGAACAAGCTCAGGATGCCGCCTTGCTGGCCCTTGAACAACTGCTGCAACTGCGCCGGATCGATACCAGGGACGGGGATATGAGCCCCGATCCGGTAGACCACCAGCGCTAGCAGCAGGAATACAAGGCGGCGACGCAAATCGCCAAACTTCCCGCTCTTGGCCAACTGGGCTGTGTTGTTTGCCACTGTTGCCTAGTCCTGTTTTTGCTCTCAGGCGGCCACGGAGCCGCCAGCGGCTTCGATAGCAGCTTTAGCGCCAGCAGTCACGCCCAGTCCTTTGACAACCACCTTGCGGGTGATTTCGCCGGACTTGACGACCTTGACGGTGCGCACGAGCTCAGACACCAGGCCCACAGCCTTCAGCGTGAGCAGGTCGACTTCGTCGGTGCCCAGCTTTTGCAGGTCAGCCAGCGTCAGCTCAGCCACGAAGGGACGAGCCAAAGACTTGAAACCACGCTTAGGCAGACGGCGCTGCAGAGGCATTTGACCGCCTTCGAAGCCCACCTTATGGAAGCCGCCAGCACGCGACTTCTGACCCTTGTGGCCGCGGCCGCAGGTCTTGCCCAGGCCCGAACCAATACCACGACCAACACGGCGCTTGGCGTGCTTGGCGCCGGTCGCGGGCTTGATGGAATTGAGTTGCATCTTGTATTCCTTAGTTCGTGCGCTGCTTTACAGCACTTGCACGAGGTAGGCGACCTTGTTGATCATGCCGCGCACAGCGGGCGTGTCTTCAAGGGTGCGCTGGCTGTTGAGCTTACGCAGACCCAGACCCACCACGGTGGCACGATGCGAAGCCCGGCAACCGATAGGGCTGCGGACCAGCTTGACCGTCAGAGTTTTCTTGTCAGACATCTGTCTTCTCCAGGCGACGATCAGTTGAACAGTTCTTCAACCGACTTGCCGCGCTTGGCCGCAACTTCAGCGGGAGTGGCGCAATGCTTGAGCGCATCCAGCGTGGCACGAACCATGTTGTAAGGATTGGTCGAGCCGTGGCTCTTGGCCACGACGTCGGTGATGCCCATCACTTCAAACACAGCACGCATCGGGCCGCCAGCAATCACGCCGGTACCAGCAGGAGCCGGAGCCATCATGACGCGGGAAGCACCGTGCTCACCCACCACGTTGTGGTGGATGGTGCCGTTCTTCAGGGACACCTTCACCATGTTGCGGCGCGCAGATTCCATGGCCTTTTGCACAGCCACGGGCACTTCCTTAGCCTTGCCCTTGCCCATGCCAATGCGGCCATCGCCATCACCAACCACCGTCAACGCAGCGAAGCTCAGGGTGCGACCACCCTTGACCACCTTGGTGACGCGGTTGACCGCGATCATCTTTTCCTTCAGGCCGTCGTCGTTACCTTCGGACTGAGCGCGGGCTTGAAACTTTGCCATTTCGAAATCCTTTCAGCGTCAGAACTGCAGGCCCGCTTCACGAGCAGCCTCGGCCAGCGCCTTGACTCGACCGTGATAGGCGAAACCAGCGCGATCAAACGCTACTTTTTCCACGCCGGCAGCCTTGGCCTTCTCGGCGATACGCTTGCCAACCAGCGAAGCCGCAGCCACGTTGCCACCCTTGCCACCGATTTGCGAACGAACGTCTTTTTCGACAGTCGACGCCGAAGCCAGCACTCGTGTGCCGCACTCGGAGATGACGTGTGCGTAGATGTGCAGGTTCGAACGGAAGACCGTCAAGCGAGCCACACGCTGCAAAGCGATACGAGCACGCGTTTGACGCGAACGGCGGATACGTTGTTCCTTCTTGTTCAGCATGACGCGACTCCTTACTTCTTCTTGGTCTCTTTGAGGGAGACCTTCTCATCGGCGTAGCGGATGCCCTTGCCCTTGTAAGGCTCAGGAGGACGGATGGCGCGCACTTCTGCGGCCAGCTGACCCACCACTTGACGGTCGGCACCCTTGATGAGGATTTCGGTTTGGGTCGGGCATTCCACCTTGATGCCGGCGGGCATGTCCTTCACCACGGGGTGAGAGAAACCCACTTGCAGGTTCAGCTTCTGGCCCTGAGCCTGGGCGCGGAAACCCACGCCAACAAGCGTCAGCTTCTTCTCGAAGCCCTTGCTCACGCCGTTGACCATATTGGCCACCAGAGCGCGGAAGGTACCAGTCAGCGCATCGGCGTCAGCCGAGTCGTTGACGGGCGAGAAGCTCAGCTTGCCGCCTTCGCTCTTGATGGTGACCAAGGGGTGAACGCCACGAACGAGCGTGCCTTGCGCACCTTTGATGCTGATCTGCTCAGCAGAAATGGTCACATCCACGCCTTGCGGGACGACGACCGGCATTTTTCCAACGCGGGACATGTCTGTCTCTCCTTGCGCTTAGGCGACGTAGCAAAGCACTTCGCCGCCGACACCGGCTTGACGTGCTTTACGGTCGGTCATCACACCCTTGGGGGTGGTGACGATCGCCACACCCAGGCCATTCATGACCTGAGGGATATCGTGGCGGCCCTTGTAGATGCGCAGGCCAGGACGGCTCACGCGCTCAATGCGCTCGATCACCGGGCGACCGGCGTAATACTTCAGCGCGATTTCCAGCTCCGGACGTGCGGCATCGCCGCGCACCACGAAACCGTCGATATAGCCTTCATCTTTCAAGACCTTGGCGATCGCGACCTTCAACTTAGAGGAAGGCATCACGACGCTGGCCTTCTCAACGCTTTGGGCGTTGCGAATGCGAGTCAGCATATCGGCGATAGGATCACTCATGCTCATAGGAAATCTCCTAAATCTGCCGATTACCAGCTGGCCTTGACGACACCTGGGATGTCGCCTTTGAAGGCCAGCTCACGAATCTTGTTACGGGCCAGACCGAACTTGCGGAACGTGCCACGGGGGCGACCGGTCAGCTCACAACGGTTGCGCTGGCGGGTCGGGTTGGCGTTGCGCGGCAGCTTTTGCAGCTCCAGGCGAGCGGCGTAGCGCTCTTCCTCGGACTTTTTGCCATCATTGATGATGGCCTTCAGTTCGGCGTACTTGCCGGCATATTTGGCGACCAGTTGGGCGCGCTTCAGCTCACGTTGCTTGATCGAGAGTTTTGCCACAGGTCACCTCAGTTCTTGAACGGGAACTTGAACGCAGCCAGCAGAGCTTTAGCTTCGTCGTCCGTCTTGGCCGTCGTCGTGATGCTGATGTTCAGACCACGCAGAGCATCCACCTTGTCGTATTCGATTTCGGGGAAGATGATTTGCTCTTTGACGCCGATGTTGTAGTTGCCACGACCATCGAACGAACGGCCGGAGATACCACGGAAATCCCGAACGCGCGGCAGCGCAACCGTCACAAAACGGTCCAGGAATTCATACATGCGAGCACCACGCAGGGTGACCATGCAACCGATTGGCACACCGTCGCGGATCTTGAAGCCGGCGATAGCCTTCTTCGACTTGGTCACCACAGGCTTCTGGCCGGCGATCTTCGTCAGATCACCCACAGCATGCTCCATGACCTTCTTGTCAGCCACTGCCTCGCTCACACCCATATTCAGGGTGATCTTGGTGATGCGTGGCACCTCCATCACGGACTTGTAGCCGAACTTTTCGGTCAGGCCGGGCACGACCTTCTCGCGATAAAACGCTTGCAAACGAGCCATGTCTAACCTCTTAAGCCTTGATCTCTTCGCCGGTCGACTTGAACACGCGCACCCGCTTGCCATCAGCAAGGGCCTTCACACCCACGCGATCGGCTTTGCCGGTTGCGGCGTTGAAAATCGCCACGTTGGATTGATGGATGGGCATGGCTTTGTCGACGATGCCACCAGTCGTACCCTTCAGGGGGTTCGGCTTGACGTGCTTCTTGACGAGGTTGATACCCTCGATAACCAAGTGATCGGCGTCGACTCGCAGCGACACGGTGCCGCGCTTGCCCTTATCCCGGCCGGTCAGGACGATGACTTCGTCGCCTTTGCGGATCTTGTTCATGACAATACCTTTGTGTGTGTGCGAGGCTTACAGAACCTCGGGCGCCAGCGACACAATCTTCATGAAGCGCTCAGAACGCAGTTCACGCGTCACAGGGCCGAAGATGCGGGTGCCAATAGGCTCCAGCTTGGCATTCAGCAGCACGGCGGCATTGCCGTCGAACTTCACCAAAGAACCGTCTTGACGACGCACGCCCTTGGCAGTGCGCACCACGACTGCGTTGTAAACCTCGCCCTTTTTGACGCGGCCACGCGGCGCAGCTTCTTTGATGCTGACCTTGATAATGTCGCCAATATGGGCATAACGGCGCTTGGAACCACCCAGCACCTTGATGCACATGACGGACTTGGCGCCAGTGTTGTCCGCGACATCCAGTCGCGATTGCATTTGGATCATGTCTGTCCCCAACTTGTCCCGCAAAGGCGCATGCGACCATCGCATTCATCCTCGCGGTCAGTCTTGGGCCCGTAAAACCTCACACAGCCGCATCGACTACTACCGCAGCGACTTGCGCTTGGCCTTTTTGGGCAAGAAACCGAGAACCGCACACCTGCACCCCAGAACTGAGGGAGACCGTGCGGCGAAGCATTGGATTATGCACCCATGCGCCACAGCGAGTCAAGCATCATTATGAACTGACGCTACATGAGCAGCACTGTGGCGGCAACTCAACGCATCAGTGCGTCAAGCCTTGAGCTTGTTTGAGCAGCGTCGCTGCGTCACTCACCTCGAATTTGCCTGGCGCATCCAAATTCAAGGCCTGCACCACGCCATTGACGACAAGCATGGAGTAGCGCTGGGAGCGCACACCAAAGCCCTTGGCCGTCAAATCAAAGACCATGCCCAGTGCCTGCGTGTAGGCAGCACTGCCGTCAGCCAGCATGCGCACCTTCCCGGCCGCCCCCTGCTCGCGCCCCCAAGCTGCCATGACAAAGGGGTCGTTTACAGAAATGCACCAGATCTCATCAACACCAGCTGCCTTGAATGCAGCTTGCTGCTCGATGTATGCCGGCAGGTGTTGGGCCGAGCATGTCGGTGTGAATGCGCCAGGCAGAGCCAGAATTGCGACAGTCTTGCCTGCGAGCGCAGCATGGACATCGACAGGCTGCGGACCAATGCTGCAACCCTCCGTGGCCTGCTCGACATATTCAACGAGCACGCCACCGGGCAACTGATCACCTTGCTTCAACATAGGAACTCCCTGGTTAAGAAACAAGGCCGCCCGCTGCATTGCAATGGGCGGCCCCAGAAATGAAAAACGGCTGGACGCCAGTATTCCAGCGTTCCAGCCGTGCTTGGTGACAGCGGGATTTAACCCCGCCACCACGAAGGGCTTGTCAGACTCAGACCAGCTGAGCCTTCTCCACCAAGCGGGTCACCACCCAGCTCTTGGTCTTGGACAGAGGGCGCGTTTCAGCGATCTCGACCACATCACCCAGCTTGTACTCACCATTCTCGTCATGAGCGTGGTACTTGCGCGAGCGGGCAACGATCTTGCCGTACAGCTCATGCTTGGCACGACGCTCCACCAGCACGGTGACGGTCTTAGCGCGCTTGTCGCTAACGACACGGCCAACCAGCGTGCGGGTGTTCTTCTCTTGAGCTTGTGTCATCACACGGCTCCCTTCTTCTTCTGAGCCAGGATGGTCTTGGCTCGAGCGATGTCGCGGCGGACCTTGCCCAGCTGAGTCGTGTCCGACAGCTGTTGAGTGGCCTTTTGCATGCGCAGACCAAAATGGGCCTTCAGCAGATCGGTGACTTCCTTTTCCAAGGCTGCCACGTCTTTGCCACGCAGTTCAGATGCTTTCATGGGTGTTTCTCCAATCAGGCGCCGAGCTGGCGGGTCACGAAGGTGCAACGCAGAGGCAGCTTGGCAGCAGCCAGCGTGAACGCCTCACGAGCCAGAGCTTCGGGCACACCGTTGATCTCATAGAGCACCTTGCCGGGCTGAATTTCAGCCACGTAGTACTCAGGGTTGCCCTTACCGTTACCCATACGGACTTCGGCAGGCTTTTGAGAGATCGGCTTGTCCGGGAAGATGCGGATGAAGATGCGACCACCGCGCTTGATATGGCGCGAAATCGCACGACGGGCCGCTTCGATCTGGCGAGCCGTGATACGGCCACGCTCGGTTGCCTTCAGGCCGTATTCGCCGAAGGCCACGGTAGCGCCGCGGGTCGCAACACCGGTGTTACGGCCCTTTTGCTCCTTGCGATATTTGCGACGAGCAGGTTGCAGCATGTTTATTCTCCTTTGGCCTCGCCAGCAGCGGCGGGCTTACGCACCACACGCTTGGCACCGGCTTTGTCGCCGCCTTCGGCTGGCTTGTCACCGCGACCACGTCCACCCGGAGCGCCCGGACGGGCGTTGCGGCGAGGACGGCGATCGTCTTCAGCACCAGCAGGGGTGTTGATCACGGGGGCTTCGCCATTGGCCAAGCGGTCACCGCGATACACCCACACCTTCACGCCGATGATGCCGTAGGTGGTCTTGGCTTCGGAGGTACCGTAATCGATGTCTGCCTTGAGGGTGTGCAGAGGCACACGACCTTCGCGATACCACTCGGTACGAGCGATTTCGATGCCGTTGAGACGGCCAGCCGACATGATCTTGATGCCTTGAGCGCCCAAACGCATAGCGTTCTGCATCGCACGCTTCATGGCACGACGGAACATGATGCGCTTTTCCAGCTGCTGGGTGATGGAGTCAGCGATCAGTTGAGCGTCGAGTTCGGGCTTGCGCACTTCCTCGATGTTCACTGCCACTGGCACGCCCAGACGCTTGGTCAGCTCGGCCTTCAGGTTTTCGATGTCTTCGCCCTTCTTGCCGATCACCACACCCGGACGTGCCGAGAAGATGGTGATGCGGGCGTTCTTGGCGGGACGCTCGATCAGGATGCGCGATACCGCGGCATTCTTCAGCTTGGCCTTCAGGTATTCGCGGACTCGCAGATCCTCGGCCAGCATGGTGGCGAAGTTCTGGTTGTTCGCATACCAACGCGACGCCCAGTTACGGGTGACGGGAAGGCGGAAGCCAGTTGGATGAATTTTCTGTCCCATAGTCTTCCTTCAGCCTCAGTTGCCGACGGTCACGAAAATGTGGCAGGTGGGCTTGCTGATGCGGTTGCCACGGCCCTTTGCGCGGGCCGAGAAACGCTTCAGCGTGGTGCCCTGCTCCACATAGATCGAGGTGACCTTCAGTTCGTCAATGTCTGCGCCGTCGTTGTGCTCCGCATTAGCGATTGCCGACTCGAGCGCCTTCTTGATGATGAGGGCTGCCTTCTTCTGCGTGAATTCCAGGATGTTGAGCGCCTGGTCCACCTTCTTGCCACGGATCAGGTCAGCCACCAGGCGACCTTTGTCAGCCGACAGGCGGACACCGCGAACGATTGCACGGGTTTCCATCGTCTCAGTCCTTATTTCTTGGCCTTCTTGTCACCGGGGTGACCCTTGAAGGTGCGGGTCAGTGCGAACTCACCCAGCTTGTGACCGACCATTTGATCCGACACGAACACCGGCACGTGCTGCTTGCCGTTGTGCACCGCGATCGTCAGACCGATGAAGTCCGGCAGGATCGTCGAACGACGCGACCAGGTCTTGATTGGTTTCTTGTCCTTGTTGGCAACGGCCTTATCGACCTTTGCCAGCAGGTGGTGATCCACGAAAGGACCCTTTTTGAGGGAACGAGCCATGTTGGTCTACCCCTTACTTCTTGCGACGCGACACGATGAACGTCTGCGTGCGCTTGTTGTTACGAGTACGGTAGCCCTTAGTCAGGGTGTTCCATGGCGACACAGGCGCCTGGCCCTCACCGGTACGACCTTCACCACCACCGTGCGGGTGATCCACCGGGTTCATGGCAGTACCACGAACCGTCGGACGAATGCCCTTCCAGCGGATAGCACCGGCCTTGCCGTACTGGCGCAGGCTGTGTTCTTCGTTGGACACTTCGCCAATGGTGGCGCGGCAATCGATGTGGATCTTGCGAACCTCACCCGAACGCAGGCGCAGCTGAGCGTAGACGCCGTCGCGAGCCATCAGCACCACGGAGGTGCCAGCGGAGCGCGCGATCTGAGCACCCTTGCCCGGCAGCATTTCGACGCAGTGAATGGTCGAGCCCACGGGAATGTTGCGGATAGGCAGTGTGTTGCCAACCTTGATCGGGGCTTCAGCGCCGCTCAGGATGGTGGAACCCACTTCCAGGTTGCGCGGGGCGATGATGTAGCGACGCTCGCCGTCGGCATAGCACACCAAAGCGATGTGAGCCGTACGGTTGGGGTCGTACTCGATGCGCTCGACCTTGGCCGGGATGCCGTCTTTGTTGCGACGGAAATCGACCACGCGGTAGTGGTGCTTGTGACCACCGCCCTTGTGGCGCATCGTGATGTGACCGTTGTTGTTACGGCCAGCGTTCTGCTTCTGGGGCTCCAGCAGCGAAGCCTCAGGAGCGCCCTTGTGCAGGTGCTTGTGCACCACCTTCACAACGCCACGGCGACCGGGCGAGGTAGGTTTGACTTTGACGACGGCCATTACGCAGCCTCCCCGGAGAAGTTGAGCTCTTGGCCAGCCTTCAGGGACACATACGCCTTCTTGACGTGGTCGCGACGACCCAGACGGCCGCCAAAGCGCTTGACCTTGCCCTTGGTGTTCACCACGCTCACCGATTCAACCTCGACCTTGAACATCAGTTCAACGGCGGCCTTGATTTCGGGCTTGGTGGCGTCACGCAGGACTTTGAACAACACTTGGTTGTGCTTTTCGGCAACCAGCGTGGCCTTTTCGGACACGATGGGCGCCAGCAGCACCTTGGCCAGACGGCCTTCGGCAAACTTGGGAGCGGTCATGCCAGCATCTCCTTGAGTTGCTCGATCGCAGCCTTGGTCACCAGCACCTTCTTGTAGAAGACCAGGGACAGGGGATCGACGTAGCGCGGCTCGACGACCAGCACGTTGACCAGATTGCGAGAGGCCAACAGCAGGTTGTCATCAACCTGGTCGGAGATGACCAGCACGTGCTCCAGGCCCATGGCCTTGAGCTTGGCAGCCAGCAGCTTGGTCTTGGGGGCTTCGACCGAGATCGAATCCACCACAGCCAGGCGGCCTTCGCGAGCCAGTTGCGACAGGATGGCAGTCATGCCTGCGCGGTACATCTTCTTGTTCAGCTTGTGCGAGAAGTTCTCGTCAGGCTTGTTCGGGAAGATGCGACCACCCCCACGCCACAGCGGGGAGGAAGTCATACCAGCACGTGCGTTACCCGTACCCTTTTGACGGAAAGGCTTCTTCGTCGAGTGACGAACTTCCGCGCGGGTCAGCTGGGCACGAGTGCCTTGGCGGGCGTTGGCCTGGTAGGCCACGACGACCTGGTGAACCAGCGCTTCGTTGTAGTCGCGAGCAAAGAGGGCGTCAGGCGCATCGACCTTGGCGGTCGCCTGGCCTTGCTCATTCAGGAGCTCGAGTTGCATCAGATGGCTCCTTTCGCCTTGACTGCCGGGCGCACGACCACGTGGCCGTTCTTGGCACCAGGCACCGCGCCGCGCACCAGCAGCAGCTGGCGTGCTTCGTCGACGCGCACGATGTCGAGGTTCTGCGTGGTCACAGTGACATCACCCAGGTGGCCGGACATCTTCTTGCCGGGGAACACGCGACCCGGATCTTGCGCCATCGAGATGGAGCCCGGAACGTTGTGCGAGCGGCTGTTACCGTGGGAGGCGCGCTGCGAACCGAAGTTGTGGCGCTTGATCGTGCCTGCAAAGCCCTTACCGATGGAAGTACCTTGCACGTCGACCTTTTGGCCAACGGCAAACAGGGTCACCGGCACTTGGCCGCCTGCTTGGTACTCAGCGGCGACTTCGGCAGTCACGCGGAATTCTTTGAGAACCTCACCAGCTTCGACACCGGCCTTGGCCAGGTGCCCAGCTTCGGGCTTGGTCACGCGCGAAGCTTTGCGCGCACCGAACGCCACTTGAATGGCGCTGTAGCCGTCGTTGGCTTCGGTTTTAATCTGGGTCACGCGGTTATTGGACACATCCAACACCGTCACAGGAACGGCGTCGCCGTCGTCCGTGAAGATGCGCATCATGCCCACCTTGCGGCCCAGCAATCCGAGACGATTGCTAAGACTCATGGTTTTTCTCCAGACCCTCAAGCCAACCGATGGAGACACCACCGAATCAACCCAAAAGTCATTGCATACCCGACATCGATTGGCCGGGCTGACCAACATGCACCAGCAAAAGAGGCGTAAAGGACCTCTCAAAAGCAATGCGCCTCAGGCAAATTCACCTGGAACACACGACCTTGCACCGGTGCGACGAACCCACGCCCAAACCTCGCTGGACGCGGAAAAGCCTTGGAGTGTAGCGCCATGTATGGGGTGGACGCAAGGCCCACGATCACCTGCACCCCAAAAGCACAAAAGCAGCCCGAAGGCTGCTTTTGCTCAGTACGCTGTTTCGCCGGGTTCGGCACCTTGACTATCAGTCGCAGCACCGGCTCGGCGAGCAGTCATCACTGCAGTTTGATCTCGACGTCCACGCCTGCGGGCAGGTCCAGCTTCATCAGGGCGTCAACCGTCTTGTCGGTCGGGTCGACGATGTCCATCAGGCGCTGGTGAGTGCGGATTTCAAACTGGTCGCGGCTGGTCTTGTTGACGTGCGGCGAGCGCAGGATGTCAAAACGCTCCATGCGCGTCGGCAGGGGCACGGGGCCCTTGACGATGGCGCCGGTACGCTTGGCGGTGTCAACGATTTCCAGAGCCGATTGGTCGATCAGCTTGTAATCAAACGCCTTCAGGCGGATGCGGATTTTTTGCTTTTGCATGACTATTCCTTCAAAGAGCGAGCGGCGGTGAAGCCGCATTCGACTGACGCCAGGTCGACAAAGCGGCCTGGCGCGTCACGCAAAAGATTTACTCGAGGATGGTGGCAACCACGCCCGAACCCACGGTACGGCCACCTTCGCGGATCGCGAAGCGCAGACCGGTTTCCATAGCGATCGGAGCGATCAGCTTCACGGTGATGCCCACGTTGTCGCCAGGCATGACCATTTCCTTGTCCTTGGGCAACTCAACAGCACCCGTCACGTCCGTGGTACGGAAGTAGAACTGGGGACGGTAGTTGTTGAAGAACGGCGTGTGACGGCCACCCTCTTCCTTGGACAGCACGTACACCTCAGCGGTGAAGTGCGTGTGCGGCTTGATCGAGCCGGGCTTGGCCAGCACTTGGCCGCGCTCGACGTCTTCACGCTTGGTGCCGCGCAGCAGGATACCGACGTTGTCGCCAGCCTGGCCTTGGTCCAGCAGCTTGCGGAACATTTCCACGCCAGTCACGGTGGTCTTTTGCAGATCACGGATACCGACGATTTCGATTTCCTCGCCGACCTTGATGATGCCGCGCTCAACGCGACCAGTCACCACGGTGCCACGGCCAGAGATCGAGAACACGTCTTCCACCGGCAGCAGGAAGGCGCCGTCGATGGCGCGCTCAGGCGTGGGGATGTAGCTGTCCAGCGCATCGGCCAGACGCATGATCGCGGCTTCGCCCAGATCGCCCTTGTCGCCTTCCAGCGCCAGCTTGGCCGAACCCTTGATGATGGGGGTGTCGTCGCCGGGGAAGTCGTACTTGGACAGCAGCTCGCGCACTTCCATTTCGACCAGTTCCAGCAGCTCGGCGTCATCCACCATGTCGCACTTGTTCAGGAACACGATGATGTACTTCACGCCCACTTGGCGAGCCAGCAGGATGTGCTCACGGGTCTGGGGCATCGGGCCGTCAGCGGCCGAGCACACCAGAATCGCGCCGTCCATCTGAGCCGCGCCGGTGATCATGTTCTTCACATAGTCAGCGTGACCAGGGCAGTCCACGTGTGCGTAGTGGCGATTGGCCGTCTCGTACTCAACGTGCGCAGTGTTGATCGTGATGCCACGAGCCTTCTCTTCAGGCGCCGCATCGATCTGGTCGTAGGCCTTGGCTTCGCCGCCGAACTTGGCTGCCAGCACCGTTGCGATCGCAGCGGTCAGCGTGGTCTTGCCGTGGTCCACGTGGCCAATGGTGCCCACGTTCACGTGCGGCTTGGTACGTTCAAACTTACCCTTTGCCATTTCAATTCTCCAAAAAGAGCATTTACCCAGTCTGTTGGTTTAGCGTTTCCGCAGCGTCCGTGATTCCCATCGACTGGCAAATGGGCGGCCTGCTGCGAAGACGATCTGAAGTCAGCGCCACCCGGACACGCCGGGCAGCGCTAACAAACTCACTTGGCGCGAGCAGTGATGATGGCGTCAGCCACGTTCTTGGGAGCTTCGCTGTAGTGCTTGAACTCCATCGTGTACGTCGCACGACCTTGCGTTGCAGAGCGCAGCGAGGTCGAGTAGCCGAACATTTCAGACAGCGGCACTTCGGCCTTGATGACCTTGCCACCACCGACCATGTCGTCCATGCCCTGCACCATGCCGCGGCGGCTGGACAGATCGCCCATCACCGTACCAGCATAGTCTTCCGGCGTTTCGACTTCCACAGCCATCATCGGCTCGAGGATCACGGGGCTGGCGCGACGGCAAGCTTCCTTGAAACCCATCGAAGCAGCCATCTTGAAGGCGTTTTCGTTCGAGTCCACATCGTGGTAGGAACCGAAGGTCAGCGTGACCTTCACGTCCACCACGGGGTAGCCCGCCAGCACGCCGTTCGGCAGGGTGTCGATGACGCCCTTTTCCACCGCAGGGATGTACTCGCGAGGCACCACACCGCCCTTGATGGCGTCGACGAATTCGAAGCCCTTGCCAGGCTCTTGCGGCTCGACCGTCAGCACGACGTGGCCGTATTGGCCCTTACCACCGGACTGGCGAACGAACTTGCCTTCGACGTCGGTAGCGGTCTTGCGGATGGTTTCGCGGTAGGCCACTTGCGGCTTGCCAACGTTGGCTTCCACGCTGAATTCGCGCTTCATGCGGTCGACGATGATCTCCAGGTGCAACTCGCCCATGCCGGAGATGATGGTCTGACCAGACTCTTCGTCGGTGCGCACGCGGAAGGACGGATCTTCTGCAGCCAGACGGCCCAGCGCCACGCCCATCTTTTCCTGGTCAGCCTTGGTCTTGGGTTCCACGGCCTGCGAGATCACGGGCTCAGGGAAGACCATCTTTTCCAGGGTGATCACGGCGTCCGGATCGCACAGGGTTTCGCCCGTGGTCACTTCCTTCAAGCCCACGCAAGCAGCGATGTCGCCCGCCAGAATTTCCTTGATTTCTTCACGCTGGTTGGCGTGCATCTGCAGGATACGGCCGATACGCTCTTTCTTGCCCTTGATGGGGTTGTAGACGGTGGAGCCGGAGTTCAGCACGCCCGAATACACACGCACGAAGGTCAGCTGGCCGACGAAGGGGTCGGTCATCAGCTTGAATGCCAGCGCAGCGAACTTCTCGTTGTCGTCGGCCTTGCGGGTGACTTCCTTGTCGTCTTCGTCAGTGCCAGACACAGGCGGAATGTCCACCGGGCTGGGCAGGAAGTCGATCACGGCGTCGAGCATGCGCTGCACGCCCTTGTTCTTGAACGCGGTACCGCACAGCATGGGCTGGATTTCGGTCGCGATCGTGCGGGTGCGGATGGCGCCCTTGATCTCTTCCTCGGTCAGCTCGCCGGTTTCGAGGTACTTGTTCATCAGCTCTTCGCTGGCCTCGGCCGCCGCCTCGATCATCTTCTCGCGCCATTCGTTGGCCGTGTCGACCAACTCAGCGGGGATGTCGTGGTACTCGAACTTCATGCCCTGAGAAGCCTCGTCCCAAATGATGGCCTTCATCTTGAGCAGGTCCACCACGCCCTTGAAGTTTTCTTCAGCGCCGATGGGGATCACGATGGGCACGGGGTTGGCCTTCAGGCGCGTCTTCATCTGGTCGACGACCTTGAAGAAGTTGGCACCGGTGCGGTCCATCTTGTTCACAAAGGCCAGACGGGGCACTTTGTACTTGGTGGCCTGACGCCACACAGTTTCAGACTGGGGCTGCACGCCACCCACAGCGCAGTACACCATACAAGCGCCGTCGAGCACGCGCATGGAACGCTCCACCTCGATGGTGAAGTCCACGTGGCCCGGGGTGTCGATGATGTTGAAGCGGTGCTCAGGGTAGGACAGGTCCATGCCCTTCCAGAAGCAGGTGGTCGCAGCGGAGGTGATGGTGATACCACGCTCTTGCTCTTGCTCCATCCAGTCCATGGTGGCCGCGCCATCGTGCACTTCGCCGATTTTGTGGTTCACGCCGGTGTAGAACAGGATGCGCTCGGTCGTGGTGGTCTTACCAGCGTCGATGTGCGCCGAGATACCGATATTGCGGTAACGCTCGATGGGGGTCTTGCGGGACATGGTGTCACTCCAGATGGCAGTGAGCCGCCAGCGGGTAGGTGAATACCCGAGGCGGCTGAAGTGGTGGATTTTAGAAGCGGAAGTGCGAGAAGGCGCGGTTGGCTTCTGCCATGCGGTGCACCTCGTCGCGCTTCTTCATGGCGCCACCGCGGCCTTCGGCTGCTTCCAGCAGCTCGTTGGCCAGGCGTTGAGCCATGGACTTCTCACCACGCTTGCGGGCCGATTCCTTCAGCCAACGCATGGCCAGAGCCACGCGGCGAACGGGACGAACTTCCACGGGAACTTGGTAGTTCGCACCGCCAACACGGCGGGACTTCACTTCGACCATGGGCTTGACGTTGTTCAGGGCGACCATGAACACTTCCAGCGGGTCTTTGCCGACCTTCTTCTCGATTTGCTCGAGAGCGCCGTAGATGATGCGTTCTGCGACCGCTTTTTTGCCCGATTCCATGATGACGTTCATGAACTTGGACAGATCAACGTTGCCGAACTTGGGATCCGGCAGGATTTCGCGCTTGGGTACTTCGCGACGACGTGGCATGGGAATCTTCCTTCAATGCTTCAGTTGGCGAGGGCTTTGCCCTACACCGCGGACCACCACCGAACGACTCAGGGGGATCCACTTACTCGGTTGAGGTGCCAAACAGCACCGGCTCCGCAAAACTTGGAGAGACGCTGGGCGATGTGCCCGGCAAACTCCAAAACTTTGGCAATTAAGCCTTCTTGGGGCGCTTGGCACCGTACTTGGAGCGCGACTGCTTGCGGTCTTTCACGCCTTGCAGGTCCAGCGAGCCACGGACGATGTGGTAACGCACACCGGGCAGATCCTTGACACGACCGCCGCGCACCAGCACGACGCTGTGCTCTTGCAGGTTGTGGCCTTCACCGCCGATATAGGAAATGACCTCAAAACCGTTGGTCAGACGCACCTTGGCCACCTTACGCAGCGCCGAGTTCGGCTTCTTCGGGGTGGTGGTGTAAACGCGGGTGCAGACGCCACGACGTTGTGGGCAGGACTGCATGGCCGGCGACTTGGATTTCGTCACCTCGGTCTCGCGACCGTGGCGAACGAGCTGGTTAATGGTTGGCATAAGTAACTTGTTCCCGTTTGAAGTCACAACTCCGGCCCGCTGCTGTACCGCACTGCCCGCCCCGCCCGGTGTAAGCCACCAAACGCGCAGACCCAAGCACGGCACCCGTAGGCCGAAGAGCCGAGTATTGTAGGCCGGCTGTGGCATTGCATGCAAGCTGCGTTCGTGCAGCAGGCCTAGATCGTGCGGCTTTACCCGGACAATGAGCAGCCTTACCCCACCCATAGGCCCTGCTCTTGCCTGCCACACCCCCTCCGCTGCCCCTACCCCAAGCCATGCCCTGGCCAGTGGTGATCGACACCCAGACGCTGATGGAATGGTTGGTGTTTCGCGACCCGATAGGGCTGGAGCTGGGACAGGCCCTGGGGAACGGGCAGCTGCGTTGGCTGGGTTGCCCCGCCATGCGCGAAGAGCTCTTGCATGTACTGGGGCGTGGCGTGGCTCAGCGCTGGAACCCAGACTTGGCGGCCATTGAGGCCGCCTTCGCGAGCCACTGCACGGAGCTGGCCGAGGCCCAGACAGATATGCGCCTGCGCTGTCGCGATGGGGACGACCAGAAGTTCATCGACTTCGCACTGGCCCAAGGCTGCTTTGCGCTCTTGACCCGCGACAAAGACCTGCGCGCCTTGGCCAAGCGCGCACGCGCACGTGGGCTGTGGGTTGCTCCGGCCGAAAACGTGCTGGACGCGCTGCGTTTGTCTATCTCTCAGGCCTGCAGCTCGGCCTCAGCCGCCACATAGCCCAGGCGGCGCGACAAGGCCGCGGCAGTTTGCCCCAACAGCCCCAGGGCCTCCTGGATTTGGGTCTCGCGGTCCGGCCCACCCAGCCCCTCCAGGAACGGGATGACCATAGAGGCCACCGGCAGGCCGGAGCGGTCAAACACCGGGAAGGCCAGGTTGGTGACGCCAAAAACTTGCTCGCTGCGCTCCTGGGCATAGCCCTGCCGACGCACCTCGTCCAGCACATCGTCCAGCCCGGCCGGGCGTTTGATCAAACCGCCTGAGAGCATGATGTGGGCGTCAATGATGCGCTCGCGCTCAGCATCGGAGGCAAAGGCCAGCAGCACATGGCCGGAGGATGTGTTGAGCAAACCCAGCACAGCGCCGGTGCGCACGGCAAAACACAGCATGCCCGGTGAGTCGGTCTGGGCCACGACCATGAGCCGCCCCGACTCAGCCACAGACAGATGGCAAGACTGCAGCAGGCGCCGGCTGACGTCCTGCATCAGCGGCAGTGCCGCCTCCACCAGCGAGCGCAGCGGCCGTTGGCGGTGCGACAGCTCAAACATGTGCAGGGACAGGCGGTAGCGGTCGCCGGGCATCACCATCACCCAACCCCGACGCTGCAAGGTCTGCACCATGCGGAAGATTTCGCTGGTGGAGCGACCCAGTCGTTGGGCCAGCTCAGACTGGGTCAGCCCGACGGCCTCGTCGGCCAAGGCCTCCAAAATGTCCAGCCCTTTTTCCAACGCGGGGGCAGCGTACTTGTTGTCGCGGGCGTTATCGGAGTTTTGCTCGCTGGTCGCTTTTCTGGGCATTCTCAAAAGCTCTTCACTGGGGGATATGCACTTTAGTGGATCCGCCAAACGCGCCAGGCGCGCCATGACGGCTCAGAACTTGCGGTGGCGCAAATACGCCTCCTGCGGATCGATGCCCTGCAGGATATCGCGGCGCACGAGGTTCTCTGTTTCGATGAGCTCCAAAGACCTGGCCACCACCGCCTGTGCGTGCGCCTGAGGCAAGCACAGCACACCGTCGGCATCGGCAAAGATCCAATCACCGGGCACGATACGCACGGCGCCGATTTGCACCGGCACATCGAAGGCTTCCGGGAGCCAGTAGTTGACCACGTCGCGCGGTGTGCGGTAGCGCGACCACACGGGCAGCCCGATGCTGCGGATGAAGCTCACATCGCGTGCGCCGCCATCCACCACCACACCCGCCACGCCTTTGAGTTTCAGGGTTTCGGCTGAGAGCTCGCCCATGTGCGCGACTTCGTTGTCGTTGGGCTGAATCACCACCACATGCCCGCTGGGCGCACGCGACAGAAAGCCCGTCCAAGCCAGCAGGGTCGCGTGTTCACCCGCTCCTGGCTGCGGGCGCCCCAGCATGGTGAAGGCGGGGCCAAAGAGCGGTGTGCTGCAGTCTTCCAGCGGCGTGAGCGTGGGCGGCAGCGTGAAGTCGGTGAGGCCGCGCGCGCGCATGACGTCGTGCAGGATGCCGCCATAGCAGCGCGCCAAACCAGCGCGCAAGCTTTGTTCGTCTTGCATAGGGTGCCGTCCTTTTCTCAGTTCGACCAGCCGCCGTCGATGATGTGCACAGTGCCAGTGGTGTAGCTGGATTCGTCGCTGGCCAGATAGACCACGAGCTGCGCGATTTCTTCGGCTGTGCCCAAACGCCCCATGGGTTGGCGCGCGCGAAATGCGGCTTCCACGGTGTCGACGGACTGACCGTTTTTGTCGGCCTGTTCGGCGATGCGTTGCCGCAAAGAGGGGGACTCCACAGTGCCCGGACACACCACATTGACACGCACACCCTGCTGCACAAAATCGGCTGCCACGGATTTGCTCAGGCCGATGACGGCGGCTTTGGAAGCCCCATAGGCGCAGCGCAGCGGCACGCCCTTGATGCTGGAGGCCACCGAGGCCATGTTGATGATGGAGCCGCGGCGCTGGGCCAGCATGCCCGGGAGCACGGCGCGCATGGTGCGCGCCATGGCTTTGGCGTTGAGGTCAAAGCTCAAGTCCCAGGCGGCGTCGTCGCAATCGAGCAAGCTGCCGTGGTGCACATAGCCTGCACAGTTGAAGAGCACGTCCCAGTGCTCACGCGTGCTGACGACTTGCTGAATTTGTGCTGCATCGCAGACGTTGAGCACGCGCGTCTGCACATGGTCAGGTGCCTCCAGGCGCAGGGCCTCGAGGGCCTCTTCGTTGAGATCGGTGGCCAGCACTTGCGCGCCTTCGGCCACCATGGCCAAGACCGCAGCACGCCCTATGCCCTGCGCTGCTGCCGTGACGAGGACATGCTTGCCCTTGAGTCGTTGTGAGTTCATGAGTGCTTCCTTAGGGTGGCATCAGCCTTTGACGCCGCCAAATGTGAGTCCGGCGATGAGGTGTTTTTGGACGATGAAGGTCAGCACCAGTGCGGGCACGATGATGATCACAGCCATGGCGCACATGCCCGACCAGTCGATGGTGAACTGGGAGGTGAAGTCCATCAAACCCACGGGCAGGGATTTGGTGGAGGACGATCGGGTGAGGTTGCTGGCCAGCGCAAACTCATTCCAGCTGGTGAGGAAGGAGAAGATGGCCGCGGCCGCAATGCCGCTGCGCGCCAGCGGCAGCTCAATCATCCAAAACGCTTGCCAGCGTGTGCAGCCGTCGATCTCGGCGGCTTGGTAGAGCTCACCGGGAATCTGGCGGAAAAAGCCGTCGATCAACCAAATCGAGAACGGGATGTTCAGCGCCAGGTAGACCAGGATCAGGCCCAGGTGGGTGTCGATGAGACCCAGCCAGGACCACATGATGAACACCGGCAGCGACAAGGCCACACCGGGAATGGCGCGCGTGAGCATGAGGCCGATGAAGAACTGCTTCTTCCAGCGGAACTCGTAGCGCGCGAAGGCATAGCCCCCGGCCACACCCACCACCATGGCCGCGGCGGTGCTCACCAGCGCCACCAGCAGCGAATTGCGGAAGTACGCCACCACGGGCAGCGCGGCCATCTCGCCCCAGCCCATGATGTTGCGGAAGTTGTCCAGCGTGTAGCTGGAGAAGTTCAGCGGACTTTCGTTGCTGAGGATGGCGATGTTGGGGCGAAAGGCATTGAGCACCACCCATAAGCCCGGCAGGCAGATGAAGCTCATGGCGATAAACACGCCCAGCAAAACCCAGGCTTGATGCCAGCGATTACGCATGATTCGAATTCCTAGTGCGGCGCTCAGCCCAGATGCTCACGCGCGGTCTGCAGCTTGTTGAAGAAGTGGATGGTGAAACCGATGGACAGCAGAATGGCCACATAGCCCATGGCATTGGCCACGCCCATGCGCGCGTCCTCGTAACCCACGCGCGCCAGCAGCGTCCACAGCAGTTCGGTGCGCCCGCCAGGGCCACCGTTGGTCATGATCTTGACGATGTCAAAGGCCCGCCCGATGTCCAGCGAGCGGATGGTCATGGCGATCCAGATGAAGGGCATCAGGAAGGGCAGCGTGACATGGCGAAAGCTCTGCCACGCGTTACAGCCATCGACCTTGGCAGCTTCCAGCGGGTCTTTGGGCATAGCCATCAAACCGGCCAGCAGCAAAATGGCAAAGACCGAGGTGGAGTTCCAAATCTCTGCCACCGCCAGCGAAGTCAGCGCCAGCGAGGCGTCCACCAGCCAGGGCACGGCCTGCTCCACGCCAAACCACTGGTGCAGCAAGTAGTTCACGACCCCCGTGTTGTCGTTGAGCATGAACTTGAACTGAAAGCCCACCAGGATGGGCGAGAACATCATGGGGAACATCAGCACCGTGCGCAGCACGCGCTGGCCGCGGGTGACTTCGTTGATCAGCAGGGCCAGGCCCAGCCCGAGCAGCAGCTCAAGGTTGAGCACCACGGTGAGGAAGAACACGGTGCGGCCAAACGCCCACCAGTAGTCCTCGTTGCTGAACAAGGCGAGGTAGTTGTCCCAGCCAATGAAATGCCACAGCGTGGCAGGTTTGGTGAGCTTGTAGGGCGTGAGGCTGGACCATGCCGACAGCAAGAGCGGCAATGCAATCACAAAACTCAACACCAACACCGCCGGTAGCAGCAGCTTGATGGGGGTAGGCAAACGCATGATGACTTGGGAGTTCCGTAACTCAAACAGCAACTGCAATAAAACGGGGTGACCCACACCGCGGCATGGTGCGGGTCACCGGCGCCTGAGCGCTTGGGCGCTTTACTTCAGACGCCCGGACTCCTTCATCACTTCACGCACCTTCTTGGCTGCGTCGTCCAAAGCTGCCTTGGCGCTCTTCTCGCCCACGATGGCTTTTTGCAGCTCAGGCCACAGCTTGTTGGACACCTCGATCCACTCCGACACCAGCGGCGGGGTGAAAGCGTCCTCGGCCATGGCGGCAGAGAAGGTGCTGAAGATCTCGACCATGTAGGTGTCGCCCTTGGCCTTGAACTCAGCCAGCGTCTTTTGCTGGGCATCCTTGCGTGTGGGCATCAGACCTTTGCGACCTTCCATGAGCTGAGCGTCCAGCGAGGTCAGCGCCATCACGAAGTCGGCCGCCGCCTTGGGGTTGTCGCAGCCTTTGGTGATGGAGAAGCTGTGCGAACCGGCCCAGCCAGTACGCTTGCCACTGCTGCCCTTGGGTGCGCGCACGATGCCGATCTTGCCGGCGACCTTGGAGTTCTTGGGGTCGTTGAAGAAGGCAGCCCAGCCGCCCCAGTCCAGGTCCAGCGCCACGTTGCCGCTGGCAAAGCCCTGACCCAGGTCGTCCCACAGGTAGTTGGGCACGCCCTTGGGCACGGCGCCGCTCTTGTAGAGGTCGACAAAGAAGTTCAGCGCGCGCACGCCGGCTTCGCTGTTGAAGACAGGGTTCCACTTGGCGTCGAACATCTGGCCGCCTTCGGCAATCACCATCTCGTAGAAGCGGCCGTTCAGGGCCTCGTCCTTGCCGGGGAACTGGGTGCCGTAGGTGGCGGGCGGCTTGGCGAAGAACTTGGCTTGCTGTGAGAACTCAGCCCAGGTCTGGGGCGGTGCCAGCACCTTGCCGTACTTGGCTTTGTAGGCCTTTTGGTTTTCGGCGCTCTCGTAGAAGCTCTTGTTGTAGTAGAGCGTGCTGACATCGGAATGGCGCGGCAGCTGCACGAGCTTGCCATCCACCGTGGAGTGCTGCAGCACCAGGGGCAGGAAGTTGCCGAGGTAGGACGCGGGCAGCTCGGCCTTGAGGTCGCGATAGATATCACCGTACTGCGGCGCGAAGCTGGTGTGGTTGGAGGCCACGCAGTAGTCGATCTTGCCCGCGGCGATGTCTTGCTTGATTTCCTTGTCCAGCTCGAAGTGGTTTTTGCGCGAGAGGATTTCCACCTTGGCGCCGGTCTTCTTCTCCCACTCGGGGATCAGCGTGTAGAGCGGCTCGTACTGCGCGCCGCCGATGAGTTTGACCTTGAGCGTGTAGCCCTTGAAGTCCTGCGCCTGGACGCTGCCCGCAGTCAGCAGATGGGCGCCGAACACTGCTGCCGTCAATGCCAACAGCTTGGTTGAGATAGCCATGGAGGTGTCTCCGATTGTTGAGGTTTGGTGAGAAAGAGGCGCGTACTGCTGGCAGAACTACCGGATGCGCCGTCCGGTGTCCGGATCAAACACAAAGCTGCGCTGGGGCTGCAGACGAAGGACTTGGCCGATCTGCAGCGGCAGGCGCTCGCGCAGCAGCACACACACTTCTTGTCCGGCAAGCTCCACGTACACCAGGATGTCAGCACCGGTGGGCTCGATGACGCGCACCTGCGCGGCCAAACCGCCCTCGCCCACCACCTGCCAGTGCTCAGGGCGAACCCCCAGCTGCACGCGCCGCCCCTGTGTCAGCGAGGCCGCTGGAGAGGGCACCCAATCCGCCCCCACCTGCAGCTGTTCACCCTGGACCTTGGCGGGCAGCAGGTTCATGGAGGGAGAACCGATGAACTGCGCCACAAAGCGATTGACGGGGTCGTCATACAGCTCCAGCGGCGCGCCCTGCTGCTCGATATGCCCATCGTTGAGCACCACGATGGTGTCGGCCATGGTCATGGCCTCAACCTGATCGTGCGTGACATAGACCGAGGTGGTGCGCAGCCGCTGGTGCAGCGCTTTGATCTCGGTGCGCATGCTCACGCGCAGCTTGGCGTCGAGGTTGGAGAGGGGTTCATCGAACAAAAAGGCCTGGGGCTGGCGCACGATGGCGCGGCCCATGGCCACACGCTGGCGCTGCCCGCCCGAGAGCTGGCGCGGGTAGCGGTCCATCAGTGCCCCCAGGCCCAGAATCTGCGCCGCGCTTTCGGTGCGCTTGCGCACCTCGGCCTCGGGCAGCTTCATCAGGCGCAGCGCGAAGGACATGTTCTCGCGCACCGTCATGTGCGGGTACAGCGCGTAGTTCTGGAACACCATGGCGATGTCGCGTTCACGCGGAGCCAGGTCGTTGACGACCCGATCGCCGATGTGAATCTCACCGCTGCTGATGTCCTCCAGGCCCGCGATCATGCGCAGCAAGGTGGACTTGCCGCAGCCCGAGGGGCCCACCAACACGGTGAAGTCGCCATCGGGGATGTCGATGCTGACGCCCTTGAGCACGGCAATGCTGCCGTAGCGTTTGTGAATATTGCGAATGCTGACGCTGGCCATGGTGTCGTTCTTGAAGGCGAGAAAAAAAGGGGCGCCTGACCCGGCACGCCGTGCCAGGCGCCTCAAACGCGAGCGGTTCACATCGGCCCTCAACTCGGCATGAACCGCTGGAGCCCTGACAGCTGACCCCATCGCAGTGCAACTTGGAGCCAGCCGCGCACCCTGGAGCAGCGCGGCCGACGTTCAGACCTCAGAAGACATAGGTCAGGCCCACTTTCAGACCGTTTTGCGACGAGCCCTTGGGCTGCGCGCCATTGGCGCCGGTGATGTCCACGGTACCGTTGGCCTCGTTGGCCAGATGCCCAGCCACCGCATAGACCCAGGCAAAACCCAGGTTGTATTGCGCCGCTGCGGCAAAGGTTTTGGCTCCGGCCTTGGTCACGCCATGGCCGGCGTGGCTCAGCGCGTAATAGCCCAGCTTGAGGTTCAAGTCCGTGGTCGCCTGCACAGAGGCCCCCACATGCCAGATTTGCGTGCGGGTGGGGTCGGTGGGCGCCGCATCAGGTGCGCCATAGCGGTGCACACCGGCATAGAGCTTGACGTTGTCGATGTTGGTGCGGGTCATCAAGGCCAGCACATTGCCGGTGGAATCGTTCCAGCCCTGGGTGGTCTGCGTCTGCTTGCCATCTGCGTCGTTGGAGCGTTCGTAGTAGGCCAGCACATCAGTGACCCCCAAAGTCGTGGTCACTTGAGCGCCGTAGCGCGTACCGGCCGAGGACTTGCCCGCCACACCGCCCGCGCTGAGGAACATGTCCAGCACCGTCTTGTTACCCAGGTCATTGGTGTTGTAGCGAATGGCCTTGGTGTTGGCGCCAAAGGCTCGCCAGGAACTCACCGGCCCCAAGGAAAAGGCCATGCTGTCCAGTGCCTCGTAGTTCCATGCGGTGTCGTCATACGGCCGCATGGTGGTGCCCAGGCGCAGGCGGCCGAAGTCACCCTCCAGGCCCACAAAGGCATAACGGTTGAAGTTGAAAGCGCTGGGGTAGGGTGGGTTGACCGCCCCTTCGGCGCTGAAGATGGCGCGCAGACCATTGGCCATCTTGGCGGACTTGCCATTGACCCCAAGGCGGCTGCCGTACATGCCACCCTGGCCAGCGGCCACCTGCGTGCCCTTGCCTGCCACGTTGGTGGTCACGCCGTAGTTGACGTCAGCCACCCCCCACAGGGTGACGCTGGCTTTGTCTGCATCCTGGGCATGGACCATTCCGGCCATGGCGCCCAGCGCCAGCACTGCGTATGCGTGTTTGAGTTTCATTGCGCGTGTCTCCGTGTTCTCAATGCGGTGTTGCTTGCGGGTGTGAAGCCCATAGGCTTCGTGATCGAGGGCGCGAACTGTCTTTTCTTTTCTTGCCAAGAGCCCCACCTGCTGCACTTGCACCGTGCTGCAGGGGAAGCACTCACTACGGGTACTGCGATGACTCCAAGGCGGGGGCAGATGCCAAGACCTGCCACTCACAGGCTGGGCAGACGCTGCCCCCCTGTCGCACTGGACTGGTAGGCCGCCTCCACCAAGGCCATGGTGTGAACTACATCGCCCACCGCGGTGAGCAACTGCGGGTCCTGCCCCGCTGCAAAGCGCTGCAGATTGGCCATGGGGCCAACGAAGGCGTCCGGGAACCAACTGCCTTGCAGCGGCAGGTCCTGCCAATCGCCGCTGGCGTGCTTCAAGCGCAGGCTGTCGGGACGGCCTTGGGGGTAGTCCAGCATCACCCCGAGTTGCACAAAGATCACGCCTTGCGTGCCCTCGAACTTGAACAGTGCGCACTGGCCCTGCTCGCCATGGGCGTAGTTGTGATTGAGCGAAAGGCTCACACGCGATGTGGCGCCGTAGTTCAGGATCACTGACGAGCGCGTGCTGGCCAACTTGGGGTAGCGCGCGTCGGCCAGGGTCAGGGCGTAGACGCCCTGAGGCTCACCCAGCAATGAGCGGATCAGGTCCAGGTAGTGGATGGAGTGCACCTGGATCTCCACCCGCGCCATGCCCTCAAGAAAGGGAAAGAGGTGCCAGGGGTCGGCGCAATTGAGGTGCATGTCCACATCGCTGAGCTCACCCAGCCAGCCGCGCTGCAGCGCGTCGCGCACAGCCAGCATGTAGGGCGCAAAGCGCAGCTGGTGGTTCACCGCAGCCATCAGGCTCTTGCAGCGGCACAGCGCCAGGATGTCGCGGGCCTGGGCCCAGTCGCTGCCCATGGGCTTTTGGATGAGCACGCAAGCCCCATCGGGCAACTGCTGCAGCACCGCGCAGATGGCTGCCGGTGGCACGGCCACATCGAACACTGCATCAGGGTGGCGCGCCGCCATGGCGGCCACATCGGTGTCCGTATCAGCCACCTCCCAGCGCTGTGCGGCCTGGGCCAGGCGCCCGGCGTCCACATCCACCAGACCCACCACCTTGAACCCGGCCTTGCGGTAGGCCGGCATGTGCGCGTCGTTGACGATGCCGCCCGTGCCCACAATCACGATGGGCCGCGGCGCGCTGGGCAGCGGCCAGTGCTGCTGCAGGCTGTTGATGTCCAAAACGCTGCTCATGCCTCAGCCTCCAAGCGGTAGATGCGCTGCGCGTTGCGGTGCGCCAAACGGTCGATTTCGTCGCCCGAGCAGCCTTGCAGCAGCAGCTGGGTGACACCCATCCAGTCGCTCAAATGGCGCGTCACTTCGCACACCGGCCAGTCACTGCCCCACACCACACGGTCCCAGCCGAAGCAGTCGATGGCGTGCTCCACAAAGGGCCGCAGATCGCGGGCAATGCTGGGCAAGTCGGTCCAGTCGGCGGCTCGGCCGTAGGCAATCACGCCGGAGATCTTGCAGTGGACGTGCGGCAGTGCGGCGAGCTCGCGCAGCTGCTGGCGCCAAGGGTCCAGGCCCTGCCCCGCCACATCGGGCACGCCGCAGTGGTCCAGCACGATGTTGGTCTGAGGCGCCTGACGTGCCAGGGCCAAGGCCAGCGGCAATTGGCGCGCGGCCACGCACAGGTCGTAGCTGTAACCCTGCGCACCCAGCTGCGCCACATGCTGGGCAAACCCGGCTTGTTGCGAGAGCTCATCGGCCTGGGTGTGCAGCACGCGCCGAAAGCCGCGCACCAGGGGGCGCTGCGCTTTTTGGCGCGCCACATAGGTCGGGAAGTCTGCATGCTCGGGCCGGCAGGGCGCAATCAAGCCGACGATGCGCGGCTGCTCGGTGGTCTGGGCCAGCGCGGCAATGAAGTCGGACTCCGCCTCCATCTGCGACTCACGCACATCCACCTCCATGTGCAGCACGCGGGTGATGCCCAGCACCTGCGCCTGTGCGGCATAGCGCTCCCACCCAAAGCGCCCTTGCAGCGGCGCGAAGTCGGCCGTCCAGTCGTAGTGCAGATGCTCGGGCTCGAGCAGGTGCAGATGGGTGTCGGTCCACTCACGCATGAGACGCTCCCGTGGCCAGGCCGTTGGCGGGGTCGCGGTACTTCACCGTTTGCAGGTGCTCGCAATACAGCACCAGTTCTTGATCGGCGTTGAAAATCTCGTAGCTGGCGCGGTAGAGACCCATCTCACCGGCTTTGCGGCTTTTGTCGAGATCGGTCTTGATGGTGTAGATGGTGTCGCCAATGAACACCGGGCGACGAAAGCGCAGCTTGTCGTAGCCGTAGCTGAAGGCGTTGCGGCAGTTGGTGGCCACCAGCCCCAAGCCCAGCGAGAACACCATGGCACCAGCCACCAGACGGCGGCCGAACACGCCCTCGGTGCGGGCAAAGGGCTCGTCCGCCACATAGGGGTGCAGGTCCATCACCAGGGCGTTGAACTGCATGCTCTCACCCTCGCTGATGGTGCGGCTGATGGAGCGAATCTGGCGCCCGATCTGGATGTCTTCCCAATACCAGTCCTCGGCATTCCAGATCGGAATGGACTGGTGCTGAGCCGCCGGCGTTTGCTGCGGCGCGGCGGGAGGCTTCATCTGGCTCATGCTTGGGACTCCTTGTCGTTCAAGCCGAACTGCGCTTCCACCCAGGCGTTGTGCTCGCCCACGTGCGGCGAGCCGCGCCCGTTTTTCAGCACCTTGCCGTCCACCCGGATGGGGCAGCGCGTGGTGCGCAGCTGCACGCCGTTGTCGCGCTGTACGGTTTGCAAAAAGTCCAGGGTTTTGAAGCCCTCGTGCTGCAGCAATTCGTGCCAGGTCATGACGGGCGCACACCAGTAGTCCAACGCCTGCAAGCGCGCCAACCAGTGGTCTGTGCTGTGCTGGCGCAAGTGCTGGGCCAACAGGCGTTTGATGTCGTCGCGCTGGCGCCAGGCCACATCGCCGCCTTGATCGGCAAAGGGCAGCAAGGCCGGGCAGTCCAGAGCCTGCGCCAGGGTGTGGAGCGAACCCATGGCCAGTGCCAGCTCACCATCGGCAGTGCTGTAGATGCCGTAGGGCGCGCCCAAGTAGGCATGGGCGTTGCGCACGGCGGCGCGCTGGGGCAGCTGCCCGCCGTCGTTGAGGTGGGTGGTCAGCACTTCGAACTGAAAGTCCAGCGTGGACTCCAGCAGGCTCACCTCCACATGCGCGCCCTTGCCGGTGCGGCCGCGGCGCAGCAGCGCCGCCAGAATGCCCTGCACCAGGTGCGAGCCGGTGAGGATGTCCGCCAGCGCCAAACCTACGGGCACGGGGCCTTGCTCGGCATCACCGTTGAGCCACACCAAGCCCGAGCGCGCCTGCGCCAGCAAGTCCTGCCCGGGCAGGTCCACCCAGGGGCCGGTGCTGCCGTAGCCCGTGACGCTGCCGTACACCAAGCCCGGATTGATGGCATGGCAGCTGGCGGCATCCAGGCCCAGGCGCTCCATCACCTGCGGGCGGAAGTTGGCAATCATCACGTCCGCTTTGGCGATGAGCTGGCGCAACTTCTGCAGGTGCTGCGGGTTCTTCAAGTCCGCGGCGTAGGAGCGCTTGTTGCGGTTGATGGTGTGAAACAGCGTGCTGTCGCCATCGAGCTGCAGCGCGCTGATGTAGAGCTGGCGGCACAGCTCGCCCACTTGCGGGCGTTCGATCTTGATGACCGTGGCCCCCATGTCCGCCAGACGCAGCGCCGCCGAGGGGCCGCTGAGAAACTGGCTGAAGTCCAGCACCAAAAGGCCCTGCAGCGGCAGTTCGGCCTCCGGCAGGACTTGCGTGCGCTCAGTCATGCGTGCCCCCTTCGCTCTCCACACCGGGCGCGGCGCGCAGCGCCTGCGCCAGCGCGTGCAGCCGAGCGTCGTCGTGGTTGAGCCAGCCCTTGCGGTGGCGCACATCCGCTTCTTGCAGCTGCGCCAGTGCAGCTTTGGTGTCGAGTTCGTGGCGCAGGTAGCGCGCCATCACCTCGGTGCCTTCGCTTTGGAATTCGATATATCCGGGGTAGCGTGGGCGCAGGTAAGCGCTGTCGAGCTGCGCCAGGGTGTCGCGGAAGTAGCCGCCCGTCATGTCGTTGTTGAACTCGTCCAACCACGCCTGACGGTGGCCGGGCTGCCCACCGGCTTCGGTGTAAAGCCCGGTCTGCACCTGCGCGCCCGCCAACCACAACGCGTGCTGCGCGGCCGCTTCAGGGTTGGCGCAGTGCGCCGACACCGCAATGCCCGCACCACCCAGCGTGGTACGCCAAGGCCGCCCACCCAAGGTGGGCACGCTGCCAAAACTCAGCCGGCGCTGACCCGGCAGGGGCCGCCGCGCGTAATTGCTATAGCCATAGGCCATGGGGCAGAACTGCGGCGCCAGGGCCTTGCCGGGCTGCAAAGCCAGGCGGCGCAAAGCGGCGATGGGGTTGCTCTGCTGCGCCTGCGGCCCGCAGGCGTCGCTGATCGAGCGCAGCAACACCAGCGCCTGTTCACCCACCTCAGCTGCCACCAAGGCACTGGGCCGCAAAAAGGGTGCTTCGCCCAGGGCCTCGCAAATGCCATAGAAGTGCATGAGCATGTCCAGCGGCCACGCCGCCATGGACAGGCGCCCGGCACGGCCCCATTCCAGCAAGTCGCTAATGTCTGCGGGCCGCTGAGTCTGCCCTTGGGGCCAAGCCGCCACGGGCGTGGCCGCATCCAGCGCCAGCGCCCACTGGCGCACCTGCCCTTGTTCGTCGGGGTACTGATAGCTCCAGTGCGACACGCCCACACTGTGGCGCGCCAAATCCTGCAAGGCCTGCGCCGGCACCCACTTGTCCAAGGGCAGGAAGGCACCGGCGTGAACCGCCTCGCCAATGCTGGGGTGATCAATCACCAGCAAGTCATAGCGCTGCGCCAGCTGTGCCACCGACTGGTCCGCAAAGTGCTGCAGCGAGCGCACCTCCCACTGCACCTGCAGGGGCTGGCCTTGATCCTGCAATGCCATGGCCGTGGCGTGCAGGGGCAGCATGCCGCGGGTGTGCCCCCAGCTGACGCCGCGCAGCTCAATCTTGGCCCCGCTCATAGGACCCGCCCGGCGGCTGAGGGCTGTGTGGAAGGCAGTGGCAACATGGGGCTAACGCTATAGGCGAAAAGTGTTTTCACGAAAACAATTTTGTTGCCAGCGAAAATTTGTTCCATAAGCAAAAACCCGATCGAACCACATGCCTAGCAACATCCCCATGTACTTCGAAGAAATTCCGCTCGGGCGCACGCGCCGCAGCTGCGGTCGCACCCTGACCGAAGCCGACCTTGTGCTGCACGCCGGCCAGACGGGAGACTTCTTTCCGCACCACATGGATGTGGAATTCATGCGACAGCATCCCTTCGGACAAAGGGTGGCCCACGGCACCTTGGTGTTCTCCATAGGCGTGGGTCAGGGGGCTGACGAAATCAATGAACACGCCTTCAGCTATGGCTACGACAAGTTGAGATTTATAAAACCCGTGTTCATTGGAGACACTTTGACTACGGAATTCACCATCACTGAGAAAGAAGACGTCGCCAAACGTCCTGGTCATGGTTTGGTGCGCGAGCGCACCGAGGTTCGCAACCAGCACGGCCACACCGTGCTGGCCTGCGAGCACCTCTATCTCGTTGTCCGTCGCCACGCTTTGACCTTGGAGCCCCAGCAACCATGAGCCACTCCTCCTCCAGCAGCGCCGCCGCGCCCGTGCGCATCACCTCCGCCGAACTCTTGATGGTGCGGCTGGAACCCCAGACGGTGCGCACCGACGCCATCCAGGCTTTCGTGGCCCAGGAAACCCCCATCTTGCGTTTGCGCATGAGCGACGGCAGCGAAGGCGTGGGCTACAGCTACACCATTGGCACGGGCGGCTCCTCGGTGGCGGCCCTGTTGGTGGACCACCTGCTGCCCCGCCTCATGGGGCAAGACCCCGAGCGGCTGGAAGCCATCTGGCGCGACTTGCTGTTCTCCACCCATGCCACCGCGGTGGGTGCCATCACCAGCCTGGCGCTGGCCGCCATCGACACCGCGCTGTGGGACCGCCGCGCCCGCGTGCAAGGCCTGCCCTTGTGGAAGTTGGCCGGTGGCGCGCAAAACAGCGTGCCCGTCTACACCACCGAAGGCGGCTGGCTGCAGCTGCCCGCCAGCGCCTTGGTCGAGCAGACCCTGGCCGCACGCGAGGCCGGCTTTGCCGGAGCCAAGATCAAAGTCGGCAAGCCCCACCTGAGCGAGGACGTGGCGCGCATCGGCGCCGTGCGCCAGGCCGTGGGTTCGGGCTTTGAGCTGATGGTGGACGCCAACCAGGCCTTCAGCCGCAGCGAAGCCCTGCGCCGCGCCCGCGCCCTGGGTGAAATGCAGCTGGCCTGGCTGGAAGAACCCCTGCCCGCCGACGACCTGGCCGGGCACCAGGAGCTGTGTGCCCACGCGCCCATGCCCATTGCGGTGGGCGAGTCGCTCTACAGCCCCGGCCAGTTTGCCGATGTACTGCAAGCCCGCGCCGCCCACATCGTGCAGGTGGACGTGGCACGCGTGGGTGGCATCACGCCCTGGCTGGCGGTGGCCCACATGGCCCAGTGCATGAACGTGAGCGTGTGCCCGCACTTCCTGATGGAGCTGCACGTGAGCCTCTCCTGCGCCGTGCCCAATGCCTCGTGGGTGGAATACATCCCACAGCTCGACCGCATTGCCAAGAGCCGCCTGCGCATTGAAAACGGCCGTGCCCATGCACCCGACACGCCGGGCCTGGGCATTGAATGGGACTGGGACGCCATCAGCACGCTGGCCCTGCAGCGCTGGCAAGTGGCCGCGCGTTGAACCTCAAGAGTTAAGGAGCCCCGCATGAAGCGCTTTGGCATGGTCATCGGCATCCGCCCGGAACGGGTGGAGGACTACAAACGCCTGCATGCGGCCGTCTGGCCCGCCGTGCTGGAGCAGCTGCGCCGCAGCCATGTGCGGGATTTCACCATCTACCTGCGCGAGCCCGAAATGCTGCTGTTCTCTCACTTCGTCTACGTCGGAGAGGACTTCGAAGCAGACTGGGCCGCCATGGCCGCCGACCCGCAGACCCAAGCCTGGTGGGCGGTCTGCAGCCCCTGCCAACAGCCCCTGGCCAGCCGCGCCGAGGGCGAGCACTGGGCGGCCATGCAAGAGGTCTTCCACATGGATTGAGCCCCGGCGCGCTCACCACCTTCGCTCTCGTTTGACTTTCGTACCCAAAGGAAATTCACTTCCATGAAGCTGCTACGTGTGGGCCCCGTTGGGGCCGAGAAACCCGCCGTTCTTGACGCCCAAGGCCAGTTGCGCGACCTCTCCGTGCTGCTGCCCGAACTGACCCCGGCCCTGCTGGCGCCCGCCGCGCTCCAGGCCCTGAGTGGTCTGGACCTGGAGCGCCTGCCGCTGGTGACGGGCTCGCCGCGCCTGGGCTGCCCGATTGCGGGCATTGGCAAGATCATCTGCGTCGGGCTGAACTACCGCGACCACGCCAAAGAATCCGGCATGGAGCCCCCGGCCGAGCCCGTGCTCTTCCTCAAAGCCACCAGCTCGCTGAGCGGCCCCAACGACCCCATCATCATTCCCCGCGGCAGCCTCAAGACCGATTGGGAAGTGGAGCTGGGCGTGGTCATCGGCAGCACAACGCGCTATGTCTCGCGCGACCAGGCCATGGCGCATGTGGCGGGCTACTGCCTCATCAACGACGTGTCCGAGCGCGCCTTCCAGCTCGAGCGCGGCGGGCAGTGGGACAAGGGCAAGGGCTGCGACAGCTTCAGCCCCGTCGGCCCCTGGCTGGTGACGCGTGACGAAGTGGCCGACCCGGGGCAGCTCGCGCTGTGGCTGGACGTCAACGGCCAGCGCAAGCAAGACGGCCACACCAGCAACCTCATCTTTGATGTGCCCACCCTGGTGAGCTACATCAGCCAGTTCATGAGCCTGCAGCCCGGCGACATCATCTCCACCGGCACGCCCGCAGGTGTGGGCCTGGGGCAAAAGCCCGAGCCCTGGTATTTGAAAGCTGGCGACCGCGTGCGCCTGGGCATTGCCGGGCTGGGTGAGCAAGAGCAGCTGTGTGTGAGCGCCGACAGCGTGGAGGCCCTGTGAGCCAGGGCGCGGCACTCCTGCAGCTGGCGCCGCAAGACAACTGCGCCATCGCCCTGCGCAACCTCAGCGCGGGCGAAGTCATCGAGTTCGCGGGCCAGACCCTGCGCCTGGGCAGCGCCGTGCCGCTGGGCCACAAAGTGGCGCTGGAGGCCATGGCGCCTGGCACCAAGGTGCTGCGCTGGGGCTCGCCCATTGGCTCCACCACCCACGCCATTGCGCCGGGCGAGCACATCCACCTGCACAACCTGCGCAGCGACTACCTGCCCACCTACACGCTAGACGCGGGGCAGCGCTTTGTTTCTGATTCCTCCAAGGCTGCTCCATGACCCCTTACGCTTCCCCCCGCCCCACCCTGCCCGACGCCCACTGGCAAGGCTGGCTGCGCGCCGACGGCCGCAAAGGCATACGCAATGTGCTGGCTGTGGTCTACCTCGTGGAGTGCGCTCACCATGTGGCGCGCGACATCGTCACAGCCTTTCGCGAGCAAGACGACGGCCCACCCGTGCACCTCATCGGCTTTCCCGGCTGCTACCCCAACACCTACGCGCAAGAGCTGCTCGAAGCACTGCTGACCCACCCCAATGTGGGCGGCGCCTTGCTGGTCTCGCTGGGCTGCGAAGGCTTTAACAAGCACCGCCTCGAGGAAGTCATCAAAGCCAGCGGGCGGCCCGTCCACACCCTCACCATCCAGCGCAGCGGTGGCACCAACGCCACCATCGGCCAAGGCCGCAGCTGGGTGGCGCAGGCCCGCCAAATCATGGCGCGCCAAATGCGCGTGAGCATGGGCGTGCAAGACCTGGTGATCGGCACCGTCTGCGGCGGCTCTGATGGCACCAGCGGCATCACCGCCAACCCGGCCGTGGGCCGCGCCTTCGACAGCCTCATCGCCCACGGCGCTCGCTGCATTTTTGAGGAAACCGGCGAGCTCGTCGGCTGCGAGCCTCACATGGCCGCCCGCGCCCGCAGCCCCGAGCTGGCTGAGGCCCTCACCGCCTGCGTGGCCAAGGCCGCGCGCTACTACAGCGTGCTGGGCCACGGCAGCTTTGCGCCAGGCAACGCCGATGGTGGGCTCACCACCCAGGAAGAAAAGTCTATGGGGGCCTACGCCAAAAGCGGCGCCAGCCTGATCGACGGCATCATCACCCCCGGCACCCCGGTGCCCGAGACCGGGCGCGGTGGTCTCTATCTGCTGGACGTGGTGCCCGACGGTGAAGTGCGCTGGGGCTTTCCCAACATCAGCGACACGGCTGAAATCGTCGAGCTCATCAGCTGCGGCGCGCACATGACGCTGTTCACCACCGGGCGCGGCAGCGTGGTGGGCTCGGCCATCAGCCCCGTCATCAAGGTCTGCGCCAACCCCGACACCTATGCCCGCATGAGCGAGGACATGGACGTCAACGCCGGGCGCATTCTGCAAGGCCACACCAGCCTGGACGAGGTGGGCGCGGAAATCGTGCAGCAGGTGCTGGACGTGGCCAGCGGCCGGCCCAGCCTGTCTGAGGTGCAAGGCCACCAGGAGTTTTTGCTGGGCTACAAGTACTTCGACCCCAGCGCCCGGGCCTGCCTGGCCTGAGGCCGCCGCGGCCCCACAAACGCCCCGCCCCCGCCGCGGGGCCAGCATGAAAAAAGCCGCCACCAGCACTGGGCTGATTGGCGGCTTTTGATTGGGGGCTTCGGCCGGTGCGCAGCCCTAGGGCCACGCACCGTGAGGCGCTATCGATCAGTCAGCAGACGAGTCGTTGGAGGACTGCTCGTCCACCGCAGCCAGTTGCATGGCGGCCAATTCCTCGGCTTCCTGCATGGCGATGGCGCGGCGCTCGGCGTCGTCCATCTCTTCCTTGGCACGGCGTGCCTGGTGGAAGGCCATGCCGGTACCGGCCGGGATCAGACGACCCACGATGACGTTTTCCTTCAGACCGCGCAGCTCGTCGCGCTTGCCCATGATGGCAGCCTCGGTCAGCACGCGGGTGGTTTCCTGGAAGGAAGCCGCGGAGATGAAGGAGTCGGTCGACAGCGAAGCCTTGGTGATACCCAAGAGCACATCGGCGTGCGTGGCCGTGAGCTTGCCCTCGCCGCGCAGGCGGTCGTTGGTGTCCAGCAGCTCGGAGCGCTCGACTTGCTCGCCCGCGATGTAGCTGGAGTCGCCAGGGTTGGTGATCTGCACGCGGCGCAGCATCTGGCGAACGATCACCTCGATGTGCTTGTCGTTGATCTTCACGCCCTGCAAGCGGTAGACGTCCTGCACTTCGTCAACGATGTAGCGAGCCAGCTCTTCGATACCGAGCAGGCGCAGGATGTCCTGCGGATCTGCCGGGCCGTCGACGATGTGCTCACCCTTGTTGACCACCTGACCTTCGTGCACCAGGATGTTCTTGTCCTTGGGCACCAGCTCTTCCCAGACCTGACCTTCAGGACTGGTGATCTGCATACGCACCTTGCCCTTGGTTTCCTTACCGAAGGACACGGTACCGGTCTGCTCGGCCAGCACGCCCTTGTCTTTGGGCGAACGGGCTTCGAACAACTCGGCCACACGCGGCAGACCGCCGGTAATGTCTCGGGTCTTCTGACCTTCCACAGGGATACGCGCCAGCACCTCACCGGGGGCCAGGTCTTGGCCGTCGCGGATCTGGATCAGCGAGCCCACCTGGAAGCCAATGGTCACCGAGTGGTCGGTGCCAGGGATCTTTACTTCCTGGCCGTTGGCGTCCAGCAGCTTGACCTGCGGGCGCACCACCTTGGCCGAGCCACGGCGCTTGGGATCGATCACCACCAGGGTCGACAGACCGGTGACTTCGTCCACCTGCTTGGCCACGGTGACGCCTTCTTCCACGTTCTCGAACTTCGCCTGACCGGCGAACTCGGTAATGATGGGGCGGGTCAGCGGGTCCCAGTTCGCCAACACGGTGCCGGCCTTGATGGTGGCATCGATCTTGACGTTGAGGGTCGCGCCGTAAGGCACCTTGTGACGCTCGCGCTCACGGCCGTGCGGGTCGGCAATGACGATTTCGCCGGAACGCGAAATCACCACCAACTCGCCCTTGCCGTTCGTGACGTAGCGCATCGTGGCGTTGAAGCCGATGATGCCGTCCGACTTAGCTTCCACGCTGGAGGCCACCGCTGCACGCGATGCCGCACCACCGATGTGGAAGGTCCGCATGGTCAGCTGCGTGCCGGGTTCACCGATGGACTGGGCCGCAATCACGCCCACAGCCTCGCCGGTGTTGACCAGGCCGCCGCGGCCCAGGTCGCGGCCATAGCACTTGGCGCACAAACCAAAGCGCGTGGCGCAGGTCAGCGGCGTACGCACCTTGACCTCGTCCACACCGGCGGCTTCGAGCATGTCCAGCGTGTCTTCGTCCAGCATCTTGCCGGCGGTCAACAGCAGACCTTGCGTTTCCGGGTGCAGCACGTCGATGGCGGTGACGCGGCCGAGGATACGGTCGCGCAGCGACTCGATCACCTCACCACCCTCCACCAGGGCGCGCATGGCGATGCCGTTGTCGGTGCCGCAGTCAGACTCGGTCACGACCAAGTCTTGCGTCACGTCCACCAGACGACGCGTCAGGTAACCCGAGTTCGCTGTCTTCAAGGCCGTATCCGCCAGACCCTTACGGGCACCGTGGGTGGAGATGAAGTACTGCAGAACGTTCAGGCCTTCGCGGAAGTTCGCGGTAATGGGCGTCTCAATGATGGAGCCGTCAGGCTTGGCCATCAGACCCCGCATACCGGCGAGCTGGCGGATCTGCGCTGCAGAACCCCGCGCCCCGGAGTCGGCCATCATGTAGATGGAGTTGAAGGACTCCTGGTCGACTTCCTTGCCGTGGCGGTCGATGACTTTTTCCACCTTGAGGTGTTCCATCATCTTCTTGCCGATTTCGTCACCGGCCTTACCCCAGATGTCCACCACCTTGTTGTAGCGCTCACCGGCCGTCACCAGACCCGAGACGTACTGCTGCTCGATCTCCTTGACTTCCTTCTCGGCGCGCTCAATGAGCTCGACCTTTTGCTTGGGCACGAGCATGTCATCGATGGCGATGGAGATGCCCGCACGCGTGGCCAGGCGGAAGCCCGACTGCAGCAGCTTGTCGGCCAACACCACGGTTTCCTTCAGACCGCATTTGCGGAAGGAGGTGTTGATCAGGCGCGAGATTTCCTTCTTCTTGAGCGCTTTGTTGATGTGCTCAAAAGGCAGGCCCTTGGGCAGGATTTCCGACAGCAGCGCGCGGCCCACGGTGGTGTCCACGAGCTTGGTTTCGGGGATCCACTCGCCCTCTTCCTGGCCCTTGGTGTACTGCACCATGCGCACGCTGATCTTGGCGGTGATTTCCACCACGCCGTTGTCCAGCGCGCGTTGCAGCTCGGCCAGGTCGGAGAAGATCATGCCTTCGCCCTTGCCGTTGGTGCGCTCGCGTGTGGCGTAGTACAGGCCCAGCACCACGTCTTGCGACGGCACGATGGAGGGCTCGCCCGAGGCCGGGAACAACACGTTGTTCGAGGCCAGCATCAGCACGCGCGCTTCCATCTGCGCTTCGATGGACAGCGGCACGTGAACGGCCATCTGGTCACCGTCGAAGTCGGCGTTGAACGCCGCGCAAACCAGCGGGTGCAGCTGAATCGCCTTGCCTTCAATCAGCACGGGCTCGAAAGCCTGAATGCCCAGACGGTGCAGCGTCGGTGCGCGGTTCAGCAGAACCGGGTGCTCCTTGATGACCTCTTCCAGGATGTCCCACACCACGGGGGTGCCGGCTTCCACTTCCTTCTTCGCCGCCTTGATGGTGGTGGCGATGCCCATGGCTTCCAGGCGCGAGAAGATGAAGGGCTTGAACAGCTCCAGCGCCATCAGCTTGGGCAGACCGCACTGATGCAGCTTGAGCGTCGGGCCCACGGTAATGACGGAACGGCCCGAGTAGTCGACGCGCTTGCCCAGCAAGTTCTGACGGAATCGACCGCTCTTGCCCTTGATCATGTCGGCCAGGGACTTGAGCGCGCGCTTGTTGGCGCCCGTCATGGCCTTGCCGCGACGACCGTTGTCCAGCAAGCTGTCCACGGCTTCTTGCAGCATGCGCTTTTCGTTGCGCACGATGATCTCGGGAGCCTTCAGCTCCAGCAGACGGGCCAGACGGTTGTTGCGGTTGATGACGCGACGGTAGAGGTCGTTCAAGTCCGAAGTCGCGAAGCGACCGCCGTCCAGCGGCACCAGCGGACGCAGGTCCGGCGGCAGCACGGGCAGCACGTCCATCACCATCCAGTGCGGCTTGATGCCCGAACGCTTGAAGGCCTCCATGACCTTGAGGCGCTTGGAGTTCTTCTTGATCTTGAGCTCGGAGCCGGTCATGTCGTTGCGCAGGCGATCGATCTCGACGTCGAGATCCATCTCCTCCAGCAACTTCTTGATGCCCTCAGCGCCCATGAGCGCGATGAACTCGTCGCCGTACTCGGTGCGCTTGGCGTCGAAGTCGTCCTCGGACATGATGCTGAACTTCTTCAGCGGCGTCATGCCGGGGTCCACCACCACGTAGGCTTCGAAGTACAGCACGCGCTCGATGTCACGCAGCGTCATGTCCAGCACCAGGCCCAAGCGCGAAGGCAGGGACTTCAGGAACCAGATGTGAGCGCAAGGCGCGGCCAGGTCGATGTGACCCATGCGGTCACGACGCACCTTGGTCTGGGTGACTTCAACGCCGCACTTCTCGCAGATCACGCCGCGGTGCTTCAGGCGCTTGTACTTGCCGCACAGGCACTCGTAGTCCTTGATCGGGCCGAAGATCTTGGCGCAGAACAGACCATCGCGCTCCGGCTTGAAAGTGCGGTAGTTGATGGTCTCAGGCTTTTTCACCTCACCGAAAGACCAGGAACGGATCTTCTCGGGCGAAGCCAGCCCGATCTTGATCGCGTCGAAGTGTTCATCCGGGGTGAACTGCTTGAACAGGTCCAGCAAACCTTTCATGTGTCTCTCCTGTTCCTATGCTTAGTTACGCTCGAGCTCGATGTCGATGCCCAGCGAGCGGATTTCCTTCACCAGCACGTTGAAGGACTCGGGCATGCCCGCGTCGATCGAGTGCTCGCCCTTGACGATGTTCTCGTACACCTTGGTACGGCCATTCACGTCATCGGACTTCACGGTGAGCATTTCCTGCAGCACATAAGAAGCGCCATAGGCCTCCAGCGCCCACACTTCCATCTCACCGAAGCGCTGGCCACCGAACTGGGCCTTACCGCCCAGCGGCTGTTGCGTCACCAGCGAGTACGGGCCAGTCGAGCGCGCGTGCATCTTGTCGTCCACCAAGTGGTGCAGCTTGAGCACGTGCATATAGCCCACCGTGGTGGGACGCTCGAAGCGCTCACCCGTGCGGCCATCGTGCAGATAGGCCTGGGTGCGCGTGTCGGTCAGACCCTTGCGCTGAGCCACATCTTCGGGGTAGGCCAGCTTGAGCATGCCGCGGATTTCTTCTTCCTTGGCACCGTCGAACACCGGCGTGGCGAAGGTCGCGCCGCTGGTGAGGTTCTTGGCCATCTCCAGCACTTCAACGTCGCTGAGCTCGCTCAGGTCTTCTTGCTTGCCGCCGCTTTGGTTGAAGAGCTGCTCCATGAACTCGCGCAGCTCGGAGACACGGGCCTCGCGCTGCAGCATGTCGCCGATGCGCTGACCAATGCCCTTACCTGCCCAGCCCAAGTGCACTTCCAACACCTGACCCACGTTCATCCGCGAGGGCACGCCCAGCGGGTTCAACACGATGTCAGCGGGTGTGCCGTCGGCCATATAGGGCATGTCTTCGATCGGGACGATCTTGGACACCACACCCTTGTTACCGTGACGGCCGGCCATCTTGTCGCCAGGCTGCAGACGACGCTTGACGGCCAGGTAGACCTTGACCATCTTGAGCACGCCCGCGGGCAGCTCGTCGCCTTGCGTGAGCTTCTTGCGCTTCTCTTCGAAAGCCAGGTCGAAGCTGTGGCGGGTTTGCTCCAGCGAGTTCTTGATGGACTCCAGCTGATTGGCCACCTCGTCCTCGGCAGGACGGATGTCAAACCAGTGGAAGCGCTCGACCTCAGCCAGGTAGTCCTTGCTGATCACGGTGCCCTTGGCAATCTTCTTAGGACCGCCGTTGGCCACCTTGCCGGTGAGCAGCTTCTCGATACGGTCAAAGGCATCGGCCTCGACGATACGCAGCTGGTCGTTCAAGTCCAGGCGGAAGCGCTTGAGCTCGTCGTCAATGATCTGCTGAGCGCGCTTGTCGCGCTGGATGCCTTCGCGGGTGAAGACCTGCACGTCAATGACGGTGCCCGACGTGCCTTGGTCCACGCGCAGCGAGGTGTCCTTCACGTCCGAAGCCTTCTCGCCGAAGATGGCGCGCAGCAGCTTCTCTTCCGGCGTCAGCGTGGTCTCGCCCTTGGGCGTGACCTTGCCCACCAGCACATCGCCAGGGCCGACTTCAGCACCGATGTAGACAATGCCCGACTCGTCCAGGCGCGCCAGTTGCTGCTCGGAAAGGTTGGGAATGTCACGGGTGATTTCTTCGGAGCCCAGCTTGGTGTCACGCGCGTTGACCACCAGCTCTTCGATGTGGATGGAGGTGTAGCGGTCTTCGGCCACCACGCGCTCGCTGATCAAGATCGAATCTTCGAAGTTGTAGCCGTTCCAGGGCATGAAGGCCACCAGCATGTTCTGGCCCAGAGCCAGTTCACCCAGGTCGGTGGAAGCGCCGTCGGCAATGATGTCCTCGGCCGCCACCTTGTCGCCACGACGGACGATGGGACGCTGGTGAATGTTGGTGTTCTGGTTGGAACGCTGGTACTTGATGAGGTTGTAGATGTCGACACCGACCTCACCGGCCACGGTCTCGTCATCGTTGACGCGAATCACGATGCGGTTGGTGTCGACATAGTCGACCACACCGCCGCGGCGTGCTGCCACCACCGTGCCCGAGTCCTTGGCCGCCACGCGCTCCACGCCGGTACCGACCATGGCCTTTTCGGGGCGCAGTGTCGGCACAGCTTGACGCTGCATGTTGGCGCCCATCAGTGCGCGGTTGGCGTCATCGTGCTCCAGGAAGGGCACCAGCGAGGCCGCCACCGACACGATCTGCGTCGGCGCCACGTCCATGTACTGGATGCGCTCGGGGCTGGTCAGCACCGATTCGCCGCTTTCACGCGCGCTCACCAGCTCGTCCACCAGCGCGCCCTGCTCGTTGAGCGTGGCGTTGGCCTGGGCGATGACGTACTTGCCTTCTTCGATGGCCGAGAGGTAGTCGATCTGATTGGTCACCTTGCCGTCGATCACGCGACGGTAAGGCGTCTCCAGGAAGCCGTAGTCGTTCAAGCGGGCGTACAGCGCCAGCGAGTTGATCAGACCAATGTTCGGGCCTTCCGGCGTTTCAATCGGGCAGACGCGGCCGTAGTGGGTGGGGTGCACGTCACGCACCTCAAAGCCTGCACGCTCACGCGTCAGACCGCCTGGGCCCAGAGCGGAGACACGACGCTTGTGCGTGATCTCCGACAACGGGTTGGTCTGGTCCATGAACTGCGACAGCTGCGAGGCCCCGAAGAACTCCTTCAAAGCCGCAGAGATGGGCTTGGAGTTGATCAGGTCATGCGGCATCAGCGCTTCGGTTTCGGCCTGACCCAGACGCTCCTTGACGGCCTTCTCGATACGAGCCAGACCCGAGCGGTATTGGTTTTCAGCCAACTCACCCACGCAACGCACACGACGGTTACCCAAGTGGTCGATGTCGTCCACTTCGCCACGGCCATTGCGCAGCTCGACGAGGATCTTCACCACGTCGAGGATGTCCTCGTTGGAGAGGGTCATCGCGCCTTCAGGCGTGTCGCGGCCCACGCGGGCGTTGAACTTCATGCGACCCACACGCGACAGGTCGTAGGTATCACCGCTGTAGAAGAGGCGGTTGAACAGCGACTCGACGGCGTCTTCCGTGGGCGGCTCGCCAGGGCGCATCATGCGGTAGATGGCCACGCGCGCGGCGAGCTGGTCTGCCGTTTCGTCCGAAGCCAGGGTCTGGCTGATGTAAGCACCTTCGTCCAGCTCGTTGGTGAACAAGCACTGGATGTCTTTGATGCCTGCGGTGCGCAGCTTCTTCAGCAGCGCATCGGTCAGCTCTTCGTTGGCCTTGGCAATGATTTCGCCGGTGTCGCCGTCGACCATGTTCTTGGCCAGCACGCGACCGACCAGGAAGTCTTCAGGCACGGTGATGTGCTGGGTGCCAGACTGCTCGAGCTGGCGCACATGGCGTGCCGTGATGCGCTTGTCCTTCTCGACCAGCACATTGCCGCTCTTGTCGGTGATGTCAAAGCGTGCGACCTCGCCCTTCAAGCGCTCGGCCACGAACTCCATCTGTGCACCGGAGTCCATCAGGCGGAAGTTATCGAAGACGAAGAAGTGCGCCAGGATTTGCTCGGGGTTCAGGCCAATGGCCTTGAGCAAAATCGTGACCGGCATCTTGCGACGACGGTCCACGCGGAAGTACAGCACGTCCTTGGGGTCGAACTCGAAGTCCAGCCAAGAGCCGCGGTAAGGGATGATGCGTGCGCTGAACAGCAGCTTGCCCGAGGAGTGGGTCTTGCCCTTGTCGTGCTCGAAGAACACGCCCGGCGAACGGTGCAGCTGGCTAACGATGACACGCTCGGTGCCGTTGATGATGAATGAGCCGTAGTCGGTCATCAGGGGCACTTCGCCCATGTAGACCTCTTGCTCCTTGATCTCTTTGACCGTCTTGGGCTGTGGGCTTTCCCGGTCATAGATGATCATTTGCAAGCGCGCACGCACGGCCGCAGCGAAGGTCAAGCCGCGCTGCTGGCACTCGCGCACGTCAAACGGCGGCTTGGCGATGTTGTATTCCAGGAACTTCATCTCCACAAACCCGTTGTGCGAAACGATCGGGAAGGTGGAAACGAATGCCGCCTGCAGCCCCTCGGGCTTGCGCTTAGCGGGCGGAAGGTCTTTTTGCAGGAAGGCGACGTATGAGTCCTTCTGCATAGTCAGCAAGTAGGGAACGTTGAGCACGCTCACACGCTTGCCGAAGCTCTTGCGAATGCGCTTGCGCTCGGTGTAGCTGTAGGGGGTTGCTTGCGCCATAAACACTCCGTGTCGAGAACTCGCCCCTGGCCGGGGGACAGGCTTCGTCGGCGACTGGCTATTCGGGCGGCTTCCAGAACGGAGGCGCCGAAGCTTGGTGGTTGGCCACTACCAACCGCTGGCGGACAACCTCGGCATTGCACCAAGGCCCGACCAAACTGGTTCTCTGCAGTCGGATCAGAGAACACTTGAAAGAACCCTGCATGATAACGCAGGATGCTTTCAACTGCTCCACTTCATTGCGATACTGCAATCAGTGGTAACACTAAAGAGTGAAGGGGTGGCCCAGCGGACCACCCCTTGCCAGATGCAAATCCCCGTGAGCCAAGGTCTGGCCCAGGGGATTGACGCAGGTCTTACTTGAGTTCGACCTTGGCGCCAGCTTCTTCCAGCTTCTTCTTGGCGGCTTCGGCGTCAGCCTTGGACACGCCTTCCTTGACAGGCTTGGGAGCGCCGTCGACCAGGTCCTTGGCTTCCTTCAGACCCAGGCCGGTGATTTCACGCACGGCCTTGATCACGCCCACCTTGTTGGAACCGGCTTCAGCCAGCACCACGGTGAACTCGGTCTTCTCTTCAGCGGCAGCAGCGCCAGCGCCGGCAGCGCCGCCAGCAGCAGGAGCAGCCATGGAAGCGGCGGACACGCCAAACTTCTCTTCGATGGCCTTGACCAGGTCGTTCAGTTCCAGAACGGTCATGCTGTCCAGGGCAGCCAGGAATGCGTCTTTATCGAATGCCATGATGGTTTCCTAATTTCAGAATGTTTGCGGGATACGCAGTAATCGGGGCGATCAAGCCGCAGCAGGTGCGTCGCCTTCGGCGCCGCCACCCTTTTGCTGAGCCAGCGCAGCCAGCACGGCAGCGGTACGCTGCACGGGCGACTTGAGCAGGCCGGCGATTTGCGACAGCAGCACTTCCTTGCTCGGAACAGCCGCCAGCGCCTTCACGCCGTTGACGTCCAGAGCCTTGCCGCCGTAGGCACCGCCCTTGATCACCAGCTTGTCGTTGGTCTTGGCAAAGTCAGCGATGACTTTGGCAGCCGCGACAGCATCTTCCGAAAAGCCGTAGATCAGCGGGCCGACCATGCTCTCCGAAGCCGCCTCGAACGACGTGCCAGCGACAGCACGGCGCGCCAGGGTGTTCTTCAGCACGTGAAGATACACACCTTGGGCACGCGCGGTGACGCGCAGCTTGTTCAAGGCTTCAACGGTGAGGCCACGGTACTCAGCCAACGCCAGCGTCTGAGCTTTGGCGGCTTGCGCAGCCACTTCAGACACAACGGCTGCTTTCTCGTTGCGATTGAGACTCAAGGTCTACTCCTCACATCACGTGCCCTGGCCTTGACGGCATCGGGCACACCGGTAATCAGCGACCTTCTGTCAGGAAACACAACACTCGAACACTTCCGAGCCATGAATCCGTTCAGCGGGACCGCCATCTGCGCTGGCCACAAGCCTGAGCCTGTCATTAAGGACTACAAGAGCCCGCCAGCGGTCTTGGATGACCCAGGCACCTTGCAGCGCCTGGCCCACCAATTCATCGACACCGAGCCAGACTCGCTCAGCGTCTCAATTGAATTTGCCGATCAGGCTGCGCCGCCAGCAGCGATGCTGGAGACGTCAACGCGAGCACCCACGCCCATGGTGGACGAGATCGCCACCTTGCGCAGGTACACGCCCTTGCTCGACGCGGGCTTGGCCTTGTTCAGGGCCTCAACCAGCGCGCGCAGGTTGCCTTCGAGCTTGTCGGTGTCGAACGAGCGACGGCCGATGGTCGTGTGGATGATGCCGGCCTTGTCGACACGGAACTGCACCTGACCCGCCTTGGCGTTCTTCACAGCCGTGGCCACATCAGGCGTGACCGTGCCAACCTTGGGGTTAGGCATCAGGCCGCGGGGACCCAGGATTTGACCCAGGGTACCGACGATACGCATGGTGTCAGGCGAGGCGATCACGATGTCGAAAGGCATGTCGCCAGCCTTGACGCGCTCAGCCAGATCTTCCATGCCCACCACGTCCGCGCCAGCAGCCTTGGCTTCTTCAGCCTTGGCGCCTTGGGCGAACACAGCAACGCGCTTGGTGCGGCCAATGCCATTGGGCATCACCACAGCGCCACGCACCACTTGGTCCGACTTCTTGGCGTCCACGCCCAGCTGCACAGCCACGTCGATACCTTCATCGAACTTGGCAGTGGCGCACTCTTTGACCAGGTTCAGAGCCTCGGTCAGGGAGTACAGCTTGGTGGTTTCGACCTTGCCCTGCAGGGCCTTTTGACGCTTGCTCAGCTTAGCCATGTCAGACACCCTCCACGATGATGCCCATAGAGCGGGCCGAGCCAGCGATCGTGCGAACTGCTGCGTCCATATCGGCGGCAGTCAGATCTTTTTGCTTGGTCTTGGCAATCTCTTCCAGCTGGCTACGCGTCAGCTTGCCCACCTTGTCCAGGTGCGCGCGGGGCGAGCCCTTTTCAATCTTGGCAGCCTTCTTCAGCAGCACAGTTGCCGGAGGCGACTTGATGATGAAGGTGAAGCTCTTGTCTGCGAATGCCGTGATGACCACGGGCAACTTCATGCCAGGCTCGTAGCCTTGAGTCTGCGCGTTGAACGCCTTGCAGAACTCCATGATGTTCAGACCGCGCTGACCCAGCGCAGGACCGACGGGAGGCGAAGGATTCGCCTTGCCGGCCGGGATTTGCAGCTTGATAAAGCCGACAATCTTCTTGGCCATATATGCTCCTGAGTGCAATTCGGCGGCCTCGCCGATTTGCCTTGAGTGCTAACGCCTCTGGCGCCGGGACTGAAAGCGGTCTTCACCGCCGCAGCCACGCCCCTCGGGCTCCTCTTGCCTGCATCTCGTTGCAGACTGACTACGGGCCCACGTTCGCCCTGAATTTGGCATAGCCAAACCCAGCCCAAACGTCAGCCAAGCCCGCGATCCTACCGCATTGCCCAAAATGCATCAAGCCCGCTGGTGCGGGCCTGACTCAAGAGATCAACGCGGGAACTACCGAGGACTCAAACCTTCTCGACTTGCGCGAAGTCCAACTCCACCGGCGTGGCGCGACCAAAGATCGTGACCGACACGCGCAGCTTGGACTTGTCGTAGTTGACCTCCTCGATGCTGCCATTGAAGTCCGTGAACGGGCCTTCCTTGACACGCACGACCTCGCCCACCGTCCACTCGACCTTGGGGCGCGGCCTGTCCACACCCTCTTGCATCTGGTTGACGATCTTCATCACCTCCGCCTCGGAGATGGGAGCCGGGCGGTTTTTCGCACCACCCACAAAACCCGTCACCTTGGAGGTGTGCTTGACCAAATGCCAGGTGTCGTCGTCCATGACCATCTCCACCAGCACATAGCCAGGGAAGAAGCGGCGCTCGGTCACAGCCTTCTTGCCATTCTTCAGCTCAACCACCTCTTCGGTGGGCACCAAAATACGGCCGAATTTGTCCTGCATGCCGGCGCGATCAATGCGCTCACGCAGATTGCGCTCGACTGCCTTTTCCATACCGGAATACGCATGCACCACGTACCAGCGCTTGGGCAGACCGGCCGGGACTTCGGCCGCAACGGTGTTGTGTGCTTCGCTCATCTTGGTCCTAACTCTTTGATCACCAGCCCCTCAGGGCCTTCAGCGGCGCCAGCCCAGGATCAGGTCGTAGAGCACCCATTCCAAGGTCTTGTCGGTCAGCCACAGGAACAGGGCCATCACCACCACAAAGGCGAACACATAGCCCGTCATTTGCATGGCCTCTTTAGGCGCCGGCCACACCACCTTGCGAGTTTCGCGCACCGAATCCTGGCCATAGGCGATCAAGGATTTGCCCGACTCGGAGGTGAAGAATGCCAGCAATGCAGCCGCCAGCAATGCCAACAAGGCACCCCACTGCACCAGACCACCCTTGGCGCTGAGGGCGTAAAACGCCACCAAAGCCCCAACAAGCAGCAACACCGCAGCCACCAGTTTGAACTTATCGGCGCCCGAGGTCACCGTTTCGACTTGAGTGTTCGACATTGATATCGCTTTCTGTCCGGCAGCAGCGCCTCGCGCTTTGCTACCCCACTAGCAGCAAAGCCCGCCGAGAAGAACTCCCGCGGGCTTGCCTTGACCACAGTCACCTGCAGAGGTTTAACGTCTGCTGGCAGGGGCAGAGGGTCTCGAACCCCCAACCTTCGGTTTTGGAGACCGACGCTCTGCCAATTGAGCTATGCCCCTGTGGTCTCAAAAAGAAAATTACTCGAGGATGGTGGCAACCACGCCCGAACCCACGGTACGGCCACCTTCGCGGATCGCGAAGCGCAGACCGGTTTCCATAGCGATCGGAGCGATCAGCTTCACGGTGATGCCCACGTTGTCGCCAGGCATGACCATTTCCTTGTCCTTGGGCAACTCAACAGCACCCGTCACGTCCGTGGTACGGAAGTAGAACTGGGGACGGTAGTTGTTGAAGAACGGCGTGTGACGGCCACCCTCTTCCTTGGACAGCACGTACACCTCAGCGGTGAAGTGCGTGTGCGGCTTGATCGAGCCGGGCTTGGCCAACACTTGGCCGCGCTCGACGTCTTCACGCTTGGTGCCGCGCAGCAGGATACCGACGTTGTCGCCAGCCTGGCCTTGGTCCAGCAGCTTGCGGAACATTTCCACGCCAGTCACGGTGGTCTTTTGCAGATCACGGATACCGACGATTTCGATTTCCTCGCCGACCTTGATGATGCCGCGCTCAACGCGACCAGTCACCACGGTGCCACGGCCAGAGATCGAGAACACGTCTTCCACCGGCAGCAGGAAGGCACCGTCGATGGCGCGCTCAGGCGTAGGGATGTAGCTGTCCAGCGCATCGGCCAGACGCATGATCGCGGCTTCGCCCAGATCGCCCTTGTCGCCTTCCAGCGCCAGCTTGGCCGAACCCTTGATGATGGGGGTGTCGTCGCCGGGGAAGTCGTACTTGGACAGCAGCTCGCGCACTTCCATTTCGACCAGTTCCAGCAGCTCGGCGTCATCCACCATGTCGCACTTGTTCAGGAACACGATGATGTACTTCACGCCCACTTGGCGAGCCAGCAGGATGTGCTCACGGGTCTGGGGCATCGGGCCGTCAGCGGCCGAGCACACCAGAATCGCGCCGTCCATCTGAGCCGCGCCGGTGATCATGTTCTTCACATAGTCAGCGTGGCCGGGGCAGTCCACGTGTGCGTAGTGGCGGTTGGCCGTCTCGTACTCAACGTGCGCAGTGTTGATCGTGATGCCACGAGCCTTCTCTTCAGGCGCCGCATCGATCTGGTCGTAGGCCTTGGCTTCGCCGCCGAACTTGGCTGCCAGCACCGTTGCGATCGCAGCGGTCAGCGTGGTCTTGCCGTGGTCCACGTGGCCAATGGTGCCCACGTTCACGTGCGGCTTGGTACGTTCAAACTTGCCTTTTGCCATCATGCGCTCCTGGCGTACAGAACAGATCCGAAGATCAGACGAAGAAAACGGTGGTGCCCATGACGCGGATCGAACGCGTGACCTCTCCCTTACCAAGGGAGTGCTCTACCACTGAGCCACATGGGCATCGACACAGGTTTGAAGACCCAAATCACCAAACCGGTGCCGACACAACAACCACTCTAGAACCTGCCGTGGAGCGGGAGACGGGAATCGAACCCGCGTCATTAGCTTGGAAGGCTAAGGTTCTACCATTGAACTACTCCCGCCCGGGAGCACTGACCAATACCCAACAAAGCCGAGCATCGGCGTTGCCTTTGGTGGAGGAGGCTGGATTCGAACCAGCGTACGCGTTAGCGGGCAGATTTACAGTCTGCTGCCTTTAACCACTCGGCCACCCCTCCAAGGCAAGCCCTAGACTATAGCACGGTCTTTTTACTGCGCAAACAAATTTTGTCAGCAATCAGTTCTGCAGCTCGGCAATCGCACAAATCACAGCCGGCGCTCGCACGCTCAATTTCCCGGGCTCGGTGATGCATACCAATCGCTGACCAACGACAGACTTGGGTCTTCCGCATTGGCCCCCAAGCCTGACGCCGATCGACGCGTCGCCCATTTGCAATCACCCATCAACAACGGTCTCACCCCCGCCACAGCAGGGAAAGTACCGCTCAACAACTGGTAGCTAATTGGATCTATAGAAAGCTATAGTGGCATGGCATTGGTTGCATTTGAAGGTGTAGCGAAGGCTGACTTAGGGCGTCTATCGACGCACAGCAGGATCGGCCTCGTCTTCTTTAACAGGCCATTCACAAGCAATTTGGCCAATCAGAGGAGCAGTTATGAAGGTCAACAAGACCCCAGTCGCCACAGCAGCGGCACTCGTTTTGCTGAGCATCTCGCTCGGCGCCCAGGCTCAAGCCCAGAGCAAAGCCGCATCAGCCACTGAAGCCAACGACGGCAAGCAGTTGGAGCAGGTCGTCGTGACCGGCATCCGAGCCTCGATGCAATCTGCCGCCAACATCAAAAAGGCCGCCAACGCGGTGGTCGACGCGGTGACGGCAGAAGACGTGGGCAAGCTGCCTGACGCTGACGTGGGTCAGGCGCTGGGTCGTATCCCTGGCATCTCGGTGGGCCGTGATTTCGGCGTCGGCGCTTCTGTGTCGATCCGCGGCACCGATCCGCAGATGACCTACACCACGCTGAACGGCCAAACCGTGGCGTCGACCGGCTGGTACGACCAGAAGGACACAGACCGTTCCTTCAACTACTCGCTGCTGCCCCCTGAGCTGATCGGCGGCATGGAGGTCTACAAGTCCTCCCAGGCCGACCTGACCGAAGGCGGCATTGGCGGCACCGTGATCGTCAAGACCCGCAAGCCCCTGGACCTGGCACCCAACACCATTTACGGTGGCGTGAAGCTGGGCAAGGGTGGCATCAGCAAGGACTGGAACAAGGACGTCTCGGGTCTGTACAGCTGGCGCAACGCGGGCAAGACTTTCGGCGTGCTGGTCGCTGCTGGCATTGAGAACGGCAACTACGTGCGCAAGGGCGTTGAAGCCGATATGCGCTGGTCCGGCGATGTGGCGCCGTCCACCTTTGTGCAAGACCGCAAGCGCACGGCGCTGAATGTTTCGCTGCAAGCACGTCCGACCCAAAACATCGACCTGGGCCTGACCTACACGCGTCTGGCGCTGGATGCCAACAACTCCAACACCAGCCACTACATCTTCTCTGGCAACGGCGACGCTACCGATTGCAAGAAGACCAACCCCGTCAACGGCCTGTGCGTGCTCAACACCCGCACCACTGCGGATCCGACCAAGCACAACGTGTTCCTGCAGAACTGGGTGCGTTCGGCGTCCATGAACTCCAACAGCCTGGTGCTGGACGGTGCATTCAAAGGTGACGGTTTCAAGCTGACTACCGCGCTGGGCACCACCAAGGCAGAGGGCGGCACGGACCAAACGGCCAACTTCGCCTACGGCCAATGGGCTGAGCCAGGTGCCAAACTGGGCACCTTGCCAATCTGGACCGGCACCATCGACGCCACCGGCAGCAAGATCGTGCTGTCGCCCGCGTCCAATCAAAACGTGGGCGTGAGCAACCTGCCCGCCAAGTCCGCGCCCGAGCTGTGGGCCAACGGCCGTGGCCCCAACAAGGACCGCGAAAGCTTCATGCAGCTCGACGGCAGCGTGGACCTGAACCTGGGCGTCCTGACCTCGTTCAAGACGGGCATCCGCTCTACCGACCACACCTTCACCCGCCAAGCTTTCCGTGGCCTGCAACCCACTGCTGCCAACGTGAAGTCGTTTGACACGGCTGGCCTCTACAGCGGCAGCATCGACATGGTCGGCGGCTGGTCGCTGCCACAGCCCAATATCGACGCCATGCTCTCCGCAGCGCGCGCCAATGTGCTGGGCTGGGTGGAAGACCGTTCGGCCTATGCTGAGTTGAACGAGAAGAACAGTGCCATGTACGGCATGTTCGACTTTGACGCCGACAAGGTGCACGGCAACTTCGGCCTGCGCTACGTCCACACCCGCGCCACATCCACGGGCTATGCCTTCGACGGCAGCAAGTGGTCGGGCAGCGAGCAAACGGACGCTAAGCAAAACAACGGTTGGGGCAAGGAAAAGACCTCGCGCAGCGCCAGCTACAGCGACTTCCTGCCGAGCCTGAATGTGGCCGTTGACGTGCAGCGCAACACCATCTTGCGCTTTGCTGCGGCACAAGCCATCACGCGCCCGAACTTCGCCAATATGTTCAACACGACCGTGGTGGGCTTTGACGACCAGAACACGGCCAATGACGCGTTCAACTACGGCACACCCACCCTGAAGCCGCAGAAGTCCACCCAGTTCGACCTGGGTCTGGAGTACTACTACGGCCGTGGCAACTTGGTGTCGGCGGCGATCTTCTACAAGAAGATCAACAACTTCATCACCACCCAGACCGCAACAAACCAGAAGGTTGGCGTCGTGAGCCCTGACACGGGCGTGGACAGCTGGACCATCAACCGCTTCGTCAACGCAGGTGGCGGCAGCATCAAGGGTCTGGAACTGCAAGCCAACCACGCTTTCAGCAACGGCTTTGGTGTGGCGGCGAACTACACCTTCTCGGACGCTACGGCTCCGGCCAAGAGCTACCAAGACGAGCTGAACCAGTTCACGCTGTCCTCCAAGCACAACACCAACCTGGTGGGCTACTACGAGAACGACAGCTACTCGGCACGTCTGGCCTACAACTGGCGCTCCAAGTACATGGTGCGTGAGAGCGGCTGGTACGGCAACCGCATGCACGACTCCACGGGCAGCCTGGATCTGAGCCTGGGTTGGAACGTCGCCAAGGGCCTGCGTCTGTCGCTGGACGCTGTGAACCTGCTCAAGCAAGACGACGTGCAATACGGTGCCGCTGGTGCTGCATCGACCGTGCGCCCCTCGCTCAAGGGCGGCTTCCCGACCTGGTACTTCGAAGGCGAGACCACCTACCGCATTGGTCTGAGCGCGAAGTTCTGATCGACACGCTCAAACCACTGAGCCCACAACAAAAACCCGGCCTAGGCCGGGTTTTTTCATGTCACTGGGTCTATCGACGGTGCAATGCCCCACCCCCACCGTGCAGCGGCTAGAAGTCGTAGAAGGTGTTGAGTGTCAAACGGCCATGGCGTGCGTCGGCGCTGATGCCATGCACGGGGTTGACGCAGGCCGTGTGCAGCAGACTGCCGCGATAGATGACCAGCCGGTTGAAGCGCGCAGGCATGCGGCCGAGGAATTCGAAGAACTGGTCGCCCTGCTCAAAGTAGCGCGCAGGCGGAGGCTGCTGTTGCAGCTCTTGGTTGTAGACGTCGAGAAAGCGCTCGCGGTTGTGCTCGGTCACCTGCTGAATACCGGTGGCACGGTGGCGATAGAACGCCGTGCCACCTTGCTCTTCGTTGCAGAGGTAGAGGAGCACCGCCATGTGGTGAGGCGTGCTGGCATCGAAATGCGGCGTGCGCTGCAGCGGCCCCAGGTCATTAGGCGCCAAAGTGGTCAGGGAAAAGGCGCTGATGCTTTTGCGCAGCGGCAAATGCTCAGGGACGCCGAAGTTGAGCCGGATGAGCGGGTCCATCAAAGCCGTCAGCACCTGCTCGTAGTCCTTGGGGGCTTCGGCGCGAATACCCGGATAGCCCTTACGTTCGGCCAAGCCTGGGTAGGGCTCAAACGCACTGACGCAAGCAATGTCTACCAGCGCCTGCGGGTCTTCCAAAAAATCGTCGATGAAGACCAGCTGATGCTCACCGATTTGCACGGATTGAATGTCCGGCGGCATGCGCAAGGCAATGGGCTCACTCATGGCAATTCCCTTTGGGGCCGGATCAGACTTTGATGTAGATGCCGCGCTTGTCCAGCAGCACGGCAACGCCGCCCCACAGCAGCACAAAGGCCATGGCAAAGGTCAGAGACTGAGCGGGTGCGGGCAGGCTCGGCAGGGCATGGCGCAGAGCCTCAAATGCGGGCTCATGCCACTTGAAGCCATACATCACCACAGCCATCACCCAAGCACCGGCGTAGGCCGCAATGGCGTTGACGCCAAAGGCGCGGCCCAGGGGCGGCAGCTGCAAGCGGTCCAAGAGCAGATGTCCTGCAGTCAATAGCAGCAAAGACCAGCCCGCGCACCACAGCACAAAGGCCGGTGTCCACAGCTGCTTGTTCATGGGCTGATAGCCCGCCAGCCACCAGCCTGCCGCCAGGCACACACCGCCCATGAGCGCCAGCACGGCCGGCTGTGCACGGCGCAGCACATCGCCCGCACGCACGCCAAGCAAGGTGCTGGCCAAGGCGCCCAGGGTGGAGAGCAAGCCCTCGGGCTCGTGCCCCATGCCCGTCTGTGCATGCCACTCGTAGTTCCAACGGCCCAAGATGAGGCTGTCCAGCTGCGAGGCCAGATTGCCTGATTTGCTCAAGTCGCCAGCGCTGGCCAGCAAAGCGCCATAGCCCAGCAGCAAGGCGGCGAACAACAGCCACTGCTGACGCACCGTCAACCAAATGGCCGCCAGGGCCACGAGGGCGAAGCAAAGCCCGATGCGCTGCAGCACGCCCATGAGGCGAAACTCGGGCTTGTCCATCAGCCACCAGGCCAGCGCGTGCAAGACCAAACCCAGCACCACGATGCGCGCCGCCCGCACCAGGGCGTTGCGGCTCATCGGGGCCTTGGGTGCGCCCGCAGCAATGCGCCCACCCATGGACAGGGAAATGGACACACCCACGATGAAGAGGAACAGCGGAAACACCAAATCCGCCAAGGTAAAGCCATGCCAGGGGGCATGCTGCAGCGGCGCATAGACATGCGACCAGCTGCCGGGGTTGTTCACCAGCAGCATGGCTGCCACGGCCAGGCCGCGCAGCGCATCGACCGATGCAAATCGTGTGTTGCTCACCATGGGCGCGCCTCCCCTTGTTGTCTCTGCCGGGCCACCGAGGGGTTCGATGGCGCCGGACGCTGGGTCAATTCAAAAGCCTAGAAATCGCAGCTGCTGGGCAGCGGCGGTTGAGCTGGGGCCACGGTGTCGCGCTGGCTCACGCCTTGCTGGCGCAACGCCTGCACCTGCGCCAACACGGCCTCGGTAGAAAGGGTTTGCTGCGGCACATGCAAGACCCAGTCCACCAACTGCTCGTAGGCCCGCGCCTGCGTGGACGCCGGCAGCAGACCGCCGGGCGAGAACCACAGATTGAAGTTGATGGACATGGGCACCACCGGGTAGTTGCGTCCGCCATGCTCGGCCAGCAGGCGGCCATCCAGATACCAGCGCGTGCGCCCCTGCGCCACCTGCATCACCAGCACGCGCCAACCCGCGTGGCTGCCAAACTCCTCGTGGGACTGGTTGTAGGCCGCCCAGGGCTCCAACCGCACGGTCTGCCAGCTGATGCCATACAGCCGCGTTTTGTCGCTGCCCCAACCGCCGTTGGGCAGGTATTCCCAGTCCAGCTCGCTGAACTCAGGGTCGAAGTCGTGCCGCAGCGGCGCCACAGCGTAGAAGGTCTGCACCACGGGGTCGCCGTCGGCGCCGCTCACGGGTGCGTCGCTGAAGCGAATGCGCGCCGCATAAGTGCCTTCCAGGTATTTGCGGGCATGGCACAGCTGCGCCTGCTGCGTGCCTGCTGCCGTGCCATCGGTTTGCGCGCGCAGGCGCAACCAACGCTGCGCGCCGTGCTGCGGGTCGGCCACCACATCCACCATCTCCGGCGCCCAACGCGCTTGCGGCACACCGGGGTGGCCTGCCGCGCTGCGCATCCGCCAGCCACCTTGGGCCTGCAGTGCTGCAGCATCGGCGTAGCTGAAGTCGTCGAACATCAGTCGCGCGGGCTCTGCTGCGGGGGTGCTGTGGGCCACCGCACCGGAGAAAAACCAAAGGGCCCCAACGGCCCTCAAGCATGAACCCAGGCCCCGAAGGGCCGGGTGTGTGTGCTGCGTCATATCGAGCTCATGCCCTCATCAACGTGCCGCCGAAGGCAGTTCCTGGCCTTGCGCTGTGGGCTCGGCGGCCTGCGCGGCCGGGAACTTCACAAAGAACATCAGCACCAACGCCGGCACGCCGCAGAGGATGGTCCAGAGGAAGAATTGCTCATAGCCCATGGCCAGCTGCACGTCACCGCTGATGGTGCGCGAGAGGATGAAGCCCAGCTGCATCACACCCGAGCCCAGCGCGTAATGCGCGGTTTGATAGCGGCCAGGCGCCACCACTTGCATGATGAACAAAATCATGCCGACAAAACCAAAGCCGTAGCCAAACATCTCCACGGCAATGGCCGCGCCGATGTGGAACATGTCTTGGGGCTGGGTCGCAGCCAGGTAGTAGAACGTAGCGCTGGGCACGGCCATGGCCACAATCAACACCGGCATGGCACGGCGCAGCGACAAATTCGACGTGAAGTAGCCGCCCAAGATGCTGCCCACCAAAAAGGCCGCCGTCCCCACCGTGCCGTACACGCCGCCGGTTTGCGCCGTGCTCAGGCCCAGGCCGCCTTGCTCGCGCGATTCCAGCAAGAACAAGGGGCCGATGGTCTGCACCTGGCCTTCGGCAAAGCGAAACAGCAGGATGAACACGATGCACAGCCAGATGCCGGGCTTCTTGAGGAAGTCCAGCACCACTTCCGCCAGGGTGCTGCCCACCTGGGACACGCTGATGCGTTCGCTCTCACTGGGGCGCGGGTCGGGCAGCGCGCGGGCGTTGTAGGCAGCCAGCAGCGCCAGCACCACCGCCAGCGCGACGAAGATGGCGCTCCACGCCGGCTTCACGCCGATGCTTTGCTCCAGATAGCCGGCCAGAATGAGCAGGCCGCCCATGGTGAGGAATTTGGAGGCATTGAAAAATGCCCCCTGCCAGCCCACATAAGCCGCTTGTTGCTTGGCGTCGAGCGATGCCATGTAAAGACCGTCGCAAGCAATGTCATGCGTGGCCGAGGCATAGGCCAGCACAAAGAACACCGCAATGCTGGCGCCAAACCACGCCGGCAACTGCAAAGCCAGCGCCACCCCCAGCAAGCCCCCCGCGCCAAGGAACTGCATGGCCACCACCACTTTTTTCTTGCTGGGCAAGATTTCGAGGAAGGGGCTCCACAGCGGCTTGAAGGCCCAGGCCAGGCCGATCAAACCCGTCCAGCGCGCGATCTGATCATTGGGCACGCCCATGTTTTTGAACATCATGCCCGCGATCAGCATGACAACGAAAAACTGCATGCCCTGCACAAAGTACAGGCTGGGCACCCATTGAATGGGCGAGCGCTGAGTGGTCATGGTGCAAAGGCTTTCAGTTGAGCGTCACAGGTGCCGTGGCCTGGACATCCAGACGGCCTTGCAGCCAGGCTTGGAGGGCGGCCAGGGCGCCGTCGGCATAGCCCCAGCTGATGACCGTGGGGGCCGCCACATCCAGCGACTGGAAAGGGTTCCACAGAATCAGATGCAGGTCCGGGCGCCAAGCCTGAGCCACGTCGCCATAGCGCGCCCGCGCGGTGGAGGCCAGCACGGTGAAGCGCCCGTCTTGCGGCAGGCTGGCCCAATCCAGCGCCGTGATGCTGGGCACGGCCAGCACCTCCACTTGGCGGTGGCCCGCAAACAAGGCACGCACCTGCTCGCCCGTGGGGCCGGCTTCAGACACACCGTCGGTGGGCACCTCTTGCTGCACCAACACGCGCACGGGCTCATCCAGACCGGGCGCGCGGGCGCCACGCAAGGTGCTCAGGCCCGCAGCCCAGGCGCGGCGCATGAGCGCGTCGTCCTGCGCGCGCTGCGCGTCGCTGTAGCTGGCGATGGCGACCGGGAAGCGCTGCGCCAGGGCATCCAGCCGCGCCGCTGCTTCGTTGACGCGCTGCTGCGGCAGCTCGCCCAGCGAGAGCGCAGCTTGCAAAGCGCCGATGGCCTGGCCCTGCTCTTCCAGCGAGCCTTGCGCCAAGATCAAATCGGCGCCGGCATTGAGTGCCAGCACCGATGCGCGCGCGTAGCCGTAGCGGTCGGCAATGGCCTTCATCATGAGTGCGTCTGTGATCACCACACCGTCGTAGCCCCACTCCTGGCGCAGGATGCCGCCCAAAATCGTGCGCGAGAGCGTGGCCGGGTAGTCAGGATCGATCTGCGGGTAGACGATGTGCGCGGTCATCACCGAGGGCGCTTGGTCGCGCAGCGCCTTGAAGGGGATGAGCTCCAGCGCGTCGAGTTCCGCACGGCTCTTGTTCACCGTGGGCAGGTCCAGGTGCGAGTCCACATGCGTGTCGCCGTGGCCAGGGAAGTGCTTGATGCAGCACGCCACACCCGCCTCCAGCGAGCCCGCCATCCATGCCCCAGCCAGCCGCGTGACCTCATCAGCGCGCTCGCTGAAGCTGCGCTCGGCAATCACGGGGTTGGCCGGGTTGTTGTTGATGTCGGTAACGGGTGCGAAGTTCCAGTTGATGCCAATGGCACGCAGGCCGCGCGCCACGGCCGCACCCACCTCGCGCGCCAGGGCCGCGTCGCCGCCCGCACCCAGTGCCATGGCCGATGGTGGCTGGGGCAAAAAGGTGGCGCGCACCACCGAGCCGCCCTCTTGGTCCAGCCCAATCAAGGCCTCGGGGCCCATGACCTCGCGCAAATCAGCGCACAGCTGGCGCACCTCGGCTTCTGTGCCGAGGTTTTTACGGAACAGGCAAACCGCGCGAATCTGGTGCTGGCGCAAAAAGGCTGCAGTGGCCGCATCCAGGCGCTTGCCTTGGATGTCGACCATCACAACACGGCCGGGATGTGCGGAGGTGGTGCTCATGGTGTTGTTCTTGTGTGAGGTTGCAGATGCGACCACACGCCCACAAGGGGCGTGCTGCTTCAATGGGTTTTGGTGACCTTGGCCAAATGGCGCGGCTGATCGGGATTGAGCCCGCGCGCCTGCGCCAGCGCCTCGACCATGGGGTAGAAGCTCTGGATGGCGGCGATGGGGTCCAAGTCCTCACTGCCCGTGCATGCCAACTCCAGCTCCGCACCTGGCGTGCCGGCAGGGGCTGCCAGCAGCACGCGTGCACCGCGGCCGCGCATTTCCTCGGCCAGAGCCACCAAGCCCGCTTGTGCGGGGCCACGCGGCGCGAACACCAGCAAGGGGTAGCCGTCTTCCACCAAAGCCATGGGGCCGTGCTTGACTTCGGCGCCCGAGAAAGCCTCGGCCTGAATGCCGCAGGTTTCCTTGAACTTCAAGGCTGCTTCCTGCGCGATGGGCAAGCTGGTGCCGCGCCCGATGACGAAGAGCTTGTCCGCGCCTTGCAGCACCGACACCGCGGCGCGCCAGTCCAAGCCAGCGGCACGCTCCAGGTCCTTGGGCAGCTGTTGCAGCGCGGCGGCCATCTCGTCGTCGCCTTGCCATGCAGCCACCAGGCGCGCGCCCGCCAGCAGCTGGGCGATATAGCTCTTGGTGGCGGCCACGCTTTGCTCGGGGCCGGCGTGCAAGCCAAAGCGGAACTCTGCCGCCTCAGCCAAAGGCGAGCCTTCGGCGTTCACAAAGGCCACCGTGCGGGCGCCGTGCTCACGGAAGTAGCGCGTGGGCGAAATCAAGTCCGGGCTCTGGCCCGACTGCGAGAAAGCCAGCGACACCAGCCCCTGGCACTCGATGCGGCTTTGGTAGAGCGTGACCAAGGACATGGGCAACGAGGTGACCAAACGCCCCAGCCGCGCCATGATGAGGTAGGCCATGTAGTGCGCGGCGTGGTCCGAGCTGCCTCGCGCCACGGTCAGCAAGGCCGAGGGAGGCGCCGCACGCAACACCTCGCCCAGGGCAGCATAGGCGGATTGATCCGCAGCCAGTTGACGGGCCACCACTTGCGGCGCACTCAGCGCCTCATCCAGCATTCGCGAGGTCAATTTCTTCCCCTTCTACGACCACGCGTTGCAACTGCAAGCCACGGTCCAGTACTACAACATCGGCATGGGCGCCCGCGGCCAATCGGCCTCGGTCATCCAGCCCCAGAAAATCAGCCGCAAACGTCGAAACACGTTGCGAAGCGTCGGCAATCTCCAGCCCCAGCTGGAACACCAGATTGCGCAGCGCTTGGTCCATGGTTAGCGTGGAACCTGCCAACGTGCCGTCGGGCAGGCGCACGCCGCCCAGGCACTTCTTGACGGTGTGGCGGCCCAGGCGGTAGTCGCCATCGGGCATGCCCGCCGCGGCAGTGGAGTCCGTCACGCAGAACAAGCAGGGAATGCTGCGCAGCGCCACGCGAATGGCACCCGGGTGTACATGCAGCAAGTCCGGAATGATTTCGGCGTAGCGCGCGTGCGCCAAGGCAGCGCCCACCATGCCGGGCTCGCGGTGGTGCAAACCGGGCATGGCATTGAAGAGGTGGGTGAAACCTTCAGCCCCTTGCTGCAGCGCGGCCACGCCGTCTTCATAGCTGCCCAGGGTGTGACCGATCTGCACCTGAAAACCTGCCGCGCGCAGCTGTGGCAACAAGGCCAGATTGCCTTCCAGCTCGGGTGCCAGTGTGATGAGGCGTATGGGCGCTTGCGCGTGCAAGTCCATCACCTCTTCCAAGGTGGCGGCCTTGGCAAATGCGGGCTGTGCGCCGAGCTTGCCGGGGTTGATGTAGGGCCCTTCCAGATGCACACCCAGCACACGGGCCGAGCCCGGCGCACGCTCGCGCACCTGCTGTGCCAATGCCGCCATGGCGCTGCGGATTTCATCCAGCGGCGCCGTCATGGTCGTGGCCAGCAGCGAGGTGGTGCCGTGACGCACATGCACGCGCGCCATGCGCAGGGCGGACTCGCCGCCTTCCATCGTGTCGAAGCCACCGCCGCCATGCACGTGAACGTCGACAAAGCCGGGCAACACAATGGGCAAGGCTTGTGCGCCATGGCGCACTTCGTACTCGCTCACGGGCGTGCCGCTGATACGGGCAATGCGGCCCTGCTCGATATGAAGCTGCCCCTGCACAAAGCCTTCAGGGGTCAGGATGAATCCGTCAACAGTCCGCACGCCCATGCCCCTTCAAGCGTCCCTGCGCATTTCTGCGACGAAGTCGTAGTAGTCGCTGCGGCAATAGGAATGCGTGAGTTCCACCGCTTGGCCCGACTCCAGATAGCCCACGCGCGTGATGAACAACACTGCCTGCCCCACAGGCACCTGCAGCAGCCCGGCCAAGCGGGTGTCCGCATTGATGGCGCGGATGTGCTGCAGCGCGCGTACCGGCGCACGGCCTTGAGCGGCAAGGTGTTCGTACAGCGACACCGTCACGGCCTTGGGCTCCGGCAGCTGCTCTTCGGGCAGCACGCTGACCTCATAGGCCATGACCACTTGGTCGGCCAAACGCAAGCGCTCCAAGCGCGCCACGCGCTGGCCCGTGGCCAGACCCAGCGAGAGCTGCTCGTCCGGTGCCGCCACGGCAAAGCCGCGCATCAGCCAACGGCTGCTGGGGGTGAAGCCGCGTTGGTGCAGCTCTTCCGAAAAGCTCGTCAGCCGTGACAGAGGCTGCTCCAGCTTGGGCGCGATGTAGTTGCCTGAGCCGCGCTTGCGCACGATCAAGCCCTGCTCCACCAATCGATCAATGGCTTTGCGGGCGGTAACGCGCGAGAGCTGCAAGGAATCGGCCAGCACACGCTCCGAGGGCAGAGCCTCGTCGGCGTGATAGTGGCCATCGCGAATGGCTTGCGCCAGCTTGTGCGCCAGCTGCATGTACAGCGGAGACGCAGCCTTGGCGTCGGGCTTGAACTCGAGGGGAGGTTTGACAGAGGACATCAGCAGTTCTCACTGAGCGCGCTGCGGACCAAAAGCAGCGCGCCATGGGCGGAATCTCCTTGCGGAGCAACACAGCGTGCACGCACGCCGGCCGAGAACTGCGAGGCCAGGCGCTGCGCCACACTGCCGGTAAATGACAGCGGCAAAGTCGATTGAGGGTCCAGCGCGCGGATCACGGCTTCGAGCTCCTGAACAGCCAGCTCGACCAAGCCTGCTGCGGCGGGATCTTGTGTTTGATGGTCCAGCACCAGCGGTGCCATTTGTGCATAAGCATGTTGGCCTGCCTGCGCCACCCAGGCCGCCAGCGCCTGGACGCTGCCCTGCCCTTGCGCGCTCACTGCGCCGCAATGCGCCCAGACGGCACGTGCCAGAGGCCCGGCAGGCAAGCGACCATCCAGCGCTTTTTGCGCCAGACGCATGGCTTGCAGACCCAGCCAGGCACCGCTGCCTTCATCACCGCTGACCCAGCCCCAGCCACTGACCAGGGCTCGGCTGCCATCGCTGCGCAGGGCCTCGCCCACCGTGCCCGTGCCTGCTGCCAGCACGCCACCGGGTGCGCCGCCATGGGCCCCCAGCACGGAGGTAAAGCCATCATTTTCCAAGCACACCAAGGCATAGCCCGGATTGAGGGCCATGAAGTCACGCGCCTGATCCGGCACGCCCGCGCCCGACAGCCCGAGGCCAATGCCCAGCTGCGACAGGCTCAAGCTCTCCAGCCCAGCCTGTGCCAGCGCTTGCTGCACCGCCTGCTGGATGTGTTGCCAAGCCTGGGCCACACCTTGCCCCAAGGCTGAAGGTCCGGCCTGCCCCTGGCCCAAGAGTTGGCCATGCAGATCACTCAAGCGCACGCGGGTGCCTGTACCACCGCCGTCCACACCAATGAGGGCACGGATGGAGGCATGACCGGCAGCAATAGGCGCGGCCCAAGGTTGGATGAGGGGAAAACGACTCATGATTAATACCAGTTTAGTACCAAAATTTCAAACCAGTCAATTGGTACGATGCTGGTATCTTCCCCAGTGCCCCGCTCATGGCGGGTGTGCAGCGCCTAAGGTGGGAGCTCGAAACTCAGTGTCTCACCACGCTCGGCCAACCAGGCTTTGGCGCTTGAGAAATGGCCGCAACCGATGAAGGGGCGTGGCGGGCGGCTGGCCGACAGTGGCGAGGGGTGGTTGGCCATCAGCACCAGGTGCTGCGGCTGGCCCAGCAAAGTCGCCTTGGCCTGTGCATGGGCGCCCCAGAGCAAAAACACTTTGGGGCTGGCATGCTGGGCTGCCGCGGCTATCCAGGCGTCGGTCAGTGCTTCCCAGCCTTGTTTAGCGTGGCTGGCGGGAGCACCGTCTTCCACGGTCAGGCAGGTGTTGAGCAGCAACACACCCGCCTCAGCCCAGGCGCCCAGATGACCATGGCCTGGCGTTTGCCAAGCCTGAGGCCCGAGATCGCGCGCCAGTTCTTTGTAGATGTTGCGCAAGGACGGCGGCAAAGCCTGCCCCTTTGGCACCGAAAACGCGAGCCCCTGAGCCTGACCAGGGCCGTGATAGGGATCCTGCCCCAGGATGACCACGCGCACCTTGTGCAGGGGCGTCATCCGCACGGCCCTGAAAGGGTCGACCGGGTAGATGGTGGCACCCGCTTGTTGACGCGCCCGCACATGGGCAAGCAACGCCTGCCCCGCTGCGCCATCACACCAGCGCTGTAGCGGCGCACGCCAAGCAGCGTCCAGCGCAGGGTCGCTCAGCGCTTGCGCCAGCACCTGGTCTATGGGCTGCTGCAGCGCGTGGGCGGCATCGCCCCACAAAGCTTGCTGGTGCGGCTCCGTGGTCATGTCGGCAGCGCTCAGGCAAACAGCGCGGCCAAGGCCTCGCCGGGGTTGGGCGCACGCATAAAGGCCTCGCCAACGAGGAATGCGTGCACATCGGCGCTGCGCATGCGGGCCACATCGGCCGCGCTGAGAATGCCGGACTCGGTCACCAGCACGCGGTCCGCAGGCACTTCGGCCCGCAGCGCCAGCGTGGTGTCCAAGCTCACCTCAAAGCTGCGCAAATTGCGGTTGTTGATACCCACCAGCGGCGTGCGCAGGCGCAATGCGCGCTGCAGCTCCGCGGCGTCATGCACCTCCACCAGCACGTCCATGCCCAGCTCCATGGCGCAGGCTTCGAGCTCGGCCATCAGCCCGTCGTCCAGGCTGGCGGCGATGAGCAGCACGGCGTCAGCGCCCATCACACGGGCTTGATAGACCTGGTAGAGATCCACCAAAAAGTCTTTGCGCAGCACAGGCACATCGCAGGCAGCGCGCGCCTGTTCCAGATACAGCGCACTGCCTTGAAAGAAAGGCTCGTCGGTCAACACCGACAGACAGGCCGCGCCGTGCTGAGCGTAGGACTGCGCAATCTGCGCGGGCTGGAAGTCCTCGCGCAGCACGCCTTTGCTGGGGCTGGCCTTTTTGATTTCGGCAATCACCGCGCTGCGCCCAGCAGCCATGTGGCTGCGCATGGCGGCGGCAAAGCCGCGTGTGTCGCGACGGGCCTCAGCCTCAGCGCGCAGGGACTCCAAGGAGCGCTTGGCGCGCGCCGCAGCCACCTCTTCGCGCTTGACGGCGTTGATGCGATTCAGGATGTCTGACATGGACAAGGCTTTCAGCTTTGGTGTGTGGCGGCCACGAACTGTTCGAGCTTGGCGCGCGCCGCCCCCGTTGCCAGAGCCTGCTGTGCCAGTGCCAAGCCCTCAGCAATGGACGGCGCCACATTGGCCGCATAGAGCGTAGCCCCGGCATTGAGCGCCACGATGTCGCGCGCCGGACCAGCTTCGTTGTTCAGCACGGCGTGCAGCATGGCGCGGCTTTGCTCAGGCCCATCGACCTTGAGACTGCGGTTGCTGGCCATGGCCAGACCGAAGTCTTCGGGGTGAATTTCGTACTCACGCACCTCGCCGTTGCGCAGCTCACCCACCAAGGTCGAAGCCCCCAGCGAGATTTCGTCCATGCCATCGCGCCCATACACCACCAGCGCATGCTGCGCACCCAAGCGCTGCAGCACCCGCACCTGAATGCCCACCAAGTCCGGATGGAACACGCCCATCAGGATGTTGGGCGCACCCGCTGGATTGGTCAGCGGACCCAGGATGTTGAACACCGTGCGCACGCCCAGCTCTTTGCGCACGGGCGCAATATTCTTCATGGCCGGGTGGTGGTTGGGCGCGAACATAAATCCGATGCCCGCGCTGGCAACGCAACGGGCCACCTGCGCAGGGTTCAGCATGATGTTGGCGCCCAGCGCCTCCAGCACATCCGCACTGCCGGTCTTGCTCGACACACTGCGGTTGCCATGCTTGGCCACCTGCGCACCGCAGGCCGCAGCCACAAACATCGAGCAGGTCGAGATGTTGAAGGTGTGAGCCCCATCACCGCCTGTGCCCACCACATCCACCAAGTGCGGCAGCGGCGGCAGTTCGACTTTGACGGAGAACTCCCGCATCACGGTGGCGGCGGCACTGATTTCGCCCACCGTTTCCTTCTTGACCCGCAGCCCCATGAGCAGGGCAGCCGCCATCACCGGGCTCATCTCAGCGCTCATGATGCGGCGCATCAGCGTGAGCATCTCGTCGTGGAAGATCTCGCGGTGCTCAATACAACGGGTCAGCGCTTCTGAGTCAGTGATGGACATGGCAGCACTCCTGCAGTGGTGAGGATGGGGAGGCGTCAGTGCGCCAGTTCAAGGAAGTTCTTGAGCATGGCGTGGCCGTGCTCAGACAGGATGGACTCGGGGTGGAACTGCACGCCTTCGAGCGGTGTGGCCGTGCCCGCCAACTCACGGTGGCGCACGCCCATGATCTCGCCGTCCTCGCTGCGCGCACTGACTTCCAGCACTGCGGGGAGGCTGGCTTCTTCAATCACCAGCGAGTGGTAGCGGATGACGCTGAAATCGCGCGGCAAGCCCTTGAACACACCACGCTGATCGGTACTGATGGTGCTGGCCTTGCCATGCATTTGCGTGCGTGCGCGCACAATGCGCCCGCCCAGGGCCGCGCCCATGCTTTGGTGGCCCAGGCACACGCCCAGCAGCGGCTTCTTGCCCGCGAAATGCGCGATGGCCTCCACACACACACCAGCCTCAGCAGGCGTGCAAGGGCCGGGCGAGAGCACGATGTGATCAGGGTTGAGCGCGGCGATTTCGGCCACGCTGATCTCGTCGTTGCGCACCACTTTGACTTCGGCACCCAGCTCGCCAAAATACTGCACCAGGTTGAATGTGAAGCTGTCGTAGTTGTCAATCATCAGCAGCATGGCAGCCTCCTTCAAAAACCAGCTTCAACCAATTCGGCCGCACGCAGCAGCGCGCGGGCTTTGTGCTCGGTCTCTTGCCATTCCAGCTCGGGCACCGAGTCCGCCACCACACCGGCGGCGGCCTGCACATACAGCGTCTGGTTTTGCACCACACCGGTCCGGATGGAAATGGCCAAGTCCATATCCCCGGCAAAACTCAAATAGCCACAGGCACCGCCGTAGATGCCCCGCTTGACCGGCTCGAGCTCATCAATCAGCTCCATGGCGCGGATCTTGGGCGCGCCGGTGAGCGTGCCCGCGGGGAATGTGGCGCGCAGCACGTCGAGGCTGCTCATGCCATCGCGCAGCTCGCCTTCGACGTTGCTGACGATGTGCATCACATGCGAATAGCGCTCCACCACAAAAGCATCGGTGACCTTCACCGTACCCGTCTTGGCAATGCGCCCGATGTCGTTGCGCGCCAAGTCAATGAGCATCAAGTGCTCGGCCCGCTCTTTCGGGTCGGCTTTGAGCTCCGCCTCCAGGGCTAAGTCTTGCTCAGACGTAGCTCCACGCGGGCGCGTGCCCGCCAGCGGACGGATGGTGATTTTGCGAGACTGCGCAGCACGCTCCTGGCGCACCAAAATCTCCGGCGATGCTCCGACGATTTGGAAGTCACCCATGTCGTAGAAATACATGTACGGGCTGGGGTTGAGCGAACGCAGCGCGCGGTAGAGGCTCAAGGGCGATGCCGTGAAGCGCTTGTGCAAACGTTGGCCCACCTGCACCTGCATCAAATCGCCAGCCGCGATGTACTCCTTGGCACGCAGCACGGCGTCCAGGTAGTCGGCCTTGGCAAAGTCGCGTTGTACCGGGTGCGCAGCACTGGGCTTGACCTCAGGCGCGCTGACGCTGCGATTGAGCTTGGCACGCAATTGCGCCAAGCGCTGCTGGCCCCAGCCGTAAGCATCGGGCTGATGCGGGTCCACATAGACGATGAGGTAGAGACGCCCCGAGAGGTTGTCGATCACCGCAAGCTCTTCGCACTGCAGCAGCATCACGTCAGGGGTATTGAGTCCGCCGTCTTTATGCCCAGCCGCCAAGCGCGGCTCGATGTAACGCACCGCGTCGTAGCCAAAGTAGCCCGCAAGCCCACCGCAGAAGCGCGGCAAGCCTGGCTGCAGCGCCACTTTGAAGCGCTGCTGGTAGGCCTCTACAAAGCTCAGCGGGTTGCCCTCATGGCGCTCGATGGTCTGCCCATCACGCTGCACCTCTATGTGGTGGCCATGCGCGCGCAATACCGTGCGGGCAGGCAAGCCGATAAAGCTGTAACGCCCGAAGCGCTCACCACCGAGGACGGACTCCAGCAAAAAGCTGTAGCGCGCAGCCTCTTGCCCATCTCCCGTGCAGAGCTTGAGGTAGAGCGACAAAGGGGTTTCAAGATCAGCAAAGGCCTCGCTGACCATGGCAATGCGGTTGTGTCCAGCCGCAGCCAGTCGTTCAAATTCGGTTGATGTGATCACGCTGTCATTCCCAGAGGCCCGGGCGCGCACCGTTGAGGCGTCACCGGCGGCGCAGGTATCAAATCGCTTGTTGCGTCTGAGAATGCACCACACGATCTTGCGCTGCCATTGCGGCAATCTGGCTGTGGTGCAACTGGGGTGGCGCGCAAAGTTAGCGCGCCATGCAAGCAACAAGCGGCTTCAGTCGAAGTCGGGCAGGGGTCGCCAGGGCCAGGCTCCCCGGTCGTGAGACCCTTTGATGTGCTTGCGTGCGATGAACATAACTAAGGCAGTGTACCAGCCCCCTTGTGCCGCACACCGCCTGAATGCGTGCTCAACCCGCTTCGCGAGCCGCAGCCTCGTCCAGCATGGGTGGCAACTCAAGCAAACTCTCCAGCACGGCGTCGGCTCCTGCTTGCTCCACCGGTTCGCCATGGTTGTAGCCATAAGCCACAAGCATCACAGGCGCTCCAGCCGCCCGCGCTGCCTGTGCATCATTGCGGGAGTCCCCAATCATCCAAACCTGCTGCGCACGCAAGCCCAACAACTCAGCGCTGCGCACAATGGGCAGCGGGTCGGGCTTTTTGCGCTCAAAGCTATCGCCGCCCCATACGGCTGAAAAGCACGCCAGCAAACCCTTGCGGTCCAACAAGGTTCGAGCAAACGCCTGTGGCTTGTTGGTCAAACAAACAAGAGGCAGGCCACGCTGATGCAGGCCCGCCAAGGCTTCAGAGACACCAGGGAACACCTGCGAATGCGTGCCGTTGAGGTGCTCGTAATGCCGCTGATACGCCTCCGCCGCCATCGCATAGGCATCCTGCGGGATGCCCTGATGGGTCAGGGCACTTCGAATCAAGTGCTCGCCGCCCTTGCCAATCGTCGCGGCAACGAACGCGCGAGAAGGCGTGGGCCAGCCACATTCGGTAAACGCCGCATCCAGCACGGCGCAAAAATCACCCAATGTATCGACCAGGGTGCCGTCGAGGTCAAACAACAAGGCCCGTGGCGACGCCAACGAAAAAACTGCAGGGGAACAGAGCCTCGTCATGCCAATTCCTTGATGACCTTTGCCGCCCACAAATTTAACCCCCAAAAGCAAAACGCCCGATCGTATTAGACCGGGCGTTTGGGGATATTAGCCTGACGATGACCTACTTTCACACGGGAATCCGCACTATCATCGGCGCTGAGTCGTTTCACGGTCCTGTTCGGGAT